>NZ_FOGE01000005.1 GCF_900111125.1 Sphingobium sp. YR768
GCGCGCGAATCCACTGGATCGGTTTCATTGGCCCAGACATCCGTCACGCCCTGAATGGTTGTGCCGGGTCGACCAGTGATTTTCAGCGGCTTCTTTGGGTTTACCAATATGGGCTTGGCGAAATAGGTGCCGGGCGCCCCGTCGAGATCGCTGTCTTTCGCCAGAATGGCTTCGCTCTGGTTCTTTGCGCAATCGTCCAGCCATTCGGCAGCGAGTTCCGAATTGTCGTCATTGTCGGTGCGCCCGCCGACCTCATTGAGCGTCAACTGGCCCCGCGTGCGCTTGATCGCGGGAGCGGTGACCACCGCGACATTACCGTCCGCAATGACCTTTTGGCGCTCGATGCACGGCATATAGACGGTCTGACCGTTGACGTTCCTGACCGGGTAATAGCCAAGATCGCCGACCTTCCCGCCGACAGAATTGAAGCTGGCAGGATCGTCCTTTGTGCCCGCAAGCAACATGACCTGCGCGTCCGCCCAATCATTTTGCCGGCCAATCACCGTATTGGTGCGGGCAAGCAGCGCCGAAAGATCGCTGTCGATGCTCATGCGCCGCCTCCGATCGGCACGACCGCGCCGTCCACGACATGATGCGTCACGTCCCAGTCGGGGCGGAACGCGGGCACTTCAAGGAAGGGCCGACCGTCCGCCTCGATCCAGGCCTGCGGCGACGATGTGCATTCAAGGATGCGCCCGTCCTGGGCGTCATAGAAAATGACAATCATGTGTAGACGATCGTGGTTGAGAGGTTGCGGCCATGGACCGACATGTTCGACGGCCCGGAGAAGTAGATTTCGACGGCGTGGGTGCCCGCAGCGAGGCTATGCGAGCCGGCAAGGATGATGCTGATTTCCGTGGTCGCCCCGCCGACCGAGAAGATCGGCTGGCCACCGATCACCAGCGAGAAGGCGGAGTTGCTGACCGACCCGGCATAGGCCACGGCGATGGCGGCAACCGCCTGGATCGAGGCCGGCGCGAGCAGTTCGATCGTCTTGGTGAGGATCAGGATGTCATTGCCGAAGCCCGAACCGGGCACCGATGCACTGGCCGCCGCATTGGCGAACTGGGCGCTGTTGCCCGATCCGGCCTTGATCTTGTCGACCTCGACATCGTGCATCTTGAGCACGCCGCCGCTGTAGTCGAACACCGCCTGGCTGATCGTGCCGTCCGCGTCCCAGATGCGAAAATAGTCGGCGACGAAATCGAAGCCGCCTTCCTCGCCGTCATTGTTCGCCATGAACCCGACGATATGCCCGTTGCTGTCGAGCTTGAGGCCATAGCGCAGCAGCACGCCATCGACGGACTCCAGCAATTCGGTGATGCTGGCGCTATGATCGCCCAACGTGGTCTCGACGCCCGTGATCTGCGAGGCAAGCGCCGCGTCGGCCGACACGCGGGCACTGGTTTCGGTGATGACGGATGCTGCCACATTGTCGATATCGCCCTGGAGCAATGCGACGGCCGCTTCGCGCGCGGTCACCTCGGCCGCATCGGCGCTGGCCCGGGTAGTGGCCTCTGTCGTCAAAGCCGCATTGAGATTGGCGTCGGCGCTCTGCAAGGAAGATATCGCCGCCTGCCGCTGGGAGGTTTCGGCCGCGTCATTGGTCGCCCGTGTCGTCGCCTCCGATGCTATGGCCGCCTCCAGATCGGTGACATGGCCGTCCATCGCCGTCGTGAGGCTGGAGATAGCCCCGTTGCGCGCCGTCGTCTCCGCCAGATCGGCGCTGGCGCGGGTGGTCGCTTCCGACGTGATCGCCGCCATGACGGTGCTGATTTGGCCGTTGATCGTGGTCTGGAGCGTCGAGATGGCGGTGTTGCGCGCGGCGGTTTCGGCAAGGTCCGCCGTGGCGCGGGCCGTGGCCTCATCCTCGATCGCGGCATTCGCGGCGGCGATATCACTGCCGACCTGCGCGGCCAGCGCCTGCCGGGCTGTCGCCTCCGCTTCGTCCGCTGTGGCGCGGGTGGTCAACTCTGTGGTCAGCGCCGCGTTCAGATAGGCGTCGGCGCTCTGCAAGGAAGATATCGCCGCCTGCCGCTGCGACGTTTCGGCCGCGTCATTGGTGGCGCGCGTCGTCGCCTCCGATGCTATGGCCGCCTCCAGATCGGTGACATGGCCGTCCATCGCCGTCGTGAGACTGGAGATAGCCCCTTCACGCGCCGTGGTCTCCGCCAGATCGGCGCTGGCGCGGGTGGTCGCTTCCGACGTGATCGCGGCCATGGCGGTGCTGATCTGCCCGTTGATCGTCGTCTGGAGCGTCGAGATGGCGGTGTTGCGCGCGGCGGTTTCGGCAAGGTCCGCCGTGGCGCGGGCCGTGGCCTCATCCTCGATCGCGGCATTAGCCGCGAAGATGTCGCTGGCGACCTGGGCGGCGAGCGCCTGCCGGGCTGTCGCCTCCGCTTCGTCCGCCGTGGCACGGGTGGTCGACTCTGTGGTCAGCGCCGCGTTCAGATAGGCGTCGGCGCTCTGCAATGAAGATATCGCCGCCTGCCGCTGCGACGTTTCAGCCGCATCATTGGTGGCGCGCGTCGTCGCCTCGGTAACGATCGCGGCGCTCAGACTGGCATCCACCGTTTGCAGCGAGGATATCGCCGCTTCGCGGGCCAGCGTCTCAGCGGCGTCGGCCGTGGCGCGGGTGGTCGCCTCCGACGTGATCGCCGCCCGCGTGACGGCCATGTCGCTGTCGATGCGCGACACGGCAATCTGCCGCTGTTCAGTTTCGGCCAGATCGGCGCTGGCACGGGTGATAGCCTCGGTGGCGATGGCCGCCGTGACGACATCAATCTGGCCGTCGACCTCTACCCGCAGTTCAGAAATCGCCAGATTGCGCTGCTCGGTTTCGGCCAGGTCCGCATTCGTCCGCGCAAGGGCTTCGTCCACGATCTGGCTTTGCACAAGTGTAACGCCGTCCGCCATTTCGGTGCGGACCTCGGCAATCAGCACTTCCCGCGACAGCGCTTCGGCACTGTCCGCATTGGCGCGGGCGGTCGCTTCCTGCTGCACCAGCGCGCGGACCGCCTGCTGGTCGACCGTCATGACCGCTTCCAGCGTGACGATGGTGGACGCCAGCGCCTCGTATCCCTCGACGCGCGCCACAGTTTCCTCTGTGATCTTCGCGCCGACGGGCACGCCGTCCAGATGGGTCAGATTGTCGAAATATTCGCGCCGCTCCTGGTTGAGGAGCAATTGATCCAGGGCGGCCATGTCGGCCGAGCGGGCGCGATCGACCAGCGCCTGTGCGCCTGCCACAATGTCATCGGCGTTGGTGGCCTGCGCGAGCGCCTTGACCGCATCGGCCAGCGCCTGCGCGCCTGTCACGATCTCGGCGGCATTGGTGGTCAGCGCCAGCGCCTTGACGGCGTCAGCCAGCCTCTGCGCACCCGCGACCACGTCGGCCGGATTGGTGGTCAGGCCGATCGCCTTGATGGCCGCGACGATATCGTCCACCGTCACGTCGCCGATATTGGTGCCCGATGGCGAACCCGCCGTGGCGCCCGGCTCGGCCGGCTTCAAATCCTCGACACTGGTCCCGTCCTCATAGACGACATCACTGGCGAGCAGCGTGATCGAAATCTCGCCATCACCATGGACCCGCTCATTGCGCTTGTAGCCGACCTGCCGCGAATAGACGGGCGGCACCGTGCTTTCACGGCTGATGAAGGTCGCGCGCAGCGTCTCGATCGGGCCGTCGAAGGTCCAGGGCTGGATATCCACCTGGCCAAGCGGCGTCAGCTGCCAGATCAGCGTTACGCGCTGGAGCAGCCGGTCGAGCGCCGTCGCGCATGTTTCGGTGCCATCGCCGATATGCAGGCCGCAGGCGGCCGGGCGCAGGGCGGACGCAGCCGCAAGGTTCGCGATTCCCGGCCCGCCCGCCGAGGCCAGCAACTGCGCGGCGATGCCGGCAGCGGTCTGCGAATAGCCCGCCGCTTCGCCCAGCAGGTCGGCGGTGAGCGGCCCGGCCGGCTGGGTCCACCATTTGCCGCAGGCGATCGACGGGGCGAAAACACCGCCGCCGCGTTCCGGCGTGGCGAGCTTGAGAACGGCCAGCGTTGCATCAATGCTGCCCTGCCAGGCAACGATGCCCAGCGGCCCGGCGCGTCCCATGTCGCGCAGCGCGCTGCATCCCTGCAACGGGAAGGCCGGGTCGCCAAATTCATAGATATTGTTGGCGGCGTCGAGCAGCCGGCCTTCGACGTTCCACACCTTGCCGAAGCTGCGGCGCTTGACACGGCCGGTCGCGGACTCGCCGCCCTCGATGCCGCCCGTGCCGGCGAAGGTGCCGGTCGCAAAGGGCTTGTCGAGGCGATTGGAAAGGTCGGCGCAGGTGATGACCAGCACGCCGTCCTTGATCGTCGCCTCGGCCACGGTGCCGGTCAGACGGCGCTGGATCGCATTGCCGCTGATCCGGTCCACCTCGATCGCGGCGTCGCGCCAGTAGAGCGCCGCGACGGGATCGAGGCGGGACGGCTCGGCCGGTTGCCAGCCGATCGCGCTGACCGCCGGCACGGCGCGCGCCGACCAGCCTTCCTCATCGAAGCTGAGCGCGGCCTCGAACCGGGGATGCGCGACGATCCCGGCCAGATAATGATCCGACCCGTCATAATGCGGCGCGCCATTATTGCCGCCCGCCAGGAAGATCGCCACCGCCGCCCCGGTCAGGGCGTTGCGCGGCCAGGCGCGGATGCGGGTGACGACGCTCATGCGCTCCTCGCCACAAGATCGGTGTTGGTGAGGATCGTGCCGCTATAGGAGGAAGACACGGCGGAAAGCAGGCTGTCGAGCGTGCTGCTGATCTGGACCAGTTGATCGGCCTGCTCATTGGCGATCTGGTTTGCGGTTTCCAGCTTGGCGTTGGTGACCCCGGCCGCATCCTGCGCCGCCGCGATCCGGTCGCTTTCCGCCTTGATGACGGCCTGGGCGTCGGCGATCGCGCTGTCGCGGTCGTTCGTATATTCGGTGCCCGCCGTCCCATAGGCGTTGCGCGACAGCTCGATCAGCTGGCGCGACAGCGTGGCGAGCGTGTCGGCCGCGCCGTCCTCGCCTGCCTCGGCCGCAGATCGCGCCTTGGCGATCTCGGCCAGCAGTGCGGTGCGCTGGTCGGCGGCCGAGCCTTCGAAGAGGTCGCCATAGGAAAGGTCATCCAGCATGTCCTGGAGTGAACCGACCCGCGACGAGAGGATTTCATCGACCAGGGCGGCCCGGTCCTCGGCATTCTTCTTCTCGATCGCGACGATATCGAAGCCATATTCGGTCGCGATTCGCAGCCGCTCCTTGGCCTGCGCTTCGAACGTCTTGAACTGGCTGGTCATCTCGGCGGTGATCCCGCCCAGCAGGGTTTCGACCTCCTGCACCTTGAGCGCTTCGGCCAGCGCGTCTTCCAGATCGTCGGAAGATTTGAGCGCCTTTTCAACGGCCGCTGAAAGGCCTGTCACAGCCCCCTGGGAGACGGCCAGCTGGATCGCATAGGCGATCGCGCCCGCCTGATCGTCATCAAACTCCTTGGCGCCCTTCGCGACCTTGAGCGAGCCGGTGCCGCTGCGCACGCGCCAGTCACCATGGCGCTGGCCGATGGTGACGTTGAACGACCCGATCGCGCCGCCCAGCATCTCTGCAAGCTCGGACAACCCGTCCTGGACAGAACTGGCAGCGCCCGATGCGGCCTGTTTGTAGGCGGAGCTGTTGCCGCTCAGCGTAGCGTCACCATCGACGCTGGTGATGTTGGCCGACCCGGTCTTGGTCTTCTTCAACAGGCCGCCCACGACCGAACCAAGGGTGCCGCCGACGATCGAGCCGATAGGACCGGCAATGGCGCTGCCGATCGCGCCGCCGATCGCGCCACCCGTTGAACTGCCCTTGATCCCCAGCAGGCTGGTCGCCAGGCTGCCGGCCGTCGCACCGGTCTGCGCGCCCGCAGCAAGGCCCCCAAGCGTCTTGCCCAGCGACTTGCTGAACACGCCGCCGTCCCCGAAAATGTCGGAGAAGATGGAACGGAAATCGCCCTTCAGGTCACCGAAGAACTGGCCATAGCCTTCCGCGAATCCCCCCTTCGACCCACCGCTCCCTGCCGTGCCGCCGCTTTTGAACAGCGCCGCCATCGGCCCCGTGCCGAACAAGGCCCCTTCCATGGCGGCGGCCGAAATGGTCTTGGCCAGCCCGCCGATCACGTCGGTCGCTTTCTGGCCGCCCTCAATGATCGCGCTGAAGGCGTCGCCCGCCGCCCGCGCCAGCTGTTCCTTGGCGCGCTGCGCGTCCTCGGTCGCCTGCCGCATCGCCTCGGTCGCGTCGCGTTCCTTCAGCGCGTTGGCGATGCGCCCTTCGGCCGCCGCCCGCTCCTCGGGCGAGAGGGCCAGCAATTCCTTGCGATAGCCCAGCATCGCGCGCTGGACGGGATCGAGCGTCGCGAGCGCGGTGGTTTCGTCTTCAATCGACTGGACGATCTGGTCGATCGCGCCCGATGCGTCGATCGCGGCCTGCTCCTGGGCGGCCATGTCCTTGATGTCGCCCAAGGGGAGCGCCTTGCTCAGATAGGCGGCGCTCGCCTGGGCGCGGTAATTGGCGACATCCTCGCCCGAAATCTTGCCCGCCTTGGCCAGCGCCGCGATCCGCTCCAGTTCATCGGCATAGTCCTTCGCCGCCTTGCGTGCCGGATCATAGCGGCCGATCACCCCCTCCAGATCGGCCTGGAGCTTCTTCGTCGCCTCGGCCGCCGCGCGATCGGCGGCGGTCGCGGACGCCCGCGTGCCGGCCAACGTCTTGCCGCTGGCGCTGGCCTTGCGTTCCGCCTCGCTGACCGCGTCCAGCGCGGCGGCGCGATCCTTGTCGAGCTTGACCTTCGCGCGCGCATAGTCCTGCTCGGACATCTGATCGCGACGGCTGTCGAGCCGGGCTAGCCTCTGATCGTAGTTCAAGCCGACGCGCGCGCGGGGATCGGTTGTCGCCTCGATCCCCCGATCTACGAAGTACTTCCTGTTACCAGCAACGAGCTTATTGGCTGACACCAATGCAGCCTCGGCGTCCGCGAGTTGCGCTTGCAAATCCCGCACATTGGCGTTCGCCTGCATCGAAGCAGCCTGCTGGATCGCCTGGCCAGGGCCAGCCACCGACCATCCAGGCGTTCTCTTCTGCTCGGCAATTGAAAGATTAAGCGCCGCCTTGGTCGCTTCAATCGTGCGAATCGCCAATAGCCGCTTAGCTTCGGCATTTTTCAGGGACTCGACGCGCGAGGTATATTGCGTCTGGGTTTCTCGCTTCAGCGCCTCGTTGAGTGCGTCGATCTGCTCGGTGAGCGAGGCGGCGGCGTCCTCTTCCTCCGCCATCGCATCCGCACCTTCCAGCGCCTCGGAGGCAAAGCCCGACAGGAAGCCAATCACCAGCGGCAGCACCAGCGCCAGGCCGCCGGTCAATATGCCCTCGACCGCGCCGGCCGACACGCCGAACGCAGACATGGCCGTGGCCGCCGCGCCGCTCGCCTTGGTGATGGCGCCCTGCGCGGCCGAGGACTCCAGCGCGCTGTCGGCCAGGCCGCCCAGCTGCTCTTCCAGCGCGCCCGCAAATTCGGACGCCTCCTCGGAGGAACCGCCGACATTGCTGAGCGCGCCGTCGAGGCCCGCCGCCTTGGCGACCGTGTCCTTGATCGCGCCGCCGATATTGCCCAGCACATTGTCGAGCAGGCCGGCATCATTGGCCGCCGCCCGAGCGCTGTTCCCGATCTGCCCGATCGACCCGTCCGCCGCCGCCGCGCGATCGGCGACAGCGCCGGCACTCGCTGCGACACTATCCAGTGCGCCGTCCAGCTCGCCGATCGCGCCGGTGGCGGTGGCGGCGGTGGACGCCACCGATCCGACCGCCGTCTCCATCTGCGCGGCGGCCGGCGCGGTGTCCTTGGTCCGCGTGCCCAGCTGCTCGACACTCTGGGTCAGCGCATCGACCGCCGCTTTCGCGGTGGCGCTGTCGCCGGTGATGATGAGGGAAGTCTTGAGGCTCATCGCGCGCTCACCCGCGATAGCCGTTGAGCGCCGCGACGGCTGCGCGCTCCATCACGCGCAGCCAGGACCATTGATGCGGCAACAGTGCGATCTGCGCCTGGCGCAGCCCGGCGCGTGCGCCGGCATAGTCCAGGGAACGGAGCAACGAGCGCGCGATACAGGGCAAGGTCATCGCGGATCGTCCGCTTCGACATACCCAGCGCTTCAGCCGTCGCGTCCTGCCATCCATATACGGTGGCAAAGTTTGCCGCCGTATGGTCGACCTCGGCATCATTCAAGTCATCATCACGCTCGACCCCCGGCGCTTTCGCCCTCATCGCATCCCAACGGGCGCGCACAGCGATTTGCTGCTGGCTCAGCCCTTCATGCTGCCCCTGCATCCGCCGTTCTGCTGCATCGGCAATGGCGCGGACGAAACATGCCCTTTCGATCGGGCTGCGGTTTGGCCGCATATTTTCCATAGCTTCGATCGCTGCCAGATCGGCGGCGTCATCAGCCACGATCGCATTGATCGTCGCCAGACCTTGCAACCGCACACCTTCCAGCCGGTGATGGCCAGCAACCAAAGTCCACGGCGTCTCTGCGCGCGCACGCGGTCCACTGGGCCGCACGACGATCGGGACGATCTGACCATCCTGCGCGATCAGCGCGCCAAGACCGGCAGCCTTATCAGGCCAGAACGCACCCAATCGCTCGCCGACCAGAATATCATTGGGGGAAAGCGCCATGACGGTACGGGCCGTTTCCACGACCTTCTTCGCTGCGGTAGCCATGTCTATCGGGCCTCCGCATTTTGACGGTGCCTGCGCTTAACCAGTCTGCTATCAAACTCCACGTTGGTGGAATTTCTGGAGATTGTCAGTTGGTCGGGCGTTACCCCCAACTCCTTTGCGACGGCAGGCTTTGCGGTGGACGATTGTCCACGCAAGAAGTCCCGCAACGCATAGCGTTTCAGCCCCTTATTCTCGGAAAACCGCTCCATTGTACCGTAGCGCATGCGCAATATTCCGCGCACCACATCGGGATGGAGGCTCAAGTCTGACATGAGCGCTGCTCCTGCATCTAATTCCACGAATGTGGAGAATAGTTCCACGTTAGTGGAGAGGCAAGACACATTTGTAGTGGATATGGCGCAGCGTGTGCGAGATCGCGCTAATGAATTGAATTTAAACGCAACTTCTTTGGCGGCGAAGCTGAACGTAAAATCTTCTGCTATGGGCAATTATTGGAACGGCAAGCGTCCATATCCCGCCGAAGCGATCGCACGAATGTCCAGTGCACTTTCCACGAGCGTGGATTATCTCATAAGCGGTCGACGAATCGCATCTGTAGCGGTCGCAAGCGTGGAAGACGCAGAGTGGGAGGACGTCCCGTTTTACGACCTTCGCAATGTCACCGACACCGGGAAAGGCGATGCGCAATCTTGGACGCCATTTCGGAAGGACTGGCTGAACCGAACGCTAGGAACGTCTTTCGATCTTTACCTAGTGCGCTTGCTGTCTGATTACCGCAGTCGCAACGGCGATCGCGATCTGGTCGAAGGTGATTTGGTTTTTGTCCGCGAGATCACGTCAGGTGAGCTGGCTGATGGCCATGTTGTAATTTGGAGACGAGAAGGCGGCCTTACCGTAGCCCGCTATTCGCTAAGAGATCGGGACGATGGCGATGTCATATATCCGCACGAAGTCGCAGATGACCTATTTGTCCCAATCTGTCGCATATATGGAAAATTCTTACAGAGAATTTAATGCCTTAGAGTTCGGCCAAGCTGCACTCAATGTCTGACCTCAACTTCCAAATTTTGTATTTTTCTTCGTTCTTGGCATTCAGATATGCATCCGCAACACGCTGTCCCTGTTTGCAGAGTTCGCGAGCACGATATTTCTCTGGATACGTGGCGTTCTGGCGCTCGACCATTTGATATTTTTGTTCTTCTTCGGCCCCAGCGTCAGAGCAGGCGGCAAGGGTGCAAATGGCAAGGATCACAACGCTGCGCATTCTTGATAACTCCGCGATTCGCCTGGATCGTACAGGCAAAGCATTAAAACGAAAGATAGCTCAACATCGCATTCTGTCCCGGATTGACTCATTTGTTCTCTTTATGTTCTCATCCATCAACCGGCCCGAGTCGGTGGATGGAGGAACGTTATGGAACATGCAGGTCCGGCGCAGTTCGCCGCCGGTAAGAAGCCGCCCTTCGGACAGTGGTTGATCGAACAGGACAAGCGCACCGGCGCCATCGGTGATCTGGCAAAACATGCCAGGGCGGATCGGGCCTTTCCCAGGAACGGCGGCGTCAAGGATGTCTGGAAGCGGCTGAACAGCATCCAGGTCGAAAGCGAAATCTACGATGCTATGGAGGAAGCAGAACTGGACTATCTGGCGCTATGATTAGTCGGCGCCGCGAACCCGCTTATTGCTTCGGCCTCTTCGGCAAGGCCAAGGCGCCATGGCGCCCGACCTTGCTGGAGGCCGAGGCGGACGCTGTTGATGCCGGATACGGCTCATGGTGCGAGCATCCTGTTCCGGCCGGCAAGGTCGGCAAGATTTACCTCGACCCGCTCGCCGAAATCTGGACCACGTCCGACCTGGTGCCGGCCTTGCCGCGCGAAGTCTCGCCACCAGGCAAGCCGGTCCCGATCGCCGAGGATGACTATGCCGGTCTCAGCCGCATTGACCGCATAATCGCCCGGCGCGAAGGGCGCCGCTGAAACGACAAAAAATTCGGCCCGGTTCGATCGGTGCAGCTTCGATCGTCACCTGTGTCCAGAAACAGAAAAGGCGCGGATTTCCGCGCCTTTTCCAAACTGGGACCTGTTTGCCGAACTGGGCCCCCCTTGGTCCCAGTTATTTTTTGATTTCGCCGGTCCATCCGATGGCGGGGCACCCAACCAAATATCCCTTCAAAGGCCTCAAAGCCCCGTTTGAAGCGGCTTCAAAGGATTTTGGAACGCTGTCCTTTGAAAGCCTTTGACGCCACCCGGTTTAAAAAAGGTCTGGTCCCTGCAACGTCAATTTGCCGATCCATTATAGACACAGCTTCCCGGCCAGGTTTTTCGGCGATCCTTAGAAAACCCCAGATTTTGGCCGTTCCTGTCCACGCCTCCCCGCGAAATCCCGGACTATCCCGCCTTCCAACCCCACCTGTCCCCTTTCATTCACATTGCCGCCTATGACGCGAACTTTGTCTGCTTCGACGGCGACGACGATATCGCCATGCGACGGATAAAATCCGTCGTTTTGATAGGAGGTCGCAGCCTGATCATAGGTGAAGCTGCTGGCATATTCCCGACCGGCGCAGATAATGTCCCCGATTTTCGGTTTATATTGTTCGTAGCGGCGCGCGGCATAGGCAAATCCTTTACCATGCTGCGCTTCTTTCATTGCCGCAGAAATATAATGGCAATGCGCTTCCTTATATATGAATTTGCCGCCTGCTCCTGCCTTCCCGACGCAATAGGCCACGAAAGCGGATGACCATGCAGGCTTTATCCCATGTTCGACCGTCTTTCCGTCCAATTTGCTATTGCCGATGCTCAGCCAATAATCCTTGACGAACAGATAATAATCCTTCGGCGCGCCGTCTATTTTTCCTTTATCTTCTTTACCCGCGCCATCATCCCAACGTGCATATTCATGCAGACAAATATTGGCGAGATTTTGACAGAAGGTCATGATCCTATCCTATGATTGGATTATCGACCATAATTTGTTTTGAAAATTCATTGCCGTCAAGAAACGATCAGAATAACATGATCCAATACAGATGTATTTTCTTGGCGGTGTAGAGATGGGGTCACCGCTTCCGCGTCAGTTCCCGCATGGCCGCGTCGATGCCGTCGATCGTCAGCGGATACATGCGGTCGCCGATCAGGTCGCGGATCATCTTCGTCGACTGGCTATAGCCCCAATGGGCTTGCGATGCCGGATTGAGCCAGACGGCGGCAGGATAGGTCTGGAAAGCGCGCTGGAGCCAGACGGCGCCCGCTTCCTCATTCATATGTTCGACCGATCCGCCGGGCTGGATGATTTCATAGGGGCTCATGGCGGCGTCGCCGACGAAGATCAGCTTATAGTCATGGCCATATTTGTGGAGGATGTCCCAGGTGGGAATGCGTTCGGAAAAGCGGCGGCGATTGTCTTTCCATACGCCTTCATAGAGGCAGTTATGGAAGTAGAAAAATTCCATATTCTTGAATTCGCCGGTCGCGGCGGAGAAGAGTTCCTCGCACAGCCGGATATAGGGATCCATCGATCCGCCGACGTCGAGGAAGAGCAGCAGCTTGACCGCATTATGCCGTTCGGGCCGCATGCGGATGTCGAGCCAGCCCTGCCGCGCGGTGCCGCGAATGGTTTCGTCCAGATCCAGCTCGTCCGCCGCGCCTTCCCGCGCGAAGCGGCGCAGGCGGCGCAGCGCGACCTTGATATTGCGGGTGCCCAGTTCCCGGCTGTTGTCGAGATTGGCGAATTCGCGCTTTTCCCAGACCTTGATCGCGCGCTTGTGGCGGCTTTCGCCGCCGATCCGGACGCCTTCGGGATTATAGCCGCCATGGCCGAAGGGGGAGGTGCCGCCGGTGCCGATCCATTTATTGCCGCCCTGATGCCGCTCCTTCTGTTCCTCCAGCCGTTTTTTCAGCGTCTCCATGATCTCGTCCCAGTCGCCTAGTGACCTGATCTTCTCCATCTCCTCGGGGCTCAGATATTTTTCGGCGACGAGGCGTAGCCATTCCTCGGGAATGTCCGCCTCTACTCCGTCCTGACCGAGCACGCCCTTGAAGACCTTCGCGAATATCTGGTCGAAGCGGTCGAGAAGGGCTTCATCCTTCACATAGGTTGCGCGGGCGAGATAATAGAAATCCTCCGGCCGGCGGGCGATGACGTCCCGGTCGAGCGCTTCGAGCAGCAGCAGATGCTCCTTGATGCTGGCGTTGATGCCGGCGGCGCGGAGTGCGTCGAGGAAGTTGAGCAGCATGGCCCCTTGTCGAACAGGACGGGGCGCGGCGCAAGATCGGGTCATTGGCCGAATATTAAGTGTTGCAGTGCAAGGTTAATGCGTCACTATCCAGACATAATCGATTTTGCGGGGCGCAATTGGAAAACGGGGATTTGCTGGCCGATCTGGGGGAGAGGTCTAGCGATATAGCATTGCAGTGCAGCGAGACGGCAGGCTTTCTGGGGGAACTTAATCGCCGCATTCAGGGCGATTCGTCGCGTCTGAGCAATTTGCAGAGCAATATGGACATGCTGGTCGCCAGCCAGAGCGAAAGCGTCGCGGCCGCGCAGGAACTGAGCCTGACCGCGCGGCGGGCCGGGCATATCATCGCGGACGGCCATGATGTGATCGGCCTGTCGCTGGGGGAAGTGGCGGGGCTGGTCGAGCATGTCACCGGACTGGAAGGGCATTTGCGCCGTTTCCTGAAGGTGATCGAGGCGGTCGGCGATATTTCCGAGGATCTGGGCGCGATTGCGCGGCAGACGCGGCTGCTGGGCGTCAATGCCGCGATCGAGGCTGCACGGGGCGGCGCGGCGACGCAGGGCTTTGCCGTGGTGGCGGACGAAATCCGGCGACTGGCGGGGCAGGCGGGGGAGTCCGCCGCGTCCGTGGGGGACAAGCTGGGACAACTGGACCGCGATGCACGCGCGCTGATCGGCCGGGTCGAGGCGAATATCGTGCGGGGGCGCGATGTCGGCACGCATATCGACCGGCTGCGGCTGAGCATGGCGGAAATCGCATCGCTGGTGACGCAATTTGGCGAGCGATCCGATGCGATCGTGACCTGTACCGATGCGGCCGATGGCGATGTCTCCGCTTTGCGGCAGGGGTTGTTCCTGTTCAGCCGGTCCTCCAGTGAGAGCGCGGCGCGGGTGGATGTGGCGCGCGAGCAGGTGGAAGGGCTGGAGGGGATGGCCAACGCCATGCTCAACAGCGCCGCCCATGGGCCGCAGAAGACGCGCAACAGCAAATATATCGCCCTGGCGGAAGAGGGCGCGGAGGAAATCGGCGCGCTGATCGAGACGGCGGTGGCGGAGGGGCGGATCAGCCTGAGCGACCTGTTCGATACCGGCTATCGGCCGATCGAGGGATCGGAGCCGGCGCAATATCTCAACGGCTTCACCCATTTCGCCGACGCCGCGTTGCAGCCTTTGCTGGACCGGCATACGGCGCAGGACGGGGCGATCATCGGCTGTTGCCTGATCGACATGAACGGTTATCTGCCGACCCATGTCAGCGCGCGCAGCCAGCCGCAGCGGCCCGGCGCGCATGACTGGAACATGGAACATGCCCGCAACCGGCAGATCTTCATGGACGCCCAGACGCGCCGGGCGCTGGATGAGGAGGGGGATTTCTTCCTGTTCACCTACCGGCAGGATCTAGGCGAGGGGCGCTATCGCGCGCTGCGCAGCGTGTTCGTGCCGCTGGTCTTCGCGGGGCGGCGCTGGGGGCTATATGAGGTGGGCTATCTGATCTGATCCTGGTCCGTGCGGATACCGTGGATCAGTGACACGAGCACGAAGGAGATGATCATCAGCAGATACCAACTGCCCAGCTTGGCGAGGCCGACCATCTGCCATGTGTGCCGCTGGTCGGGATAGGTCCAGGCATTGGCGAAGGTGCCGATATTTTCGGCGAACCAGATGAACAGCGCGACGAGGAAGAAGCCGAGCAATAGCGGCATCCGGCGCGGTTCGCGCCAGGGCGTGAAGATGATCCAGCTTCGCCCCAGCAGCAGGACCGCAGCAGCGAAAAGCGCCAGGCGGATATCCGGCAGCCAGTGATGGGCGAAGAAATTCCCATAGATAAGGCAGGCCAGCAGGACCGTCGTCCAGACCGGCGGATAATGGGTGAAGCCAAAGTCGAAGATGCGCCAGATGCGGGCGATATAGCTGCCGACCGCCGCATACATGAAGCCGGAGAAGAGCGGCACGGGGCCGATATGGAGCAGGCTGGCCTCCGGATAGAGCCATGATCCGGCCTGTGTCTTGAAGAGTTCCATGATCGTGCCGATCAGGTGGAAGGCGAAGATCACCTTTGCCTCTGCCCAGCTTTCGAGGCGAAAGGCCAGCATGCCGGCCTGAATGACGAGTGCCGCCAGCGTCAGGAAATCATAGCGATGGAGTGGCGCGCCGGGTGGGTAGAAAAGGTGGGTGGCGAGCAGCAGCGCCAGCATCAGGCCGCCGAACAGACAGGCCCAGCCCTGTTTGAAACCGAAGAGCAGAAATTCGAAGGCCCAGGCCGTGGGGCCGGGCGGAATGCGGATGGCTTCGAGATCGGCGCGGATGCCCGCGAAGCGGGTCGCGCCCGGTAATCGGATCATGGCAATGATCTAGACCGGGCGCGCCGTGGAAGGAAGTGGTCAGTGGGCGGCGGAGGTCAAACGGCTGACCGTGACGTCGCCATTGGCGGCATAGGTGGCGGTGGCTTCCGCTTCGGCCGTCTGTGTGTCCTTGCCGTCCAGGATCGCGGCAACCTGATGCGGGGTGGGGACTTTGTCATAGACGCCATAGAGGTCGGTCTGGCCGACCATGTGGATCGACAGCTTATAGCCTTCGCCCTGCGCTGCGGGATCGAAGGCCAGCACGGTGCCGCTGTCGTCCACCGGCACGATGATCGCGCCGTCGCTGCGGCCGGCCTGCTGGAGCATGTCATAGCTGCCGTCGGCGGTGGTCACGGCGCCACGGATGCAGAGCGCATCCTTGCCGTCGCGCGGGATGCGCACTTCGGCAGGGATGGCTTCTTCCCCGGCCTTTGGCGGGGTCAGGCGGGCGTCGGTGGCGTCGGCGACCGGGCAGGCGGCGAAGCTGGCGGGGGTGGTGGCGTGCAGGCTGGCGGCATCGTCGAAGTGCAGACCGGCCAGCATGCCGTCCAGCCCGGAGAGGACTTCGGCGCGGCGTTCGGTGGGGCCGGTGATGCGGATCTTGACGATCCAGCGCCCGGCATGGACGAAGCCCGCCGCCGTCGTGAGTGCCCCATCTGCGGCATGATCGTACACGGCGCGGATGGCGCGACCCGCCTGTCCAGCGGCAGGGGCGCTGGCATAGGCGGTGCGGCGGGTCTGGCTGCCGAACCGCTCCATCACTGCCTTGTCGGTCATATAGGCGGCGAGAGAGGCGTCGGCATAGGTCGGCATATAGACATAGAGGGTCGCCTGAATGACCCCGTCTTCCGACAGATATTGGGCATAATTGTCGACCGCGCGGCCGCCATTGGAGGCTTCGCCGCTCTTGGCGAGGGACAGGCCGGCGACGGTCTGGGGCAGGCTGATCCCCGCAGCGGTCGCGCGGATCGCGGTATCGCTGGGGGTCCAGGCTTCGGCGTCAGCCGTGGCGTGCGCGGGGACGGCCAGGCACAGGCTCATCGGCGCGAGAAGGGCAGAAATGATAATTTGGGCGCGCTTTGGCATTCAGCATCCCTCTCCAGATCCAGACCGTCTTGGCGCGGCCTTGAACTATGACAGGGAGGCTACAGACTATGCGCGCGGGCGCAAGGGCGAAATTCAGGCGACGGGCGGGATTTGTGCGGGATAATGGGGCAGGTCGGGGTCGTGATGCGCCCAGGCGGGGGCGGCTTCGGTCCATATCTCCGCCTGCGGGCCGATCAGCGAAGGATCGTCCAGCGCGCCGGCGCGGATGAAGGTTAGATGCGGGCGCGATTCGGCCATGCTGAAGAGGGGCGTGCCGCAGGTGGGGCAGAAGCCGCGCTTCATGGCGTTGCCGCTGTCGGCGACGCTGTCATGCCAGCGGACCTCGCCGGTCGTGGTTACATACTCGGTGGGGAAGCAGACATTCACCGTGGCCGATCCGCCGCCCAGATATTGGCACAGGCGGCACCAGCACATGCGGGCGGCCATGGGCTGCGCGTCGATGGTGATGCGAACGGCGCCGCAGAGGCAGCCGGCGGTGTGGGCGGCGGTGTGGGCGGCGGTGTGGGCGGCGGTGTGGGGCATGGGGAGGTCCTTATAGTGGTGCGCGGGGGTGGCCCACCCCGCTGCGACTAACTCGCTGCGCTCGTAAGTCTCGCTGCCCTTGGCCGGAGACACGTGTCTCCGGCCAACGTTTACGGGAGGGGAATGGTTCTTTCAGCGCCCCTGACGGCGGGCCATGAAGGCGAGGCGTTCGAAGAGCATGATGTCCTGCTCATTCTTCAGCAGCGCGCCGTGGAGGGGCGGGATGGCCTTGGTCGGGTCGCTGTTCTGGAGGATGTCGAGCGGCATATCCTCGTTCAGGAGCAGTTTCAGCCAGTCGAGCAGTTCGGAGGTGCTGGGCTTTTTCTTGAGGCCGGGGACGTCGCGGATCTCGTAGAAAATCTCCATCGCCTTGCTCACCAGGATTTTCTGGATGCCGGGGAAATGGACGTCGATGATGGCCTGCATCGTCTCGCGGTCGGGGAATTTGATATAGTGGAAGAAGCAGCGGCGCAGGAAGGCGTCGGGCAGTTCCTTTTCATTGTTCGATGTGATGACCACCACCGGCCGTTCGGCCGCCGCGATCGTCTCCCCCGTTTCATAGACGTGGAAGGCCATGCGATCGAGTTCCTGCAACAGGTCGTTGGGAAATTCGATATCGGCCTTGTCGATCTCATCGATCAGCAGGACGGGGAGTTTGGGGGAAGTGAAGGCCTCCCACAGCTTGCCCTTGCGGATGTAGTTGGCGATGTCGTGGACGCGCGCGTCGCCAAGCTGACCGTCGCGCAGGCGGGCGACGGCATCATATTCATACAGGCCCTGATGCGCTCGCGTCGTGGACTTGACGTTCCATTCGATGAGGGGGGCGTCGAGCGCCTTGGCGATTTCCTGGGCGAGGACGGTCTTGCCGGTGCCCGGTTCCCCCTTCACCAGCAGGGGACGACGCAGCAGCACGGCGGCGTTGACCGCGACCTTCAGATCGTCGGTGGCGACATAATCCTGTGTGCCTTCAAAGCGCATCATCCCGTCCCATTCGGTTGTCGATGACAACCGGACTAGGCAATGCGGCAGGCAGGTGCAATCGGTAAAGGCGCGATCAGCCCTGCTTCGCGCGCACATCGGCGCGGGCGGCGAGCAAGTCCCACAGGCCGCGATGCTGGTTCAGAAGCTGGCGGGCGCCGAACTGGATGGCGCGGTCGATCGCATCGTCCCCGCCGATCGAGCGGGCGACCTCCAGCGTGAGGCTGCGTTCGGGGAGGGCGCAGGGATGGGGTTCGATACCGGCGCGGATCGCCGCCATGTCGAGCACATGGCGTACGGCGCGCCAGTCGAGCACCAGCGCCATCGCCGCGCCCATGGCGCAGCCGCGCCGGTCGGACTGGGCGAGCATATCGAGCGCGTGGCGTTGCTGGCTGACGACGGTTTCGCAATCAGCCTGACCTGCCGTGCTGGGGGCCGGACCGGCAGCGACCGTGACCTGAGCCAGATAGGCACGTTCGCGGGCGAAGCCGTCGGCCGCTTCGATCAGCCATTGGCGGGCGGCATTGTCGGCCGAGCGGGTGGCGGCATGATCGATGACGCCGGGCTGGCGACCGTGGAGCAGGCAGAGATAATAAGCGGCGTCGGCCAGATCGGCGAGCGACAGCAGGGTTTCGCGTGATACGCCGGTGCTGGCGCGATTGGCATAGGCATGGGATGCCGTTCCATCGGCGGCGACCAGCGCCTCAAGAATGCGCGCTATGTCGCCAAACTGATATCGCGGTGCGGCTTCGCTCATCCCAGACCCCTGTACTGCCCGGCGCGCCGGGTGAAGCCAGACAATAGACTGGTGCGAGTAAACGTCCGGTTTACGGAATCAGAAAGGGCGACCGTGAAAGCCGCCCTTTTCCGTCAAGGATGGTTAATTTAAATTTACCGATCCAAATTAATTTTACTGATCCAAGAAAGACCGCATCTTCCGCGAGCGGCTCGGGTGCTTGAGCTTGCGCAGCGCCTTCGCTTCGATCTGGCGGATACGTTCGCGGGTCACGCTGAACTGCTGGCCCACTTCCTCAAGAGTGTGGTCGGTGTTCATGCCGATGCCGAAACGCATGCGCAGCACACGCTCTTCACGCGGGGTGAGCGAGGCCAGAACGCGGGTGACGGTTTCCTTCAGGTTCGCCTGAATAGCGGCATCCACCGGGATGATCGCATTCTTGTCTTCGATGAAGTCGCCCAGATGACTGTCTTCCTCGTCGCCGATCGGCGTTTCGAGGGAGATCGGCTCCTTGGCGATCTTCATCACCTTGCGCACCTTTTCGAGCGGCATCGACAGACGCTCGGCCATTTCTTCCGGCGTCGGTTCGCGGCCCTGCTCGTGCAGGAACTGGCGGCTGGTGCGGACCAGCTTGTTGATCGTTTCGATCATATGGACCGGGATGCGGATGGTCCGCGCCTGATCCGCGATCGAACGGGTGATCGCCTGCCTGATCCACCAAGTGGCATAGGTGCTGAATTTGTAGCCGCGGCGATATTCGAACTTATCCACCGCCTTCATCAGGCCGATATTGCCTTCCTGAATAAGATCAAGGAATTGCAGGCCGCGGTTCGTATATTTTTTAGCGATGGAGATGACGAGGCGCAGGTTCGCTTCGACCATTTCCTTCTTGGCGATGCGCGCTTCACGCTCGCCCTTCTGCACCATGTTGACGATGCGGCGGAATTCGGACAGCGACATGCCGGTCGCCTGGGCGATTTCGCCGATCTCGTTACGGATGCGATCGACAGCGCGTCCTTCGGCAGCGGCAAAGGCGGCCCATTTCTTGTCGAGGCCTTGCACCTTTTCCAGCCAGGCGTCGTCCAGCTCATGATTCACATAGCGGTCGAGGAAATCCTTGCGGCTGACCTTGTGACGCTCGGCCAGACGCAGCATCTGGCCGCCCAGCGCGGTCAGGCGCCGGTTATAGGCATAGAGCTGGTCGACCAGATATTCGATCTTCTGCTGGTGGAACTTGACGCTCTCGACCTCGGCAGTCAGGTTTTCGCGCAGCTCGTGATAGCTGTCCTCGGCCTTCTGGCTCAGGCTTTCGCCATTGGCCATGGCGATCATGCGCGCTTCCTGCGCCTTTGAGAACGCGCGGAAAATGTCCGTGATGGTCGCGAACTTCTCAAGCGCCATCGGCTTGAGCGTCTCTTCCATCTGAGCAAGGGACAGGGTGTTGTCCTCTTCCTCTTCTTCCTCGTTGCGCCGGGCGCGGGGCGCACCATCCTCATCCTCGCCGTCGGCGGACTCCTCCTCCGGCTCTTCTTCTTCCTTGAAGCTGGGACCGGCGGTCTTCTCGCTGATCTCGCCATCATCATCCTCGGCGCCTTCCTCCAGATTTTCCGGAGCAGGATCCTTGGAGAGCATGGCGTCGAGATCGAGAATCTCGCGCAGCTGCATTTCGCCATTGTTGAGCGCGGTCGACCATTCGATGATCGCGTTGAAGGTGGTCGGGCTTTCGCACAGACCCAAGATCATCGTGTCGCGACCAGCCTCGATCCGCTTGGCGATGGCGATTTCGCCCTCACGGCTGAGCAGTTCCACTGCGCCCATTTCGCGCAGATACATGCGAACGGGATCGTCGGTGCGATCGACCGTTTCCTTCTTCTTTTCGGTGACGAGCTTGGGCCCGCCATCATCGTCGCCCGAATCGTCGTCGGAGTCGTCGGCTTCTTCGCGCTCGCGCTGTTCGTCGCCGTCTTCGCCGGCTTCTTCATTCTCGACGATGTTGACGCCCATTTCGTTGAGCGCCGACATGATGTCCTCGATCTGATCGGTGGACATCTGATCCTGGGGAAGAGCCTCGTTCAGCTCGTCGACCGTGATGTAGCCGCGCTTTTTCGCGCGCGAAATCAGCTTCTTGACGGAGGCTTCGTTGAGGTCGAGCAGGGGGGCGTCGCCGCCATCCTCTCCGTCACCCATACCACCATTTTTGCTGTTCGCCTTGGTCGCCATTTATTCGCCTTAACTTCGCTGCCCCTGTTGAAAGAGCTAGCTTCAATCAAACAATGTCTTCGGACTGCGCCAGTTCCGCGACGCGGCGATCATGATCGGCTTTCAGCACGCGGATGCGTTGCTGCTCAGCGAAATTTTCTTCGCTGAAGTCGTTCTCGAACCGCCTCGTCGCTTCCACCAGAGCTGCTTCCAGTTCCGGTCCCTGCGCCATCACCCGAACGGCCTCCTCCAGATCGCGCGCAAGGCGGTCAGGGTCGGTGGTCATCCTGTCGGGAGTGAGTGTAAACGCGTCGGCCCGGAGCATTCCCTTGGCCATATTATACAACTCACCTTGCCCCAATATGGTAAGGAGGGCCTGCGTTTCAACTGTTTCTTTTCGGAAGGACGCAGAGATCATCGCGGCAAGCAATTGGGCAAGCAGCGAATCGCCGATTTGCAGGGCCGAGAGCATCTCCCGATGGGGGCCAATCTGTTCGGGATGGCGCAGCAGCGCGGCCAGGATTGCGCGCAGCAGCCGCTGCTCCATGCCGCTGGCGCCGATGGCGCGTGCTTCGGTGCCGGCGGGGGGAATGGGGGCTTTCCAGTTGCCGCGCTTGTCGCGTTGCCAGCGTTGGCCGCCGCCGCTGAAGTTACCGCTGCTGCGCTGTTGCGGGGCTGAGTTACGCCGCGCGAAGAAGAGCGCGTCGTACCGCTCGCGAAATTCATGGGCGTAATGGGCGCGTACGTCGGGATGGGCGATCGCATCCGAAATGGCGCGAAGCCGCTGCTTGAGCGCGGCCTTCTGTTCGGGGGTTTCGAGTGGCGCTGCGCTGATCTCCTGCTTCCAGAGCCGTTCGATCAGCGGTTCGGCGGCGTTCAGCACCGCTTCCATCGCCTGGGGGCCGCTGGCGCGGATCAGGTCGTCGGGGTCTTGCCCGGTGGGGAGCGTCGCGAAGGCGAGACTGTGGCCGGGGTGCAGCAGGGGCAGGGCGCGGGTGGCGGCGCGGATCGCGGCTTTCTGCCCGGCGGAGTCGCCGTCGAAGCAGAGGATGGGCACGTCCACCATCTTCCAGAGGCGTTCGATCTGATGTTCGGTCAGCGCCGTGCCGAGCGGAGCGACCGCTTCGCCGAAACCTGCCTGGGCGAGGGCGATGACGTCCATATAGCCTTCGACCACGATGACGCGGCCGGTCGAGCGGCTGGCGGGGGAGGCCTTGTCGATATTGTAGAGGGTGCGGCCCTTGTCGAACAGCGGCGTGTCGGGCGAATTCAGATATTTGGGTTCGCCAGAGCCGATGATACGGCCGCCGAACGCGATCACGCGGCCGCGAATGTCGCGGATGGGGAGCATGAGGCGGCCACGGAAGCGGTCGTAGGTGTCGCGTTTTTTTGTTTTACCGCCATCCGGCTCGGCACCATCGGGATCAATGAGCAGCCCGGTTTCGACCAGCATGGGTTCGCCGAAGTCGCGCAGGGCGGTTTTCAACTTGCCGCGCGAATCCGGGGAATAGCCGAAGCCGAAGGCGCGACGGGTGGCGTCGGTGATGCCGCGCTTCTGCATATAGGCGCGTGCTTCCCCGCCATCGATGCCGCCCAGTTGCTCCTCGAAGAAGCTTTGAGCGGCGGCCATGGCGTCATGAAGCCCCTTGGCCTGTTCGGCGCGTTTGGCGGCGCGCGGGTCGGCGGCGGGGACGTCCATGCCGGCGGTGGCGGCCAGTTCCTTCACGGCTTCCATGAAGGGGAGGCCGCGCTGATCGGTCATCCAGCGGATTGCATCGCCATGCGCGCCGCAGCCGAAGCAATGGTAAAAGCCCTTCTCGTCGTTGATCGTGAAGCTGGGCGTCTTTTCATTATGGAAGGGGCAGCAGGCCTTATATTCCCGGCCAGCCTTGGTGACCTTGACGGTCTTGCCGATAAGGGTCGACAGCGACGTGCGCGCGCGCAGTTCGTCCAGCCATTGGGGGGTGAGGGTCATGCGATCAAAGCCCCTCCCTTCCAAGGGAGGGGTTGGGGTGGGTGATCTTCTGCCTCTCGGGCAAGGCGCTCGCGCGTTCTAGGATGACAGTCAGCACGCCATCCAGATTGTCACGAATGTCGGCATTGGAGAAACGCAAAACGAGATAGCCCTGATGAGCGAGATCAAAGTCGCGATCCCGATCCTTGATCGGATCATGGCGATCATCATCGACTTCCACGATCAGTCCGATGGACGGGCAAAGGAAGTCACAGATATAGGGTTCGATCACGGCCTGCCGGCGGAATTTGAAGCCACCCAATTGTGAAGCGCGCAAGGCGCCCCATAGGCGGCGTTCATAATCGGTGGGTTCGCGGAGCATGTCGCGCGCATATTGGCCGAGTTTCGCATTGATGCGTAGCGCCATCACCCACCCCAACCCCTCCCTTGGAAGGGAGGGGCTTTTTTATGTCAGCCCAAAGCCGCCTTCACCAGCCCGCTCGCCTTGCTCATGTCGATCACGCTGCCGTGGCGTTCCTTCAGCACGGCCATCACCTTGCCCATGTCCTTCACGCTTTCCGCGCCGATTTCGGCCTTGATGCTTTCGATCGCGGCCTTGGTTTCCTCTTCGCTCAACTGGGCGGGGAGGAAGCTTTCGATCACGTCCAGTTCGGCCTGTTCCTTGGCGGCAAGTTCGTCGCGGCCGCCGCTCTTGAACATGTCGATCGATTCGCGGCGCTGCTTCACCATCTTCTGGAGCACTTCGACCACCACGGCGTCATCGTCCGGCACGGTGGATGCGGTGCGCAGTTCGATGTCGCGATCCTTCAGCTTCGCCAGGATCAGGCGCACGGCAGCGAGGCGTTCCTTGTCGCCGCCCTTCATGGACTCGATCTGGGCGCTCTTTACCTGCTCGCGAATCATCGGCGAATATATCCTGTCTCTTCGGGAAAGGAGCAGATATAGCGGCAAAAGAGATTTTTAACAGACGTTGACCTGTAGAGGATGCACGCCTACCTGACCGGCCGTTTAACCCGCAGCAGACGGGTTCCCGCAAAAGCATAAAGGACCGCGACCATGGCAGACGCCAAGACCCTCATTGTGCCTAAAGGAGCGACAGGGGTCGTGGTTTTTGCCGATGGCAGCGCCGTGTTCGGTCGCGGTTTCGGCGCGGTCGGCGATGCGGTGGGTGAGCTGTGCTTCAACACCTCGATCACCGGCTATCAGGAGATCATGACGGACCCGTCCTATGCCGGGCAGATCATCAACTTCACTTTTCCGCACATTGGCAATGTCGGCACCAATCTGGACGATGTGGAGGCGAACAGCCCCTATGCGCTGGGTTGCATCGTGCGCCAGGACGTCACCGCGCCGAGCAATTTCCGCAATGTCGAACCGTTCGATCAGTGGATGCGCGAAAATGGTCGCATCGGTCTGGCCGGGGTCGACACCCGCGCGCTGACCCGCCTCATTCGCATCAAGGGCGCGCCCAATGTCGTCATCGCCCATGATCCCGAGGGCAAGTTCGATATCGCGGCGCTTGCCGCCAAGGCCGCTGCCTGGCCGGGGCTGGAAGGCATGGACCTCGCCATCGAAGTCACGGGCAAGGAAAGCCGCCTGTGGAAGGACGGCGTGTGGAAGCTGGGCCATGGCTATGGCCTGAACGAGGCGGGTGATGAGCGCCCCCATGTCGTTGCGATCGATTATGGCGCTAAGAACAACATCTTCCGCAATCTGGTGCAGGCTGGCGCGCGCGTGACCGTGCTGCCCGCGACGGCGACCTTTGAACAGGTTTCGGCGCTGAACCCCGATGGTGTGTTCCTGTCGAACGGGCCGGGCGATCCGGCGGCGACCGGCGACTATGCCGTGCCGGTGATCCAGAGCGTGCTGGCGGCGGACATTCCGGTGTTCGGCATCTGCCTTGGCCACCAGTTGCTGGGTCTGGCCGTGGGCGCGAAGACGATCAAGATGCATCAGGGCCATCGCGGCGCGAACCATCCGGTCAAGCGCCTGTCGGACGGTCTGGTCGAGATCACCAGCATGAACCATGGCTTCGCGGTCGATGTCGACACGCTGCCCGCCAATGCGCGATCGACCCATGTGTCGCTGTTCGATGGCAGCAATTGCGGCATCGAGCTGACCGACAAGAGCGCCTTTTCAGTGCAATATCATCCCGAAGCTTCGCCGGGGCCGCAGGACAGCTTCTATCTGTTCCGCAAATTTGTTGCGGGCCTGAAAGGCGCGGTCGCGGCGTGAGCCAGAACCTGCCCCCCGTCGACGAAGCGCGCCTCGCCGCAGAGTGGGAGGCGGACAAGGACGTCCTCGCCAATCTGAAGCGCAATGGCGATGTGGCGCGCATCGCGCGGCCCGTGGACGTCAGCTTCCGGGGCAGCGAGAAGGATTTCGAGCGCGTCCTGATCATCGCCAGCCAGTTCGGCTTTGTCGAACTGGATCGGGAAGAAGATGAGGATGGCGACCTCTTCCTGTTCCTGGAATGCGTGCAGCCGGTCGATGAAGCGTCGATCCGCGCACTGACCAAGAAATGCCTCCAGATCGAAATCCTCTGCGGCGTCGAATATGACGGTTGGGGCTGCGAGGCGCAGGCGGGGGGCGTGCATTGAGTATGAAAAGCAATTTGTGATGCAGGCCGATACGCCACCTCGTTTTGACAATCTCGCGCAGGTTGAGCGTATCGATTCCTCGTCACCCAGTCTGGTCTTCGGATTTCAGGCGTATGGCGAGGAAGGCGATCTACATCGGCTTGAAAAAGCGTTGAAGGCGGCTCGTATCGAGTTCCAAAGGTTTGATTATCATACGAGAAGCGTCGTTGTGTCCCCGCCATATTCCGTCGCTGCTTCCATGGTGACCAATATGTGGAAGAAGGCCGCATCGGGTGAGTTCGGTACGCTTCGCGTTGACATATTGTTGGTAGATAAAGATGCCGCTGCGGACGGTGTCGAAATTGATGAACTGGAAGTAGTGCGTCCTGACGAAATTCGTTGATAGCACTTAATTCCGATTTGGTTGAACTTCGTAGCTAAGGTCAAATAATCGTGCCCAAACGCACCGACATCTCCTCCATCCTCATCATCGGCGCTGGTCCGATCATTATCGGCCAGGCGTGCGAGTTCGATTATTCGGGCACGCAGGCGGTCAAGGCGCTGAAGGAAGAGGGCTATCGCATCATCCTGGTCAATTCCAACCCGGCCACGATCATGACCGACCCGGAATTTGCCGACGCGACCTATGTCGAGCCGATCACGCCCGAAATCGTGGCGAAGATCATCGAGAAGGAGCGGCCCGATGCGGTGCTGCCGACCATGGGCGGGCAAACGGCGCTGAATACCGCGCTGGCGCTGTTCAACGACGGTACGCTGGAGAAGTTCGGCGTGCAGATGATCGGCGCGGATGCCGAGGCGATCGACAAGGCGGAGGACCGGATCAAGTTCCGCGACGCCATGGACAAGATCGGGCTGGAATCGGCCCGCTCGCGCATCGCGCACACGATGGAAGAGGCGCTGGAGGCGCTGGAATTTACCGGTCTTCCCTCGATCATCCGTCCCAGCTTCACCATGGGCGGCACCGGCGGCGGCATCGCCTATAATCGCGAAGAGTTCGTCAACATCGTGCGCGGTGGTCTGGACGCATCGCCGACGACCGAGGTGCTGATCGAGGAATCGCTGATCGGCTGGAAAGAATATGAGATGGAGGTCGTTCGGGACAAGAACGACAATTGCATCATCATCTGCTCCATCGAGAATGTCGATCCGATGGGCGTCCATACGGGCGACAGCATCACCGTCGCGCCGGCGCTGACGCTGACCGACAAGGAATATCAGATCATGCGCAACGCGAGCATCGCGGTGCTGCGTGAAATCGGCGTGGAAACAGGCGGTTCCAACGTGCAGTTCTCGGTCAATCCGAAGGACGGCCGCCTGATCGTGATCGAGATGAACCCGCGCGTGTCGCGTTCCTCCGCGCTGGCGTCGAAGGCGACCGGCTTCCCGATCGCCAAGGTCGCGGCGAAGCTGGCCGTGGGCTATACGCTGGACGAGATCGAGAATGACATTACCGGGGCGACCCCGGCGTCGTTCGAACCGACGATCGACTATGTTGTGACCAAGATCCCGCGCTTCGCCTTCGAGAAGTTCAAGGGCGCCGAGCCGCTGCTGGGCACGGCGATGAAGTCGGTCGGCGAAGTCATGGCGATCGGCCGCAACATCCATGAATCGATGCAGAAGGCGCTGCGCGGACTGGAAACCGGCCTGTCGGGCTTCAATCAGGTCGATCATCTGGTCGGTGCGCCCAAGGACGACATCATCGCCGCGCTGGCGCAGGCGACGCCCGACCGGCTGCTGGTCGCCGCGCAGGCGCTGCGTGAGGGGCTGTCCGTTCAGGAAATCCACAATATCGCCAAGTTCGATCCCTGGTTCCTGGAGCGGATCAAGGAAATCGTGGACGCGGAAGGCGAAGTGCTGGAAAACGGCCTGCCGCAGGATGCCGATGGCATGCGCCGCCTGAAGTCGATGGGCTTTTCCGACAAGCGGCTCGCCTATCTGGCGCTCAAGTCGGCCAATCTGCGCGGCATGGAACGCGGCATCGCGCGCGGGTCGGGCCTGATCCACGAAGCGGTCAAGGCGATGACCGGCGGCGTGACCGAGGATGAAGTGCGCAAGCTGCGCCACAAGCTGGGTGTGCGCCCCGTCTTCAAGCGCATCGACACCTGCGCCGCCGAGTTCGAGGCGAAGACGCCGTACATGTATTCTACCTATGAAGCGCCGCTGTTCGGCGAGGCGGAGAATGAGGCGCAGCCCAGCGACCGCAAGAAGGTCGTCATTTTGGGCGGTGGTCCAAACCGGATCGGGCAGGGCATCGAGTTCGACTATTGCTGCGTCCATGCCTGTTTCGCGCTGAGCGAGGCTGGCTATGAGACGATCATGGTCAACTGCAACCCGGAAACCGTGTCGACCGACTATGACACGTCCGACCGCCTCTATTTCGAGCCGCTGACGGCGGAAGATGTGCTGGAAATCCTGCACGTCGAAATGTCGAAGGGGACGCTGGCGGGGGTGCTGGTGCAGTTTGGCGGGCAGACGCCGCTGAAGCTGGCGCAGGCGCTGGAGGATGCGGGCGTGCCCATATTGGGTACTTCGCCTGACGCGATCGATCTGGCCGAAGATCGCGAGCGTTTCGCGGCGCTGATCGACAAGCTGAAGCTGAAGCAGCCGGCCAACGGCATCGCCCGCAGCCGGGAGGAAGCGATCGCGGTCGCCAATCGCATCGGCTATCCGGTGCTGATGCGGCCCAGCTATGTTCTGGGCGGCCGGGCGATGGAGATTGTCGACGGTCAGGCGCAACTGGAGGAATATATCACCACCGCCGTTCAGGTGTCGGGTGATTCTCCGGTGCTGATCGACCAGTATCTGCGCGATGCCGTGGAAGTGGACGTCGATGCGCTGTGCGATGGCGACGATGTGGTCGTGGCCGGCGTGTTGCAGCATATCGAGGAAGCGGGCGTTCACTCGGGCGACTCGGCCTGTTCGCTGCCGCCCTACAGCCTGTCGGCGGACATCATCGCGGAAATCGAGCGTCAGACCGAAGTGCTGGCCCATGCTCTGTCGGTGCGTGGCCTGATGAACATCCAGTTCGCGGTGAAGGATGGCGTGGTCTACCTGATCGAGGTCAACCCGCGCGCCAGCCGTACCGTGCCCTTCGTCGCTAAGGCGATCGGCACCCCCATCGCCAAGATCGCGTCGCGCGTGATGGCGGGCGAGAAGATCAAGGATCTGCCCAAGATCGATCGGAATGCGATTTCGCACGTCGCGGTCAAGGAAGCGGTCTTCCCGTTCAACCGCTTCCCCGGTGTCGATCCGGTCCTGTCACCGGAAATGAAGAGCACCGGCGAAGTTATGGGAATCGATAGCAATTTCGCGACTGCTTTCGCCAAGGCGCAGATCGGTGCGGGTACGATATTGCCGACCGAAGGCACCGTGTTCGTATCGGTCAAGGACAGCGACAAGCCGGTGATCCTGCCGGCGGTGCAGAAGCTGTCGACGATGGGTTTCACCATCATCGCGACTGGCGGCACGGCCGCTTATCTGGCGGACCATGGCATCACCATCGAGACCGTCAACAAGGTGGCCGAAGGACGCCCGCACATCGTGGACCGGATTACCGATGGCGACGTGCAGTTGATCTTCAACACCACCGAAGGCTGGCAGTCGCTGAAAGACAGCAAGGCAATCCGCACGTCGGCGCTGCGCGCGAAAGTGGCGATCTTCACCACGGCTGCCGCCGGTGTGGCCGCAGCCGATGCGATCGAGGCGCTTCGGGGGCATGCCCTTGAAGTGCGCTCGCTCCAGTCCTATTATCCCCTGTCGCACGCCTGAACCCCTGAACCAGGAAACATGCTGCGGGTGGCCCCATGGTCGGGGCCGCCAAAGGGAAGTTTTGACGAAGGATTTGCAATAATGGCGACCGTCGAGAAGATGCCGATGCTGCAAATGGGCTATGACAAGCTCAATGCGCAGCTCCGCGAACTGAAGGCCGAACGGCCTTTGATCGTGGACGCCATCGAAGAAGCGCGCGCGCACGGTGATTTGTCCGAAAATGCCGAATATCACGCTGCCAAGGAACGGCAGGGTCAGGTTGAGGCGACGATCAACGATCTGGAGGACAAGATGTCCCGCGCCCAGATCATCGATCCGACAACCCTGTCGGGCGACAAGATCGTGTTCGGCGCGACCGTGACCTTGCTGGACGAGGAAGACAAGCCGGTCAAATATCAGATCGTGGGTCAGGCCGAGGCGGATGCCAAGCTGGGCATGATCAGCTATAACAGCCCGCTGGGCCGGGCGCTGATCGGTCGTGAGATCGGCGACGAGGTGGAAGTGTCGGTCCCGTCGGGCGACAAATTCTACCTGGTCGACAAGATCGCGTTCATCTGACGCCGTGAAACTGCCATCCGGTCGCGCCACCAATGGCATAGCGGCGATCAGCATCGCCGCCTTTGCATTGCTGTATCTGGGTGGATGGGTGAATGATGCCGCCATTGTCGGTGGCTTCATTCCCGCGCGTCTGGGGCAACCCGCCTTGCTGGATGGCATGGCGGCTGCTCCTGCGTGGTTGACCCCGATCAGTTGCACATTGATCCATGCGGGCTGGATGCATATCGGCTTCAACATGTTCATGCTGCTGTTTTGCGGGCGGCAGGTGGAACATGTGCTGGGCTGGGGCGGGACGCTGTTTCTCTACGGCGTCGGCGCCTATGCCGCCTGTCTGGCGCAATGGGTGATCGATCCGGCGTCGACCAATCCGATGGTGGGGGCGAGCGGCGCGATTTCCGCGATTATCGCCACCTATTCGCTACTTTATAGCCAACAACAGGTGCGCCGCATCGGGCCGCTATCGGCTAACGTGGTGCGCGTGCTGTGGCTGGCGGCGGGGTGGATCGGCATCCAGTTGATGATCGGGGTGGCGACTGCGGGAGGTTTTGGCGATCTGGGTCAGATCGCGATTGCCGCGCATATTGGCGGCTTTCTGGCGGGGTTGGTCCTGACGCGCCCGCTGTTGCGCTGGCGGTTTCGGAAAAAGCCGCGGGCGGTGCATTAAAAACAAAACCCGTTCGCCGGGGCGAACGGGTTGAGTTGAGTAGCCAGAAATCAGGCGCTCGGCAGTTCCGGTTCCATCAGGCGGTGCAGGTGCACGATGACATAGCGCATTTCCGCGTCGTCAACGGTGCGTTGGGCCGCGCCGCGCCAGGCCTTTTCGGCCGAAGCATAGTCGGGGAAGATGCCGACCAGATCGACCTTGCTCAGGTCCTGAAATTCCAATGTCTGCGGGTCAGTGACGCGGCCGCCCATCACCAGATGCATCTTGCTCATGGTTTATCTTTTCTCCTTTGGCTGATAGCGGCGCTTTAGCATCGCGACCGCTGCCAGCCAAGGAGCGCAGGGGCATGGATCGATTGCGTTTCCCGCAATCGCGATTAGTTTTTCGGCAATCGTGCCTTGATCGCGTCACTCAGCGCGTCGACCTTGGCCGCAACCAAGGCGGCCACGTCATCGGCCAGCTTCGATGCCTTGGCCGGCAATTCCGCGGATACGACGCTGTCCTTCGCGCTGGAGGCGACATCGCCGGCGGCATGAAAGGCAGTGCTGGCGCCCTGCTTCACGGTTTCGGCGCCATCGACCGCCACATCGCGTGCGGCAACCGCCGCCTCGGCTGCGGCAGCACGGGCGGCGATCGCGGCTTCCACCACCTTCGCGCCGGCGGTGGCGGCGAGGCCCGGCAGCGCCTTCATCGCGCGGCGGCTCTTCGGAAACATCCAGGCGACGACCGCGCCCACGGCCACCGCGCCGGCGACGGCGACGATCGGATGTTCCTGCACGATCTCATTGGCGCGGGCGGCGACACGCTGTGTCTTGTCGCGAGCGTCGCTATAGGCTTCATTCGCCTTGTCGCGGCTGTTCTGGATCAGGTCGCCGGCGCTTTCGCGCGCCTTTTCGGTGCCGTCCTTGATGATGTCGGTTGCGCTGATCGCCGCATCGTTGGCGGCTTCGCGAACGCGGGTCAGTTGGGCGCGGATGTCAGCCATCGTCAGTCTCCGAAATATCCGGTGTAGGGTCAGTAAAGCGAACGTATAGCCGACGGAAAAGTGCCGCCAGCGGACGCCGCGCGAGAAAAAGGGCAAAGGCGCCGGTCGCTGCGCCGAATGCGACGGGGCGTTGCTGCACCTGCACCGCGACCCGCGCCACGCCATCAAGTGCGGCGTTGCTGATCTTGTCCTTCACATCCTGTTTCAGGCGGGCAGGGGCGACGCGCGCCTTGGCGGCATCTGCGCTGGCCATCAGTTGCGCGCGGGCCGCATCCACCCGGACGCAGGATTCGCGATAGGCATTTTCACGGCTCATGCTTTGATCGCCTTTGCCATACGACTGATGCAACCCTTGGCCAGTAGCAGCAGGATCATAGCAACCGCCAATGCACCGCCGACCACGATTAGCGTCGCCCAGATCGGCGCCATATCCTGCGCCAGGGTAATCACCAGACCCACGAGCAACGCAACGATGCTGGAAAAGACCAGTATCAGCGCGATGATGCCCAATATGGCGGCATTGCGCACGCCCACGCCGACAATGCCGAGGCGCAGCTTCTGCCGCTCCGCCTCGGCTGAGGCATAGGCGCGACCGTCCTGATAAAGGCGATTCAATACCTCGCCCACGCTCTCCTGCGGCGGCGTATCTGCACTCGCGCCCGATTGTTCAATGGGCGTGCCGTCAGGCTGCCCGTCGGCGTGCGGCGTTACTACCGTTTCCGCTGGCTCGTCTGTCAATTAACCCTCCGCCCCGCCTTGCGGGCCTGTGCGTCGGTGTTGGGAAAGGACCGGTCAGGCCTTGTCGTCGTCGGAACCCTTGGCAAGGCGCATCAGCACATAGCCGACCACCGCTGCCGCACCGATCGCCACCGCCGGGCTTTTCCGCACGAAATCGCGCGCTTCGCCGAGCAACTGGTCGACATCCTTGCTGTCGAGCGTGTCGGCAGCGCCAGCCACCGATTCCGCCGCCTGACGGGCATAGTCGCCATATTGCGGACCCAGCTTCGCATCGACCGTGCCAGCGGTGTCGGAAATCAGCTTGGCAAGGCTTTGCAGCGTGGTGCCGGTCTTGTCCTTCGCGACGCCGGCAGCGGACTTGGCGGTCTTGCCTGCCTGCTCCTTGATCGGATCGATATGCGCTTTCCAGTCGACGGCATTCAGCTTGTCGACAGCCGCCTTCGCCGTCTTTTCAGCCTGCGCCTTGATCGGCGCGATCTGTGCTGTCCAGCCCTGTGCTGTGGCGCCATTGCCCGGTTTCTTGGGTGCTGCGGCCTTGCGGGTCGCGACCTTCTTGACCGGCGTGGCTGCCGCAGCGGCGGGCTTGGCGGGCTTCGCCTTGACGGGCTTGGCCACAGTCGCCTTCTTCACGCGCTTGACGGGCGGGGTTTCCGGTGTGTCGGCCATCGTCCTCAATCTCCCTTTCATGTCAGCAAAAATGCCGCGCTGCGCGACGGGGTATATGACCCAAATGCTTGGCAACGGCCTACAGTTCCGTTGCCGTTACATTTAGACCATCGGCATTTTTTGCATCTGCGCAACCCCCTGCATTGCCAATATGGAGGGCGCTGTCTAAGCGGGGCGCGAATTCACAGGCCATAGGTCCGCGTTACGACCGCAAGAGCAGGAGCGATCATGACTGCCATTCTTGATATTCACGCCCGTCAGATTCTGGACAGCCGTGGCAACCCCACCGTCGAAGTCGACGTCATGCTGGAAGATGGCAGCTTCGGCCGCGCCGCCGTGCCTTCGGGTGCGTCCACCGGCGCCTATGAAGCGGTCGAAAAGCGCGACGGCGACAAGAGCAAATATCTGGGCAAGGGCGTGCTGACGGCGGTTGCCGCCGTGAACGACGCGATCGCGCAGGAAATCATCGGTCTGGAAGCCGAGGATCAGGCCGAAGTCGACGCCGCGATGATCGCGCTGGACGGGACGGAGAACAAGTCGAACCTGGGCGCCAACGCGATCCTGGGCGTGTCGCTGGCCGTGGCGAAGGCTGCGGCGGATGCGCGCGGCCTGCCGCTCTATCGCTATGTCGGCGGCGTTTCCTCCCATGTTCTGCCGGTGCCGATGATGAACATCATCAACGGCGGCGAACATGCCGACAACCCGATCGACTTCCAGGAGTTCATGATCATGCCGGTCGGGGCGGAAAGCATCGCCGACGCTGTGCGGATCGGCTCGGAAATTTTCCACACGCTCAAGAAGGGGCTCCACGACAAGGGGTTGGCGACGGCGGTCGGCGACGAAGGTGGCTTTGCGCCCAATATCGCCTCGACCCGCGACGCGCTCGACTTCATCATGTTGTCGGTCGAGAAGGCCGGTTACAAGCCGGGCGACGACGTCGTGCTGGCGCTGGACTGCGCTGCGACCGAATTCTTCAAGAACGGCAAGTACGAGATTTCGGGCGAAGGCCTGTCGCTCTCGCCGGTCGAGATGGCCGATTATCTGGCCGCGCTGTGCGCCGACTATCCGATCAAGTCGATCGAGGACGGCATGAGCGAAGATGATTTCGAAGGCTGGAAGGCGCTGACCGACAAGATCGGCAACAAGGTGCAGCTGGTCGGCGACGACCTGTTCGTGACCAACCCGGCGCGTCTGGCCATGGGCATCGGTAAAGGCCTCGCCAATTCGTTGCTGGTGAAGGTCAACCAGATCGGTACGTTGACGGAGACGCTGGCGGCCGTCGATCTGGCGCACCGTTCGCGCTACACCGCAGTCATGTCGCACCGTTCGGGCGAGACCGAGGACGCGACCATCGCCGACCTCGCCGTCGCCACCAATTGCGGTCAGATCAAGACCGGTTCGCTGGCCCGTTCGGACCGGCTTGCAAAATATAATCAGCTCATCCGTATCGAGGAAGAACTGGGCGATGTCGCCGTCTATGCGGGTCGTTCGATCTTCCGTTAAGCTGTAAGAGAATCGGCTGGTCGCAAGCGTTTGAATTTTCGCTTGCGGCCAGCCGAATCCTGTGATTCATCTGACTTATGGCGCATATCGCGAAACTCCGTCTTCTGCTTTTCTCGGCCCTTGGCCCTGCGATCGCGCTGCTCTTGCTGCTGTTCTTCGCCGGCTATGTCGTGCTGGGATCAAACGGGGTGTTGGCATGGGGCGATTACACGCGCCAGCTGCATGCGGCGCAGGCGGAACTCAAGCAGACCCAGCATGCGCAGGCGGAATTGCGCAATCGCGTGGACGCGCTGAACCCGCGTCGGGTCGATCCCGATCTGGCGGACGAATTGATCCGCCGCCAGCTCGGTGTGATTCACCATGACGAAGTGGTCGTGCCGCTCAATTGACGTTACGGAAGCGTAAAGCCTGCGAAATGATTTTGCGCAGAAAAGCATGTCCTAGCAATTTTGCTGCGAGCGCGTTTTGCTGGTCTGTGACACAGCCGTTCAAAGCCATCAATTTTCGGTAATAGCTATTGGTTCTGGCCGGATTCCGCGGGGTCCGCAGTTGCAATATATGCAACTCTGCCGCTATATCGGACTTCCTTCCATCCTACCTCCACGCAAAAGGATAATAGCCTTGGCGAAACCAACCACGCCGCGCGCTGCGAGCGCAAAGGCAAAGGCGGCTGCACCCGCCCCTGCCGGTGCGGACCATAACCGGCCCCGCCCGGAAACGCCGACCGACTATAAGGCCAGCAAGGAAGAACTGCTGGAATTCTATCGGCAGATGGTCCTCATCCGCCGTTTCGAGGAAAAGGCCGGCCAGCTTTATGGTCTCGGTTTCATCGGCGGCTTCTGCCATCTCTATATCGGTCAGGAAGCGGTCGCCGTCGGCATCCAGTCGGCTTTGAAGCCCGGCAAGGACAGCGTCATCACCGGCTATCGCGACCATGGCCACATGCTGGCCTATGGCATCGATCCCAAGGTCATCATGGCCGAACTGACCGGCCGCGAAGCGGGTATCTCGCGCGGCAAGGGCGGTTCGATGCACATGTTCAGCGTCGAACATAAATTCTTCGGCGGCCACGGCATCGTCGGTGCGCAGGTGTCGCTCGGTGCGGGCCTCGGCTTCGCGCACAAGTACAACAATGACGGCGGCGTCTGCGTCGCCTATTTCGGTGACGGCGCGGCCAATCAGGGCCAGGTCTATGAATCCTTCAACATGGCCGAACTGTGGAAGCTCCCGATCATCTTCGTGATCGAGAACAACCAGTACGCCATGGGCACCAGCGTCAACCGCGCATCGTCGGAAGACCAGCTTTATCGCCGTGGCGAGAGCTTCCGCATCCCCGGCATCCAGGTCGACGGCATGGACGTGCTCGCCGTGCGCGGCGCGACCGAGGAAGCGCTCAAGTGGGTGCAGGAAGGCAATGGCCCGATCCTGCTCGAAATGAAGACCTACCGCTATCGCGGCCACTCCATGTCCGACCCGGCCAAGTACCGGTCGCGCGACGAAGTGCAGGCCGTGCGCGAAAAGTCCGACCCGATCGAGGGCGTGAAGAAATATCTGATCGATGCCGGCGTCAGCGAAGACGAGATCAAGGTTATCGATCAGGACATCCGCAAGGTCGTGGCCGAAGCCGCCGACTTCGCCGAAACTTCGCCTGAACCCGAAGCGCATGAACTCTATACCGACGTGCTGGTGGAGCAATATTAATGGGTATCGAAATCAAGATGCCGGCACTCTCGCCGACGATGGAAGAGGGCACGCTGGCCAAATGGCTGGTGAAGGAAGGCGACGAAGTGAAGTCGGGCGATATCCTGGCGGAAATCGAAACCGACAAGGCGACGATGGAATTCGAAGCTGTCGATGAAGGTCTGATCGGCAAGATCATGATCGCTGAAGGCACCGAAGGCGTGAAGGTCGGCACCGTCATCGCGACGATGGCGGGTGAAGATGGCGAGGCTGCCCCGGCCCCTGCTGCTCCGGCGGCCGCAGCGCCGAAGGCGGAGGAAGCGCCCAAGAAGGCCGAGAGCGGCACGTCCAAGCTGGCGTCGGAAGCCCGTGCGACCGTGCAGGACCCGGACCTTCCGGCCGGCACCGAATTCGTCAAGACGACCGTCCGCGAAGCGCTGCGTGACGCGATGGCGGAAGAGATGCGTGCCGATGAGCGCGTGTTCGTGATGGGTGAAGAGGTCGCCGAATATCAGGGCGCCTATAAGGTGACCCAGGGCCTGCTGGCCGAATTCGGCGACAAGCGCGTCATCGACACGCCGATCACCGAATATGGCTTTGCCGGCATCGGTGCGGGCGCGGCCATGGGCGGCCTGCGCCCGGTCATCGAGTTCATGACGTTCAACTTCGCCATGCAGGCGATCGACCACATCATCAACTCGGCCGCCAAGACCAACTATATGTCCGGCGGCCAGATGCGCTGCCCGATCGTGTTCCGTGGTCCCAACGGCGCGGCCAGCCGCGTCGGCGCGCAGCACAGCCAGAATTATGGCCCCTGGTATGCCGCCGTCCCCGGCCTGATCGTCATCGCGCCTTATGACGCGGCCGACGCCAAGGGCCTGCTGAAGGCCGCGATCCGCTCGACCGACCCGGTCGTGTTCCTGGAGAATGAACTTCTCTACGGTCGCAGCTTCGACGTGCCCAAGGTCGACGACTATGTCCTGCCGATCGGCAAGGCCCGCATCATGCGTCCGGGCAAGGACGTGACTTTGGTCAGCTATTCGATCGGCGTGGGCCTGGCGCTGGATGCAGCGGAAACGCTGGCGGCCGAGGGCATCGACGCCGAAGTGATCGACCTGCGCACGCTGCGCCCGCTCGACACGGCGACGGTGCTGGAAAGCCTGAAGAAGACCAACCGCCTGGTCGTGGTGGAAGAAGGCTGGCCGACCTGCTCGATCGCGTCGGAAATCGCCGCCGTCGTGATGGAAAAGGGCTTCGACGATCTCGACGCCCCGGTCCTGCGCGTCACCAACGAGGATGTGCCGCTGCCTTATGCCGCCAACCTCGAAAAGGCGGCGCTGATCGACGCGGCCCGTGTGGTCGAAGCGGCCAAGAAGGTCTGCTACAAGTAAGATCGGCTATCGTCGGAAACAGGAAAGGGCGGCTCGAAGGAGCCGCCCTTTTTCATATCCCGTCGATGTCGTCTCTGCCTGTGGTTCAGGTGCAGGCGGCGGTCGCCGACGTTGCAAGACTGCCGGCATTCTTGATCGCCTGGTCGGTTCGCTCGCGCACATTGAATGCGCTGGAATAGCGAATGACCTTGTTGCCGAAGATGGCATTGCTGATCAACGGCTGATAATTATAGGCGACCTCAACGAACATGACGGCCGTGCCGCTGGCGGACTTCACCTTGGTGGAGGCCGTCGTGCCCGGTCCCATGCCGTCCTTCATGCTGGCACTTGTCTTGCCGTCATTGGCGACGCCATAGCTGGAGACGAAAGGCCCGCTGCCCCAGCAACGTTGCCACCGTATATACTGGCCTTCGTTCGATCCGGTCAGGCCATTGGGTTCCAGGTCAGACAGGAAAACCCGACCATTGTCCTTCAGCTTCAGCGATGCCGTCGACAGATCCGCGCCGGTCAGGATTTCATTGACGTCCGCTTCATCGATGGATGTGCGCACGCGCGCGGCATTGTCCGCGATCAGCATCGCGACCTGACTGACGCGTAGATGGGCCAGCGCCAGATTGGCACATTCCAGTCCTGCCATGCACAGGATGACCAGAACCGGCAAGGAAAAGGCGAATTCGATCAGCGCCAGGCCGCGATCATCGCGGCGCAGGCGGCGGACAAAGCGATATAGGCGCGTGATATTGCTCATGAACAACGGATCGTTGGTGTGCTCTGGTTGGACCAGGGCTGGTTGCGGACCATGGTGGTGGCGGTGGCGGACTGGGTGGCGCTCCATCCCAGCATCTTAGCCATGGGGAACAGGCGCGGCATCGATACCGTCACTTCATAATAGACGATGTCGTCCGCACCGCCCAGACCGCTGGCGCCACTGTTTGTATCGTAGCTGCCATTATTATTGGCATCCTCATAACAATCACCGGCGTTGTAGGTGCCGAGCGGCGCCGTGTCGGTGGTGATCTTCTCCGGCTTGCCCACGCGCGAGAAATTATAATAGCTTTTCTTGGTCGTGGAGGTCGTCCCGTTCTTCGAATTGATCGCCGACATCTGCTGTTCGATATAGGTGTCGATCTGGGTGGCGTTGAGCGTGCCGACGGAGGCCGCGCGGGCGGCTTTCTCCAGCACACCGCGGGTCACCGCGCGCAAATAGGATTGATAGGCGAGGTCGCCGATGCCCATGATCGTCAGGATCAACACCGGCGCGACCAGCCCGAATTCCAGCAAAGTCGCGCCGCGCCTGTTGTCGCGCAGACAGGTCAGGAAGCGCCGGATCATTGCGACAGCCGCAACCCGCCGATATTCTTGGCGATATCCTTGAACTTCTGGCTGAGCGCGGACGCGGTATAGGCCATCGTCCAGTGGTTCGACGATGAAGCGCAGCCCTGGAGCGGCGTCTGGATGTCGCCTTCCGACTGGTTGCGGAAGCCGATGACCCAGACGGTAATGCCCTTGCCCTTGATGGCGTTGCACAGCATCGTCAGACGGTTGTTATGTATAGAGGTCAGATTGGCGTCACTGGTGCTGGTGGCTGCGACACGGCCGTCCAGCAACTGATAGCCATAGGCGCCATAGACTGCCTGATAGGCGCTCATGTCCCCATCCGTCATGAAGACGATGTGGCGGGAGATGTTGAAGCCGTTCGGCGCACTGGCATTGTCGGTGGCGAACAGCCCGGTGGGCGACAGGAAGCGGGCGCCCCACAGCATGCCGATGTCATGATAGGTGCCACCGACGGCGACCAGACCGTCGACATAGCTGTTGAAGCTGCTGGACTGTCCGGTCGGCGTGGCCGTGCGGCTGGCATAGCTCGTCAGGCGGCGTGCCTGGCTGGGGCAGGCATTCCAACCGCCGCTGATACGGGTGGCGCTGTTCAGATAGGCGCCGGCGCGCGTGAATTCGACCTCCGGCCAGTGCGGGCGCCATTTGGTGTCCTGATCATCTGGGTCCGGTATCTCGTCGATGTTGAGATCATGGGCGTCGTCTGGCACCGTCGCGGTCGAACTGGTGGCCGTGATGGTCTTGTCGGTCTTTCGTTCTTCGATACAACCCGACCAGCTTGCGGTCGACGGCACGGGATTGCCGCTTGTGTCGTTGGGCGAACTGCTGTGATAAGTCGGATTGGCCACGGCGTTACCCGTGATGAAGTCGGACACAGGCCACTTATACTGACCATATTGCCAGCTATATTGCGGCGTCTGGGTAGTCGTGCTGGTCTGCGTTTCCACATAATTATTATAGGTAACGGAGGTATAGGCCTGCGTGCGTGAGCCTCTGCTGCCGCCGCAACTGCCGGACGAGCTATAGTCGGTGCCGGTGGAGGTGCGCGTCGTCGTTGTCGTGGTCGTGATCACGCCATTGCTGTCGGTCGAACTTGTCGATGTCGGATTGTTCGTCGTCACCGTTTTCGTATCACTCGGCACGGACGGGCAACTGTTGCTGGGACCTGCGGTGCCGCTGCCATTGCTGGTCGACCCGGACGTATAGTTCCAACTGCCGTTGCTGGTGGAACTGTTGTAGCTGCTGATATAGCGGCGTCGGGTCTGATAGTCCCAGGTTTCCCCGCTGATACCGCCGACCAGCGCCGTTGTCGGCAACTGATAGCCGACATTGACGGTCGAGCTATAGGGCATGAAGCCATAGCGGATGCGACCGGTGGTGTCGGAGCCGGCGCCGAGCGTATCGTAGAAATCCTTCACCGCCTGCTTCAGCGCGGCCATGCGGGTGGTCGTGCCACCATTGCCGTCCGAAATGGCAGAGGTCATGGAGCCGGTCGTGTCTAGCACCAGCATGACGTCGGTATTGCCGATGTCGAACCGGCTTTCGCAGGTCACTTCCAGCGGGAGGGTTTCATAGCGGAAAATTTTCATCACCGTGGTCGGCATGGTGGTGGATGCCGTAACCTGAACGGTGGTGGTTTCCCCGGGCTTGCTTCGAATGACGGGGGTAAACCGTTCCGACTGGAACGTCTCTTGCGGGAAGTTGAAATTGAAAAATTTCGTTGCTTCGGTAATGTCCGACGAAGACATGGTCGACCCGGTCATCGCGCGGCGCCCGGCCAAAGCGGCGGCGTCGCAGGCCTGTTGCAAGCGGGCGCGCGCCATATAGGCGCGGCCCATGTCGAGGCCGCCGCCGATCAGCGCCGCAAGCGGGATGATCGCCGCGGCGACGATCGCCATGGTGTTACCCGCCTGATTCTTCGCCAGACGCCCCAGAAAGCCCAATTGCCGATCCTTTGACTTGCCCATATGCCCGCAATCACCCATGTCGCGTCCGCCATAATCAGGACGGACAGCTTGCCTGCCTATGCAGGCTCACTCGTTAGAATGTGTATGAGGAAGATGGTTAAAGGACCGATAATCTCCGTAAGCCGCCTTTCGCGGGGAGTCGCGGCATGATCGCCGATGCGGAGTTGCCGCCGCTGGCGGCCTTGCTGAGCGCGCATGCGGGCGCGCGTGTGGCGCAGCATCGGGCGATCTGGGCGTTCGACGCGCGGCTGGCGAAGGTAGCCCGCACCACCAGCGAGGCGGCGATCGGGCAGATGCGCCTTGCCTGGTGGAATGACGTGGTCGAGGACGCCCAAGGGGTTAGAGGGCAGGGCATCAAGGGGCAGGGCGAGCCGGTGGTCGATGCCATGCGCGCGGCGGGCGTGATGGCCGGGCCGGGGCTGGTCGCGATGATCGATGGCTGGGAAGTGCTGGTGGTCGAGCCGGAAATCGATGCGGCGGGGCTGCGTGATTATGCCGTGGGTCGGGGCGGCGGGCTGTTCCGTGCGCTGGCGGGCGCAGAGGATGCGCCGGACTGGCTGGTGACGGCGGGGCAGGTCTGGGCCCTGTGGGATCTGGCCGGGCATGTCGGGGACGAGGCGCTGGCCAATGCCGCGATCGGGCAGGCGCGTGACCTGTTGCCGCAGGTGGAGGCGGCGCGGTGGGAGGCGGCTTGGAAGCCGCTCCGCATCGCCTTCACGCTGGCGCGGCAGGATGTGCTGGCGGGGCGGGGCGCACCGCTGGGCATATCGCGGGCGCTGGCGTGGCGGTTGCTGCGGATCGCGCTTGTCGGGCGCTGACTTGTCGGGATAGGCTACACCCTCTCGTGGCGGTGGAGGGCTTATGGGGCGAATGCTGGCGGGCGGCATGGCGGCGTTGCTGCTGGTCGCGGGCGGGCTGTTCTGGTGGCAGGGGCGGGCGGACAATGTGCCCGCGCCGCAACTGGCGCTGGCGGCGCCTCCGCCGCCTGCCGTCGAGAGCCTGCCGGAGGGCGATCCCGATGCGGTGGGCGATGCGCCGCCCATGCCCGGCGAGGCCAGCCCGCAGAGCCGGGAGGAAAAGCGCTTTGCCCGTTATGACCGGAACCGGGATGGGGTGATCACCCGGATCGAGATGCTGGGCAGCCGGACCAAGGCGTTCAAGGCGCTGGACAAGGATGGCGACAACCTCTTGTCCTTCGAGGAATGGGCGGTGGCGACGTCCGACCGGTTCGGCGCGGCGGATGCCGATAAGGATGGCAAGCTGACCCCGGCGGAATTCGTGGCGACCGCGCCGAAGCGGGCGGTGAAGGCGAAGTGCAAATGCTGATATCTGGTTTCCCGGCGCAGGCCGGGGTCCAGGTCCTGCGCATCGACTGGACCCCGGCCTTCGCCGGGGAACAGGGCGTCAGGCGATCTCCATCGCGCCCATCCACTGGCCCAGCGATGCGCGGGCGCGGGCGGTGTAGGCTTCCTTGCGCTGCTTCTTCTTCACGTCGTCCAGTGTGGGGAACAGGCCGAAATTGACGTTCATCGGCTGATAGTCGGCGGTCGCCACATTGCCCGTCACATGACCGAGCAGCGCGCCCAGCGCGGTGTCGGCCGGGGGCGGGGTCAGTTCGCGGCCCAATAGCTCCGCCGCAGCGAAGCGCCCGGCAAGCAGGCCGATGGCGCCGCTTTCGACATAGCCTTCGCAGCCCGTCATCTGCCCGGCGAAGCGGATATGCGGCGCGCTCTTCAGGCGCAGGGTGGGGTCGAGCAGCTTGGGGCTCTGGATGAAGGTATTGCGGTGCAGTCCGCCCAGCCGTGCGAATTCCGCCTTTTCGAGGCCGGGGATGGTGCGGAACAGTTCCACCTGCGCGCCATGCTTCAGCTTGGTCTGGAAGCCGACCATGTTCCATAGCGTGCCCGACGCATTATCCTGCCGCAACTGGACTACGGCATAGGGCCAGCGGCCGGTCTTCGGATTGTCGAGGCCCATTGGCTTCATCGGGCCATGGCGCAGCGTTTCCGGTCCGCGCGACGCCATCACCTCGATCGGCATGCAGCCCTCGAAATAGGGGGTGCTCGACTCCCATTCCTTGAACTCGGTCTTCTCGCCGTCGAGCAGGCCCTGAACGAAGGCCTGATACTGATCCTTGTCCATCGGGCAGTTGATATAATCCTTGCCCTCGCCACCGCCGGGGCCGATCTTGTCCCAGCGATTGGCCATCCAGCATTGCTCCATGTCGATGCTGTCATGATGGATGACCGGCGCGATCGCGTCGAAGAAAGCGAGATGCTCCATCCCCGCCGCCTGCCCGATGCTCTGCGCCAGCGCGGGCGCGGTCAGCGGGCCGGTGGCGACGATGGTCATGCCTTCAGTCGGCAGCGTGTCGATCCGCTCGCGCACGATCTCCACATTGGGATGTTCGGCGAGCGCGCGGGTGACGCCGTCCGAAAAGACATGGCGATCGACCGCCAGCGCCGAGCCGGCCGGCACCTTGGCCGGTTCCGCCTGCGCCATCAGCAGCGATCCCAGCCGCCGCATTTCCTGATGCAGCAGGCCCACGGCGCTCTTGTCCGCATCGTCCGAACGGAAGCTGTTGGAGCAGACAAGTTCGGCAAGGCCGTCGGTCTGGTGGGCGGGCGTCATGTCCCCGGTTCCGCGCATTTCGGACAGGCGCACGCGGATGCCGGCCTGCGCCAGTTGCCATGCGGCCTCCGTCCCCGCCATGCCGCCGCCGATGATATGAACCTGATGATTAGACACGCGCTTCGCCTTAACTTCGCAATTGTCCCGTGGAATCGGGAATTTCCGGTCGCCAGTGGGATATATTGTTGCGGGATGCAATGCGTATAGCGGAGCAGGGTCGGGTAGGACAGGGCGTTGCGGGGCCGGGGCGGCGGGTGGTCGGGCCGGGGGCAAGCGAAGGCTTGCGAAGTTCACAGTGTCGCAGGCCGCATCTTTGCATGGGCGGGGTGGTGGAAGAGGGACTTCGCAATAGGAGGGGTTTTGCGAAGTGGGAGAAGTGGCGTGGCAGGAATAGCCGTTAGGCGAATGTACGTTCCCGAGCGGGATGCTGGGATAGCCGTCGCTCGCATGGCTTCGCTAGTCGGCTGTGCGCATTCCACTGATCCACTGCCTCAGAGTCTCCCGATCGGCAGCCTCGACGTTATAGCCGCGTGCGGTCCGCATGTGTTCGGCGCCGGGTGAAAGATAGGAAGTAGTGACTATCAAGCCAGAACTGGCCTTTTCGTGAAGAACATCAGCATAGACTGACTTGATCAGTGTTTTGTCGATCTTCGCTTTGACACGCTTACACTGAACGATGATCAGTGGTGGGCCATTCTCTATCTCTGTGATAGGATAGACACGCAAGTCGATGCCATCGTCGTTTCGGCCGGGCCCCATGTCGATTTTATAGCCTTCACGTGCGAAAAACTCGCCGGTGAGCCCTTCAAATTTTCGCCAATGGATATTACTAATTTGCTCGAAATTACGATCAAGGTAATCGATGAACCGTTGATCAAGGAATGTGCCGTGCGAAGTGGCAAGATTTTCACTTTTGAATAAATCTGCTAGCTCGATTTCGTCCTTCCAATCTATTGATCGGTGCGGACCCCATGCCGATCGATTGAGGTCGCGGCTGACTCCAGTGATCATCTCAATTGCCATGTCAAGGCCAAGTCGACCGTAACGGCGCGTCGCCTCCGTCATGAATGCGGTCGGATCGATAGACCTACCTTGGGAAGGCCTAGCCATCGCTTCGCGCATCGCTATTTTTATTGATGAATTATAGAGTTTCCCTATCTCCATGTAGAGATCGAGCATGGCAGGGTCGCCTTTGTATTTGTGATACATCTCGGCGAGGAAAAAAATATTGTTGGGTGAAGACGTGCGACCTAATTTGTAGAGTAGTAGAACCACTGCATTCTCATACTCCTCTGATCGAATACGCCCTCCACCCGAACCGTCAGAGGCAAGGATTTTCTCGAAGTACCCACTAGCACGGAGTAGCTCGACGAGCTCCCCTTCAGCGACAACCAGCCCTGATTTGTAGCCAATGACCTCTGTGAGGCTTTCGATAAGCGACACGCGCGAGAGATGAATTGATCCCATTCAGATGTACGCCAGATCGCAAAGCTGGTGCAGCCGATGATAGAGAGTGAAAAACATTTTCATAGCTTTAATACCTGAATGCCTGCGTTATAAAATTATAATATCAATTCTAATTGTTAAGTGATTTTTCATTTGAATAGAAATGTTTACGCATGGCGATTGAATCATCTTCGTTTAGAAATGACACAACAAACATGTAGCTCTTGAAATCTATGTTTCCAATTTTCCGAAGGTCACCATACGCGCACCCCTCCTTGAGCCGAAATTTATTCAACCATGCCAAGGCTATCTCGCGGTCTTCACAGCGGAAATGTACATTAAATGCTTTTGGTTCGTTCATAGCGCCATTCCTACAGCTCGACCCCCGTATACCGCAATAGAATGGGATAGAGTTAATTATCGCTTAGCGCAGTAGCTTTCTGGAATTCAGTTTCGCTTTCTTGGCGTCCGAAAGGGGCGCTACGCCGCCGCCAACGCCCCCTCCCCATAATAAGCACCCTCGTCCCAGATCCCCTCACGCTTGGCGACGACCACGCCGACCATTCCCTTTCGCGCAACGCCATCCTATCCTCTATCCCAATGTTCGGTTGCCGCCTTGTTCGGCTGCGGCAAGCGCGCTGGAGCGGGCCATTTCCAATATGGCTTCCGGCTCTTCGCTCCGGCTCGTCACGATGCCCGCCGATGCCGTGACGGTGCCGATCCATTCGCCGGTCCCTCTCAGTCGCAGGCGACGCGCGGCAAAGGCGGTCAAGGCTTCGTCTGCCTGTATGCGCGCGGCCATAGCCGAGACATCGGTGACGACGATCAGAAATTCATTCCCGTTCCAGCGGATCAAATCCTCCTTGGGGAATTCCTGTCGCAAGGTCGCGGCGAAGGCATTGAGCACATTATCGCCGACATCCCGTCCAAATCTGGCATTGATGCTGACCAGATCGTCGATGATGAACATGATCAGGACATAGCTATGCCCCTCTTTCAAGAGGGGTTCGAGGATGCGCCAGGCACCCGTCTGGTTTAGCGCCTTGGTCAGTTCGTCCTGACCGAGATCGGCGCGGGGCTGGCTGGGCAGGTTGATGGCATTGCGCAACGTCACGAATTCGTCGCGCAGTTCGGCGAGTTCACGCTCTGCCGCAGACAGGCGTGTGACGAGATTGTCCGTATTGATCAGGGAGCGATCGGGCTGGTTCACGATCACGCCGACATCGCGACCGAGCGCTTCGGTCAGATCATGCGCGTCGGACGTCAATGTCCCCAGTTCCTGGGCCTGGCGTGCGACGGTGCGTTCCCGATGGTCGATCGCAAAGTTGGCATCTTCCGTGCCATGACGCTGCATCAGCATCATCATCGCATTCACCGTCAATCGCAGCCCATCGGATGTCAGATCATCAATGTCGCGCGCCAGTTTGGATGTGGGTTCCATCACATAGCGAAGTGCAACATCGTAATTTTTGACGGATGGATCGAGCCGATGATGTTCCAGAAAATCCAGAGCGCTTCGCGCTTCTTGGTAATAAGACGTCATAATGCCCTTTGCCGACCCCTCTGCGCGCCAAACATGTACATAACGCAGTAGAAAGTAACGGCGTTCCGGGTCAACGTCGTTAGGCATGATTGCGGATCGGGCGACGGCCGGACATTATGGTTTCGATCGTCGCCCGAGAGGGACAGCCTTACCATATGGGTATTTCAAGGGTTTGTGGACGCTGCGCCCATTTTCGGCGGGGATAGGTTCCGGGAGAGCGAGCCGCTCCTAAGCCGTCGCCAACGCCCCCTCGCCATAATAAGCGCGCTCGTCCAAAATCCCTTCGCGCTTGGCGACGATCACGCCGACCAGCACCTGCCCCGCGACGTTGACGGCGGTGCGGCCCATGTCGAGGATGGGATCGATGGCGAGCAGCAGGCCGGCGCCTTCCAATGGCAGGCCGAGGGTCGAAAGGGTCAGGGTCAGCATCACGATCGCGCCGGTAAGGCCTGCGGTGGCGGCCGATCCGATCACCGAGACGAAGACGATCAGCGCATAGTCGATGAAGTGGAGCGGTATGCCGTAGAATCCCGCGACGAAGATCGCCGCCAGCGCGGGATAGATCGACGCGCAGCCGTCCATCTTGGTGGTCGAGGCCAGCGGGATGGCGAAGGCGGCATAGCCCCTGTCCACGCCGAGGCGTTCGGTCACGGCTTCGGTGACGGGCAGGGTGCCGACCGAGGAGCGCGAGACGAAGGCGAGTTGGATGGCGGGCCATGCCTTGGCGAAGAAGGGGCCGGGCTTGAGGCCATTGGCGATCAGCAACGTCGGGTAGACGACCAGCAGCACCAGCGCGAGGCCGAGATAGATGGCGGCGGTGAAGGTGCCAAGCTGGGCGAGTGCGCTCCAGCCATAGGTGGCGACGGCGGTGCCGATCAGCGCGGCCGAGCCGACCGGCGTCAGGCGGATGACCCAGCCCAAAATGGCGCGCACGACCGCGAGCAGCGAGCGGACGAAGGCGAGGAAGGCGTCGGCCTTTTCCCCGACCTTGAGCGTGGCGAGACCCACCGCGATCGAAATGACCAGCAATTGCAGGATGTTGAAAGAGAGCGTGGTGCTGGCCGATCCGTCCGTGATCTTGGTGCCGGCCGACAGGGCCAGGCTGTTGCCGGGGACGAGGCCTTTCAGGAAATCGAGCCAGCCGCCGACCGAGTCCGGTTGCTTGGCGGCCAGCGCCGCGCTGCTGAGGCCGATGCCCGGCTGGACGATGACGCCGATGGCGATGCCGATGGCCACCGCGATCAGGGCGGTGATGGCGAACCAGAGGAGGGTTTGCCCGGCGAGGCGCGCGGCATTGTCCAGCGCGCGCAGATTGGCGATCGACGCGACGATGGCGGCGAAGACGAGCGGCGGCACGATCGCCTTCAGCAGGGAGACGAAGATCGATCCCGTGGTCTTGAGCGCGGTCGCCAGCCAGTTGAGATCGCCATCCGGACCCGCGCCGATCTGACGCGCGACGAGGCCGAGCGCCAGCCCCACGGCCATGCCGACCAAGACCTGAAATCCGAAACTGCGATAATGGAGGGCCATCTGTCTTTCCTCTGGGCGAATGGCGGCCATATCGGATGTCTGCGATCCGATTGCGCGCAAGCAATTCTTTACGGGTGTACAATGTGGGTAAAGCGCGCGGATAAGGTGGCCCTCTTTCCGTGCAACTGGGTCAAACGCATTGGCCCGGCCGGTCCGCTATGCCACAGATGCGGCATCGGTCCATCAAGGAGTGCAAATATATGGTGATGCGGGGCGTGTTTCTGGGGGCTGCTTTGCTGGCCGTGCCGCAAGGGGCCTTTGCGGCGGCGGATGCGGGCGCGGCCAAGGCCATATTGATGCGCTCCATCGCGGTGAAGACGGTGCAGGGTGAAGGCAATGTGCCCAAGCTGGCGGCCTATTATGCGTCGGTGCTGAAGGCGGCGGGCTTTGCCGAGGCGGATATCGTGATCACGCCGATGGGCGAGACGGCGACGCTGGCGGCGACGATCCGGGGCAGCGACCCGACGCTCAAGCCCATGGCGCTGATCGGCCATATGGATGTGGTGGCGGCGAACCGGGCGGACTGGACCCGCGATCCCTTCGTCCCGGTGGAAGAGAATGGCTATATTTTCGGGCGCGGGTCGGAGGATAATAAATATGACGTCGCGATGATGGTCGCGACCATGGCGCAGCTGAAGAAAGAAGGGTGGAAGCCGCGCCGCACCACCATATTGCTGCTGTCGGGGGACGAAGAAACCGACATGGTGACGACCAAGGTGCTGTCGCAGCAATATAAGGATCTGGAATTGCTGCTGAATGGCGATGGCGGCGGCGGGTTGCTGAATGACGAGGGCAAGCCGGTCCTGTATCAGTTGCAGGCGGGCGAGAAGAGCTATGCTGACTTCGAATTCGCCTTCACCGATGCGGGTGGCCATTCGAGCGCGCCGACGCCGGGCAATCCCATCTATCGCATGGCGAAGGCGATCGACGCGATTGCCGCCTATCAATTCCCGCCGATGCGCAATGAACTGACCAGGGCGTCGCTGGCGCTGTCCGCCGACCGGATCGGTGGCGAGGTGGGGCAGGCGATGCGGCGCTATGCGGAGACGGGCGATGGCGCGGCGGCGGAATTGCTGTCGAGCCGGCCGGAATTTATCGGGCAGGTGCGCACCACCTGCGTCGCGACGATGGTGCAGGCGGGGCATGCGCTGAACGCTCTGCCGCAGAGCGCTAAGGTGGATGTGAATTGCCGCATCTTCCCCGGCGTGACGATCGATCAGGTGAAGGCGCAACTGGTGAAGGTGGTCAATGATCCCAGCGCCACGGTGAAGACGCTGGGCGATCCTTTGGCCAGTGACGCCTCACCCTTGCGGGCGGACGTGATGAAGGCGGTGAAGGACGCCGTGACCGCGCGCGCGCCGGGGGTGACGGTGATGCCGGGCATGTCGGCGGGGGCGACCGACAGCCTCTATTTCCGGGCGCTGGGCGTGCCGAGCTATGGCGTGTCCAGCCTGTTCATGAAGGCGGAGGACGGCTTCGCCCATGGCCTGAACGAGCGGGTGCCGGTGGCGGGCATTGCGGAATCGCTGGAGCAGTGGGACCGGGTGGTTCGGGCGCTGGCGAAATAGGGAAGACCGTGCTCCTGCGAAAGCAGGAGCCCAGTTCCAAGGTTTGTTATTATCGAAAGCGCTGAACTGGGTTCCTGCTTTCGCAGGAACACGGCAGTTCTGGTGGGCCGACTTAACCCCGCACCGCGATCCCGTTGGCGGCCGACAGCACGGCCTTGACCGATGCGGTGGCGACGTCGCTGTCGGTGCCGACGCCGAAGACGGTGCGGCCGTCGGGCGTGCGGCATTCGACATAGGCGGCGGCGTTCACGTCGCTGCCCGCGCCGATCGCATGTTCGCTATAGTCGGCGATTTCCAGGGTCACGCCCAGTTCGTCGCGCAGGGCGGCCAGCACCGAGGAGAGCAGGCCGTTGCCGCGCCCGGAAATGCTCCGTTCGCCGCCTTCATAGCCGATCTTGCCAGTGAAGATGCGGTCGCCCGCCGCGCCGCTTTCATGATAGTCGATCAACGCATAGGGCTGGTCGCCGGTCTGGTGATAATGGACGTCGAAGGCGGCCGAAATGTCGGCGGCGTTGAGTTCGCGGCTGGAGCCGTCGGCCAGCGCCTGCACCACCTTCGAGAAGTCGGCCTGCATCCGCTTGGGCAGCTTATAGCCCTTATCCTGTTGCAGCACCCAGGCGACGCCGCCCTTGCCCGACTGCGAATTGACGCGGATCACCGCTTCATAGTCGCGGCCCAGATCCTTGGGATCGATCGGCAGATAGGGGACGTTCCAGATCAGGTCGTTGCGCGCTTCCTGCGCGGCAAAGCCCTTCTTGATCGCGTCCTGATGCGAGCCGGAGAAGGCGGTGAACACCAGTTCGCCGGCATAGGGATGGCGCGGATGGACCGGCAGCTGGTTGCAATATTCGACGGTCTGGATGACTTCGTCGATATCGCTGAAGTCCAGGCCCGGATTGATGCCCTGCGTGTACATGTTCAGCGCGACCGTCACCAGATCGCAATTGCCGGTGCGTTCGCCATTGCCGAACAGGCAGCCTTCGACACGGTCGGCGCCGGCCATGATGCCCAGTTCGGCGGCGGCGACGCCGGTGCCCCGGTCATTATGGGTGTGCAGCGAGATCACCACGCTGTCGCGCCTGGAGATATTGCGGCAGATCCATTCGATCTGGTCGGCATAGATGTTGGCCGTCGCACATTCGACAGTGGCGGGCAGGTTCAGGATCAGCGGACGGTCGGGCGTCGGCTGGAGAATGTCGATCACCGCTTCACAACATTCCAGGCTGAAATCCAGTTCGGCGGTCGAGAAGGTTTCGGGCGAATATTCGAAATGCCAGTCGGTGTCGGGCTGGGCCGCGGCATGGTCACGCAGCAGCTTGGCGGCGTTGACGGCGATCTGCTTGATCTCCGGCCGTTCCATCTGGAACACGATGTTGCGCCATGCGGGCGAAATGGCGTTGTAGACGTGGACGATCGCCTGTTTCGCGCCGCGCAGGCTTTCGAAGGTGGTGGCGATCAGGTCGGCGCGCGCCTGCGTCAGCACCTGCGGCATCACGTCGTCGGGGATCGCGCCGGTCTGGACCAGGCCGGAGATGAAGTCGAACTCGGTCGCGCCGGCGCTGGGGAAGCCGACTTCGATTTCCTTGACGCCCACCTTGAGCAGCAGGTCGAAGAAACGGCGCTTCTTTTCCGCGTTCATCGGGTCGATCAGCGACTGGTTGCCGTCGCGCATGTCGGTCGACAGCCAGCGAGGGGCCTTCGTGATGACATTCGAGGGCCATTGGCGGTTGGGCAGATCGATCTGCGGGAAAGCGCGATATTTCTGCGAGGGATCGGTCAGCATCATGGGATCAAACTACTTCCTGCAACGGGGCGCGATTGCGCGCTCCCGGTGTACGACTTGACTGTTCTGGATGCCCTTAGGCGGATCAACGCTGCCCTTAGCCGGAAGGCAGCACAAAAGCCACGCCTAAGGGCGTGTAAGTCGTAGCAGGGTAAGAAGGCTGGCGCGCTGCATGATGTTGCCCCCATAAACGCGGGGAGGGGTGGCCGTAAAGCCGTTTCTTTCGTGGCGTCGATCAGGAGCGATGGAAAATTGCGTCGATGCTGAGGTCGACCTTGTCGGAAACGAAGGGGCGGCCAAAGCCCATGCCGAATTGGCTGCGCTCGATCGACAGGGTGCCGGTGAAATGCAGCACCGACAGGCCGGGCGCTTCATCCGGGGTGACGCCGGCCAGACGGACGGACAGGGTGACGGGGCGGGTTTGCCCATGCATGGTGAGTTCGCCGGCTATGGCTGTGGGCGTGTCAGGCGTCGCCAGTGGCGCGTCCTGCGCGGCGAAGCGGATGGTCGGGAATTTCGCGCCGTCGAAGAAGCTGTCCCCTTTCAGCATGGCGTCGGTCGAACTATCGCCGGTGGTCAGTTTGTCGACCGGGAACCGGATGTCGATGGAGGCGCGATCAGGATGTTCGGGCGTGATCACCACCGCCCCTTCGGGCGCGACGAAATCGCCGTCGTAGCCGCCGACCAGCGCCTTCACATGGAAATGCACCCGTGTAGCCGCACTGTCGACCAGATAATGGCCGGGGGCATAGAGTGACGCAGGCGCTTGTGCGGGCCTTTGTTCAGGCCCCGATACCGGCCTGTGTTCAGGCGCCTGGCCCGATGCCGCCGGCACAAGCATCCCCATGCTCAAAAGCAGGAGAAGCCGTGCCGGGCGGCGCATGATGCTTACTTCTGGAAGCCGGCGATGATCTTCAGCTCGACGGTGTCGCCCACGACGGGGACATAACCGCCCATGCCAAATTCGCTGCGCTTGATCGAACCGGTCGCGACGAAGCCGACATTTTCCTTCTTGTTCATCGGGTTGGCGCCCGCACCGTAAAATTCGGCGTCCAGCGTCACCGGCTTGGTCACGCCCTTGATCGTCAGGTTGCCGGTGATGGTGGCGCTGGTGCCTTCAGCCTTGACGGCGGTGGACACGAAGGTTGCGGTCGGGAATTTCGCGCCATCGAAGAAGTCGGGCTTCAGCAGATGTTCGTCGAGCGCGGGGATGCCGGTCTTGAGGCCCGCGATCGGCAGTTCGATGCTGACCTTCGACGCGGAAAGATTGGCCTTGTCCAGCGTCAGCGTGCCGGTCGGCTGGGCGAAGATGCCCATATTGTTGGTGAAGCCCATATGGTCATAGGCGAACAGCACCTGCGTATGGCCGCCATCGACGGTGTAGGTGCCGCCGGTGACCTTGGCGACATCCTTGGTGCCGGGCGCCGAGGCGGGGGCCTGTGCAATGACGACAGTACCGCCGGCGATGGCGACGAGGGCGGCGGCGGGGATCAGAAACTTACGCATGAAAAAAGGACTCCACAAAGGCTCAAGGGATGCGGTGAGAATAAGCCGCGCGCTCGACAAGCGCCATAGCCGTAACCGGAAACGGATCGTTCCCCGTAACGAACCGGTTTTATGGGGTTTCCGTCTGGAAATCGATGCGTTCGGACGGTCTGACGGGCGTGCTGCCACCGGTATCGCTTGCCCGATGGCGCACATTTCTCCATGGGACATTATGACAATTCAAAGACCATCCTCAAATCAGGCGGCCACGAACCAACTCGACCGCATCCAGCAGAACTGGCTGGCGGCCAGCGAACGGCGCCTGCTGAACTGGCTGTGCGCGCGGATGCCGGCCTGGGTCACGCCCGATGTGCTGACCAGCACCGGCATGGTCGGCGCGCTGATGATCTTCGTCGGCTATGTCGCCAGCAATATCGGCCCGGCATGGCTGCTGCTGTCGATCATGGGCTATGTGGTTCAGTGGTTTGGGGACTCGATGGACGGCAGTCTGGCGCGGTTCCGCCATGTCGAGCGGCCATCCTACGGCTATTTCATCGATCATAGCTGCGATGGGCTGGCCACGCTGCTGATTTTGGCGGGCATCGGCCTCAGCCCGTTCGTGACGATGGACGTCGCGCTGATCACGCTGGCGGGCTATCTGCTGCTGTCGATCCACGCCTATCTGTCGGCGCGGGTCATCGGCGAGTTCAAGCTGTCCTATCTGTCGGCGGGGCCGACCGAATTGCGGCTGGTGCTGATCGCGCTGACGGTGATGATGATGGTGCTGGGCGCAGGGCCGGGGCTGTTCGGCCTATGGTCGGGTTTTGACATTTTTGTGGGTGGGGTGGGCGCGATCCTGATCATCCTGTTCGTTTTGCAGACTTTGGTGACGGGGCAGCGGCTGGCGCGGAAGGATAGCGGGCGGTCGTGAATTACCTCCGCTGGGCCCTTCGACAGGCTCAGGGCGAACGGATCATATTTGAAGCGCCATATTCCAAAGAAAAGGGGCGCCTCGCAATGCGGGGCGCCCCTTTTTTGCTGTCCTGCCCCCCTCCCTTTGCAGGGAAGGGGAGGCCGGATCAGTTCTTTTCCTGATCGACCAGCTTATTGGCGCTGATCCAGGGCATCATGGCGCGCAGCTTCGAACCGGTCTCTTCGATCGGGTGACGCTGGGCGGCGATGCGGCTGGCCTTCAGCTCCGGCTGGCCGGCGCGGTTGTCGAGCACGAAGTCCTTGACGAAGCGGCCCGACTGGATGTCGGCCAGAACGCGCTTCATTTCTTTCTTGGTTTCTTCGGTGATGATGCGCGGGCCGGTCTTGATATCGCCATATTCGGCGGTGTTCGAGATCGAGTAGCGCATGTTGGCGATGCCGCCTTCATACATCAGGTCGACGATCAGCTTCAGTTCGTGGAGGCATTCGAAATAGGCCATTTCCGGCGCGTAGCCGGCTTCGACCAGGGTTTCGAAACCAGCCTGCACCAGCGCGGTGGCGCCGCCGCACAGCACGGCCTGCTCACCGAACAGGTCGGTTTCGCATTCTTCACGGAAGTTGGTTTCGATGATGCCACTGCGGCCGCCGCCGACGCCCGAAGCGTAGGACAGGGCGATGTCGTGGGCGTTGCCGGTGGCGTCCTGATGGATCGCGATCAGGCAGGGCACGCCGCCGCCGCGCTGATATTCGCCGCGCACGGTGTGACCGGGGCCCTTGGGCGCGATCATGATGACGTCCACGTCCTTGCGCGGTTCGATCAGGCCGAAATGGACGTTCAGGCCATGGGCGAAGGCCAGCGCCGCGCCGGGGCGCAGATTTTCGTGCACGTCGGAAGCGTAGATGGCGGCCTGATGCTCGTCGGGCGCCAGGATCATGAACACGTCGGCCCAGGCGGCGGCTTGCGCGTTGGGCAGAACCTTGAAGCCTGCGCCTTCGGCCTTCTTGGCGGACGGCGAACCGGCGCGCAGGGCAATGCACACTTCGGCAACGCCCGAGTCACGCAGGTTCTGCGCATGGGCATGACCCTGCGAACCATAGCCCAATATGGCGACCTTCTTGCCCTTGATCAGGCCGATATCCGCGTCGCGATCGTAATAAACCTTCATTGTCTGTCTTCCCTTTTCATATCCTGACCCTCTCCCTGGAGGGAGAGGATACGAAGACTTGGGCCGACAGGCCCCAGTCGAAGTTGGTGAGGGGGAACCACCGGGCGTTGGCGCTTGCGTCGCCCTCACCCTCCCACCGCTGCGCGGCGGGCCCCTCCCTCTCCCGGTGGGAGAGGGGTCAAATCCTCAGTTCGCTTCCTTGCCGCGGATCAGGCCGACGACGCCGGTGCGGCCGACTTCGACCAGGCCGATCTGACGCATCAGGCCGACGAAATTGTCGACCTTCTCCGTCGTGCCGGTGATTTCGAAGATGAAGCTTTCGATCGTGGTGTCGACCACCTTGGCGCGGAACACGTCGGCCAGACGCAGCGCCTCGATCCGGTCCTCGCCAATGCCCGCGACCTTGACCAACGCCAGTTCGCGCTCGACGAAGGGGCCGTTTTCGGTGAGGTCCGTCACCTTGTGCACCGGCACCAGACGGTCGAGCTGGGCGATGATCTGGTCGATCACCTTGGGCGGGCCGTTGGTGACGATGGTGATGCGGCTGACGCCATGATCGGCCGTAATGTCCGCCACGGTCAGGCTGTCGATATTATAGCCGCGCGCGGTGAACAGGCCCGCAATGCGCGCCAAGATGCCCGCTTCGTTGGAAACGGTCAGCGACAGAACGTGTCGCTGGCTCAATTCTTCCTGGATATGCATCAGATTGCCCCATTATCCTGGTCTTCGTGTCCCTCATCCGAAGGACGCTGCGAAATCATTGCGGCGAAGGCATATTGCCAGCCATCATCCTGTCGGTGGGCGAGGCGGACCGGAAAGCCCGCCACGGCATCGAACATGCGGGTCAGATGTTCGCCCACATAACGGGGGCTGACCAGCATGGTGCCGACATGCCGCTCGTTAAAGTCGAACCCCTCGTCCAGATGCACTTCCCATTCCTCATTGTCCGGGTCGGCATGATCGGTGGTCCAGCCGGTGAGTTCGGCCGTGCCCGCGATCCTTTCGAAATCCCAGGGCTCCGTCACATGGATGCGGAGCATCAGATGCTGCGTCACACCAGCGCCTTCGCCTCGTCGGTCATGCTGCCCTTTACCTGGCTGGGATCGAGCAGCATTTCGGTGTGCGCCGCGCCCGACGGGATCATCGGGAAGCAGTTGCTGAGCTTGGCGACGCGGCAATCGACGATTACCGGGCCGTCGGTTTCCAGCATCTGGCGGATGCCGGCCTCCAGTTCCTGCGGTCCTTCGATACGGATGCCGGTCCAGCCATAGGCTTCGCCCAACTTCACGAAATCGGGCAGGCTGTCCGAATAGCTGTTGGAGTAACGGCTTTCATAGGTCAGTTCCTGCCACTGGCGGACCATGCCCATATATTCATTGTTCAGGATGAAGATCTTGACCGGCAGGCGATATTGGCTGGCGGTGCCCAGTTCCTGAATGTTCATCTGGATCGAGGCGTCGCCCGCGATGCAGATGGTGATGCTGTCGGGGTTGCCCATCTGCGCGCCGATGGCGGCCGGGAAGCCATAGCCCATCGTGCCGAGGCCGCCCGAGGTCAGCCATTTGTTGGGGGCATCGAAGCCGAAATGCTGGGCAGCCCACATCTGATGCTGGCCGACTTCGGTGGTGATGATGACATCCTTGCCGGTCGCCTTGGTCGCGGCATAGAGGTCCGCGATTGCGCGCTGGGGCATGATTTCCGCGCCGCCTTCGGCATAGTCGAGCGACTTTTTCGCGCGCCAGCCGGCGATGCGCGCCCACCATTCGGTCAGGTCGACCTTCTGGTGGTTGCGCTGCTTCCACAGGGCGATCATGTCGTCCAGCGCGCTGGCGATGTCAGCGACCACGGGCACGTCGACGTCGACGATCTTGTTGATCGAACTGCGGTCGATGTCGATGTGGATCTTCTTGCTGTTAGGCGCGAAGGCATCGAGGCGTCCGGTGACGCGATCGTCGAAGCGGGCGCCGATGCACAGGATCAGGTCCGCTTGGTTCATCGCCCAATTGGCTTCATAGGTGCCATGCATGCCCAGCATGCCGACCCACTGGTCGGACGATGCCGGGAAGGCGCCCAGACCCATCAGGGTCGAGGTGACAGGCGCGCCGGTCAGCGCGGCCAGTTCACGCAGCAAGGCGCTGGCCTGCGGGCCGGAGTTGATGACGCCGCCGCCAGTGTAGAGGATCGGGCGTTCGGCTGCGGCCAGCATCTCGACCGCCGCGTCGATCGCCGACGCATCGGCCTTCGTCTGCGGGTGATAGCTGGCGTGAACCTTCAGTTCCGGCTTCGCATAGGGCGCGGTCGCGATCTGGACATTTTTGGGAATATCGACGACGACCGGGCCGGGACGGCCGGTGGTGGCGATATGGAAGGCCTCATGCACGACCTCGGCCAGCTTGGCCGGCGTCTTCACCAGATAATTATGCTTGGTGCAGTGGCGCGTGATGCCGACCGTGTCCGCTTCCTGGAAAGCGTCCGTGCCGATCAGTTGCGTGGGCACCTGACCGGTGATGACGACCATGGGGATCGAATCGAGCAGCGCGTCGGTGATGCCGGTGACGGCATTGGTCGCGCCGGGGCCGGACGTGACCAGAACGACGCCGGGCTTGCCGGTCGAACGGGCATAGCCCTCCGCCATGTGCGTCGCGCCCTGTTCGTGGCGGACGAGCACATGCTTGATCGTGGGATGGTTATAGAGCGCGTCATAAATGGGTAGCACCGCGCCACCCGGATAACCGAACACGACTTCGACGCCCAGATCGACCAGGCATTGAACCAATATGTCCGCGCCGCTCTTTTCGGCCACGATATGCTCCTTCGTTGATGCAAATCCGCTGATGTGGGGGCGTGCTTTGCGCCCAACCGCTATCCTTGGCAAGGCGACTGCCTCTAGTGGACAGAAAATGACGGGTCAACCCCTATGGTTGTAATTTAATTACTAATTCAGAGATAATTTTGTCATCTATTGCGCATTCTTCGCGTGGCCAGCCGGGTGGGGGCTGGTTTGTAAACCAGGTATATTGTCTTTTGGCATATTGGCGGGTGGCGAGACTCCCCTTCGCGATGCAACTGTCCCTGTCGCTGTCGCCTTTCAGATAGGCAGCGATTTCGGGCACGCCGATCGCCCGCATCACCGGCAGGTCGGGGTTGAGGTTGCGGGGGAGGAGGGCGGCGACTTCCTCGATCGCGCCGCCTTCCATCATCTGGACGAAGCGCCGGTCGCAGCGGTCGATCAGCCAGTCGCGCGGCGGGCGCAGGATCATCGGGGTCAGGCTGATCTGGCCGCCGATGCCGCCTTCCTTATGCTGCTGCCATGTCTTGAGCGGCTTGCCGGTCGATCGGACCACCTCCAGCGCGCGGGCGACGCGGGTGGTGTCGGCAGGGGCGAGGCGGGCGGCGGCCTCCGGGTCTTCGCGGGAGAGGGCCTCATGCGCTTCAGCGACCGGCATAGCGCGCACGGCAGCGCGGATAGCGGGATCGATTTCCGGCACCGGGGCGATGCCGTCCAGCAGGGTGCGGATGTAGAGGCCGGTGCCGCCGACCAGCACGGGCAGCTTCCCCGCTGCATGGGCGGCGGCGATTTCCGCCTTCGCCTCGGCCGCCCAGCGGGGCGCGGTGCAGGCCTCCGCGCCGTCGATATGGCCGAACAGGCGGTGGGGGACGTCGCCCATTTCCTCCGCCGAGGGGCGGGCGGACAGGATCGCCAAGTCGGCATAGACCTGACTGGCGTCGGCATTGATGACGATGCCGCCGGTGGCTTTGGCGAGGGCAATGGCCAGCGCGCTCTTGCCGCTGGCGGTCGGCCCGGCAATAAGCGCGACCCGTGGGCGGGATTCGCCTGTTTCTGGTTCGGAGTTTGACATGTTCGTCGCGACCTTAGTGGCAAGTGGCTCGATCGGGCAGGGGGATATTGCGCAGGGCGTCGATCGGCTGCGCGATGCCGGATGTCAGCCGGGCGATGTCGCATGGCTGGACGAGGGCAAGGCCGCCGATCTTTTCTTCGCGGTCGATCCGGTTGCGGCGCGGGCGGCGCTGACCGGTATCGGTGACAAGGTGGACGTGATCGTCCAGCCGGTCGCGGGGCGCGAGAAGAAGCTGCTGATTGCTGACATGGATTCGACCATGATCACCGTCGAGTGCATCGACGAACTGGCCGACTATGCCGGGATCAAGCCGCAGATTGCCGAGATTACCGAGCGGGCGATGCGCGGGGAACTGGATTTCGAAGGCGCGCTGCATGGGCGTGTGGCGCTGCTCAAGGGCCTGCCCGACAGCGCGATCGACCAGTGCCGCACCGAGCGGGTCGTCATCATGGGCGGGGCCAAGGCGCTGGTGCGCACGATGAAGGCGCGAGGCGCTACGACCTTGCTGGTGTCGGGCGGTTTTACGCGCTTCACCGGGCCGGTGGCCCAAGAAATCGGTTTCGACGCGAATGTCGCCAATGTGCTGGAGATTGCCGACGGCGCGCTGCTGGGCACCGTCACCACGCCGATCGTGGATGCGGCGCGCAAGCGGACCGAACTGGAGGCGGCGATCGCGGGCGGGATCGACCGGGCGCTGACCATGGCGGTCGGCGATGGCGCCAATGATATTCCGATGATCCAGGGCGCGGGGCTGGGCGTTGCCTATCATGCCAAGCCCAAGACCCGTGAGGCGGCCGCTGCCGAGATCGTGCATGGCGATCTGTCGGTGCTGCTCTATGCGCAGGGCATCCCTTCGGCGCAGTGGGTGCTGGGGTAAAATAAGCGCGGTGCTCCTGCGGAAGCAGGAGCCCAGATTTCTGGCGCAGCGCCTGCCGCTCTGGGCTCCTGCTTCCGCAGGAGCACGGCGTTAAGCTTTGTCGCTGATACGCCACGCTTCATCGTCATTTCGGTCGGGTAATGGATTTTATTGCGCCCCTGAACGTTAGCGTCGAGCCGCAAGGGTCGCGGTGAAAGGTCTAACGGCGCAGGGCGGCTTCGGCTGCTCCAGCGTACAGGGAGTATTTATGCACTTCAAATATCTGGCTTTGGCCGCTGGCGGGCTGTTGGCGCTGAGCGCCTGCTCCAAGAATGAAGCCCCGGTCACGACCGCGCCGCCGGTCGGCCCCGGCGCCATTGCCGGCACCGTCGCCGCCGACCGGGACGGCGACGGCTATGTCGACGGCTATTATACCGCCGATGGCATCTATCATGCGGTTCAGGGTCCGCCCTGCCCGCCGCCTCCGCCGCCGACCGCGCCGCGCCGGGGAGAACGCGGCTGATTCACGCAGCATTTCGGGCGCGGCACTATCGCCGCGCCCTTTCGCTTCTGCCCTGCCTGCTGATCGCGCTGGCGCTGCCGCCTCCTGTGCTGGCGCAGCCAAGTGCCGTGCAGGCGGCGAAATCCAGTGTGGCCGGTGAAATCCGGTCGCAGGTGGGGGGGAAGTATAAGGATTTTTATGCGCCGCGCGGCTATTGGCCGTTATGGGTCGAGAAGGACCGGATCGGTCCGCAGGCCGATGCGCTGCTGGCGATCATCGAGGATAGCGATGCCGACGGACTGAACCCGCGCAGCTATGATGCGCGCGACCTGCGGCAGATGATCGAGGCGGCGGATGCCAGTGGAGATCTGAAGATGCTGGCGCGGGCCGATCTGGCGCTGTCGCGCAGTTTCGCTTCGCTGATTTCGGACATGCGCCGCCCGGCCAAGGGCATGAAGATGCGCTATCTCGACAAGGAGGTGGAGCCAGGGGATGCCAGCCCGTCCGATATCTTGCGGGCGGCGGCGCTGACGCCATCGCTGACCGACTATATCCGGACCGCCGGCTGGATGAGTCCGCTCTATATGCGGTTGCGCAATGCGCGGGCGACCTATTTCAGGACATGGGGTGATCTGCCCGCCGTGCCGGTGCCCGAAGGGGTGAAGATGCGGCCGGGCGGCAAGAGCGATGCCATCGGCGCGTTGCGTCACCGGCTGGGGCTGTCGGACGGGGCGAGCTATGACAAGGCGCTGGTCGCCAAGGTGAAGGCGTTCCAGACCGATCATGGGCTGAGGCCCGATGGCGTGGCGGGCGCGATGACGATCGCGGCGATCAATGAAGGGCCACGGCGTTATGACCGGCTGTTGTCGCTCAATCTGGAGCGGGCGCGGTTGCTGCCCGGCCCCTGGACCCGGCATGTGGTGGTGGATGCGGCGTCGGCGCGGCTCTTCTACTATAGCAAGGGTTCGATGGACGGCACGATGAAGGTCGTGGCCGGGACGAAGGAGACGCAGACGCCGCTGATGGCGGGCATGATCCGCTATGCGACGCTGAACCCCTATTGGAATATTCCGCCCGATCTGGTCGAGAATAAGGTGGCGCCCAAGATATTGAACGGCGGGACGCTGAAAGGGCTGCGCTATGAGGCGCTGGCGGACTGGAGCGCGAACCCCGCGCCGCTGGCGCAGAGCGCTGTGGACTGGAATGCGGTGGCGGCCGGGCGGCAGGAAGTGCGGGTGCGCCAGTTGCCGGGCGGGAATAATGCCATGGGGAAGGTGAAGTTCATGTTCCCCAACGATCTTGGCATCTATCTGCACGATACGCCGCAGCGGGATTTGTTCGACAAGCCGGACCGGCATTTCAGCAATGGCTGCGTGCGGCTGGAGGATGCGCAGCGGCTGGGGCGCTGGTTCTTTGGCGCGGCGATCGGCGCGGACGGGGACAAGCCCGAACAGCACAGGCCCTTGCCGCAGCCGGTGCCGGTCTATCTGACCTATCTGACCGCCGTGCCGACCGCGCAGGGGGTGCAGTTCTTGCCGGACGTCTATGGGCGGGATGGGGAGTAGGGCTGCGTTGCTCTCTATTCCCAGTCGTCACCCTGAACTTGTTTCAGGGTCCATTCATCCTCTTGGTTAATGGACCCGGCCGTTGGATGGATGCTGAAACAAGTTCAGCATGACGTATAATTGTGGGGCGCTCAGTGGATGCCCGCCAGCATCCGCGCTTTTGGTTCAGTGGATGCCTGTCAGCATCCGCGCTTTTGGTTCAGTGGATGCCTGTCAGCATCCACAGGGCCATGGCCACCATCATCACATTTTCGGTGAGGGAGACGAAGCTCAGCGGGACATTGCTGTTGCCGCCGACGCAGGCGCATTTGAGGTCGCGCTTTTCGACGTAGACCGCCTTGAACACCGATACCGCGCCAATGCCGCCGATGAACAGGGCGATCGGGATCGACAGCCAGTCCAGCGCCCGTGTCAGCATCAGCAGGCCCGCGCCCAGTTCCAGAAAGGGATAGGCCTGACCATAAGGTGGCAGGCGGCGGGCGAGCAGATCGTAATTGAGGAACATCGTCGCGAACCGGTCGACATCCTGCAATTTCAGCATGGCCAGCAGCATCATGGCGATCGCGACGAAGCGCTCCAGCGTGACGAAGCTGATCAGCGGCAGGAAAGTCAGCCAGTTGACCGCCAGCGCCAGCAGCGCCGCCACCGCGAAGACCGCCAGCACCGGGACATAGCTGGTCGCCTTCGGGTCTTTCACCTTCAGGCCCAGATAGCGGCGCAGATCGTCATGGCCGCCGATCCGCTGGCCATCGATGAAGATTTGCGGCGTGGTCTTCACATCATGCTGCGCCTTGAAAGCGTCGGTTTCCGCGCGGGTGGTGAGCCAGTGGTCGTCGATGGCGTAGCCGCGCCGCTGGAGCAGCCAGCGGGCCTTGACCCCATAAGGACAAATGTGGCCGGGCATCACCATGCGGTAGAGGCTGGCGCTTTTGGGGCCGGTTTCGGAGGCGGGGCTGGTCATCTGATATCCCTGTTGTCGGTCGGATGACGCCTATATAGGGTCCGTACCATAGTACGGAGTCAAGGCATGAGCATGACGATTTCCGCGCTGGCCCGCACGGCGGGGGTGAATGTGGAGACGGTGCGCTATTATCAGCGGCGCGGGTTGCTGGACAGGCCGGAGCGCGGCGAAGGGATACGCCGCTATGCCGATGGCGATGTGCGGCGGCTGGGCTTCATCCGGTCGGCGCAGCGGGCGGGCTTCACGCTGGAGCAGATTGGCGAGTTGCTGCAACTGGACGCCGGGCAGGACCGGGCGCGGGCGCGCGAACTGGCGGCGGAGCGGATGGCGGCGCTGGACCTGAAGATCGCGGAATTGCAGGCGGCACGTGGGGCGCTGGAGCGGCTGGCGCGGCAATGCCATGCGCGCGAAGAGGGGCCATGCCCGATCATCGCGGCGTTCGAGGGATAGGATTTGCGCCGCTTAACTTCGCATATGTCCCGTGGATTTCGACATTTTGTTACGCGAGGGTGATCCTATCGGAAAGTCGGGGTGCCGGACGGTGGAAAGAGCCGGGCGGGATTTTAGCGGGGGGATGGGGGTGTAGGATAGGGCGGGGGCTGAGGAAGATCGACAGCTTACCGCTTCTTCCTGGTCGCCTTCTTCTTTGCTGCGGGCTTGGCTGTGGGGCAGGGCCATGCTTTTCGGGTGGCGGCGAAGACCTGGGAGGAGGCGGATTTGGCGCGGTCCTTGGGGTTCTTGCTCATGTAGGTGACGGCGGTGCCGCGTAGCTGGCTGATGGTCACGTCGCCGGGGATGCAGCTTTTGAGGCCAACGGCTTCGCGCGTCGTGTTGAACGCATCCACTGCGCCGCTGATATAGCCCAGGCATTCATAGGATTTTTCGAAAAATTCCTTGTCGTCCTTCTCCGTAGTGCAGACGGCGTAGAGATCGTTGCCGCTATAGAAACCGGCATGGGCCGTGGCGGGGAGGAGCAGGGCGGCGGCCAGTGATGCAGCGTGCAGGATGGGGCGGGGGGGCATGTTTGAAGTCTCCATCTTTGGCTTTGGCGCTTTGCCTTCCCGGCCATCACGCGCCTTCGCCTGAGACCCCAGCCTTCGCTGGGGTGACGGTTAAGTTGGGGGTGACGATTTTTGCGTTATTCCATCCCCGCGACCAGGCCGTCGATCGCGCCCTGCAAGATATAGCTGGCGGCGAGTTTGTCGACCAGTTCGTCGCGGCGGGCGCGGCTGGCGTCGGCTTCCAGCAAGGTGCGGGTGACGGCCTGGGTTGACCAGCGCTCGTCCCAGAGCAGGACGGGGCATCCCAGATCGGCGACATTATGAGCGAAAGCGCGGCTGGACTGGCTGCGCGGGCTGTTGCTGCCGTCGAGGTTCAGCGGCAGGCCGATGACGATGCCCTTCACCTGCTGCTGCTCGATGAAGGCGGCGAGGCCGATCTTGTCCTTGCTGAATTTGCCACGGGTGACGGTGTAGGCGGGGCTGGCGATCGTCCAGTGGGCGTCGCACAGGGCGAGGCCGATCGTCTTGGTGCCGACATCCATGCCGATCAGCCGTCCGCCCTGCGGCAAAGCCTCCCGAAAGGCGACGCGATCCGTTGTTACCAATTTCATGGTGTCGCCCTGCCACGTCCCGGCGGCGAAGTCACTTCTTCGTGAAAGCGGCCAGTCGTTTCTGCGCGTCTTCCCGAACATTGCCCCAGAAGAGGCTATAGTCGTAGACGTGGTAATTGTTGCCCGGCAGCGTGTAGGGGCCCATGTCGACCGGTTCCCCGATCATCAGCACGCCGCTGGTGTCGCAGCGGGCGGGGACGACGCCGGTGACGAGCCTGGGCGGCTGGCCCTGTTCGCGGGCGTCAAGCGTGCCCTTGTTGGCGCTGGCCGCAGCCTTGCCATTGAAGGCGCCGGTGATCGGGTTGGTGCAGAGCATATGCGTGCCCTTGCGCGGCTGGCCGGTATAGCCGGTCTTGCGTTCGAAGCTTTCGACCACGGCGGACGGATCGGCCGGTTCGGCATAGCTTTGCCAGCTGACGATGCAATGGGCCTGATTCTGTCCCGCGCAGGCGGGGAGGCCCAGAGCGGGCAGGTCTGCCTCCACCGATACCGGCCAGCCCACGACATAGGCGGCGACCACGCGATCGGCGACGGGCTTTCCGGCGACCTGTTCGCGCAGCAATTGCAACAGGTGGCGCGACCCTTGACTATGGCCGGCCAGGATCAGCGGGCCGGTGGGGTTCGCTTTCAGGAAGGCGGCGAAGGCCTGCGCCACGTCGCGATAGGCGGCGTCCAGCGCCTGATCCCCGGCGGGCTTTTCGGTGAGGAAGGCGCCATAATTGGCCTGGCGATAGCGCGGCGCCCAGACGGTGCCGGCGGCGTTGAAGGCGCTGGCCTGTCCCATGACGAAGCGGCGGGCGGTGGCGTCCGCATCCTTGTCATCCAGTCGGGCGTTCCAGTGGGAATCGCCGAAGGTGGTGATGTAGCTGGTGGGGTGGATGAAGAAGATCGCGGCCTTGCCGGGCGTTTTGTTCGCGGGAACGCCGGCGGGCGTCCAGAGCGCGACATTATCCTTTTCGATGTCGGGCCGGGCGATCCACATCTTCGCGTCGATATAGGCATCGGCGGGGAGCGGCTGAAGCTGGGTGAAGGGTTCGCGCGGCACCATCACCATGCGGATGAGCTGCATGCCCCAGACGCGATAGACCAGCAGTGCGGCGATCACCAGCACTACCAAGGTCGCGATGACATAGAGGAATTTGCGCGCCACCCACACTCTCCGAAATTGTCGCCCCTGTCTGACCGAAGCAAGCCATGGGCGCAAGAGGCGGGAGTCTGTTTGAAAATGCGCGGAAGAGCGCATTTTGCAGCGGCACCAGCCCACTCCTCCACCCGACCGCCCATATTATGCTGCCGTTGAGCGGCCGGGCGGGGAGTGGGCCGGTGCTTAAAGCCGCTTGAAGCGGGCAGGTGCGGGTGCTAGCGGCTTGGCCCATGTCGATAGACCTTCAGACCGTGAAAAAGATCGCCAGCCTTTCGCGCATTTCGGTGACGGATGCAGAAGCGGAAGCCATGGTGCCCGAACTCAACAACATCCTTGGCTGGGTGGAGCAACTGGGCGAGGTGGACGTGACCGGCGTACAGCCGATGACGGCCGTCATCCCCAACCATCAACGCCTGCGCGACGACGTCATCAATGATGGCGATGTGCGCGACAAGGTGCTGGCCAATGCGCCGCAGGCCGAACATGGCTTCTTCGCGGTGCCCAAGGTGATCGAATAATGAGCAAGACACCCATGATGGGCTTCATGATGGCCCAAAATTTTACTCCGCCCCCGTCAGTGCCTAAGACGTCGAAGACCGATCTGACTGATCTTACCGTAGCCGAAATCCGCGACGGCTTTCGCGCGGGCGATTTTTCGGCGCGTGAAGTGGCGGAAGGCTTCAACGCCAATGTCGCCGCTGCCAAGGCGCTGAACGCCTTCATCGTGGAAACGCCCGAAAAGGCGCTGGAAGCGGCCGATGCGGCCGACAAGGCGAAGGCCGCCGGCGAAACGCTGGGTCAGCTTGCCGGCGTGCCGATCGGCATGAAGGATCTGTTCTGCACCAACGGCGTGCAGACGACCGCCGCCAGCCACATGCTGGAAGGCTTCGTGCCGACCTATGAATCGACCGTGTCGGGCAAGCTGTGGGCGGCGGGCGCGGGGATGCTGGGCAAGCTGAACCTCGACCAGTTCGCCATGGGATCGTCCAACGAGACGAGCTATTATGGCAATGTGATTTCGCCCTGGCGGCGCAAGGACGGCGGCAACGCGGCGCTGGCGCCCGGTGGGTCTTCGGGTGGTTCGTCCTCGGCCATTTCCGCGCGGCTTTGTCCGGCGGCGACCGGCACCGATACGGGCGGGTCGATCCGCCAGCCGGCCGCCTTCACCGGCATCAGCGGCATCAAGCCGACCTATGGCCGTTGTTCGCGCTGGGGCATTGTGGCGTTCGCGTCGTCGCTGGATCAGGCCGGGCCGATGGCGCGCACGGTGCGCGACAATGCGATCCTGCTGGAGGTCATGTCGGGCTTCGATCCCAAGGATTCGACCAGCCTAGATCTGGCGGTTCCCCAGTGGGAAGCGAATTTGTCGAGCGATCTCAAGGGCAAGAAGGTCGGCATTCCCAAGGAATATCGCCCCGATGGCCTGAACGCAGAAATCTCCGCCATGTGGGATCGCGGTATTGCCTGGCTGAAGGATGCCGGCGCCGAGGTGGTGGACGTGTCGCTGCCGCATACCAAATATGCGCTGCCGACCTACTATATCATCGCGCCGGCAGAGGCGTCTTCGAACCTCGCCCGCTATGATGGCGTGCGTTACGGCCAGCGCGACCTGCCCGATGGGGCGGGATTGCAGGACATGTATGCCGCGACCCGCGCCGCCGGTTTCGGGCCGGAAGTGAAGCGCCGCATCATGATCGGCACCTATGTTCTGTCGGCCGGCTTCTATGATGCTTACTATACGCAGGCGCAGAAGGTGCGGGCGCTGATCGCGCGCGATTTCGAGCAGGCTTTCGAGACGTGCGACCTGCTGCTGACGCCGACCGCGCCGAGTGCGTCGTTCGCGCTGGGCGAGAAGCAGGCCGATCCGCTGGCCATGTATCTGAACGACGTCTTCACCGTGCCGGCTTCGCTGGCGGGGCTGCCGGCGATGGCGGTGCCGGGCGGGCTGGATTCGGCGGGTCTGCCGATCGGCTTGCAGATCATCGGCAAGGCGCTGGACGAGCAGACCGTACTGAATGCCGCCCTTGCGATCGAGGAGCGTTCGGGCTTCACGGCGCGGCCGGACAAGTGGTGGTGAACTGGACCGGCGAGATCCTTTTCCAATTCATTGGAGAAGGCCTCGTCGAAGGTTTCAAGCGGCTGAAATTCGGACGGACCGGTGTCGCAGTTCAAACGCCCGCTCGGCGGAAAATTCTGAAACGGCGTGCGCGTAATCGTGTGAACCGATGGAACGGTAGCTGACCATATTGTATTCGACCGGCGAAGTGTTACCTGTGGTAACACTGGAGTTTCCATGATGAACATGCACAGCAGGATCGACGAGGAGACGGTGGTCAACATGACCAGCAAGGGGCAAGTGCTCATGCCCAAGGCTATCCGCGATCGTATCGGTCTGGTGCCGGGTCAACCCGTGCGGATCGGGATCAACGATCGCGGTGAGGCTGTTGTTTTGCCCGCCGCCCCGGCCGTCGAGGAAACGGCGGAGGAACGGCGTGCCAGAATCAAGGCGGCGATCCTTTCCGTCGCAGGTTCCATCGATACGGGTTTCGCTACGACGGATGAATATATGGACTATATCCGTCCGCACAGATTGGAGCCCGAATGACATTTGTTGATACGAACATCGTTATCGACATCTTGTCGGGCGATGATGTGTGGGGTGATTGGTCCATCGACAGGTTGAGCGACGCACGGCGTGATGGCCCCGTACTGTTCAACGCCATCATTCTGGCCGAGCTGAGCCGCAATTATGCTTCTCTCGCAGATTTGCACGATGCATTGTCTTTTCTGGGACTGGTATCAGAGCCGATCGACGACCGGACCGCCTTTATTGCGGGGCAGCGTTTTGTCACCTATCGGGGCATGCGCGACAAGGACAAGGCCTATCGCGTCCTGCCTGACTTTTTCATCGGTGCGCATGCGATCGTTTGCAACATGCCCTTGCTGACTCGCGACCCAGCCCATTACCGGCGTTATTTTCCAGAGCTTATCCTCATCACTCCCGAAACGGATCGAACATGACTGAATCAACCTATCGCATCCAGGGCGCAACCGGCGAGTGGGAGGTCGTGATCGGCCTGGAAGTCCATGCGCAGGTGACGTCGAACGCCAAGCTGTTTTCCGGTGCTGCGACCGCTTTCGGCGCGGAGCCGAATACGCAGGTGAGCCTAGTCGATGCGGCCATGCCCGGCATGCTGCCCGTGCCCAACCGCGAGTGCATCCGCCAGGCTGTGCGCACCGGCATGGCGATCGACGCGCAGATCAACAAATGGTCGCGCTTCGACCGCAAGAATTATTTCTACGCGGATCTGCCGCAGGGCTATCAGATCAGCCAGCTTTATCACCCGATCGTGGGTGAAGGGCAGATCGAGATCGTGCTGGACGAAAAGAACCCCGACGCCAGCAAGAAGGTGATCGGCGTCGAGCGTATCCATGTCGAGCAGGATGCCGGCAAGCTGATGCATGACCAGCATCCGACGAGCAGCTATGTCGACCTCAACCGGTCGGGCGTGGCGCTGATGGAAATCGTGTCGAAGCCGGACATGCGTTCCCCTGCTGAAGCAGGGGCTTATCTGTCGAAGCTGAGAACGATTCTACGTTATGTCGGGTCGTGCGACGGCAATATGGATCAGGGCTCGATGCGCGCTGACGTGAACGTCTCCGTGCGTCGTCCGGGTGAAGAGTTCGGTACGCGCACCGAGACGAAGAATGTCAATTCGGTCCGCTTCGTGATGGCCGTGGTCGAGCATGAGGCGAACCGTCAGGTCGACGTGCTGGAAGCCGGCGGCAAGATCGTGCAGGAAACGCGCCTCTATGATCCGGATCGCAACGAGACGCGGTCGATGCGGTCGAAGGAAGATGCGCATGACTATCGCTACTTCCCCGATCCCGACCTGTTGCCGCTGGAACTGGACGACGCATTTCTGGAGGCATGCCGCCAGTCGCTGCCCGAACTGCCCGACGCCAAGCGGGCACGTTATGAAGGTGCTCTGGGCCTGTCCGCCTATAATGCCGCGACCCTGACTGCCGACGCCGACACGGCGCGCTGGTTCGAGGCGCTGCTGGCCGAAGGCGCACGCATCCAGAAGAAGAGCGAGGGCGACGTCGCCAAGGCATCGGCCAACTGGCTGCTGTCGGAACTCTATGGCGCGCTCAACCGCATTGGCAAGTCGCTTGAGGAAAGCCCCGTAAGTCCCGAGGAAGGCGCGGAATTGCTGGCGCTGGTGGCCGATGGCACGATTAGCGGCACGATCGCCAAGCAGGTGTTCGAGATCATGCTGGAAACGGGCGACAAGCCCGGCAAGATCGTCGAGGAGAAGGGCCTGAAGCAGACGTCCGACACCGGCGCGATCGAGGCGGCGGTGGCTGAGGTGCTTGCCCGGAATGGCGACAAGGTCGAGCAATATCGCGGCGGCAAGGAAGCGCTGTTCGGCTTCTTCGTCGGCCAGACGATGAAGGCGATGCAGGGCAAGGCAAACCCGCAGGTCGTCAACGAACTGGTGAAGAAGGCGCTGTTGGCCTGATCGACAGTCTTCCCCCTATACGATTGTAAAATCAGGCGATAAGCCTCTGTTCAGGCCATTTCGAGTCGGGGGATTCGTGGCCTGGACAGGGGGGGAATATGCTGCGCAAGGGGCTGTGGGCCGTTGCGTTTTTGGGGCTTGGCGCGGGGGCGCAGGCGCAGGTTGCAGGCGAGCCGATCATGGCGACGCCAGCACCGCTGACGACAGTCGTACCGGCCGGCACCTATGTCGATTTCGAGATATTGGACCCGATAAACTCCAAGCTGTCCAAGCCTGGGGACCGTTTTCGCATTCGCACGACGGTACCGGTTGGAGCGAGTGGCGCGACCGTCATTCCCGCCGGTGCGCTGGGCGAAGGCGAAGTGATCCATGCTGCACGCGCGCGGGCAGGCGGGAAGGCGGGTGAGCTAATATTGGCTGCCCGGTTCATCGAGCATCAGGGGCAGAAGATCGGGTTGCGCAGTTTCCGCTTCGCGCAGGTGGGGGACAGTCGCACGGATGAAGCCATTCTGGTCGGGCTGGTCGCCGCGCCGGTCGTGCTGTTCATCGCGGGAAGCGATGTCGATGTGCCGGTTGGTGCAAGGGGACAGGCGAAGCTGGTCGCCGATCTTCCGTTCACGCTGTCAGCGAACGGAAACTGAATTTTCAACAGGAGGGCAATGAAATGAAGAGCCATATGTTTCTGGCGGCGATCGCGCTTGGCTGCGCAACGTCCGCTGTAGCGCAGGATGCACCGGTCGCGGCGGATACTGTCGCCGCCCCGGCTTCGGATATTCCGGACGGCAAGGGCAAGATCGTCTTCTTCCGCAAGGGCGGTTTCGTCGGTTCCGCCATTTCCTGTGCAGTGCACGAGAAGGGCGAGAAGCTGACCAGCCTGCCGCCGGGCAAGTTCGCGGTCGTCTATGCCGAACCGGGCATTCACGAATATTCGGTCAAGAGCGAGGCGACCGACACGCTGCGGCTGGAGATCGAGCCGGGCGAAACCTATTATTCCAAGTGCAACATCCAGATGGGGATCATGGCCGGGCGCCCGAACCTGTCGCCAGCCGACAAGGCGGCATTCGATGCGATGAGTGCGAAGCTGAAGCCGGTGGAAATCAAGGCGGAATAAGCCTTTAAAGCCACCAGACAAAAAGAAGGGGCGCCGCCGGGGGGACCAGCGACGCCCCTCTTTTATGCCCGGCGCCCTTGGGGAGGGTTTTGTGCCGGAGCGGAACAGACGGACCGGGAGGGTCTGTGGGGTGTGGCCCGCCTGTTCAACCCTTAGACGTCACAGGACGAAGTTAACCGTCGCCCGAAATGAGATAGCGACGTGACTTTGTTGTTCCTCCGCGCCGAATTCGCCGCCGACGCGGAAGGTGTCGGTGCCGCCATAGAGGCGGGCACGGCCGGTCCATCCGTTCGTGCGATCTTCCGACACCAGGGTGAAGCGATCGCCATCCTTGAAATAGGCGGTCGTGTCGCCCAGCGACCCGCCGACGATCTGCCGACGGCCGCCTTCCAGTTCGATACGGACCCAGCCATCTTCCTTGTTCAGGCTGCCAAAGTCGTATCCGGCCGTGACCGTGCCGTTGGCGGTCAGTTCGTCGCTGGTGCGGCCCAGCACGGTCAGGTTGAACGCATCGCCGCCGCCGGTTTCGCTATAGCCATTCTCCTTGAGCCGGTAATAGTCGATGCCGACTGCCGGACGCAGGCTGAACCGGCCCATGTCCACCTGATAGGCGACGCCTGCCGTCGCGGACATGAGCGTGCCGTTCCAGTTGCCGTCCGCCGTTCGGATGACGTCGCCACTTTCGAAATGGCGGGTGCCGTCGAACTTGATGCGGGCGGCGGACAGGCGGGCGAAGCTGAGCAGCGGACCCCATTGGCCGCGCCAGTGTGCCGCCAGCTCGAACTGGTCGGAATCGACCGCATTGTTCGACCCGCCGTTGTCGCTGCCGTGAATATAGGCGAAGGAGCCACCGAACGCGCCGATGTCGCTCAGATATTCCAGGCCACCGCCGGCGCCCCAGCCGGTGATGTCGTAGGAGGCGGTGCTGCCTACGCTCTTGGCGCTGCCGAAGGCCACCTGCTGCAACCAGAAGCCGAGGCGTCCGTCCTTGGTGCGGTAGATGCCATTGGGGTCGGACAGGATACGGGCGGTGGCGCGCGATCCCGACGTGACCGCTTCGAACGTGCCGCCTGCATGGTCGGGCAGCATCTGGCGCAGATTGCTGGTCAGGGTCGATCCGTCGTTGATCGCCAGATAGGCGGCGGCGACGTCGGCATCATTGTCCAGCGCGTTGAAGATCGCCGAATAGGCGCTGGCGGTCGAACCGCTCAGGCCCAGTTCCGACACGCTCTTCGCCGCGATCGACAGGGTCACGGTGCCGGCGGCGCTGTCGCCGGTGACGCTGCTCTTGAACATATAGGGCAGCAGGGCGGCGCTGGTGAGCGTCGGTGATCCGCTGAGCGATCCGGCGCGGACGATGACATAGTCGCCAACCGATCCGCCGACCTGGGTGAGGTTGACCTTGACCTGCGATCCGCTGGCGAAGTTGGCGGCCCCGGCCACGTCATAGACGGTGCTGGCGCCGGTCTTGCCATTGATCGTGACGCCGAGCGTCGATGTGCCGCTGGCCGAGAGCGAAGCCAATGCGACCGAACCGGTGCCGGTGCTGTTGAGCGTGCCGCCGTTCAGTGCCACGGCGACATTGCCGCCATTGGCGATCGCGCCCGACAGGGACGATGTGCCGCCCAGCGTCAGGGTGCCGGCGCCGCCGCCGAAATCGACCGTGCCAGCGACCGAGGATGTGCCCGCCAGCGACAGGCTGTTGGCGCCTGTGCCAAAGGCGATATTGCCGGTCAGGCTGGAGGCGCCGGACAGGGCGATGCTGTCGTTGCCGGCGCCCAGGCTGAGATTGCCGGTGATGGTGCCGGCCGACACGGTCAGCACGTCATTACCCGATCCCAGCCGAATGTCGCCGATGATGCTGGGCATGGTTGTAGCGGTGGCGGAGGCCGCCGCCTGCGTCAGCGTGACGCCGCTGCTGCTGGCGCTCAGGTCGATCGCGACGTTGGAGCCGCTCTTGCCCCCGGTCGCGCTGATCTTGCCGGTGTTGGACAGGCTGGAGACGGTGCCGGACGAATCGAGGATCGCGATGGCGCTGCCCTTTTCCGTGCTGCCTGCCGCCGCCGCCACGGTGCCGCTGACGATGATCGATCCGGCGGTCGCGCCGGCGTCGATCACCAGACCGCGTGCGACCGTGCCGTCCTTCGTCGATCCGCTGGCTGCAACCGATCCGCTGACCTCGATCGTGCCGGCGCTCGCGCCGGAGCCAAGGCGCAGGGCGGTGGCGTTGCTGTCATAGGAGACGGCGGCGACCGTGCCGGCGACCTTTACGCCCTTGGCGATGCTGACGTCGCCCCCCAGCCCGCCGATGGCCAGGCCATTGGCATCGACGCCGTCATAGATGCCATAGCCGGCGATGCCGCCATTGACGATCAGGCCATAGCCGGTGTTGCCTGCCGCGACCGCACCAATGGTGGTGTCGCTGCCCGCCGCGCCGATCTGGACCGCTGCGGCCTTGCCATAGGTGATGACGGCGGCGCTGCCTTCCGTAGCGTCGGTCAGTCCGTCGCCATCGACGTCGGGCTTGGTGCTGTCCAGCGTGGGTGGAACGTCGAAGATGATGCCGCCGGTGACGTTGCCGGCGATGACCAGCGCGGAACCGCCCTGCAACAGGTCGTCCGCGTCCAGCTTGGTCACGTCGGTCGGGCGTGTGGTGCTGCGATAACCGGTGCTGGTGATCGTGCCCTGGATCTTGACCGCGCCGGTGACGTCGCCCAGCAACGCCGCGCCGATGCTGTTGGCCCCCGTGACCGATGTGCTGCCGCGCAGCGTGACATTGCCGGTCACGTCATTGGCGACCACGCCATAGCTGTTGTCGCCGATCACGCTGGTGGTGCCGCTGGTCGACAGATTGCCCGTGAGCGCGCCGTCCAGACGAATGCCGGCCGACTGATTGCCCTCGATCGTGATCGTGCCGCTATGGTCGATATTGCCGACATGGGCCGCGCCGGACTGAACCCAGATGCCGTTCTTGCCCGAGCCCTTGGCGAAGGCGCCGTCGATATCGCCGTCGCTGTCCGTGTCGGTCGCGGTATAGTCTTCGGTCAGCGTGATGGTGCCGCTGTTGGTGATGGCGCCGCTGGTGCCGGGGCCGACCAGAATGCCGGTGACGTTATTCGCGTCGTTGATGGTGATGGTGCCGGCGTTCGACACTTTGTTGTTGCTGTCGATGGTGACGGCGGCGCCGCTGGTCAGCTTGATTGATCCGGCGGAACTGATGGTGATGTCGTCAGCCGCACCGTTGGCCACGGTGGAGGTCTTGACGGCAGCGGTGGTGGCGGTGCCGATGGTGGTTTCTGCCGCCGCGTCGGCCACGGTAAGGGCCGCCAGAACCGGGGCGATGGCCGTGCAGGCCAGTAGATGTCGCATGATGTCTCCTCTGCGTGCCGCGCTCGATATTCTGGGGGCGCGTCCGCATGGGACGGTGCCGAAGCGTGGCTTCCGTCAGGCAATGCGATGAATATTTATTCAGAAAGCGAAGTCGACGCCGATCCGTATGGTTCGGGGACGCAGGGGCGTATAATAATCGGTCTGAAGATCGAACGGAGTGCCCAGCGAGAAGCGATTACCGTTGCTGTCGAACAGGTTGGTAAGCGACAGCGAATATTGCACCCGCCCGCGCGTGACGCTGGCCGAGAGGCTGGTGTCGACATAATCGCCCTGCGTCTGTCCCAGGATCGGGCCGACGCCGAGGCGCGACTTGCCGATATAGCGGGCGGACCCCATCAGGTGCAGGTCCATCTCCGTCGTCAGCGGCGCGCGATAGTCGAGGGCGAGGCGCCCGCCCAGATTGGCGACGTTGGGCAGGCTGAGCGAGCGGCCTTCATAGGAGAGCGCACGCACGAAATCGGTCGGCTGGGTCAGGCGGCTGTCATTATAGATGGCGCTGGCATCCAGCGTGAGCGAACGAGTGGGGCGCAGGACGATCCGCCCTTCGACCGTATAGATGCGCCCGTCGCCGATATTGGCGGTGGTGGGCAGGCCGATCCGGTCGGTGACGTCGGCCTGAATATTGCGCCAGTCGGTATAGGCGACATTGGCGCTGGCGGCGAAGACATCGCGCCCCGGCACGCCCTTGCGCGCACCGATCTCCACGGTGGAGGCGCGGTCATTCTGGAAGCGGCGGACGCGCTGGTCGTCGACGGCAAGGCCGCCGGGCCGGAAACCCTGCTGGAAGCGGGCATAGAGGGTGACATTGGGGATCGCGTCGGTCAGCAGCGAGGCCGACGGCAGGAAGAAGGTTTCGCTGCGATTGGCCTGTGCTTCGGCGCGGGCGAGATCGCTGGAGGAAAGAAAGGCGCCAGGATCGAGCGCTTCGCCCGACAGGCGGCTGTTGGTCAGGCGGCCGCCGAAAGTGGCGATAAGGCCCTTGACCGGTTCGAACGAGGCTTCGCCGAACAGCGTGGCTTCCTTGACGCTGTTGCGCACGCCGGTCGCGGCGGCGGCGCGGCCCATGCCATAGAGGGGGACGCCGGGAATGATCGGCGGTTCGATCGTCTGCGTGCCGAAGGATGTCAGCGACCGGTCGAGGTCCGACGTGCTCTGGAGGTAGGAGGCGCCCAATATCCAGCCCAGCCCATTGTCCAGATCGCGCACCAGCCGGTTTTCGGTGGAGAAGATGCTGACCTGATTGCGCTGGCGGAAGAGGGCCGGGGCGCCATCTGGCTGGGTGGCGTCATAGCTTTCGGCCAGTATGTGGCGGACATAGCCGGTCGAGGAGACGAAGTGGAGCGAATCCCACTGGCGTTCGATGCGGACATTGCCGAGCAGATAGTCGGCATAATAGGGCTGGGCGACCGAGGAGGCGCGTTTCAGGCGGCCGACGCTGCGGGTGGCATATTGGGCGTCGTCCCCGTCGATATGCTGGTAGACGCCGTTCAGGTCTATCGTCCAGTCCTCATTCGGGGTGAAGCGCAGCGCGGCGCGCCCGCCATAGGTGCGCACCTGATTGACGTCATCCTTGTCGCGGCTGACATCATCGATATAGCCGCCATCCTGCACGCCATAGCCGACCACGCGCAGCGCCAGCTTATCCGAGACGATCGGGATGTTGAGCGTGGCGGACAGGTCGCCGCCCGGATCGCCATGCTGGGTGGCGGAGGCGCCAGCGGACATCTGCCCACCCCATTCGGTCATGTTGGGCGCATTGGGCATGATGCGGATGATGCCGCCCAGCGATCCGGCGCCATAGAGCGTGCCCTGTGGCCCCTCCAGCACTTCGACCCGGCCGATATCATAGAGTTTCAGGTCCGGGTCCGGCGCGGCATAGTTGAGGCGCATGTCGCCCAGATACTGGCCTGTTGTCGCCTGCGTTGGGCCAGCCAAGGCGGAGTCCGCGATCGCGCGGATGAACAGCTTGTTGCGGCCGGTGCCGGCATGGGTGGAACTGAGGCTGGCGACCCGGGCCAGCAAGGTAGCGCTGCCGCCCGCTGCCTCGGCCGTGGTGAAGATGCCGTCGCCCAAAGTCTCCACAACGCCTGCATAGCGGAGCAGGGGCACCTCCCGCTTGGAGGCGGTGACGATGATCGCGGCCTGTGGTTCTTCAGGGGCGGCTGCGGGCAGAGCAACCGGCGTGGGAGCGAGAAGCGGCGCGGGGCGGGCGCGGACGATGCGCCAGCCATTGCCGCCGACCGGTTGTGCCTTTGCGCTCGTACCCTTGAGCAGGCGCCGCAATGCCGCGTCGGCCGACATGCGCCCCCTGACCTGCGGGGTGCGGATGCCCGCCAGCGACTGGTCCGACATGCCGATGCTGATGCCCGTCTGACGGCCAAGCGCTATCGCCGCCTCACCGAGCCTGCCGGGGGCGATATCGATATCCTGTCTGTCCGCCGCCACGGCGGCTATGGGGGTCGCTGTGGCGAGGACGGTGACGATCAGGAGGTCAGTTTTGCGGACCATCCCCTTCCTTAGCGGGCCCTTCCTTCAACAGCCAGCCATCGCCCTGACGGACGGCGGTCAGGCCCATGAGCGGCGCGGCCTGGGCAAAGAAGCGCGCCGGATCGCGATCCAGCCGGATGGTGCCGGTGAAGCGCATCGCTCGCGCGCCCGGTGCTGCGGTCAGCGTCACGCCCAGCGAGCGGCCGATATCCTGACTGATGTCGGCGATGGAGGCGTTGGCATAGACCAGTCGGCCCTGTCGCCAGCTGGCAACGGCCCCCGGCGCCACGTCCATCAGGCGCAGGCCCTGCGCATCGTCGGACAGGGCGCGACCGGCGGGCAGGGCGATCGCCTCCGCATCCGGATTATAGACGACCTTGCCTTCCGACACGCCGATATGGGTCGCGTCCTTTGTGTGGACGATGTTGAAGACCGTACCGGCATCTTCGAACACGGCGTCGCCCACGGTCACGCGGAACGGATTGGCGGCGTCATGACGCACGGTGAAGGCGGCTTCGCCTGCGTCGAGCGCAGCGAAACGGGCATCCTTGCGATCGAAGCGCATGGTCGTGCCGCCGTTCAGTTCGACGCGCGTGCCATCATCCAGCGCAATGGTGCGGGTTTCGCCGGGGCGGGTGGTGACGCTGTAAATGTTGCTGCGGTTGAGCAGCCCGACCGAGATGACGCCGACCAGTGCCGCCGCCACCGCGCCGCCTGCGATCCAGCGCAACGGGCGGCGAGGGCCACGATCATTGGCGGCCACCGGCATGATGACGGGTTCTTCGGGCACGATGTTGTCCAGATCGCTATCCGCCGCCATCAGGGCGTCATAAGCGGGCGCATGCGCTGGATTCGCCTCCAGCCACAGGGTGAAGGCCTCCCAATCCTGAAATTCCGGGTCGCGGGTACGGATGACCCAACCCAGCGCCTCCTCGTTAATCATGGCTCCAGCCCTGTTCCTTATTGCCCCTTGCTGACCCTGACGCCGCCAGCCCGCTCATTCCGTATCGATTTTCTGCTTGAGGAGCAGCATGGCACGATAGGCCTTTTGCAGATCCTTCTCCACCGTGGTCAGGCTGACGCCCAGTTCCTCCGCGATGAGGCGCTGGCCCACCCCTTCGATCCGGAAGCGGCGAAACACCAGTTCGACCCGTGGTCCCAGATCGCGCAGCACGGCGCGCGCTTCGTTCAGCCGCTGGTTGAGGATCATGCGTTCATCGACGCCGATATCCTCGCTGGGATCGGCCATGACGCCGCCGGCCCCTTCCGCCCAGTCCTGTTCGCGCCGTTCGCGCCGGCTGGACGACCGGTAGCGGTCGAGCATCAGATTGTTCGCCATGCGATACAGATAGGGCAGGGGATCGGTGACGGGACCAAGATCCTTGGCCTCCAGCTTCATCCACATGTCCTGCAACAGATCTTCGGCGTCTTCCCCCGCGCCGCGTGCGCGCAGGAAGCGAAGCAGCGCCGCGCGGTTGGTCATGAAAATTGCGGAGAGGCCAGTGGCCATATGCCTGTGCGGGTCCGTTATGCTGTTCTGGCCGCTGCCATAGAGGGCCGGGCAGGGTCTTGGCAACGGCCAAGCTGTTTACCTGCGCGCGTGGCTGCTCTAGCGCTGGAAGGCAGGAATGACGAGGATGGCGATCGGCGCATGGTGGGAATGACGGACAGGGCAGCGGCGCAGGCGGCGGGAATGGACCCGGATCGGCTGGATGCGCTGGTGGAATCCCTCGATCGCCGCTATCTGGCCAGCGGCAAGCTGCCCCATATGCAATTGCTGCTGTCGCGGGACGAGACGGTGCTGTTGGCGGGCGTGCGGGGGCAGGCGCGCGCCGATGGTGCGCCGCTGCGGGAGGATGCGCTCTATCGTATCGCGTCGATGACCAAGCCGGTGACGTCGGTCGCCTTCATGATGCTGGTCGAGGCGGGGCTGGTCGCGCTGGATACGCCAGTGACGGATATCATTCCCGAATTTGCCGATCTGCGCGTGGGGCGGGCCAACCGGGCGCGGCTCAAGCGGCCGATGCTGATGATCGACCTGCTACGCCATACATCCGGACTGACCTATGGCTTGCAACGGCAGACGGCGATCGACGCGCGCTATCGCAAGCTGGGGCTGGACGAATTCCAGCAGCCGCGCACGTCCGACCAGTTTGTTGCCGATCTTGCCACGCTGCCGCTGGAATTTTCACCGGGCGAGCGCTGGAATTATTCGGTGTCGACCGATGTGCTGGGCGTGGTGGTGGAGCGGTTGACGGGGCTTGATCTGGAGACGGTGTTCCAGACGCGCATCTTCGGGCCGCTGGGGATGGTCGATACGACCTTCATGCTGCCGGACGAGAAGGCGGACCGGATGACCGACGCCTGGCGACTGGACGAGCGGCCCGGCAAGCCCACGGGACTGACCGTGGCCGATCTGGGCGCACGCAGCGGGTGGCGGCGCAAGGGGCGGTTCCAGTCGGGCGGCGGCGGGCTGGTATCCTGCGTGGCGGACTATCACCGGTTCGCCCGGATGCTGTTGCGCGGTGGCGAACTGGATGGCGTGCGGCTGTTGCAGGCTGATACCGTGGCGCAGATGCGCAGCAACCATTTGCCGGGCGGCGGCGATCTGGCCAGCATGTCCGGTGCGATGTTCAGCGAGGCGGATTATCAGGGCGTGGGCTTTGGCCTGGGCTTCGCCATGGATATGGCTTTGCAGGAATATTATTGGGGTGGTGTCTTTTCGACCTATTTCTGGATCGATCCGATCGAGCGGCTGATCGGCATCTTCATGACCCAGCATCTGCCATCCAGCACCTATCCTGTGCGGGCCGAATTGCGGGCCGGGGTGCGCGCGGCGCTGCTACGCCGAAATGGATGAAGAATGGTTTAGGAAACTGGCTGAAATTGGCCGATATTTCTTGTTGCGCTGCAAAAATGCCGATGGCGCGGGGCAAGGGGCTGTGTCATCATCCTGTTCGACTCAGCAGGGGGACCAGCGCCGATGAACCTCAAGGGCCAGACCGAACTTCCCAAACCCGCACCGCGGCAATTCACCCCGGAAGTCCTAGCTCATGAGATTGTCGAGCGGCTGACCTATCGCATCGGCAAGAATGCGGCGGCGGCCAAGCCGCATGACTGGCTGCATGCCGTCATCCTTTCCATCCGCGACCGGGTGATTGACGCCTGGATCACCTCCACCCAGAAAACCTACGAGGAAGAAGGGCGGCGGGTTTACTATCTGAGCCTGGAATTCCTGATCGGCCGGTTGATGCGCGATGCCGCGTCCAACATGGAAATGCTGGACGATGTGCAGGCGGCGCTCGATTCGCTGGGTGTTGATATCGACATCATCGCCGCGCTGGAGCCGGATGCGGCGCTGGGCAATGGCGGTCTGGGGCGTCTGGCGGCCTGCTTCATGGAAAGCATGGCGACGGTCGACGTGCCCGCCTATGGCTATGGCATCCGCTATGTGAACGGCATGTTCCGGCAGGAGATCAGCGACGGCTGGCAGGTGGAACTGCCGGAAAACTGGCTGGCGCATGGCAATCCCTGGGAATTCGAGCGGCGCGAGGCGAGCTATGAAGTCGGCTTCGGCGGGCGTGTCGACCCGGCCGAGGGCGAGGATGCCGGGCCGCACCAGATGCGCTGGCGCGCGGCGGAGCGGGTGATCGCCACCCCCTATGACACGCCGATCGCGGGCTGGCGCGGCAAGCGGGTCAATACGCTGCGCCTGTGGGAAGCGCAGCCGATCGACCCGATCCTGCTCGACAAGTTCAATGCGGGTGACCATCTGGGCGCGCTGTCCGAAAGCAATCGGGCCGAAGCGCTGACGCGGGTGCTCTATCCGGCCGATAGTTCGCCTGCGGGGCAGGAATTGCGGTTGCGGCAGGAATATTTCTTCTCCTCCGCGAGCTTGCAGGACATCGTCCGCCGCCACATTCAATATTTCGGCGATATTCGCACGCTGGCGGAAAAGGCCGCGATCCAGCTCAATGACACCCATCCGGCGGTGTCGGTGGCGGAATTGCTGCGCATCCTGGTCGACGATCATGGCGTGGATTTCGGCGAAGCCTGGGACATTACGCGCAAGACGTTCAGCTATACCAACCATACGCTGTTGCCCGAGGCGCTGGAAAGCTGGCCGGTGCCTTTGTTCGAGCGGTTGCTGCCCCGGCACATGCAGATCGTCTATGCGATCAACAGCCGCTTGCTGGGCGAGGCGCGCAAGTCGGGCCAGTTCACCGACGATGCGATCGGCACGATATCGCTGATCGACGAGGGCGGCGAGCGGCGGGTGCGGATGGGCAATCTGGCCTTTGCCGGATCGCACAGCGTCAATGGCGTGTCGGCGCTGCACACCGACCTGATGAAGGTCACGGTCTTTGCCGACCTGCACAAGCTGTATCCGGCGCGGATCAACAACAAGACCAATGGCGTCACTTTCCGCCGCTGGCTGATGCAGTGCAATCCGGGGCTGACCGGGCTGATCCGTGAGGCGATCGGCGACCGGTTCATGGACGATCCCGAGGCGCTGCGCGATCTGGACGGCTTTGCCGACGACAGCGCGTTTCAGGAGAAGTTTCTGGCGGTGAAGCGGGCCAACAAGGGCGCCCTGTCCGACCTGCTGCGCCGTCGCATCAATGCGCGGATCGATCCGGCGGCGCTGTTCGACATCCAGATCAAGCGCATCCATGAATATAAGCGGCAGTTGCTGAATATCGTGGAAGCGGTGTCGCTGTATGACCAGATCCGGTCGCATCCCGAAAAGGATTGGGTGCCGCGCGTCAAGCTGTTCGGCGGGAAGGCGGCGCCGAGCTATCATAACGCCAAGCTGATCATCAAGCTGGCCGGCGACGTTGCCCGTGCGGTCAATCATGATCCGGCGGTGCAGGGGCTGCTGAAGCTGCAATTCGTGCCCAATTATAATGTGTCGATGGCGGAGATGATGATCCCGGCGGCCGACCTGTCCGAACAGATTTCGACGGCGGGCATGGAAGCGTCCGGCACCGGCAACATGAAGTTTGCTGTGAATGGCGCGCTGACCATCGGCACGCTGGATGGCGCCAATGTCGAGATGCGCGACCATGTGGGCGAAGAGAATATCGTGATATTCGGCCTGACCGCGCAGGAGGTGAATGACGAGCGGGCTGGCGGCTATAATCCGCGCGATGTGATCGGCCGCAGCCGCGAACTGGGGCAGGCGCTCGATGCGATCGCCAGCGGTGTCTTTTCGCCGGACGATCCGGATCGTTACAAGGGGCTGGTGCAGGGCATTTACGATCATGACTGGTTCATGGTCGCTGCCGATTTCGACAGCTATTCCGCTGCCCAGCGCAAGGTCGATGCACTGTGGCTGGACCAAAGCGTCTGGGCGAAGAAGGCGATCCATAATGTCGCGCGCATGGGATGGTTCTCGTCCGATCGCACGATCCGCGAATATGCGACCGATATCTGGAAGATGCCGACATGATCGCCAACATGACCGGAGTGGACGGATAGGTGCTGACCCGCGAGCAGATCGATCTGCTGGTGCAGGGGCAGGATGACGATCCTTTCGGCACGCTTGGCGTTCATCCGGCGGAAGGGGGCGGATTTAGCGCCTGTGTTCTGTTGCCCGAAGCCGTTGCTGTCGAGGCGCAGACGCTGGCGGGCAAGGCGGTTGGCACGCTGGAACGGGTGCATCCCGACGGGCTGTTCCATGGCAAGGTCACGATCCGCAAGCGCCAGCCGTTGCGCTATGTCGCCACCTATGGCGATGGCGGCCGCTATGACCTGATCGACCCCTATGGCTTTGGCCCGGTGCTGGGGCCGATGGACGATCATTATTTTTCCGAAGGGTCGCATGGCCGGCTGTTCGACAAGCTGGGCGCGCATATCATCGATCATGAAGGGGTGACCGGCACGCATTTCGCAGTCTGGGCGCCCAATGCCCGGCGGGTGTCGGTGGTCGGCGATTTCAATCGTTGGGACGGGCGGCGGGGTATGATGCGCCATCGCGCCGATGCCGGCGTGTGGGAGATTTTCCTGCCCGAAGTCGGTCCGGGCAGCGCCTATAAATATGAGATTGTTGGTGCGGACGGGGTGACATTGCCGCTGAAGGCCGATCCCTTTGCCTTCAAGAGTGAATTGCGTCCCTCTACCGCGTCGATCGTGGCGGCGCCGCAGGACCATATATGGGGCGATGCACGGCATCGCGAACATTGGCGGACCAGCGATGCGCGGCGCCAGCCGGTATCCATCTATGAAGTGCATGCCGGTTCCTGGCAGCGGAACGACGACGGCGATTTCCTGACCTGGGATGAACTGGCCAACCGGCTGATCCCCTATGTCGTCGGGATGGGCTTTACCCATATCGAATTTCTGCCGATCAGCGAATATCCCTATGACCCGAGCTGGGGATATCAGACGCTGGGCCTCTATGCGCCGACGGCGCGGTTCGGCGATCCGGCGGGCTTTGCGCGCTTCGTGGACGGGGCGCACCGGGCCGGGGTGGGCGTGATACTGGACTGGGTGCCGGCGCATTTCCCGACCGACGAACATGGGCTGGCCCATTTCGATGGCACGGCGCTGTATGAACATGCCGATCCGCGCAAGGGGTTCCACCCCGACTGGAACACCGCCATCTATAATTTCGGGCGGCGCGAGGTGGCGCAATATCTGGTCAATAACGCGCTGTTCTGGGCCGAGCGCTATCATATCGACGGGCTGCGCGTGGATGCGGTGGCGTCGATGCTCTATCTCGATTACTCGCGAAAGCCCGGCGAATGGGTGCCCAACGACCATGGCGGGCGGGAGAATGTGGAGGCGGTCGCCTTCCTCCAGCAAATGAACAAGGCGCTGTACGGCAATCATCCCGGCGTCATGACCATTGCCGAGGAATCGACCAGCTGGCCCGGCGTGTCGCAGCCGGTGCATAGCGGCGGGCTGGGCTTCGGCTTCAAATGGAATATGGGCTTCATGCACGACACGCTGCGCTATCTGGCGCGCGATCCGGTGCATCGCGCCCATCATCATGACGACATCACCTTTGGCCTGATGTACGCCTTTAGCGAGAATTTCGTGCTGGCGCTGAGCCATGACGAGGTGGTGCATGGCAAGGCGTCGCTGCTGCACAAGATGGCCGGGGAAGACTGGCAGAAATTCGCGACGCTGCGGGCTTATTATGGCCTGATGTGGGGCTATCCGGGCAAGAAGCTGCTGTTCATGGGGCAGGAATTCGCCCAGCGGGACGAGTGGGACGAGGATCGCGCGCTCGACTGGCAATTGCTGGACCATGGGCCGCATCTGGGGGTGCAGCAACTGGTCGGCGACCTCAACCATCTCTACCGCAGCCGTGCCGCGCTGCATGCGCGCGATTGCGAGGTGGAAGGGTTTGAATGGGTGCTGGTCGATGGCGCGGCGGATTCCGTCTTCGCCTGGCAGCGCCGTGCGCCCGGCGCCCGGCCGATTATCGTGATCAGCCATTTTACCCCGGTGTTGCGCCATGGATATCGGATGCGGCTGCCTTCGGGTGGGCGGTGGCGCGAAATATTGAACAGCGACGCCAGCGTCTATGGTGGCAGCGGCGCAGGCAATATGGGCATGGTGCATGCGGATGAGGAGGGATGGGCGAATATTACCATCCCGCCCTTCGCAACCTTGATGCTGGAACTGGATTATTGATTACCGACGGAGCGCGTGCAGGCGAAACGCGGGCAAAGTGAGGAGAGGCCCAGTAGTGCAGACCAAATATCAGCCGATTGCGCGCGATGCCATGGCCTATGTCCTGGCGGGAGGGCGCGGCAGCCGCCTGTCGGAACTGACGGACAAGCGCGCCAAGCCCGCCGTGCATTTTGGCGGCAAGGCGCGGATCATCGATTTTGCCCTGTCCAATGCGCTGAACAGCGGCATCCGCCGCATTGGCGTGGCGACGCAATATAAGGCGCATTCGCTGATCCGCCATTTGCAGCGCGGCTGGAACTTCCTGCGACCCGAACGCAATGAGAGTTTCGATATCCTGCCTGCGAGCCAGCGCATTTCCGAAAGCCAGTGGTATGAAGGCACGGCCGACGCCGTGTTCCAGAATATCGACATCATCGAAAGCTATGCGCCCGAATATATGGTCATCCTGGCGGGCGACCATGTATACAAGATGGACTATGAGCTGATGCTCCAGCAGCATGTGGACAGCGGCGCGGACGTGACCGTGGGCTGTCTGGAAGTGCCGCGCAAGGAGGCGGTGGGCTTTGGCGTGATGCATGTCGATGAAGCGGACGTCATCACCGCCTTTGTCGAAAAGCCCAAGAATCCGCCAGCCATTCCGGGCCAGCCCGACATGGCGCTGGCGTCGATGGGCATTTATGTGTTCCGCACCCGCTTTCTGATCGAGCAATTGCTGCGCGATGCCGACGATCCGACCAGCAAACGCGATTTTGGCGGGGATATCATCCCCTATATCGTCAAGCATGGCAAAGCGGTGGCGCATCGCTTTTCCAGCAGCTGCGTGCGGGCTGAAAGCGAGCTTGTCCCCTATTGGCGCGATGTCGGTACGATCGATGCCTATTGGCAGGCGAATATCGACCTGACCGATGTGGTGCCGTCGCTCGACCTTTATGACCGCAGCTGGCCGCTCTGGACCTATTCGGAAGTCACGCCGCCGGCCAAGTTCGTGCATAATGAGGATGGACGACGTGGGTCGGCGACATCCTCTCTGGTGGCGGGCGGCTGTATCGTGTCGGGTTCCTCGCTGCATCGCAGCCTGCTCTTTTCGGGCGTGCGCACGCACAGCTTCTCGTCCGTCACCGAAAGTATCATCATGCCCAATTGCGAGATCGGGCGCGGCGCACGGCTGCACAAATGCGTGGTGGATTCCGGGATCATCATTCCGTCGGGCCTGATCATCGGCGAAAATCCAGACCATGATTCGCAGCGTTTCCGGCGCACCGGAAGCGGCATCTGTCTGGTGACGCAGGCGATGATCGATCGGCTGGCGGCCTGACCCGACCCATGACGATCAAGCTGCTGTCGGTCGCGTCCGAAATCTATCCGCTGATCAAGACCGGGGGGCTGGCCGATGTGGCCGGCGCTCTGCCGGGGGCGCTGGCCGGGCAGGGCGTGGCGGCAAGGACATTGGTGCCGGGCTATCCCGCCGTCATGGCAAAGCTGGGCAAGACGAAGGTCGCGCGCCGCTATGACGATCTGTTCGGGGCGTCGGCCACGGTGCTGGCGGGGGAGGTCGCGGGCCTTGACCTGCTGGTGCTGGATGCACCGGAATATTTTACGCGCGAAGGCGGCCCCTATGGCGATCATGGCGGCAATGACTGGGCCGACAACTGGCGCCGTTTCGCTGCGCTGTCGCGGGTGGGCGCGGATATAGCCGAAGGCGCGCTGAAGGGATGGCGCCCCGATATCGTCCATGTGCATGACTGGCAGGCGGCGATGACCGCCGCCTATATGCGCTTTGGCCCGGCGGCGTCGGTGCCCAAGGTGGTGACGATCCATAATCTCGCCTTTCAGGGGCGGTTTTCGGCGGATATCTTCCCCCGGTTGGGCCTGCCGCCCGAAGCCTGGGGCGTGGATGGCGTCGAATATTATGGCGGTATCGGCTATCTGAAGGCGGGTCTGGTGTCGGCCGAGGCGATCACCACGGTCAGCCCGACCTATGCGCAGGAAATCCGATCTTCGGTGCATGGCATGGGGCTGGACGGGCTGATCAACGGGCGGGTCGACCGGCTGCACGGGATATTGAACGGCGTCGATACCGATATCTGGAACCCGGCGGCCGATCCGCTGATCGCCAGGCCTTATAGCGCGCGGGCGCTGGCGGGACGAGCGGTCAACCGGCGGGCGCTGGAGCGGCGGTTCGATCTGGATGCCGACGATGCGCCGATCTTCATCATCGTCAGCCGCCTGACCTGGCAGAAGGGCATGGACCTGATGGTCGAGGCGCTGGACCATCTGGTCGCCGCCGGCGCGAAACTGGCCGTGCTGGGATCGGGCGATCATCCGCTGGAAGGCGCGTTTCTGGGCGCGGCGGAGCGGCATCGCGGGCGGATCGGCGTGCAGATCGGCTATGACGAGCCGCTGTCGCATCTGTTGCAGGCGGGCGGGGACGCGATCCTGATCCCGTCCCGGTTCGAGCCGTGCGGCCTGACCCAGCTTTATGGCCTGCGCTATGGCTGCGTGCCGGTGGTGGCGCGGGTCGGCGGGCTTGCCGATACGGTGATCGACGCCAATGAGGCGGCGGTGGCGGCCGGGGCGGCGACCGGGCTGGTCTTCACGCCATCCGATCCGCTGGCGTTGCATGGGGCGATCAACCGGGCGGTGGAGCTGTACCGCGACAAATCGGGCTGGCAGGCGATGCAGCGGGCGGGGATGCGCGCCGATGTGAGCTGGACGCACAGCGCGGCCCGCTATGCCGAGCTCTATCGATCGCTGATCGCGGAGGCGGCGTGATATTGGGACCGGTGGTCAGTGAGGGCGGGACGCGCTTTTCGGTCTGGTCGCCCGAGGCTGCGCAGCTGTGGCTCTGTCTGTTCGATGCGGCGGGGCGCGAAAGTCGCCTGCCGATGCTGCGCGATAGTGACGGGTGCTGGCATCTGGAAGTGGCGGGCGCGGGCGTGGGGATGTGCTATGGGCTGCGCGCCGATGGCCCCTATGATCCCGCGTCGGGCCTGTGGTTCGATCCCGACAAGCTGTTGATCGATCCCTATGTGCAGGCGATCGACCGGCCGTTCCGCTATGATCCTGCGCTGGCCGCGCCGCGCGGGGAGGGGCGCGATACCGCCGCGCTGATGCCCAGAGGCGTGGTCACGGCGGCCCTGCCGCCGGTGGAGGCCGCGCCGCCGCGCTTCGATCCGGGCGGGCTGATCTATGAAGTGCAGGTGCGTGGCTTCACCATGCTGCATCCCGACGTGCCGGAGGCGCAGCGCGGGACGATCGCCGCGCTGGCCCATCCGGCGGTGATCGCGCATTTTAAGCGACTGCATGTTTCGGCGATCGAACTGATGCCGATCAATGCCTGGATCGATGAACGGCATCTGGGGCCGCTGGGGCTGAGCAACGCCTGGGGCTATAATCCGGTCAATTATTTTGCGCTCGACCCGCGTCTGGCGCCGGGCGGGCTGGCGGAGTTGCGGACGACGGTCGCGGCGCTGCATGACGCCGGGATCGGCGTGATCCTGGACATGGTCTATAATCATGACGGGGAAAGCGACGCGCTGGGGCCGACATTGTCGCTGCGGGGGCTGGATGCGCGCAGCTATTTCCGGCACGAACCCGACGGGCGGCTGATCAACGATACCGGGACCGGCAACAGCATCGCCTGTAACCATCCCGTGGTGCGTCGCCTGATCCTCGATTCGCTGCGGCATTTCGTGACGCAGGCCGGGGTGGATGGCTTCCGTTTCGATCTGGGGCCGGCGCTGGGGCGGATGGCGGACGGCTTCGATCCGGCCGCGCCGCTATTGCAGGAAATGCGGGCCGATCCTGTGCTGGCGGATCGGATCATGATCGCCGAGCCATGGGATATCGGGCCGGGCGGCTATCAGCTTGGGCGGTTCGGCGACGGCTGGCTGGAATGGAATGACCGCTATCGCGACGATATGCGGCGCTTCTGGCGCGGGGACGCGGGGACGATCGGCGCCCTTGCCACGCGATTGACCGGATCGTCCGACATATTCGGCGACGGGGTGAGCCGCAGCGTCAATTTTCTGGCGGCGCATGACGGCTTCACGCTGGCGGACCTGACGGCCTTCGAGCAGCGGCATAATCACGCCAATGGCGAAGATAATCGCGATGGCCATGGCGAGAATTTCAGCTGGAATAATGGCGTCGAGGGGGTAAGCGACGATGTGGCGGTGCTGGCCGGGCGGCAGCGCGATGTGATGGCGTTGCTCTCCACGCTCTTCTGCTCGCGCGGGGCGATCATGCTGACGGCGGGGGACGAGTTCGGGCGGAGCCAGCAGGGCAATAATAATGCCTATGCGCAGGATAATGCGATTAGCTGGATCGACTGGGACGGGCGCGATCAGGCGTTGGAGGCGCATAGCTTCAGCCTTGCTGCGCTGCGGGCGGAGGCGCCGGAATTGCGCGATGTCGCCATGTTGAAGGACGGCGATGTCGATTGGCTGGACGAAGCGGGGCAACCGATGCGCATCGGGCAATGGGAAGAGCCAGGGCGGCGCCGACTGGCGTTGCACTATCGGGAGAGCGGACTGACGATCTGCGTGAATGGCGATGGCGCGCCTTGTCCTTTTCACCTGCCCGGCGGCGATGTTCTGGAAGTGGCGGCGCGATCGATCGGGATCAGGCGACCGGGACGCTGAACAGGTCCGGCCGCCGGAGCCGCAGCGCCATCAGCAGGATGGCGAGCTTGCCGTCATTGATCTGTTTTTGCGCGAACATCGTCCAGAGCTGGTCCAGCGGCAGTTCGTGGACGGTGATATTTTCCTGCTCCTCGTCCAGCCCGCCGCCTGCGGCGATGCGGTCGTCGGCGCTATATTCCGCCAGGAAATAGTCGATCTTTTCGGTGACGACGCTGGGGATGCTCCAGATCTGGCCGAGATGCACCAGGTCGCCCAGTTGCACGCCCGCTTCCTCCAACGCCTCGCGCCGGGCGCAATCGGCCGGTTCATCCTCCAATATGCCGGCGATCGCCTCCATCATGTCGGGCAGGCCGGCAAGCATGACGGGTGTGCGCGGCATCGATACGGTGAGGGCCGTGCGACGCTCCGCATCATAGGGCAGCACCGCGACCGCCCGGTTCATTTCCACCACATGGCGTTCGAACAACTCGCCATTGGCGGCGCGCATGTCGACCATCAGCAGGTTGAGCCAGCCCTGATAGAGGGGCCGGGTGGTCAGGATCACGGTCATGAGGAACCTCCGCTGTTCCACCCTGCCTAGCGGGATGGCGATGCCGCGCCAATGGCGGAGGTGGTGAGTCCAGCTGGGTTCGAACCAGCGACCTACTGATTAAAAGTCAGTTGCTCTACCGACTGAGCTATGGACCCTTCCGTGCGGTGGAGGTCGCCCTAATGGGGGCGGGGCGGATGGTCAACCTTGGCGTTTGCCTTTTTGTAGGCGCGCGTGAAGATGGCGCACCGCAAGGCCGGTCCGGGGATCGCGCCAGTCGGGTGCTACTGCCAGCAATGGGGTCAGCACGAAGTCGCGTATGCGGCAGGCTGCATGGGGAATGGAAAGGGTACGACTGCGCCAGATGCCGCCCGACCAGAGGATGATGTCGATATCGATGCTGCGTGCACCCCAGCGGCGATGACGGCGGCGACCGAGCCGGGTTTCGACCGATTGGAGGAAGGAGAGCATGGCGGGCGGCGGCAGCAGGCTTTCCACCAGCAGCGCGCCATTGGCGAAGATGCGGGTCGAGGGGCCGAGCGGGGGCGTCGGGATCGTAGGCGATACGGCCAGCACCCGCGCCTGCGCCCCGATCAGCGTGACCGCTTCGGCGAGCAGGCGTGGTGGCGTGCGGCGGGCGGACAGCGGGCGGTTTGACCCCAGCGCCAGCGCGTAGAGATGGGAGGGCGGCGTCTGTTCGGGCACCAGGGCGATCCGTTTCGTCATTGCGAGCGCAGCGAAGCAATCCACGGGCGCGCCATTGGGTTGGTTGGGCTTCGCCCGCCTTCGGCCCGCTGCGCTCGCAATGACGCCGTAGAAAATGTCATGCCAGCTCTATCGCGCCTTGTCTTTGACATGCGCCTTCATGACGGCATAGGCGGCCTCGCGCGGTTCGGCGGGTAGCGACAGGAGATAGCGTGCAGCGTCGCGATAGGTGAGGAAAGCGCGATCATCGACCAGGATCGGAACAGTGCGGGCGTTGTAGAGGCGCTTGAGCATGCGCTTTTGCGGGCGGCTCAGGTCTGGATGGGCTTCAACGGTGGCGTCTTCCACAGTCGCATCTTCCACGGTCGCATCTTCAACAATGGCTTCTTCGGCGATGATCGGGTCTTCTTCGGTGGTCAATTGCGTGTCTTTCGGGGTTTGGCGGCATTCAGGGCTGCCGCGGCCTGGATCAGGGTGATGAAGGCGGCTTCGTCGATCGCGTCGCCTTCGTGCAGGTCGATGGCGCGGCGGACATGGCCGCCGAGGCTGGCGTTGAACAGGCCTGCCGGGTCATCGAGAGCTGCGCCCTTGGCGAAGGTCAGTTTTACCGCGCTCTTGTAGCTTTCGCCGGTGCACAGGATGCCGTCTTTCTCCCAGACGGGCACGCCGCGCCATTTCCATGTTTCGACCACATCGGGGATCGCACGGTGGATAAGGGCGCGGAACTGCGCCAGCATGTCCCCCCGCCAGTCGCCGAGCGCGGCGATGCGCGCGTCGATCAGGGCGGAGGGGCTGTCCGTCATGGTCAGATATCCTGCGCGATGCGGCCATAGAGGTCCGGGCGACGATCGCGGAAGAAGCCCATGCCAGCGCGGTGGATCTTCGCCTTGGCAAGGTCCAGCGTGGCGACGAGGGCGCCGTTGTCCTTCGCGTCGGCTTCGGCCAGATAGTCGCCCCATTCGTCGCTGATGAAGCTGTGGCCGTAGAATTTCTGGCCTTCCTCCCCGTCTCCACCTTCTAGGCCGATGCGGTTGGCGGCGATCACCGGCATGCAGTTGCTGACCGCATGGCCGATCATCGCACGGCGCCACATGCGGTTGGTGTCGAGGTCCGCATCATAAGGTTCGGAGCCGATTGCGGTCGGGTAAAGCAGCATTTCCGCGCCCATCAGCGCCATGCAGCGGGCGGTTTCGGGATACCATTGGTCCCAGCAGATGCCGACGCCGATGGTGCCGTACTTCGTCTTCCACACTTTGAAGCCGCTATTGCCGGGGCGGAAATAATATTTTTCCTCATAGCCCGGACCGTCGGGAATATGGCTCTTGCGATAGACGCCCATGATCTCGCCCTCGTCATCGATCATGGCGAGCGAATTATAATAATGATGGCCGTCGCGTTCGAAGAAGCTGGTCGGGATATAAACGCCCAGTTCCTTGGCCAGCTTGCGCATTTCCTGCACGGCGGGATGCTCGTCGGTCGGCAGGGCGCCCTCGAACAGCGCCTCATCCTCGACCCGGCAGAAATAGGGGCCTTCGAACAGTTCGGGCGGCAGGATGATCTTCGCCCCGCGCATCGCGGCCTTGCGCACATGATCCGCAACCTTGGCGATATTATCGGCCCTGTCGTCGGAAAAGGCGAGTTGCAGGGCGGCGACGGTCACGCGAGTCATTCTTCACTCCATGGCGGGGAACAGGGGCGGGGGGATTGGGCGCCCTATAGGGAATGTCGGCCGGGCATGCCACCGGCCTTGATATCATCGGTTCAGATCACAGCAGCGACGTGGCGTGGTTGAGGACCATGTCGCAGGCCTTGGTCTTGGCCTTGGCTTTCAGCCCGCCTAGCGAAAAGGCGCTGCCGTCGGTCTTGATCGTGCCTTGTTGCCCCAGCTTGAAGCCGTTCGATTCCTTGACGCCGGGCTTGCCGGTCAGCTTGCCCAATATCGAGCTGGCGCTGGTGGCGTTCACCAGCTTGTTCTTCATGCAATAGCTGAGCACGCCCGCCGCATTGCCCGCGCCGACCGAGGCGATATTGGGCAGTCCGCCGCCCAGCATGCCGCCCAGGCCGGACAATTGGGCGGAGGAGGCGGAAGCGCCGATCAGGATCGCCAGGGTCAGGGCGGCGCGAAGGGGCATGCGGATCATCGGTTCTTCTCCCTGCCCGGCGAGTCCCGCCGGGTCGATATGCAGACTGATCCCATCCGCGCCGGTGCGCAACAGGCTCAGACCAGCGAGGGCATCTGCTGGCTGCAACAATGGAAGCTGCCGCCGCCCGACAATATGGCGTCGCTGCGCAAGCCGACAATCTCCCGACCGGGGAAGAAGGGGCGGAAGGCGTCGAGTGCGGCCTGATCATTGGGCTGGCCATAGATGGGCACGATGACGGCGGCGTTGCCGACATAGAAGTTCATGTAGCTGGCCGGGATCGCTTCGCCATCCACCACTACAAGGCCCGGCGAGGGAATGTCGACCACCTCGACGCCATGCGCCTTTGCGCGGGCGCGGGCGTCGGCATAGATGGCCGCGTTGGGATCGTCATCCGTGGTCGCGATCGGCAGGCCCAGCTTGCCGGGGGCCAGGAAGCGGGCGAGATTGTCGACATGGCCGTCGGTATGATCGTTGAGCAGGCCATCGCCCAGCCAGAGCATGTCGGACAGGCCAAGGCTGCCGGCGAGCAGGGTTTCGATCTTGCCGCGATCGAGATCCGGATTGCGGTTGGGGTTGAGCAGACATTGTTCGGTGCTGACGAACAGGCCGGTGCCGTCGGTGTCGATCGCGCCGCCCTCCAGCACCCAATGCTGGGTCGAGGTGACAAAGCCTGTCGTCGCGGCGAGGCGCGCGCCGATATCCTCGTCGCCGGGCATCTGATATTTGCCGCCCCAGCCGTTGAAGCCGAAGTCCACCAGCGCGCGCTCACCCGCGCCGTTCAGCACGGCGATCGGCGCGGTATCGCGCAGCCAGACGTCGCCCAGCTTGTGGACAGCGATGGTGACACCTGCTGCAACCAATGCGCGGGCGGCGACGGCATCCTCTTCATTGGCGACGACGAGGCGGACTTCCTCGCCTTTGCCGTCGGCGTGGAGGGCGCTGGCGAAATCGGCGATCTGCTGCCGCGCGCCATCGAAAGCGCCGGGCCATTCGGCGGGGTTGGTCGGAAAGCCGATCCAGGTCCAGTCGTGCGGCGCCCATTCGGCGGGCATGCGGAAAGTCATGGCTTTTATCCTTGCTCGCTGGGGCTTGCGGCAGGCGCACGCCCCAAATTCTGTTATCGCATCGCTAAAAGCGGAAAACCGGTTCCCACTTTTCCCTGCGATGCTTTAAGGCCGATCCGCAAAGTGCGGAAATGTCGCGCGCTCCATAGCGTGCCGGATCGCATGTGGACAGAGGGCGAAAGCCATGAAGAAAAGAGTTTCCGCCATCGCCGCTGCCTGCATGCTGGCGCTGTCATCAGGCGCATGGGCGGGCGAGTTGCCGGACTGGCTGACCGGCGAATGGCAGCAGCAAAATGGCGACCGGTGGAGCGAGGAAGTCTGGACCCTGCCGCGCGGGGGCACGATGATCGGCGTCGGGCGGACCGGGCGCGGGGAAAGCCTGCGATCCTGGGAAGTGATGCGGATCGTGCGGGCGGCTGACGGATCGCTGACCTTTCATGGCGCGCCCGAGGGCGGCGCTGCGACAGTCTTTCCGGCCGTGGAGCAGGGCGTTCGCGATATCACCTTCGCCAATCCGGACCATGATTATCCGCAGCGCATTCGTTACTGGCGCGAAGGGCGACTGCTGATGGCTGAGACATCCAAGATGGATGGCAGCGGGGCGCAGAACTGGACCTATTCGCCGGCAACCCCCACCGGGCAGTGAGCGGTCAAGGCTGTTTGCCGCCACTCCATGCCCGTTGCGCCTGGGCCAGGCTCTGGAGCGCAAGCCCCTGCATGTCGAGTTCGCGCCGTTCGCTATAGCTGAGGCCATCGCGGCCGCTGCGATCCGCCAGCGCCTGCGCGCGATCGGCTTCGCGGCGCAACTGGCGGGCTTCCTTCCGGTCCAGCGCGCCGCTCTTGCGGGCCTTGCGAATATCCTTGCGGGCCTGCTCCAGTTCATAGGTGCCGCTGATAGTGGGATCCACCCGGACCGTGACGGGGCCGGGCGTATCGCGCGGCGGCGATCCAGACGCGATCTGGGCCATGGCGCTGGTGCTGATCAGCATGGATATGAGGAGGAGGGCAGGATTGCGCATCATCAGGCTCCCATCAAGGCGAGGCAGGATCACGGCTGCGGACTGAACCAGCAGTGAACCGGTCGGCGGCGGATGTCCCGCCGCCGACCCGTGGTTTATTTGCTAGCCCGATCCTTGTCACGGATGGCGCGGAATTCGTCGCCTTCCACCCAGTTGGGCCAGTCGGTCGTCGTCGCCAGCGCGCGCCCGACATCATAATAGAGCTTCAGGTCGGCGGAGATGCCGGTCCAGTCCCAGTTGGGATCATATTCATCCTTGGGGCCGTGATAGCGATGCTCGGTATAATCCTCCGCGGCGGCCATGCCCGCTGCGGTGCCGCCCTTCACCAGATCCTCGCCGCCCTCGAAATAGAGCATCGGCAGGCCATGCTTGGCGAAGCTGAAATGGTCGGAGCGATAATAATAGCCCTTTTCTGGCGTGGGTTCGAGCGTGGCGACGCGGCCCTGCGCGGCAAGGGCGCGGTCGAGATAGGCGTCCAGCTCTGACTTACCCTTGCCGATGACCACGACATTCTTCGCAAGGCCAGCGACGGACAGGGCGTCCATGTTCACGCCGCCTACGGTCTTGCTGAACGGGAAGATCGGGTTCTTGCCATAATAGTCGGAGCCCAGCAGGCCCGATTCCTCGCCGGTGACGGCCAGGAACACCTGACTGCGGTCGGTCGGGCCGGCCTTCACATTGGCCTGGGCCAAGGCGACCAACGCGGCGGTGCCGGTGGCGTTGTCGACCGCGCCGTTGCAGATATCGTCGCCGTCGGGCGCGGCCTCGCAATGGCCCAAATGGTCCCAATGGGCGCTGTAGAGGACATATTCGTCGGGCCGCGTCTTGCCGGGCAGCAGGGCGACGACATTCTTCGAGCTATGCTTGCGCAGGTCGTTGTCGAAAGAGACGTTGGCGGTCACGCCGGTCAGCGGCACGGCCTTGAAGCCCGGCCGCTTGGCGGCGGCCATCTGGGCATCGAGGTCCAGCCCGGCGCTGGCGAAGAGGGCGGCGGCCTTGTCCTTCTGGACCCAGCCGATCGCCTGGCTCTGTCCGGCATTGCCGTCGGCGCTGTCGGCGACGTGCTGCGCGCCGGTCCAGCTCGATTGCACCACGTTCCAGCCATAGGCGGCGGGCACGGTGTCGTGAATGATGATCGCAGCGGCTGCGCCCTGTCGCGCGGCTTCCTCATATTTATAGGTCCAGCGGCCATAATAGGTCATGGCGCGGCCGTTGAACGGGCCGGTCAGCCCCTGCGTTTCATAATCGGGATCGTTGACCAGAATGACGACCGTCTTGCCCTTCACGTCGAGGCCAGCATAGTCGTTCCAGCCCTTTTCCGGGGCGTTGATGCCATAGCCGACGAAGACGACCGGGCTGTTCTTCACGTCGATGTGCTTTTCCGTGGTGCGATAGGTGCCGATCACCATTTCCGGGCCATAGGCGGCGGAGACAGGCGCCTTGCCGCCGGTGAAGCTGAGCGCCGAGACATTCTTCGCGGTGATCTCGACCAGCGGCACGTCCTGGAACCAGCTACCCTTGTTGCCGGGCTTGAGGCCCAGCTTCGCAAATTCGGCGGAGAGCAGGGCGAGCGTCTTTTCTTCACCCGCGGTGCCGGGCGCGCGGCCCTCATAGGCGTCGGACGACAGTTCCTGCACCAGCCGCTTCATCGTGTCGACCGATGGCGTGGCGCCCTTCGCGGTGGATTTTGCGGGCGCGGCGCCCGCGACCGCTGGCGCGGACAGGGCAAGGATGGCGGCGATGGCCGCGATGGAACTGCGCATGGAAGGATTCCCTTATTTTACGAATGCGCAGGTGATGCCACCGTGCGGAGGCAAGGGCAAGCAAGGCGATAGCCTTTGCTTTTGGCTTGGCTTAGCCGTTGTTACTTGGGGTTTTTGGGGGATTTGAAGTATGAGGGGGATTTCCAGGGCGACGCTGGCGCTGCTGTCGATGAGCGTGGCGCACGGGGCGCTGGCGCAGGGACAGCCGGGTGAACTCGCCAAGGCATCCGGCGCGCGCGACGGTGATTTCCGCCAGCCTGTCGGCTGACGGATCGAAGATTTCGCTGGTGGCCGCCGGGCCGGGGCGCATGACGCGCGTCCATGTGATGGATGCGCAGGCAGGGCTGAGCCAAAAATCATCCTGTCCGGCAGTGGCAAGCCGGAATATCTGACGAATTGCGACTGGATCGGCGCCGCGCGGCTGAGTTGCAACATATTCAGCACGCGGCGCTATGGCGACGATGTCTATAGTTCCAGCAATGTCGTGGCGGTCGATGCGGCAGGCGGCAACATAAAGAGCCTGAGCAGAAGCGCGGCGAAAATGCGCTGGGCTATGACCTGCGTGGCGGCGAGGTGCTGGATTACCTGCCCGAGGAGGATGGCGCGGTGCTGATGGCGCGATCCTATGTGCCGGAAGCCAAGGTGGGCAGCCTGATTGAGAAGAAGACGGAAGGTCTGGGCGTCGACAGGGTCGATAGCCGGACCGGTTCGATCCGCCGGGTGGAGGCGCCCGATAAGAACGCCTTCGACTTCATCGCCGACGGGCATGGGCGCGTGCGTGTGATGGGGTTGTGGGAACGCAAGGATAGCGGCTATTTCACCAGCCAGTATAAATATCTGTATCGTCCCGCCGATGGCGGCGGCTGGCGCCAGCTTTCCATCTATGACTGGCAGTCGGAAACCGGGTTCAAGCCGGTGGCTGTCGATCCGGCCAAGAATGTCGCTTATGGTTATGAGCGCAAGGATGGGCGTTTTGCGCTGATGACGGTGCAGCTTGATCCTGGACTGGAAAAGAAGCTGGTCTATGCCAATCCGGATGTGGACGTTTCAGGCCTGGTCATGACCGGGCGTGATCGGCGGGTGGTCGGCGTCAGCTATGTCGACGATTATCGCCATACGGCCTATTTCGATCCTGCGGCGCTGTCGATGGTCCAGTCGCTCGGCAAGGCGTTGGGTGGCAAGGCGGTGCATATCGGCGATCTGAGCGCGGACGGACAGCGCGCTTTGGTCTGGGCGGGCAGCGATGTCGATCCGGGGCAATATTATCTGTTCGACAAGGGTGCGCGGAAATTGTCGCCGATCATGCCGATCGTCCCGAACTGGCAGGGCGCACATTGGCGGTGATGAAGCCGGTCCGGTATAAGGCGCAGGACGGCACCAGCATCCCGGCCTATCTGACGCTGCCGCCGGGGAAGGACGATGCCAAGGGGCTGCCCGCGATCGTCATGCCCCATGGCGGCCCGCAATCGCGCGACGAATGGGGTTTCGACTGGCTGGCGCAATATTATGCGGCGCGCGGCTTCGCTGTCATTCAGCCGCAATTTCGTGGCTCCTCCGGCTTTGGTGAAAACTGGTTGATGGGCAATGGCTTCCGGTCTTGGAAGACGGCGATCGGCGACGTGGTGGATTCTGGCCGCTGGCTGGTGGCGCAGGGCATCGCCGATGCCGCGCATCTGACGATCCTTGGCTGGTCCTACGGCGGCTATGCGGCGTTGCAGGCGCAAGCGATCGATCCGAAGCTGTTCAAGGCGGTCGTGGCGATCGCCCCGGTGACGGATATCAGCGACATGTTGCGACGGGGACGCTATTCGGCCACCTATCTTCAGGACAAGAAGACTTTGGGCACCGGTCCTGAAGCGGCCGATGCTTCGCCCGCCAATCATGCCGCCGAGTTTCAGGCGCCTGTGCTGATGTTCCATGGCACTGACGACAATAATGTCGACATCACGCAGGCGAAGATCATGCAGTCCAAGCTGGAGGGAGCAGGCAAGCGCAGCCGGCTGGTCGTCTATGACGGGCTGGCTCATGATCTTGACGACAGCGATGCACGCGCGGACATGTTGCAGCAGAGCGCGGATTTTCTACTGGGACTGGGGAAGTAGCTGAGAGACCGTTTGAAAAATGCGCGAAAGAGCGCATTTTTGTAGCCGCACCGGCCCACACCCCCACCCGACCGCCCAACAGGGTACCATATGTGGGCGGTCGGGTGGGGGTGTGGGCCGGTGCGGATGCGCCAAAGGCGCATTCCCAAACAGACTCTGATAGCGGGGGAGGCCTGTCTGCCTTCCCCCTTTTGTCCATACTATCCGGTCAAAGAAAAAGGGCGGTCCCTTCCGGGGCCGCCCTTTCCTGTAACTTTGCTCGGTAAACCGATTAGCGCGAATAGAATTCGACGACCAGATTCGGTTCCATCTTCACCGGGTAGGGCACTTCGTCCAGCGTCGGAACGCGGACATAAGTGATCTTGGCGGCGCCGTCCGGCGACACATAGTCGGGGATGTCACGCTCGGGCAGGCTCTGTGCTTCCAGAACCAGCGCCATTTCCTGCGCCTTCTTGCCCAGGGTGACTTCGTCGCCCGGCTTCACCAGACGCGAGGCGATGTTGCACTTCACGCCGTTCACATAGATGTGGCCGTGCGACACGATCTGACGGGCCGAGAAGATGGTCGGCGCGAACTTGGCACGGTAGACGACGGCGTCCAGGCGGCGCTCCAGCAGACCGATCAGGTTCTGGCCGGTGTCGCCCTTCATGCGGCTGGCTTCGAAATAGTTCTTCTTGAACTGCTTTTCGGTGATGTCGCCATAATAGCCCTTCAGCTTCTGCTTGGCGCGCAGCTGGATGCCATAGTCCGACATCTTGCCCTTGCGGCGCTGGCCGTGCTGACCGGGACCATATTCGCGCTTGTTGACGGGCGACTTGGGGCGACCCCAAATATTTTCGCCCATGCGACGGTCGATTTTATACTTGGCGCTGGAGCGCTTCGACATAGGTAATTCCTTACAACTGCTACTACGTTATCCGCCCTCCTGATCCGAAAACCGGGGGGTCCGCAGGTGCGGAGGGCGAAAGCTTCCCGGTCATCGCCTGTTTCCATATTTCAGGGACAGGGCCACCACTTCACCGGGATGCGGGGCCAATCGCGAAGGCGCGCCTATGGCCATGTGACGGGGATATGTCAAGCATGGACTGGGCCTCGACAGGGATGGCGCGGAGGCTTAAATCCGGCGGCCATGAACCCAGACAGCTATACCAATATGGCGCAGGTGCGCGCGGGCGTGGATGAACTCGACCGGCAGATCGTGGCGTTGCTCGGCCAGCGCTTCGCCCATATGCGCGCCGCAGCCCGGATCAAGCCGGACCGCAGCGCCGTGCGGGACGAAGCGCGCAAGACGCAGGTGATCGATCAGGCGCGCGCCGAAGCCGAACGGATCGGCGCACCCGGCGCGGTGATCGCCGACCTGTGGGAGCAACTGGTCGAAGCGTCGATCGCCTATGAAATGGCGGAATATGACCGGACGCGCGGTTAACGTTCGCGCGGGCGGTTGAGGTGGGACAGCACGCCGCGTAGCGTGCGGACCTCCAGATGATTCCAGCCCGGCTTGGTCAGCAGGTTGCGCAGCGTCAGCTTGGTGGCGGGTGCGCGATCGGGCGGGAAGAAATAGCCGACCTTTTCCAGCAGCGTATTGAGCTGTTCGATCATGCCTTCCAGTTCGACCTGTGGCGCGGGTTCGCCAAGGTCGGTGACGGTCGGCTGGGCCAGATCGGCATTTTTGGACCATTCATAGGCGCACAGGATGACCGCCTGCGCCAGGTTCAATGATCCGAATTCCGGGTTGATCGGGACGGTCAGGATCTTGCGCGCGACCGCAACGTCTTCGGTTTCCAGGCCTGAGCGTTCTGGGCCGAAGACATAGGCGCTGCGGCCCTGCGCGGTGTGGATTTCGCGCGCGGCTTCTTCCGGCGTGACGACGGGCTTGGTCACGCCGCGCTTGCGGACGGTGGTGGCGTAGACATGGGCGCAGTCCGCGACCGCATCGGCCAGCGTTTCGAACACTTCCGCCTTGTCCAGGATGAAGTCCGCGCCGGCCGCCGCTGGGCCGGCATCCGGATTGGGCCAGCCATCGCGCGGGGTGACGAGCCGCATTTCGGTCAGCCCGAAATTCAGCATCGCGCGCGCGGCCTTCCCGATATTCTCGCCCAGTTGCGGGCGGACCAGAACGATGACGGGGGGGAGGGGATTATTGTCTTTCATTTCAACACCGTTCGTCCTGAGTAGGGGCTGAGCCTGTCGAAGCCCCGTATCGAAGGACTTGCGCGCCGCTTGCCTGATTGCGTCCCAATCGCCGGCAATCAACGCTTCCTTCTTTTTTCGTGACCAGCCTTTTATTTGCTGCTCGGCGGAAAGAGCCTCATCCCTTGATCCGAAATCCTGGCTCCACACCAGCGACACGGGCAAGCGGCTCTGTGTATATCCGGCGATTGCGCCGGACTGATGCTGCGCGATGCGCTGCTCCAGATTGTCGCTGTGGCCCACATAATAGCTGCCGTCAGCACATTGCAGCATATAGGCGTGGAACGTCATCGCAGGGTCCTTCGATACGCCATTTCGGCTTCGCTCAATGGCTACTCAGGACGAACGGCGGAAGGAAGAGGGCTTCGACTTCGCTCAGGCCGAACGGCGAAGAGCTATTTAGACCATTACTCCCGCCCGACTTCCTTCACTGTCCCCGCAAATTCCTCGAAATCCTTGGCGTCGGTGAAGTCCTTGTAGACGCTGGCGAAGCGGATGTAGGCGACGCTGTCGAGGCGTTTGAGGCCCTGCATCACCATTTCGCCGATCGCGCGGGCGGGGACTTCGCCGTCGCCGCTGGTTTCAAGCTGGCGCTGGATGCCGGAGATCAGCTTTTCGATGCGGCTGGGATCGATCGGCCGCTTGCGACAGGCGATGCCGATGGAGCGGGCCAGCTTGTCGCGTTCGAAGGCTTCCTTGCGGCCTTCGCTCTTCACCACCCAGATGTCGCGAAGCTGGATGCGCTCGAAGGTGGTGAAGCGCGCGCCGCACGCTTCACACTGGCGGCGACGGCGGATGGCGTTGCCATCTTCCGTCGGCCGGCTGTCCTTCACCTGGCTGTCTTCATGGGAGCAGAAGGGGCAGCGCATTGATTTTGTTACTCCGTTCGCCCTGAGCGAAGGTTGAAGCCTGTCCTGAGCGACTGCTGCAAGCAGTCAGTCGAAGGGGGCGCGGCTGAGCGTAGCGAAGCCCTCACTCCGTTCGGGCAGCGGCTTCGACTTCGCTCAGCCCGAACGGATTTAGGGATATTAGTAGATCGGGAAACGACCTGTCAGGCCCAGCACCTTTTCGCGGACATGCGCTTCGACCTGGCCGTCGCCTTCGTCGCCGTTGCGCTTGAGGCCTTCCACGACTTCGGCGATCAGGCGGCCGATTTCGCGGAATTCTTCCTCACGGAAGCCGCGCGTCGTGCCCGCAGGCGTGCCGAGCCGCACGCCCGATGTCACGAACGGGCTGGCCGTGTCGAACGGGACGTTGTTCTTGTTGCAGGTGATATAGGCGCGATCGAGCGCCTTTTCGGCCGCCTTGCCGGTGGTGTTCTTGGCGCGCAGGTCGACCAGCATCAAGTGATTGTCGGTGCCGCCCGACACGATCGACAGGCCTGCGTCGCTCAGCGTTTCGGCCAGCGCGCGGGCGTTGGCGACGATCTGATGGGCGTAGGCCTTGAACTCTGGCGTCAGCGCTTCCTTGAACGCCACCGCCTTGCCCGCGATGATGTGCATCAGCGGGCCGCCCTGAAGGCCGGGGAAGATCGCGCTGTTCAGCTTCTTGGCGATCGCCTCGTCATTGGACAGGATGATGCCCGAACGCGGACCGCGCAGCGACTTGTGGGTCGTGGTGGTGGTGACATGAGCATAGGGCACCGGCGAGGGATGCGCGCCGCCGGCGACGAGGCCGGAGAAGTGCGACATGTCGGCCAGCAGATAGGCGCCCACTTCGTCGGCGATCTCGCGGAAGCGCGGGAAGTCCCAGACGCGCGAATAAGCGGTGCCGCCGCAAATGATCAGCTTGGGCTTGCACTCGCGCGCGATGCGGGCGACTTCGTCCATGTCGATCAGATGATCGTCGGGGCGGACGCCGTAAGCGACCGGGTTGAACCACTTGCCCGACATGTTGACCGGCGAACCGTGGGTCAGGTGGCCGCCCGACGACAGGTCGAGGCCCATGAAGGTGTCGCCCGGCTGGAGCAGCGCCAGGAACACGGCCTGGTTCATCTGGCTGCCGCTATTGGGCTGAACGTTGGCGAAGTTCGCGCCGAACAATTGCTTCGCACGTTCGATGGCGAGGGTTTCCACCACGTCGGCATATTCGCAGCCGCCATAATAGCGCTTGCCCGGATAGCCTTCAGCATATTTGTTGGTGAAGATCGAGCCGGCGGCTTCCAGCACGGCCTTCGACACGATGTTTTCGGACGCGATCAGTTCGATCTTGTCCTGCTGGCGCTTCAGTTCCTTGCCGATCGCGCCGAAGATTTCCGGGTCCGCGCTGGCGAGCGATTCGCTGAAGAAGCCGTCCTGGCGGATGGCGGGGGCGAGGGTGTCAGTGCTCATCGAAACTTCCTTTCAGAGCGCGGGCTGGGAGAGTTTTTCGACGCGGCCGGCATGGCGGCCACCGCCGAATTCGGTGGAGAGAAAAGCGGTGACGCAGGCCTTGGCCATGTCGATACCGGTCAGGCGCGCGCCCATGGCGAGGACGTTGGCGTCATTATGTTCGCGCGACAGGGCGGCGGACAGCGGTTCGCCCACCAGCGCACAGCGGCAGGCCGGATTGCGGTTGACCGCGATCGAGATGCCGATGCCGGAACCGCAGAGTGCGATGCCCCGTTCGGCGGCGCCCGAAGCGACGGCCGTCGCGAGTTTGTAACCATAATCGGGATAATCGACGCGATCGGCAGTCGCCGGGCCAAGGTCGTCGACCTCATGGCCTTCATCGCGCAGCCATTGCGCAAGTTCCGCCTTCAGATCGACAGCGGCATGATCGGAAGCGATGGCGATTTTCATGGGCTAGCGTCCCTTCACCGACAGGGTGATTCGTTTCTGCGCGCCTCATAGGGGGAGAGGCGCGCAATTGCCACCGTCCAGCTTGATCCCTATGGCAAGCGGCATGGCTGGAACGATTTTATCCATTTTGATGCTGGCGGGCGTGCTGCTGACCGGCGGCGGGATTTACGCGATTGCAAAGAAGGGCGACCGCAAGCGTGGCGCCCTGATGATCTTTGCCGGGCTGGTGATGTTCGGCAATGTCGCGATCAGCGCGATCCCGGGGCCGGACCTGCCGGTGCTGGAGCGGCGCTGACCGAAGAAGCGCGCAACCAGTAGGAGGAATGGACGAAGCTCTTGTCCGGTCCGCCAAAACTGGCCGTTGCCCCCGTAAGCCCGATTTTGGCCAGCGAGTCCGCCAGTTCCTTGCTTTGCAACGCCTCCGTCAGCTTCGCCATCTGATCCAACGGCAGATCGAGTTTCATGGCGATTTCGCAACTCTTACTGCCGCACAGAGCACGAACGGGTTGATGCACGCCATATTTGCCGAGCAAGATGGCATAGCGGGCGATCAGCGCCTTTTCGGTCTTGTCTGCCCAAGGCGCGTCGCGCTTTTCCGCCCGCACCATGGCATAGCGCTCCGAAGGCATGGGGCCAAAAAGGAGCCGGCGAGCAAAGGATCTTCCTTTGCGGGGTTGGCGACCTGTTCGTGCGCGGGCGATTGCGGCGCAGAGGGCGCGCTTTGGAGCAGATAGGCGCCTGCGGTCAGGGCGATGGCGGCGACGATGGTCATGGCAACTCCTCGAAACAGCGCGGACCGGGATGGTCCGACCGCTTCGGGCAGGTCTGACGTGGCAGGGTCGGCGGGGTCGACATCGATTAAATCGTCCCGATTTTCTTGGGCGACGAAGGCGCGGGACAGGGCGCGGCTGCTGCTGACACCGGTCTTGCGCCGGGCGTCGCGCAACCGCTCATTGACCGATCCTACGGACCGACCGGTTAGTTCCGCCACGCTCTTGGCGGTATGCCCCTGCGCCAGAAGGCGTAATATCACGCGCTCGCTATCATTGAGGCGCGAGAGGTCCGTCGTCTCATCCTGCATGGGCATGATCCTGTCATGCGAGGCGGCGGACGCAATCCCAAAAAAATCGTGACGGGTTCAAGAGGAGGGCGTGAGGCCGGTCTGGGTAGCAAAACGCACTGCCATCAGAGCGATCAGGTCGGTCTGCGTGATCAGGCCCTGTAGTCGCTGGTCCGCGTCAACCACAATGGCCGCCCGGCGTGCGCCGCTGCTCAGCGGGCCGATAAGACGCGCGACCGGCGTATCGGCGTGGACAAGGAGGGGGCGACGGCTGATATCGCCGACGCATGCAGCAGCATCATGGCCAAGGTCGAGCGCGCCGATCATTCCCTGCACCCGGCCGGCGTCGTCGAGTACCGGCAGCGACAGCAGATCGCGATCCTGCATCAATGCCCTGGCGGCGGCGATGGGCTGGCTCGCCGCGATATAGACTATATCGCGCGACATGATCTCGCGGCAGCTTATGTTGCCATGGTTTCGCTGCGCCGCGCGTAGTTCCGCGTCGGCCAGCAGGGCGCGTAGATCGTGGCTGTCCACGTCCAGCGTCTCGCCGAAATCGTTGAGGGCGTCAGCGATATCCTGATCGCTGGGGCCGGCGCGCAGCAGCGGAGCTGGATCGGTGGTGCCGTGGGGTGCTGGGCTTTTGGGCGCGACATGGGGATAAGTATGGCCGACGATGCGGTGGAAAAGGATTGCGACCAGGATCAGCAGCAGCGTGTTCGCGCCGACCGGCACCAGTGCGAACATATAGCTGCCCGCCACGCCCTTTGCGCCCAGTACGGCGGACAGCGCCACCGCGCCGCCGGGCGGGTGGAGGCAACGCAACAGCGACATGATGGCTATGGCAGCGCCCACCGCCAGCGCGGCGGCGACGGTCGGATCGGGCACGGCCTTGGCCACGAAAATGCCGACCAGCGCGGAAATGACATTGCCGCCCAGGACTGGCCAGGGCTGGGCGAGCGGGCTTGCCGGGACGGCGAAGAGCAACACCGCAGATGCGCCCATCGGCGCGACCAGCAACGGATGCGCCAGGCCATTGCCCAGCATCAGGCCACAGAGCAGGCCGGTGATGGCGATGCCGCCAATGGCGCCGCTTGCGGCCTTCAGCCGGTCGAGCAAGCCAGGGCCGGCGGGCGCGGGAATGAACGCGCTATAATAGCGGCTCCAGATCAGGCGAACGTCATCTTTGGGGGCCTCGGACATTCCGGGGCTGCTAGGCCGCCTTGGCAGGATGACCAAGCGGGAAAAATTTCGGGCCGGCTAAGGGCAGCTTTGCCGATCCTTATCGGTAACAAAAAAAACGGCGCCCTGTGAGGGGCGCCGCTTCTTCATTGTCCGTAATGCCGTTGCTTAGCGCGCATCGACCGGGACGTAGTCGCGCTCGGTCGGGCCGGTGTAGAGCTGACGCGGGCGGCCGATCTTCTGCGCTGGGTCCGAAATCATTTCGTTCCACTGCGCGACCCAGCCGACGGTGCGGGCAAGGGCGAAGAGCACGGTGAACATTTCGGTCGGGAAGCCGATGGCCGACAGGATCACGCCCGAATAGAAGTCGACATTCGGGTAGAGCTTCTTCTCGACGAAATAAGGATCGTTGAGCGCGATCTGCTCCAGTTCCTTGGCGACGTCGAAGATCGGATCGTTGACGCCCAGCTTTTCCAGAACATCCTTCGCCGTCTTCTGCATCACGGTCGCGCGCGGATCGTAATTTTTGTAGACGCGGTGGCCAAAGCCCATCAGGCGGAACGGATCGTCCTTGTTCTTGGCGCGGGCGATATATTCCGGAATGCGATCGACGGTGCCGATTTCGCGCAGCATGTTGAGCGCGGCTTCGTTCGCGCCGCCATGGGCCGGGCCCCACAGGCAGGCGATGCCCGCCGCGATGCAGGCGAACGGATTGGCGCCCGACGAACCGGCCAGACGCACGGTCGAGGTCGAGGCATTTTGTTCATGATCGGCATGCAGGATGAAGATCTTGTCCATCGCATCCACGATCACCGGATCGGGGATATATTCTTCCGCCGGGACCGAGAAGGTCATGCGCAGGAAGTTGGCGGTGTAGGACAGGTCGTTGCGCGGATAGACGAAGGGCTGACCCACCGAATATTTATGCGCCATCGCGGCGATCGTCGGCATCTTGGCGATCAGGCGGTGGCTGGCGATGCGGCGCTGTTCCGGATCGTTGATGTCGGTCGAGTCATGATAGAAGGCCGACAGGGCGCCGACGACACCGACCAGGATCGCCATCGGATGCGCGTCACGACGGAAACCGCGGAAGAAAGCGGTCAGCTGTTCGTGGACCATCGTGTGGCGGGTGATGGTGTTGGTGAAGTCCGCCAGTTCGCTCTTCGAGGGCAGTTCGCCGTTCAGCAGCAGGTAGCAGACTTCCATGAAGCTGGACTGTTCGGCCAACTGACCGATCGGATAGCCGCGATGCAGCAGCACGCCGGCGTCGCCATCGATATAGGTCAGGCCGGATTCACAGCTGGCGGTCGAGGTGAAGCCTGGATCATAGGTGAACATGCCGGTATTGGCGTAGAGCTTACGAACGTCGATGACCTGTGGACCGACGGCGCCATCCATGATGGCATAGTCCTTACTCTCTCCCCCAACGGTCAAACTGGCTTTGTTATCCGACATGTTTTTCTCCTTGTATGCCATCAACCGGCCGTTGCGTGCCCTGCATCGGCCAGTCGTTCCAAGCTTTCCTCTTTCCCCAGAAGGAAGAGGACATCAAAAATGCCTGGCGAAGTCGTGCGACCGGTGAGCGCCGCACGGAGCGGTTGTGCCACCTTGCCCAGTCCCAGGCCGGCATCCTCCGCCACGCGGCGTATTGCGTCTTCGATCGCTTCGACCGTCCAGGACTGGACGGGTTGGAGAGCGTCGGCTGTCTTGACCAGCAACGCGCGCGCGGAATCCTCTAGCAGAGCGGACGCCTTTTCGTCAAAATCCAACGGGCAAGTTTTGAACAGAAATTCGGCGCCTTCGGCAATTTCGTTAAGGGTTTTTGCCCTTGGCTTCAGCGATGCCATGGCCTGGGTCAAAATGCCCAACCCGTTTTCAGGTAAAACCTTTCCAAGCCGGTCGGCGACACGCGGCGCAACCAGTTCGGCCAGTCGCGAGTCGTCTGCTTCGCGCAGATAATGGCCGTTGAGATTTTCCAGCTTCTTGATGTCGAAGCGTGAGGGCGAGCGGCCGACGCCACTGATGTCGAACAGTTCGATCGCGCGGGCGATGGGAATGAATTCCTCGTCGCCATGGCCCCAGCCCAGCCGCAGCAGATAGTTGAGCACGGCTTCAGGCAGCATGCCCATCTCGTCGCGATAAGCGTCGACACCCAGCGCGCCATGACGCTTGGACAGTTTCGCGCCGTCCGATCCGTGGATCAGCGGGATATGGGCATAGGTCGGCTCTTCCCAGCCCCCTTCTATCTCGGCCATGGCTTTAATGATGCTGAGCTGACGGAAGGCGTTGTTCAGATGGTCGTCGCCGCGAATGACATGGGTGACGCCCATGTCATGATCGTCGACCACCACGGCCAGCATATAGGTGGGCGTGCCGTCCGAGCGGAGCAGGATCATGTCGTCCAGCTCGGCATTCTGCACGACCACGCGGCCCTGCACCTGATCCTCGATCACGGTTTCGCCGTCGCGCGGCGCCTTGATCCGGATGACGAAGGGGGCGCCTTCGGGGGCTTCGGCGGGCGAGCGGTCGCGCCAGCGGCAGTCATAGCGCATCGGCTGCTTGGCGGCGCGCTGTTGCTCGCGCAGCTCGGCCAGTTCTTCCGGCGTGGCGTAGCAGCGATAGGCGTGGCCGGCGTCGAGCAACTGGTTGGCGACTTCCGCATGGCGCGGGGTGCGCTCGAACTGGAAGACGGCCGGTTCGTCACCGCCCAGACCCAGCCATTCCAGACCGTCGAAGATCGCGGCCACGGCTTCCTCGGTGGAGCGGGCGCGATCGGTATCTTCGACACGGAGCAGGAACTTGCCGCCATGGTGGCGGGCATAGAGCCAGTTGAAAAGCGCAGTCCGGGCGCCGCCGATATGCAGGAAGCCGGTCGGCGATGGGGCGAAACGGGTCACCACCTGCTTGTTCATTCCCGTTGCACTTGCCGTCATATTCTTTGACATTCGCCTTACTGACCCATGGATGCGACGCCCCCTAGCATGGCTTTTGAGCCACGACAAACCTCCCTTGGCAGGAGGCTGGCTGTGCTGTCCCGAAGCGGGCTGGAAGCGGTTGAAAGCTGGCTGGAAAGGGAGCGGGAACAGATCGGCCTGTGGGCGCCGATCGGGCTGGGCGCGGGGATATCCGCCTGGTTCATCCTGCCCGATGCCATGGGCTGGCTGGCCTTTTGCTGCGGGATGCTGGCGCTGGCGTGCATCGGCGCGATGCTGCCGCCGGGCGGACGGTTGCGGCGAATGATTGTCGCGGGCGCAATATTGGCTTGCATCGGATGCTTGCTGGTGTGGGGGAAGGCGGCCTTGTGGGGGCAGCCGCCGCTGGCGCGTGCGACCTTCGTCCAGATGACGGGGCAGGTGCTGTCGGTGCGGCAGGTGCCGGCGCAGGCAATGGTGCGCGTGATGCTGCGACCGATGGATGAGCCGCACCTGCCAGCGGTGGTGCGGGTGAATATCGGCGATGGAGATATGCCGGCGGGACTGGGTGAGGGGGCGCTGATCCGCTTTCGGGTGCGGTTGATGCCGCCAGCGCCACCCAGCGTGCCGGGCGGCTATGATTTTGCTGCGCGTGCTTATTTTCTGGGGATCGGCGCCACCGGCAAGGCGTTGAAACCGGTGGAGGTGTTGCGTGCTTCCACCGCATCGCCGCCGCTGCGGGCGCGATTGTTCGATCATATAGTGGAACGGGTGGACGGTCCGGCGGAAGGGATTGCGGTCGCTCTGGCGACCGGGGATCAGGGTGCGATTCCCGAGGCGGATGCCGAGGCGATGCGGCGCAGCGGGCTGGCGCATCTGTTGTCGATCAGCGGCCTGCATGTGACGGCGCTGATCGGCGCGGTGATTTTCCTGCTGATGCGGGTGATGGCGCTGAGCCAGCGGGCGGCGCTGCACTGGCCGTTGATGCTGATCGCGGCGGCTGGCGGCGCGCTGGCGGGGATTGGCTATACCTGGCTGACCGGCGCGGAGGTGCCGACCTTGCGATCCTGTGTCGCCGCGCTGCTGGTGCTGGGCGGGCTGGCGATGGGGCGGGACGCGATCACGCTGCGGCTGGTGGCGAGCGGGGCGTTGCTGGTGCTGGTGTTCTGGCCCGAAGCGCTGGCCGGCCCGAGTTTCCAGATGAGCTTTGCGGCCGTGACGGCGCTGGTGGCGTTGGCGGAGCATGGACGTTTTCGGGCCTTTGCTGCCGCGCGGGATGAGGGCGTGATGCGCCGGGCGGGGCGGGCGCTGGCGGTTACGCTGGCGACCGGCATTGCCGTGGAACTGGTGCTGATGCCCATCGCGCTGTTCCATTTCCACAAGGCGGGGATGCTGGGGGCATTCGCCAATCTGATTGCCATCCCGCTCACCACTTTCGTCGTCATGCCGCTGGAGGCGATGGCGCTGCTGCTGGACGTGGTGGGGCTGGGCGCGCCCTTCTGGTGGATGACGCAGCAGGCGCTGAACCTGTTGCTGGCGCTGGCCCATGGCGTGGCGGCCAGTCCGATGGCGACGCTGCTGGCGCCGACCATGGGCATGGCGCTGTTCGGGATGACGGTCGTGGGATTGCTCTGGTGCCTGCTCTGGCGGACGCGGTGGCGCTGGCTGGGGCTGGCGCCGGTCCTGATCGGCGTGGGCGTGACTTTTGCCGCGTCGCCGCCGGACCTGCTGGTGACGGGGGATGGGCGGCATGTCGCGGTGCGCACGCCCGATGGCATGGCGATCCTGCGCGACCGGGCGGGCGATTATGTGCGCGATGTGTTGTCGGAAAGCGCGGGTTATGACGGGGAACTGGCGGCGATCGCGAGGCTGCCGGGTGCGCGATGTTCGACCGACCTGTGCGCTGTCCGGTTGAAGGATGGGAAAGGGCGAAGCTGGCGCCTGCTTTTCACCCGAAGCGACATGCTGATCGAGCGGCGCAGCTTTGCTCGGGATTGCGCCATGGCGGATATCGTCGTCAGCGACCGGGGCTTGCCGGGCTGGTGTCATCCGCGTCGGATGAAGATCGACCGCCGGTTGCTGATGCGCACCGGCGGCCTGTCGATTACCCTTGCAACGGGTGAGGTTCGCACTGTCTTCCGGCCCGATGACGCGCATCCGTGGATATCGCGCCCCAGGCCGCGAAGGCCTCAATTATAGCGGCGAAGCAATCCGGCGAGCTTGCCCTGGATGCGGACCTGACGCGCGTCATAGACTTGCGGTTCATAGGCCGGATTGGCCGGGTCGAGCCGCACCCGGCTGCCTTCGCGGCGGAAATATTTGAGCGTGGCTTCCGCCTCGTCGATCAGGGCGACGACGATCTGGCCTTCGCGCGCGGTTTCGGTGCGCTGGATCAGGGCGAAGTCGCCATCGAGAATGCCGGCCTCGACCATCGAATCGCCGGACACTTCCAGCGCATAATGATCGCCCGAACCGAGCAGGGCGGCGGGGACGGACAACATGGTCTGGCCCTCCATCGCCTCGATCGGGACACCGGCGGCGATGCGGCCATGCAGCGGGATTTCGATTACGTCATTGGCCGCGATCGGCAGCGCGGGGGCGGACGGCGCAGCGCGAGGACGGGCCGGGATGACCGGTGCGACATCGCGGTGCATGGCGTCCGGCAGCTTCAGCACTTCCAGCGCGCGGGCGCGATTGGGCAGGCGGCGAATGAAGCCGCGTTCCTCCAGCGCATTGATCAGCCGGTGGATGCCCGACTTGGAGCGCAGGTCGAGTGCGTCCTTCATCTCCTCAAAGGAAGGCGACACGCCGCCCTCCTCCAGCCGGGTCTGAATGAAGCTCAGCAATTCCTGCTGCTTTGGCGTCAACATCGCTGCGGTCCTCCGTGGAACGTATGAGGAACGCATAGGAAACACATGGAGATTAGTCAAGCGTTGCCGGCATCAACGTCAACATGGATTTGCTACTATTGCCGCAGCCGTTCGATCGCCTGCGCCAGCGCGACATAGAGCTTGCCCATGTCGGACGAGAGAACCGCCACGCCCAGCGCATTGCCGTCGCGCGCGGACAGGATGATCCGCAACATCGCCTCGAAATCGTGGATGTAGCGGTTCACATGATCGCGGAAGTCGGCGTCATTATCATAATGCAGCGCGATTTCGCGGGATTCGCCGGCATCCAGCAGCTTGACCGCACGGCGCGTGAAGACGCCGCGATCGCCCTTCAGATAGGCGGACCAGGCGGAGTCGGTGACGTCGTTCGACAGGATCTTGGCGACGTCGATCGCGGTGCTGTTGAGCGATTCGATCAGCAGGGCAGACCGCCGCGCGAAATGGTCGCGGTCGCGATGCTCGGCCGCCTGTTCCGCGTCGAGGATGCGCTGTTCCACGCTGGCGCTGGTGTCGGCGATGGTCAGCAACTGGCGGGTGAGACGTTCGGAGGCCTGATGTGCGGCCTGAACCGCTTCCTCCGCGACACGGGCGACCTGCTCGATCTGCGCCGTCACCCTGTCACCGATGACATTTTCCAGCGCTTCGTCGCTGGCCTGCGCCAATTGCTGGGCTGCGTCAGGAATGGCGCGGCCCAGCGCCTGACGCGCGCGTTCGGCCGCCTGATCGGCGGTGTCCTTGACCCGCAGCAGAGCCGTGACCAGCAGCGGTCCGGCGCCTTCGGTAATACGCCGGGCATCCTGATCCGCCGCTTCCAGCGCGGTGCGCAGACGGTCGACCAGTTCGCGATTGGCATGCAGCCCGCTCTGGGTGCTTTCCAGCCATTCGGTGAGACGGCTGCCCTGACCGCGCAGCAGCGATTCCGCTTCTTCGGTGCGGCCGACCAGCGCTTGCGAAATGGCCTCCAGCCGCTCGATCTCGGGCGTGGCGCTGCCCAGCAGGGTGCGGCTCTGTTCGACGCGCGCGTCGAAGCGCTCCAGTGCGCCGGGATAGGTTTCGTCCAGTTCGCGCACGCTCGAATCGAGCGCCACCAGCAGGGTTTCGGCGGCACCGATCAGCTTTTCGGCGGTCATGCCGCCCGATGCCAGCGCCCCGTCGATCCGCTGCGTCTCTTCGGTCAGGCGGGCCAGTGCGGCCGTCAGCCTTTCGCCCCGGGCTAGCGCATTATCCTCCAGCGCGGCGAAGCGGCCCTCGGTAGAGGCGATGGTGTCATGCAGCCCGGCGTGCAGGCCCGACATCAGGCTGCGCTGCCCCTCCATCATCGTGTCGAGATGATGCAGCCGACTTTCGATATCGGCGATCATGTCGCTGAGGCTGGTGACGGTTTCGTTGCCGATCGCATCCAGACTGGAACGCGAGCGGGCGATCAGCGTATCCAGCGCCTCCGTCTGGCGGGTGAGGCCGCTGTCGGTGACGGCCAGATTTTCCTGTGCCCGCTCCAGCGCACTATCCAGACGACGGCGCAGGTCCTCATCGATCGCCGCCATGTCGCGCGAGAGGGTGGACAGCGCCTCTTCGCTGGTCGATCCGATGCCCTGCTGGGCGACGGCGACCAAAGTTTCGAGCGCCTCGGCACGGCGCGACAAGCCTTCATCGGTGGTGGCGAAGGCGCCGCGCACAGTGTGCAGCACAGTGTCGATGCGCGCGCGCATGGTGGTGTTGATGGTGTCCAGATCTGCCGCCAGCGTGGATCGGGCCTGATCGCTGGTGCTGGCGACACCGGCCTGCGCGGCGTCGATCGCGGCATTCAGGGCTTCGGCATGTTCCTCCAGATCCTGACGGCTGCGGTCCATCGCTTCGCGCGCGCTCTGGGCCGTGGCGTCGATCCGGCCGGATGCGATCTCGGCCATGCCGGTGACCTCTTCCGTCGCAGCGCGGGTCGATTCCTGCAACTGGGTAAGCTGGCTCGACAGGCTCTTGGTCGCAGCCAGCGTGCGGGCGCGGGCTTCGTCCGACACTTCGGTCAGCGCATGCAGCCGCGCCTCCAGCATGTCGATCCGTTCCGCCAGCGCATGGCCATCATCCATGATTCGCGCCGACATGCGGCCGGTGCGGTCCTCCAGTTCGGGGATGGAGGCGATCAGCATGTCCATGCGCTGCACCAGCGCCTGTCCCGCGCGCTCGGCGCTTTCGGCGCGTTCGGCGGTGATATGGGCGCGGCCAGCGATCAGTTCGGCCGATGCTTCCATATTGCTGCTGGCGGCGGCGCCATAGCTGTCGAGCAGTTCGGCCTGATCCTGCATCGTCTGACGCGCGGATTCGAGCTGGCTGCTGATCCGGCCAAGGCGCAATTCCAGCAGGTCCGCTTCGGTTCGCAGGGCGCGGGCGGTGTCGAGATAGCGGCGCGACTCGGTGCGGCTGTTGCGGACCAGCAGCAGATAGGAGAGGGCGAGCAGGATCAGCGGCACCGCCAGCGTGACGACGGCATTGGCCCAGGCAGAGGGGCCAGCCGCCAGATCGCCAGAGACGATGATGGCCCAGCCGGCAAAGCCCAGCCACAGCACCGCCAGCAGCGAAAGCGCGATGCGCACCCGCTTCACCGTCTTTTCCGCGCCGTTACCGGCCGTTTCGTCACTCTCGTCTATTTCCAGAACGGCTTGTTTCAAAAGCAAAATATCGTCCGCCTGCGACTCCGTGCCGGTCGCGTTAAGTTCGTCTCGCCAGAACTCGACGATTGTGCTGGTGCCCCCTGTCATATGCGCATCCTAGCAGCTTTTCCGGCGGCGGAAATGCCCTGTTACCAAAACTTAACGCACGCCCGATAGCGTCTGTCGCCATGTCTTATGATTCTGGCGCTCTTCACGCTGCCCTTGCCGCAGCCGTCGGCGAAGATCGCGCACTCATCGCCGATCTGCGCGTGGCCTTCATGGAAAGCGCCGAACGTCAGGTAGACCTGCTGAAGCGAGCCCGTTGTGACGCCAATTGGGAACTGGCCGCTTGGCGGCTGAAAGGGCTGGCCGCGAGCTTTGGCTTGAACGCGCTGATGGCCCTGGCGGATGAGGCGGCGCAGGCTGCGCCGGGAGATCCGCGGGTCATTCGTCGGCTGGAAGCGGTGCTGGACGGCCTGCGTCAGGATTGATTGCCTTTCATTGATTTCAACCCGATGCGCGGCTTTGCTTGCGCGAAGGCTTCGGCCTTGCGACAAGGTCGCCCACACAATAATCGGGTCCACAAGCGTAACGATATGAGTTTCGCCGCAATTCTCAGCGCCAGCAGGCCAACCGCCGATTCGCCCGCGGGGCTGCGGGCCAGCCTGCATTTCGCCGGCCAGACACTGATCGAATATCAGGCGCGTCAGGCCGTGCAGGCCGGTGCCGATCGCATATTGATTCTGGTCAGCGTGATTACCCCGGCGGTGTCGCAAGCAGTCGACCGGCTGAGCGCGGACGGCATCGCGGTCGCGCTGGTGCGCGACATGGTGTCGATGGTGCGCGATGCGCCGCGCGACAGCGACGTGCTGCTGGTCGCCGATGGCGCGGTCGTGGCGCAGGCGCATTTCGCGAATATCGGCGGGATCGATGGCAATGCGTTGTTAGTGGCGGACGATAGCCGGGCCAGTGCGCCGCTGGAGCGGATCGATGCCGGGCAGCGCTGGGCGGGGTTGGCGCGGGTCAGCCCGGACCTGTTGTTCGGGACACTGGACATGATCGGCGACTGGGATCTGGCGCTGACTTTGGTGCGGGCGGCGGTGCAGGGCGGCGCCCGGCGCATCACCGTGTCGCAGGATGATCTGCTGGAAGGGCGGGTCGCGCTGGTCGAAACGCAGCAGCAGGCCGATCTGGTGGCGCAGGCGGTGACGGCTGCGGGCGCTTCGGCGGCGCGGGCGCGCGGCGGCATCGAACATTATCTGCTGGCGCGGCTCGCCCGGCGGATCAGCCCGCCGCTGCTGCGGACGCAGGTGCCCGCCGCGCAGGTGCGGATCGCGGCCATGGCGCTGGGCGCGATCGCGCTGGTGCCTATCGAGCTTTTGTGGACGTCGACCGGCTTCTGCCTGTTGCTGCTGGCGCTGCTGCTGGCGGAGACGGCCGACCGGTTGGACGAATTGTCGCTGCGCACGCCGCCGACGGGCTGGACCGCCTTTGTCGCGCCGGGCTTTGCACTGGTCGGGATCGCGCTGGCCGGTGGCGATGCGATCGCGACCTATCTGGCGCTGTTGCTGGCGGTGATCCTGCTGGCGGATCGCTGGCGCAGGACGGGCGCGGCGCGGGCGTGGATGATCATGACGCCGGGGACGGCGCTGATCCTGTTGCTGCTGGGCGGTCTGCTGGGCGCCTCGGCGACCGGATATGACGTCGCGATGGTCGCCGCGATCGCATCGGTCGGGGCGATTTTGCTGCGGCGGCCCGACTGAATTTCTGTCCCTGACTATTTGTTTCAGACCGGGATTTTTCGCCGGCAGGGTTTAGTGCATTTTAACGACGTGTAGCTAAGGTGCCCGGCATGAGCGCCTATTCGTCCCATACCGGCACGGCCATGGCGGGCAGTTGGCCAATGGCGCGTGTCATGGCGGACATGTCCGCCGTGCCGGTGACGCATGCAATCGACCTCGCCTTCTTCTTTCCGGCCGATGCGCCCGTGCGGCACGATGCGCTGATCGCAGAGACGCGGCGCCATCTGGGCGGCTGTATAGCGGCGGTCGAAATGGCGCTGCGCCTGTCGATGGATCATGCCCCGGATGTTACGTCTGCGCTGGACCGGTGGGACGAACCGCTGGCTTGGCCGATGGTGCGGGCGCAGCCCAGCCTGCTGGCCCCCGGATTGCTCGCCCATATGCAGATGCGCGCGGGTGTTACGCTGATGCTGCGGCCGTTCGGGCAGGCGGATATCGAACAGGCGGAGGAAGCGGATGGGCCATTGCCCACCAGCGATCATCCCGAACTGGGCGACGCGGTGTCGGCGCTGGCGCTGGCCGAGGGGCGCTGGCTGATGCCGGGGGGCGAGGCGCAGCCGATGCGGCCGGACCTGCCGGCCGAACATTTTGCCGAACTGGTGTGGACCGTGGCGGCCTGTCTGGCGACGGCGGCGCAGCGCATGATGGCCGACGGCGCCGATGGCGTGCCGGCGGCGTTCGAGCGGGCGGTCTGGAAATTGCTGGCCGATCATGACGAAGGCGCGGGGCCGATTGCGCAGGCGGACCGGCTGGTGCGTCAGATGGGCGACCGTGCCGATGCGCCGGACTTGCCGGGCAAGGCGCTGGGGCAGCGGCGCTTCCTGTTGTTCGTGGCGCTGGCGGCGCGGCGGTTGCGGATGGACAGCGTGCAGGTGACGGACATGCTGCTACTGGGTCCGCTGAGCGATGTGGCGCTGCTGTGCCGCGCGCTGGGCGGATCGGATGGCGACTATCGCCATCTGCTGATGGCGTTGCGGCCGGTGCGTCCGACCCTGACCGATGTCGCTATCGTAGCGGAGGCGGATCGCTATCAGGCTATGAGCGATCCGCAGGTCGAGGCGGCGGTGCAGGCGCTGCGCACGCCCGCCACCTTCCGTGCGAAGCTGGATCATTTGCGGGCGGTCTGCGCCGCATGACGATGCCATCCCATCCGGTTGTTGTTCGCGCCATGCTGGCCGCCGACGGCCGGTTGCTGAGCGCCGATCCGCCTTTGCTGGCGTTGCAGCGGGAGGCGGGCGCCGATCTGGGCGTTCCGATCGCGGTGCCGCAACTGGCGACGATCGCGCGGCTGGCGGCGCGGCTGGGGATCACGCTGTCCCGCCCGGTGGTCGCCGCCTGCGAGCGGGGCGATATCGACATGTGGGTGCGCGCCAGGCCTGAAGAGGGCGGCGTCAGCCTGTCCGTGGTGGACTGGCGCGAGCGGCCCACGGTTGCCGATCCGGTCGACAATGGGCAGCGCGACGCGGATATCGCGGCGCTGGCCGAAGGATGGACCTGGCAGATCGATACGCAGCTGCGATTCGAAATGGTGCTGGAGGGGATGGGAGACGCCGGAGCGCTGCCCGCCGATCCGCCGGTGCCGGGCAGCCGCTTTTCCAGCTATTTCCAGCTTCAGCCCGATGATGAGGGCGACATGGCGATGCTGCGCGGCTTTGCCCAGCGCCGCGCCTTTCGCGATCAGCAGGCGGTGCTGGCGAAGGATACGGGCAGCCGGTTCAAGCTGTCGGCCTATCCGACATTCGACCTGTCGGGACAGCTCAAGGGCTATCGCGGCACGGCCTTCCCGCTGGCGCAGGCGATGGTGGCGCCGATGGTCGAGGATCAGCCGTTGGCGCTCTATCCCGCCGAATTCGGGCGGCGGCTGGACCGGTCGCTGCGCCAGCCGCTGGGGCGGATCATCGCCAATGCCGATACGATCAGCGCCCAACTGGAAGGGCCGCTGCGACCGGACTATGCCGGCTATGCCAGCGATATCGCGGTGGCGGGGCGGCATCTGATGGCGCTGGTCGACGATCTGGCGGACTTGCAGGCGATCGACCGGCCGGATTTCAGCGTGATCGCCGAAGAGGTGGATCTGGCCGATCTGGGCAGGCGCGCGGCGGGGTTGCTGGCGGTCAAGGCGCTGGACCGGCGGATAAAGATCGTGCCGCCTTCGGTGGATGCTACCTTGCTCGCCACCGGGGAATTTCGCCGCGTGCTCCAGATATTGGTCAATCTGATCGGCAATGCCGTGCGCTATTCGCCCGAGGATACGGAGGTGCGTGTCGCCATCGAATGGGAAAGCGGTCAGGCGCGTATCGCGGTGATCGATCAGGGGACGGGCGTTGCCCCGGCCGATCGCGAGCGTATTTTCGAAAAGTTCGAGCGACTGGGCCGGGACGATGCCGGTGGCAGCGGCCTTGGCCTTTATATCTCCCGCCGACTGGCGCGGGCGATGGGCGGCGATATCGTCATCGGCGGCGCGCCGGGCGAGGGCGCACGCTTCATCCTGTCCCTGCCGGTTTCGGGTTAGGATGGAATGATATTTCGTCATTGCGAGCGCAGCGAAGCAATCCACGGTAGCGACATGGATTGCTTCGCTGCGCTCGCAATGACGAAATAAGCGGATGGCGTTATAACAAAAAGGGCCGCCTTTTCAGGCAGCCCTTTCTTTATCGCTCATGGCCAGGGATCAGCGGATCGGCGAATCCGGCGACAGGCGCATGTCGAGATAATTGTCGACCGACTTCATGAGCTGGTCGAGTTCATGCTCGAAGAAATGGTTCGCGCCCTTGATCTCGTCATGATGGATGGTGATGCCCTTCTGCGTGCGCAGCTTGTCCACCAGCTTCTGGACGGCGCTGGCGGTCACCACTTCGTCCGACGTGCCCTGTACGATGATGCCCGAGGACGGGCAGGGGGCGAGGAAGGAGAAGTCATACATGTTGGCGGGCGGCGCGACCGAGATGAAGCCGCGGATTTCCGGGCGACGCATCAGCAACTGCATGCCGATCCACGCGCCGAAGGAGAAGCCGGCGATCCAAGTGGTCTGCGCTTCGGGATGGAAGCTCTGTACCCAGTCGAGCGCCGCCGCCGCATCGGACAGTTCGCCGATGCCATTGTCGAACGTGCCCTGGCTGCGGCCGACGCCCCGGAAGTTGAAGCGCAGAACGGCGAAGCCGCGCTTCACGAAGGTCTTGTACATCGCCTGCGTGATGCGGTCGTTCATCGTGCCGCCGCCCTGCGGATGCGGGTGCAGGATCATGGCGACCGGCGCGCGCGGGCGGGGCGGGGGGCTGAAGCGGCCTTCGAGGCGACCTTCGGGTCCGGTGAAAATGACGTCGGGCATGGCACCTGTTATGGTTCTGGGCCGCCTTTTTGGGGCAGCAGGGGTAGGATCGGTGCGCACGCCAAGGCTATCGCTGGCGCGGCGCGGCAAACCGCCTATATAGATGCCGCCGCCATTTCCGCAATCAATGAGTAACGCCCGCTTGGCCGCCCAACGCCTTTATCTCGATCATGCTGCGACCACCCCGATGCTGCCGCAGGCGCAGGCGGCGATGGTGGCGGCGCTTTCCAACTGGGCCAACCCGTCCAGTCCCCATGCGGACGGCCGGGCCGCCCGTGCCACGCTGGAGGATGCGCGCAAGCGGATCGCGGCGGCGCTGGGCTGGGATGGGCATGTCATCTTCACCTCCGGCGCCAGCGAGGCGATCGCCATCGGCCTGTTGCGGGCCAAGGCGGGGCGGATCGTGACGTCGCCGGTGGAGCATGATGCCGTGCTGCGCGTAGCCAAGGGGGCGGAGTGGCTGACGGTGGATGGGGATGGTATAGTGCAAAGGCCCGTTCGCCCTTCGACAGGCTCAGGGCGAACGGATGTTGAGGCGATCATCGCCATCCAGCACGTCAACAATGAAACCGGCGTGATCCAGCCGCTCGACCGGATCGATCATGACGGGGCGATCCTGTTTGCCGATTGTGCCCAGAGTGCGGGCAAGCTGCCGCTGCCGGATGCGGACATGATTGCGATCAGCGCGCATAAATTTGGTGGTCCGCCGGGGATCGGCGCGCTGCTGATCCGTGACCTTGCCCTGATCGAGCCTAGCGGCGGGCAGGAGCAGGGCTATCGCGCGGGGACGGAAAATCTGCCCGCCATAATGGCGATGGCGGCGGCGCTGGAGGCGCGGGAAGATTGGTTGCCCCGCGCGGCGGATTTGCGCGCCCGGCTGGATGCGGGGATCGAGGCGGCGGGCGGCATCATCGTCGCGCGGGATGCGCCTCGACTTCCGGCCATCGCCAGCTATCGCATGCCGGGCCTGTCGGCGCGCGCGCAACTGATCCAGTTCGACCTCAAGGGGATATCGGTGTCGGCGGGCAGCGCCTGCTCGTCCGGATCGCTCAAGACCAGCCATGTGCTGGGGGCGATGGGATGGGAGGATGTGGCCGCTTCCGAAGTGGTGCGCGTCAGCTTCAGCCCTCAAACCGGTGACAACGAAGTGGACACTTTTCTGGCCGTGTGGACCGCGATGGCGAACAGGGCAAGATCATGATCTATCTGGACTATCAGGCGACCACGCCGCTGGCGCCCGAAGCGTTCGAGGCGATGGTGCCGTTGTTGCGCGATCATTTTGCCAACCCGCACAGCGCCCATCGGCTGGGTCGCGCCGCTGCCGCGCAGGTGGAAGTGGCAAGGGACGAGGTAGCGAAGCTGCTGCCGCCGGGCGGGAAACTGCTCTTTACGTCCGGGGCGACCGAGGCGCTGAACATCGCCATTCAGGGCGCGCCTGCCGGTGGCATCGTCACCATCGCGACCGAGCATGCGGCGGTGCTGGACACGGTCGAGGCAACGGGGCGGGCTGGACGTGATGTGACCGTCCTGCCGGTCGGCGCCGACGGTCTGGTCGACATGGCGGCGGCGCGCGCGGCGATCATTCCGGGTGTCTCGATCGTTGTCGCGATGCTGGTCAATAATGAGATCGGCGTGATCCAGCCGGTGGCGGCGCTGGCCGATCTGGCGCATCGGGCCGGGGCGCTGTTCCTGTGCGACGCGGTGCAGGGCTATGGCCGTGTCGCCATCCCGGACAAGTGCGATATGGTGGCGATCAGTGCGCACAAGGTTCACGGACCCAAGGGGATCGGCGCTCTATGGCTGCGCGATGGCGTGAAGCCGGCGCCGCTGATCCATGGCGGCGGGCAGGAAGGCGGGCTGCGGTCCGGTACGCTCTCTCCCGCTTTATGTGCCGGGTTCGGTGTCGCCGCGCGGCTGATGCGGGAGAGGGTGGAGGCGGATCGCGTCCATGTCGAAGAGCTGGCGCTGCTGGCCCGCGACCTGTTTGCCGGCTGGACGCTGAACGGATCGGACAGCCACCGTTACCCCGGCAATCTCAACCTGCGGCGCGACGGGATCAATGGCGCCCGGCTGTTGTCCCATTGCCGCACTGTCGCTTTTTCATTGGGAAGTGCTTGCGCAAGCGGGTCCGGCAGGCCTAGCCATGTGCTGCGCGCGTTGGGGCTGACGGATAGTCAGGCGCGCGGATCGGTGCGGATCGGCTTTGGCCGTTACACGAGCCGGGATGATGTGGAGAGGGCAGCAGAAGCATTGAACGAGGCGGCAGTTGCACAAGCGGCGCCGTGACAAGGGAGCGCATGCATCACATGATCAGGGTCACCTTCATCAGCGCTGACGGAGAGCGGCGGCAGGAGGTCGACGCCCTGGCAGGATCGGTCCTGCTGGATGTCGCACAGGCCGCCGGCCAGCCGCTGGAGGGGACATGCGAAGGACAGATGGCCTGTTCCACCTGCCATGTGATCGTGGATGCGGCGGATTTTGATCGCCTGCCCCGCGCGAGCGAGGATGAGGAGGATATGCTGGACCTTGCCGCCGCCGCCACCCGCACCAGCCGACTGGCCTGTCAGATCATGCTGGACGGGAAGCTCGACAATCTGACCGTCCATATTCCCAGTGAATCCTATAATATGCAGGGCATGTGAGCGCCGCTATGAAGACTTTGACCGCCCTGACTGCGCTGGCCTTGCTGGCCGCGCCCTCCCTTGCCGCCGACAAGAAGAAGGCGCCTGCCAAGGAGCCGGTGCCGACCGGACGGCTGGATTCGCTGATGCCGAGCGCGCCCCGCTATCTGGTGCCGCAATCGGCGTTGACGGAGGTGCGCAATCCCAAGACGATCGAGGAGGAGACGGGCGGTCGGCTGGGCGTGGCGCTGGTCGACAAGAGCGGCGCGCTGCTGCTGGGCTTCAACCGGGACGAGCGGTTCGCCATGTGTTCGACCTTCAAGGCGCCCATGGCCGCCGCCGTGCTGACCGGCGCGGATGCCGGCAAGTTCGGGCTGAGCGGCGAAATCCCCTTCGGCAAGGACGATATCCTCGATTACGCACCGGTGGTGAAGAAGAACAAGAAGCGCGGCCGGATGAGCATGGGCGAACTGGCGCAGGCCGCCGTCGAGGTGAGCGACAATAGCGCCGCCAACCTGCTGCTGCCGATGCTGGGCGGGCCGGAGGGGCTGACGGCCTTCATGCGGGCGCATGGCGACAGCGTGACGCGGCTGGATCGCAATGAGCCGACGCTCAATGAAAATGCAGAGGGCGATCCGCGCGACACCACCACGCCGGCGGCGATGGCGGGGCTGATGGGGCGCCTTTTCTTCAACGACATGAAGCCGGAAAGCGCCGACAAGCTGCGCGCCTGGTTCAATGCCAGCAGCACCGGCGACAATCGCATCAAGGCGGGCCTGCCGACGGGCTGGACGTCGGGCAGCAAGACCGGCACCTGCGGTACCGCCTATAATGACGTGGCGTTGGTGAAGTCGCCAACGGGGGACGAATATATATTGGCCGTCTATCTGGACCGGCCGACGGTCGACGCGAAGAAAGCCGAGGCCGCGATCGCGGAAACGGCGCAGGCGGCGCTATCCTTCGTCGCGAAGGCGCAGAAGAGCGGGCTGGAATAATCAGGTAATGTCGTGCTCCTGCGAAAGCAGGAGCCCAGAGTGCAGGGCATAGCGTTCGATCCTGGGCTCCTGCTTTCGCAGGAGCACGGAGTTTATAGACCCCCTTGCCAAGCGGTTAGCACTTCTGCATATGCCGCGCCGGGAGTCGGGCGGACGTGATCGTCGCGAACCGGGTCAGGTCCTGACGGAAGCAGCCACAGTGATTTCGTCACGGGTCGTTCCGGCTCCTACTTTTCTACAGCGTTAGCTTGTCAGCCAGCTTCAGATTTTCGGCTCGTACCATGCCGGGAATGAGGAAGGCGTCGACAAGAACCCATATTCCCAAGGCAATCAGCATGAAGATGCCGACGCCGACGATGATCGTCGTCCAGCCGATAATGAGCAGCAAAAGTTGCGTAATGGCAGTGCCGGTTTGCCCCAGATAAAAACGATGCCCTCCGAAACTTCCGAGGAAGAGCCACAGCAAGTAGGCGACGCCCGTCGATTTGCGGTTCGCATCATAGAGCATTTGCTGACGCGCACTGTTGATCGTGTTGACGGCATCATTGCCGGATGTAGCCATTTGCATAGTCCCCCATATATTCAGCGGGAGGATGGCATTGGGGCAGGGTGTGCGCAAGTCGGCACTTGCCGTTGGATTTCAGGCGCAGGCACCTGCTAAGTAGCGTCCATGTCCGATTCCCCGCAGCCCTATCGCGTTCTTGCGCGCAAATATCGATCGCGCAGTTTTCGTGAACTGATCGGTCAGGACGCGATGGTCCAGACGCTGGGCAACGCGATCAAGCGTGGCCGGCTGGCCCATGCGTTTCTGATGACCGGCGTGCGCGGGGTGGGCAAGACGTCGACCGCGCGGCTGATCGCCAAGGCGCTGAATTGCATCGGTCCGGATGGGCAGGGTGGCCCGACGATCGATCCCTGCGGCGTGTGCGAGCCCTGCCTAGCGATCGCTGAGGGGCGGCATATCGACGTGGTCGAGATGGACGCCGCCAGCCATACCGGCGTGGACGACGTGCGCGAGATCATCGAGGCGGTGCGCTATGCCGCCGTGTCGGCGCGCTACAAGATCTACATTATCGACGAAGTCCATATGCTCTCCAAAAACGCCTTCAACGCGCTGTTGAAGACGCTGGAGGAGCCGCCGGCCCATGTGAAATTCCTGTTCGCCACGACCGAGGTGAACAAGGTGCCGGTGACGGTGCTGTCTCGCTGTCAGCGGTTCGATCTGCGACGCATTCCGGCCGATCTGCTGGCGACGCATTTCGCGAATATCTGCGAGAAGGAAGGCGTCACCGCCGAAGAGGATGCGCTGGCGCTGATCGCGCAGGCGGCCGAAGGGTCCGCGCGCGATGGCCTGTCCATCCTCGACCAGGCGATTGCCCATGCGGAGATGGGCGAGGGTGCATTGCTGGTGACGGCGAGCCAGGTGCGCGAGATGCTGGGCCTGTCCGACCGGGGATCTGTGCGGCGTCTGCTGGCGCTGTTGCTGGAGGGTGACACCGCCGTCCTGCTGAACGCCGTGCGCGATCAATATGCTCTGGGCGTCGAACCGTTGTCGCTGATGCGCGGTCTGATGGAACTGACCCATGCGGTGACGCTGGTGAAGGCCGGGCGCGATATGGCCAGCCCCGGCCAGTCGGCGGAGGAGCGCGAGGCGATTGCGGCCTGGGCCGCGCAACTGGGCTTCGCGCCGCTCCATCGGCTGTGGCAATTGCTGCTGAAGGGCCATGACGAGGTGGCGAGCGCGGTCCTGCCGATCGAAAGCTGCGAAATGGCGCTGCTGCGCGTGATGCATGCCGCGACCATGCCCGATCCGGGTGAACTGGCGCGGTTGCTGCGGGAAGGTGGTTCAGCCATTGTGCCGGCAAGCGCGGCGCCCGGTTCAGCGACGGAACGGCCCGCTGCATTGCCGACCGACATGAACGGCCTGATCGCGCTGGTCGACAAGCAAAAGCCGGCGCTGGCCAATCATCTGCATGATTGCGCGGCCTTGGTGTCGCTCAATCCGCCCGAAGTCGCCATAAGATTGACCCATATTTGGACACATGGGGATTTCAAACGCGACCTGGAGCAGGCTTTGAACGCGGCCACGCCGGGAACCCGGTGGCTGGTGAAGCTGGAGCAGAGCGGGGGCGACATGACCCTGCAACAGCAGCAGGAACGCAAGGCGGCGGACGCCCGCGCACAGATTATGGAAACCCCGGTGGTCAAGGCGGCGATGGCGGCCTTCCCCGATGCCGAGCTGGACGACAAGCTCGAACAATGGAGTGTTTGAATTATGAAGGATCTGAATGAAATCCTGGGCATGGCGAGCCGTGTTCAGGAAGAATTGCAACGGGCGCAGGACAATCTGGACAAGCTGGAGGTCGAAGGCGCCGCCGGTGGCGGTCTGGTGAAGGTGAAGGCGTCGGCCAAGGGCCGGATCGTCGGCGTCGATATCGACGAAAGCCTGCTGGCGCCGTCGGAAAAGCAGATGCTGGAAGACCTGATCGTCGCCGCATTCAATGATGCGCGCAAGAAAGCGGATGAAGTCAGCAATGCCGAAATGGGCAAGATGACCGCTGGCCTGCCCTTGCCCCCCGGTTTCAAGCTGCCTTTCTGATCATAGCATGTTCATCATTGCCGCCTTATGACAAGGCGTGATTGATTGCTGCGGCGGTCATCCCCATAAAGGCGATGAACCGCATGACGGGCCGCATCCGGCCCCGGAGAGTGAATGACTACGCAATATCCCCTTCTGCCGCTGCGCGACATCGTCGTCTTCCCGCAGATGATCGTCCCGCTGTTCGTCGGCCGCGACAAGAGCGTTGCCGCGCTCGAAGCGGCGATGGAAGGCAATAAGGAAATCTTCCTCGTCTCGCAGCTTGATCCGGCAGAGGATGATCCGGGCCGGGATTCCCTGTACGACACCGGCGTCGTCGCGATCGTCCTGCAATTGCTGAAGCTGCCCGACGGCACCGTCCGCGTGCTGGTCGAGGGCAAGCATCGGGCGCAGCTGGATCGCATGGAAGCGACCGAGACGCATCTGGTCGCGCATGTCGACCCGGTCGAGGATATCGCAGCCGAAGGTCCGGAAGCCGCCGCGCTGATGCGTTCGGTCGCCGAGCAGTTCGAAAATTACGCCAAGCTCAACAAGAAGCTGCCGGCCGAAACGCCGGTGCAGTTGCGCGAGATCGAGGATGCGGGTCGGCTGGCCGATGCCGTGTCGGCGAACATCAACGTCAAGGTTTCCGACAAGCAGTCGCTGCTGGTCGAGGCCGATCCGGTCAAGCGCCTGGAAATGGTCTTTGCCTTCATGGAAGGCGAACTGGGCGTGCTCCAGGTCGAAAAGAAGATCCGTGGCCGCGTGAAGCGGCAGATGGAGAAGACCCAGCGCGAATATTATCTGAACGAGCAGTTGAAGGCGATCCAGCGCGAGCTGGGCAATGGCGAGGGGGAGGAAGGCGATGAACTCGCCGAACTGACCGAGAAGATCGCCAAGACCAAGCTGAGCAAGGAAGCCCGGACCAAGGCGACGGCCGAGCTGAAGAAGCTGAAGGCCATGCAGCCCATGTCGGCCGAAGCGACGGTTGTGCGCAACTATCTGGACGTGCTGCTGGGTCTGCCCTGGGGCAAGAAGGGCAAGGTCAAGACCGACCTCAAGAAAGCGCAGGCGATCCTGGATGAGGATCATTTCGCGCTGGAGAAGGTCAAGGACCGGATCATCGAATATCTGGCCGTGCAGGCGCGCACTAATAAATTGAAAGGCCCGATCCTGTGCCTCGTCGGCCCGCCGGGCGTGGGCAAGACCTCGCTGGGTCGTTCGATCGCCAAGGCGACGGGCCGCGAGTTCGTGCGCCAGTCGCTGGGCGGCGTGCGGGACGAGGCCGAAATTCGCGGCCATCGCCGCACTTATATCGGCTCGCTGCCGGGCAAGGTCGTGTCGAACCTGAAGAAGGCGGGGACGATGAACCCGCTCTTCCTGCTGGATGAGATCGACAAGCTGGGTCAGGATTTCCGCGGCGATCCGGCATCGGCGCTGCTGGAGGTGCTGGACCCCGAACAGAATAGCAAGTTCCAGGATCATTATCTGGAGATCGACGTCGATCTTTCAGACGTGATGTTCGTGACGACTGCCAACTCGCTGAATTTGCCGCAGCCTCTGCTCGACCGCATGGAGATCATCCGGCTGGAGGGCTATACCGAGGATGAGAAGGTGGAGATTGCGGAGCGGCATCTGCTGCCCAAGCAGATCGATGCCCACGGGCTGAAGGATGGCGAGGTCGAGGTCACCCAGCCGGCGATCCGCGACCTGATCCGCTATTATACCCGCGAAGCCGGCGTTCGTACGCTGGAGCGCGAGATGGCGCGTCTGGCTCGCAAGGCGCTGCGCAAGATTTTGGAAGGCGAATATGACAAGGTCGTCATCACGCCCGACAATCTGGCCGATTATGCCGGCGTGCGGAAATTCCGCCATGATATGGGGGAAGAGGAAAACCAGATCGGCGCCGTCACCGGCCTGGCCTGGACCGAAGTCGGTGGCGAATTGCTGACGATCGAGGCCGTGACTGTGCCTGGCAAGGGCGCCATCAAGACGACCGGCAAGCTGGGCGAGGTGATGAACGAATCGGTGCAGGCCGCCTTCTCCTATGTGCGGGCGCGTTCGCCGGGCTATGGCATCAAGCCAAGCCTGTTCAACCGCAAGGACATCCATATCCACCTGCCCGAGGGTGCGGTGCCCAAGGATGGTCCTTCGGCGGGCATCGGCATGGTCACGACGATCGTGTCGACGCTGACCGGCATCCCCGTCCACAAGGATGTGGCGATGACCGGCGAGGTCACTTTGCGTGGTCGCGTGCTGCCGATTGGCGGCCTGAAGGAGAAACTGCTCGCGGCGCTGCGCGGTGGCATCAAGACGGTGCTGATCCCCCAGGAAAATGAGAAAGACCTAGCGGAAATTCCGGCCAACATCCGCGAAGGGCTGGAGATCGTTCCGGTGTCCCATGTGGATGAAGTGCTGGCCCGCGCTCTGGTGACGAAGCCCGAAGCGATCGCCTGGACCGAAGAGGATGACCTGGCCGCCCAGCCACCGGCAGCGGGCGGACGGGATGGCGATCCCGCACTGCGGCATTAAGTCGAGGGGAATAGCGGCGAATTCCGGGCTTCCGATCGACAGGCGCGACAGGGCGCAAATTTTTGATCGAAGCGGGGAACTTCGTCGCTTTCCCTTTGACAGGCCCGGAAAACCGGGCCTTATTGCCCGCCCTACGCCGCGATTCCTAACGAACAAACAGCACAAGGGGGTTCCCAAGGCATGAATAAGCAGGATCTGATCAGCGCGGTCGCTGAAAGCAGCGGCCTTAGCAAGAATGACGCGACGAAGGCTGTGGAAGGCGTGTTCGACGCCATCACCGCGTCGCTGAAGAAGGGCGACGAAGTCCGCCTTGTCGGTTTTGGCACTTTCTCGGTTTCCCAGCGCAAGGCCTCGACCGGCCGCAACCCGCGCACCGGTGAGACCATGACGATCAAGGCTTCGGCACAGCCGAAGTTCAAGGCCGGCAAGGGCCTGAAGGATTCGGTCAACTGACGGGCGGGGCGCCTGCGATAAGCGGGCGCCCACCGTTTGACCTTCTGCCGGCGTCGCGGTCGGAAAGTTTTTCAGGAGAGTAGTGCGGCCACGGCGCAAAGCCCGGAACCGTACAGGCATGTCTAAGGTGGAAAGGGACGAAAGGCGCCAACGCCCTTCGTCCCTTTCTTTTTGCGTTAACGCTGGACTAGCGCGCATATGTGGCGCGTCCGGCGATCTGGGATGAAAGCGTCATGAGCAAGGCTGGAGCCGGGATGCGGGCGGGATGGGCGATGATGGCCATCGTCGCGCTGTCGGCCTGTGGCGGCGGCAATTACCGCCCGGTGCGGGACATGCCGGTCAGGATCGGGCCGCCTTACAAGGTGCGGGGCGTGACTTATACGCCCGCCGCCGATCCGACCTATGACATGCTGGGCTATGCCAGTTGGTACGGATCGGAATCGGGCAATCGCACCGCCAATGGCGAGCGGTTTCGCGCCAAATGGGTCACAGCCGCGCATGTTACGCTTCCCTTGCCCAGCTATGTTGAAGTGACGGCGCTGGAAACCGGGCGGACCATTCTGGTCCGGATCAATGATCGTGGTCCCTTCGCGGGGCGGGGCCGGATCATCGACCTGTCGCGCGGGGCGGCCGATGAACTGGGCATCCGGGCGCAGGGCCATGCGCCGGTACGGGTCCGCATCGTCGATCCGCCGGAAAAGGACCGAGCCAGCCTGCGCAAGGGCAAGCCCGCCCGCGTGCGGCCCAGCCTGACGGCGGACGCGCTCGCCAATTTGCGCGCGCAGTTGCAGGCTTCCGGGCAATGAGCGGGGCGGTGGCGACGGAAGAAGATGTTCGCCGCCTTGCCGCCAGCCATCCCGTCGTTGCTACCCTATTGTCCCGGTGGGAGAGCGTGCGACTGCCTGATGCCTGGCTGTCCGGCAGTTTGCTGGCGCAGGCGCGCTGGAACGCGCGATTCGGTTTTCCGCCGATCCACGGCATTGCCGATGCCGACATCATCTATTTCGACGCCAGCGACCTGTCGGAGGCGGGCGAGCAGGCGAATGCGGAGAGATTGCAGGCGCTCTATGCCGGCCTGCCGGTGCGGTTGGACGTGAAGAATGAGGCGCGGGTGCATCTGTGGTACCCTGACCATTTCGGGAAGGTCATTCCGCCCTATCGATCGGCGATCCATGCGACCACGACCTTTCCAACCACCGTGTCGGCCGTCGCGATCCGGCCGGATGCGCTGTCCGCACCCTTTGGTCTGGATGATCTGATGCAGCCTGTGGTGCGGGCCAATGCGACGCTGATCGATCAGGCCTATTATGAGGCGAAGGCGCGGCGATGGGCGGAATATTGGCCCGATCTGACGATCCTGCCATGGCGCGAGGCCGTTCATTACCCCGGAGAAAATGGAGCATCGCAATAAAGTGGTCATTGTCCGCTTGACGGGCGCGGATCGGCCGCATATGTGGCCCTTCTCTCGGGGCAACGGCCCCTGTGGCGATCGTAGCTCAGTTGGTTAGAGCGCTGGTTTGTGGTACCAGAGGTCGCGGGTTCGGATCCCGTCGATCGCCCCATTTCCCCTTATTATTCCGAAAGCTAGAAGGGGAAGGCGCCGCTGCAAGGCGGCGGACTTTTCACTTTGCCGATACCGAAAAAGCGGTTCCCACCATCCTGCGCTATGTTCTATAGCGCGCGCATGGATGATGCGCGCGACAAGGGGCTGACCCTCAATCCGAAATATGACCGGGATGGCCTGATCACTGCTGTCGTGACGGATCATGCCAGCGGTGACGTGCTGATGGTCGCGCATATGAACGAACAGGCGCTGCGCCTGACGGTGGACACGGGGCTTGCCCATTTCTGGTCGCGCAGCCGACAGGCGTTGTGGAAGAAGGGCGAGACGTCCGGTCATATGCTGGAAGTGCGCGACCTGCGCATCGATTGCGATCAGGATGCCGTCTGGGTGAAGGCGGCGCCTGCTGGCCCGACCTGCCACACTGGCGCGCGCTCCTGTTTCTTCCGCCGGATCGGGGCGGAGGGCCTTAGCAGCGTCGATGCGGCGGACTAGCCTTACGATCCTTCTTCTGCTGGCCGGGTGCCAGCGTGCGCCGACCGGGAGCGATGCCGCTGCTTCGGATAGCGCGCCGACGTCCGGTCTGGAACGGGCCGCGATCGACAGCGGCGCCATTGCAGATGCGGCGCGAATCTCGCCGGTCGGCCTGTATCAGCATAGCCATGAAGCGGGTCGGGATGCGCTGTGCGTCATGCCCGGCAAGGATGGGCAATTCCGCTTCGGGCTGGAGGCCGTCTTTGGCGAGGAGCCCAATTGCCGGGGGCATGGCACCGCGCGCCGCGCAGGCGACAAACTGATCCTGAGTTTCAAGGGCGGCGACCGGTGCATCGTCGTGGCGCAATATGATGGCGATCAGGTCGCTTTGCCGGGCGTGGTCGACATGGCCTGTGCAGATCTGTGCGAAGGGCGGGGATCGCTGGAGGGCGTATCCTTCCCCCGGATCGCCAGTGATGCCGCCACGGCGCTGCGCGCACGGGACCGCAGCGGCGATCCGCTATGCGAGGCTCAATGACCGATATAGCGGCCGGGGCGATGATTGACCATCAGCACGGCATTCATCGCCGCCGCTGACAGGACCGACAGGCCGAACCGTTCGAAGCTGAGCGCCGGCAGCGACGCGAGCAGGATCAATATGTCGCAGCCCATCTGCGTTCGCCCGGCATTCCAGCCGCGCGATTTTTGCAGGATCAAAGCGATCACGCCCACGCCGCCCACGCCCGCGCCATGACGGGCGATGGCCAGGATGCCGAAGCCGATGATCGATCCGCCGAACAGGGCAGCGAAGAGCGGGCTGATCCGGGCGATCTGCATTGCGGCGGGCATGATGAGGCCGACGGCCATGATCGCCACATTGGCGAACAGCGTCTTGAGGCCGAAGGCCAGCCCCATCGCCCGCCCGGCGAATAGGAAGAAGGGCAGGTTGATCAACAGGAACAGGGCGGCCGGCGGCCAGTGGATGATGTAGGAGAGCAGCAGCGCGATGCCCGCCATGCCGCCCGTCACCAGATTGGCCTGTTTCAGCAACACCAGGCCCATGGCGATGAAGGCACAGCCGATGGCGATCGCATAGCCATCCTCGGCCAGACTGTGGGGGCGGGGCATCGGCGCCGAAGACGGGATCACAGGGGGCATGGGCGAAGTCCGTAAAGCGGGAGCGCCCCGGTCATCCTCCTGTTATATTGTTGCGCATGATCATAACGAAGTTGCGAGCGCTTGCAAAGCCCGGATCAACTTTCCCCGATCATCCGCCCTATGCCCCGTTGTCGATCTGGGCGGGGCCGAAGGCGTCGATCGCCTGGAACAGGCTAGCCAGCGCTTCGCGCTCTTCCATGCCGATTTCCGGACGCCAGACTTCGAACAGCAGGATGATCCGCGTTTCGCCGCTGCGGTTCCAGGCTTCATGTTCGATGCTGTCGTCGAACAACAGCATTTCGCCCTTGCGCCAGGCGCGGGTTTCCGCGCCGACGCGCAGCGCGCAATCATCCGGCACCAGCAGCGGCAGGTGGCAGATCAGTCGGGTGTTGAGCAGGCCATGATGCGGCTGGATATGGGTGCAGGGCTTCAATAGCGACCAGAGGGCGTTGGGCGAGCGGCCTGTAATGCGCGGCATGGGCGCATGGGCAAGCGCCGCCATCACCGCCGGGCAGCGTGCGGAATTGTCGGCTACGGGTGCGCCATTCTGCCAGAAATAGAAAGCGCCCCAGCTTGGATCGTCGCGCAGCGGATTATTGGGGGCGGGGCGATCGATGGATGTCTGAACATAGGGCGCGAATTCCGCCTCCTGCGTGCGCACCGCCACCAGTTCCGCGACGATGGCGTCGGTCATCGCCTCGATCGGGGCGACCCAGTCGAATTCAGGACGTTCGTAGAAGGCGCGCTGGGGCAGGCCGGGGAAATAGAACATGCTGGGCTGTTGCAGATGGAGGCTGGTCTTTCCCAGCAGCAGGTCGGTCGCCTGCGCGATCCGGGGCAGCGGCGGCAGATCGCGGATCGCATTGGTCAGATGATATTCGAACTTCTGGCTGGATTGCGCGATGCTGGTCTGCGCCTGCTGAAGCAGGGGCTGGATCTGGGGTGGCGCGCCCGTTGCGGCGGCTTGAGCCAGGGCGGCGCGGTACCAGCTTATCGATCCGCGCTCATCCCCGCGACGCAGCGCATTCTGCCCCATGGCGAGCAGCGCGGGGAGATTGCGCATGTCGCCATCCAATATGCGGCGCAGCGCGGCGGCTTCGCCATCCAGATCGCCATTGCGATTATGCGCCTGCGCCAGTAGCATCGCCGGCGGATCGGTCATCTCGTCCAGCGCCGCCAGCGCCACCCGGATATCGCCACGGCGCAGCGCCGCCAAAGCGGCGTCCCGCAGCGCCGTCTCTCTTGCCTGATCGTTCATCGCTCCGCCTTATCGGGTGGTAAGGCGGGACGAAAGCGGCTTATTCGGCGGCGGCGGGTGCGAAGTCCGGTTGCCGGCGTTCCAGCGTGATAGCGATCAGGAAGATCACGAGGCCGCCCAGCGACAGCGCGCAACCGATCCAGCCGGTCGATACCAGGCCATAGCCAGCTGCAATAGACAGGCCGCCCAGCCATGGGCCAAGCGCGTTGGCGATGTTGAAGGCGCTGTGGTGCAGCGCTGCCGCCAGCGTCTGTGCGTCGCCGGCGACGTCCATCAGGCGAGCCTGCAACGGCGTGCCCATGCCACCGCCAATGCCGATCAGGAAGACGATGAGGCTGAGACTCCAGATATTGCCCGCCATGAAGGGGAAGAGAGCGAGCGCGGCGGCACTCCACAGCAGCACGCCGATCACCGTGCGGTTGAGCGCGCGGTCCGCCAGCCAGGCAATGGCCAGATTGCCGAGCGTCATGCCCAGTCCGAAGACGATCAGGATCAGCGGTACATAGGTCTCGGCGACATGGGTCACTTCGATCATGGTCGACGCGACATAGGTATAGACCGCGAACAGACCGCCAAAGCCGATCGCGCCGGTCAGCAGCGTCAGCCACACCTGCGACTTGCCGAGCGCGCTCAGTTCGCGCATCGGGCTGGCCTTGGGATCACCAGCGTCGCGGGGGGCATAGAGCGCGACGAGGGTCATGGTCAGCACGGCCAGTGCGGCGACGATGAAGAAGCCCGACCGCCAGCCGAGTATCTGTCCCATCCAGTTGGCGACGGGCACGCCCAATACCGTGGCGATGGTCAGGCCCGACATCACCTTGGCGATGGCCAAAGTCCGCTTTTCGATCGGTACCAGACTGGCAGCGACCAGTGCGGCGACGCCGAAATAGGCGCCATGGGGAACGCCAGACAGGAAGCGGAAGAGCAGCAGGGAATGATAGCTGGGCGACAAAGCGGACAAAGCGTTGCCGATCGCGAACATCGCCATCAGGCCGATCAGGAGCGTGCGGCGCGGCAGACGTGCGGCAAAGGCAGCGATCACCGGCGCACCGGCGACAACGCCCAGCGCATAGGCGCTGATCGCATGGCCGGCGGTCGGCGCGTCGATATGCAGGTCGCGGGCGAAGAAGGGCAGCAGGCTCATCGACGCAAATTCAGTGGTGCCGATGGCAAATGCGCCGACCGAAAGCGCGAACAGGACGAGCGCGGGGTGCGCTTTATGAGGCTGGGCGCCCATGGCAAGCTCCATGCTGCAATGCAAAATATACGGAAGTCCCGCAAATGGGCTTGCTGACAGCGTTGGTCAACCCCGCATTCATATGAGATTCTTGCAGCTGCGACGGCATATCTTGCAAGCGCTGGCGTGAAGCGATGGGTCGCGCCTGCCGGATAATCGGCTATAGCGGCCGCATGACTGGGATAATAGGGACTGGGAAAATCGGGACTGGGAAAATCGGGCAGGACGGGCGCGCCGTCATCATCGGGGCTGCGGCAGTGTTGGCGTCGCTGACATCGGTTACGCTGGGGGCGGCCATAGCCAAGACCCTGTTCCCGGTGGTGGGCGCCTATGGCATCACCAGCCTGCGGGTGGGGCTGGGTGCGATCCTGCTATTGCTGTTCCGGCGACCCTGGCGGCGGGCTATCCCGGTAGGGGTACGCTGGCCGCTGCTGGCTTATGGTGCTGTGCTGGGGCTGATGAACATCCTGATCTATCAGGCGTTCGCCCGCATCCCGATCGGTATTGCCATTGCGATCGAAGTGATCGGGCCACTGGCTGTCGTCCTGTTCGGTTCGCGCAGGCCGCGCGATTTTCTATGGCTGGCGGCGGCGGTCGGCGGATTGCTGCTGCTCTTGCCCCTGCGCAGCGATGCGGCGCTCGATCCGTGGGGCGTTGGCTTTGCGCTGGCGGCAGCGGCCTGCTGGGCGACCTATATCCTGACGGGCAAGCGGGTGTCCGGCGCGCTGGGCGGCGATGCGGTCGCCTGGGGCATGCTGATCGCGGCGGTCCTGATCCTGCCCGTGGGGGTCGCCCATCAGACTGAGGCGCTGTTCAGTTCGCATGTGCTGCTGCTGGGCGTGGCGATTGCCGTCTTGTCCAGCGCCTTGCCCTATTCGCTGGATATGGAGGCGATGCAGCGATTGCCGGCGCCGGTGTTCGGCCTGATGGTCAGTTCCGCGCCGGCCGTGGGGGCGGTGATCGGCTTTGCCTTGCTGGGCGAACGGCTCACGCCGCTTCAGTGGATCGCGATCCTGTGCATCATGGCGGCTTCGGGCGGCAGCGCGCTGACGGCCGGGCATAAGCCAGCGATCGAGGATGCGCCGCAATGATGCGGGTCAGCCGTTCACTTTCGCCTGGCTGACGTCCAGCATCTTGCCCTCGGTAATGACGACAAGGTCGCCGATCTTGGTCACGCCGAACAATTTTTGCGCAAAGGCCGTGGGCACGCCGATGCAGCCATGGGTGCCGCGGCCCCATTGCACGTCGCTGCCATGGATGAACACGCCGTCGCTGGTCAGACGCTGGGCAAAGGGCATGGGCGCATTGTCATAGGTGCGCGAATAATAGTCCGCGACCTTCTGGGTGATGGGGAAGGCGCCTTTCGGGCTGGGCTTGTCGGTCGCGCCATAGAGGATGACGGCCGCGCCGATTTCATAGCCGTCGCGGAACACCGACAGGGTTTGCGCCCGCAGGTCTACGGTGATGATGACGCGGCCTGTCTTGGGCGCGCCATTTTCGTCCCAGGCATAATCGCCATGGCGGAACGGACCGTCGATCTTCAGCACGCGCTTCACGCGAAGGGCGTTGGGATCGACGGTCATGCCCTGATCGCTGCGCAGTTCGGCAGGCTTGGCTGGGGGCTTGGGCGAGGCAGGGGGCGGCGCTGCATCGGCCTTCGCCGCTGCTGCGGGCGCTTGCGGCTTGGCCTTTCCGGCGAACGCGCGCCAGTCGATCGACGCGCCGACCACCAGCGCCGTCACCGCCAATACGCCGCCGATCGCCAGCTTCGGTCCAAAACCCGCCATCTTCGTCTTCATGCCTCCATTCGCGTGGCAGGATAGACGGGAAAGGTTAAGCTCAGCCTTCCCGCGCCACTTCCGCCGCCGCGATTGCCGTCAGGTTCAGGATGCCGCGCGACGTTACGCCGGGCGTCAGCACATGGATCGGCTTGGTCAGGCCCATCAGCATCGGGCCGACCGTCGGCGAACTGGACGAGGCCGACAGCGCGGTCAGCGTGATGTTCGCCGCATCAAGGTTCGGCATGACGAGCAGGTTAGCCGGGCCTTCAAAGCGCGAATCGGGGATCAGCCGTTCGCGCAGCGACTGACTGAGCGCTGCGTCTGCATGCATTTCGCCATCTACCGCCAGATCGGGCGCGGCTTCGCGCACCCGATGGAGCGCCTTGCGCATCTTGCGCGCGCTGTCGGTGTGCGAGGCCCCGAAATTGGAGTGGGACAGCAGCGCCACGCGCGGGGTCAGGCCGAAATGCTGCAATTCGGCCGAAGCCGCCAGCGTCATTTCCGCAATCTGTTCTGGCGTCGGATCTGGCACCATATGGGTGTCGGTGATGAACAGCGCGCCTGCGTCCAGGATCAGACCCGACAGCGCATAGACGCGGCTGTGATCGGGCGCGCGATCGATGATGCGCAGCACATGTTCGACCTGGCCCCAATATTCGGACCGGCCACCGACAAGCGCGGCATCGACGCGACCGGTGTGCAGCAGCATCGCTGCGGTGATGGTGGGGCGGCGATAGACATGGCGCAGGATTTCGTCGGCCGGCACGCCCTTGCGTGCGGCGACCGCGCGATAGGCCTCCACCAGTTCACCCATGACCAGATGATCGGTTTCCGGATCGATCAGTTCGACATCGGTGTCGAGATTGAGGCGCAGGCCCAATTCCGGCAATTTCTGTTGCAGGATGCGGCGGCGGCCGACGATGACCGGGCGGACGATGCCTTCGTCCAGCGCATCGCTGATCGCGCGAAGCACGCGGTCATCCTCGCCCTCGCCATAGGCGATGCGGCAGGCGCTGCCACGGGCGGCTTCGAACACGGGCAGCATCAACTGGCCCGACCGCGTGCTCTGGCGGGTCAGGCTGCGTTTATAGTCTTCGAGGTTCAGCGTCTTCTTCGCGACGCCGCTGTCCATCGCCGCCCTGGCGACGGCGACAGCGATCTCGCCGATCAGGCGCGGGTCGAAGGGCGTGGGAATGATATAGTCGGCGCCGAACACCAGCTTGCGGCCGCCATAGGCCTGCGCCACGCTGTCATGCGCGGGCATGCGGGCGAGGGCGGCGATGGCATCAGCGGCGGCGACCTTCATCGCTTCGTTGATCTGCGTCGCGCCGACATCCAGCGCGCCGCGGAAGATATAGGGGAAGCACAGGACGTTGTTGACCTGGTTCGGATAGTCCGACCGGCCAGTGGCGATAATCGCGTCCGGGCGCACTTCGCGAGCGGCCTCCGGGCGGATTTCCGGCTCCGGATTGGCGAGCGCGAAGATCAGCGGATTGGGCGCCATCAGCGGCAGCCATTCGGGCTTCAGCACGCCCGGCGCCGACAGGCCCAGGAACAGATTGGCGCCTGGCAGAACGTCGGGCAGGGTGCGCGCGTTGGTGTTGCGGGCATAGCGCGCCATATTGGGCAGCATGCCTTCGCGGCCCGAATGGATGACGCCATCCTTGTCGGTCATCGTGACGTTTTCGATCGGCAGGCCCATCGACACCAGCAGGTCGACGCAGGCGAGCGCGGCGGCGCCGGCGCCCGACGTCACCAGCTTCGCGTCGGCCAGCGTCTTGCCCTGCAACACCAGCGCGTTGCGCACGGCGGCGGCGACGACGATGGCGGTGCCATGCTGATCGTCATGAAAGACCGGAATGTTCATCCGTTCTTTCAGGCGGCGCTCGATCTCGAAACATTCGGGCGCCTTGATATCTTCCAGATTGATGCCGCCGAAAGTCGGCTCCATCAGCGCGACGGCATCCACGAAGGCATCCGCGTCGGTTGTGTCGATTTCGATGTCGAACACATCGATGTCGGCGAATTTCTTGAAGAGGACGGCCTTGCCCTCCATCACCGGCTTGGAGGCCAGCGCGCCGATCGCGCCCAGGCCCAGAACGGCGGTGCCGTTGGAGATGACGGCGACCAGATTGCCGCGCGCGGTATAGTCCATCGCCTTGTCGGGATCGGCGGCGATCTCCACGCAGGGCGCGGCCACGCCCGGCGAATAGGCCAGCGCAAGGTCGCGCTGGTTCACCATGCGCTTGGTCGGCTCTATGCGGAGCTTACCGGGCTGGGGATAGCGGTGATAGTCAAGGGCGGCGCGGCGGGTGTTGTCGTCCATGCCCGCGGCCTTAGAGCCTTGGTTCCGCTAGGGCAAGACAGTGCGTTCCCCCAACGCTTCCCAAGGTGGCACCGGGACATAAATTGTAACAAGAAAGTCGATGAAGGCACTGATGGCGCGCGGCGGATTGGCTTGCGGCAACTGCACCGCGAACAGGCCGACGTTGCTGGACCCTTCATAGGCGGGAAGAATTTGCTGCACGTCGCCACGCAGCAAAGCTTCGCTAATGTCCCATAGTGACCGCAGTGCGATGCCTCCACCCGCCAGCGTCAGTTCACGCACCAGTTCGCTGCTGTTGGTACGGACATGGCTGCGCCCTTCGACACTGGCGGGGCCTTTGGGGCCGATCAGCCGCCAAGGCATTTGTCCTTCGGCGGCGAGCAGGCGATGATCCTTCAGATCGGTGATGCGGTCGGGCGTGCCATGCTGCGCCAGATAGGCGGGCGATGCGCAGAGGATGCGGCGATTGGTCGCCAGTCGCTGCGCTGTAAGGCCCGGCCCCGGATCGGCGGTGATGCGAATGGCGAGATCGGCCCGGCTTTCGATCAGGTCGGCGAAAACATCCGACAGGTCGACGGTCAGTTCGACCTTCGGATGGGCGTCGATGAAGCGTGGCAGATAGGGCGCCAGATGCATGCGCCCGAAGGAGGTCGGCGCGGTGATGCGCAGCGGGCCGCTGGCCATGGCCGAAGCGCCCGACACGCGCCGTTCCGCCTCATCCAGTGCAGCCAATATGCCGCGCAGGTCGGTGTGGAGTCTCTCGCCCGCCGGGGTCAGCGCCAGTCGCCGGGTGGTGCGATGGACCAGCTTTGCGCCCAACCTTTCTTCCAGTCGGGCGAGGCGTTTCGACATCATCGCGGGCGATATGTGCAGCCTGCGCCCGGCGGCCGCCAGACCGCCTTCGTCCACTATACACACGAACAGTTCATGGTCTGGGTCCATCATATTCGTTCACTGGAAGAATGACTGTCTTCGAATAATAGCGTCTACACCGCATAATGCTAACAGTCTATGAAGGGCGCAACCAATGGAGTGGATAGTATGACCGACCGCATGATCGATAAGGCCGGCCTTCAGGTCGCCGAGCAACTGGCCGATTTCATCGAAGCCCGCGCGCTGCCCGGCACCGGCATCGCGCCCGAAGCCTTCTGGAGCGGCGCGGCCGCCATCTTTGCGCGCTTTGCGCCGGAAAATGCCGCCCTGTTGCGCAAGCGCGACACATTACAGACGCAGATCGACAGCTGGCATGAGCAGCGCCGGGGACAGCCGCATGATCCGCAAGCCTATCAGGACTATCTGCGCGAAATCGGCTATCTGGTCGCTGAGCCTGCGCCCTTCGCCATCGGCAGCGAAAATGTCGATGATGAAGTCGCCCGCATGGCCGGGCCGCAACTGGTCGTCCCGATCCTCAACGCCCGCTTTCTGCTGAACGCGGCCAATGCGCGCTGGGGTAGCCTCTATGATGCGCTCTACGGCACCGACGCCATTCCCGGCGCGGCGGCAGGGAAGGGCTATGATGCCGCGCGCGGCGCGCAGGTCATCGGCTGGGCCAAGGCGTTTCTGAACGACGCCATTCCGCTGGCGAACGGCAGTTGGGCGGATCTGGCAAGCGACGAGATCGTTCTGGCCGATCCGGCGCAGTTTGTCGGCACCAGCGAGAAGGGCCGGTTGTTCCGTCACAACGGCCTGCATATCGAAGTCGTTTTTGACAAGGCGCATCCGATCGGCGCGACCGACCCGGCTGGCATATCCGACGTCATTCTGGAGTCCGCGCTGACCGCCATCTGCGATCTGGAGGACAGCGTCGCCGCCGTCGATGCGGCGGACAAGGTTGCGGCCTATGCCAACTGGCTGGGCCTGATGCAGGGCGACCTGACCGAGACGTTCGAGAAGGGCGGGAGCCAAATGACCCGCGCCCTCAATCCCGACCGCGCCTACACCGCGCCGGACGGCAGCAGCTTCACTTTGCCGGGCCGCAGCCTGCTGTTCGTCCGCAATGTCGGCCATCTGATGACCAATCCGGCCATCCGCCTGCCCGATGGCGAGGAAGCGCCTGAAGGCATATTGGACGGCATCGTCACCAGCCTGATCGCGCTGCACGACCTGAAGCGCGACGGTGGCAACAGCCGTGCCGGCAGCGTCTATATCGTCAAGCCCAAGATGCACGGGCCGGAGGAAGCCGGCTTCACCAACCGCCTGTTCGACGCGATCGAGGATATGTTGGGGATGGCGCGTCATACGCTGAAAGTCGGCGTCATGGACGAGGAGCGCCGCACTTCTGCCAATCTCGCCGCCTGCATTGAAGCGGTTCGGGACCGGATCGTCTTCATCAACACCGGCTTCCTCGACCGCACCGGGGACGAGATGCACACGTCGATGCAGGCCGGTCCGATGATCCGCAAGGGCGAGATGAAGAGCAGCGACTGGATCTCGGCCTATGAGGACCGCAACGTTCAGATCGGCCTTGCCTGTGGCCTGTCCGGCCGGGCGCAGATCGGCAAGGGCATGTGGGCCGCGCCCGATCGCATGGCCGACATGCTGGAGCAGAAGTCGGGCCACCCGAAGAGCGGCGCGAACACCGCCTGGGTTCCCTCGCCGACCGCCGCGACGCTGCACGCGACCCATTATCACCGCATCGATGTCTTCGCCCGTCAGGAAGAGCGCAAGGCGGAGGGGATCGCGCCGCTGGACAAGCTGCTGACCATTCCCGTTGCGGTCGGCCGCAATTTCTCGGACGAAGAAATCGCGCAGGAACTGGATAATAATGCGCAGGGTATCCTTGGCTATGTCGTCCGCTGGGTTGATCAGGGCGTCGGCTGCTCCAAGGTTCCCGACATTCACGATATCGGCCTGATGGAAGACCGTGCGACGCTACGCATCTCTTCGCAGCATATGGCTAACTGGCTGCTGCACGGCGTCTGCACGGCGGAACAGGTCGACGCCGCGCTGGAACGGATGGCGGCCAAGGTCGATGCGCAAAATGCAGGCGACCCGCTCTATCAACCGATGAGCGGGCGCGAGGCCGAGAGCCTCGCCTATCAGGCCGCTCGCGCGCTGGTGTTCGAGGGGGTCGAGCAGCCCAGCGGTTATACAGAGCCTTTGCTTCACGCCTTCCGTGCGGAACAGAAGGCGGAGGCGCTGGAGGACGCGTAACCCGTTGTTCCCCGGCGAAGGCCAGGGTCCAGTTTTTTAAACGCCGCGCTCGACGACTCTGGACCCCGGCCTGCGCCGGGGAACAGGGGTGCCTTGGCAACCCTCCCAAGCTGCGATACGCCATCACCGGCGGGCAGCATGGGAGCCAACATGACCATCATCGTCCATCATCTGAACAACAGCCGGTCGCAACGCATTCTCTGGCTGCTGGAGGAACTGGGCGAACCCTATGAGGTCCGCCGCTATGAGCGCGACCGCAAGACGATGCGGGCGCCCGCATCGCTCCGGGCTATCCATCCGCTCGGCCGTTCCCCGGTAGTGGAGGTGGACGGCCATCGCCTGATCGAAACGGGCGCGATCATGGAACATCTGGTCGCCCGGTCCGGCAACCGTTTCGGCCCGCCTGCCGACGCACAGGGCGCCATCCTCTACCGCCAGTTCCTCCATTATGCCGAAGGGTCGATGATGCCGCCGCTGCTGGCGCTGCTCGTCGTCGGCAAGCTCGGCCTGCTCGGTCGTCCCGCGCGCCCGACGGTGCAGCGCATGCTGGACGATCATCTCGACTGGCTGGAGAGCGAACTGGCGACGCGACGCTATTTTGCGGGGGATGCCTTCACCGCCGCCGACATGATGATGAGCTTCCCGCTGGAGGCGTCCCGTGCGCGTGGCGGCCTTGACAGCAGCCGTCCGCATCTGATCCGCTGGCTGGAAGAGATGCATGCGCGGCCCGCTTATCAGGCTGCGCTCCAGACCGGGGGACATTATGCCTACGCCTGATCGCCGGACCCTGCTGCGCTATGCCGCTGCCGGCCTTGCCACATCGCTGATAAGCCCGCGCCTGTTCGCGCAGGACAAGGCAGGCGAGGCGCTCAAATCCCTGACCGGCGGCGTCACGCCGATCGGCAAGGCCGAGCGCGCTGACCGCCTTGCTCGCGCGCAGACAATGATGCATGCGGCCGGCATCGACGCGCTGCTGGTCGAACCGGGCGCCAGCCTCATATACTATAGCGGCATCCGCTGGTGGCGCAGCGAGCGCCTGACCGCGCTGGTCATCCCGGCCAGCGGCACGCCTCTGGTCGTCTGCCCCTTTTTCGAGAAACCCTCGATCGACGAATCGCTCGCGATTCCTGCTGAAGTCCGCGTCTGGCAGGAGCATGAAAGCCCCTATGCGCCGATCGCCGATTATCTGACCGCGAAGGGGCTGGCCAAGGGGCGCATCGGTATCGAGGAAACGGTCCGCTATTTCGCGGTCGACGGCCTCAAGGTGGCGCTGCCCGCCGCAAGTCTTGTGAAAGACCCCGTCACCCGCGCCATCCGCATGCGCAAGACGGCGGCTGAGATCGCGCTGATGCAGACGGCCGCCGACGTCACCATGGCCGCCTATCGCTGGACCTATCCCCAGGTGAAGGCCGGCATGACCCCCGCCGATATCGGCGCGCTGATGAGCGCTGCGACGAAGCAACTGGGCGGGCAGGTGGAGTTCAACCTCATCCTGCTGGGCGAGGCCGCTGCCTATCCGCATGGCTCCGGCAAGCCGCAGGCGGTGAAGGCAGGGGAAGTCGTGTTGATGGACTGCGGCTGCACGGTCGAGGATTATCAGTCCGACATCAGCCGCACCTTCGTCTATGGCGCGGCCCCCAGCGCGCAGCAGCGCAAGGTCTGGAACGATGTGTCGCAGGGGCAAAAGATCGCCTTCGCGGCCGCGAAGCTTGGCGCCCCCGCCGGTTCGGTCGATGACGCGGTGCGTGGTTGGTATGAAAAGCAGGGCTATGGCCCCGGCTATGCGCTGCCCGGCCTCTCGCACCGTACCGGCCATGGCATCGGCATGGAAGGGCATGAGCCGGTCAACCTCGTCCATGGCGAAACGACGAAGCTGGACGTCGGCATGTGCTTCTCCAACGAACCGGGCCTCTATCTGCCCGGCACCATGGGCATCCGCATGGAGGATTGCTTCCACATGACCGCGCAGGGGCCGAAATGGTTCTCCAAGCCGCCGGTGTCGATCGAGGAGCCGATCGCCTGACAAACTCACGTCAGCTCGGCCTTGAGCCGGGGTCCCGCTGCCTTGCGTCGGCAGAAAGAAGCGGGATCCCGGCTCAAGCCCAGGATGACGGAGTGAGTTTTTTCAACCCACGATCATTTGCTGAAGCCGCCGTTCTTATTTAACATGCCCCCATGAGCTTCTTCATTTATCATCGATATGGTGTTTGCGAGCGTGATCCTTCGCCCTCTATCTTTTCCGCTCTGTTAGATGAACTTAAGGAGCGGTTGGACGATGAGGAGCATGTTTTCGTTTCCGTAATCCATGAAAGCGAATGGGGATTGGGCATTTCGCGCGGCTATTATGTCACGTTCGAGAATGTCGAACTGGATGATGAGCCTCGACATATGCGCGGTGTGTCGCGCGACGAGACTTTAGAAATGATGCAACGTTTATCGGATGGCGATCTTGCCGCATTGGAAAGCAAGCCGTGGCAGCCGGGTTATTGAGCGATCTGTAGCTGCCAGCCTGCACTGGCATGACAGGATGTGACACCACGACCAAATCCCCCGCTTGTGCGGCGGGCCGCTTCCCACTAAATCGCCCCCATGACCTCGACCAACGACATTCGCCGCTCCTTCCTCGACTATTTCGGGGCCAACGGCCACACCATCGTTCCGTCCGCGCCGCTGGTGCCGCACAACGACCCGACGCTGATGTTCGTGAACGCCGGCATGGTGCCGTTCAAGAATGTCTTCACAGGTCTGGAAACGCGCCCCTACAAGACCGCGACGTCGAGCCAGAAGTCGGTCCGCGCCGGCGGCAAGCATAATGACCTCGACAATGTCGGCTATACCGCGCGCCACCATACTTTCTTCGAAATGCTGGGGAATTTCAGCTTCGGCGATTATTTCAAGGAACAGGCGATCCATCATGCCTGGACCCTGCTGACGAAGGAATGGGGTCTGCCCGCCGAAAAGCTGACCGCGACCGTCTACCACACGGACGATGAGGCGTTCGACCTGTGGAAGAAGATTGCGGGCCTGCCCGACCACAAGATCATCCGCATTCCGACCAAGGATAATTTCTGGGCGATGGGTGACAGCGGACCGTGCGGTCCCTGCTCGGAAATCTTCTACGACCATGGCGACCACATCTGGGGTGGCCCTCCCGGTTCGCCGGAGGAAGATGGCGACCGCTTCGTCGAAATCTGGAACCTCGTCTTCATGCAATATGAGCAGGAAGCCAACGAGATCGTTTCGGAACTGCCCAGGCCGTCGATCGACACCGGCATGGGGCTGGAACGCATCGCGGCGGTGATGCAGGGCGTCCATAATAATTATGACACGGACACGTTCAAGGCGCTGATCGCGGATTCTGCCGCGCTGACGAAGACGGCGAGTGATGGCGAGTTTCAGGCGAGCCACCGCGTCATCGCCGATCATCTGCGCTCGACCAGCTTCCTGATCGCCGACGGCGTACTGCCCGCCAATGAAGGCCGCGGCTATGTGCTGCGCCGGATCATGCGCCGGGCCATGCGCCACGCCCATATCATCGGCGCGAAAGACCCGCTGATGTATCGTCTGGTGTCGAGCCTGGTGTCGGAAATGGGCGGCGCCTATCCCGAACTGGTCCGCGCCCAGCCGCTGATCGAGGAAACCCTGCTGCGGGAGGAAACCCGGTTCCGCAAGACGCTGGAAAATGGTCTCAAGCTGCTGGATGATGCGACCGCTGGCCTTGGCGAAGGCGCGGCCCTGCCGGGTGACATAGCGTTCAAGCTCCACGACACCTATGGCTTCCCCTATGATCTGACCGAAGATGCGCTGCGCACGCAGGGGCTTTTGGTCGACCGGGCTGGTTTCGACGCCGCCATGGCGGAGCAGAAGGCCGCCGCGCGCGCCGCGTGGAAGGGGTCAGGCGAAAAGGCGTCGGACGACATCTGGTACGACATCGCCGAAACTCTCGGCAGCACCGAATTCATCGGCTACGCCTCGACCAAGGGCGAGGGCGAAGTGCTGGCCATCATCAAGGACGGCGCGCGCGTCGATAGCGCCAGCGTCGGCGATACCGTCGCGATCATCACCAACCAGACGCCTTTCTACGGCGAAAGCGGCGGCCAGAATGGCGATGCGGGCACGATCACCTCGCTCGGCGGCCTGACGGCGCAAGTCGCGGACACCTCCAAGCCGCTCGGCCGTCTCCACGCGCATCAGGCGACGATCAGTGCAGGCAGCGTCAAGGTGGGTGACACCGTCAACCTCGTCGTCGATGTCGAGCGCCGCGACCGCATCCGCGCCAACCATAGCGCCACGCACCTGCTGCACGCTGCGCTCCGCAAGGAACTGGGCGCGCATGTCACGCAGAAGGGCAGCATGGTTGCAGCAGAGCGCCTGCGCTTCGACTTCAGCCATCCCGAAGCGTTGAGCCACGCCCAGATCGCGAAGATCGAAGCCGATGTGAACGCGCAGATCCGCCATAATGAGGAGGTCACGACCCGCCTCATGACCCCGGATGATGCCATCGCGGCCGGCGCCATGGCGCTGTTCGGCGAGAAATATGGCGATGAAGTCCGCGTCCTGTCGATGGGCCTGCCGGGGGAACCGGGCGGCAACAGCTATTCGGTTGAACTGTGCGGCGGCACCCATGTCCGCGCGACCGGCGATATCGCGCTGTTCAAGATCGTGTCGGAAAGCGCTGTCTCCAGCGGCGTCCGCCGGATCGAGGCGTTGACTGGCGAAGCCGCGCGCCTGTGGCTGATCGACCGCGACGACAAGCTGCGCCAGACCGCCGCTGCACTCAAGACCTCGCCCGACGACGTGCCCGCGCGCATCGCCGCGCTGGTGGAGCAGAGCCGCAAGCTGGAGCGGGAACTGGCCGATGCGAAGAAGGCTCTCGCGCTGGGCGGCGGCGGGGCCGCGCAGGCGGCTGGCCCGGAAAAGATCGGCAGCGTCCACTTCCTTGGCCAGGTGATCGACGGCCTCGACCCCAAGGAACTGCGCGGCATCGTGGACGGCAACAAGAAGACGCTGGGCAGCGGCATTTCCGCCGTGTTGGCCGTGGTCGAAGGTCGCGCCACCATTGCCGTCGGCGTCACCGATGACCTGACCGGCTCGTTCAGCGCCGTCGATCTGGTGCGCGCTGGCGTGGAAGCGCTGGGTGGCAAGGGGGGTGGCGGCCGTCCCGACATGGCGCAGGGCGGTGGCCCGGAAGGCGACAAGGCGCGGGCGGCGATCGACGCGGTCAAGGCCGCGCTGGCGGCAGTACCGGCCTGATTAAGCTATAATAGACTGCTTTCGACGGGTCGGGGAGAAGCGCTTGCTCTAGGGCCGATCGACATTCAGATGATGACGGAGCGAAAATGGTGGATTTTCGCGACCCGGAGCGCAGCGTACTAAAAGTACGTGAGCACCGGAAGCGCGGAAAGCCGCCATTTGCAGCCCGTCAGGGCTGAATGTCGATTGGGCCTAATACCAAGTTGCATTGACAGGAACCTATAGCCAGTTGCTCCCCGGCGAAGGCCGGGGCCAGTTCCGCGCTCAGAACTGGACCCCGGCGTTCGCCGGGGAACTGCCTTATGGGTCAGCATCATCGCATTCTGGTATAAGTGGCGAGCGCTATTTCTGGGATCGTGTCGAAGGGAGGTTGAAAGGGCAAGGATGTCCGATGACAGCTTCCGGAATATTATACTCCGTGGTCTGCGTTGGACACAAGGCGCAGAAAAGCGGTTCGTCCGGAGACCCTGGTGACAATCCGCGGATGAGTGAGCGTTACAGCCTGCTTTCAATCCTGACTGTATCATCTGCGCTACTACGGCAAACGCGCTATGCATAAAACTGGCTTGCCGGGTATGGGGAAACCAGCGACCGGCGCAACACAAGCTGATCGTTTCAGCATGGCATGAGAGCGATAGACAGACGTTTGCGGCATGCTGGCACTGGGCCATTCGCTATCATGCAAGGCCAGATGGCCGTGGATGCCGCACTGGCACGCTTGGGCTGTTCGGTCCTCCCGTTGCCCGGGACCTCCTCCATCGCCCGTTCCCGGGCCGCTGGTGCCCCTTACAGCGGGTTCGAACTATATGGTGGGCATCTGGTCCCTGCAAAGACGTGCGACGAAGCTGGAGACGGCGGGCATGCTGACAGCATCGCTGTTCGGGTCGGAGGACGAAGGCAGGTTCAGTTAGCGCGGGAGTTCCAACTTGCTCGCCGCGTCGGGGTTAAAGGCACTGCCCCCTGAATCACGACGTCGGGGGTTTCCGCATAATGCTGCCAGCACCCTGCGCATTCGGACGTGGGGTGCTGCTACGACGGATAGAAACAGGCCAGGAAGCAAATCCTGAACGACTTTTGAGGCTGGCCCCGATCGGCGCGAGTCTCTGTCTTTTAAGGGAAAATTTGGTGGACGCACTAGGGCTCGAACCTAGGACCCGCTGATTAAGAGTCAGCTGCTCTACCAACTGAGCTATGCGTCCACACCTGGCCTTTGGCAATTCGCTTCATCCGGCCTGATGAAGTAGTGGTGGACGCACTAGGGCTCGAACCTAGGACCCGCTGATTAAGAGACCGCCTTTCTTCTTTGATTTACAAGGATTTTCTTTGTAAACTACCACCGTAAAATGTCACTAAACCTCAAACTGCCGAGGCTAACCGTAAACCGACGAGCCATGATCAGAAAAGTTTCTCAAACACTTTCTACATCCATGATCAGGAGGGCGGAATGATGTTTTCAAATTATTGTTGGGCTGTAGCGGGAAAGTCCATTTTCATCCGTGGCCATTTCAGGCCAATACTTCAGGCTATGCAATGCCATTCGAAATCGCTTGCTTTTGGACGGCGTGGTCGAGCCGCTTTTAGGCAAGGGCTGGGACTTTCGCGACTGTCGGCTTTGGAGCACAGCTTCTCGCAGCCAGACATTCCAGAGGTTTGCTGAAAGGAAAATTCGTGACAGCAATGCATCCCAGCCGAACCATTCTGCCAGCCTGCCGTCGTTTCCGAGTGCTGCCGTTCACGGAAATCAAGCATTGGCTTGTATAAAATTAGAGAGTTTGAGTTGGTGCAATGAGTACTTGTCGTGAATAGGCGGAAATCAGTTGTGCTTGCTGCCAGATACAGACCGCAATGCCTATTGGACTGACAGAACTTGGAAACGATCCTTGTAGCCCGGCAGGCATGTACATCTGCGCGCGTGTTCAAGGCCGATCACGGAGATCACCTGATCGGCGTGATCAGGCGCGATGCGCATTCGTCCTCGGTATAACGCATTGTACAGTGCCTCGGTCGCAGCTTGTTCTCCGAGTTTGCTGACGACCGTAGGATGGCGAATGAGGTTCAACGACCAGGCAGGCGACTGTTGACTCATTATGGCAAGCGCCCTCGCGCGGCCCTTTCGCTCGTCAATGACGGGAACGAATTCGCGCGACCGAGCTATTGCGATGGTTGCGGCTTCTCCATCATCCAGCGAGGGCGCTAAGAGGACCAGTTTCGTGAACATCTGATACTCGTCGTCGGTCATCTCGATCTGTTCGATGAGGCCCAACTTATATGCTTGGGCGAGAAAATCGCGCTCTCCGCTAGATTTGCTACTCTGCCGGTTCAGTTCATCGGACACGATGCCCGGTGTGGCCAGGCGGAAGGGAAGGGCCGCAAGGACTTCCTTCCCGTGCCCCGAGGCGTGAAGGTTGATTACAACGCTTGTGTCCAGGATGAGCGAGGTGCCATGCGCGATCCCCGGATCAAAGTTTGCCATCGAGCTCGCTCTCTTCCAGTTCGATCTGGTCGATAATCCCCCGCAACTCCAACCTGTCGATGCGCAGGAGATCCGCCAGTTGCCCTTCCGACATGAGATCGCGTTTCCACGCAGCGTGGGCCATAAGGCTCAAGCGATGGGACACTTGGCGCTGCGCATCGGTCTTCGCCGGGTCGGGGCGGGCCCCTACATCTCCTAAGACGTCCCGGACATGCTCCTCGGTAATGCCCCCGTTGTCCTGAAACCAGCCCCAGGTTCCCTTATTTGCGAGGCCGAGATCCTCGAGCCGGAGAACACATGCCTGTCGGGAAATATTGTATTCCTGAGCAAGAAGGACAATCAGTCGGCGCGTGACCTTGCCCGTAATCTCCTTTAGGCGGCGAAAGCTCTCTGCAAAGCTCTCGGTTGGAGCGACAAATGCGCGGCCGAAGGCGTTGGCGTACCGCTCTTCGCGGGAGAGAAAGCGTTCATTTTCCTCAAGAACCTCCGGATTGCGGCGCGTACCGATGAAGTGTCCGAGCTCATGGGCGGCCGATTGGATACGCCGTGGAAGGGGATGACTGGCGTTCAGGAAGATGCACGCCCCCACATCCTCGTCGTACGTGAACAGACCGGCGATCTTCGACGAGGGAGACAGGCAGCGCTGATAGAGCCGTATCCCGAGGCCCAGTTCGATGATCGAGAAAATGTCTGCGATCGGTCCCGGCCCCAGCCCGAGCCACTTGCGTAGTTCCTCTGCGTGCCGTTCTGCGAGTTCGACGACATCGCCTTGATCAATGCCCCGTTCCGGTGGGTAATTCGTTTTCCTTCGGATCCCGAGGACATTCTCGATTTCGATATCGGCCTTTATAAGGTCGTTCAGCACTCCAATGGCTTCGAGGGTATGTTCGTCTTCGGATTCCCGCAGCCTGCGGAAGCGGGGTATGAGGTTGGTATGGACAGCTTCACGGCGCAGCAGCGCATTGACGGACATGCCATAGAGTTGCGCGAGCTTCTGGATCTCTTGAATTCTAACTTTTCGAACGCCCTGTTCAATCGATACAAGCGTGGGCCTCGACGTGCCGATAGCCTCGGCCGCACGTTCCTGCTTCACTCCGGCAGTCTCGCGGGCGAGCCGGAGCCGCCGACCAAGTTCCTGTGCGCTGATTTCGACCAGGTCAGTCATGGATGCCTCCCAACCACTTTAGAAGGAAGCTTTGCTCGCCTCGGGAAGCGAGGAATGCGGCCCATTCGTCGGCATGCTGCTTTAATAATAGTCTCAAATTTTTGTTCGTTTCGTTGTTCGTTGCGCCCAGAGCGGTCGCCACTTCCGCTACGTGGACGCGAATTTTCCCGTCGTCCCAAACGGCCATTTCTGCCAGATCCTGGAAGTGGCGAACGCTGGCGGTCCCGTATTCAATCATGATCTCCCGGTCCACCTCGCTCGCTATGGTCGCTAAGGCTTCTGCGGCAGAAGGGGTGCCGAGATCGGAAATGACGTAGGCACCGTCGTGTTCGGTTATGCCGGCTGCGTGCAGACTCATACGGCGAAGCAGGCAGGCCGCGCACAGGCCGCACTGCTTGCGACCGCCGACATTGACGATGCTCCGTTGTTGCCAGCAGGAACGGGTGCTTCTGAGATGACCATCCTCTCGCGAGGGAAGTGCCAGAAAAGCTTTGAGGGTCTGAGCCTTGGTGGACCACAGGCGAGGCTGCTCAAATCGGACTCCGCTACCCAGCGAAAGATCTAGAAATTTTTCCATCAATCGAAAGAAAACGGGATGATTGCGATAGTCGCGGTAGACGCCGTAGGGAGGCAGAAATGCCGGGCCAAGTGCGCCCTGTCCGCTTTCGGGAACGACCACCCGTTCGATTCTGGCTAGATGGGCAGCGATCGCCGTGATCGCCGCGAATTGGAAACCACGCGAGCGAAAACTGCTTTCCCGGCCACGGCTACCGCGGACCTTAAATGGAATCCTGTCGAAATGACTATCTCCATCGGCCCTGCGCTGACGGTTGCCCGACACACGGATGCACAGCACTTTTTCGGCGGGGCCGCACAACGAGGCGACGGCGCGAGAATCTAGTCCGTCGCTATAGGCGATAGCGAATTTCCACCGCTCGTCGAATACGAGCGGGCGCTGCCTACTGCCTATTGGGGCATGGGACTTCGCCTCGCGAAAATGGAAGTGCCATCTATCTCCGGTCAGCTTTGAAAGCGTGGCCTTGAGTGCCTCCTGGACATCGCCGCGGTTCCAGCGCTTCAGATCGATCACCGGTATCGAGAGTTCGAGTGACCGCTTCCAGGTTTGTGGCCGCTTCCATCGCCTGTCCGCCAGTTCAATCGCGGCGCAGATTACAAGGAGGTCATAGTGGCAAGGCTCGAACCCTTTGACATTGTAGCGATCGAGGCCGGATGGATCGAAAACGATTTCAGTTCCGATTTCCGCGACAATTGTGCCGATCGGCTGCTGATTGATCGCAGCTTCGCCGTGCTCAGCCACAAAGAGTCGTTTGTTCATCGTGGCAGGGCCGCGGCGGGAGCGATTTTCAGAAGTCTGGACCATCGTCCGTGCCCACCTTTTTCTTAAGGCCCACTGCAAAAGCACGCCGATCGCCCATTTCCAGAGCATTTGCGATCTTAGCCGCGTCGATCGCGGCAAAGGTGTCGCGATTTCGTGCGCGCGCCGTTGGATATTCGGCCGCTTTCATGTCACCGAGTTCGCGCGATTCGATGCAGTGCACGTCCAACCGGTTCTTTGAACTCGAGATCAAATCCTCAGCTATGTCGACCAGAGCATTATCTAGGGCCATCGCGAGGGGAGCCTGGCTATGCAGATTGGCCATCAGATTTCTTGCAAGCTCGTCGGCCAGGCAACCGCCATCGTGCTGTTCGATAATGCGCTGGATCGAGCCCAGAGGATCGAAATCCAGCTGCAGCCGATTATCGTACTCCCTGAGCGCCGCGACCAGCATTGCGATTTCGCCGATATCCGCATTCGCGAGCATGGCATCCCCCGCTCGAGCTACACGTTCATCTAAGCTTTTTGCATCGTTGACTAAGTCTTCCCCATAGCGCTTCCATCTGGCGTTCAAGGGCATGTTTCGGAATGGCCCATCGGTCATGTCCCACCTCCAATGTCAGGAATATTGTAATAAATTCCGACAATGTCAACTTATGTACATATAAACCTGACGCGATCAGCACGAATATCATTCAAGTTATTGAAAATATTTACTATTAAATTTCTTCAATTTGCGGGTGAGCGATGCTGAGGGGGAATGAGACGTCCGGTTCTACCGTCGAGGCTCGTGGTCCGTGGGTCGGTGCATTATCATTTGTGTTAGCCCTTACCGACGACGGCCATTCTGCTATGGATCGTTGTCTAGCGATTCAATTGCCGTTGGTCGCGACCTACTGGAAGTCGATCTCGAAGGAGTATACCAATTTCGACGCCTAACATCTGGTCTGACGCCCGCCGCCGCTACGACGCATCAGGCAATAACATAAGCGAGCGCGAGGCGTCGGATGGCGACAGGTCGATTTTCCAGCAGGACTACGATCGTTTGCTTTTTTCGTCCCCGGTGCGGCGCCTCGCTGACAAGACCCAGGTTTGGCCGATGGACGCCAATGACGGCGTCAGAACACGTCTGACGCATTCGCACGAAGTTGCCAACCTGGCACGATCCATTGCGACGCGTGTGGCCGCGGCGAGCGGCGGGGCGGCGTTTGGCGGGCAGGACCTCTTTCGGATCGTCCAACCGATCGTCTCGGCTATCGGATTGTCGCACGACCTCGGAAATCCACCTTTCGGACATCAGGGTGAGGTCGCGATTGGGAGTTGGTTCGAAAGTCGACGGTCATGGATCTTCAGCCATGAGCGGGAGGGCGAGGGAGCCAACGAGCTGGAGCATCAGGTTCCCGCCAACCTGATCACCGAATTCGTCGATTTCGATGGCAACCCGCAAACCCTGCGAGTGATGGCACGATTGCAGACCTCGCATCACCAGGTTGGTCTAGACCTCACCGCGGCTACGCTTGCAGCTTCGCTCAAATATCCGGTCCACGCCGATGCGCGCAACAAAGATCGCGATCACATCAAGAAAGCCGGATATTTTGAGTCGGAACGTAACGTGGTCGAGTGGGTGCGCGCGCAAACCGGATTGCAGGAGGGGCAGCGGCACCCTCTTACCTGGATAATGGAAGCGTGCGATGACATCGCCTATTCTGTGCTCGACGTGGACGATATCTTGAAAAAAGGCATAATTTCGCCAGATGACGTCCTCACAGTTCTAAAGCACACGGATGGTGTCCGTGACCTCGACTCTGTCGCAAAGCTTGAAAAGAAGTTCGTCGAGGTGAACGACAGCCCCCGTCGCGCTGAAATCCGACGCGACATTAAGGAGCAGTATGTTAGAGCGTACATGATGAAGGCGCTCATCGATGATGCCGGCGACACGTTTTCACGCAATGCAGATGCGATCAAGGCTTACGAGTTTGAAACGCCGCTCATGCAAGGCAACGGACTTTGCGACGTGATGAAGGACATCGCCAAGAAGTATGCGTTCGCTAACCCTGCGGTGTTGCGTTCGGAAGCAATCGGCGCCGCAGCCATCGATGGCCTGATGACGATATTCTGGAGTGCGATTCAAAACAGGAAAAAACCTGAAGATCTGATGTCCAGGCGGGTGGAGGCGCGTGACAGTTACGCATTCTCTCTTATCAGTCCAAACTATTTGGAGGTGGCTTGCCGCGAGGCCAAGGCGACAAACGGTGACGGACGTGTGCGCCGTTATCATGAACTACGCCTGCTGACCGACATGATCTCGGGCATGACGGATGGATTCGCGATCAACACTTGGCAGAAGCTGAGCGATGTCCCAACTATCAATCGCGCGTGACAGCCGCATCCTGAAGGGGCGGCTTGACCGGTTCGTATGGGAGAATGCGACGCCGGAAGCTGCCCTTCTACGGCGATTGCTGAATGAGCATTTCATGCGCTTCGATGGCGTTGGTATTATAGGCGGGCTTGTCCGCGACTTTGCGCTGGGTGGACGCGACGCCTTCAAGTCCGACCTCGATCTCGTGATACAAGGTGACCCGCGCGAGGTTGCAGCACTAGCGTCGCGTATAGGCGCTGTAGCAAATAGATTTGGCGGATACGGCTATTCCGAAGGCCCATGGAAGATAGACTTTTGGGCGCTCCAGAACACTTGGGCGGTAACTGCTGGTCACGTCGCTGTTCGGGATCTGGATGACGTTGTTCAGTGTACCTTTTTTGACTGGGATGCGGTGGTGTATGATCTCCGCAGCCGTCGCGTTGTATGCGACAAAACCTATTTCCAGCGCATCCAGAGCCGTCGACTTGAGATAAGTCTTCGCTCTAATCCAGGCGAAATGGGAAACCTGCTTCGTGCAGCGCGGCGGATCATCCGCTGGCACCTGACGCCCGGGCCCGTGCTGACCAAGTTCATCGTCGAACGACTCGACGAGGAAACATTCGCGGTGTTGAAAGCTACTGAGCGCCGGAAATACGGCGATAGAACTCTTGATGCATTTACCAGTGTCGCGCAGCTTCGGTCGATGTTGCTAGGGGGCGCTCTCCCGCAGTCAGAGTTGGCCTGCCAGATGACATTGCCATTGGATTGAGGAATGCGCGGGAATCTGTCACGGCGTCATTCTAAGCTGGCTGAGCCGCGACGCCTCACCGATGAAGAGGAATCAGATCTGCTCGGTCGGCGGGGCTTCATAAGCAGCGCGCTGGCCTGCGCGACGCGCATCGAAGATGAAGGTTCGCCATGACCCTTCCGGCTTTTCCTTCGTCTTTCGCCAAGCAAGTTGGAAGGCGCAGTAATTGGCCACCTGGACCGCAATGAAGGGCATCAAGACCAGTTCGATCGCCAGCGCAAGTGGCCCGTCGAGAGCTATCTGGGTGACGATCCTGAGCGCGATCGCGAGCAATATTACCGATGCGATCGTTGCCGCGATAGTGGTCTTGGGCGCATGGGGTATCAGCCACAGCCAGTCCGCAAGATATTGCGTCCAGCGGATCGCGAACGCGAGACCTACGAAGACGACCGTGACGATGATGATGAGGTTCAGGATCTCAAGCGCAGCGGTCATTCTGCTACCTCGCCAGTGATCGGAGTTTCGGAGAGACTTGCCTCTTCCTCCGGACTGATGGGCAAGTCCTCTAGCTCCTCGACTAGCTCGTGCCAGACCGTATGGATGACGATGTTACGGATCACCGAACCGTCAAGCGCAACCATGCCGCCGACCCATTCGCGATCATGGGTCTGGAGATGAGGTTTGCGTCGGGGATGCTTTTCGTCCGCAGGCACAAGCTGATAGATAAAGCGCTGCGGTTCGGCGAGGCTGATCGCCTTCAGCTCGCCATTGTCGCCCTGCCGGATGTCGGCGACGATGCCCTCATACCCAATGCCATATTCGCCATGGGTCGAGGTCGTCAGAACATAAGCGATTGGCGTATAGCCATGGCGCAGCGGCCGAACGACATGCTGGAAGACCCAGCCCTGCGAGCGGATGTCGAAGGCGTCGAGAGCTATGTCCAGACCGCGCGAGGCAATCAGGCGCCAGGCAAGCAGGGATTCGAGCAATATGACTATGAGGAACGTCCAGACGGACTCCGAGCTTGGCAATCCCTTTCCGAGAGAAACAGCCAGAGCCATTTCATAGGGATTTTGAATCGGTGGTCCCCAAGGCCGGATATGGTGGCCCAGTTCGAGGGCGGCGCTCCAGAACAGCGTAACCAGACCATAGCCCGCGACGTGCATCAGGATCGCCATGGCCATGGCGACAAACAGCGCATTCACCGATGTCAGCTGCAGCTCCGGGCGCTTTGCACCCTGCGTTGCGCCCTGAAGGTTCCAGGCGACCAGCGCCGTGATGCCCGGGAGCAGCACGACGAGGCCTGCCAGAAGGGCGAGCGTGAAGTTCACCTGGGCAGAAACTCAGCCCTTGCGGGGCTTTATCGTGATCGTGAATCTGCCGGTGCTGGCATCTCGCGCCACAACTGCATCAGAGCTGCGCTTGCGTTCGCCGGAAAGGCGGATCAGTTCCGAATAGCCGCCGACCCGCTTAGCTGCGGAGGCTGTGCTGCGCTGGTTATGCCGGGTGGTGATCGTTGCCATGATCCATAGATAGACCTGCGGGGCACCGTCGTAAAGGGTCGCGTGAATCGCTGACATTGATTCTGTCGATGCCAAGGACATGAAGCTGAAATCGTTTATCGATTGGTTGCATTTCAAGGTCCTCGGCCCAGACAAGGCTTGGAGCCAGCGCAACCTACGGCCGATAGGAGATGTCTCGGTGACCGCGTTTTGGCTTCTGGGGCCGTTCTCTTGGGACCCATATCCCATCGCTTATCCGAGAACTCGTCAGGCTAGAAAGCGGACCGTCGGCAGTTGGGGATCGAAAATCAACCGCTTACCGACCGGAAAGGGGCGGTTTAACCGGGGCGAACGCCGGGTCGTGGGACAAATCTGGCTTTCCTTGCGGCACGGCTGTATGGCAGCTTCCGGCGCATAACCTGCCACTCAGTTAGCGACCCTCCCGGGTGTGTCGGAGAGTGAGAAGGGGACGATGCTCGCGCTTCCGGCGCCGATCCATTTCGATTGTCCGAGATAGAGCCTGTCGCCGTGCGCTTTTAGCGGCATCCCCCCGTGCGGATTACGACCGTAACGACTATATCCGTGCCATGTCTGGAAACTTCGACGATTTCATTGAGCTGGATCGTACCTTTCGCGATCTCGCCATCTCCGATGAGGATGGCGACGAGGCGAAGATGGTGCGGCTTTTCGCGCGAGAGGCATCGACGCGCTGGACGGATCTCCTTGCCGAGCCGCGCGTCATCGTGCTGGCCGAGGCCGGTTCGGGGAAGACCGAGGAGATCCGGCATATCTGCCGTCGCCAGCGCAACGAGGGGAAGCCGGCCTTCTTCCTGCGCATCGAGCATGTCGTCGACGATTTCGAGACCAGCTTCGAGGAAGGGGATCTCGAGGAGTTCGAGGCCTGGCTCAAGTCGGGCGATCGAGGCTGGCTCTTCCTCGATTCCGTCGATGAGGCGCGCCTGCGCGACCCCAAGGATTTCGAGCGCGCCATCCGCCGCATCGGCAAGCGGATCGAGCGCGCCCTGCAGCGCACGCATATCGTCATCACGGGTCGCACGGAGGCGTGGCGTCCTGCGACCGACCTCCTCCTGTGCCGGACCAACCTGCGCTGGGATGCGCCGGCGAAGGCGCCCGACGAGGCGCCCGCGCCACAGGGGGAATATGCCGTCGCAGCCGAGACCGCGGCGAAGCGAGAGAATAAGCACGCCCCGTTCCGCATCGTGACCCTCGAGGATCTGCACGGCGCCCAGATCGAGATCTTCGCGGTCGCTAAGGGCGTGACCGACATCAAGGCCTTCACCAAGGCCGTGGAGCGCGCCGAAGCGTGGTCGTTCACGACTAGGCCGCTCGATCTCGCCGAGACAGTCGAGTTCTGGAACGATCACCAGCGGATCGGCTCGCGGCTCGACCTGATGACGAGCAGCATCGCGAATCGTCTCGAGGAGCGGGACCAAGACCGCGCCGACGCGCGGCCGATCGCGGTCGACCGTATCCGCGGAGGAGCCCGCCTCGTCGCCGCCGCCGCCACGCTCTGCCAAGAATCCGCGATCCGGGTTCCCGACGGCAATCAGAACAGCAAGGGCCTGCCGATCAAGGACGTCCTCACCGACTGGAACGACCAGGACTGCGCGACCCTGCTTTCTCGGCCGATTTTCGACCCCGGCATCTACGGGACGGTCCGGTTCCACCATCGCTCGGTGCGCGAATATCTGACCGCCGAATGGCTGCACGCGCTGCTGGTCGATGAAGGCTCGCGCGCGAAGATCGAAGGGCTGTTCTTCCGCAAGCAATACAGCATCGAGGTGATCGTGCCGACGATGCGGCCGGTGCTGCCCTGGCTGGCGGCGCTCGATCGGCGGATCCTCGACAGGGTCGTGGCGCTCGCGCCCGAGGTTCTGTTCGAGGGCGGCGACCCCGCCAAGCTGCCCTTCGACACGCGGCGTCACATCCTGCGGCAGACGTGCGAACAGGTCGCGCAGCCGGCGCATGGCCGCACGATGATGGAATATCAGGCGGTCCAGCGCTTCGCGAACCCTGATCTCGCAGACGAGATCGGCGCGCTCCTCTACCAATATGCTGCGGACGACGACATCACCTGGTTCCTGCTGCGCATGGTCTATCAGGGCGGCATCGACGCGCTTGCCGCCAAGGCCAAGCATTTCGCGCTGACGTCGCGCTCGAAATACACGCGCATCGCGGCAATCCGCGCGGTCCTCTCGGTCGGCACGCCCGCAGACGCCGCGGACATCCGACAGACCTTTCTCGCAGAGGGGCCGGGGCTGTGCCGCGACTGGCTCGGCGAACTGCTGGCCGGTCTACCCCATGAGGAAGCAGCGATCGCCTGGCTGTTGCAGGCGCTTGAGGCCACAGCGCGGAAAAACCCGCATTCGGTCGATCCCTTGGCCGATCCGCTCGGCTACCTGGTCGACGAGTTCCCGGTCGCGCTGCTCGGCGGGCTGATGGCTGGCCTTATCGAGCTTCTGCTCCGCGAACCTGTGGTCGAGGAGCGGCATTGCGAGATTTCGAAGGCTTATGGCTGGCTCGCCGCGACGGTCGCGCGCACCGCCGTGCGCCTGATCGAGGCGCGCGATCCGGCGGCGCTGGCGCCATCGACGCTGACCGCGCTCCGGCTGCTCCCGGTCGCCAGCGACTATGGTCGCAGCCATTTCGAGGAGATCCGCAAGGACCTGCCCGAGCTCGTGCAGGGGTGGCCAGAGCTGAACCATGCGCTGTTCTGGCACTCGGTCGAACAGGAGCGGGCATGGCGCGAGGCCAAGAAGGATCAGCGCCTTGTCGACTGGTGGCACGTCGCGATCTTCGGTCGCTGCTGGGCCTTCGCGCCGGATAGCATCGACACCATCGCGGCCGACATCGAGAACCGGGCGCTGCTCGACGATCGCCTCGTTGCGCTGACCCTCGCCTTCGGGCTTTTTGTCGCGGCCAAGCGGCCGCGCAAATTGCGCGAACGGCTGAAGCGGATTGCCGCCACGGATGAGGCCCTCGCCGCCAAGCTGGAATCGCTCCTGCACCCGCCCGCGGACCAGCTTGCGGAATTCCGCAAGCAGGAGGCGCAGTGGAAACGGCGGGACGCCCAGATCGCGGCCGCCCAGAAGAAGCGGCTCGAGCAGGACAAGAGGCTTCTCGCCGAGCGCGTCGACCAGATCCGGCATACCGGCAAGCCGGCGATCATGACCCAGGACCAAGCCTACCTGATGGAGCGGATGCGTTCTGCGGGCAGGGACGATCACAACCACTGGACCGATGGCAATTGGCGCTCGCTAGTCGACACCTATGGCGAGCCGGTTGCGAGTGCCTACCGCGACGCCGCCGTCCGTTTCTGGCGCGAGTTCAAGCCCCTCACTCAATCCCAGGGCGCGTCGACCAACCAGACGCCCCATACGGTGATTTTCGGCCTGACCGGGATCGCGATCGAGGCGCGCGAGGCGGAGGACTGGCTCACGACGCTAACGCCGGAGGACGCCGCCAAGGCGGCGCGCTATGGGCTGGCGGAGCTGAACGGCTTTCCGGACTGGCTGCCGGACCTCTATTCTGCATTTCCCGATGCGGTCGCCGACGTCTTGCTGACCGAGATCCGGCACGAGCTCAAGGTTGAGCAGACCGACGGCGAGAGCCATTATGTCTTGTACGACGTGGCTTGGCATGGCGCGTTCGCGCGCGATCAGATCGCCCCGGCATTGCTGCCCGCCCTGCGCGCGAAGCGCATCAATCCGCGCAATCTCGGCTATGTCCTGTCAGTCGTGCAGGGCTCGTCGGTGCCGGACGCGGATATCGCCAAGATCGCCGCGCGCAAGGCGGCGGCGAAATATGACCCGGACTTCACCCCGACCTGGTATGCAACCTGGGCCGGCGTCGATCCCGACGCCGCGATCCCTGCCGTCGCGGCGCGCCTCGCCACGCTGAACGATCCCGCGGAACAGACCAACCTCGCGCTGCGCTTCGTCGTCGCGCTGCTCGGCGGCCGCCAGCAGGAGGGCCGGGCGCGGCTCGCCTATCGCACCCTCGAGCACATGAAGACGCTCTACCTACTCATGGCGAAATATATCCGCGAGGAAGAGGATATCGAGCGGTCCGGCGGCGGCGTCTATTCGCCGGGCTTGCGTGACGACGCCCAGGATGCGCGCAACGCGCTCTTCTCGTTCATCCGCGAGACGCCGGGCAAGGAAGCCTATCTTGCGCTCATGGAAATGGAGCGCGCGCACCCGGCGGTGAAGTCACGGCCATGGATGGGCTTTCACGCCAAGACCAAGGCGACCCTCGATGCCGACTTCGCGCCGTGGACTCCGGGCCAGGTCAAGGAATTCAACGACGCGCGCGTCGCTACGCCGACCAATCATCGCGAGCTCTGGTATTTTGGCGTGGAGCGGCTCGAGGCGCTGAAGCACGATCTCGAGCATGGCGACGAGAGCATCGCCTCGATCCTGCAGGGGACCGACCAGGAGACCGAATTCCGCAAGTTCATTGGCGGCTGGCTGCGCGATCGTGCCGGAGGACGCTATAGCATCCCGCCCGAGGAAGAGCTTGCCGATGCCAAGCGCCCCGATCTGCGGTTCCGCGGCGCAGGATTCGACGCGCCGGTCCCGGTCGAGCTGAAGGTCGCCGACAATTGGACGGGTCCACATCTGTTCGAACGCATGGAGGTCCAGCTCGGCGGTGACTATTTGCGCGATGCTCGCTCGAGCCGGGGCATTTTCCTCCTCGTCTATGTCGGCATCAAGCAGAGCTGGGATCTGCCGGGTGGCGGCCGCGCCGAAAGTTTCGAGGCGCTTCTCGCGGCGCTGCGCCAGCATTGGGCGGTGCTTGCGAGCCAATATCGCAATGTCGAGGATCTCGCTGTCGTTGGGATCGACCTGACCCGTCGTGGCCTCGATACCAAGACGGTCAAGAAGAAGAGCGAGGAGCGCAAGGCCGCGGAAAAGGCGACCAAACCGGCGTCGGGGAAGGTGGCGGGAAAGAATGGGCCAGCGCGCGGGCGCGGCAAAGCTCCGGGCATGGCGTGAAGGGAAGTGGGGGCCGGTGATGCCGTTAAGTGCGATATCGCTGTGCGAGGCTAGCCTCCAATATTGGTCGTGGCCTAGGCGAACGAGGGAGCGGACGGTCCGCATCTGGCGATCAAAGGTCTAGCGCTGCTTGGTCGATAAGGGTCGAAGCCTACGTCCAGGCGCGACTGCGCGGGTCAGTGCCCGAGAAGCCGGCGCCCGCTCTCCGACAGGCTGCGGAAGGTGATCGACCAGCGGGTCTGCTCCATGGGTGCGATGCTGTGTTCCCAGCGATGCCGGACATCTCCTGTCAGCCCGTAAATCGAGCGGCGCGGCAAGGGGATGCCATGGCGCCGGAAGCCGCCGTCCGCACGCAGGCGGAGACGCAGAGTGGCGGGCGCCCCCAGAGAAATACCGACGACATGCTCGAAGATTGGTCGGTCACGATGCCAGCCGATGCTGGCGCCGGGGTCGTAGCGGATGAGCAGGGCCTGGACGAGTTCTTCATCGGCCAATCCCATGAAGTCGGCCGCCCTGGCGCGCATGCGCAGCAGCCAGTCGGGCATGGGCGGAGCGGCAGCGACCTGCGCGGTCTCAAAGTCGTAGGCCCAGCCGAATGAGAATGTGAGCCGCTTGCCCTCCCATCCCTGGAAGCGGAAGGGCGTGAGCGGAAATCGCTCCACCGCGCAGATCAGCATCTCCTCCTCCGCCGCGTCGATCACCGCGTCATGATGCGTGAACCCCGCAGGGGTGGAGGGCGCAAGCTGAGTTTGGTCGAAGAGGTCGATCTGCATCAACAGGATATAGGCCGTCCCGCACCACTTTCGAAGCGCAAAGGCCTGATGGCATGTCAGGCGTTATGAAGTCCGGCGCGTCATCATACGCTCGTCAGTCAGCGCCCGGCGTAACGCGGGTGTGATCAGCTACGCACAGCCCTCCTTGCAACCGCCTCCGCCTCGGCCACGACCTCCATCCAATGCTGATGCTCGTCCTGCGCATCGGCGAGCGCCCGGTGTGCAGGCTGGCCTTCCTTGCGTCGTACCTCGATGAGCGTGAGCAGGTCATCGATCTCTATGTGCAGGCGTTCGGGCGGAAACACCCGGGTAAGGATCCTTCTCGCGACCTCTGCGCGGGCCTCCTCTGTGTCGCGGATGCGTAGCGCATGGCGCGGCAGCTTGGCCGCACGCAGTAGCGCGCTTAGCCATTTTCCGTCCCATGACGGCGCGCTGGCGAACAGGACGTGGCCGGAAAGCTGGTCGACCATGCGCCGTGCGACCTCGTCATGCGGGGTGCCCTCGGTTTCCAGCGTTTCGCGCGGGATATGGTGCACGGCCTCCGCCTCCTCGTCCCAGTCGGTCCAACACTATGACCGATGCCGGGCGACACGTGGTTTTCCACGACCACGCCGGCTGCGGTGAGCGCAGTGGAGGCCAGTTCCATCGAGCGGAACGGGACGACGTCGTCCACCGTGCCGTGGATGAGCAGAATGGGCGGGCGGCTACGGATGTCTGTTTCCAGCTGTTCCGGTGCGACGAGCATGCCCGACATGCCGATGATGCCGGCAACAGGATGAGGTCTACGCAGACCGACATGCAGCGCCATCATCGTTCCCTGACTGAAGCCGACAAGCAGGAGGCGGTCGCTGGCAAGAGCTGCCTTCTCCAGTTCCGCGTCGATGAAGGCGTCGAGTGTTGGCGCCGCCGCTGCAGCGCCGGCCGCGCGCTCGGCCATGGAAAAGGTCTCGATCGGCCACCACTGATGGGCCGCTGCCATGTGAGGGATTTGCAAAGGAGCGTTCGGCGCCACGAAGGCCGCCTGTGGAAGGGAGGGCTGCATCATCGCCGCAAGCGAAATGAGGTCTTCGCCGCTGGAGCCATAGCCATGGATCAGGATGATCAGGGCGTCTGGCCTCGAGCCTGATAAAGGGGCGAGGCGGGGGCCGTCGAGCAAAAGGAATTCCTTCCGGTGGGGGCGGGGCGACCGGCCGCGCCTGGTCGAACCCTAGACGGACCGCATCATCATAGGCAAGAGAACGGCACTGAACGCCACCGCATCAGATATCGGGCAGCCCCTGTGCAGCGAAAACCTATCCCTTGAGCCCTATCACTTTTTCATGAGCGTGCCTGCTTCGTTGGCGGAGATAGGGGTGGATCTTTCATCTCCACGAGGCCTCCAGTCGACCGGGACCGCGGCAGGGGCGCCTGGACGACCTTCGCAAGCGAGGGCTTGGCTATGGCTTAGGGTTAGCGGACCTTCCGCTTGGGAGAACGCAAATTTGGCGGCTGAATGGCAACAAAGGGTCGGACTTGCATCAACTCGCTCCCCCAATCGCCCCCGGGGTCAGGATCAGGGTGAGGAGAATGAGGGCGATGCCGATATATCCCCAGGCACCCATGCCCTGCCAGGCGGGTTTCACGCTGCCAGAGGCGGATCGTGACGATCTGGCTAGCCGCATCGCGTAGATCATTGTGCCGGTGACGGCCATCGCCGTCAGCAGCGCGCCGAACAGGAACCAGATGACCTTGGTCCACAGGCCGCCAAACGTGCCGAAATGCAGCGGATCAGCCATTTCGGAAATACGCTGATGCGCGCTCAATGTGCGTCCATCCAGCTGCGCGACGACCCGCGACGTAGCGGGATATACAACTACGGCGTTGGCGCGATCGCGCACTAACCAGACGGATGACTGGCCCAGGAAGATGACGCCATTGTCTGGCGTGAATCGGATTTCCCGAATGTCGAGAGCAGGATCGGCTCTGCGCGCTACGGCGACCAACCGGTCCAGCGCAAAGCCTGTGGGCACCGCACTGGCCACGACCTCCGGCAATTTGGGCACCTTGGCGTTCCCGCCCAACGTTTCCACCAGATACCACAGGCCTGTCAGCGTGATCAGCACCACGAACCACAGGCTCCACAAGCCCATTAGGCGATGCAGGTCGCCGGTCATCCGCCGACCATCGCCACCGCGCGGCATTCGGAAGAAGCCGCGCCACCATTTCTTGTAGGTGACGATGCCCGACACCAAAGATACCGCCAGCAGCAGGGCCAGCGAACAGACGATCGGTATGCCGATCTTTGTCGGCAGCATCAGGTGGCGATGGGCCTGCCGCAGGAAGCGGTGGACATTGGCCCAGCCATGCCTGCCGGTAACCTCCGCCGTCCACGGATCGACATAGACACGGTCCGGCGCGCCCTTGCCGCGACTGAGCCAGGCCTCGACCGTGAACCAGGGGTCGATCGGTGCGTACAGGGTCTGGAGCCGGGCATCCGGTGCGGCGCGGGCCGCTGCCTGCGCCCATGCCCCCCATGACGCGACGGGTTCCGACCGGGGAGACACCCGCATTGCAGGCGTTACCAGCCAGTCGATTTCATGCGCGAAGACGGCAAAAGTGCCCGTCGCCAAGATGAAGGTCAGGAAGATCGACAGTTTCAGGCCGATCCAGCTATGCACCACCCACCAGAGCGACCGACCCTTTTTCGCGCGCACCTTGTCCATGGTCAGAATTTGAAACGAAGTTCGGCCAGGAATGTCCGCGGCTCGCCGGGAAAGTGCCCGCTCTGTGCCGAAAAGCCCGACGCGGCATAGACCTTGTCGAATATATTATCGACGCGCAGCATCAGTTCGGCAAAACCAAGCCCCTTGGTGATCGAGGCGTCGAAGATCGTGTAGGGCTTTACGGTCTGCCCCGACAGGCTGATGCGTTTGGACACATGTTCGCCGCCGACCGCGAAGGCGGCGTCGATCGTCGGCACCTGATAGCGCGTCCAGAAGCCAACCTTGTGCTTGGGCGCGTTGGCGAAGCGATTGCCGACGGCATTGGTGATCGCCTGTCCCGCGATCGTGCCGGTGATCTTCGTGTCATTATAGCCATAATCGACCAGCGCCACCCAATTGGCGGTAATGTCGGTCGACAGGTCGATCTCGAACCCCTTGCTCGTCACCTCACCGATCGGGCGTAACTGGTCCTGCCCGTTGACGGGCGGCAGGCTGGTATCAGCCTGGAGGATATTCTTGCGCACGATGCGGTAGGCGGCCAGATTGGCCTGGAGCCTGCCGTCGAACAGGTCGGTCTTGATGCCGCCTTCGAACTGGTCGCCGGTGACTGGCGCGAAGGGACCGCCGACGTCGCCATTCTGACTTGCGGCCGTCTGTGGTTCGAAACTTTGCGACCAGCTCAGATAGAGAGAGACATCCTTGCGCGGCTTGTAGATCGCGCCGGTGCGGAAGGTGATATCGCTGTCCTTATAAGAGGCGGTGTTGACCACGCGATCCTCGAACTTGTCGTAGCGCACGCCACCGACCAGCTTGAAGGCATCGCTGAGGCTGATCTGGTCCTGAAGATAAGCGCCCTGACGCTTCGTGCGCGTATCCGTGACGGTGAACGGCAGCAGTGCGGCTCGCGCCACATCGCGCGCGCTGTTGGTATAGACGGGATTGCTGAGGCTAAGCGGCGTAACGCCCGCCCGCAGGATGCGCGAATTGAGCACACTCGTCTCGTCATACCAGTCCGCTCCGGTCTGGAATTTATGCTCCATGCCGAGCAGATCGACGCGCGCCATCAGGTTGGCGGAAAAAGACAGGCCATCGACATCGCGGATCTGGTCACGAAACTCGCGCGCGACCAGATTGGTGCTGCCAGCGACCAACCCGCGCGGCTCATGATATTGCTGCGTTTCGGTCGCCTTGAAATAGCGGACCCCGGCGTCGAACGTGAACCGGTCCCCGATCGCGGTCGCATAACGCGCCTGATAGGCCTGAGACTTCAGATGCAGGAAATCGGTCGGTTCGTTCGCGTTCCAGCGAATGTCCGTCAGGAAATTGCCGTCATCATCGGTCAATATGCCGCGCAGGCGGTTTGCCTGAAGATCATTGTCGTAGACCGTCGCCTGGAGTGTCAGCTTGCCGCCCTCGTTGGTCTTGATGGCAATACCGCCGTCGCCGATCAGCGACACATTCTTCGTATTGCGCCGATAGGGGTTCATCGCCTCGTAAAAGCCGCCGAGGCGGTAGGTGACGATCCCGTCCTTGTCGATCGGGCCGGTCGCTTCGGCCGATATGCCACGCCGGTCAAAATTGCCCGCCGTCGCCACCAGGCGCATGGCGTTGATGTCGCCGGGCACCTTCGACACATAATTGATGATGCCGCCGGGAGAGCCAGGTCCAAAAAAGAGGCCAGCCGGTCCCTTCAACACTTCCACCCGTTCGATATTGAAAAGCTGGGGCACCGAAAAGCCGATGAACGGGTTGCCCCGCATGCCGTCGTAGAAAGACTGGTCCTGGCGAAATCCGCGGAAGGTGACGCCAGCATAGCTGAAGAAACTGACGCCGGAAATATTGCGATAGATGTCGGTTGCGTCGCGTGCGCCCTGATCGGCAAAAAGATCCTTGTTGATCACCTGCAACGCCTGCGGAACGTCGAGCGGATCTTCGGCGCTTTTGCCGACGGTTGTGGTCTCGGTGCGGTAGAGGCGCTGGGCGCGGCCGGTTACGATGATCTGATCGCCTTCGGCCATAGCCGCATCTGGAGCCGACGCAGGGGCTTCCTGCGCGGCAGCTACCGATGCCCAGAAGGGAACAGACGCAAAGAGCGTCGCGCGGTATATAGACAAAACAAACCCCGTATTAGTTTCGCTAATGATAGTGATTCGCGATACGGAGTTTGAATGGTCTGAGCAAGCCTCCATATTTTGTTTCGCAGTTCGAAACATAGCGAGGCAGGTTCGTTTGCTCGCCGAAACGCGCGAAACGAACGGCGCCCATATGCCAGCCTCCGCGCGAGCTTTTCACGGCCTGGCCTTCGACAGGGGGGCCACCTCCCTGTCGGGAAATGGCCCGTCAGTTCAGCGATTTCGCCATCAACCGCTCCAGCCGCTCCGCAAAAGCGCGAGGATCGGCGGGTGGCTGACCTTCGGCGATGCGCGCTTCGTCGAGGAGCAGGAAGGCGAGGTCGCTCCGCTCTTCGTCGCTGGCTCCGGTCTGGCCGAGCTTCGCGATCAGCGTATGGCCGGCATTGACTTCCAGCACTGGCTTCGCCCGCTCAGGCGCCTGCCCCGCCGCTGCCAGCATCCGTTCGAGTTGCAGGTCCATCGCACTTTCTGAAGCGACAATGCAGACGGCGCTGGTCGTCAACCGGTTGGACATGCGGACGTCGGAAACCTGTTCAGCCAGGGCGTCCTTGGCGAAGCTGATGAAGCTGCTCACATCCTCGCTCGGCGCGTCCGTCGCTGCGCTGCCTTCAGCCAGCGGGATCAGGCTGAGGTCGGTCGCGCCTTGGGTCACCGACTTGAAGGGCTTGCCGTCATAATCCACACCAACGGTCGTCCAAAAGCTGTCGACCTGGTCGGGGAGCAACAAAACCTCGATCCCACGCGCCTTGAAGCCCTCGAGCTGCGGCGATTGGGCGATGCGATCGAGATCGGTCCCGGTCGCATAATAGATCGCGGTCTGGTTGTCCTTGAGGGAAGCCGCATAGTCCTTGAGCGAACGCCACTCGCCGTTCGACGTGCTGGTCTTGAACCGGGCAAGGCCCAGCAACTGCGCGCGCCGCTCGAAATCCTCATAGAGGCCTTCCTTCAGCACCGCCCCGAAATTCTCCCAGATCGCGCCATAGCGGTCAGCATCGCTGGTTGCGATCTTGTCCAGTTCCGACAGGAGGCGGTTGCTCACGCCCTTCTGAATCGCGGACAAGACCGGGCTGTCCTGGATCATTTCGCGCGACATGTTGAGCGGCAGGTCCGCGGAGTCCACAAGACCCCGCACGAAGCGTAGGTAGCGAGGCAGGATTTCCGCCTCGTCTGTGATGAAGACGCGGCGGACATAGAGCCTGATCCGACCCTTGCGGTCGGGATCGAACAGGTCGAACGGCTTGGTTTCGGGAATGAAGGTCAGCACAGAATATTCGTGCCGCCCCTCCGCGCGATAGTGGAGCGTCAGCGCGGGCTTGTCGAATTGGCCCGCGACGCTGCGGTAGAAGTCGGCATAATCCTCTTCGCTGATATCGGACTTCGCCTTGGTCCAAAGTGCCGCCCCATCAGCGACCTGACGCTCTTCCTCCTCGCTGTCCAGCTCCTTGATGAAGATTGGCACGGGGACATGGCCCGACTGCGCCTTCACGATCCGCTCGACCGTGTAATGCTCGGCATAGGTCTTCGCATCGTCCAGCAGATGCAGAGTCACCCGCGTGCCGCGCGCTGGCGCCTCCACGGTGTCGACTGGCGCGATCGTGTATGTTCCGAGGCCGTCCGACGACCAGCTGGCGGCCTCATCAGTTCCCGCACGCCGCGACACGACATCGACATTCCCCGCCACCATGAAAGCGGAATAGAAGCCGACGCCGAACTGGCCGATGAGTTGTTGCCCCTCGCCATTCTTGTCGGCGGCGATCTTGTCCATGAAGGCCTTTGTCCCCGAACGCGCAATGGTGCCAAGCGTCTCGCCCATGTCGGCGGCGGTCATGCCGATGCCATTATCCTCGACAACGAGCGTGCCGGCGTCCTTGTCCAGCGTCAGGGTGATGCGCGGTTGAGGATCGTCGCCAAACAGCGCGGGGTTGGAGATGGCCTCATAGCGCAGCTTCTCACACGCATCGGCCGCGTTGGAGATGAGCTCACGTAGGAACACATCCTTATCGGAATAGACCGAATGCACCATCATGTGCAGGAGCTTGGAAACATCAGCCTCGAAGGCATGAGTTTCAGGGGCGCTCACTGTGTCTGTCGTCATCGTCTTCAGGATCTCGCATTTTGCAAATATGGCTTCGGTCAGATGGATTGAATGCCGTTTCCATTCAAGATGTCTACATCATTCTGCCTCCAACAACAGCCGAGCCATTATTTTCCCGACCTTGGAGGAAACGCACGGTTGAGGGCAATGAAGCCGAACAAAATAAGGAGCGGAGAGAAGAAGCAAGGAGGAGATGAGGACAGCCGGATAGCAATGTGGCTCTCATCATATGCTTGAACATCGGTTGTCCGACCGCGAACCGATTTTCCGGCCGAAAAAGCTGTGCTAATCTGCCCACCAGAAAGGTTCTGCGCTTTATGCAGGAAATCGAGCAAACGGAAGAGATTGAACGCACCCCATCGACAGTGCCATCGCCGCAAGCGCGCGATTGGTTCTGGTGCCCATGGTATGCGAAGCTCACCTGGGCACTGACGCTGCTCTACTGGATCGAACTCGAGGTGATGATCACCATCCCGTATGATCGGCTGAACATCTATCTAGTCAACATGATGGTGCTGCTGATCTTCGTCTTCAATCCGATCACAGTGGTCGCGGTACTCGGATATGGTTTCCTGAAGGCCAAGGTCGCTTGCGGCGAATGGGTGATAACGCCGGGACCGCCTTCGCAAAGCCCATTGATTGATCCCTATACCGATCCGTCCGACCCCCGCTCTGGACTCCGCCATCTTCGGCACATCGGCGTGATCAAAGACTGACATTATCGATCCCGCCGCTCCTTGAAGCTGGGATCGCCGTCCGCCAATCCGTTGTCGCGATCGAAAAGCAGTCGCCCGGAACTGAGGATGGAAGACTGTTCCATCGATGTGATAGGACCGGTTACATCGACTGTCCCACGTCCGGCGTCAGCCTGTCTTAGGTATCGGTTCCGGAGACCGTCATTACCGAGCACGCGCTCACTGAGTTCCCGGACAAAAGTTTCCTCCGGACGACCAGAACGGGCGGCAGCTTTATCTGATGATGCGATCGCCTCCCGCACATCGTAATTCACAGTATCGATCGATGACTGAGCGACAACCGCTGCAATTCCTCGATCGGAAATGTCGGCGCTCACCTTGCCCGTCAACGAGCCTGTAGCACTGCCTTTGGCGCCAGCTTTTTCCTCGCTGCCCTTCCCGCCAGAGCCAACTCCGCGCGATGCTGAAGCCGTGAGATCGCCGGAGATGCTCTGGTTATCCGCTGTTGAGTGCTCTGCCGACCGTGAAAGCGAGCGCTGCCACCCAGTCTGCACCATGATCGCGGTGACATCGCGTTCCAGCGTATCGGCGACCTGCGGTTTCAGCCGCCAGTCACCCCGCCGATCCATCTCGAACCCGCCACGCAGCCAGTTGGCCATCGCGGCCTGGCCTTCAGCGCCATTGCCGAGGAAATGCTCGATCGTGTCTGGTCCCGCCTGTTTGCCGGCTTCAAACCGCGTACTGGTGTCGTTGCGGGCGGACTGGCTGAACCCGGTGCTGCTGGAGACGAGCAGATCATTGTGCGCGAAGCTGAACCGGGCGTGCCCGCCATTGGCGATCGCGCCAAGCTGGCTCTCGTTGATAAGCCCGCCTCGCCACATCTGTGCCGCGAGCTCCGGCGTCAGATTGAGGCTGACATCCCCATTCTGATCCATGGCGATCTGGCGCTTCGACATCTCGATCCCATGCGCGCGCAACAGCGCCTGGGTACGGGTGAGCCGCTCCTTGTCGACTATTCCTGTCAGTCGTTCATTGCGCGCCCGATCGACGATGCCCTCCGCGCCGCCTTCCGCCATATCGACCTGGTTTCCGGCGGTGCCCGCGAGCGCGCGAATGAAGGAATCGAGACGGGCAGCCTCGCGGACCGAGACGCCGGCGGCTGCTGCGCCCTCGGCAAAGCCTGCATTGTCCGCCTGCCGCCGTTGCTCGCCGATTTGTGCATTGCCGCGAACCCCATCCGGACCAATCTCGCGCTGGGCGTCGAGCTTCCCGGACCGCTCGGCAAAGTCGTAACCCGCCGCTTCACGCGTGCGGCCGTAGACACTCGTGCCCTCGCGGGCGGCTTCCGCGCTCGCTCCGTCGGCGGTACCGACCTGGACAGCGGCATTGTAGCTTTCCAGCGCCCGCAGCACCTGCGCCTCATTGCGCCCAGTCGAACGCGAGAGCTGCGTAATGGCGGTCGAACGCGCTTCGCCCGACAAAGCATTGATGAACCCGATGCGTCGGCTGGTTTCGGTGACCGAAAGGCCAAGCATGGCCGCGGCCTGCCGTTGCCCCTGATTGCCGCCGGTGCGGTGCGCCTGCTCGGTTGCGACATTGCTCCGCTCAACGGCAGCAACCCTGTCGCCTGCATAGTCGCGTCGTCCCTCCATAGCGCCGACCTGCGTCTGCGCGGCGGTCAGGTCATTACGCAGCATCTTTTCCTGATCGAAGGCGTTGGCTGTCAGCTTGGCAAAGGTCGGATCGGCGCTTGCCTGGCCGATCACAGTCGAGGCCTTGAGTGCGGCGTCCTTTGCATCATAGCCGCTGCGCTCGAAATGCCGCTGCGCGCCCGACTGCATCATCTCATAGGCGCGCTGGTCGCCGAACGCCTTCCACTGCACCATGTTCTGCGCGAAGGCAGCAAAGGCACGCTCGCCGGTCTGGCCTTCCCCGAAGTAGGTTGTGCCCAGCTTGCGCAGCGCGTCGCCCTGCGCGAAATTGTGGATCGCCGACGTCGCTGCATTGCTGCGGATCGCGCTGGCCGTCGCCGGATCGCTCAAATCCCGCCCGACGAGGGCAGGGGAAAGGCCGCCCAGCTCCCGCGCGGCGTCTGTACGACCCAGGCCAAAGGCCGCCGTTCCCGCTGCCCCACCACCATGTTCGCCAAGCACCGATCCGGCCGAAGCAAAGCTGCGGTCGAGACCAAAGCTGCTGCGTTCACCAAAGTCGCCGAACCCGAACGACGTCGATCGCCGCGCCGTGGTGCCACTAGCCGATGCCTGCGCTTCCAGCGCCGAGGCATAGCCCTCGCTCGTTCCCACAGTCGCGGCTGCCATGCTGCCTTGGCCCTGGACACCGAGCATTCCGGACGTGAAGGCCGTGAACATATTGCCCGAGAAGCGGAACACGGTGAACACGAAGGCGCCGGCGAGGCCCGCAGCGGCGGTACGGAACGAACCGAAGATGGCCAGCGCCTTCATCGCGGCCGACGGTGCCAGGATCCAGCTATCGGCTGCGACGTTGGTCGCGCGCAGTTCGGCAAGCACGTCCATCGCCCGGCCGAGGGTCAGCTGGTATATGCCCGCATCGATCACACCCCACAGCGCAACGAACACGAAGAGGCCGAGCGCGAAGCTGGCGACCCTGAGGTTAATCGGCGTCAGGATGAACAGGAGTGCGATCGGCATCATCATGAGCATGATCGCGAACACTGAGGCGCGGATGGTCGGCATCCATTCATTGGCGGTCGAGAGCGTGGCGAGGCCATTGGACTCAATGGCCCGGTTGGCCATCACGCGCGCGGTTGCCGCCGGCGAATCCTCGAACAGGACGTCGCCGACAGTTTGACCGAGCAGGACATTGGTGAGAAACTTCTGTCGGCTCATCGACTGGCCCAGCATCATGTCGCCCAGGCTATCGATCTGCTGGCGGCAGCGATCGCGCTGGCTCGCCTGGGTCACGTCGAAGCCGGTGCGAGAGCAGACCTGATCGCTATAGGCGTCGAACAATGTCGCGTCCGAGAGACGGTCGGCAATATAGCCCCAGGCCGCATCGCAGCTCATCGTCGTCCCGGCCTTGTCGCTCGCCGTGAACACGGTCGAGAAGGTGGCGGGGCCGGCCATTGCCGCGAACGAGGCGGGCAGGTCGGTCGACGTCCGGAAAAGCTGATCGTCGTCGACGCCATAGGCCGGCGACACACGCGCCACCGGATAGCATTGACGCACATAATCCTTCACCGTCGCGTCGAGGAAAGTATCGACGATCGGGCTGCGTGGGCTAACCGCGTTCAGAAACAGATCGAACGCATGGCCACCCGCGCCGAACTCCAGCTTGGCATTGGGATCGGTCGTGTTGTCGTCGATGGTTTCGGCAAGTGCGCGTTCCATGAGGTTGGTGACGCCAGCGACCAGCACGATCAGGTTGGGGACATCGCCAACCGGCTGATAGGCGTTGCGCACCCGGTCATAGATGTGGACGGTGCCGGTGGTGGCGATCATCCCCGCGAACAGGCCGATACCGACCAGCATCTGGAAGCCGAAGGCGACAAGGCCCATGCCCGAGCCCTTGATGCTGGCGATGACAGCGCCAAATGCGATGCCGACCACCGCGATGATCACGACCAGCGTCTCGTAGCGCGGATCGCCGAAGATCATCGCTACGAGGTGGAACGCGTCGACGGTTTCGGAAAAGCCGTCCCATGTGTGGTAACTGGCATCGATGGCCAGCGCGGGTGTGGCGCCCAGACATCCCATAAGGACGCATGCCAAGCGGATAAGATGACGCATGGTTTGCCTCACCGGTTGCGATTGGCGTTGGCGCCCGCGGCGTCGCGGGCATCGCGGTCGCGCTGGCGCACAACACCGGCATAGTTAGCCGACAGGTTCGCCTGGCTCATCGCGGCCATGTAGGACTGGCGCATCTGCGCACGCTGGCGCAAAACCTCGTCGCGCAACTCCCGCAACTGCTCGATGCCCTTGGTCAGAATGCGGGTCTGGCAGATGTTGCTATTCTCGGCATCGGCGGCGCCCGCGGTGGTTGCGCCGCGCTCGGCATTCTGCAGTGCGAAGTCGATCGAGCGGGTCAGGTCATTGAGCATCTGATAAGCGAGGGTGAGGGAGACAAGTTCGTCGGTATCGGCGATCACGCTGTCCGTGAGGCCCTGCCGCACACCCCATTCGAGCAGGCGGTAGACCGGCAGGGTCCGCACATTGGCGACGAACTGCTTTTCCTCAATGGTGAGCGCAGCGCGCGTCCGGATCTTGACGGAGATCGCCTCCATCCTCTCGCGCGCCAAAATGAGCGCGCCGCGCCCCGCACCGTTCACCGAACAATCCGCTCCAGTCGCAGGGATGTTGAGCGCGCGGGTCGGAACACGTCCCGTCAGGAAGTCATCGGCGCTTTCGGTATCCTGGCGCGGACATGCAGGAATAGCCGAAAAGATCGGCACCTTGTCGTTGGCGTCCCAGCGCATATAGACATCGCCGACCCGGGCCCGCATCACGCCCGCCCAATCGGATGCACCCACCCGCGCGGCGGCATGCGCTAGCAGCGAGCCGGTCTTGAAGATGTCCGTGACCTCTGCCGGGCAATTGGCGAGTGCGTCCTTGAGATCCTCCGTTGGGTTGCCCTTGTTCGACTGGATTTTCTCGCGGCTCTGCTGCCAGCTATTGGCATAGCCCTCGCGGATCGACTTGTAGCCGGTCATCTCCTCGACGATCCCCGACATGTTGTCGTCGCCTTTGGCGATTTGCACCATGCGATTGGCGAGACGGCAGTCATTTACCTGGATGGAATTGAGATAATTGGTCGCTGCCTCCATCTTTGAAATTATATTTCCCATTTTTTCGTCGAGCGTTTCGAGGAGATACTGGAAGGCGACGGCCGGCGCGGCCTGCAGGATCGTCTCGAGTTTCTGGACGAGATAGTCGGGGTCGAGGAACGACATTCCCCCTAAGAACATGTCGATGCCGCCACAGCCCGCCTTCACCTTGGGCAACGTCAGACTCATGAGATAGTCGTCATGGACGTCGACACGGCCCGACATTCCGCCCGCGGTCACATAGCCGCGGGTCTGATCCTCGAAGCTGCCCGGTGAGGTGTAGGTGACATTATCGAACCAGCTCTCGGCCCAGCTTTGGGCATGAGCAGGCACCGCCTGGCCGCATGAAGCTGCAATCAGGCAGAGAGCAAGAAAGGGACGGCGTACATTACGGACCATGACAGATTTCCTGATGGGAAAAGTTGACGACACAGCCCCCGCACGATCAGCGTATTCTCCGATCGGAAGAGACCGGCGCCCTCACGCCGACAATTCCGGTAAATTTCGACATGGCGCGCACGCCGACGGCTGCCCGGGTTCCCGACAGCATCCGGGCGGCCAGCCAGGTGTTGCGCGCGATATTGGCGCCGTGATCGGTACCGATCGCGACCGGTACCATGCGACCCGGATCGGCCAGCGGCCGCACCCAGGCGACGGGGTTGCCGACCCAGGGAAGGCCGAGACGCCCCGAGCGCAGAGCCGCTTCCTCAGCCCTAAGCGTTCGGACCTGCCAGCCGTAGCGACCACGGAATGCCAGAAGCTTTGACCATAGATCGCCGCACGGCAGGCAACCTGGCGCGGTGCTCATTTCGATCACATAGAGCGATACCTGACCGCGCAGCATGGGTTCGAAATCGGGCGGAAAGTCTCGCGTCACTGGCACGCGCGAAAGCCAAAGTCGCATGTCCGCAACTGTCGACACCGGATGAATGGCGGCCTGCCGCGCGGCGTCCCGTTCTTTCTGCTGCGCGAGGGCCATGGCCGGCAGCAATGCCGATGGCGCGAGCAGGAGGGGGCCGGAGACCAGCATGTGGACCAGGCGCCTCATGGCCTGGGCTCCCGTGCATCGATGAGATCGCCGCCGATCACGCGCGGATCGGTCGAGGAGACCGGCCCGTTGGCCAGTGCGTCGAAGAACCCGTCTTCTTCGCCGGCGCCGGTCAGCCATTGCTCTGGCCGGATATCGCCGCTCAGCAGCCGTACCGCCTGATAGGCCATCTGCGCGAGATTGGGATAAGTCTCGACGCCCGCGGCGATGACCATGCGCTGGGGACTGCCCCGGCGGATGACCATGGTGGTCGGCGTCACTTCGACCCCGAAACGCTGTCCCATCTCAGGCCGGCGATCGAGGTCCATCAGGCTTACCTGCCAGCCCATGTCATCCTGGAACCGCTGGACGATCGGCCATTGCACCTTGCAGTAGCCGCAGGACTCGCGGGCAAACATGACGAGAGCGAATTCACCGGCTTTGGACCGCAGATATTGCCGGCGCACCTGGTCCTTCTTTGCGCCCAGCGCATCGCGGGCTTCGCCGACCATCGGATTGGCCGCTCTGGCATTGAGCTGCGGATGGGTGAGCATGGCAAGCTGGGTCACGCCGGCAAAGGCGCGGGCCTTGCGCCGGGCGAAATCCTGGAGGCGCCAGAAATCGGCGACCGCGTCGATCGTGAGGACGGTTGCGGCATAGTCGCGCTGCTCCACGATGAGCTTCGCGATCCGGGGCGGCGACCATTTGGCCAACTCGACCATCGGCGGGATGAGGGGCTTTGGAACGGCGTCATCTTGCGCCTCTTCGGCAGGGCCGGATTTGGGCGTCTCGTACCACCAATAACCCCGTGCCGCATGATCGGTTGCGGGCGCAGATGTCGCTTGGGCGCATGCGGGACCGGCGGACATGAGCAGGACCGCACCCATGGAGAACAAGCGCTTCATAGCAGTTTCTCCATGCGAGAGAGCCGCTCGATCGCCACCGGGCCATAATAGCGGCTGTCATACCCGTCAGGATGACGCGAGCCGACGAAGATCATCCCTTCGGGAATACGCGCGCTTTCCGGCTGCCAATGGTCAAGCGCCTTGCCGCTGCGTGCGGCGGATTTGCTGATGCCCATCAACTGGCCATTGCAATAATACCAGCCATTCCGGCCCCCGCCCAGGCCGGCGGGCCTTTCGACCATGACGATCCGGTCTCCGGGCAGGCACAGTGCATATTTGGTGACGGAGACGGGGGCCGGGCCCGCCACCGGGTCGGAAAGCGTGAATGATACGAGATCGCCGCGCTCAACAACGCCAGGGGAACGGTGCACCACCCAGGCGTCGATCGATGGCGTCATGACCAGGGTGATCTGCGGCATCACCCACCAGGCGAAGAGACCGATCGGCAGCACGATCCCATAGGCTTTGAGAAGCTGTGCAGGCCGCGCCGGCTGCCCCAGGCCGCTTGCGCCCAGCGCCACGGCTGCCCGGAGCGGCAAATCCTTGAGTTCGCGCCAGAGCCGGTTACCGGCCCGCCAACTGAGCAAGAGCATCTCGCACCTCCTCTTTGCCGCCCAAGCGGCCATATTCCTCGAGCAATCCGGAAAGGGCGGCATCGCCCAGGACGATATGCGCGGCGCGAGGACTGGCCTCGTCGCGCTCACAATAGGGCAGGGTCGGATTGCCCGGGATCATCGCCAGCGCGGGTACCTGGGTGACGCCATGCTGCCGGAACACCAGCGGATCGACGATGAGCTGTACGTCTCGCATCGCGCAGGCCGGGCCTTCGCAACCGAGGTCGCGGCGCAAAATGGCCGCCGACAATTTCGCCATCGGCGCGACCTGCCGCATCCCGCCTGGCATGCCCCGGAAGGCCATAACACCCCCGGCACGCTCGAGCTGCCCTGCATAGATGCGCAGCGTTTCGACCGGCATGGAGGACGACACAAACAGCACCGGAACCCAGCGTTTCGTGCCGCCCGTGGTCACGACCCCTGCCAGCGCCGCCTCTTCGGGCTGTTCAAGGCCCAAAGCCTGCGCGATACGACGGCTGGCGGTTTCCCGCTCGATGGCCAGTGCTTCGCGCGCCGCCGCGACATCGGCCTCCACCCGTTTCTCCATGGCGGGGGCCTGCTTGCGCCTGTTGATACCCTCGAAGGCGCGGCGCTCCGCGCCAGCGTCCGCTTTTGAAGGCACAACGGGCGAGGCTTTCGTTGAAGCCTTGGTCTTGGCCGCAGCCCGCTTCACGCGCTCCATAGCCGCCTCACCGTAATCCTGGATGCGAGTACGCGCATTTTCGCTTGTCGGCTGATCGGCTACGGCCCGCGGTTCACTTGCACGCACCGATGCGGGGTCGATCGTGAGAGCCGCCAGAAGCAGGGCGCGGCTAGTTGCTGATCGTCTGCATATGGGCATCGATCTTGTCCTTCATATCGATCTGGATTTCGAATTGGGCGCGTGCCTCGATTTCCGCATAATATTCGGAGAGGTCCATTTTGCTGAAGTCGAGCGCCTGGAATTCTTCTGGCGTAAATCCCCGGCAATAGGGTTCCTTGGGTGTACCCCAGCCAATTGCACTGAAGGCTTTGAGTTGAGGCCGACCCTGTTCCTGGATGATACGGCCAAGTTTGGTGTTGAAGCAGCAGTGGCCCCGGGCCTTCTGCACGCAGATGCCCAGGATCTTCGAGGAGCAATAGCTGCCCACCTCATGGCACATGCCCGAGCCGCGCAGCATGCCCACTTCCATGTCCTGTTGGTCGCAGCCCTGGAGCAGCACCTCGATCATGAAATTGACGGCCAGGCTGATCGCGATCGATGTCGGATCGATGCCGACGATGATTGCGTTGGCACCGGCACTGGCGGCCTGACTCGCCGTCGCGCCGGCCTTGAAGGCGGTATACGCGGCCTTCATGCCGGTGAAGACGCCCTTGGCGACCGCGATCTTGGTCGAAATAGACGAGATCGAGCCGCCCATGCCGTCTTTTACGATCTTGCCCTTGTCCTTGCAGCAATTCTGGAACGTGGTGCTGAGACCCGCTGGCCGGCAACGTGCCGCGCGTCCGGAGAAGATCTCGATCGTGCCGAGGCAATTGCCGTCGGCATCGACGCCCCCATCCGCATCGACTCCCGGATCGTCGACCGGCGGCTCCTCGACGACGGGATTGGCGCTGGTGTTGATGCAGGCATTGGCCGAGCAGCTTGGCGCGCCGCCGCTTGCCGGTACGGCGCAGGCATAGTGATCGCCGAGTGGGCAGTGCATCGTCCCGGCCGGATCCGCCTCGCAGCGTGTTTCGCCGATCGGACACAGCCATCCGCCTGAACCGGTCAGGTGACAGCTCGCCGTTTCGCCGTCGTCGGCCGCATCGCCATTGCCGTTCAAATCAACCGCGCATAATTGCTGGGCCATGGCAGTCGCCGGGAACAGCGGCAGGCTCGCTGCGACAAGCAGGAGCGTCGAAAGAAAGGCGCGCACGGGCGTCATCGAGTCGTTCCCGTGCAGACCAAGTCCGCGCCGCCGAGGCGCACCGTCTGCATCATCACCACCGCTTCGGGAAAATCATCAATGCAGCCGCAACCCTGCACCAGCTCCTCGCCCTCGCCGGCGGGGCAAACATTACTGTCCTGGCAGGCGTGATAGAAAGTGTCCCAGCCGGTCGGGTTCGTCTGTTTCGAACCGGTCACGCCGTCCGGGGCCGCGGCGCTATTGGCTTGCGCCTTGCGGGTCTTGCAGATGGGCTCGCAGGCATTGACGCTGCCAGACACAGGAAGGGCGAAATTGCGAGTGTTAAGGCTATAGCCGCCATCGGCATTCCTCACCCGATCGGCCAGCAGCGTCTCTGTCGAATGGTCGATGATATAGGCGCCGCGCGATAGATCGGGCTGTGGGACGGTGCTCTGGTCGATCGTGCAGGCATAATTGCGCCGGCGTTCAAAGAAATCGCGGCTGATCGAGGTCGTGCAGGTGCCAGTGCCGATCAACCGGGTCTGGGGCAGGGGGGTAAGTCCCGTCTTGATGCCGTTGCGGTAGGTGACGACGCCGTCGACCTCTTCGTTGTCGAGACGGCATGTGTCGTTCGACGCATAGCCCGAACAGGTATCGACAAGCTGCTCGGTCGTTTTGCAGCCGGCGTCCACTTTCGCTTCGATCGAGGCATAGGCTTCGCCGCCATCGGCGACCGCGGCACGCAACCAGATATCGTGATCGCCTTGCGTCAGCTTTGCTGTGAGATCGAGATTGGGATCGACATAGAAGGCGCCCTTCTTCTCGCATTTGCCTGGCGGCAAACCCGTTCCGGTCCATGTTTGCGGTCCGGAACCGATCAATTCGCCATCGATCCGTATCTGCGCCCAGTCGTCACCGCCAAAGCGGGTCAGAAGAACCTGCTGAAGCCTTTCGGCGTCCTTGACCCGCAGCGTCATATGAAAATCAATGAGGGTGCAGGATCTTCCCGAGAGGCTGTTGTCGCTCGGGGAGCCCATGACAAAGGTACGGCTGCTGGAATTTGAGGCATAGGTCGCGTAGCCGCCGGACACGCGATCGATGATCTTTTCCGGAGTCATCTCCTCCTGCGCGATCTGCCGAGAGATGGTGCAGTTTCGGCTCACCTGCGACGTACCGGTTCCGCTCGAAGAAGCGGAAAGTGCCTGGAACACGCTGCTCGCTTGCGCTGCGCTATAGGCATCGCCAGCTATGGCGCCGGGATTGGCCTTGTACGCCGTGCCCCCGATCCGGGGCTCTGCGCTGCACGATGTCGTTTGCGCGCCAGTATAGCGGATGACCGGGCCGTCGACGGAGGCCTGCGCGACGCCGATGCGCGGATCGGCCGTGGTGAGGGCGCCGACCACGCCGCCGCCCAGATCCTTGAGCACCGAGGCCATGTTACTCCAAACCAGATTGCTGCCGCAGCTATTGTTGACGCAGTAACAACCGGCAAGATCGGTCAACTCGACCTCGGACAGCTTCAACGATCCCGAGGCGGAAGCGTCCCAGCGCAAGAAGCGGCACGCATCCCAGGTGCCCGGCGTGCAGGAGATGATCCCGTTCGCACAAATTCCCGAGGCAGGGACAGGGACGGCCAATGCCTCATCGAACCTGCCGTCGAGATCGCTGTCCCGCGAGATGCTGAGCGTGCCGATATCGCCGGTGCCATTGGGCTGCGCGAGCAGTTCGAGCAGTGTCGCGCTTTTCTGGCAGGCAAGGTTGGGCGTGAACGCCTTCGTGGTATCGACCGTGGTGATGGGCTGTCCCGCCAGCCCCGGTGTAACGTAATTGCCGAGCAGTGCGTCGCTGTCCGCGCTCTTCGCCCGCGCGGTCGCCGCTGCAGCGCGGGCGCGGTCCTGCGCCGTCTGCGCATGAAGCGGAGCAGGCAGGCTGAGCGCTGCAACAAGGACGAGGGCAGATGGCCTCATGGCCGGATCTCGCTCAATGCGATCTGCCGCGACCCGCGCCGCAGCCGGAACAGAAACACAGTTGGAACAGGCTCGGCAAGCTCTGCCCGGAACACGGCCTGACCTTCAAAAACGGTCAGCGTGGCCACGACCATATGCGGCGAGGAGGGGGACGCCGCACTGTCGTCTGCATGTGTGGCCACGCCGACCGCCCGACCGATGCCGCAGGGGGGATGCGACGCCGGCCTGACCGCATGGGGAACGCCTGGCTCGATGGAATGACGGGCAGACCATCGGCTGATGCCAGGCGATGACATACGGATCGGGAGAAACGGCCTGCTCATGGCGTCGATACCCCGGCGCAGCAGATCGTCTTTTCAAACAGCATGAATTGCGCATTGTCCTTGCCGGGCGCATGCTTGGCGCTGGTCCAGAGCGCTCCGGGCCGCCCGACATTGACGCACTGGCCGCCCTTGACCGGCTCCATCAGCTGGAACTTGTAGCGGCTCTTGGTCCAGACCGGCTGGGGGATGAAGGAGCAGCCGTCCGCCGAACTGACCGTGAGTGCGCCAAGCCGCCCCATCATGAAGACGCCGCGGGCGGCCAGACCCGCCCAGGCCTCGACACTGTCCCCGAAATGGATGTCGCCGGCGATCGGATAGGTCGCCCCCCAGCTCCCCATGCACCAGAAGAGCGGATCGACGACCTTACCGGCGGCCGCAGCGGCGCTGTCGGCCATGCAGGCCAAGCCTGCGGCCGGATTGCCGAACAGGATCGCCTCGGGCTGGATGATCGCGCCCAGCGTCGCCGACTGCCATGTCGGCAGAACTTCGGTGATCAGCGCCACATCGAAGCCATTATCCTCGATGCAGGGCAGGTCGGTGAACATGTCGAGCATCTTCCAGACCGGCGCGATATAATAGTGCATCTGGGCGAACATCTTGGCGGTGTTGGTGCCGTCGGCGAGGCTGCTTTGGCTCCCCTGCAACTTGCCGCCGGTCGGCATGATGTCGGCGCCAAGCGCCATCATGCAGCCGGGCTCGGTCACCACGTCGACCATGCGATTGGGCGACCAGAAACTGACCTTAACCCCGAACCAGAAGGTCACGCCTTTGCGACAGGCGCATAAAGGTTTGGAAGCTGATTGCGCATCGAGCGCCTTGCCGAGCGGATCGCTGGGACCGACCTTCACCCCGCCGATGGTGATCGGGAAGATGCAGTTCCAGCGAACTTTGGTGATCGGATTGAACACCGTGCCCGCCTCGCATTTAGAGGCCTGGGCCGGTGATGCGATCGCCAGCGCGGCAAAGGCGGAGCCGAGCGTTAGGATGTTTCGGATCGAGAGCATCCTCATCGCGCGGCCCTCCGCTGGTTTGGGGGCATGGCGACTTCGGTCAGCACCAGCTTCTGTCCCGTCTGCGCGACGATCACCGGCGCGACGGTCAGGCCGAGCCGCGCCTTGACGCGCTCCTCAAGCAGGAACAGCGCGCGGCCGTGGCGCTCGCCAAGCGTCATCGCGTCGGCGTCCTTGGCGGCGCCGGCGGCGAACAGGATGAAATCGGCGGGCCTTGCGGTACGTAGCGCCCAGGCGAGATCGTGAGGGTGCACGACAATGAGTCGCTGCGGGAGCGAGACATAAGCGAGCGGATTGAAGCTGTAGCCTTTTGCGTAGAGCAGCTTCCCATCAGGTAGGCGGATGTCCTGATCGAGGGTATAGAAGGGGATCACCGAGCGGTTCCGGTCGGCTTGTGCGATCCCCAGCGTGGCTGCCTTCATCGCGGACCAGCCTGCGCGCGGACCGAAAGCGGTTTTCATATCGGGAACATGGGCTGCCCGGCCCTCGATCTCGCTCAGCGCATCGGGTTCCGCGATCGGCCAGGTGCGGCCGATGGTGCTGGTCGCGGCCGTGACTACCGAGGGTGTCATCAGCGCCAGTGCCGACAGGGCCAACAGTCCTGAGAGAGCTTGGAGACGGCGGACAGGGCGGCGCACCGATCTAGCGACCATGACGCCGTCTCCAATAGGGCTCGCGGCTATCGCGATCCTCGCCGATGATGGAGGTGATCAGCGCCGCTGTTGCGACGATCGCCGTGAGTACGACAAGAGCCCGGAACAGGCCTGGCACGTCGGGCAACTGCCAGGAGATAGAGCACTGCACGAGCAGCAAGCCCTGGCTGCCGACAAGGAGGCGGATGGACCCAGGCGCTGGCGTGGAGGAGAAAATGCCGTTCATACCGGTTCGACCTCTGCCGGCTCGGAACGAACCGGAAGACGGCAGAACAGCTTGAATCCGGCGTCTGCGACGACAGGCCCAAGGCAGACAATACCAAGCCACAAAGCGTAGACGACGACGGGACGGCCGAGCAGAAACATCAACGGAATGAGCGGAAAAACGGCGCAGCAGATCTGCATGATGGGACCCAGCACGGGGATGCGTCGAGCGTCCTTCAGAAACCCTGCTATCAACTCGTCAGCCGTCTCAAGGCTGCGCGCGCACTCGCCGTTGGTCTCGTGAAGCGACAGGATCGCGCGACCCAGAAAATCATTCTGACTCTCTCCAGGATAGCGCTTGCAGCGGCAGATCGCCCCGATGTCGTCGATCATTTTGGGTGTGAAGGGTTCGATCCTGTCGGTCATTTGCGCCTCCAGCGCGACAAACGCGTGAGAAGTATCCCGCATGCGCCCGACAAGCCGATGAGAAGCATCCCGCTCGCAAAGCATGCGCCGGCGACGATAAGCCCTGTGCGAATGGTCTGAAGCGGCGGCTGGTCGAGCGCGAGGCCGGCCGCGACGACGAGGCTGGCCATCATGCAGGTCTCAATGCCCACCAGGCGCAGCCGCCATTGGAAGGCGGCAGCTTCCGCGCGGCTGGCGATGCGGGCCTCGATCATTGCCTCGATCGCGGGGTCCTTTTCCCAGTCGAGCGCCAACTGATCAGGATGGGGCGCGGGCTTGTGCGTCATGCCGCCCTCCAGTTCCCGGCAGCGCCGCCAAGCACCTGAGCGGGATCGACGCTGGCCAATTCGCACACCGCCTCCAACGGGTTGCGGCCGGCCCGCGCCAGGGCTTCGAACGCGGCAACCTCATTGGGCGCTGAAGTATTGATCCAGTAGCTGAAGGGGTCGACTACAAGCCGTGCGATCCCGAGCCCAAGCGGACTGTCGATGAAGACTTCCGAATAATTGGGCTTGGCGTTCCTGACCGATTTCAGGAGATCGAGGACGAAGCCCGAATAGTCGAGGATTTTGTTGTCCACCGCCTTGTCGTAGGTGGAACCCTGCAACAGGAATTTGGTGGCGGCATTTTCCAGGATCACCTGGCCGGTGCCGCCGAAGAGCATCAGGTCGTTCATGCTCTGCAGCACGATGCCGAAGCTGCCCTGATATTTGCGCGCGCGGCGATAGCCCTGGCCGAAGGCCTCGGCGAGGCGGGAGAGATCCTGCCCGTCGCTGCGGGTCATGAACTGCGCGGCCTCGTCGCACAGCACGAAACGGGGTTTGTCGCGCGCCGAAAGGTAGAGGTCCTGGGTGACGGCGTTCACTACCACCATCACGATCACATTGAAGAGGTCGGGAAGGGCTTTGAGCCGTTCGAGCTCCAGCACTACGAACTCATCGCGGGAGATGTCGAGCGTCGAAGGCCCGTTGAAGAAATGGCCATAAGCGCCCTGCGACCCGAAATCGCGCAGGTTGAAGGCCAGTTCGCGCGCGACCGGCACGAGATGGTCGACCCGGTCGAGGTCGGAGGCTGCATTGTCGGGATAGCGGCCGAGCCAGTCGCGCACCGCATCGATGCCGTCTTCGCCGCGCCCGCTGTCCACCGTCCACTGGACGGCGGATTTGAGGAGGTTCCATTCCGAAGTCGTGACGGGCTTGCGGGTAGAGGCATTGGCCATTTCAGCGACGATCGCGACGGCCATGGCAATGGCCGACTGCTTGTCCTCGCCATCGAGCGCGAGCCCCATGTCGAAGGGGTTGAGCACAAGGCGCTCCTCGCCGATGTCGATATAGCGGCCCGAGCAAAGCGTGCAGAGCTTGCGGTAACTGCCGCCGATATCGATGATCCGGATGAGCGCGCCCTGCGCATAATATTGCTGGCACAGGTTGTTGAGCAGGAAGCTTTTGCCCGCGCCGCTCTCGGCCGAGACGATGAAGTTGTAGTTGTTGATGCGCGGATCGAAGAGATCGAGCGTGATGAGCTGGCCCTTACGCCCGACATAGAGCAGGGCCGGGCGCCCGCCGCCGCGAAAATCGGTCTGGACCGGCGCCATGAGGCTCGCGGCCTTGACCGGCATGCGAAAATCGCGCTCCAGTAGTTTCAACGTCTGCTTCTCGGGATAGAGCCCGAAGGGTAGGCTGGCGGCAAGCAGCACGGGAAGCAGATAGCTCTCCTCCTGCACCATGAATGGCAGGGGTTCCGATTCCCACAATCGCTTGGCGCGCGCCGCCATCTCGCGCGCCTGGGCGCTGTCGCGGCCGAACACCCACATGGTCGGGATCACCGAGACAAACCGGCTGTTCGACGCCTCGTCGAGAATCCAGCCGATCTCCTCGATCTGCTTGCCGACCTCGACCGCGAAACTGCCCGCCGCCTTCTGCGCCGAAAGGATTTGCGCGCGCTTGTGGATTTCGAACTGCGAATGATCGAACAGGACCGAGAGGCAATAGAGGAATGGCCCACCAATCTGGTCACTGTCCTCCGCTGAGCCACGCATCCCGCCCATGAGGCGGTTGGCGCGCTCGGCGGTGATCCGGCGGGCGGGCGCCTTAGGCGTGAGGCAGCGCGCCACTTGATTGCCGAGAAAGACCTCAGGGCCTTCGAAGCAGAGGTCCGGGCCGGCCTCGATGATCTGCCGCGCGATCGAGGGGGCGGGCATGCCGCCCATGCTTTCACTGAGGAATACCCCCGGCGCGGGCGAAAAGATGCCGTTGAAGATCCGGCGATAGAAGCTGACCAGCTCGTCGGGGGGCAAGCGGCGGATACCCATCTTCGCCAGCTGCTCCTCCACCTGGCGGCGCAGGTCGGCGCCGAGGCTGACCCGCGTCTTGATCGAGAGAAAAAGCCGGAAATCGCGCACTGGGATGGCATGGAGCGCATCGAGCCCCCTAGTTCCGCCGCGCAGATACTCCGCCGTTCGCCGGGCGGAGGCCTGGACCAGCGGGTCTGGCCGGACCTTCAAATCGAGATAGGCGTCGAGCGCCGGATCGATCAGCGGATCGGCGAAGGTGATGAGCTGGAGGACCGTGCCTTCGGGGAAATGGATATTGAGCAGCCCGAGCAACGCCTGTTGCACATGGGCGAACATATAGGCGGAAGGGACCAGCTCCCAGGCCTGGCCCCAGCCGTCGTCAATGCACAGGAACGCCTCTTCCTCCTCGACCCAGGCGACCATCGGCAGGAAGTCGGAATAGGCGTCGCGTGTCACGGCGGCGCGCAGCCGCTGATAGCTCAGGTTCTTGTGAGCAGACCGCGCGTTCATGGCCGTTGCTCCGGCCCGACGGCCATCGGCGCCGTCTCTCCGGTCGGCGCGTCGGGGGTGCCGGGCTCGCGCTCGCGTATCGTACGCAGCACCGGCGGCGCGGGCGTTCGCCCGCCGGGCTCGACCAGATAGTCACCCACGACCCAGGCCGGCCGGTCGATGATCGAATAGACATAGCGCGCCATGTAGAGTCGGTCGGGGCGCTGCTTGTCGGCATAGGGCAGGATCAGCGTCCGGATCGTGCGCGAGGGGCGCAGCATCGGCGAGCCGGGATCCTCGATCAGTGTGCCGACATTGCGCTGGCCGGCGGGAGGCGGCACCGCGGATGAAGCTGCGGGCTTGCCACTGCCTTTGTTCATGCCGCGGCCACGTTCCTTCTGGTCCGACGCGAGCAGCTTGCGATCATTGGTGACGGTGGGATCGGATTTCGATGCGCGGCCTGCGACGGCGTCCGCATAGGCCTGGTCCGGATGAATGCACTGGCCATGGTCGCTGTTCTTGCAGGAGAATTTCTCGCTGTAAGGCGACATCACCGATCCCACGGTGGCGCAGCCCGAAAGTCCAAATAGCGGCAATGCGAAAAGCGGAAGTGCGCGTAGCGCGGCCCGGCAAGCCTTGATACCGGGGTGAAACTGGCGTGGCATGGTGCCTCCTGTCGTAGCGCGCATCAGAACTTCCCTCCCGCGCCGGGTTTGATCTCGAGGGTGGCGCCCTCCTGGATCACCACCACCACATCCTTGGCGGCGCCCACCTCGACGATGGGACCGGCCTGGCGGGCGAGATCGAGATAGAAGTCGGTGAGCTTGTCCGAGGATTTGGAAAGCCCGCCGGCAATGCCGGTCTTCGCCGCATCGCCGGCATCGAGCGTGCGGACCGTTCCCAGGGCCGAGGTCGAGGTATTGCCGAAGGTGCTTTCAACCGATTGCGAGATGCCGCTGATAGTCCCGGCGATGAAGGCACGCGCCAATGTCGCGCCCGCCCGCGTCACCACTTTGCCCGACAGACCCTTCTTGCCGTCAGTGTCGACGAAGAAGCCCTTGACCGGCTGGTCGACGATCGAATGTTCGTCGAAATCGACGCAGGATAGGGAGACAAGTTGGACCTCGACCCGCTCCTTGGCGAGACTGCCGGTGGCGTTGCCGACCACGAAGCATCCGGCAAGGTTGGCCTTCACCTCATTGGGAAGGACGGCGGGCGCCTGTACCCTCGCTATGATCGGCTCCGGATTGCTGGTGGCGTCCCGGCTCGCCAGCGCGTCGATCCCGGTCAGGAGCCGCGCTTTCATGAAACCAGGCGGTAAATAGATCGTCCGGTTCTTTTTTTTGGATGAGGCCGATGCATCAGCCGTGCCTGTCGGCACGACCTGACTGGTTGCCGACCCGATCGCGCCCACCGTCTTTTCGACCGGCGGCGCGGGCGGGGCAGGCGGCGCAACCGGCCCGGTGGGAGGTGCGGGCAGCTTGTCGGCGTCCGCGCTTATGTCGCCGGTTTCTGGAGGATAGGGCAGGGCGGGCACGCTGCCGGGCAGCGCGGGAGGCAGATCACCATCGATGCTTTGACCGCCGACAGCTGTCCTTCCGCCCGAAGTTCCCGGGGCACGTGATCCGGGAACTACCTTGCCTTCCTCGATCGCGCTGACCCTGTCACCAAGCAGTTGCTGCCCGTCGAGAACCTTCTTCAAATCCCCGCGCAGTTTTACCTCAAGGCTGTCGCCGCGCAGACCTGCGCCCATGTTGAGCGATGCCGCGGGATCGGCAGGCTTGGCTTCCTCCTTGCTGCCGGACGCTGCATAAAGGCCGATCCCCAGCGCGCCGACGGCAACACCAACGGCGAGTTGGCGCGCGCGCAACTTCTGCCGCGCGGACAATTTGGCCCATTGGGCCTTCCAGTCGAGCAAGGCCGGGGACGGACGGCGCATTGCCTCATCCTTTTGCCCAGCGCTCTGCGCGGCAAGATGTGCCTGATAGGGGGACAGGCCTTCCGGCGTCCCCACCGGGTCTTTGTCCATCTCGCCGCTCATTGCCCGACTCCCCGGCGCACCACGATCAGGCGGGCCGTTTCACCGGCATCAAGACGGATGCGGTCCAGCGTGACCGAGAAAATGCGTGCCCCAAAAGCCGGATCGACCAGAAGGCGCTCGTCCAGCGTCACCCCGGCCGTGGTTCGGATATGATATTGCGAAGCGGAGAGCCCCGCGCCCTCAACGGCGATACGGCGTTGCTCGGCGATTGACAGGCTCGGCGCTGCCGCGATGGCGATCATGCCGCCCGACGGCGCGACCTCGCTGAAAGAGGCGGGGACGCGGTTATCGAGCAGAGCCATGGTGATCGAGACCGCGCGATCTTCATCAGCCAGCGCGGCCATCAACTCGCTATTGGCCTGCGCGCGCTGCCGGGCGCCAGCGACAAGCACCACCGTCTGGGCCGGGATCTCCGCCGGTTCGGCATAGAGCGGATAGGTGGCGCCGTTGCAGCTGATGAAGAATTCCGATGGCTGCGTCACATAGCTGCGGGTGACCTGGCCCGCGTCGTCAATCTCGCGGGTGAGGAACTTGATCCAGGCGTCCGAGCCACCCTTTTCGACGGCAAGGCCTTTTTCGGCGGAGAATTTTATGTCCTCGATCTCGCCGCCCTCGCACACGACATGATTGATGTCGCGGTTGGAGAGGCGGATCCGGCTGGTCTGATCGGGCAGGGCATGGAGCGTCTGCGCCGAGGCCGGCATGGCCAGCAACAGCAAGGCGAGCCCGGATAGGGTGGCGCACGCAGGTACGCCGTGGAAATTTCTGGTTGCCGTGATTTCCGAGCCAGCAGGCGTGCCCGCCTGCTTCGAAATCACTTCAGCGTGTTTCGACATCGAATTGCTCCTCGGAAAGACGCGTCAGCCAGAAGCGGCCATTTTCGATGCCGTAGCCGATGCGCAATATGCCCCGGAATTTGCGGATCACGCCGCCGATGACGCGGACCTTCTCGACCGGGACGACGATCTCATGGGCTGTCCATCGGACCGGCTGATCATTTCGGATATAGGTGGCGATCGACAGCGTAGGATTGCTCGCCAGTTCGTCGAGTATGACGTTGAGACTGTCGCGCATCGCGCCATAGGCCGATGGGTGGACGAGCCCGAGCAGCTCCTGGAATTGCCGATCCGCCGAATAGGCCGACCATGTTCCCGACAGCGCCACGATGTTGCGCGTCATGGCAACGATGTATGCCTCGGACGGCGTGTTGCCCGAGACGTGAAGATCGCCGGTGGCGCCGAAGGGGACGATCACGGTCCGCGCATTCTGGTTGGTCGTGTAGATGACCGCGCCCAGCACGGCGGTGACGCCGAACATGCCCGCGATGGCGACCTTGAGCAGGCGGTTTTCCTCGAACAGGTTTGCCGACCCCTGCAGGTAACGATGGATGCCGTAGCTTGCCGGTTTGCCCAGCAGTGGATCCTCGTTTGTCCTTTTGTGTCCGAACATGCCCATGACCCTCACTCGAAGAAGCGGGTCTGGGTCGGACCCGGATAATGCGGAAAGGAAACAAGGCCCCAGCGCCAGGCCAGGTGGGGGAGATAGCCCCTGGGCTTTGTCCGCTTCCACGGAATGAAAAGGAGAAGGGCGGCGATGAGCGCCCAGCCGACAAGTCCGCCTACGATCGCGGCCACGAATATGCTCGAGGTCGCGAGCAGGAACTCGTCCGATCCGAACCACAGGATCTGGACCGGCCGATGCAGATATTGCGGAAGGCGTTCGTCCATCTGCCCTTCTCCTCCTGCTTCATGACACCTACAAAGGTGCCGGTTTCCGGGGACCGACCATCGATCCCCAGCTTGGTGGCGGCATAGGCTGCATGTCCCCGGTCAGCCGAGGCGCAGTCCTGCCGCGCGTTTCAGACGACCATCCCGAAAGTCTGGAGAATGGAGTCCGCCTTGATGAGGCAGACGGCCGCGACGATGGTCGGAATGCCGATCATGATGTTCGAGAAGAGGCGCGAGACGCCGAACAGGAAGGCGGCGACACCGCCCACAAATCCCATCGGCCCCTTCACGCCCTGGTTCACGACGATATCGTAGATATCGTAGCCGAGATCGCCCTGGGCCGGCGCCGAGAAGGCATGGACCGGACCACCGACCAGGGCCATCGCGCCTAAAGGGAGGCCGAAATTGGCCACCGCCAGGGCCTTGTTACTGAGTGTACGCATCATGGCATTGCTCCAAAATGGAGCCGTCCAACCCAAGCCTGCCGGCATCGAAGGAAAATCGGTGTCGGCCGGGGCGTCGGTGGACGGCTCCGCGAGCCCGCCGCCGCCGGCATCCTGGTTCATCCGCTCGGGCATGCTCGTGCCGGGCCGGATGCCCTCCGGAAAATATGCATGAGTCACCGCGACGGTGCGCTTCAGGTCAGCGCCGCGCATCAGATGCTGCCTTTGTCAGTGCCGACTTTGCATGTCGGTCGAGGAACGCCTCGAGTTCGGCCTGCTGGAAGCCGGAGATGAGCTTGCCGTCCGCGATCAGGGTCGGTGTCCCGGAGACGCCTACCTTGGCGACGAGTTCGGCATCGTCGGCAACCTTGTCATGCCCCGCGGCGCATTGAAGCAGCACGGGCGGGGTCTGGCCGGAATAGGCCGCCTGAAACGCCGCCTCACGATCGGGTGAACACAGGATATGTTCGGCTTTCGCGGCCGCGGTCGGATGGATGCCGCTCACAAAGAAGATGAGCCGCCTCACCGGCTTGCCCTCTGCGGCCTTGGCGCTCCAGAAACGGTCGAGCGCCTGGCAATAGGGGCAATCGGGGTCGGTGAATTCGATGACCGTGGGGGCATCTACCGGGCCGATCGCTAATGCTTTCGCAGGATCGATCGCTTTGAGGCGTCGCGCGGCGCCCTGTTCCTGGGCCAACGCCGTCAGGTTGACGCCGTTGCGGTCATAGACCGTGGCGAACAGCAGATGATCGCTCTGGGGCGCATAATAGATGACCTTGCCGCCTGCGACCGCCTGATAGATCGGTCCTTGGACAGGGGCGGGACCAAAATCCTCGAAGCGCAAATTGGTGAATGTCTGTTGAAGCTGTGCTTGAGCAATCTTCACGGCCTCTCCCAAGGACCCAGGAGAAGTAGCCGCTGTCTTCTCTTGCGCAGTGCTGGCGGCCGGGAACATAATCGCTCCCGCAAAACCGACGAGCAAGCCGACACCTGCCGATAGCGTTCTGTCCATGGGCGTACGTCTCCTGTGTAGCTGTCGAGCCTGGGGCCGTGAGAACCACTCGATGTTCTGGTCCCTCGCTAGGCTTTGGCGGTCTTGCCGTCTCGACACCGCCTGAGTGACGGCAGTCGCCATCGGTCTGCAAGGCAGGAGGAAATGCGTTTCCGGTTTGAGGCAATGAAGTGCCGATGACCGGAACCTCATTTCCGAAAACCGGAAATATATTGCCGGTTTCCCGATTTGTTCTCCGGGTGCTGCGTGTTGCGTATCGGCCGAATCGACCGGCTTTCATAAAAGTGCGGTAAAAAGAGTCGTTGTTCGCCAGATCAGATGGAGGGCGATTATGGCGCGTCAGGCTTCCAGGGCTTACAAGCTCCAACTGTCGGAAGCAGGAATGCAGCTCTTCCTGCACGATCATTGTCGTCTATGTCATCTCGTCGGCGATCTGCTTTCCTATGGATCGACCCTGTTCGTCGCGGTCCATCTGCTGCATCTGTGCCATGGGGAAGAAATGGCGACCGCGTTGCTGGACCCGGAACTCAAGCAGCTAGGCGGCAGGAAAATCCGTCATGTCGGAACTTCCCGCACATTGTCCGACCTCGTGGACATGATAGCGATTAGGATCGAAATCGTGGGGACGGTCCACCCATCACCCCAGGTCTGGAAAATCTTCCTCGCTGCGCTCCTGCATATGCGCGATGCCGAAGATCATCATTTGATGAACGGATATCAGGCGATGCTCGAGAATATGCAGCGTTCGCCAAGGTAGACTCATCCATCTCTATCGTGCGCGACAATATTCTCAGCGTTCGGCAAGAATTACTCTCGCGCGCGAAACCAATATTCGTTGACGGCTGGATTAATTTACAACAACAACTGGTTCCAGCGATGTGGTTGGATTTTGAGCCGCTGCCGGGGAGACCTGCAGATGACGCTTCAAAGTCCGCAAACGACGGACAGTGAGGTCCTGTCGTTGATCAAGGAGCTTTCCGGAAAGCTCATCGAACGCCGCCGCCGCCGGGATCGTGTCACGCAACGACATATGGCGCGCGGCATCGGACGCAGTGAACGCTGGGTCCGGGAAATCGAAGCAGGCGTCGTGACCTCGATGATCGAGGATCATATCCGCTGCGCGCACGCGCTGCGGATGACGACGCCACATGTGTTTATCCCCTTGCTGGCCGTGGAGCATGACATGCCGATACCCAGAGAGCTTTTGATGCAGGATGATCTTTGGGAACTCGAGCGAGAGATGCTCGAGGTCGTCGCAAGGCATCAGGCTGCGATCGTGGCGCGCCTCGCTCAGCGAGCCGGAACCTTGAAGGGAGGGGACCGCTAGGCGCAGGCGGGATCAGTCATGTCTCCCGAACCCGTCGCGGCCGATCGAGCCTATGCCTTGTTGAAGGCCGATATCCTGTCGGGACGGTTCGCGCCGGGAGAGGCGATCATCGAACGCGCTGTCGCGAGCGAGTATGGCGTATCCATATCGCCGATCAGAGATGCCGCGCAGCGTCTTGTAGGTGAATATCTGCTCGAAATCGGCTCGGGCGGCGGATTTCGGGTTCCGATCGTGACGCAAGCGGCGGTCCGGGATCTCTACAACTGGCACGATCATCTCGTGCGCCATCTGCTCAAGGTGCAAATGCCGACCGGGGTTTCAATACCGAACGCATGGTCTCTACCGAATATTTCGGAAGGTGAGCCCGTAGCGCGGGCCGCCACTGGATTGTTCCGGGCGCTGGCCGATCAAGCCATCAATCGTGAACATGCCCGCGCCCTCCACGCCGCCAATGACCGCCTTCATGCCATGCGACTCCAGGAGCATCATGTGCTGGGCGATCTCGAAATGGAGCTGAGGCAGGTCGCTTTGGCGATCCATTCCGGTTCAGGTCTGAACCGTTTCTCTGTTCTGCGGGCCTATCATCGGCGGCGGATGCGTCGTGCCGGAAGGATATGCGAGGCACTCCGGCGAGCATGATGATCAATGAAATCAGGAAGCTATACGCATCCCACTGATAGAAAAAAGGGGCCGATGGGATGGCGGTACGCAATAGCTACATGTTCGATACCTTATAAGTTCGGCGATCCGCCAGTCTTCATCATAAAATCATTCTGGCTGCAATGTTGCGGCTGGTTTCAGAATGGAGGTTATTATGAATCGCGAAGACCATGTTGAATCCGAGCTGATCGACCTCGGCTCCGTCGCGGAAGAAACCAAGGGACCCGGTTTCGACAACAGCGACGGGATCGGCGGTCAGCAACTCGTCCCCGGTCTCTCGGACGACTGAAAAGCTGGGCACGCGGGCCATGCCGGCTCGCGTGCTCCTCGCCTTTCGGAAGGAAAGGGACATGTACTTCATTCTTCGGTCAGGCTTGAGTTTTTGCATATCGGTGGATCGCGTGATTCTGCTGGATCATGCGATCGGTCGCTATTTCGCTTTGCCACCGCATTTCCATAAAAGCTTTTCGCGTTGGGCAACCGGTGCGCAGCCGGCTGACGACGAGCTCGATTGGCTCGGAAAGCTTGTAAACGAAGGCATTCTCATTGCGACGTCCCAAAGACCTCATCCAGGCGTGACGAAGTCCGCATCACTCCCCCCTCCGGACATGAAACTCGATGCTCGTCACTGCCATCCGCCGCTGACATCCATTGTCGCGGCAATATTGTCACGCCTATTGTGGCTGTGGAGAGCGAAGCACTGGCCCTTTGCCCGCATGATCGGGCGACTTGGGGAATTGGCCGATCATGCCGATCGCGGCCCTTCACGGCGCGACAATGGGAAGCTGGCGCACATCACCCGCTCCTTCGAATATGCCGATCTGATAGTTGGTAGCCATGACCGTTGTCTGTCGCGGTCGCTGGCTCTCGCGGCCGCCTGCCGCAAGCGCGGACTGCCGACAACTTTGGTGATCGGCGTTCAGGCGGATCCGTTCGCCGCCCACTGCTGGGTCCAGGACGGAAGCACGGTGCTCAACGAAAAGTCGGACCGCGCAAAAATGTTCTTGCCCATAATGGTCGCGTGATGGGGCACCGTTATCTTCTTCTTATCCTTCCCGAGCGGGAAGAGAATGAAGAACTTGTCCAGCATTTCGCGACAAAAACGCCGCTGCCTCTTTCCTGGCGGCACGGCCGGATACAGCTCTTTTCGGACCATCTGTCGGATGTTCTGCCCTTACCCCAGGGGAACGGTGTCATCATAGGCAAACTGTTTCGCCGCCACGGATATCCCGAGCAGGTTTGTCAGCTGAAATCCGACGATGCCGCTCGATTTGTCCCTCATCCGTCACAAGGTCTGATCGATCACTATTGGGGAAGCTATGTGGCCGCTTTTTCAGATCCGGATCGTGTTACGATATTGCGCGAACCATCTGGAGGAATGCCTTGCTACTATCTGTCATCCAGGGGCGTCGTGGCGTTCACCTCGGACATCTCCCTTCTCATCGATGCCGGGCTGCTGACGGCTTCGGTCAATTGGAATGCAGTGGGGAGGACACTCTATTGGCACCAGCTCCCGCCTGAAGAGACCGCCATTGCCGGTGTATCGCAGCTTCTGGGGGGATGCTCGCTGATCCTTGAAGGGAGCGGAATACGCAGGGCCGAAAACTGGAGCCCCTGGGATTACATCGCTTCCGATCGGGATAATGACCCGGAGCGACGTAGCGAAGGCCTGAAGAACGTTATTCAGACCAGTATAAGCGCGTGGGCCTCTTGTTTTCCGCGCGCGCTCGTTGGCCTTTCGGGAGGTCTGGATTCATCCATCGTGGCGATATGCCTTGCAAATAGCAGCGCCAAGGTGACGTGTCTGACCTTGGCTACAGACGATCCGGTTGGTGACGAAAGATCTTATGCCGGGCAAGTCAGTCGCGCCATTGATGCCGAATTGATCGAAGGCTTCTATGCGGACGATGATATCGACCTTGATCAATCGGTTGCTGCCGGATTTCCCATTCCATCCGGGAAAACGCACGAGCATACATATAATAAAAAAGTGCGAGCTGCGGCCGAGACGTCGGAAGCTGACGCATTCTTCGTGGGTGCTGGCGGAGACAATGTTTTCTATCTAACGCATTCGGTCCGGCCATTGCTTGATCGATTACGGGTTGAGGGCTGGTCGTCGGATTTGATCAGGACCGCACGCGATATTTGCCGCATTACCGGCGCGAACATCTGGGAAGTGATATGGGAAGCGGCGCGCATTTCCGTAAGGAAGGTGCCAGGCCTGCCGTGGAAAGGTGCCGGAGACTATCTCAGCCGGGAATTTGTCGAGAGCGAGCGCTGCCGCTCGCCAGAACATCCCTGGCTACGTCCCGACGATACAGTTCCTTTGGGGAAAAAGGGGCACGTGGCAATGATCTTGCGCGCCCTTCACCATATCGAGCATCGCGATAAGGCCTTGGCGGCGCCCATGATCAGCCCTCTATTATCCCAGCCGGTGATCGAATTCTGTCTGGCTATTCCCTCCTGGTGGGCGTGCGAAGGAGGCACCGACCGGGCCGTCGCTCGACGTGCATTTGCTGACGCCTTGCCTGCCCCCGTCCTCAGTCGATCCGGGAAGGGCAGCCCGGATGGATTTGTCGCCAGATTTATCGCTCGTCATCGTGTGGCAATTGCCGAACGCCTTCTCGAGGGCAACCTCGCCCGTCACGGCTTACTTGATCGGGCGGCGGTTGAATCCGTGCTGGCGCCAAATGCTAGGTTTGAGTTGCTTGATTGCCCCCGCGTGATGGCTCTGCTGGATACCGAAGCATGGACCAAATCCTGGTCTGCGCGATAACAATAGGAATAGTATGGTCGCCAATATCGCGGTGATGTTTGTCTCGATCTGGAAATTTCAATTTCGAATATATTTTTTGTTCATCTCTTCCCAGCGAAGTGCTTCTCTGTAGCCTTGGGCATCCGCGGGCCGTTGGCCCTTCAACCAGAAATCGAACCACGCAAGGTTGCGGTGATATACTGCGAGGCGGTGCGCCGGTTGCCATTTGATATGATCCTCATCGGGAAAGATGTAGAGGTCGCTTGGGACGCCTGCTTGCGCCAATGCTGTGTGGCTCGCGACCATGGCCAGATATTCGTTGTCCGCGGCTTGAAACAGTATCGGAAAGCGTACGCGTCGGGGTTGTTCCATTAAGGATATTTGAGACCAGAAGCCTGGATCTTGGTCCGCCAGGCGAGGCCATCCGCCATCGTGATAGCTTTGTGCGACCATTGGCCCCAAAAACGCATCCTGCACAGGTTCCCAGCCGCATCCCGACACCGAACCGGCAGAGAAGAGCGTGCTGTGAATGGCCGCGAATTGCACCGTTGTGCAACCATCGCTCAAGCCAGTGATCCCAATGCGTTTCGGATCAACGAACCCACGGTCGATCAAAGATCGCGTGGCGGCCTCGATCGCCGAGACTATATTTCGGCGTCCTGCAAAGTCACGATTGAATGCCGCCGTCAGGGCCCGGGCGGACATCTGTCTGCCGACGATATCCTCATAAGTCAGATTGTCGACGACCAGCACGAAATATCCTCGATTGGCAAATGCCTGGATCGGAACTTCGTCGCCGATCCCGCCGCGCAGGAATCCCCTGGTTCGATACTGAACGATGATAAGCGGATATCGTTGTCCCGCCTTAAAGCCGACCGGATAAACCAGATCACCATAAAAGGGGACGCCAAAACTGTTACGCCAATTCAGACGCTCGGCTGCGCCCAGGATCAGCGACGCAAACTCCGGATTTGGATCGAAAATCTTCTGCTCTTTGGTGCCATCCAGCCCCAACATCACAAAATGTCTCGGCGCGAGTGATTGCTCGCGCAGACAGAGAAGGTCGTTGCCCGATGACTGGCATTCAACCAGATCATCGCGCGTCAGATATCGGCGCCGCACCGTGCGACTGCCGGGACGCCATTCGTAAATTGCCGTCAGGCTGTTCGCCCAGCCTTCCTTGCGCGTGAAGCGAAGCTGTTTGCCGTCACCCGACCACCAAAAAGAAACCGATCTGTCCGTTTGGCACAGATCCGCCGGGCAGGTCCGGCGATGGCCTGTGCCCATTTCAACGACCACTCGGTAATCTGGTGGATATACCGACCTGTTGGCTGGTTCCGCATAGGCACTCCAACCCGAAGGCCCCACCAAATAACCGATCTTGTCGTTGGCGGGAGAGGCGGACGGCTTAAAGCTGGTGATCTCCCCAGGAGAAGCAGGGCGCTCGATACCACTGTCTATCTCCATCGTGACATAATGGCGCTCCGGATTTGGTGTTTGTGGCCGAGCGCCGCGGACGGGGAATGCCCGTTCGTCGTAGCGCCATCCCGACAATCCCTCCTGATCGATAGTGGCGTTTTGGGTGATCAGATCGGGACGTGCCGCATAGATTATGGCGCGTCCGTCAGGCGATATCCGGAAATCATCGACATCCACTGGAGCGCGGGTTACCTGCCTCGCATCGCCACCGATGACGTTTGCTCGCCAGACCTGTGTTCTGCCTCCTGCGCGCTTGAGATAGGCAATCCACCGTCCGTCAGGCGCCCAGCGCGGCGTCACTGGTGCGGGGGAGCCAATAGGGAATGCCGCCCAGCCATATCTCGCCGGTTCGTCCCGGATCAGTTCGGTGCCGATATCCAGCAGCCTCGGCCGAGCCGCTGGCGCGAGAGGGAGGAGCACCAAGCCTGTGCAATAGCGGTTCTCTCCCGGATCGGCGCGATGCAGTAGAAAAGCAACCGCGCGACGGTCGGGAGAGAATGTGAACAATGGGCGTGTGCGATCAGGACGGGGCGCAGGCCCAATATCCCTCAGCCTGGCTAACGCCTCAGGGGTTGCCGGGCCCGGAACACCGCTGATCCCATCCGTCTGTAGAAGCGTTTCGCAACCCTCGGCCGCCAGAGCGGGTTGGCCAAGGCCCCCTAAAGCCGACGCCGTCAGCAGATGCGCAACAGTGAGGTAATGGCGCATATCACCATTTCTTCGTCAAAGTGAAATTGACGAACCGGCCGTAAAGCGAGTGGTTTGTCGAATCCGCCTGCACTTCAGCGGCGTAAGTGGCCCGAATGCTTGGCGGCTTGGCATTGAAGAGGTTCTGGATTCCGACCTGCCATTCGACGTCGGCGAACAGGCCGCGCTGGGCGCCGCTGCGGATCGTGGCGACCGTATCCAGTGTCGTGAAGGAACTGACCTTCACGGTCGGAGAAAGGCGATTGTCTCTGGTTTTCCCGACATATGTGCCGATGGCGGACAGAGTGACATTGTCCCGCTGCCAACTTGCACCAAGTCGGCCACGCCAGTGCGGCAGGGTGAAGATGATCCCCGCCTGCTCCACCAATGGCAGGCCGGGTGCGATCTCCCGGATACTGTCGAGATAACTCGCCGATCCCTTCAGCGACAATTGCCCATAGGGGCCGAGATCCCGGCGGTAGCTTGCCGAAAAGTCGACACCCTCCAGCCTTTGCACGGAGATATTCTGGAGGTAATTCCGAAATATCGCTGAAACCGCAGCGGGGTCGAAAGTGCCGGTCGTCAGGTTCGTAAACACGCCCGTTATCCCGTCGATCGCGGACAGGACGTCTAAAGCGCCGGGATTGGCCTGTATGAAGTCGCTGTAGACCGGCTGGAATGCCCTCCCCGATGAAGCGACCGGAGATGCTATGCGGTTCCGGTAGCGAATATTGAAGTACCCGATTTCGGCCTTGAACCCGTCCAGAAAGGTCGGAGTGATTGCCACTGAGGCAGTCCAGGTCGTCGCGCGCTCCGGCGCGAGATCCGGATTCCCTCCGAACAGATACAGAACCGGGAGATTTGCCGGGGGTGTCGGATTATATCGTGTGTTTGGGACGAGCTGCGCGTTGGTCAGCTGACCGGTCTGATACAGATTGGGAGCCTTGAACGTCTTGCCCCAACTTCCCTTGAATTCGATGCCCTCGTACGGCGAATAGACGAGGCCCAGCTTGGGTGTGGTCACGCGGTCGACACCATGATGGTCCTCGCACCGCAGAGCGCCGATCACATCCAGCTTGCTGATGAATCTGATGCCATTGGTTGGCGCCACCAACGGCAGGAATAATTCACCATAGCCAAAAGCCACGTCCCGGGTTTCGCTGAGGGCTTCGGTCGCTGCCTCAATGCCGCCGACAACGGCACGTGAATCGATTGTGAGTGTGTTGGATCGATAGCCCGCTCCAACCGCCAGCCTCGCTTCGCCGCCAGGCAATGAGAATAGCGGTCCTTCAGCGCCAAGTTCGATCGCCTTCAATTCGTTGCTGTAGTTGGGTAGCGCGCGGTAGGTTTCCGTGCCGGCAGAAAATACGCTGGTGACTATTTCCGTATCGCTTTTGCTGTAGGTTCCCGACAGGCGGGCATTCCAATCCGCCGCCAGTTCGACTTTCAGCGCCGGGGATAATGACCAGCTATCAGCGGTCGATTCCACGACGCTGCCCTGCGCGTAGCAGCTCGACGCAACGACCGCGATCAGGCATCGTGACGTGGAGCGGTGCATGTAATGACCATCGAGTTCGAAGCCAATCGCATCACTGATCGCCTGATGCCCCGCCATCACCAGACTGATCTGGTCTTGCGCGGGTATCAGCGTTGCGTCGGGAGCGACGTTGCCGGTGTAGGATCGCTGACGCGCGGTGATCTGGCTAGAATCCTGATAATCTGCCGCTACCATGAAGCCACCGGTGCGCCACGATGAACCTGCAACGATGTTATACTGCTGCGTGACGGACCCGCCATCGGTCGCCGCTCCCAGCCTAGCAGACGTGACGACACCGTCGATGTCCCGTCGCAAGGTTATGTTGGCGACACCGGCGACGGCATCCGAGCCGTATAACGCCGATGCGCCATCGGCTACGACGTCTATCCGCTCGATCGCGGCCAGCGGGATCGATGAAATGTCGATTCCCTGGCTGATGGCATCGAAGGCGACGCGATGGCCGTTTATCAAAGTCAGCGAGGCATCCGGTCCGAGGCCGCGCAAGTTCAGTGCCGATGAACCGGATACATTTGTGAACCCTCCTTGGCCGGCTGCGGATAGGGTCGGATTTTGACCGCCGGCGAAATTCTGCGGCAAATCGCGGATGATTTGGCCAAGATCGGTCTGGCCGGCTGCCAGGGCCTCCTGGCGACTGATAGTCGTAACCGGTGAAGTTGATGGACCGCCACGAATGCGCGTGCCGGTCACTATAATGCCGATTTCGCGACCCTCGGTTTTCTCACTTGTGGTTTCAGAAAATCGCTCCCGGATAAGAATAGCGCCATCTCGATCGACAGCTTCAAGGCCCGTCCCTTTGATCAGGGCTTCGACCGCCTCGATCGCCGTGTAGGTGCCGCGCAAAGGAGGGGCCTGCCGTCCTTTGACCGAGCGAGGCTGGAAGATGATCTCATAATTGGTCGAGCGGCCCACCAAAGCCAAGGCATCCGCCAGATCCTGCCGATCGAGATGGAATTCCTCTCCCTGGTTCAACGCTGCAATGGTCGGTATCGGGGCGGTCGCTGCCACGATCGCCATCGCTGAACTGAATGCCCACATTGCGATCTTCATCATCATTTGCCCCCATCATGCCGGCCTGTTTTCCGGTTCCGTGGGAGCTACGACGACGAAGACGAGTTGATTATGATGGCGGGCGGCAATTTCCCTGGGAATTGGCAGGACAATCGCGGGCAAGGGAAATCGAGGCTGGGCCGGTGATCACCGCCAGCGCAAGCAGATTGGCCAGATTACGGGCGAGGCGGGGCGTGTCGGTGATGCGGAACGTACCGGACACCCGAATCGCGCTCACCTCCGGCGTCGCGGCGATAATGGGAATCGTCGCATAGCGATTGGCCTCTTCAAACAAATCTCCGAGCCTGATGTTGGTATAGTCCCGCAGGCCGTCGGGCCAGCGTGCATCGTCTGTTGCAGCTTTTTCGATTTGCGGGGCGCGCATGGGTTTGGCCGGCAGTGCCACTTGCTGCCCCGGTGAAAGTCTGATCGCTGTTTGGCTTTTGCCGAGGGCCTCGTCCTCGACGTCAACGGCGCCGCGCATGAGGCTCACCCGAACGAATTTCTCGGGACTGATCGCGACATCGAAAATCGTGCCGCGCGCGACAACCGTCCTTTGACCGGCGTGTACGGTGAACGGCCTGTTTTCATGCGCAACCGTGAAACGCCCGCGTCCACGTAGGAGCTGCAGATCGCGGCGGGATGCGTCATACCGCACGAGTACAAGACTATCGGTATCCAGGGCAACCACCGAGCCATCGTCGAGCTGGAAAGTGCGGATTTCACCCGAAGATGTCGCAAGCCGCAATGGTGCGGGCATGGATGCCCGCGATGCGTCGGAAGGGGCCTGCGCTATCCCGGCAACATCGGCCACGGGTGAACCCAATGCCCAATGCGCGCCGAAGGCCATCACGACAACTACGCCTGCAACCAGCAGCGCCTTTCGTTTCCGGCCCCATCGCGTCGCGGGCTGATCGACGGATACCGAGGGCGCGGGAACGGCTTCTGCCACGTCATCCCCGCCGCCTGCCTCGTCCTCCTTCAGATATTTGCCGACGCTATATGTCTCGGCGATCCGGCTATAGGCGGCGCGATGCAACGCGCCGCGGGCCAGCCAGGCTTCGAATTCCTTGCGCCTGACGTCCGCTTCCTCGGGATTGCGCATGATGGCGAACCAGTCGGCGGCTTCTTCTCTTAGCTGGCCATGACGACGTGGCGGCTGGGTATCGTCCATCATTCCTGTTCCAAAGCTGCATCGATATGGGCAAGCGCGCGGGCGACATGATATTGCACGGTCGGGATGGAAATGCCTAGCCTGCCGGCAATCTCCTTGTAGGTCAGTTCGTCGACCCGGTGCAGCAGAAACACGTCTCGCGTCCTGTCGGGCAGCTCGCCGAGCGCACGCCGATAAGCACGCATCACGTCCTCGACTTCAATGCGGGTCGCCTGATCCGGCGCGACCGCAGGTTCATGCTGTTCGCCGATCGGCACATGGAAAGCGGCAAGGCGCGTCTCCAGCCGCTTGTACCGATCCAGCAGCAGGTTGCGCGCGATCCGCTGCAAATAGGCCGCCGGTCTTGGCAAGCTGGTCTTCGCCATGCATCCAAGAAGCCGGACAAAGGATTCCTGTACCAGGTCGCCGGCGTCATCGCTCGAAGAACGCAAACGGGCCTGGAAATAGCGGCGGAGCCGCGGCGCCTCGACTTCATAGATTTGCCGAACATCGACAAATTCCAAGCCGGTTCTTTCCTGTGTTTCATTCTCCGTCAGTTCACGCGGACGGTCGATTTCTTTTGGCGGCATGAAAACACGGTTCCTCACGATACGGCAGTGCCGGCCCACGCGCATGGCGAGGGAGAAGCTGTGTGAGGTGAACCTTACGCTCCCAGATCGGGGAGGTTGGCCGCTCGACCCGTATGTCGAGCGTCGAAATACCTGACAGGATAATCCTGCGAGCGGCTGCCAGTGTTCCAGCCCGCAAAGTCGATGCTATCGGGGGAAGAGGACGGGATCAAGCCGTTGCGGGCGAAAGAGGTCGATGAGTTAATTCTCCAAAGCGTCGGCGGTCGCCTTCAACGCGGCAATATGATTGGTGCAGATCTCATGCACGCATTCCCCAAGTGTCTGGATGCGGGCCTGCAACCATGTGAGTTCCTCGAGCGAGATCCGAAAATGCTTCGAATATTGCGCCTTGCGATAGGCTTCCTTGAGCTTCTGGAACAAGGACCGTTCGGCCCTCGTACCGCGCGGCCAGACATCGAAAAGCGTCCGGTCGAGGCCCTCAGCCAACGATCGCAGAAAGATGATGTTATGGTCGTAGGGCGTATAGAAAGTGAGGGTCAGCAGCACGCATTGATATAGCCGCTCCGTCGCCTGCTGGAGATCATAAGCTGCGTCGCGAAGATAACCTTCAGAAATATAGAATTGAGCGCCTTTGAAACGCCTCATGCCAGCGGGAAACATCTCTTCGAAATATTCTTTTGCCGCAAGATGGGCCTGCTGTGGCGTTTTGGGCTTTGCCGACGCCAGCAATCGATCGTCGGATTGGTACAGGACCGCGCCGTCCTTGACGATCTCGGAGAAAAGAACACGGCCATGGGCGAGCGCGTCGTTCACCTCCTGGAGCGAATGGATGATGAAATTGACGGGCGTCCGAATGATTTTTTCGACAAGATAGGCATCGACCAGGCGCTGCTCGGTTTCGGTCCAATAAGCAGCACGGTCCGCAAGTTCCTTCTGGTTGACGATCACCAATATGTCGTAATCGGATTTGAACTGGTTCGCATCCAGCGGCGCGTCGACCCAATCGCCTCGCGCATAGGAGCCGAACAGGATGACCTTGAGAATGCGAGCGGACTTCTTCCTGCCCTTGGCATCCTGTGTCGCTTCGCGGAATCCCTGGAACAGCATTTCGACGACATGATCGAGTTCGCGCTGTTTGTTGGCAGGAAGATGATTGATATCCGTCTTCATCAATCCGGTCTCATCTCATTCTCTTCAATCACCGCACAACCTCGAACTGGATGGGAATGTCGAGCGTGGCCCATGCCTGATCGGTTGTTACCGCCACACCGTCATGGACTTGCGTTAAAGCCAGGCAGGAGCGGTCTCCGAGCGATAGACCGGCAGCGCGGGTAGAAGCGCGCAAGGCTCCACCGATATCTGCCTGTTCCCGATCGACAGCGATGATGTCGACATCGAGTTCCGCCAGCATAGCGCTTGCCTCGTTCGGCTTGACGCCGCGATCGATCAGCTTTGCCAGCACTTCATGATAGTTCACGGCAGAAACCAAGGCGCGAGAAAGTCGAGCCTCTACGCGCTCGGCGCCAGGCTCCTGGAACAACAAGGAGAGAAGCGCCGACGCATCCAGCACATAGATCCTATCAGTCACCCGACGCCTCGGCCCGCCGTTCGGCGATCAGTTCCTCCGACACCAATCCCTCACTCGGGGCGAAGGCGCGCAGTCGATCCTGGATCCGACGGAGCGCAGATCGAGCTGGCCTAATCCGGATCTCCTCATCATTCATCTCGATCAGCACGGTATCGCCATTTTGCAGTCCGAGCGAACGTCTCATATCAGCGGGGAGCGCAACGCGTCCGCCCGCGATGATCTTTCCTCGAACAATGCTCATGACAGATTCTCCGGCATTGGTACTGTTGTTGTGATAGTACCGCATTCCAGCATCGCGTATCAAGTCTGCTGCCGCGAGCAATTGCAAAGATTTTTGATCGCCAGACAGTCCCGGCAACAAGAACAAGGTGTCGATCACCTGGTCGAGCAGGAGGCGAATTTTGGGTGCCATGGCCAGATTTTTGCGCCGATGATCGTGCGGATCGCGTTCACGGATGAGGATGCCCATTTCAACAAGTTTGCCGGTCCGGCGATGCGCATTGACGGCGGGCTCTTCATCCTCAATCGAAATACCGGTCTGATAGAGGGTCCTCCCCTCGAGTTCCGCAAGATAAATCACCAGCAGCGATGGCCAGTAGGCTCGGGAGAGAAGGGCGCGCCCCACCAGCTTCTCCAATTTCCCGTCCAGACCGATGAGCAGTCGACACGCAGCCGCCCGCGCATGATCCACCCCAGTGGCGCGTGCATCCTGAACCTGCCTGTTGGCGACAGAAATCATCGCTTCGACCTCCTTTCCACGGGATGCTCTTGCTCCGCGGCAAATTCTGGATAAGCGCGAAGCCGAAAACCTACAGGTATCCGGCCCCTCGGAAGCTAATCGTACCGTTGCGGGCAACGACCAGATGATCGTGAAGCACGATATTGAAACAGCGTGCGGCGTGGGCGATCTTGTCTGTCAGGTCGCGATCGGCTCTCGAAGGCGCAGGGCAACCGGATGGGTGATTGTGGACGAGCAGAATCGCCGTTGCCTCCAGATCGAGGCACCGCTTCAGAATTTCGCGGGGCCAGGCCTGGACGGCCGATACCGTTCCGACGCCCATCACCTCGTCCGCAACCAACTCGTTGCCCGCATTAAGGAACAGAACCCGAAACCGCTCGATCGGATCATAGGCCATATGCCCTCTCAGATAATCGAGCACAGACTGATCGCTGGATAATATGGGCCGCTGCATGAGGTGCCCCCTCAGCATCTGCGTCATCACGCGTCTGAAGCAGAGGAACGTCTGCTCGACCTCGATCGAGCCATCCAGCAGTTCGATCCTGGCGGCCGAACGCGCTGAAACAGCCTCGCCAAGAGAGCCAAAGCGGGCGAAGAAGCGTTCTGAAAGTTCCTGCGCGCGATCAGGACATGTAAGGCCGATCAGTTCTTCCAGGGCGCGTCGACACCCAGGCGCATCAATCGTGTCCGGTGCCGCCAGGTGGCGATCACCAGAGCCAGTTGGGCGAACCAACTCCATAACGCCAGTGCATGCATATAGGCACGGGGAACCACATTGGGCGCAATCATCAGCGCAACATGAATGACAACTTCCGCGCCCAGCATCGCGGCGATCCAGATCGGCCAAAAGCGGGTGCTCCGAATTGAAAGCCATAGGAAAATGCCCAATATCAGCAAATCGATGATCAGGATGCCGGCTTCGACTCCCTGAAACCGGATCCCGAAAGGCGACGCGACAAACACAGTCAGGCTTGCGCCGCCTAAAAGGGTGGCCGCACCGATACGTTCGGGTTGGCCGCCCTTTATGAAGGCATAGGCGCTGCTCAGAAGCAGAAGAGCTAGGAACAGGACTTGTCGCGTCATGACGTAAAGGACGACAAATGTCCCGATCCGTCAATTTCTGTCGGCGAAAGCATCACACCGCTCGGAGATGCTGTCCCTCGGGTGGGCGACCCTGCCCTTGCCACCTTGAGAAGGTCGCCATAGCTGGTCTCCGGTAATCCAATTGCGTCACTGGCATGTTTGAGATTGGCGTGGGCGGTGACGATCTTCTCGCGCGTTTCTGCAACGAGCAGCATGGCCGAGGCGGAGCTTTGGATGGCGTCCTGGCCGATCATGGCCGAGAGGCGGGCATCCAGCCGCGCGAGCGGCAATGCCGCGTTGAGTTCGGCGATACGCGCAGCTGCGATGTCGATGGCCTCTTCGGCAGCGAACAAACGCTCGGCAACATGTTTGGCGACGGATTGGCGTTGAGCACGCATGGTTTCTCCTTCCCGCCCATCGGGGCAGGCTATGGTGATGGATTTGAGGATTTTTTGCCGCTCTATTTTGCCACGAGGTCGTTGAGTACCAACAGCAGGGATATTCCGGCCCCTACGGCAAAGAGCATCATGGGCGTGAGGATCGCGAACGCGATCAGGGTGGAGGGTCCATTCAGGTCATTGCGTTGCCTCCCGGCTACGCGGAACGGCACAATGTCGAGCAAGGAGGAGGGCTGTTTGCGAACGCCATATGGGCGTTGTCCTTCTGCGAACAGATCCTTGTGTTCCTCGCGTGTCGGCTGTGCGTCCGCCTTGGTTTCGTTGGACGCATTTGACCCGCAATTGGCTCCGCCGGGAATAGTCATTGGATAGGGGGGTATAATCTGCCCCCCCTTGCCAGCCTCCCAATCCACGAAAAGCTGGGCTGCTTTCCATCGCGACACGTTCCCAAGTATCTGCCGGGTTTCGAGAATATGATTGTTCACCGTATGGGGGGACAGGTTCAGGACTCGCCCGATCTCTTTGGACGATAAGCCTTTGGCGGCTTCTCGCAGGCAGTCGCCCTTGCGCGTGCTGAGCCGTTCAAGCCGGTCCGAATAGTCTTCCTCGTTCAAGGGCGTGTCCCTTCGCCAGTTCATGGCAACCGGAAGCGGCGTCCTCTCCAACCATATCATTCGAGTTTATTTTGCCGTCAGTATCCAGTCGCAGCCATTCTGTTTCAAACAAAAACCTTTCGAAAACATAATCGTTCTGCATCCGGTTTAACAGATTGTTTTGCAAGCAATCCGAACCGGTCACGCTACGACAGCGACGCCAGAAGATCATAGCTGAACATAGGCTTGGCGCTTCACGAACTCCTCCCATGGTCTCCGGACACAAGACGGTCGGCCGGGCGCTGCTCTGCAGCGATCGAGCCTCGCGAAGGAGGGAGGAGGCAAGGCGAGCGGAAGAACCCAGAGGGATCCGGTTGCCATGCAATACTCTGAAGTCCGTGCTCTGCTGCAAGACGTCAAAACATATCTTGTGACCGGAGGCTGGCCGCCATCACGCCGTCGGCGTCGCGCGCATCTGCTGCGGCGTCTCGATACCATTACAGCGCTATTGGACGCGGAGGCGCATCCAGCAATCGCAGTCGCCATGACCAGACTGGAAGGCGCGCCGGTCCTGCGCATCGACGCAGAAGAGGCCTATATCGAGGAGACGCCTGAAGGCGTGTGGGTCAGTGGATGGATATGGGTGGAGCAGCAAGCCTTGGCGTCCTGCGATGCCATGCGAATGATGAAGTTGCGCAACGCGATTGCGGATTTGCCGCAGCAAACTCGCGCCGTTTTCCTTGCCCATTGCGTCGAAGGTTCTGCCTATCCGGCGATAGCCCGCAGGTTGAGTCTCGAAGTTGCTGAGGTCCAGCGCGAACTGGCGTCGGCGCTTTTTATACTCTCGCAGGCCCTCGACGAGACATGAAGGATGATCCGCCAGGGCGGCTGACGACGATGAAATCTCTTGAACTAGAATTTGAAGGCGCAACCCTCTGCCACAAGCTGGGCGGAAAATGGCAGCAAGATCGCGGCCTGTGCCTATGTCCGGCCCATGATGACCATAATCCCAGCCTGTCGATCCGCGTCGGCAGGCGCGCGCTGCTGTTCAAATGCTTTGCCGGTTGCGACACGAGGGACGTCCTGCGGGCAATCCGGTGTCTACGCCTGCCTCTTCCGGAGCGGCACATTTCGGCTTCGTCGAGCAACGTGGCCTTGCCTCAAACAGGGGCAGGCCCCGCCCTGCGCATATGGAACGCATCCGCGTCTCTCGCTGGCACACCCGCGGAAACCTACCTGTCTGGGCGCCTGCTCACGCCGCCCTGGCATGATCTGCGCTATAATCCACGCACGCCGCTGGGGCGAGGTCGCAGCGTGGTGTTTCGTCCGGCAATGATCGCTGCCGTGCGGGAGCGGCGGCGGATCGTCGCCATCCACCGCACCTTCCTCGATCACGCAACCGCCACCCGGGCAAGCGATCTTGCCGATCCCCGCATGATGCTCGGACGTCCTGGGCGCGGCGCGGTGCAACTCATGCACCCCGGTCCGGTCCTCGGCCTGGCCGAAGGCATCGAGACCGCGCTAGCGGCGATGCAGTTGCACCGGATCCCGGTTTGGGCGATCCTCGGGGCAGAACGCGCGGGCCATATCCTGTTACCCGATTGGCTGGAGCGCCTCGTCCTCCTGTTCGACAGGGATGCGGCTGGGTGGAAAGCGAATAAAAGTGCTCGCCTTGCCTATGAGCGACCGGGCCTGGAGATCATCAGCGTGTGGCCGCTGCCGCCCAACAATGATTGGGCAGATGTGCTGGAAAGGCGGCAACGCGCTGCCTGAAGGCTATGAACGAAGCTGGGGCTGCCCTGCGACGACAGAAACAGGGCAGCGATGCCGGTCAGCCGTTCAGGCGATCCTTGACTGCCTTGGCGGGCGTGAACGTCAGCTTCTTCGACGCCTTGATGGAGATGGTTTCGCCTGTCGCCGGATTGCGCCCCTCTCGCGCCGGGCTGTCCTTGACTTTGAACTTGCCGAACCCGTTCAGCGAAATTTCGTCCCCTTTGGCTGCCGCATCGGCGATCGTCCCGAACACAGTGTCGACGAACTTGCGAGCGTCTGCCTTGGTAAGTCCGTGAGCGGTTGTAAGCGCTTCGGCCAGTTCGGAATTGTTCATAACCATCCTCCTGAAAATTGCGAAGCTAGGGTTCATAGCGTTGCGCCTGCCTGCCGTCACGAGCCAAAACGGCGCGAACGGAAAGGAAAGGGGGAGGGAATCGGATGCGCGGTTCGATGTGCGGGCCGCAGCTTTTGCGGAGTCCATTGCATGACCAAGCCATCCATTCTCGTCCCGGCAACCCATCTCACCAAGTCGCCCGTCAATGTGCGCAAGCGGACCGATCCGCGCGCCGATGCCGAACTCGAAGCCAGCATCGCCGGACATGGCCTCATCCAGAATCTCGTCGGCGTGCCGGTCTCCCGCAAAAAGGGCCATTATCGTATCACCGCCGGCGGCCGACGCCTCGACGCGATCCATCGCCTGATCGAGAAGGGCACGCTGCCTCCCGATCATGAGGTGCCCGTCCTTGTTCTGGCCAACAGCAAGGACGGCCGGGAGATCAGCCTGGCTGAAAACTACGATCGGCTCCAAATGTCGCCAGCCGAAGATTGCCTGGCCTTTCGCGATCTAATCGAGGTCGAGGGCCGCAGCACGGCGGAGATCGCCAAGCGTTTCGGCATTGAGGAACGCTTCGTAATCGGGCGCTTGCGCCTCGCCAATCTTGCCCAGCCGATCTTCGAGGCGCTCGAGGCTGACGAAATCACCCTCGATGTGGCCAAGGCTTACGCGACGACCGCCGACACTGGTCGCCAGACGGCGGTTTGGGAAGCGCTGCGAAACAGCTATTCGCGCGATAATGTCAACGAGATTCGGCGGGCGCTCAATGGCTACAGCTATCGGGCGAACGATCCCAAGGCCCTGCTGGTCGGGCGGGATACCTATATCGCGGCTGGCGGCCGCGTCGAGGACGCGGATCTGTTCTCGACCGCTGCCGACGAGCGCTGGATCGACACCCATATCCTCGATGAACTGGCGGAGGCGAAACTCATCGCGCAGGCCGAGGCGATCCGTGAGCGCGAGGGCCTGGGGGAAGTGCGCATCGTCACCGGCGTGCGCATCCCCTATATGGAAACCTATGCGCTGCAACCGCTGACCGGCGCTGCCGAGCCACTCACACAGGAGCAGGAAGCGCGCAAGCAGGAGATCGAGGGGGAGATCGCCGAAATTGAACTGCTTGCCGAAGACGAGGACTATGAGCCCGATGATGACGAGGAACAGCGCTATGCCACGCTCCAGGCGGAACTGACGACGATCGTCGAACGCGACGCGGTGATCGATCCCGAACAGAAAGCGACCGCGCTCGCCTATGTGGTGCTCGGCGAAGACGGCACGCCGCAAATGCATCACCAACTCTATGTCGCGCCGGTGCCTGACGAGGAGAGCAGCGAGGCCGATAATGACGGCGACGACTGTGACGATGATGTCGGCGACGAAACGCAGGATAACAGCGCCGCCGGCGATGCTCGCCCCGTGATGAGCCAGCGCCTTCGTGAAATGCTGGCGATGATGAAAACCGAGCTTTTGGCGGTCCACGTCGCCAGCGATCCCGCGTTCGCGTTGGATCTGGGCACCTTCATCATGGTCGACCGCGAATCCCGCCTGGCATCTTTCGATATCCCGAGCGATCTGCGAGCCTCCGCGCCGTCCCGTCTCCTCCTCGACTTCAAGCCGGCAACGGCCGCCGCTGGGGAATGGACGAAGCTCGACGAGGCGCTCGATCGGAGCTGGGTCAATCACCAGGCCGTTCCGGATCGCTATGATGCCTTCTGCGCGCTCCCCGATGAAGCGCGCGCAGCCTGGCTGGGATGGGCGATTGCGCGCACGCTTCACGCCGTTCCCGATGGCCGCGCTGGCACCGGCTTTCTCGATCATCTGGGGCGCAAGCTCGGGGTCGATGTCGCGGCCTGGTGGCGTCCAACGGCGCTCACCTACTTCGACAAGCTGACCAAGCCCGGCATCCTTGCCCTGTTCGAAGAGATTGGCGGACTGGAATTGCGGGTGCGCTATTCCGGATCGAAGAAGCACGATCTTGCCGCGTCGGCCGAACGGCTGTTCGGTGGAGATGTCATCATCGAGCCCGAGATCCAGGAACGGGCGGTCGCCTGGCTGCCCGATCAGATGCGGTTCGCCGCGCCCGAGATCTGCGACCAGCCGACCTCCTCCGATAATAGCGGGAACGACCTGACGGACACGGTGAACGCAGAAGGTGACAACGACGGCGACGAAAGCTTTGCGCAAGTCGCCTGAACGCGACCGGGGGCCGGGAATGCATTCCGGCCCCCGGCTTCGGCCTTGAATTGGACTATCAAATGGTCTAAAAATACCTATCGATCTCCATAGCCAGGGATAATGTCCTATGCATATTTCCGTATCTGACGCGAAAGGCCAACTCACCGACCTCGTTCGACGCGCGGAAGCAGGGGACGAAATCATCCTGACCCGCCATGGTCACGCTGCAGTCCGTCTTGTGCCCATCAAAGTACCTACCGACCGGGCGAGCCGCCGCACATTGCTGGAAGAGGTGCGCAAGGCCGCCACAGCCAAGGCGACAACTGGCCCGGATGCAGCGCATAGCCAGGATTTCCTTTATGGCGATGAGGGCATGCCCGAATGATCGCGATCGACACCTCGGCGATCATGGCGATACTCTTGAATGAACCGGAAGCGGAAGCCTGTATCGCCGCGCTTGAAGGCGAAGAGGGGGTGATCGTGATGTCATCCGGGACGTTGGCCGAGACGCTCATTGTCGCCGGACGGCGCAACGTGGGAATAGAGGCGCATCACCTCATCGAGGGTCTTGGCATCGAGATCGCGCTGGTGACTGCCGCCTCCGCCAAACGCGTCGCAGACGCTTACGCCCGGTGGGGCAAGGGGGTTCATCCTGCAGGCCTCAATTTTGGGGACTGCTTCGCCTATGAAATCGCGAAGGAACGAAATTGCCCGCTGCTTTTCGTCGGAGACGACTTTAGCCGGACAGATATCGATCGCCAGTTGCCTTGCGCGGATTGATGCATACCGCTTGTCGTTTGGAAGGGCGCAGAGAAACGTCGAACTGACGGCCCAGGCCACCCCCCTGCGCTGTCTGCGACCGTTTAATTCAGACCGCAGCATTTCTTGTATTTGCGGCCCGACCCGCAGGGACATGGATCGTTGCGTCCGATCTTTTGGCGCGTGATGGTGGCCGGTCGGTTGGGGTCATTCTCAAGCCGCCACTGATGCAGCATCTCGACCCAGATCGGAATCAGGTCAGGTGCTTCCCGATCCCATCGGTCTTCCGCGGTGAGAGTGAGCTTCTTCGTGCCATCGGCGAACGCGCGAAGTTCGGCAATGCCCTCGATCGCGGCGCGGCAACCGGGATCATCGTCATCGAGGACTCGCTGCCATCCCGAAGGCGCAAGATCCATCGCCTGTCCGAAGCCCTCGACCCACATCTCCCACAAGGTCTCGTCCGTCCGCGTGTCGATTTCGAGCACCGGCTCGAAGCTGCCCGGCTGGCCGAGGCTGGCCAGGATGACATGATAGTGATGCATGACAAGGTCAGTGAAATGCTGGAGACCGCCCATGTCGCTGAAATCCAGCATGCCCGTGCCGTCGTCACCAGCCCAGATCATCTTCAGCCATTGGCTGGGTGCAAGCAGATCGGGGCTGACAAGGATCCCGGTGAGGAAGCCGTCCAGTTGCGAAAGCAGCATGCAATCCTCGCCCTGGTCAAGCAGCAGCCGGTCGAGTTCGTCGAGATAGTCGAGTGGAATGGCCATGCCCTTTCATAGCCTCGAGCCGATCCCACGTCATCGGGTCTGATGTATCGCTCCCCGCAAATCCAGGGACCGGAATGAAGGAGAGCGGGAGGGGGACAGCAGGATTGTCCCGTTCTCCAATGAGGTGCCCATGAACTTGCCCCAACTCGCCCTGTCGCAGACCCAGGACGCGCCCGCTCGCCTGTTCGAGGTCGCCCGTTCCCTTGTCCATCGCCTGCGCAATGGCGGCATGGTCAATCGCCAGTCCCTCAAGCGCGTGATGACCCAAATGTTCGGCGAGGATGACGCCGCCGGTGCCTGGTCGATGCGCGATGCCTATGATGCGCTGGAAACCGCGCAGGTCCTGCACCTCACCGATCCGCAAAGCGCGCTTCTTGCAGGAACGCCTCTCGATATCTTTCAACGACTGCGGCAATTCGAACGGGGCTTGCCGACGCAGACCTACCGCTCGGAAAAGCAGGTCGACCTCCAACAGTTCAGCACGCCCATCAGCCTCGCCTGGCTCGCGGCCATGGCGGCGCGCTGCCGCTCGGACGATATCCTGCTCGAACCCTCGGCCGGCACCGGCATGCTGGCGGTCCATGGCTCCCGGGCAGGCGCCTGCCTGCTGCTCAATGAGCGTGATCCCGCGCGCGCCGCCCTGCTGTCCCGAAGCTTCGGTCAGATCGTGACGGGCCATGATGCCGAACATATCCAGGACCTGCTGATCACCGAGCGACCGCCGACGCTGGTGTTGATCAATCCACCCTTCAGCCGCAGCGCCGGACGCGGGATCGATCGCCATGCCGGCGCGCGCCATCTGCGCGGCGCACTGGCATCCCTCGCCCCCGGCGGGCGATGCGTCGCAATCATGCCGACGAGCTTCTCGCCCGAAGGCTCGGCTGCGCTTGGCTATAATGCGGTCGCAGAGCTTGTGCCGCCCCGTGTCGAAATCACCATATTGGGCAGGCCCTACGCCAAACATGGGACTGGGATCGATGTGCGTCTGCTGGTCTTCGACAAGGGATGGGTCGGCATGCCGGAACGCCATATCGCGGCAAATATCGAAGCGGCGCTGGAACTTGCCCTGGCCATCCCAGATCGGCTCGATCCCCTACAGCCGCCGCCTCTCGTCCCGCCGCCGGCCGTTGCTCTCTCGCCCTCAAGACCAGCCACCAACATCTCGCCGGGAAACCTCTTTGCACATATGAACGGCCAGAGGCTCGCGCCGCCATCGCGGATCGCGGCGGCGGCAAACGACGCGCGGCTAATCGCGTACACCGTTCGGCGGGAGCCGTTCCCTCCCGGCGAGATCGTGGGCATCTATTCTGCCTGGCGGCCCGCGCGGATCGCCATCGATGGCGTTTCCCGGCATCCCGATGACCTTGTCGAATCCATCGCCATGGCCTCAGTGTCCTTGCCGGTGCCGCGCTACCAACCCCTGCTCCAGGACCGGGCGGTCACGGCGCTGTCAGAGGCACAGCTTGAAACCGTCATTTATGCCGGTGAGGCGCATGCACGCGATCTTGTCGGCAGCTTTTCTTCCAATATCGCGGGCGATCGCCTGATCGAGGACAAAGAGGGCAAACTCTATCGCACCGGCTTCTTTATCGCCGACGGAACGGGGGTCGGCAAAGGACGCGAGGCGGCGGGCATTATCCTGGACCAGTGGAACCGGGCCAATCGCCGCGCCATCTGGATTTCGATGGCCGATCTTATCGAGGATGCCCGTCGTGACTGGACGGCACTGGGCGGGCTTGCCATCGATATTCAGCCGATCTCAAACTTCCCCCTGGGCACATCGATCATAATGGAAAGCGGCATCGTCTTCCTCACCTACGCCGCCTTACGCTCCGCGCGCCACGATACAGCCTCGCGCCTGCAACAACTGCTGGACTGGACCGGCGAGGGTTTCGCCGGCGTGATCGTCTTCGACGAATCCCACGCCATGGCCCATGCCGGCGGAACCGAAACGGATTTCGGAAAGGCGCGGGGATCGGAACAGGGACTTGCCGGCGTTCGGTTGCAGAACGCGCTGCCGCGCGCGCGCATTCTCTATATGTCCGCGACGGGCGCGGCCAGGCCGGAGAACCTTTCCTATGCTGTCCGTCTGGGGCTCTGGGGACCGGGCACGGCCTTCGCCACGCGCGACATGTTCATGACGGCAATGGAAGAGGGCGGTATCGCAGCCCTGGAGGTCGTGTGCCGCGATCTCAAGGCAATGGGCCTCTACACCGCCCGGGCATTGAGCTTCGCGGGCGTCGAATATGAGCCGCTGGAACATGTGCTGACGCCCGATCAGATTTCGATCTATGATGCCTATGCGGATAGCTGGAGCATTATCCATCGCGGATTGCGCGACGTGCTTGCCGAGATCGGTATCGTCGACAGGATATCGGGTAAGACCCAGAACGCCCGGGCGCGTGGTTCGGCGCTCAGCGCCTTCGAATCTGCTAAATTACGGTTCTTTTCCAGCCTTCTGGTGAGCATGAAGATTCCCTCGCTTGTCGAGGCGATCGAACAGGAACTTAGCGCTGGCAACGCCGTGCTGGTGCAGCTCGCGAGTACGGGCGAGTCCATCATGGATCGGCGATTGTCCGAACTCTCGGCCGAGGAGCGGGCCACGATGGATGTTCAGGTTTCTCCGAAAGAGACCCTCATCGATTATCTGAAAAACGCTTTCCCGGTACGGCAGATGCGGGTCTTTCGCGCCGAGGATGGCGCGATGCGGGCCGAACCGATGATCGATGCCGATGGCAATCCGGTGCTTTGCCGGCAGGCGACTACCGCGCGCGACGAACTGATCGAGGAACTGTGTGCGCTGCCCGCGATTCCGACCGCGCTCGACGCGCTTATCGCGCATTTCGGAACCGACCGGGTCGCCGAGATCACCGGACGCTCGCGGCGCATCGTGACCGAGATCGCCGGGCGGCAGAAGGTCGAGAGGCGCGGTGCTCGCGCCAATGTGTTTGAGGTTCAGGCGTTTCAGGACGGCAGGAAGCCCATCGCCGCCTTTTCCCTTGCCGGGAGTACGGGACGATCCATGCATTCCGATCGGGACTGTTCGAGCGCGCATAGGCGTCGTATCCATTTCCTGCTGGAACTGGGCTTTCGCATATTCTCGGCCGTGCAGGGTTTCGGGCGCAGCCATCGGACCAACCAGCTGACGCCGCCCGTCTACCGGCCACTCACCACCGACTGCCGCGGGGAGCGGCGCTTCCTCAGCACCATCATCCGGGGCCTGGAAGCGTTGGGCGCGTTGACCAGGGGGCAGCGCCAGACCGGATCGCAAAATCTGTTCGACCCTTCCGACAATCTGGAATCCGACCATGCGCGTGACGCGCTCATCCAATGGTTCCATCTCCTCTATGAGGGTAAGCTGCGCAGTGTCTCGCTCGCCGACTTCCAGGACATGACGGGCCTTGAGCTTTGCGACGAAGGCGGGGAACTGCTGGAACGCCTGCCGCCCATTCACCGCTGGCTCAACCGCATATTGGCGCTGCGGATCGCGACCCAGAACAGCATATTCGAGGAATTTCTGGGACTGGTCGAGGACCGCGTCGAGGTGGCGCGCGCAGCCGGAACGCTCGACCTGGGTATCGAGACGATCCGCGCCGAGAAGATGGATCTGCTCTCCGACCGGCTTTTGCGTACCGATCCCGTGACCGGCGCCGAGACAAGGCTTTTGCGCCTGGAACTGCACCGACGGCCCCCGGTCACCAGTTGGGCGGAGCTGCTGCTTCAATGCAAGGGTATAGGTGATATCGCATGCCTGCATAATGCCCGCTCCGGCCGGGTGGCGCTGCGTGTTCCGACCTGGCGAGGGCAGGATGAGGAGGGCGAATGGATCGAGCGCTGCTACCTCATTCGCCCCACCGGTCAGATCCGCATAGATGTCGCGGCTCTGTCCGGCAGCCACTGGAGCGAGATTGAGCGCGACACATTCCAGGCCCTCTGGGAACAGGAAGCGGCTGAAGCCGGGAAGAATCTCATGGTCGAAACGATCACCATGGCCACCGGCCTGCTGCTGCCCGTGTGGCACAAATTGCCGGAAGATGACGTGCGCGTATGGCGGATCGATGATGGCGTGGGCAGTTCGATCCTGGGGCGCATCATTCACCCTGCCGCCGTCGAACGGATCGAACGGGAGTTCGGTCTCGATGGTGGCATAGCCCTAGGTCCCGACGAGATCATCGCTGGTGCGCGTACGGCAAGCGGTGTGTCGATCCCCGGCCTTGGCCCGGCACGGCTTGCCCGGGTTCACGTCAACGACAGTCCTCGTCTCGAAATCCGGGATTATCGCCCCGAGGACCGGACGTGGCTGAAGGCGTGCGGAGCGTTCAGTGAGGTCGTGGCCTTCAAGACCAGATTGTTTTTGCCGCCTGATCGCGCAAGCGACATTCTTGCCCGGCTCATTGCGGAGCGCGCCTGACGCAAGACCGCTCGGCACTTGGTCAGCATCGCTCCGATATCGCTCTGCGGTCCTTGATCGCAGAGCAGGCGAAGCGCGGATCATTGGTTCCGCGCTTCGCCCGAACGCTTTACTCTGTGGACGCCTTCGTTGTTGTTCAAGCCCCCTTATGTTTCAACTTCAACGTGCGCCGTCGGGGCCCTTTCGCCTCCGCAGACGCAGGGGCTTTGGGCTTTGTGGCTTTTTCGGCGGTCTTTGCCTTGCCTGCCGGCTTTACAGTTCCCGCCGTCGTCGGCGCGGGCGTCACTTCCTGCGAGGCGGCCGATGTCTTCGTGCTGGCGCGAGGGGCCTTCCTGGCCGTTGATTTCGTCTTGACCGGTTTTGCCGACGCCGTTTCGGGCAGCACTGGCTCAGGCTTCGCCTCGACTGGAACGATATCCCGCTGAACGTCAGGCTTGGCAGCCGCGGCCTTGACGCGCCCGCGCTTCGGCTTTTCGTCCGTTACGGGCGCTGGTGTCGCCGCCGGATCGACGGCCGCAATCTCCCCTATCCGTCCCCTGGCGCCGAGCTGTCGCCCGAGCCCGAGTTTCTGGGCAACGGCGCGACGTTGTTCCGAATAGGCCGGTGCGACCATGGGATATGTTTTCGGGAGAGTATAGCGCGCACGATATTCGGCAGGTGTCAGGCCATGGGCTGCCAGATGTCGTTTGAGCGTCTTGTAAGCCTTACCGTCGATCATACTGATGATGTGTTCGCGCGAGCCAATGCTCTTGCGGACCGAAACGGCCGGAACATGCTCGGGCGTTGCCGACACCGCGACTTCCGCCTTGCGCTCCAGCGCGCCGCGCGTGGCTTCGATGATTCCGGCGATATCACCCGCTGGCACCTGATTGTTCGCGAAATAGGCGCTCAGTAACTGCACCGTCATCGCGGTGAAATCGGGCTGCTCGGTATCGGACATCAATAACTCCCGGTTGAGGCAAGGCATGGAAGAAGCCGGTGATTGCCTGAAAAGACTGGCCAAACAGCTAAGCGGGAAAGAGCTTCTCTGGCAAGCAGGCAATGAACAGCATCCATATGGTCCCAAGAAGGGGAGAGGGAGAGGAGATGGAGACCGGTTGAAGGTCTTATTTTCTGAAAGGCATGACATGGCCGACCGCGTATCAGCGCACATCCTGATCGGCGGGACTTTATCCCGCGGCAAATATCCCGCGCTTGTCCAGGCGATCAGCAATGACAATCCCGCTATCGATTGGGACGGGACGCCCTTCGATCCCACGAATATTCCCGCAAACGCCCCTCTTGCCCTGATGGACCATGAGGTTGCCTGGGGACGCTTCGAAGCGATCGAAGCCTGCTGCCACCGCCTTGGACTCCATTATGTCCGATGGTCGAACGGATATATCGGCAGTTTCCCGTCCATCCGTGTCGTCTATCCAGGCCATGGTGAACCTGAAACCTTCCTGACGACCGAAGGCGACGACCAGATCTTCTCGATCGAGCACATCCGTGAACTGGGAAGTGTCGAGGCGATCGAAGCCGAATATCGGCGCGCCAAGCTGAACCCACCGCCTCTGGGCCTCGTCGATGACGATCTGATCGATGAGGTGACGATCCATGGCTGACCATTATGTCCAGGGTTCCTTCGCCTTCACCTGCACGGCGCAGGAAAGTGCGCTGATCGAGGAGGCGTGGCAGCATGCAGCCGATCTGCTGGGCGATTTCGTGCCGGGCGAACCGAGCGCTGAATTTCTCGCCGCTTTCATGCCAACTGACTTCGCCAATCCGTTCAACGGTTTGCTCGAAATCTTCGAGGATCCCGCCTTTCCCGATTTCGGCGCCGAAATCGAGATCGCGGGCGGTGCCGAATGCATCGTCGCGATTTATGGCGCGGCAGACTTCCAACCCGGTCCGATCGCCGAACTCATTCGGTATTGTTGCCAGGAGAGCTTGAAGACTGCGCCAATAGGGTTCGACTGGAGCTATAGCTGCACACGTCCGCGTCGCGACAGCTTCGGGGGAGGGTGGTGCGCGATATTCGCCGATCATGTCGAGTTTGCGACCACGCAGGAAGAACTGGCGCGACGACTGGGCAGATCGGCAGCAACGCCACCGGGAGAACCGCCCGATCCATGGATTGACGATCCTGCATATCCATCAGTCGACTGGAAGACCGAGGTGGGCAATGGCGATACGCGTCTTGGCTATCTCGACTGGGCTCTCGCCCGGACTGAAGCAGACCACAGCGCGTGTTCCCCAACCGGAACGCCGTCGGCCTGACGCACCACACGTCTCCAAATCTTCGAGAACCACAAGGATGATATGATGACCGACGCCAGTGCGGCGGGCGCGTCCGCGCGCCTGTATAGCCAAACCGAATATGACGAACGCGGCAATTTCCACTATGAGGGCGATCTCTATCGTGCCGGTGAAACGTTGCCATCGCTCGCCTCCCGGATCGAACGCCATCTGGCACAACATTTTACCGGAAACACCTTCGCGATCCGCACAGAGAAATTTGCCGGGGGACGCAAGGTCATCGCGGAGATACTCGATACCCCGGACGACCTGACCGGCCGTGACGCGCAGAACGCCTTCATCGTCGAGGTGCGCGATCAAATGGAGCGGTTCGGTTTCACGCGGACCAATCCGTTGCAGGATTTTTGGTCATGCAGTTTCTACTGCGACGTTCGCATCGGCCAGGCCTATTGGGCGGCATTGGCAAAACGTCAGGGTATCCGCAATCCCGTCGATACGGTGATATCACTGGCGGCGTTCAAGAAGCGCATCAGAGCCGGTGATCGGTTGAAGCTGATTGATGCGCCGGCTGGTCATCGTCTTCTCGGGACGACCCGCGAAATCACCAAAGTGCGCTCTGGTGACCTGATCCTCGAAGGTCGTTCCTACCTGTCCTTTCCCCGGGCATCCGCCTTTGCCTGCGACGGCCGCCTGATCCGGATCGCCATCGGTTCGCAATATTGTCCCGACGATCATCTTCTCTACGAATGGCAAAGGGCTTCCTGAGCACGACTTCCTATCCGCCGAAACGCCGGCCGGACGCAACCAGTGCTGCAGGAGAAATCTCGTCGCGTTCGGCCATTCGGCACCGTTCCACCTCATCGTCAATCGCGGAGGCCTGCGTGCACGAGCCGCATCTCAAAGCCATGGCGGCGCTATTGCGCCGTAGCCAGCCGCACCATGATCTCTATACTGTCTTTGGTGACTGCATGGAGGCCATGGCGATCGCTATGGCCAACAGTATCGACCTGCGTGAACGCGAAAAGCGTGAGGCTCGTTATCTGGATATTGTCGGGCGCTACCGGCGGGATGTCATCGATCTGTTTCCGCAAGTGCTCTCCGAACTGGTGCAGGCTCTCGAGGCTGGGCCCGGCGACGTGCTAGGCGCCCTGTTCCACGACCTCGACCTTCACAGCAAGGCGCGTGGGCAATATTTCACACCCTATGCGCTCAGCCGCTGCATGGCGAAGGCCACTCTGGGGAATCGCGAAAATGTGGAAGCGATGATCGCGCAGCATGGCTTCGTGACCGCCATGGAGCCCGCTTGCGGCGCGGGGTCGATGGTGATCGCGCTTGCTGAGACCATGCGCGATATCGGGCATAACTATCAGCATCACCTTCATGTGACGGCGATCGATATCGATCCGCGCGCGATCCACATGGCCTATATCCAGTTTTCATTGCTTCATATTCCAGCCCATCTCATGGTCGGCAACGCCTTGTCGGGTGAGATGCAGGACCATTGGTTCACCCCGGCGCATATACTCGGGGGATGGAACGCTCGGCTCGCCCTTCGTCAACGTCGCGAACTCGTGGCTGAGACCGCCCAACGCGCGACCGCCGCGATCGCCGCGACAGGCCCGACATCACCATCGCAAGGCGCCGTTCCGCCATCGCACCAACCAAGGGCATCGCAGCAGTCCATGCCGCGACAGCTGAGCCTCTTCTAACGTTCTCACGTCCCACATCATAGGAGATTGGCATGTCCCGACATGTCCATATCGACGCCCTGGGCCGGATGACGTCCGGCACAGCAATCATAACTTTGGCCATCGGCGGACCGCGCGGCGGCATGCGTGCGATCGAGGATATTTCGATCGATGAAGCCGAGAAATTGGTGACGCAACTTCAGGCTGCGGTCGCTGACGCTCGGGCCGGGGCGGCCATCGACCCGGTCGAACGCTTCATGCAGGACGTCATCGACCGGCTCCGCGATCCGGGTCTCGCGCTCGATCCTTCTTTTCGTTCATGGTGTGCCAGCAATCATGGCCTGCTCAGTCCACGGCAGTCGGCTGAACGTTGGTGCTGCTGGCACGTTGCCTGACCGATCCTGCCGGTCCCGAACATGATTGGTTTCCCGTGCCTATGTGAGGGGTCAATAAAGGATGACGCCCGTCCCCGGAATGATCTGATCCAGAAAATCGAAATCGCGCCGGTTGCCGGTCAGCAGGTCACAGCCGGTCGCCGCAGCCTGCAGAAACAGCAGGGCATCGTTGAGCAGGGCGATCGAATGGGGTTGGCCGCAAAGCCGTGTGACCATGCCTGCCAGCATACCGGCCTCTCCGAACATGCGGGAGGAGGGCGCGCTGAGGCGATGCTCCGGGATATCGTCGATCGTACGTCCCAGCGTCTTGAGCACCGACGCGGTGCGTTTGTCGGCCGGATCGAGCGCGCCCATCAGGTGAGTCATCTCGGCAAGCGCCACGCAGGAATGATTGACGATGCGGTTTTCCAGCAAGGAGTCTACTTCGATCGGCGTCTTGCCCTGGAGCACATCAATATAGACGCACGTGTCGAGCAGAAGCTCGCGGCCTATGACAGCTGCCTTGTGAATGAGCGGCAATTCCTTTTCGGGGCGTCGCGACAGCCTGGCAGCAGATCGCTGCGGCCTGATCCTGCGCAACGAGGCCTTGCGATCAAATCCCAAGCGCCATATCCGCAGGGATCGTGCCCTTTCGGCGCACAAGCCTGGCTCCGAAATCATCCTCGAGCGCCACTTTGGCGAGCGCATATTCGACGAGATCGGTGGTCGAGGCGATGCCGCTGCGCATCTTGGCGCGATCGATGAGTTCACGCGGGACACGGGCGCCGACCGCGCTGTTCGTGCCCGACAGCAAACCCGCCGCCTTGGCAGCGGCCACGACCGCTCCATGTCGCTGGGACAGATGATCCTCGTGCTTCGTCGCCATCATGGCCTCCTCTCGTTGAACATATACGCCAATTTGTAAAACATACAAGCCGCCGTCGTACCGGCTGCCGTCCGTCTGATTCTTGTGAAACCGATATCGCGGCACGCGAGAAGGGGAAGGGAAGGGAAGGGCGGGGACGTGACAGGAGCGGTGAAGCACCTGTCGCTCTGCATCTCAAGGAGACGATTTCCATGGCGACCCTTGCCCCCATGAACGAAAGCCCCCGCGTCACGGCGCCCTATCGGATCGATGTCTCGCGCGGACGCATGAGCAGCCGCGTATCCTCCGAGTGGTTCTCCCGTCCCAACGACGAGAAATATCTCTCGCTGACCAGTCTCTATGATGCCGTGCGCGGCCGCGCGGACCGTGCGACCACGCGTATTGTTGAAAGCCGGTCGATCCGGGTTGAGGCGAAAAGTGACAATCCAGAGCGGCTGATGCTGGTGGCGCCGGGCGATGATCGACCGCTTGCACCCACCAACTGGTCCTTTGGCCAGGTGGCAAGTCTCGTCGGTGCCCCGGCCTCTTATCTGCGGCAGCTTCCTGCCGCGCTTGCCGGCATCAACTTGCAGCATGGGTTGATCAACCACCGGGGCGAGCAGGTTAAACTGCTCCAGACCGAGAATGGTCGCACCGAATTGCGGGCGGCGACCGGGTCGGAATATGGCAGGATCTTTGACTGGGAACTGGTCCAGGCGGTGATGGCCTTTGCCGGCGATGGCGTCGGCGACACGCGCTGGAAGGTGCCTGGAACCATCGACTGGGGCAGCATGACCTATAACCCGCATGTCGATATCACCAGGGAGGCGACCACGCTCTACGCATCGGACCGGGACATTTTCCTGTTCCTCGTGGACGACACGCACCCTATCGAGGCCGGCAAGCTTCCTAATGGCGATCCCGACCTCTATTTTCGAGGGTTCTACGCCTGGAACAGTGAGGTCGGCTCTAAAACACTCGGGATCGCGACTTTCTATCTGCGCGGCGTGTGCGCCAACCGCTGCCTGTGGGGTGTCGAGAATTTCGAGGAGGTCAATATTCGCCACTCGAAATTCGCCGGCGCCCGTTTCGCGCATCAGGCCGCGCCCGCGCTCGAGCATTTCGCCAACTCTTCGCCCTCGCATTTCATCTCCGGCATCAAGGCCGCCCGCGAGCGGATCGTCGCGCGCAAGGAGGAAGAGCGCGAACCGTTCCTGCGCAAACGCGGCTTTTCCAGGGCCGAGACGGCAAAGATCATCCAGACCGTGCTGGCCGAGGAAGGCCGTCCACCGGAATCCATCTATGATTTCGTCCAGGGCATAACAGCGCTCGCGCGCGCGAAGCCGCATCAGGACAGCCGCCTCGACCTGGAGAACAAGGCCAGAAAGCTGCTCGAACAGGCGCTTTGAGGCCCGGTGCCACCGCTCTCATGCCTTTTCCACCTTCTTCCTCGCCATCCCGGTCAAGCACCGGGGTGGCCATTGTCATGAAAGGATGCCGCCATGCGCGCCCATTCGTCCCTTCCCCTGCCGCAATTTATCGTCGACATCGCCTTCTTCAGCGGCGGCGAGCGATATGCCACCGAGACCTACACCGTTCCTGCATCCACCTGGTTCGCTGCGGAGCAACAGGCGCTGCAGATGTCGGTGAACAGCGTCTATGACGATGCGCGCATTCCTGACCTTAGCCGCGCCGCCACCGTCCGTCCGATCTGATGAACCTCTGAGATCGTTTCCAATGACAGCCCTTCCGCACCGGGATCCTGCGATCCAGCCGCTGTCCTAACTTCGAGCGCTGTGCCGCCTCCCGCTAGAGCCATCTCCATGACCCGTTACACGCTATCCCATCTCGAAACCGCTGCTTGTCTTTGGGAAGCCGTCCTCGAACTGCGCGATCGCCCGGTGACCAATTCCGATGCAAGCGGTCTGGCATTTGCCTTGCGCAAATGCGTCGATACTGTGGGCACCGCGGCGCTGCGCCTTATCGTGGTAGGCTGGGTTGATGCTGTCGAGGCCGCATGGAGCGTCGTCGAGGGCGAATATCCGCTTTCGTTCGACTGGGATTTCGTGCCCCGTTGGATTGCCGACGCGGTCGACTGGTCGGATCCGCACCATCCGATCATCTGTGGAAATGCGCCCGCTCCGAGCGACCCAGTGACTTCGGCTCCGCCCACAGGAGAAGGCGAGGCCTCCCGTCCCATAATCGGGACCAGCCGCGACGACTATCTGGCGCTTCTTGCAGGCGCGCGCACCGCCCTTGAAGCGCCGGACACTCTTGATACCGCTGCGCGCGCAGCCCTGATCAACGCTATAAGCGTGAGTGAGAACGCTATAGTCGCTTCGATATTGCCATGGCCAATAGAGGTCCAGGCTGCAGTGATCGAACACAGGCATGGAATGAACATCCATGTCGCGGTCGATGCGATGGCTCTCGATGTGGAAATCGCTGCTTATTGCCGCGAATGGTGGAGCGAGATCGACGACGCGCGCAACCCGAACGATCTGTCCGTCGCCGAAGTGATATCAAGCTATTTCGAATGTCATCCGTCGGAAAGCTGCACGAAGGATCGCATGCGTATTGCGCCCGTCGCACATGAATGCGCCTTCGTCGCCAGATCGATCGAGCAGGGTCGCTATTGCGTGCTGTCGACTGCCCATCTCACAGTCCATACCGCCTCGTGCCTCGATAAATGGGCGTCCTGGCCGCCCAGCGATCGACCGATCGATATTGCGGCTTCCGTTTATGGCTGGTTCGTGCCGACGCGTGCCATCGATCCTGATCGCAGCGCGCAGTTGCCGCAGGACCTGCTGCGCCTCATCGCCTTTGGCCGCGAGCGCGGCTTCCAGTTCCTGCTCTTCGACTGTGACGGCAGCGACATCGATGGGTTGCCGCTGCACGATTGGTAAGGGGCTTTTCGACTGGTTGGCTGTGGCTTTCAGACGATCATCCAAATTTACCCGCAACCTGGTTCCAGAAACCGATCTTGCGTCCATGCGCCTTGCGAAGGTCGGCCAGCCATTCATCATGCGGTACGACATCGACATCATTAGGGATATGGTCGGCCAGGGCCGTCGCCGCTGCAAAGTCCCGCGCAGCATAGGGGTAATATTTCGAACTCGCCCGGTCGAGCACGCCGGTCACCAGTCGGCGATAGAGCAAGGTGGCCCCGCCCGGATCGGCCTGAGACAAAGCCTCTGCGGCAGGACGCAGAATGTCATAGGTCCGGGCTTCCAGATCTTCGAACCTTTCCCTTGCCAGCCTGCCCGCGCGTTTGAGATCGGGCCAGGCAATCAGGAACGCCAGCGCCGATGTCGCCCGATCATATGCCATGGCCTGATCAAGGGCTTGCCTTTCCGCAGCGACATCCTCGAAATCGGGCAAGGCCCTGAGCCATTCGCGTAGCGCCTGAGCGTCGAGCCAACGGTCGAAGATCGCCTTGCGCTGCACCTGTGCATCGTCCCTACGGCCCAGCGCCTCAAAGGCGCGTAATTTGAGATCGCCAAGTTCGCGCTCGTTATGGCTGCGCTCTACCGGTGCGTCGATCCAGTCGAGAGCTTCTGCCGCACGATCCTGCGCGATCAGGCGGGCGGCAACCTGCGCATTGAGCAGGGGATTGCGGCGTTCAGGATCGACTGTCGCAATATAGGCGTCCACATCGCCGTCGAGATCTGCGAGCTTGGGCAACAGCCAGCCGACCTTATAATCGAATTGCCGCCGCTCCGGGCCGGTCAGCCCCGCCTGCCGCTCCAGCAGCATCCGTCGCAAGGCTGCGCGGCCTGTCTGTCCCAGAGCCGGGGAGGCTGCGTCCGGCAGGTCGTCAAACACGCCATAGCCATCCCCTTCAATCAGCGTTAAAATATCCCCTGCGAGCTGCTCGACATCGGGTACATCGGCTCGGGCCCACAGCAGTCCCAGATCCTCGCCGCCTTGCCGGAACACCGCGCCCAACGAACCGCTGCTGTCGTCGGACCTTTCGAACACCGGTTCGGCAAGGCTCAGCAGCAGCTTCATGCTATCGATCGCCTCGCTCAGAGAAGTTTCGGCCAGTGGTCCCAATATGGTTTCACGCAACTGATCGAGTTCGCGCGCTAGCGGACCCACCTTGTCCCATTCGACGAACCCGCGCGAACGCCGGATGGTCTTCAGCCGCTTGTCGATCTCGTGGGCCAGGCCCCCGCTATCGTCCTTCGCCGCCAGTTCCATACGGACCGCGCGGGCGAATACGGCGTCACGCTCGGCCTGGGCCAGGACAAGCCGGGCAAGGCGCGCCGGTCCCAGTGCCTCAATCGCTTCGGGCGTCATCTTGCCCGAGCCACCTCTGCCATTTCCGGATGCCGCCATCAGCCGTCTTCACCTGATACCGACCGTCCTGTCCCCTTGATCAGTGCAAGCAGCATGGCGTGCAGCGCATCTTCAGCGCGTTCGCGCCGCGCCGGATCGGTGGCGGAGATGTCCCGGCGCATCCAGTCCGGCAGGCGGCGCAGAAAGTTGGTCAGTTGCGAATCCAGATCCTGAGGCATCCCTCGTCCTTCGCAGTCCGGGACCGCTGCCGCAATATCGGATGCAATGCGGTTTCCACGGGTACCATGCTCTTTGAAGACGAACGGAGGGGAGGGAGCGGGGTGGGGTGGGGGTTCCAGTCCGGAACCTGGGAGAACACCATGCCCTTTCCAACAACGATCCATAGCGCCGTCAGCCCGGACGCGATCCGCCGCGCTTCCCGCCTTTTTTCAGGCGATAGTCGGGACTGCCTCCATGAGATTTTCCAGAATGCGAGGCGGGCCGACGCCACCCGCATCGCGGTCGATCTGACCGAACGGGAAGGCTGCTCCCTTCTTCATGTCCGTGATGATGGCTGCGGCATCGACGATCCGGCCGCTCTGCTGACGTTGGGCCATTCGGGATGGGGCGATGACATCGCGCGTTCCGAAGACCCGGCCGGCATGGGCATGTTCAGTCTTGCCGGTCGCACTATCGAAATCCAGTCCTTCTCGCCCTCTGCCGGCACGGCCTGGAAGGTCCAGATCCCCGCCGACGCATGGGACAGCGGCGCGCCGCTTGCCCTTGGCCAGGGCACGATCAGGTGGGGCACGCTGATCTCGATCGAAATGCCGGACGACTGGAAGCATGGATTGCACGCGGCTGTTGCCGATGCCGCCCGTCATTTTCCCTTGCCGGTGACGTTGAATGGCGCGCTGCTGCTCCGGGAAGACTTTCTCAAGGACGCCAGGCTTGTCGAAAATGCCTGCGGCTGCCGTATCGGTGTCTATGATCAGGATACTGATTGGCAGGATGGCCACCGCGTCAATTTCCACGGGCACCGCGTCAAATGCGCCCTTCCAACGGTGCGGGAGGAGACGGATGGTGGCGGTCGCTGGACGGTCCGGATCGACATCGTCGACGCCCCGCAAATCCATCTGCTACTGCCAGCCCGCAAGGAAGTGATCGACAACGCGGCGTTGAAGGCGCTTCGCGACGCGGCCGAGCGAATCCTATACAAGGCCATCGCTGCACGGCCGGACCATCGGCTGCCGTTCAGCGCCTGGCAGCGGGCCCGTGAACTGGGCGTCACGCTGCCGCAAGCGCGCTCCGGCCTATCGATCTGGCGGCCGCAGACCGCTGATGACTGTCATGGACGCAGCCGCCGCATGATCGCCCCCGAAGGCGCAATGCTGATCGTTCCCTCGCTGGAGCCCGATATCGCGCAGGCTCTCGCGCTGGCGCGGGGCAAGCCGCCCATCCAGGATGTTCAACTCGTCGAGGCGGAAGACATGCTGCAAGGATATGCCTGGTATGATGATATCCCGGTCATCAAGGATATTTCCTTCCGCATCGACCGGGAAAGCACCCTGCATCGCTATGATGACGACATGTTTCTCCCCGCTGATTTCGCTTGTGGCCTCGTCGACAGGATCACTCTCGATCTCACGGTTGGTGAAACCGGTCGCGCGGATGCGCTCCGCAGCGTCCATTTCATCGAAATCCCGGCGCTTGTCTGCCGCAATGGCGGTTGGGATATCGAGGAGGCCATCATCCTGGCCACGCGCGATGGTGGTATCACGCCGGATCGGCTGGGACACATGATCTATGCGACGCTCTTCTGCTCGAGCGACGATCGCGACTGCGATAGCTGGGATACGCAGTCGCGATCCTTCGGGCGCGATGCCCGGCAGCACGCTGTCCAGATCCTCCTCGGGGAGGACGCGGCGACCCTCGAAGCCATTAACATGAGCGCGTGGGATAATCTGAGTTGGTTGATCCCGCTGGATCGCAAGATCGTCATTTACGCCGAGCGCGGTGCCATCACGGTCGATTTCCTGCCGAACTGAAAAGCTGCCTGAGATCGCTCGGCATAGCTGACGCCCATATCCCAACCAAATGAAGGAGACCGGCCATGCGTCGCTTCCCCGTCTGCGCCTGCTCGACAGCGCATCTTCCGCCCTCCGAGCAGGACGCCATTGACCGACTGATCCGGGATGCGCCGCGAAGCGACGGCCGGATCATTGTCGATCATCCGATATTGTCCATCGAGGCGCACCAATATGGCTTCTGGGTCCATCTTGGCCTGTTCGATGACTGGCCGGAGAGACCCGACGAGCTTTCCCCTGAATTCTGGGCGTTGTTGGCCGACGCCCGCAACACCGGAGCGACCTGGCTCAGCTTCGACCGTGATGAACCGCCTTCCGATCGATTCCCGGTCTTTGTGGCCGCGCTAGGGCAGGGGGAGGAAACGGGCGAGGCCGGGAAGCCGGTAAATGCCGCGAGCCCTTCGGCCAGGATCACGATCCGCTGTTCTGCGTGTGGCAGCGCCGACGTGATGCGCGATGCCTGGGCCCGCTGGGACGATGATGCCCAGGACTGGGCGCTCGGTGCGGTGTTCGACGCGGCCTTTTGCGAGGCCTGCGAAAGTGATGCCGCGCTGTCCGAACTGCCGCTCTACGGATCGGAGGAGACCCATCCATGACGAGGCCTGCCTTGCTCGCACTCCACGCTACTACCGCCTGAAGTCCATTTCCTCGACCAGCATCTCCGGCCGCTCTGTGCGACGCCGGGCGAAGGAGCATATCCCATGACCATCGCCAATCATGATTTCACCCGCGACACGAAAGTCCCGCTCGGCCGATCTTCGACCGGCCCGCTCGAACTGGATCTCGGCAAGCTGATGTCGGGGCGCTGTCTGATCCAGGGATCTTCAGGCGCGGGCAAAAGCCAGACGCTGCGCCGGATCATCGAGGAAGCGTTCGATTATCTCACCACCATCATCATCGACCCGGAAGGCGAGTTCGCCAACCTTGCTACCCATATCGGCGCAACGACGGTCATCGCACGCGAATATGCCAATGACGGTCTCACAGCGCTCGCGCTGCGAACGCGGCAGCACCGCATCGCCCTGCATCTCGACCTTACCGATCTGGAACCCGATCATCGTATCGAAAAAGCGGCGGCCTTCTTTGCAGGCCTGCTTTCGACACCACGTGAACATTGGGGCCACACGGTGCTGGTGTGCATCGACGAGGCGCATCTGCTCGCTCCGCATATGGCAGCCTCGGCCCGCGACGCGGAAACCCGCCGTCTGGGCGTTGCTACCTTGACGGATATGTGTGCCCGCGGTCGCAAGCGCGGGATCGGCACGATCATCGCGACCCAGCGCCTTGCCAAACTCGCCAGCTCGGTGGTTTCCGAACTACACAATCATCTGATCGGGCTGAATGTTTTCGATCGCGATGTGGCGCGCGCTGCCGACCTTCTCGGGTTCGGCAGCGACCAGGCGGCGCTGCTGCGCCAGCTTCCGCCCGGCGAATTCTTTGCCTTCGGCCCGGCGCTCGCGGCGACGCCGGTGCTGGCGAAAATCGATCCGACGATTACGCCCCATATCGGGCGCACGCCTGATCTTGTCGCTGCCGCCGATCTCGATCCCGACGAGAGCCGGACCCTGCTCGATCTTGACGCCCTGCGCGAGGTCATGCCGACAAGGGGCGATCGGGTGACCATGCGAGGCCAGCGCGCGCTCGACGCCTTCCTCCTCGATCCGGCCGCACCTGCCGCTGCACGTATCGTCGGCGCGCTGGGCACCATAGCACCCAACGCCACCACGGCCGACGATCTGGTGCGCCATCTTGCACTGCCCGCGAACGATATCGATGCCGGGCTTGACCTGCTCGCCGCAATCGGTGCGTCCGACACCATGCCGCGCGGGGATACGCGGATTGCGCGGCTGTCGGCCCGATTGCGCCTGCGCGTCGTCGATACACCCGTCGTCGGCCTGGTCTGAAGGAAGAGCGTCATGACCCAAACCAGCTTCGATCTCGACGCTGATATCGTCGAACTCACCCCGTTTGTCCCTGAACGGGAAATTGGTGCAACCGCGCCGCTTGCCGAACTGGCCTTCCGTGCGGACGCATGGCTCCCCGATGAGACAAAGCGTCTGCGCGCTGCCTTCGCCAAAGATCGTACGATTGATGAGATCGCCACATTGCTTGGCCGATCCCGTGCCGGCGTCGCCACGCGTATCCATGATCTTGGCCTGCGCCGGAACTCGCGGCGATCCTGGATCGCGTGGGAAGATGAGGAACTGGCGCGCTGCTACGCGCAAGAACCGACCGCTACGCTAGCCGCCAGGCTCGGCCGCGGTGTGAGCGCCCTATATGCCCGTGCCCAACTGCTCGGACTCTCCGAACCCGGATCGCCTCCCTATAGCGGTTGGGAAGACGCGCAGCTTCGCGCCGGGTACAAGAAGGGTGTTCCCGTCGCCCAGATTGCCAGCCTGATCGGCCGTCCCTTTGCTGGGGTCATATCCCGCGCCTCGGCGCTGGGTCTACGCCATGCCTGCCAGCCCGATGACTGGAGCGACGCGGAAATGACCCGCGCACTTGAACTCGCGGCCACCGGCGCACGCTATGTCGCCATCGCGCAGGCTCTGACGGCCGAAGGTTTTCCAACCCGGAACAGTCGCAGCCTGGGACAGCGCCTTCGTAAACTTGGCTATGGTCGGGGCTGGGGCCGCCCATGGATCACCGAAGAAGACGAGCTGCTGCGCCACGCCTATGCGACTGCTGCGAGCCTCACGCCCTTGCGGGAACGGCTCGGACGCAGCCCACATTCCATTCGCTGGCGTGCCGAGGCGCTTGGCCTGCGCGGCACCCATATCCACCGGGATGGCTTCCGGCAGGGGCCTGTCTGGACGGCCGAGGATGAAGCGCGATTGCGGGCGGACTACGGCAAGGTTGCGACACGCGAAATTGCCGAAAATCTCGGGCGCGGTGTGCGCGCCATTCTCTATCATGCCAACCGCCTCGGGCTGGTCCACGGCTTCATGCGCGCGTTCAGCGCGCAGGAGGACAGGGCGATTCGGAACGCCTGGACCCATGGCGTCTCGATGGTCGATGTCGCGGGAGCGCTGGGACGCGATCCCGCCGTCATCGGCAAGCGTGCCGCGCGTATCGGCTGCCGGTTCAATGATCCGGCGAGGCCATCCAGAGGCCCGAGGACCCGGCGGGCAAATCGCACACCCGTCACGCTCCAGAGCCTGCTTGCGCTCGGGTCCGCTGCGGCGGTCGATGCCGACCTTTCGCTCGCCGCCTGACCATATCCCAGCATGGAGGCCATGATGTCGTCGCCCGATCCGTTCGCCCGATTGTCACCCTGTCGGCGCCGCTTATGCTCTTTCGATCACGCCTATAAAATCGCCCTCAACCTTAGGCGGGACACGGGCGTCCCGCATTATGTCATACGCGGGATCGTGCCCCTGCAGGCCTATCGGGTAACGACAAGGCCGCCGGTCTGGCCGGATCGCTGGCTGGCGATGGTCGCATGAGCGCGGGCAAGCGTACACCCGTCGTCGTCGCATGGGGGGCGGGCACCAATTCGACCGCGATGATCATTGAACTTGTCCGTCGGGGCGAAATTCCCGACATGACCTTGCTCGCCGCGATGCCCGAGCAGCCACATACCCGACGGCTCATCCCTGTCTTCTGTCAGTGGATGGACGATCATGGCGTTCCCAACGAAATCGTCGAATATCAGGCCCGGTTCTTCAAGCATTGGCCGCCCTACACGTCGCTGCTCGATGCCTGTTTGATTAATGGCACATTGCCGTCGATCGCATTCGGGCAGCATAGTTGTTCGGCGCGGCATAAAATTTCTCCGCAGGACAAATGGGTCAAGGCCTGGCCTGCGGCACAGCATGCCTGGGCCAATGGCCAGAAGGTTGTTCGGCTCATCGGTTACGACTGCTCAGCCCGGGACAATCAGCGTTACGCCCATCGCGAAGGGCATATCTCTGACCTCTATGAATACCGATATCCGCTTCGGGATTGGGGCTTCACGCGTGAAGATTGCGAGCGTGTCATAGCCCAAGAGGGCTTGCCGACTTTTCATAAGAGCTCGTGCTTCTTTTGTACTGCCATGCAGATTTCTGAAGTCCGGGCGCTGCCGCGCGAGGAATTGCACCTTATCGTTTTGCTCGAAGCCCGCGCGGCGCCACGTCTGCGCGCCATCGAAGGACTATGGCGCAAATCGACCCGGAAACGGCCGGGATCGATGACAGCCTTCATCCGCGCCGAGGGCTTGCTCGATGCTGCCGAGATTGACGAGATCATGGCCAATGCTCCGCTGGATCTTCTCGCATTCCAGCGTGCGGCTGCCGCTGTCCCGACCGAGCAACGTTCCCACATCAGCACCTGGATTGAACGCTTCAATGCCGGGCGGGCCTGCGCTTCAATGCCTGCCGATGGTCCGGATGACCCTGCCCGGACGAGTTGATGCCCTGGTCTTTGCCCGGCATTGTACATTCCCGATATCACAACTCTTGTCGCCATCACGGAGTTTGGCCGAAAAGATGATTTCGGCCGGACCCAAAGACGTAATTCTCCTGCTTCGTAGGCAATCGGGACCCATGCACCTTGCTGTCGGTCCCGCAAGCTGGCGCCAATGTGATGGATGTCTCCGGCGATCCCGCCGTGCGGCCCGCCGCCATCTCTTGATTGCTTGCGATACTGGAAACGCGCCGGTCGGTGCCGATCATCGCAACTTTGTCGGTTCTGCCTGTAGGAACCGCCCGATCTCGCCTTCCGTAGCGCTACCGCTACTCCCCCGACTTTAGCGCCAGCGCGGCTACCGCCGCGCCTCCAGCCTCGCGTCCCATCCACCTTCACCACCACCTGCGTGCCTGCACTCGGCCCCCGCCATGCCGGGGAGTTTGCGCAGAGTTGTGGGCCGGTCGCGGCGTTGCGCGTGGGGCGGACAGGGTGAGCGTCGCGCAGGAGGGGTGTGGAGCGCTGTTCCCCGGACGGACGGCGCGCGGGGCGAGGGCGGGACACAGAGGAGAGAAGGGCCGGGGAGGGTGTCGCCGGAAAATGGATTTCGAGCGACATTCGAAAGGTCAAGACGATGAACATCGGTGAAATCTTCAATCAGAACGGCCGCCTGACGGGCTCGATCGCTACCCGCACGATCGATCTTCCCCGCATCGGGCTGCGCAAGGTCATGAGCGAGAATGAGAAGGCCCCGGTCTTCGAGATCCTCGCACTCAACGTCGCGCGCCGCTGGGTCCAGGTCGGCGCTTTGTGGGAGGCTGCGTCAAAGCGTACCGGTGAGGTTTTCCTTGCCGGCAACATCGACGATCCCAGCCTGCCCGAGCCGCTGCCGATCGCGCTCTTCCCGGCCGATCATGGCGGCTACATGGTCGCGTGGCGGCGCGACACCATGCGCTCCGACTTCGGTGGCGGCATGGGAGCAAGCCGCACCAACTATGACGATCGCGGTCCGCGTGATCAGGGCGGCTTCGGCGACAGCACCGCGGGCACTGACGGCGAACTGACCGGTGCCGGCGCGCCGTTCGGCGAGGAGGACCCGTTCTGATCATCCGTTGATCGGAACCCGTTCCGGGCCGGGGAGGCGTCAGGCTTTCCCGGCCCTTTTTTCTTTTCTCGTACATGAGGAGACAGTTCATGCCACTTCCTTCCTTGCACGACCTGGCGCCGCCTTCCGATCTCTCCGCGCTCTGTGCCGCGATTATGGCCAGCCCTGCTATCCGGGACCTGCTCACGCCGCAAATCTCCATCGCGACCTGCGCGCCAGCGATCCCGGTCGGGGTCACCTGCGGCGAGATCATCGCCGCTATCTACGACCTGCTCGATGGCACACCCTTCGCGCCGCATGCGGCGCAAATCGTCGATGCCATCCTGACGCGCTCGACATTCGTCGCGCGCGCTCGGGCGAGCATGCACTGATCCGACACCATGGGGGCGGGACGCTAAAGCGTCTGCGCCCCTTTTTCTTTTTTGCATGAAAGGGAGAAGTCCCATGACCCAAGACCGCTCGCGCAGCATCAGCCGCTTCGCAGACCTTCCGGCACTGATCGCCGAGATGACAGCAACCCCGGAATTCAGGCGCGCCTTCGGCGATCCCATGCCGCTTTCGATCATCAGCCCGGGCGACGAACCCGGCGAGCATGACATGCCCGAACCGCTTCACGCCCAGGCCGATTGCGCAGGCGTGATCGCGACTATCTTCGATCTTCTGACCGATACCCGCCTTGATGCGCTCGCGCCCGAGATCGCATGGGGCATGGTCAACAGCTTCCACTTCGTCGCGGGCAAGCTCGAACGACAGGAAGACATGCTGGCCAACGAACTGCGCGACATGATCCGGCGGACGGAGCCTTCCGAGGTGTTCAATACCGAACTGGAGGAGAAACAGCTCCTTTGCCAGTCGCTGACCGAACAGCGCGAGGCGGTCGAGTGCATGCGCGATTATGCCGCCGAAACCTTCCGTGTCTTGTCCGGTCGACCATGGTCGCCCGCACGCGGATCGCGTGTGTCGAAGGTGGCCACCGCTACACAGGTGTCGATCCAGGATTTCCTGCGCGCCCGCGAACTTGCGACACGCGAGCGTTACCGCCCCCGAGGACCGATCGTCATCGCCTCGGGCCATGCCGAATGGCATGATTGGCAATTGCTCTGGGACAGGCTCGATACGATTCTCGAGCGCATCCCGCATATGACGCTGGTGACGACGGCGCAGCGCAAAGGCTTCGACGCGATCGTGGCGTCGTGGGCGGGCAATCGCGAGGTCCAGCTTGTGACCTATTCGCTGGTTGGATCGGGGCGTGGTGCGCCCTTTGCCCGCAACCGCAAACTGGTGGACCTGAAACCCGTCGAAGCTATGCTGGGTGAGGGGTCAGGCATTCAGGCCAACCTTTATCAGGCCCTGCGGAAGGCGGGCGTTCCGATCCATGCCTTCCGCAAGGCCGATCAGGTTCCGGTCGAGAAGGTCGCTCCGCCCCAGGGAAGCCGACTTCGTCGCGCCGCCTGACATTACCATCGCATGCATTCTTTTCGGGGACGGCGCTACGCGCTGTCCCCATTTTCATGGAGGAGATGCTGCCGTCCGGCGGGGGGAGCAAGGGTTGCCAGCTCTTCCCCGCGAGGTAAGCGCCTGGAGGCACCCATTTGCGAATCAGGGGCATCGAGCCCCAGATTCGCAAAGCCTCTTCTCTCTCTCAAGAAGTTCAATGGTGCCACGGGACCGCGTCGGCCTCAAGGACGACGGGGCCCCACCATTTTTTTGGGCGGGGCAGCCTCGCCTGTCCATTCATCGTCGCGGCCGCCCAAAAAAATCGTGACCCCCATCGCCGGCTTCGCCGATCGCGTTCCGCGATCCTTGACCCCGCCGCTCGAAGCCCGTGCCCAAGGGTGAACCTCTTTCGTTTCAAAAGGAGGTTCCAATGACGAAGATCCACCGTTCCGTCCGCCCGTTCTCCGACATCGCCGAATTCATCGCGCAGGAGACCGCGCCCACCACCGACGACTTCCACGCCGCCTTCACCTCCGACCTCGATGGCGTCCGCATCGGGCGCGGCGAGGAGGAGATGGCAACCGACATGCCCGATCCGGGGGAAGCACAGCTTGCGGTTGAACTCATTGTCACGACACTCTTCGACGTGTTGCGGGACACACGGTTGCAGCCCGCCGCCGAACGCCTCGCATGGGGCATCGTCAACAGTTTCCATCACGTCGCCGACCAGTGGCAGGGCCAGGCCGACAAGGCAATGCGCGATGTTCAGGACCTGCTGCGGCGCGCCGACGGCAGCGAAATCCACGGTGTCGAACTCGAGCAGGCACGCGATGAACTCGAATATCTCGACGAAGCCACCGACGCCCTGCGGTGCATGCGGGATCACGCCGCCGACGTCTTCAACACCGAAACCGGGCGGCCGTGGTCCGCGCCCAAAGGATCGCTGGTGTCAAGCAAGCGCACCGCCTCGGTCATAGCCGCCACCGATTTCCTCGCCGCCCGCCGCCAGCGCCGAACCGACGCGCACAACCCGCAGGGGCCCATCGTGATCTTCTCCGGCGGGGCGGACTGCTGGTTCGACGACCGCCTCATCTGGGGCAAACTCGACGAAGCGAAATCCCGAAATCCGATGATGGTGCTGGCGACGACCGCGCAGGACAAGGGGTGCGACGCCATGGCCGCAGCGTGGGCGGCATCGCGCAAGGTTAAGCTCATCACGTTCCGGCTCAGCGCGAAGCTGGGCAAGCGGGCGGGGTTCGTGCGCAACGAGCAGATGGTCGGACTACGCCCCGTCGAAGCGCTGGTCTGCGAAGGATCCGGATTGCAATCGCATCTCGCGCGCCTCGTTAAGGAGAAGCGTATCCCGGCGCGGTTCGTCACGCTCAGCGATCAGGGATGGGAGGCGCAGTGAGCTACCCCAAGAGGATCGGCCCGGTTCACCCGGCCGGTCCTCATTTCTTTTTCGAGCGTCACACTCGCCCCCGCTCAGGGACCCGCAAGCGGGCCCGTCGCGCGTGCGATGCGGAACCGCCAGGGCGGTCCCGGCCTCCTGCGCGCGGCTCCGCCGTGCTCGTCGCAGGGACACCCTTCGGGTGCCGTTTCGGGAGGATTGGTCATACCGGAAACGTCCAGTGTGACGACTAGAGGAGAGGAGGGTTGGGGAGGGCGGCTCAATTGAGGAGATCAAAAGGCATGTCCGATCATATGCTCTCATCCCCCTTCAATGCCGCCGTCTTCATTTCGGGATCCCTGTCGATCGGGACGCTTCCCGATCCCGTAATCGAGCGCATCGGTCTCATCATTGATCGCCAGCTTCCCATCCTGATCGGGGATGCGCGCGGTGTGGATCGTGCCGTCCAACGCTACCTCTCCAACCGAAAGACCAATGCCGTCGCGGTCTTTTGTTCAGGCGACGGACCACGCAACAATGTGGGGGAGTGGCCCGTCCGAAACATACCGTCCTCTGGGGCGAGGGGCACCGCCGCTTTCCACACCCCCAAGGACGCAGCGATGGCGAGAGATGCGTCCTGCGGTTTCGTGATCTGGGACGGTCGCAGTCGAGGCAGCCTTGCCAACATCCACCGATTGGCGTCGCGGCGATGCTTCATCCTTATCTGGTTTGGGCCGGAGGAACGGTTCATCACGTTGCGGTCCGATTCCGACAGAGACAGGTTTCTCAAAACATATCCCTGCCGGAACCTGTGACTTCCGATCGATGCGATCAGGTCGCGGTCGGCAACCCTTTGAGCGCCATCAACGCCGCATTGCCGCCTACCCGAATTGCCTGTGTGAGAAGCTCGCGGAAGTCCTTTTCCGTGAGTTTTTCCACCGACATCTCCGCTATCATCGCAGCGTATTTGCCGCGCAGGGCACGACGCGCACTTTCCAGTTCATCGTTCATCTTGCGCTGACGCGCTTCCAGATCGGCAAGCCGATCCCTTTCCGTCATCTTTGGCATTTCCATCGTCCTTCCCCGATGGCCTGCCCGTCACATGCGACTGTGCCATATCGACGGGTCAAGACAAGAGGGATTGCTGCTTCCTTCGGAGCCGGCGGGGTATCCGGACCAGCCGGACTTGGCGGCCCATGCCGGATCCATTTCATCCATCGATCTACTGCGTCTCCAGGGCGCGGGCATCGATATCACGCACTGATATTTCTCCGGGGTCGGGCTTCGCGCCCGACCCCTTTTTTTGGTTTCGGGAAGAACCCAACCATGACTTTCGTTCCTCAAATCACCATAGTGTTGAGCACCGATTTTCAGAAGCAAGGTTGCCCCGCGCCTGCCGGCACGAGGCTGCGCAGCGCGAGCGCGCTGCGTAAGACGGGACGCACGGCGCGAGGCCGTTTGTAATGGACCCTACGCACAGGTGCTGCAGGCGCATAAGTCTGTAAAAACAAGATGATATGGCCGTAGTACGCGTATGGCCCAAATCCCGCGCGACGTCGTACGCGCACCACCAAACCGACTAGGGCAGTCCTATCCCTTTGAGTTACCTTGAAATATCTTGTGGTACGCGTCATACGTGGCTTCAGGATGCGTCACCTTCATCAAAAGGGCCGGACTCGCTGCTGCATGCCCGAAATCATGGTCTCCTCGCTCCAGCAGGAAGGGCACGTAATGCCAAGGCCGATTGGTTGCGCTGGACGATGTGATCCTGGGCTGCGCCAACCAGGCGGGCGAGGATAACCTTGCTGGAAGCGCTGCCCAGGGTTCTGGCGCGCGTCGCGCGCGAACAGCTCTCCGACTTCTATCAGCAGGCGCATCGCGATCATGGCGTTGACCTCCGATTGAACGCCCGCGTCGAATGTCTGGAGGGCGAGGACGGCCAGGTGACGGCGGTTCGACTGGAGGATGGCGAACGCATTCCCGCACAAGCAGTCATCGTTGGCATCGGCATCTGTCGGTCGTCAGAACATTTGGCACAAGTCGCGGCGTAAATTGGCGGAGTGTGGGTCTCGTCTTGGGGGTGATGTTAAGCGGCGAGCTTGCAGTGTTGCAAGCGCCGATATTCGATGGTCTATCGCTTGATCCTTTCACGCTGTTTGATGATGGCCGGTGCCGGTCGCAGTCCTTGTCCTTGCGTCCCGCAAGTCGATGCCGATGCCATGGTCTGGCTGCGTTCTCTCCATGACTCCTTGCGGGCAGGCTACATATCTGTCCGCATTCGGATGCCGCCGACTTACGTCTCCGGCACCATCATCAGCATTCCGCCTGTTAAGCCGTGTAGGCGAAGGCGACATTTCAGCCCTTGGATGCGGATTAACCGGTTCGTGTTCCTCAACCTTCCAGCGCTACAGCCTCGGGGACCATCTTGGCGTAACGGCTTCGCCTCAATCCCCTTTACCTGAGGGCTACGTCACCCTGCCAGTTGACAGCAGGTCACCGCCGCTTGGGCTCATGCCCCCTCACAGCAGAGGGCAAGGCATTCGTTCAATTCCTCCTTTCTCTTTTCATTCCAACATACGTCTCCCGGACCATCCGGGACGAGGCGCACAGTAGGTAAAATCGGTCTGCCACATCTCGTTCGGCCGGGTGGTTTGGTGTGGAACTGATTGGCGGCCTTGATCACGCCATAGGCCGGGCTGGTGATCAGATCATGGGCCTTCAACAGGCGGTAAACCACGGCTTCGGACACGAAGTAGCGCTTCTCGTCGGTGAACCGCACCGCCAGCTCGCGCGGTGACAACTCGCTGTAATCCAGCGCCATCTCGACGATCTGGTCCTGGATATCGTCACCGATGCGGTTCCACACCCGGCTCGGCGCCGATGGTCGATCAACCAGCGCCTCCGGCCCACCTTCGACGAAGCGATCATACCAGCGGTAGAACGTCCGGCGGGGGATGCCGAGCTGATCCAGCGTGCGCTTGGCGGGCAGGTGCGACTGCTCAACGATCCGGATGATCTCAAGCTGTTCGGATGCGGGATACCTCATTCGCCGTCGCCCCCATCCGCGATCATGCTTCCTAAGAAACATCCATATCAGGCTCATGTGGCAACTCCTGGAGGGAGAAGCCAAAGGTCTTGGCACGACGCCTGAGATTTCCGATGACGCGGCTGCGATAGCGCTCCTCATATTGGGTCGCGCCGAGATCATGATACGCCATGCCGTGGCGCAGGCTGTTATAGAACAGGACGGCGATTTTGCGTGCCGTTGCGGTGACTGCCTTTGCCTTTCCTGCGCGCGCCGACAGCCTCCGGTAAAACGCGCCCAGTGCCGTATCGCTGCGGCCTATGGTGGTTGCGGCCAGACGCAGCAGTGCCGCCGCGCGGCTCGATGATCGCCGCGTTTTCGACGACAGCAACTTGCCGCCCGATATCTTGTTGCCCGGTGCCAGGCACAGCCAGGACGTAAAATGCTTTGAACTGGGCCATGCGGCAAGATCGGTGCCGCACTCGCCGATGAGCTTGAGCGCCAGTGACGGGCCGATTCCGTGGATCTGCGTCAGGTCCACGCCCAGCACGCGATAGAGCGCGGACCGGACCTCGAAGTCGGGCGTGTTCACCTGTCGCCTTTTGGTCCGGACTTTTGGGAGGTGGCGGACATCATGGCCCTCATCAATTTCGAGCGCCTTGAGCGCGGCCTCAAGCTTTCGATCACATTCGAGAACTTTGGTTTGGTAGAAGTCGAACAGGGCCAAGGACTGGCCAAGCGCGAAGATATGCTCGTCGCGCCAGTTCCCCGATAATGCCGCACAGATGGTCTCAATAGTCGCGTGGCAGCGGACGTCGCGCATTTGCGCCAGTGTGTTGGGCGTACGTTCCCCGCTCACAATGGCCCTGATGATCCGCATGCCCGTCACGCCGGTGATGT
>NZ_FOGE01000017.1 GCF_900111125.1 Sphingobium sp. YR768
ATCGCCCAGATGAAGGCATAGGCCTTGGTGCCCGATCCCATATGCACCGACCAGGGCGGCGAGATCACCGCTTCCTCATTGGCCATGACGATATGGCGCATCGCCTCGCCTTCCCCCATATAATGGAAGACGCGGTCGGCCGGACCATCCAGCTCGAAATAGAAATAAATCTCGCTGCGCCGCTCATGGATATGCGGGGGCATGGTGTTCCACACGCTGCCCGGCTTGAGCACTGTCAACCCCATCACGAGCTGCGCGCTGTCGCACACGCCGGGGATCACCAGTTGATAGATGGTCCGCTCGTTCGATTCCTCCAGCGACCCGCGCTCCAGCGCATTGGCGTCGGCAATGCCCAGCTTGCGGGTCTGGAACCCCTTATGCGCCGGGCAGGAGGCCAGATAGAAGCGCGCACCGGCGCCAGCGAAGATCACCTCCTTCGCGCCCATCGTTACATAGAGGCAATCCTTGTTGCCCAGCGTGAAGACCTCGCCATCGACCGTAACGGTGCCTTCCACGCCCGATACATTGACGACCGCCAGTTCGCGCCGCTCCAGAAAGGGATGGCCCGCAGCGGATGCCGGTTCGCTCTGCGCGGGCAGCGCCACCGGCGCATCGACCACCGCCACGCCGCCGATCACGAACCGCTCGGCATGGGTATAGTTCAGCACGCATTCGCCATCCCGGAACAGACCCCCGATCAGATAGCGATCCCGCAACTCCTCGTTCGACACGCACTCCATCATGTCGGGATGCGTCGCATAATAGGTCTTCTCAAACATCAGGCGTCTCCGTTGCCGCTTTTGCCGCAGCTTATACCGGAGCGTGGATCGAATGTAAGCCTGTTTTCCCGTAATGTGGACTAATGTTCCTACATGCGGTTGTTATTGCCGCAGCAACAGGACATGCAGGAAGCGCGGGCCATGGGCGCCGCGAACATAGGTGCCCTCGATATCCGTGGTGCCCGATACGCCGGTGATCCAGTAATGGGCGCGCGGCTGCACGCCGGGCAGGGGTGCATCCTCCAGATAGGGCATGATATCGTCCACCCGCAGCAGCACTATATGATGCAGCGCCAGGAAATTGGGCAGCATCGGCGCCGTTGGGCCGGTTTCGAAAATCAGCGATCCGCTTTCGGCAATGCCCCGCCGCGCGACGGCGATGGCGGCGGCTTCGTCGGGCGCCGCCCGATCGTGCAGGGTGAAGCCCTGCCAGTCGCAGGCCACCAGCCGCGGGTCGGGCGGCATGCACAGCGTCAGCGCTTCATTCTGGCTCTCCAGATAGCGGGCGACCGCCGCCGGCAACTGCGCCATATCGTCGATGACGTCATGGGTCGCGCTGATGCTGGGCAGGGCAAGGCGCGCCAGAAACTCGGCCTCCAGCGCCGCTTCGTCCACCCTCGGCCGCTCCGGCGCGATCAGCAGGGCATCGGCTTCCGCCTTGCTCGGCGCATCCCCCTTCAACCGGGCGAAGATCGTGTCGCGGGCGCTCACGAACGGCGCTCCTTCTTATATTGCGCCATGAACGTGCGAGCGGCAGGCTTGGGCATGTCGCGATAACGGGTCCAGCCGCCCACCAGCGGCAACTTGTCGATCCAGCCCTTCCGCCCCAGCATCCGCATCGCCCGCACCGCCATCCCCGTCCCCAGCCGGTAGAGGCGCGGCCGGGTCGCGACCCAGGCCCACAGGCTCAGGCCCGCCCGCATCGATGTCGGCTCCAGCCCCTCGCGCCAGCTCTTCTCGCGCCAGCCGCGCAACAAGGTGGGCAGCGGAATGCGCACCGGGCACACTTCCTGGCATTTGCCATTGAGCGTGCAGGCGTTCGCCAGTTCACGACTTTCCTTCAACCCGTCGAATACCGGCGTCAGCACCGCGCCCATCGGTCCCGGATAGGTGCCGCCATAGGCATGGCCGCCAATCTGGCGAAACACCACGCAATGGTTCATGCAGGCGCCGCAGCGGATGCAGCGCAGCATTTCGGCCAGCCCTTCCTCGCGCATCTTCGTGCGGCCATTGTCGACCAGCACGATATGCATCTCTTCCGGCCCGTCCCGGTCGCCCGCCCGCTTGGGCCCGGTATAGAAGGTCGTATATTGGGTCAGCGCCGCCCCGGTGGCGGACCGCGCCAGCATCCGCAGCATATGGATGGCGTGCGGCATGCTGGGCACGATCTTCTCGATCCCCGCCGTCACGATATGCACGCGCGGTGGCACGAGCGACAATTCGGCATTGCCTTCATTGGTGACGGTGCAGACCGCGCCTGTGTCGGCGATCAGGAAATTGGCGCCCGATATGCCCACATCCGCGCCCAGCATCTGCGTGCGCAATTCCCGCCGCGCGCTTTCCGCCATGGCGGCGATCGTTTCTTCCGCATGCGGGCTGCGATGCTTCGCCTTGAACAGCGCCGACACCTGCTCGCGCGTCTTGTGCATGGCGGGCCAGATGATGTGGGACGGCCGCTCATCGGCCAGTTGGATGATATGTTCGGCCAGATCCGTCTCGACCCGGCCGATCCCGGCTTCGGCCAGCGCATGGGGCAGGCCGATCTCCTCGCCCAGCATCGATTTGGACCGCGCAACGCTCTTCGCGCCTGCCGCCTTGCAGATGTCGATCACGATCCGGCACGCTTCGTCGGCCGTGCTGGCCCAATGCACCTTCGCCCCGGCGGCGGTCGCGCTCGCCTCAAACTGTTCCAGATAGGCGCCCAGATGCGCGACGACATGATCCTTGATCGCCGCCGCCCGGTCCCGCGCAGCCTCGAAATCCGGGAAGGCATCGACCGCGACCGCCCGCTTGGCCTCCGCCGTCCCGGCCGTCCGCTCGACCGCCACCTTCAATATGCGGTCGGCCAGCGCTAAGTCAGCGCGATCCTTGAACCCACTCATGCCTCTTCCCCGATCGCCGGGCCATCCGCCATACCGGCAATCAGTTCGATCGCATGATAGGCGCGCACCTTGCTCCCCTTGCGGTTCAGTTTGCCCGCCATGTTCATCAGGCATCCCAGATCGCCTGCCAGCAACAGGTCCGCGCCGGTCGCATCGATCGCATCCGCCTTCTCGCCGACGATCGCGTTGGAGATGGCGGGATATTTGACGCAGAAGGTGCCGCCAAAGCCGCAACACGTCTCTTCCCCCTGCAACGGCGCGAAGCTCAGCCCGTCAATCGCCTTCAGCAACCGGCGCGGCTGCGCCTTGATGCCCAGTTCGCGCAGCCCCGAACAACTGTCATGATAGGTCGCCCTGGCGTCCACGCGCACGCCTTCGGGTTTCCATCCCAGCACCTCGTCCAGATAGGCCATGACCTCGAACGTCTTGCCCGCCACCGCCTGCGCCCGCGCCAGCCATAGGGGATCATGCTCGAATATCTCGGGATAATGGCAACGGATGGTTCCAGCACAGGAGCCTGACGGCACGACCACCGCTTCATAGGGTTCCAGCGCCGCGATCGTCTGCTTGGCCAGCGCCATGGCATGATCCCGGTCGCCGCTGTTGAGCGCGGGCTGGCCGCAACAGGTCTGTCCCTCCGGCACGACCACCTCGCACCCCGCCGCCTCCAATGCGCGGATCGCGGCAAAGCCGATGCGCGGCCGCATCATATCGACCAGACAGGTAACGAACAGGGCGACACTCTTGGTCATGCTATATGGCGTTTCGCAAATTGGAGGAACAGGTCGGGCCAGGGCGCCGGCGCGGCGGGCGGCGCCACCAGCCCGAAGCCATGGCCACCATTTTCGAACAAATGGCATTCGGCCGGAATCCGGCGCGCGCGCAGTGCCGCCAGCATCGCCAGACTATTGTCGATCGGCACCGCAGGATCGTCGATCGCATGGGCCAGAAAGACCGGCGGCGTTTCCGCACTCACATCCTGATCCAGCGAATAAGCGCGCATCCGCTCTGCCGTAGGATTCGGCCCCAGCAACTGGGTGCGCGATCCGGCATGGACGAACGGCCCTTCCATCTGGATCACCGGATAGAGATAGGCCGCGACCGCCGCTTTGATCGGCTCCCGGTCGGCCGCATCGATCGGCTGATAGGTTTCCATCGGCGCGCGGCTGGTCAGCCATGCGGCCAGATGCCCGCCCGCTGAAAAGCCCATCACGCCGACCCGGTTCGCATCATAATGTTCGCGTGGCGCGAGGGCGCGGACCAGCCGCAACGCCCGCTGGGCATCCTGCAACGGCGCTTCCGCGCCCGCCGCCCAGCCATCGCCGGGCAGGCGATAGAGCAGCGAAAAACAGGCATAGCCCGCCGCCGCCAGCCGCCGGGCGATATTGTAACCCTCATGGCCGATCGCCACGCGGCTATAGCCACCGCCGGGGATCAGCAACATCGCCGCGCCATTCGGCTTGGCCCCCACCGATGTCGGGCGCAACAGCGTCAGCGTCGGCGTCACCACATGGGCGAAGGCGCCATCGTCCGGCCCGCTGTCCGGGCGGCGCAGCGTCTCCACTTCCTGCACGGTCACATGCTCGCCGCCCGGCGCCTTGCCCGGCCAGATCGGGAAGCGCTCGAACCCGGCGGGCAGGGGGAAGGCGCCGCTGCTGATAGTCTGCCCCAGAACAGGCCCGGACATGGCGGCGCTTGCCACCGTTCCGGCGATCAGGCTGCGGCGATCGATCATCGGCATCTCGTGCTCCCCAAAGGCGTCGCCCGGGTCAGGTCCGGACGCTCGGCCAGAATTTTCCGCGAAACCGGCAGGTCCAGCGCCCGAAGCCCTTCTGCGACCAGATTGGCCACCTGCCGCGCGCCCAATTCGCTGAAATGCGTATTATCCTCTATCCCCTTGGGAAAGGCGGCGATCTCGTCCTGCGCGCGATAATGGAGGTAGAGCGCCTTCGACGCCTCCGGTCCCGCCCGGTCGAGCCAGACCCGCGACCGCGCTTCCAGATCGATCAGCGGCACATGCAGGGTTGTCGCCAGATCGCGCATCACCCCCGACCATGCCGGATAATCGGCGATGGCCTTGCCATCGGGGCCGAAGTTGCGCCGCGCGACCGGCGTCACCAGCACCGGAATCCCGCCTGCCGTCCGCACATCCCAGATGAAACGCATCAGATTATTGCGATAGTCGGTTTGCGCAGGCGCCCAGCGTTCGGGCTTCCCCCGCGCCTGATCATTATGGCCGAACTGGATCAGCACCGTGTCGCCCGGCATCAGATCGGCCAGCAACCTGTCCCATCGCCCTTCCGCCAGAAAGCTGCGGGTCGATCGCCCACCCATCGCATGGTTGATCACCCGCACGTCCGGCTGCAACCCGCAAGCCAGCATCTGCCCCCATCCGGTCTGCGGATAGCGGTCCGGCGCATAGCTGGCAGCGGTGGAATCGCTGGCAATCAGGATCGTGTCGCCCGGCCGCGTGGCATGCGCCGATGTGACAGCGAACAAGGCTGCGGCCATAGCGGCGATCTTCCGGGCGATCCTCATCGGTACACTCCATTGTCCGTCATCCCCGCGCAGGCGGGGACCCATCTCCCGCCTTATCCACAAGCGCAGGGGCGAGAGAGGAATTCCTGCCTGCGCGGGAATGACGCTGTTGCAAGAGTTACTGCAAATTCACATACATGCCACCGTCCACCAGCAATGCCGCGCCGGTGACATAGGCGGCCATGTCGGAGGCGAGGAAGACGATCGGCCCGGCCAGATCCTCAGGCTGCCCCAGGCGGCCGAGTGGCGTGCGCGCTTCCATATATTGGCGCTTCTCGACATCGGCCAGATCATCCTTGTTGATTTCGGTCAGGATGGTGCCGGGCAGCACGCTGTTGCAGCGAATGCCATGTTTGCCCAGCGCGATCGCCGTGGACTGCATCAGCGAATGCACCCCGGCCTTGGTCGGGGTGTAATGCGTCTGATATTCCCCGCCGACCAGCGCGGAAATGGAGGATACCGCCACGATCGACCCGCCATGCCCCTGTTTCACCATCTGCTGCGCGGCCGCCTGCACCATGAAATAGGCGCCATGCAGGTTCACCTTGAAGGTCCGCTCCACCACATCGACCGGCATGTCGAGGAAGGCGTGGAACGGGCAGATGCCGGCATTGCTGACCATCACGTCGACCTTGCCGAACGCCTCGACCGCCTTGGCGACGAAGTCCTGCGCGGTCTGCGGGTCGGCGACATCGCCCTTCACCGCGATCGCCCGCTGGCCCAGCGCCTCGATCTCCGCAACGCAGCTCTGCGCCGGGCCGTCGCTATGGGCATAATTGATCGCGACATCGGCGCCATGCTGCGCCGCGCCGATGGCGGCGGCACGGCCGATGCCGGTGGATGCGCCGGTGACGAGGACGGTCTTGCCTTCAAGCAGCTTCATGGGATCGCTCTTCCTTGAGTTTATCGCCGCGCGGGGCGGCGGGATGGTTTCACGGCCGGGGTCCAGCCCAGATCCGCGCTGATCTTCTGTGCGGTATCGCGCACCTCGCCGCTCAGGGCGGCCATGCGCTCGTCATCCATATATTGCGCCGCGCTCGACAGGCTGATGGCGGCGACGATCGCGCCGGACGCATCGCGCACAGGCGCCGCAACACAGCGAATCTGGTCCTCATTCTCCTCCAGGTCGAAGGATCGGCCGTCGCGCACATAGCCGTGCATCCGCTCCAGCCATGTGGCGCTGTCGGCATTATGAGTGCCTGCCTCGCACTCGGCCTCGAGCAGGCGGGTCCATTTCGCTTCCGGATCGTCCAGCATCAGCGCCTTGCCCAGCCCCGTCGATGTCAGCGGATGCCGGTCGCCGATCCGGCTGGAAATGTCGACGCGGCGGCGGCCGGCGATCTTGTCCAGATACAGCGCCTGATCGCCATCCAGCCGGCCCAAATGCACCGTATCCTCGCTTAGCATCGCCAGCGCTTCGAGATGCGGCCGGGCGATCTGCACCACGTCCGCCTGACTCTGCGCCAGAAACCCCAGCTGCAACAGCTTGGGGCCCAACTGATAGCCCTCACGCGGCAGGAAGATCAGGAAACCGCGCTCCACCAGCGCATTGGCCAGCCGATGCGTGGTCGATCGCGTCAGCCCCATGCGCGCCGACAGGTCGGCGAGCTTGATCGGCCCGTCGATGACCTGATCGAGCAGGTCCAGTCCGCGTTGCAGGGTCTGCGATCCCTGCACTTTCGACTTTTCCTCTCGCTCTCCCGATTCCGGGTTTGACGCATTCTGTATCATCTTCTAATACTCTATCCCACAAAATGAGAAAAACAAGGGTCAAGGAGAGGCCGGACATGATTCTTCGGATCGGTCCAATCTCCCCGTCACCCGGCTTTATGCCCATTTTGGCCATATGTTGGAAGTTTTGGTCAGATCGTCCCATATTTTGGACGTCTGGCGTGATCCGGGGAGTTTTCGCGTGCCGATCGTGACGTTGCCGAAGATCAAGCATGTCCGCGCTTTCACCGTGCGCGGCGGTGGTGCCGACTATCATGACCAGGGCGAAGGCCACTGGATCGACGACCATATCGCCACGCCCATGTCGAAATATCCCGAATATCGCCAGTCGCGGCAGAGCTTCGGCATCAACGTGCTGGGCACTTTGGTGGTGGAGATCGAGGCGGAGGACGGCACTGTCGGCTTCGCAGTGACCACCGGCGGCGAACCGGCCGCCTATATCGTGGAAAAGCATCTCGCCCGCTTTCTCGAAGGCCGCGCGCCGACCGACTATGAGAAAATCTGGGACCAGATGTATTTCTCGACCCAATATTATGGCCGCAAGGGCCTGGTCATCAACGCCATTTCCGGCGTCGATCTGGCGCTCTGGGACTTGCTCGGCAAGCTGCGGCAGGAGCCGGTCTATCATCTGCTCGGCGGCGCGGTGCGCGACGAACTGCAATTCTACGCCACCGGCGCGCGGCCCGACAAGGCGAAGGAATTCGGCTTCATCGGCGGCAAGATGGCGCTGCATCACGGCCCGGCCGAAGGTGTCGAGGGCCTCAAGAAGAACATCGCCGAACTGGCCGACATGCGCTCGAAGGTCGGCGAGGATTTCTGGCTGATGTGGGATTGCTGGATGGCGCTCGACGTCGACTATGCCACCCGCCTCGCCATCGCCGCGCATGAACTCGGCCTCAAATGGATCGAGGAAGCGATCAGCCCGGACGATTATTGGGGTTATCAACAGCTCAAGCGCAACGTGCCCAAGGGCATGCTGGTCACTACCGGCGAGCATGAGGCGACCCGCTGGGGCTTCCGCATGCTGCTGGAAATGGATTGCTGCGACATCATCCAGCCCGATGTCGGCTGGTGCGGCGGCGTGACCGAATTGCTCAAGATCAGCGCGCTGGCTGACGCTCATGGCAAGATGGTCGTGCCGCATGGCTCGTCGGTCTACAGCTATCATTTCGTCATCACCCGCCACAACTCGCCTTTCGCCGAGTTCCTGATGATGCACCCCGGACCGACGGAAGTGGTGCCGATGTTCCACCCGCAATTGCTGGGCGAGCCGGTGCCGGAAAATGGCCGGATGAAGGTGACCGCGCTCGACAAGCCGGGCTTCGGTGTCGACCTCAACCCCGACATCAAAATGCACCGCCCCTATACCCACTGATCTGACAGAGAGACTGACTCCATGAAATTCGTTCGTTTCGGCCAGCGTGGCCAGGAAAAGCCCGGCGTCATCGACAGCGACGGCAATATCCGCGACCTGTCGGGTATCGTGTCCGATCTGACCATCGAAAGCCTCGCCGCCGCCAAGGCTGCCGATATCGCCTCGCTCCCGATCGTCGAGGGCGAACCGCGCTACGGCGTGCCGGTCAAGGGCATCGGCAAGATCGTCGCCATCGGCCTCAATTATGAGGATCATGCGATCGAATCGAACCTGCCGATCCCGACCGAACCGATGATGTTCATGAAGGCGCTGTCCTCGCTCAACGGCCCGAACGACGAAGTCGTGCTGCCCAAGAACAGCACCCATGGCGACTGGGAAGTCGAACTGGGCGTCGTCATCGGCGAAACCTGCCGCTTCGTCAGCGAAGAGGACGCCCTGTCGAAGGTCGCGGGCTACACCCTGGTCAACGACGTGTCGGAACGCTTCAACCAGAAGCAGCGCGGCACCCAGTGGAGCAAGGGCAAGGGGCATGACACTTTCTGCCCGGTCGGCCCCTGGCTGGTGACGGCCGATGAAGTCGGCGATCCGCAGAATCTCGACATGTATCTGAACGTTAATGGCGAGCGGATGCAGACCGGCAACACGAAGACGATGATCTTCAACGTCGCCCAGCTCATCTCCTATGTCAGCGAATATATCACCCTCTATCCGGGCGACCTGATGATCACCGGCACCCCGCCGGGCGTGGGGGAAGGCAAGAAGCCAGAAGCCATTTACCTCAAGGCCGGCGACGTCATGGAACTGGGCATCGAAAAGCTCGGCGTCCAGACGCAGAATGTGTCGGAATGGCGGCACCTCGGCGACGTGGTGCTCGGATGAGCGTCTATGCCGGCCGTTTCGCGGGCCGTAACGCGATCATCACCGGCGGCGCGTCGGGCCTCGGCAAGCAGGTCGCCGCGCGCATCGTCGCCGAAGGCGGTCAGGTGGCGCTCTGGGATCTCAATCCCGAATCGCTCGCCGCCACGAAGGAAGAAGTCGGCGCGGCTCATGTCGTTGCACTCGACGTCAGCGACTATGCCGCCGTCGCCGCAGCGGCCAAGGAAACGGCCGCAGCCCTCGGCAAGGTCGATATCCTGATCTGCTCGGCCGGCATCACCGGCGCCACGGCAACGGTGTGGGACTATCCGGTGGACAGTTTCCAGCGGGTGATCGACATCAACCTCAACGGCCTCTTCTACTGCAACCGGGAAGTCGCGCCCTTCCTGCTCGAAAACGGCTATGGCCGGATCGTCAACCTCGCCTCGGTCGCAGGCAAGGAAGGCAATCCCAACGCCAGCGCCTATTCGGCGAGCAAGGCGGGCGTGATCGGCTTCACCAAGAGTCTCGGCAAGGAACTGGCCGGCAAGGGCGTCATCGCCAACGCGCTGACCCCCGCCACCTTCGAAAGCCCGATCCTGGCCCAGCTTCCCCAGAGCCAGGTCGATTATATGCGCTCGAAAATCCCGATGGGCCGCCTTGGCCTGATCGAGGAATCGGCCGCCATGGTCTGCTTCATGGCCAGCGAGGAATGCAGCTTCACCACCGCGTCGACGTTCGACACGTCGGGCGGCCGCACCACCTTCTAACCAAAGTTGCGCGGCGCGACCGGCCAAAAAGAGCCGGAGCGCCGCTAAACATCCTACCTCCGTTCGGGCTGAGCGAAGTCGAAGCCCCCGCCTGAGCATGGCGAAGGCTTCGACTTCGCTCAGCCAGCCCTTCGACAGGCTCAGGGCGAACGGACTTTATGTTTCTGGAGAGGATAGCCATGATCCCCTTTGTCGACGCCCATATCCATCTGTGGGATCTCAAGCATATCCGCTACGACTGGCTCAGCGCACCCTTTTCGGACGACGGGCCGAACGGCAGCGTCGAATCCATCGCCCATGATTATGGCGTCGCCCAATATCGCGCCGATCTTGCCCGCTGGAATGTCGTGGGCGCCGTCCATGTCGACGCTGGCGCCGCAGCGGACAGCGCACTGCGCGAAACCCAGTGGCTCGACGGCCTCGCCCAGATCGAAGGCTTGCCCACCGGCTTCGTCGCCTTCGCCGCGCTCAATGACCCGGATGTCGATGCCCTGCTCGCCGCGCAGGCCGCCCATCCCCGCGTCAAGGGCATCCGCCATATCATCAACTGGCATGCCGACCCGAAGCGCAGCTACACGCCCGCCGACCTGACCGTCGATCCCCAATGGCAGGCCGGCTATGCCCTGCTCGCCAAACATGGCCTGTCCTTCGACCTGCAATGCTATCCCGGCCAGATGCCGGGCCTCGCCACGCTGATCGCCCGTCATCCCGATATCCCGGTCATCATCAACCATATGGGCATGCCGGTCCTGACCGATCCCGATGGCCTCGATGACTGGCGCCGGGGCATGAAGGCGCTCGCCGCGCTGCCCCATGTCGCAGTCAAGCTGTCGGGCATGGGCTTCATCCGCCGCGACTGGACCCGCGAGACGATCGAACCGCTGGTCCGCGAAACCATCGACCTGTTCGGCGTGGACCGCTGCGCCTTCGCCAGCGACACGCCGACCGACAAGCTGTTCGGCTCCATCGACCGCTACATGGAAAGCTATCACGCCATCGTCGCGGATTTTCCGGAAGCCGACCGCCGCGCATTCTTCGCCGGCAATGCCAATCGCCTCTATCGTCTGGGACTCGACCTATGATCGCCAATCCACTGCTCGGCGTGCTGTTCCACTGGCTGGGCGGCCTTGCCTCGGCCAGCTTCTATGTCCCCTTCCGCGGCGTCAAACGCTGGAACTGGGAGATTTTCTGGATCACCGGCGGCATCTTCTCCTGGGTGGTCGCGCCCTGGTTTTTCGCCTCGGTCCAGACCCAGGACCTGATGGGCGTGATGCGGCAGGTGCCGTCTTCCGTCGTCGGCTGGTGCGTCTTCTTCGGTTTCCTCTGGGGCTTTGGCGGCCTGACCTATGGCCTCACCATGCGCTATCTCGGCCTGTCGCTGGGCATGGCGGTGGTGCTGGGCCTGTGCACCGTTTTCGGCACGCTGATCCCGCCGATCTTCGACGGCACCTTCATGACGGAGATTGCCGGCACGACCCATGGCCAGATCGTGCTGCTCGGCCTTGCCGTCACCCTGCTGGGCATCATCGTCGTGGCCATGGCCGGCGCGCGCAAGGATGAAGCGCTCTCCCCGCAGCAAAAGGCCGCTGCCGTCGCCGAGTTCGATTTCAGGAAGGGCATCGCCGTCGCCATCTTTTCCGGCATCATGTCCTCCTGCTTCGCCTTCGGTCTGGCGGCGGGACAGCCGGTCAACGAACTCAGCCGCGCGGCGGGCACCGGGCCGCTCTGGGTCGGCCTGCCCACCTTGTGCATCGTCATGTTCGGCGGCCTCATCACCAACGCGCTCTGGTGCGCCTGGCTGATCGTGAAGAACCGGTCGGCCGGCCAGTGGATCGGCGCGCCCGACGCATCGGGCCAGCGCCCGAAATTGCTGCCCAACTTCCTGCTCTGCGCGCTCGCCGGCACCGCCTGGTATTTCCAGTTCTTCTTCTACACGATGGGCGAAAGCCAGATGGGCCGTTTCGGCTTTTCCAGCTGGACGCTCCACATGGCATCGATCATCATCTTCGGCACCCTCTGGGGCTTCGCCTTCCGCGAGTGGAAGGATGCCGCCCCGGCCGTCCGCCGCATGGTGTGGACCGGCGTCGGCCTTCTGGTCTTCGCCACCATCATCATCGGCTATGGCAACCGGCTGGCGGTGTGATGCGCCGCCTTCTGCTCGCCCTGCTGCTGGCATGGACAGTCCCGGCCGGGGCGACGCAAGCGCCCTTGCTGACATCGCATCTGCGCATCCACGATCCCTGGATCGTCGCGGAGGAAAGCGCGAAGACCTACTGGCTCTTCTCGAAGAACGACCCGGCCGTCACCGGCGACCAGCGGCTTGGCATCATGGCCTATGCCAGCACCGACCTTGCCCATTGGCGCAAACCAAAGCTGGTCTTCGCCTTGCCCGAATCCAGTTGGGCCAATGAGGGCGGCTGGGCGCCCGAAGTCCAGCAGTGGAAGGGCCGCTGGTATCTGTTCGCGACCTTCCACAATGACAAGGCGCTGATCACCGCCACCGGCAAGCGCCCGCTCTACCGCCGCGCGACCCTGCTGGCGGTGGCCGATCGGGTCGATGGCCCCTACACATTGATCCACAGCGGCGACCCCGTCACCCCGCCCGGCGACATGACCCTCGACGGCACCCTGCATGTCGATCCTGCGGGCAAGCCATGGATGGTCTATGCCCATGAATGGATGCAGATGGGTGTCGGCACGATCGAAGCACTTCCGCTCAAGGACGATCTCTCGCCCGCCGGTCCGCCGCAATTGCTGTTCCGCGCCAATGAAGCCGACTGGGTCATCGGCCAGAAACAGCCCGAAGGCGAAACCGGCTATGTCACCGACGGCCCCGAACTCTTCCGCACCAAGACCGGCACCCTGCTGATGCTCTGGTCCAGCTGGGGCAAGGGCGGCTATGTTCAGGCGCAGGCGCGCTCGAAGAGCGGGACACTGGCCGGCCCCTGGGAACAGCTTGGCCCGCTGGTCGAGCAGGATAGCGGCCATGGCATGCTCTTCCGCACCTTCGACGGGCGGCTGATGCTGGTGCTGCATCGCCCGTTCAAGCGTGCGCTGGCGAAATTCTACGAGATGCGCGACGCGGGCGACCGGCTGGAAGTCATGCGCGAAGCGGTCGAGCTGGATGGCGAGGCCTATCCCACCCATGGCTGCCCTATGGAGACAAAAGATGCTGGCTGCTGATCTGGTCTGGCCGCTGCATGGCGCGCCAACGGGCGCCTTCACGCTGGAGGATGCGGCGGCCTTGCCCGAACAGGCCGTCGTCACCGCCGTCGATCGCCCGGTCCTGCTCGGCTACGCCCCCGAGACGCCCAATGGGCGCGCCATGCTGATTCTCGGCGGCGGCGGCTATACCGCGCTGATGGCGGGGCGGGAGGGGGTGCAGGTCGCCCGCTGGCTGACCGCGCTCGGCTATCACGCCTTTGTCCTGATCCACCGCTTCCCCCATAAAGGCACCGGGCCCTCCGCTCCGCTGGACGATGCGCTGGCGGCGATGGCGATGATCCGCGCCAGCGGCCTTGGCGAAGCAGGCGTCGGCGTGGTCGGCCTGTCCTCGGGCGGTCATCTCGCCGCCTGCCTGATCGCCGATTATCCGGCGGCATGGGGCCACGCACAGCCACGGTGCCCGGACGTGCTGGTCGTGGGCTATGCCCCCATCTCCACCAATGCGAAGGGGCGGACGATCATCCCGGACAAACCGCCGCTGCCACCGCTGGAAAAGCAGGCCCTCTATGATGCGCTCCAGCCCGACGCCCAGCTTCTGCCCGCCCCGCCGCCAACTTTCATCGCCTATGCCGGCAATGACCCGGTCGTGCCGGTGGCCAACGCCCATCGCCTGCACGATGCCCTGAAAGCCGCAGGGGCCAGCCCCGAACTCCACATCTTCGCCGACGCCCCGCACGGCTTCGCGCTCGATACGCCGGACCTGCCGGTATCGCTCTGGCCCCGCCTGTGCGAAGCCTGGTTACGGCAGGTGGGATTTCTCTAGACGCTCAATGCCGCGCCGGCACCGCGTCCGACTGGCGACGGATCAGCTGATAATCCAGCTTCACCTTGCCGATAATGTCGCCCGCGCCATCCTCCCGGTTGCGGAACCGCATCGCCAGCAGGCCGATCGCCTCCCGGCTCATGTCGCGGATCGGCTGGCGGATGGTGGTCAGCGCCGGCCAGATCGCGGCGGCCAGCGGCGTATCGTCAAAGCCGCAAATGCTGATTTCCGCCGGCACGTTGATCTTGCGCTGATGCGCGACGGTGATCGCGGCCGCGGCCATATCGTCATTGCAGGCGAAGATGGCGGTCGGCCGCGCCTCCAGCCCCATCAATTGCTCCGCCGCATCCAGCCCCGACCGATAGCTATAGTCGCCCGGCACGATCAGCTGCGCGTCCAGTTCCAGCCCATGGTGAATCAGCGCGTCGCGAAACCCCTGCAATCGCCGCGCGCTCGACCGGTGGCGGGGATTGCCCTCGATGAAACCGATCCGCTGATGCCCCAGCTCGATCAGGTGCCTGGTCAAATCATAGGCGGCATGGCGGTCGTCGGTGCCCACGGTCAGCATGTCCGGCCCGTCATGGTCCGGCGCGATCGCGACGATGGCGATGTCGCGCGCCCGCAGCCCCTCGATCAGTTCCGCCCAGTCGCACAGCGGCGGCGGCAGGATCACGCCCGCCACATGGCCATGGGCGACCTGATCGACGATTTCCTGCGCGAAGGCGCCCGGCGCGCATTGCTCGACCACCAGATGCAGGTGCCGTTGCGGCGCTTCGCTCAGCGCCCCCAGCAACAATTCGCCCAGATAGGCCGAAGTCGTGCTGTTGCTGTGCAACAGGGCGACCCGGTGCTGCGCGCTGCCGGCCAGCGCCCGGGCGGAGGCATTGGGGATATAGCCCAGTTCCTTGACCGCCAGTTCCACCGCCCGCTGCGCCTTGGCGCTGACCAGCGCCTTGCCGTTGATCGCGCGCGACGCGGTCATGATCGACACGCCGGCGCGGGCGGCGACCTCCTTGATCGTGGGGGGCTTTTTCTTCGGGTCGCTCTTCTGCATCCCCACCTCCCTAGCCGCTTTTACAGCCAAGGAAAATCGGGTGATTCAGGGGATCAGGCGAACATGGGTCGGCGTCTCGCGATCGACGCTGATGACGCCATCCTTCTCCGTCAGTTCGGCTATTTGCAGTACGCTGCGCCGCTTCCAGTCGGGATTGGCTTTCGCCTCCTCCTCGCCCTCCTGATGGACGAAATAGAGAATATAGGCGCGCTTGCCCGCCACGATGATGTCGGGATGCTGCCCCTTCGCCCGGTCGGTCGGCTGTAAGCCCGGCGTCGCAAGAATATGCCCCGGCTGCGTCGTCCAATGTTCGCCATCGTCGGACCGCATCACCAGCAATCCCTTCCACGCATCGGAAATCAGCCAGTATCGCCCCTTCCATCGAAAAGCCTTTGGCCCTTCGCCCGGCGTCTGGGTCAGCCGTTGTCCGACCGTCCAGTGGATCAGGTCCGGGCTGTCGGCGGTGACGATCGCCTTATTCTGCTGCTCATCGTTGAAGAACAGGCGATACCCACCTTTAGGCAGCGCCAGCACGCTCGCGTCGATCACCCGGTCGGACCCCAGCTCCAGCCGCGCGCCACAGGTCCATTGTTTCAGGTCCGGGCTGGTCAGATGAACGATGAAGCGCGGCGCGTTCCAGTCGCGATAGATGCCCGGCACCACCGTCAGCCACATATGCCATTGGCCCGCCAGCCACTGCACTTCGGGCGCCCACAGCGTCTCGCCGGTGCAGGTCTTGGGAATATCGGCCGTCCTGCCATAAGACCAGTGCGCGCCATCCTTCGACTGCGCCACGCCGATCGCGGTGCCATGCACCCAGCGCACATCCTTGGCATCGTCCATCGGCAAATCGGCGCGCCGGTTGGTGTAGAACATCACCCATTCGCCCGTCTTGCGATCCCGCACGGTGGAGGCGTCGGCCGCCCCGTCATGCACCGGATCGCGGAACAGCGGCTTGGGCGCGATCGGGCCACCGGCCGCTGCCGCCATCATCAGCAGCGCCGTGATCATCGCAGCAGCCCCAGGTCGACCGCATCGGCCATCATGCGGAAACCCGCATCATTGGGATGCAGCGCATCCCCCACATCATAGGGCTTGGCCATGCGCGCCGGATCGGCCGGATCGGCCACCGCCTTCGCCAGATCGACATGGCCATCGGCTTCCTTGGTGCTGCGGATCCAGTCATTGACCGCGATCCGCACCGCCTCGCCCTGTTCGCTCCAGTAACCGGCCCCCTTATAGGGCAGGATCGTCGCCAATATCACCTTCACGCCCCGATCATGCGCCCGCGCGATCATCTGGCGATAGGCGCCGATCAGCTCGTCGCGCGTCGGGATCGGCCGTTGCTGGGCAAAGGCGCTGCCAATGTCATTGACGCCCTCCAATATCACCACATGGGTCACGCCCGGCACCGCCAGCACATCGCTGTCGTATCGGGCGAGGGCGTTGTTCCCATCGCCTTCGGACAGCAGCCGGTTGGCACTGATCCCGGCATTGGCCACCCCCACGGATCGCCGTCCGGCCTTTTGCAAACGCTCCGCCAGCAGGTCCGGCCAGCGCCGGTTGCTGTCAGGCGTTGCTCGCACGCCATCGGTGATCGAATCGCCCAGCGTGACGATGGTCGTCCCGGCCTTGCGATTATCCACCTCGACACCCGACAATATGATGCGCGGGCCGATGATCGTCGGCGCGTTCAGGCTGGTCGCCCCGCTCTGGTCGCCCGGCGCGGTCCAGCCGGTCGCGGCGGAATAGCTGTGCACCGTCGCATCCGGCGCGCCTTGCGGCAGGTGGATGCTGATGGTCAGGCGGGTCAGCGGCTTCACCGGCATGGCGATCGGATCGCTCAGCATCGGCGCGCGCGTCGGCACGGTCGCGCCCTGCGCCCCGTTGAAGGTCACGACATGGTCCGACCCCGGCAGGATCGCGCCATCCTCGCCCGCCAGCGCGACATGCACCGCGCCCAGCAGCAGCGGCTGGGTCGACATTTCGTTCGACAGGCGCAGCCGGATGCGCGTCCCGCCGCTGCTGATCCGCACCACCTGCCGCAGCGTGCGGTCCTTGAGGTCAGGCCGCTTGTCGACCGGCGCCTTCGATGCCAGCGGCGCCGCCATCCAGCTACGCGACCAGCCTTCCGCCTGCACCGGCGCAGCGGCCAGCGCCAACAGCATCACCACCGGTCCCGCCATAGTCCGCATCACGCCCGTCTCCCTCATTGCGCCGCCGATCCGGCCACCGGGTTGTTGCCCCACAACCGGTCATAGCGCCAGCCTGACAGATCCTCGACCACATGGGCCGCGCCCGCCGAACTGGGGGTGCGCGCGCCACTGCGCAGATGCTCGATCTCGCGCATCAATATCTCGTGGGTCGCCGGGCTGAGGCGAAAGCGTCGGGACACCAGGATGCCGAACATCAGGCACCCGACCGTGCCGACCCCCAGCAGCAGGGCCATGGTCAGGATCGCGCCATCGCTCTGCACCGGCGCGCCGGACAGGAATCCGCCAGCCTGCATGATGAAGCCCACGCCCGCCACGGCCGCCGCCTGTGTCGCCTTGCGCACGAAGGTCATCACCCCGGCAAAGCTGCCCTCGCGCCGCTGGCCGGTCACGATCTCGTCGACATCGGCCATATAATTATAGGTCGCCCAGGGAATATAGTTCAGCGCCCCGCGTCCCAGTCCCACCAGCACGATCGGCAGCCAGATCCACGGCGACGTCGCCGGCACGCCCAGCAGCCACAGAGCCAGCAGCGCGAACACCCCGACCGCGAAGTCGGCGGCCGCGACCTGATAAGCGCGCGAAGGCGACGCCCGCAGCGCCAGATTGATCGCGATGATCACCGCCACGAACTGGACGATATACATGGTGCCCAGCAGCCCGGCGGCGATCGCGGTCGATCCCGCCAGCGCGAAGATAACGAAGAATGTGAAGGCCGCGTTGAAGATATCCTGACTGATATAGCCGCCCAGATACATGCCCAGATGCAGTCGGAACGCCCGGATGCGCATGGTGGAAAAGAGATTGCGATAGAGCGCCTTCAGCGCCTGCCCGGCCCCGCCGGCTTCGGCCCGCGCGGGCACCGCCTCCAGCGCGCCGGGCATATGCCGTTCCCAGCTGAACAGATAGAGCAGCCCGGCCGTCACCATGAACAGGGCCGCGAAGATCATCCCCATATAGAAGAAGGTGTCGGCGCTGTCCCGGCCCAGCGCATTGATCAGCCATAGCGGCAGGAAACCGGCGAGGATGGCCGATGCCTGTCCGAACAATATGCGCGACCCGGCGAATTTCGCCTTGGTGCGATAGTCGCTCGACATTTCCGCCGCCAGCGTCTCGAACGGGATGATCTCCATCGCATAGACCAGCTCGAACAGCACATAGCTGACGAGATAATACCAAAATCCCTGACCCGGCAGCCACATCAGCGCGAAGCTGGGCAACAGGGGAATGGCGGCCAGAATGAAGAAGCGCCGCCGCCCGAATTTCCGCCCCAGCCAGGTCGAGCCGAAATGATCGGAAATATAGCCGATCATGGGTGAGGCGAAGGCGTCCAGGATGCGCGCCACGGCAAAGATCGTCGCCGCCTGTCCCGCGCTCAGCCCGCAAAATTGGGTGTAGAAGATCAGCACCCAGCCCGAAATGACCGCCATAGATCCGGCGCCCAGCACATCGTTGGAGCCATAAGCGAGATAATTTTGCAGGCGGACCGGTCGGGTGGTTTCAGACACGTGCTATCTCATCCTCGCCTTGGAATGCGCCTGCGATTCTTATCGTCCGGCACGGCATTAAATGCCACATAGTGGACTTCTATCACGCAATATGAAATTAATGCAAGGTGGGATCGGCGTCCACAGGCAGGAAGCGGATCGCCTCGACCCTCACTCCGCTGTCCTGCGCATCCAACCCCACCAGATGCTGTCCGCCCGCCACGTCTTCCGGCAGGGTCAGGCTCAGCCGATTGTCCAGCACCCCCATCGCCCAGTCGCGATTGCCGGTTTCCCGCGCCGCCTCCAGCATCTGCACCCGCCCGTCGATATGCAGCATCAGCCGCAGCGGATCGCCATCCCGGTCGGCATAGGCGGGCAGCAGGTCCACCACCATCCGCCATCGCCCGGCGGGCAGGGTGACGCTCGCTGTCGCGCTCCCGCCCTTGCCGGTCGTCGCCAGCAAAGAACCCTGCCGCCCCAGCCCGTCAACCAGTCGCCAGCCTGCCCCCGCTACAAAATCGCGCGGCGCAACAACTGTCTCCTTCGCCGTCTCTTTAGCGAACGCCTTCGGCGCGGCCACCGGCGCAACCGCATCACCCGGTGGCAGGATCGGCGGCGTCAGCCGATAGCTGCGCCATTGCCCGTCGGCTGGCTCCATCGCCATCATCCCGCGCCATTTGCCGCCCGCAACATCCCGATTATAGCGCCGGGTCAGCGCCGCCAGCGCCTCGTCCGCACCATGGGCGATCGCCCCGCGCCGCGTCGCTTCCGCCATATCCGTGTCGCGCAGCCGGTCATGCGCCTCCGCCGCGAAGAAGCGCCGGTTCGCCGCCGCCGAAGCCAGCACCGGATAGCCCACCAGTTCGAACCAGGCATCGCGCCGCGCCTCTGGCACCAGCTTCTCGATCCGCGCCGCCTCCGCCGCCATCGCCCCGAACGCGGCCAGCCGCTCGTCTGCCTGCGGAACCGTCAGCGGGCTTGGCCGCGCCTTCTCGCCCGGCAGATAATATTGCAGATGTTCGGGCCGCCGCTCGAAATTCAGCCGATGATAATCGCGCAGCACCGTCGCGATCGGCGCCGCCTGTGCCGCATCGATCGTCTCGGCCGCCCATTTCTCCACAAACTTATCCACAGCCTGTCCCCGGATCTTATCCACATCCCAGGCCAGGCTCAGAAAATAGTCGGTGGCCAGTTCGGCGGGCTTCAGGTCGCCGACATTGGCCACCCACATATGCCGCGCGCCCTTGTCCCAGGCCCGGCCCATCTCCTCCCGGATCAGCGCCGGCGGCGTGGTCGACAGCCACAGATAGGATAAAGGCGCGCCCAGATAGGACAGATGATAATAGACGCCCGATCCGCCCTTGCGCGCGCGTTCCGCCGCATCGGGGAAATGGCGGATATAGCCGAAATTATCGTCCGGCCACATCAGCGTCACATCGTCCGGCACCTTCAGCCCGGCGCGATAGACGTCCAGCACTTCCTTATAGGGGGTGAATATCTGCGGCGCGTCGCCGATTCCTGCCTTGCCCAGCATCTTCCGCTGGTCGGCGAAGATGCGCTCCAGCGTGGCGCGCCGCTCCTCCACCGTGGTCGGCCCCACCATCCCGCTGTCGTGAATGCCCCGCATCCCCAGCGTCCAGATGCTCTCATAGGCCGCGTTGGTCCCGACCCGCTCCGCCCAGTAGCGGCGCACCCCATCGGGATTCTTCAGATAGTCGAAATCCGCCGCCGGCGCGGTCCATTCGCCCACATTGTTGCGCAACATCGGCTCGGCATGGCTTGATCCCATGACGATGGCATAGCGGTCCGCCAGCGCCGCATTGGACGGATTGGCGTTGAACGGCGCCGTCACCTTGTGCATCGCGGGCCACAACAGATTCGCCTTCAGCCGCAACAACAGTTCGAAGACCTTTTGATAGGTCTTTGGTCCCAAGGGTGTCTCGCCCGGCGCATGGGCGCCCGCCGCCCAGGGGACCAGCCCCCAATCCTCGTCATTCAGGAAGATGCCGCGATATTGCACCGATGGCGGACCAAAGCGCCGCGTGCCCCGCGCCACATAGAGTGCATCCCGGTGCAGCGGCGCGACATCTGCCCACCAGTGCCAGGGCGACACTCCGATCGCGCGCGACAATTCATAAGCGCCATAGGCCGTGCCGCGCCGGTCGCTGCCGATGATCAGCAACGCGCGCGCCACGCCCGGCGCGGGCCGCTCCACCGGCACGATCAGGAAGCTCTCCCACGCGCCCTTCAACTTGCTGACGTCGATCCGCCGCGCCGCCACCAGCCGGTCGATCGCGGCATTGCGGCCCAGCGTGCCTATCCACAACTGCGCCGCGCCACCCTCCCGCGCGCCCGTCACCGCTTCTATGTCGGTGCGCAGGTCCGCGGCGGCGATCCGCACCACGTCATGATCGGCCGGGTCGGTGACGATCCGTGCCGCCTGTCCATCCGCCGCCAGCGCAAAGTCGCCGACCTGCGCCTTGTCATGCACCCATGTCCCGGCCAGCGCAGGCGCGCCGCACAAAAATGCCGCCAGCCCGATCAGGCCGGCGGCACCTCTGGGCAGAAAGCGAAAGAGGCACAGTCCTTCCACAGCCGTCCCCTCGTCGCCACCCGTCTCAGATATAGGTGCGCAGGAATTCGCCCAACGCACAGATGGCCAGGCTCTGGCCATAGGGCATGGAGGTCAGCGCAATATCCTTGTAGAATTGCTGGGTGTCGCCCATCGCGGTGCCAAAGCTCACCTGCTGCAACTCGCCCGCCGCGTCGATATTGGCCAGCACGCCACGCACGGCCTTGATCCCGACATCTTCATAATGGCGCGGAAGATAGCCCTTCCGCACCGCCTTGAGGATACCATAGGCAAAACCGGCGGTGGCGGATGCTTCCAGATAGCTGGTCGGGTCGACGATCAGCGTATGCCACAGGCCGGTGTCCGCATCCTGCGTCTCGGCCAGCGTCTTCACTTGCGCCGCCAACGTGTCGATCAGGAAAGTGCGGAAGAAATCGCCTTCCGGCAGGTCCAGTATCTCGATGATTTCCGGAATGGCGATCGTCACCCAGCAATTGCCGCGCGCCCACAGCGCCTCGGCAAAATTATGCCGACCGTTAAAGTCCCAGCCATGGAACCACAAGCCCGTCTTCGTATCGAACAGATATTTGATATGGACCAGGAACTGCCTTTTGGCTTCCTCGATATAAGCCGGGCGGTTCAGCAGCAGGCCGATCTTGGCCAGCGGCAGCACCGACATCATCAGTGTGTCGTCCCACATCTCGCCGGGATTCACATCATTATAGACGATATGCTGGAACCCGCCCTCTTCGGTCTTGGGCAGGCCGTCCGGCGCCATCAGCCATTCGGCCCAGATATCCAGATAGGGGATGTAGCGCGGGTCCGGCTCATGCTCGTACAGATAGGCCAGCGTGATGAACGGGGCCATGGTGTTGATATTCTTGGTCGGCGTGCCTTCGGCAAAACGATCCTCGAACCATTGTTTGATGATCGTCAGCGCCTTCTGGTCGCCGGTCTGCTCATAATAGCGCCACATGCCGAACAGGCCGACGCCATGGGTCCATTCCCATCCGGCCCATCCCTTGGTGTCGATGATGCGGCCGTCTTCCAGATGCAGCAGGAATTCGCCCGTCTCGTCCTTGATATTGACCAGATTGTCCATCAGCCGGTCGATGGCTTCCACCACCGCGCCGCGCGGGACATCATGATTGAGAGCGGCCACTAATTTACTCCTTGAGGTCTGAAGGTGCAGAGGGGGCGGTAACCATCTGCACTGGCAGACCGCCTTTCACATTATGCAGGGTGACGAGGCGCACGGTTTCGAGCGCATCGCCGGGCGCGCCGTCGGACGTGACCGCCAGCGCGACATGATTGCGGCCCCTGTGGTTCAGGATGCCTTCGGGAATGGGGAAGGTGCGTTGCGGCCCGACATGGGCGACGAACTGCCCCATATTCCAGCCATTGACGAAGATCAGCACGCGGTAACGGACCGGCGATCGCGGCTTGCTCGCATCGCCGAAGCTCAGGCCAATGGTGGCATCCTGCCCCTTGGGCACGTTCAGCGCAAAGCTGGTGCGATACCAGTTCGTCCCCGCATCGGCCTGCGTCGTCGGCACGCTGGCCTTGGCCCAGCTCCGGTCATCGAAGCCCGGCAGGTGCCAGCCCATCCGCTCGCCATATTGGCCGCCATTGTTGGCCGGGCCGCGCGCCGGATCGGGCAGGGTTTCGCCACCCTGCTTGCCCTGAATCTTCCACTGGATCGGCACCGCGAAGCTGCGGCCGCTCGGCCCGCCCTCCAGCGATGCAGAGATCAGTCCGCGCGCTTCCTTGTGGAAATCGTCGCTGTCCAGATCCCAATTATGGCCATTGTTGCGGACCATGACGGAGAGCATATGCTCCCCGCTCTGCGCCGCTGCGGGCAGGGGGAAGCGCGCCGTGCCGGTCGTGATGGGGCGCGGCAGGCCGCTGGGCGTTTCCGCCTCGCCCACAAACTGCCCGTCGACAAAGGCCTGCACCAACCCCGCGCCGCCCGCACCATAATAAAGCGACAGCGCCCTGGCGTCCGGCGTCCCGGTGAAGCGCCCGCGATACCAGACATCGCCATCATGAAAGCCATAGGCGTCCATGCTCATATTGGGCTGTCCGTCCGGCCGCGCGGTGGTGCTGGCATAGGGGCGCTGGTCGATCGCCTGCCATTTGCTGTCGTCAAAGGCCGGATCGGTTTCCGGCGATCCCTTCGCCATGCGCCAGTCGGTCAGGACGGGCAGGGCAATGTCCGCCGGCCCGGCCAGCGGCTTGACGGCAACCAGATGGCCCGCGCCGCCCGCCTTCGTCGCGATCGCCGCGCCATTCCAGGTCAGGGATCGCACGGCTCCCGGCGCCCAGACTTCCAGCGGACCTTGCGCCGCCATGTCTCCGGTCAGCGCCAGCGTGCCGCCTTTGACCGTCGCGCTGCGTACCAGCGCCGGCCCGCGCACCAGCGCATCGCCCTGCCGCCAGTAGAGCGCACCCTCGGCTTCATCCGCCAGAATCAGCGTCAGCGCCGGTCGCCCGCCACCCTCGATCCGCAGCACAACGCGGCCCTGATGGGCGTAATCGATCTTCAAATCGCCCTTTGCCGCGTCGAACGCGCTGGTCGCCTGACCCTCCAGCACCGTCACCGTCGGTGCGGAGGCATAGCGCAGCACCGTCTCGCCCGGCTCCCCCGCCCGGCCATAAAGCAGCATCACGCCATCCTGCGACGATTGCAGTTCGGACGTCGAATAGACCAGCCGCTGCCCGTTCAGCTTCACGCCCGCGACCAGCCATTTCGCGTCGAAGCCGTTCAACTGCATCGGCACAGTGTAGCGCCCGTCGGGCAGGTCGGCAGTGAAGCGGAAAGCATCGTTCGTCTGCCCGTTGGACGGCTTGTGCGTCACCATCAGGAAGCGCGCGTCCGTCTCCGGGCTCTTATTGTGATAGATCTGGATATCGGGCGATGAAATCGCCACCGGCCCGGCCGGGACCATCCCCGCCAGATCGGGGACGGACGCGATCAGTCCGCCCAGTTGCTTCATCTCCGCCGCCTTCTCGCGCAATTCGCGCGGCTCGGAAATGGCCGACCCATAATCATAGCTGGTGAACACCACCGGCGCAGGCAACCAGCCCCAGCTTGTGCCGCCATAGGTCATGTAGAAGCTCTGGATGCCGATCCCGTTGGCCAGATTGGTGCCATAGAAGACCCGCTGGAACCGCTTGCCGCGCTGGATCGCGTTGCACTCATAGCCGCCGTTCGATCCCCAATAATCGAACCAGCCGCCACCGAACTCTGCCAGAAATCCGGGCGTGTCAGGGGAGGCGGACGCACCCCCCTTCGCCCCGCCCGGACCATAATAGCCCCAGTCGGGCGCGGCCACGTCGCGGGTCGGCTTGCCCTCCACCGTACAGGTGCCGCCGGGATAGCCGTCAAACGCATACATGTCGTTGGGGCCGGTCACGACCTTGTCGATCTTGCTGCTGTCCGGCGTCCAGTAGCCGTTGCGCCCCTGATCATTGTGGAACAGCGGCACGGTGATGCCGTCGGCCCGCGCCTTGGCATAGAGATGGTCCATATAGCGCCGCTGCGCCGGCGTGGTCAGCGCCAGCTCATTTTCGATCTGGTGCAGGATGACGCCATATGTGCGTTTGGGATCGGCGTTGATCTGATGCTTCGCCACGATCGCATGGATATGCGTCAGCCACTCGTCCACCGCCGCCAGATAGGCCGGATCGTCGGTCCGGGCGCGGGCGCGCTGGTTGACCAGCCAGCCGGGAAAGCCGCCGCGCGACAGTTCCGCATTCACATAGGGGCCCGCGCGGGTGATGACATAGAGGCCTTCTTCCTCCGCCATGGTCAGCAGCCGGTCGATGTCGCGGATACCGCTAAAGTCGTACACGCCCTGTTTCGGGCTGTGATAGCCCCAGTCGAAATAGAGGGCGACCGTGTTGAACCCGCTCGCCTTCATCTTTTGCAGGATATCGCGCCATAGATCGGGGGAGGGCAGGCGGAAGGGGTGGAATTCCCCGCCCCACACCACCAGCCGCTTGCCATCGATCATCAGCGACCGGGCGTCATAGGACACACGGCCGAATGTCTTGACCGGAGCAGCCAGATTGGCGGTAGGCTTCGCCTGCTGCGCCAGCGCCGGGGTGGCGAGGGCAGTGGCGATCAGCAGGGCTGGCATGAACGCGCGCATCGGCTCAATCCATGTGGAACAGCAGGGGGAGCGGCCATTCCTTCGGCTGGTTGCCGGGCTGCACCTCCATCAGCGGCGCCATATAGTCCCACCAGCGCTGCATCACCGGATGGCCGGGCAGCGTGTCGCGGCTATTATCCTCGCGCAGCTTCAGCACCGCGAACAGGCTCAGCGTCTCTTCGTCCAGAAAGATCGAATAGTCGTAAATGCCCGCTTCCGTCAGCAGGGCGGACAGTTCCGGCCAGATTTCGTCATGCCGCTTGCGATATTCGTCCACCACGCCGGGCTTTAGCTGCATCTTGAAGGCATGGATGGACATATTCTCTCCCCTCGCTCCCGGTCGTTAAACCATATTGTGGAACGTTCTACCTATATTTGGTAACACTGTCCCATATGTTCGTCAACGCCAGAGCGGCGTGTTCCGCACCGAAAAGCGCTGCACATCCTCCAGCACAAGGGGCGGTCGTTGGTCTGCCGTCATCGTCTCGGCGGTCAGCCGGTCGATCGTCAGCCCCTCCGCATGCCGCGCCCACAATGCCCAGCCCGGCAGTACGCCGAACATGCTGGGTTCGGGATAGGCGTCGGCCAGTTCCGCCGGCACCCGCGCCGCATCCGCCGCCGTTCCGCCACCGCGATAGGCCAGATGCACGTCGCGCAGGGTTATGTCCCGGATCGGATGGCCCGGCAGCCCGGCGATCGCGGCGGGAAAGCGATGGTCTATCCCGCGCGCATCCACTTCGCTGATCCTCACGTCCCTGATCGCGCCGATGCCCGTCCCCTCCGGCCCGCGCCGCCGGTCGCCCAGCCGCAGGAACAGCGGCGCGGTCGTCACGTCCCGCATGGTCAGGCCGCGCGCGACGACATGCTCCATCACCCCGCCGTCCACCGTCTCCAGCGCCAGCCCACGGCAGCGGGTGAAGCGGCAATCCTCGATCCGCACATTGCGATATCCGCCATTGCTCTCGGTGCCGAGCTTGATACGGCCCGTCACCCGGTCCCGGTCCGGCGCGATCTCCTGGGTCATGCGCTTCGTCCCGTCGATCAGCGACCCCATGTCATAGCCCGACACGTCGCAGTCGCGGATCAGGATATTCTCCGCCGCGATGGCCCGGCCCAGCGCATGGCTGCTCTTGACCACGATCCCATCATCATTGGGCGAATTGACCCGGCAACGCTCCACCAGCACGTCGCGCACGCAATCCAGGTCGATGCCGTCGCGCTCCGTGTCGATGGTCAGCCCGTCGATCCGCAGGTCGCGCGTGCCCGTCGCCAGGATCGCGAAATGCCCGCCTTTCAGGATCGTAAAGCCCGACAATCTGATGTCGCGCCCATTTTTCAGCGCGATCGCCTTGTTGCCCAGTCCCTGCATCGCGGCGGCATCCGGTTCCAGATGGCCGATCTCCGCCGCGCTCATCCCCTGCATCGACAAGGGCCGCTCGCCCGCCTGTTTCTTCCAGCGCGCGCCCGGCCCATCGCGGGTCAGGCCGATCCCGTGGATCAGCCCCGGCCCGATGATCGCTACCTGCTCCACATCCTCGCCCCAGATCAGGCTGTTGTGCCAATGGCTATGGCCGAAATCCTGATAAAGCTGCTCGATCCCCGCTTCGGGCAGGTCATAGCGTCCGGCATGGCGCGCCGGATCGGCCGCCTCGATCACCGCACCCTCGCTCAGCAACAGCGTGACCCGACTCTGCAAGCGGATCGAAAAGCACAGATAGCGCCCGCGCGGCAGGATCACCGTGCCACCCCCAGCGCGGGACGCCGCCGCGATCGCCGCATTGATCGCGTCGCTATCGATCGCCACGCCATCGCCGCGCGCCCCGAAGTCGCGCACATCCTGCCGACGTGCGGCATGGACCGGAAAGGGCAGGGCGGCCAGCGCCAGCCCTATCGCTACATCGCGGCGACTCATCCGCATCAATTGCCTGCCGGCCGCTGGTCGCTTCGGATCAGACTGGGGGCAATGGCTACGGCGCTGGCGGCTGGCGGCCGATCGGGCACGAAAGCCGGCATCGTCACATGCGCCGCCAGATCCGGCACCTGCGCCCTGATCCGTTCCGCCACCGCGCTGGCCATCAGCCAGGCGCCATAATTGTCATGATGCGTCTTGTCCCTGCCGCCATCGTTGAAGGCGGTCGGCGCCACTTCCGGCCCCAGCGCTTCATAAATGGCCCGGCTATCGGCATTCAGGTCGATCAGCGGCACGCCATCCTCCGTGGCGACCTTGCGTACCGCCGCCGCATAGGCGCCCAGCGTGTCGCTGATCTTCCCCTGCGCATCGAAATTGCGCCGTTCGGGGGATGTCACCAGCACCGGATGCGCCCCGCGCCGCCGCGCTTCGGCCATGTAGGCGCGCAGATAGGCGGGATAGGTCGTCGCCGGATCGGCATAGGTTTGCGGCCATTCCGCCTTCTGGTCATTATGGCCGAACTGGATGAACAGCCAGTCGCCCGGCTTCATCCCCGACAGAAGCTTGTCGAATCGCAGGTCGGTCAGGAAGGATTTCAGTGTCGCGCCCGACTTGGCATGATTGGCCACCACGATCTTGTCGTCCAGCATCGCGGGCAGCATCTGGCCCCAACTCGCCGCCGGCTCGGCATATTGGTCTGTCACGGTCGAATCGCCGGCCAGAAAGACGGTCGGCGCCGTCACCGGTTCGATCCGCACCGATTGGACCGTCGGCCGGCCCAGAAATTCCAGCGTCAGCTTCTCGTCCCACGTATATTCCTGCGCATCCCGCGCATCGATCCGCACCTTGTCGCCGCCCGGCGCATTGGCGGGCGGCGGGGCCAGTGCCGGGGTACGGATATTGACCAGGAAACTATGCTCGATCGTCTCGCCCCGGCGGGTGATGACATGGTTCAGCATCAGCCGCCGGGCCTCGGCCTTGACCGTCATGTTGCCTGCCTGGCGCCGGTCGCCCAGCCGCACCGTCACCCGATAGTCGCCTTCGGGCAGTGCCACGGAAAACAGGAAAGCCTGCGCGTCGCCGCCCGGCTCCATGCCATGGCCGCCTTTCTCATACAGGCGCTGCCGCTCGGCCGACTGAGGGCGCAGGTCGAAGCTCTGCGTCGCAGGCAGCGACGCGGCGGTCAGCATCAGCGCAAGGGCGGGGGCGATCGGCATCAGGACAATCCGAAAGAGGCAAAAATAAGGGGAGCGCCACGGAGTCGCAGCGCTCCCCTCAGATCAACCGCCCGTGCAGGGGCGTGTCGATCTATATTCCCTCTAAATAATCCCATTGTCCATATAGAGGGATAAATAATCTCGTTCATGATAGCGGACCTCCCGACACCAGCCGTCCGGGCAAGGCCAATCGGCAATCTGCCGCCGAGTGGGATATCAGCAATGGCGGAACGCACCACAGCCGGACCCCCTAAAAATGATCCACATTGTGAAATCGAAAATCACATGATGATTTTTCTGGCAATTGTCCGGCCAGCGTTATAGGATGACACAAGAGTTCACATAGTGGAACATTCAGGCCGCCACCCGATGCGGGGGCGACCGTGCATAGGGGAGGATATATGATGTCTTTGCGTTCCGCGTTCGCTCGCCGCAGTTCGGCCCTCGCGATCGCCTCTACCCTCCTGGTCGCCGCACCGGCACTGGCGCAGGATCAACCTGCCGCCGCCCCGCCCACGCCGCAAGCGGATCAGCCCGCCGATCAGGCAACGGCCGATATCGTCGTCACCGGCTTCCGCGCTTCGCTCAACAGCGCGCTCGGCATGAAGCGTAACGAGGCCGCCGCCGTCGATTCGATCGTGGCGGAGGATATCGGTAAATTCCCCGACTCCAACCTGGCTGAATCGATGCAGCGCGTGCCTGGTATCGCGCTGGCCCGTGGCGACGGCGGCGAAGGCCGCAATATCTCGGTCCGTGGTCTTGGCGCCGGCTTCACCCGCGTCCGCATCAACGGCATGGAAGGCACGTCGCAGACCGGCTCGTCGGATATCTATGGCGCGGGCAATAATGGCCGCAGCTTCGACTTCAACGTCTTCCCGACCGAAATCTTCTCGGCCCTCTCGGTGCGCAAGACCACCTCGGCCGATGTCGAGGAAGGCTCGCTCGGCGCCACCGTCGACCTTTCCGCGCCCAAGCCGATGGACCAGAAGGAGGACTTCGTCCTCGCCGCCACGATGCGCGGCGTCTATAATGAGCTGTCGAAAAAGGCCGATCCGCGCGCTTCGCTGCTCATTTCCAAGAAGTTCGGCGACAGCGGCTTCGGCATCCTCGGCTCGGTCGCCTATCAGAAGCGCAACCTGCGCGAAGTCGGCTATTCGGCGGTGGATATCCTGTCGGCCAACACCAATGGCGGCTTCTGCTCGCCGCTGGGCGCGCCGATCAACACCGCCGGCCAGACGGCTGCGCAGCTTGAAACACGGGGCGTGACCGCCGAAAATTGCAGCACCGGCAATCCGCGCACCAGCGATGCCGCCGCCTATCAGACGATCCAGGATCTGCGCCGGGACGATCTGCCGGGCGTTGCGGGCAGCGGCGCCTTCCTGCCGCGCCTGCCGCGTTACCTCAACAGCCAGCAGAAGCAGGAACGCATCGGCGGTTCGCTGACGCTTCAGTTCCAGCCCGACGATGAAACCGACATCTCGGTCGATTTCCTCTATTCGCGGTTCGAAGTGACCCGTCGCGACAATTATATCGCGGCCGTCTCCTTCGCCCGCAACGCCTCCAACCTCGGCCAGCCGATGACGTCGGTGCGGGACATTGAGTTCGATGACAATGGTTCGCTGGTCTATGGCCTGTTCGACGGCGTCGACGTCCGGTCCGAAGGGCTGGTCGATCACTTCGTCTCGACCTTCAAGCAGGCCAATATCAACTATAAGCGCCAGTTGAACGACAGCCTCGAAGTCAGCGGCATCGTCGGCTTCAACCAGTCGGTTTGGGACGGCAAGAGCCGCCTTCAGACCTTCATGGATGCCATCGACACCGACGGTTTCTCGATCGATTATCGCGATGGCGGCTCGACGCCCAAGCTGGGCTTCGGCGTCGACGTCAACAATCCCGCCAGCTTCGCCTACGCGCCGACCGTCAACGGCACGGTGCGTGGCGGCTTCAGCTTCCAGGGCAAGCCGTCGAAGAACACCACCGACAACATGACCGCCGAAACGAACCTGAAATGGACGGTCAGCGACGCCGTCACCATCCGCGGCGGCGCGCAATATCGGCGCAGCGACTTCCTCTCCACCTTCCTGCGCCCCTATAATGCCGACACCGTCGTGCGCGATCTGCCGGCCGGCACCACCCTGGCCGACATTACCACCACCATCAGCGGCGTGGACAAGCTGTGGGGCAATGGCGCCCCGTCCAGCTGGGTGGCGATCGACCCGGCGAAATGGGCCAGCACCTTCGGCTTCGACGATGTCCGCTATTGCGGGGTGGAATGTGGCGGTGGCCGCAGCCGGGTCCGTGAAGAGGTGATGAGCGGCTATCTCATGGCCAATTTCGACCTCGAAAACGCAATCGGCTTCGGCGTACGCGGCGATGTCGGCGTGCGTTACGTCAAGACGGACATGTCCTCTTCGGGCTATATCGCGGTGGCCGCCGCCAGTTCGCCGACCGGCCTGACCGGCCAATATGCCGCCGCGAAGAACAGCTATGACGACTGGCTGCCCTCGGCCAATATCGTGATCGAACCGATCGACAACCTCCTTGTCCGCTTCTCCGGCGCAAAGGTTCTGGCCCGCCCGGAACTCGGCCTGCTGACCCCCACCAGCGGCGTCAATCCCGTCACGCGCGTCGGCAACATCAACAACCCGTTCCTGGACCCGATCCGCGCAACCACCTTCGACGTCGCCCTGGAATGGTATTTCCGCCCCGGTTCGCTGCTCTCGGCTGCCTTCTTCTACAAGGATATCAAGAGCTTCATCCAGAATGTGAACAGCCAGATTCCCTTCAATCAGCTGGGTCTGCCTGTTGCGCTGCTGGAAAACAGCAATACCTCGCCGGAGGAACTGTTCACCGTGTCGCAACCGTTCAACACGCCGGGCGGCAAGCTGAAGGGCATCGAGCTGAACGCCCAGATTCCCTTCACCTTCTTCGACGGGTTCCTGAGCAATTTCGGTGTTCTGGCCAACTACACCCATGTCACCTCGAAGATTAACTACATCCTCGCCAGCGTGAACGGCACGCCGACCGTGACCACCACGGCGGACCTTGTCGGCCTGTCGCCCAACACCGCGTCGGCCACGCTCTATTATGAGGATGATAAGTTCTCCATCCGCACGACCGGCAACTTCCGCGACCAGTTCATCCGCGGCATCCCGGCTTCGCCCGGCAGCGACCTTCAGGGCAACGCCAAGACCTTCTACATGGACGCCTCGGCCAGCTACAATGTCACCGACCGGCTGAAGATCATCGTGGAGGCGACCAACCTGACCGACGAGCAGAACCGCCTCTATATCGACAGCCAGCGTCAGGACACTTTGTTCGAAACCCGGATCGGCCGCACCTTCACCTTCGGCGTGACCTACCGGATGTAATTCCTTTCTCCCCCCAACTGGAGGGCGCGGTCAGGCAACTGGTCCGCGCCCTCATTGTTTGGGGATTCTGTCCTACCCGGCACACGCGGCTTATGGTGCCGGACAGGATATCAGGCCGGGTAAGATAATATCCAACATTTGATCGAAAATGTCGAAATGCGCGGGAAATATGCGAAGCTAAGCGCGACAAATCCTATTCAGCGCGGCCCGCTATAGCCTACGGCGGCGCTGATCTGCTCGGCCGATCGCATCACCTGCTCGGCCAGCGCCGGGCGGACATCGTCGGTCAGATAATGGGCTGCGCTGGCAATCGATATGGCGACGCAGATCTGCCCCTTGGCATCGCGCACCGGCACCGCGATCGACCGCACGCCATCGCCCAGTTCGCTGTCATGCAGCACCTCGCCTTGCGCCTTGTGCGCACGCATTTCCTCGACATAGGCGGCAATTTGCGGCGCGCTGGCCTTGCCATTTTTCGCCTCGACATAGAGGCGTTCCCACGTACCTTCTTCCTCGTCCAGCAACAGCGCCTTGCCCAGACCCGTCTCGGCGATCGGCCGCCGGTCGCCCGGCGCGGTCGCGACGCGGAGCCGCTGCGTGCCCGTCACCCGATCCAGATGGCGCGACCAGTCGCCCTCGCGCTTGCCGATGAACACGCAGAAGCCGGTACGTTCGGACAACAACTCCATGAAGGGGCGGGCCACCCGCACATAATCGATCTGCTCGGTCGCCAGCACGCCCAGCTGCAACAGCTTGGGGCCGAGCGCGAAACCATCCCGCGTCACCGACAGATAGCTGCGCGATTTCAGCGCCTGCACCAGCCGGTGCGCCGTCGTCTTGCTCATGCCCAGCTTGCGCGCCAGATCGGCGGCGCGGATCGGTCCGTCAATCACCTCGTCCATGATGTCGAGCGCGCGCATCAGCGTCTGCGTACCCTTCACCGTTTCCTGCTTTTCGTCGCCGTCCTGCATCTTGTCCTACCCTGATCGCACCGGCTTGGTGGTGCGTCCCATATATAGGAAATGCTATCGGCCAGTTTGGGCGGATTGTCAGCTTCTTTGTTGGCGCCCACGAAAAAGCCCGCCGGTCACGCGACCGGCGGGCTTTTTCGTCATCAAAGGCGCGAAGCCCTCAATATTGGATGGTGACAGTCACCGCGCGGCGATTCTGCGCCCAACTGGCTTCGTCCGATCCCAGCGCCGCCGGCCGTTCCTTGCCATAGCTGACGGTGGTGATCCGGCCCGCGTCGATCCCCAGCGAGGCGAGGTAATTCTTGGCTGCATTGGCGCGGCGTTCGCCCAGCGCGATATTATAGTCGCGGGTGCCGCGTTCGTCGGCATGGCCTTCGATCGTCACGCGGACCGACGGGTTCTGCTGCAACCAGGCGGCCTGGCTCTGCAACGTCGCCTGATCCTCGGCATCGACATCATATTGGTCCAGGCCAAAGAAGATGCGGTCGGACGAGACGGAGGCCACGAAATCCTCCTGGCTGCCCTTGCGCGGACCGGTCTGCCCGGTGGGGCCGCTGGGCACGGTCGTACCGCTGGTGCCGCCGGGGGCGGGGGGAAGTTCGGCCGGCGGCTTTTTCGAGCAGGCGGCAAGCGCGATGATGGCGGTGGCCATGACCACGGTCCGGGACAATTTCATCGGGGTCTCCTTTTTGCGCTGTCAGCCGCTGGTAGGAACGGGGACAGGGTCCGTGAGTTTCGTTACGCTGTCAAGACGATTAGGTTCCGTAGCGGTCAGGGCAACAATGGCCCCCAGGCCGGGTCGGAACCGCTCAGCGGCGTCGGGATGCGTCGTTCGTTCACGCCCGTCAGATCGACCTGCCACACCTGGCTGCTGCCCTGCTTGCCGGGCGTCGTACGGAAGAATTGCAGCACACGGCCATTGGGCGACCAGGTCGGCTGTTCATCCTGCCAGCCATTGGTCAGGATGCGCTCATTGTCGCCGCTGGGCGTCATCACTGCCACCTTGAAGTCGCCCGACAGCTTGGTGAAGGCGATCAGGTCGCCGCGCGGGCTCCATTCGGGCGTCGCATAGCGGCCGCCGCCATGGCTGATCCGCCGCTGGTTGGAACCGTCGGCGTTCATGACATAGATTTGCTGCCCGCCCGACCGGTCGCTTTCGAACACGATCTGCCGGCCATCCGGCGAATAGCTGCCGCCCACGTCGATGCCGGGCGATGTCGTCAGCCGCACCGGCGCGCCGCCATTGGCCGACACGCGATAGATATCGGTATTGCCGGCAACCGCCATCGAGAAGAGAATGTTGCGGCCATCGGGCGACCAGCGCGGCGCGAAGGTCGTGTTGTTGCTTTCCGTCACCAGCTTCTGCTGCCCGGTGCCGATGTCATAGATATAGATGCGCACCCGGCTGCCCAGATAGCTCACATAGACGATCGACTTGTAATCGGGCGAGAAACGCGGCGTCAGCGCGATCGACTGGCCATTGGTGATGAAGCGGTGGTTGGCGCCGTCGCTGTCCATGATGGCCAGCCGCTTCACGCGATTCCCCTTGGGGCCGCTCTCGGCGATATAAGCGATGCGGCTGTCGAAGAAGGGGCTTTCGCCCGACAGGCGGGCATAGATGGCGTCGGCGCATTTATGCGCGGCCCGGCGCCAGTCGCGTGGGCTCACGACATAGCCCTGCCGCGTCAGTTCCTGATGCAGCGCCACGTCATACAGGTAACAGCCCACGGTAATGTCCGCCTCGCCGCCGGTGGTGCGCACGAAACCCTGCACCAGCGCCTGATAGGCATTCCATTTGTCATAGACCGGGTTCGTCACCTCGGGGAAGGCGACCGCGGGCATGCCGCCCGGCCCCGACGGATCGAACAGGCCGGAGCCTTTCAGGTCCGAAGCGATCACTTCGGCGATCTTGCGGCCCAGTTCGCTGGCGGTGCCGGCCGGTGTGGCGACATCCTGCTGCGCGGGCAGGGTGGGCACCGCGATCTTCAGATTGCTGTCGATATTGCCGGTCACGTCGACCGACAATTGCGCCATGGCGGGCGCAGCCAGCGCGACCGCGACCATGCCGGCAGCCAGCGTCAAACGGCGAAGGAGTGTCTTGGTCATCGTGCTTTCCTCGCATCCACTCGTAGCTTGAGCCACTTCCATTGTTCATAATATTCGGGGGGCAGGTTGCGGAATGGCGATGCCGCCATCACGGCCTGGATCGCCCGCTCCTTATACACGGAAACCTGCGGCCGGTTGCTCGCCGTCTCCCCCTGCACGTCGATGACGGTCGGTTTGCCGAGAACACGCCCGTTCTGGTCCAGCTTAACGTCCAGCAACGCCACAAGTTGCTCGACATCCGCGCCCGACGGCAGCCGCAGATGCGGATAGATTTGCTCGCTGATCACCCGATCCAGCGCCGCCTTCTGCTGCGGTCCCATGGCCGCGGCCGGTGGTGGGGCGGCCTTGCGCGGCGCATCTGAGCTGGTGTCGATGCCCTTCAGGAAATCCTTGCCCAGCAACGAACCCTTGGGCTTGTCCGCCTTGCCCTGGCCGGATGCGCGCGCGGGTGCATCCGCCTTCGTCTTGGCATCGCTCTTGCTCGACTTGGCTGGCGCGCTCGCCGCCGCTTTGGGCTTGTCAGGCGCAGGCTTCGCCTTGGCCGCCGGCTTTTCGGGCGCGGGCTTGGCCTTGGGCGCCGGTTTTTCCGGTGCCGGCTTCGGCTTGGCCGGGGTCTTGGCGACCTCCTTCTTGGGCGGCGCCGGCTTTTCCCTGGGCTTGGGCGGCTGCTCCTTCACCACCGGCTTGGGCGGCGGCGGGGCAGGGGTGGGTTTCGGCTTGGGCGGCGCAGGTGTCGGCTCCGGCTCGGGCGCCGGTTCGGGCAGGGGCGCGGGCTTGGCGTCCTCCGTCGGTCCCTGCTCCGGCGCAACGCTGGGCGGGGGCGGCTGGGTCGACACTTGCGGCGCCGTCGATTGCAGCGCCACCTCGTCCACCAGGTTCACGTCCATCGGCGGCGACTTCAGCTTCAGCGGATTGGGAGTGGCCAGGAAACCGGCCGACAGCAGCCCGAACAGCAGGACATGTCCCACCGTCGCGACGCCAAGGCCGATTTTTTCCGCACGATTCATATGGCTGACCTATGGCCCCTATTCTGAACTGCCGCTGTCCGCACCCGCGCCGGACCCGGCATCGGTGCTGACCAGCGAAACCTTGTTCAGGCCCGCCCGGTTGAGCTCACCCATCACCCGCATCACCCGGCCATAATCCAGCGCGGTATCGGCGCGCAGGAAGATTTGCGGCGGCTCGGGCTGACCGGCATGGGCCGATGCGATCTCGGCGAAGCGGTCGGGCAGGTCGGCATCGCTCACCTGATCCTCGTTGATGAACAGGCCGCCGTCGCGGTCGATCGACACGACGGTCGGCTTGGCATCCTGATCCAGCCCCTTGGCGCGGGTTTCGGGCAGGTTCACCGGCACGCCCGTCACCAGCAGCGGCGCGGTCACCATGAAGATGATCAGCAGCACCAGCATGACGTCGACCAGCGGCGTCACATTGATGTCGGCCATCGGCGCACGCCCGCGCCCGCGACGGCCGGAAGGAGGGCCGGACATCGCCATCAGCGTTGGGCCTCCAACTCACGGCTGAGCGTCGAATAGAAACCATCGGCAAAGCGCGTCAGCCCTGATTCCAGCCGGTTGATGCCATGGCTGAAGCGGTTGTAGGCGATGACCGCCGGGATCGCCGCGAACAGGCCGATGGCGGTGGCGAACAGCGCCTCAGCAATGCCCGGCGCCACGACGGCGAGCGAACTATTCTGCTCCGCCGCGATCGACGTGAAGGCGCGCATGATGCCCCACACCGTGCCGAACAGGCCGACGAAGGGCGCGACCGACCCGATCGTCGCCAAGATGTTCAGCCGGTCGGAAAGCCGGTCGATCTCGGCCGCGATCGCGCTCGACATGGCGGTCGACAGGCGGTCGCGCGTGCCGTCACGGTCGATCACGCGCTGCGCGGTCGACCGGCGCCATTCGCCGACGCCTGCCGCCATTACCTTGGCAGCAGGAAAATCGGTCTTGCCGCGCGATTCATAGAAGCGGTCGATATCTTCCGCCTTCCAGAAATCCGCCTCGAACTTGCGGCTTTCCTTGTTCGCTTTGCGCAGTGTGACGCTGAAGCCGACGATCATGGCCCAGGTCCAGATGCTGGCCAGCAACAGGCCGATCATCACCCCTTTGACGACGATGTCGGCCTGCAAAAACAGGGCGAGGGGAGAGATGGTCGCGGCGTCGGTCATCGCGCCGGCAGGCAGGTTGAGGGTCATGGGTGGATGTCTTCCCCTTGGAGCAGGCGAGTGAAAATGGCGGTCCAGGCCTTGGGCTGTCGCTGCGGGCGACCCTGCGGCGTCAGCCAGGCGACGGTGACGGTGGCGTCGGTCAACTGTTCCTCGCCGCGCATGACTGACTGATGAATGGAACAGCTTGCCGCGCGCACATCGGTCACGCGGCTGACCACCATCAGGTCGTCGTCCAGCCGGGCCGGGCGGCGATAGCGGATATGGAGGTCGGTGACGGCATAGACGCCGTCGCCCGCTTCATGATTGCCGCGCTGGTCGATCCCGGCGATGCGCAGCATGTCGGACCGGGCGCGCTCCATATAGCGTAGATAATTGGCGTGATAGACCAGACCCGACAGATCGGTATCCTCGAAATAGATGCGCAGCGGGAAATGATGCACGGCGGCAAGGAAGCGTCCGGTCGCCGGCGCTGGCATCAAATCGAAAACGGGCATGCCGGGCTTTTAACCATGGCCGCCGCGCCGCGCAAAGCCGGAAATGATGGGAATGTGCGCATTCCGTCCTTCCTGCCCCTTCGCACCATCGCCACTGGCCGACCGCCGGTGCCGCAGTTAAGGGATAAGGGACGCATTCAAGCATGGAGAGCAGGATATGACGGATATTCGCACGGTGGGCGTGATCGGCGCCGGACAGATGGGCGCTGGCATCGCCCAGGTCGCGGCGCAGGCCGGCTATGCCGTCATCCTGTCCGACATCGACCTTGCCCGCGCGGAAAAGGGCGTGGCCGGCATCGCCAAGCTGCTCGCCCGTGCGGTGGAGAAGGAAAAGATCAGCCAGGCGGACGCCGATGCCGCGCTCGCCCGAATCACGCCGGTCGGCGACATCGCCCCGCTGGCCGATGCGCAACTGGTGATCGAGGCTGCGACCGAGCGGGAAGAGATCAAGCGCGCCATCTTCGCCAATGTCGGCAAGATCCTGGCCGATGACGCGATCCTCGCCACCAACACCTCCTCCATCCCGATCACCCGTCTGGCCCAGGCCGCGCCCGATGCCGGGCGCTTCGTCGGCGTCCATTTCTTCAATCCGGTGCCGGTGATGGTGCTGGTGGAGGTCATTCGCGGCCTCGCCACCACACCCGAAACGGTCGCGGCGGTCGAAGGCTTCGCGTCGAAGATCGGCAAGACCACCGTCCATGCCTTCGACGCGCCGGGCTTCGTCGTGAACCGCATCCTGCTGCCGATGCTGAACGAAGCGGTGTTCGTGCTGGGCGAAGGCGTGGGCAGCGTGGTCGATATCGATCAGGGCTGCAAACTGGGCCTCAACCATCCCATGGGTCCGCTGACGTTGCTCGATTTCGTCGGCCTCGACACCGCACTGGAAATCCTCAACGTCTTCCTCACCACCACCGGCGACCCCAAATATCGCCCCGCGCCGCTGCTGGTCAAATATGTCGAGGCTGGCTGGTACGGCCGCAAGACCGGGCGCGGCTTCTATGACTATTCGGGTCCGGAACCCGTGCCTACGCGCTAACCCGCATATTCATTTTCGTCATTCCCGTGAAAGCGGGAATCCATCTCTCGACACTATTTTATGACGCGAAGGCGAGGGGATGGTCCCCGCCTTCGTAAGGATGACGGCGTTATATGGTGGCGCTTGGGTGCTCTTTACCCCGCACTCAACCCATGTTTCTTCATGCAATGGCGCAACTGGTCATAGGTCAGGCCCAGCCCCTTGGCGGTGGCGCGCTGATTATAGCGGAACCGGTCCAGCGCGGCGCGGATGATCGCCGCCTCATGGCTGTCCACCGCCAGACGCAGGTCGGTAATCTCGTCATAGGCCGTGGGCGCTGCGACGGGCGCGGCGGCAGGCATATCTTTGGGCGCCGCTTCGGCCCTGGGCATCATCGGCTTTGGTTTCCATGGCGAAGCGAAGGGATCGAAGGTGATGCGGCTGATCGGTCGCGCCGGCTCGTGCCAGCGATAGACGGCCCGCTCCACCACGTTGCGCAATTCGCGCACATTGCCCGGCCAGCCATAGCCTTCCAGTTCCGCTGCGCAGGCCGCCGCAAAACCCGGCCATTGCGGCCAGTTGAGTTCGGCCGCCATGCGCCGCCCGAAATGGTCGGCCAGCACCGACACATCCCCCTCCCGCGCGCGTAGCGGGGGCAGGGTGATGACCTCGAAACTCAGCCGATCCAGCAAATCGGGCCGGAACCGCCCGGCCTCCGCAGCGGCGGGCAAATCCTCATTGGTCGCCGCCACGATCCGCACATCCACCCGCTGCGGTCGCGATGCGCCGATCCGTGTCACCTCGCCATATTCGACCACGCGCAGCAGTCGTTCCTGCGCCGCCATCGACAGCGTGCCCAGTTCGTCCAGAAACAGCGTGCCGCCATCGGCTTCCTCGAACCGCCCCGGCCGCGCCTTGGTCGCGCCGGTAAAGGCACCCTGTTCATGGCCGAACAATTCAGCCTCGATCAGCGTTTCAGGCAAAGCTGCGCAGTTCATCGTGATCAGCGGCTCACCCCAGCGCGGCGACAGATGGTGCAGCCGTTCGGCGATCAGTTCCTTGCCGGTGCCGCGCTCGCCGATCACCAGCACCGGCCGGTTCAGCTCGGCCGCGCGGCCCGCCTGCTCGACCGCGTCGAGAAAGGCGAAGCTTTGGCCGACAAACTGCGTATTTTTCTCCATGCGCCAACTTATGGTGAAATTTCCCACCTTTCGGCAAGTCAAATTCTGGCACGGGCCCCTCAGCTGAACCGAAAATGAAGGAAATCCGCCATTTCCTCAAATTGGCACGCTGTCTGCAAAGCTATGGGCAATCCGCAGCGAAATGCGGAACACACATGAAGGCCAAGGTTCAGGGAGCTAAGAAATGGAAAAGCAGACCAACAGCGTTCGCGAAATCGGCCAGCTTATGTCGGTCGCCATCGCCGCCGTCCTGTTCGGATCGACTCTGATCCTTTCGGCGGTCGGTCCGGCCCGCGCCAGCGAAGGCGTGGTTCTCGCGACGCAAGACACCCCCGCGACCCTGCGCTATCTTGCGTAAGGATCGCAAACCCCGGCCGGGGCGGGAATGCCCCCCTCTCGCCCGCCCCGGCACCTGACCATGAGATACGACCAGGAGTGACGTTAAAATGGGTATTTTCTCCCGCACCCGCGACATCATCGCCGCCAATGTCACCGACTTGCTGGACAAGGCGGAAGACCCGGCGAAGATGATCCGCATGATCATCCTCGAAATGGAGGAGACGCTGGTGGAAGTCCGCGCCTCGGCCGCTCGCACCATCGCCGACCAGAAGGAAATGCGCCGCCACATCGCCAAGCTGAATGCCTTGCAGGATAGCTGGACGGAAAAGGCGCAGCTTGCCCTGTCGAAGGATCGCGAAGACCTCGCGAAGGCCGCGCTGGTCGAGCGTCAGAAGGCGGCCGACATGGCCGACCATCTCAATCATGAGATAGAGACGCTGGACGAAGCGCTGCGCGCCTCGGAAGAGGATATCGCCAAGTTGCAAGGCAAGCTGCGCGAAGCCCGCGTCCGCCAGAACAGCCTGGTCACCCGTATGCAGAGCGCCGAAAACCGCCTGCGCGTCCGCGAAGCCTATGCCGGTGAGAAGGTCAATGACGCCTTTGCCCGCTTCGACATGCTGGAACGCCGCGTCGATCTGGCCGAAGGCCGCGCCGATGCCGTGACGCTGGGTGGCCAGCCCAAGACGCTGGAGGAGGAAATCGCGGAATTGAAGTCGGCCGACAAGGTCGATGCCGATCTCGCCGCGCTCAAGGCCAGCATGAACAAGGGAGCCTGATCCGATGGAAGACGTGTTCCTGCCGATCATGGTCTGCGGCATGCTGTTCATCGGCATGCCCTGGCTGATCTTCCACTATGTCACCAAGTGGAAGCAGGCGCCCAAGATCACCGACGAGGATGAGAAGCTGCTGGACGATCTCCACCTTCTCGCCCGTCGCCTCGAAGAACGGCTCCAGACGGTCGAACGGATCGTCGCCGCCGACAACCCCGATTTCCGCCCGCAGCGCCCGGCCCAGGAGCCGGACGACTATAGCTTCGACCGGAGGAACTGACATGACCGCCCGCCGCACCAAATTCTATCTCGACAAGGCCAATGGCAAATGGATGGGCGTATGCTCGGGCATTGCCGACTATAGCGGGATCGACGTTGTCTGGGTTCGCGTGGGCGCGGTGCTCATCACCCTGATGGGCGCCTTCCCCTGGACGCTGATCGCCTATGGCGTCGTTGCCTATTTCGCGGAAAACAAGCCGTCCGGCCTCTATGCCGACCGCGATGATGAAAAATTCTGGCAGGGCGTACGCAGCAACCCGGCGCGCTCCACCCGCGATGTCCGCTCCAAATTCCGCGATATCGATCGCCGCCTGGCCGACATCGAAATCTATTATACCAGCCGCAACACCCGGCTCGCCGACGAGATCGACAGCCTGCGCTGAGCGCCCGGCTGGGGCACATAACAGGGAGAGACAGTCATGAGCTTCGCTGGTCCTGCTTTCATTCTATCCATCATCGCCATGTCGACGTTGGGCTGGGTCGTCACCACCTGGGTCCGTGCCCGTCACGGCTATCCGGTGGAAAATGAATGGTCGGGCGTCGCTCATCGAACCGATCCCGACGCCGGTCGAAAAATCGACCTTCTTTCAAACGAAAACGAAAAGCTGGTTGGCCGCATCAGCCGTCTTGAAGAGCGCATCGCCGTGCTGGAGAGGATCGCCACCGATCCCGCCACCCGCACCGCGCGCGACATCGAAGCGCTACGCTGACCGACCAGGCAAGGGAGTAGATCAAGATGTTTCCATTCGAAGCTTTCGCGCCGGTCGCCGTCATCGTCGGATCGCTGGGGGTCGCCGGTTGGATCTTCACCACCTGGCTCCGCATCAAACATGGCTATCCGCTGGAAAATAGCTGGGGCAAGGCGGTCTATCCGCAAAAAAATGCGGAAATGATCGAGCGCATCAAACTGCTGAGCCAGGAAAATGCCCAGCTTCGCGCCGAAATCGGATCGATGAAGGATCGGCTCATCGTGGTCGAACGCATCGTCACCGACGAAAGCCACCAACTCAATCGCGAAATCGAACGGCTGCGCAGCCCGGCCAACTAACGGCATCATTCGAAAAAGTGGGAACCGGTTTTTCGGCAAAATGATGCCAAACCAAACTGCGCGCGCCATAATCTTGTCAGGGAGTGATCAAAATGGGCCCGTTTGAAATGGTCGTCGCCATCGTCGCGATCACCGCCGTCGCCAGCATCGTCCGCGCCAAATATGGCGTCGTGCGCCATGGCAAGGGCGAAGCGCTGATCCAGCGCGGCCCCGATCCGGAAACGGAAAGGCTGCGCGCGGAAGTGAAGGCACTCAAGGACCGCGTCGCCGTGCTGGAACGGCTCGCAACGGATGGCTCCACCGCGCTGGAGCGGGAATTCGAAAAACTCCGGGACCGCGACTGAGCGCGCACCGACCGGACAGGGAGGCTTATATGCAAGACCCCTATCTTTACGTGACTCTGGCCGGGGCCAGCCTTGTCGGCCTCACCATCCTGACCCTCGCGGGCCTGCGCGGCTGGAATGGCTGGCTGGACCTCAAGCGCGCCGAACTGATCCGTTACGGCCAGAGCGAGGACAGCGGCCCACCCACCGCCGCCGCCCGGATCGAGGTCGCCGACCTCAAGGAACGCATCCGTAAGCTGGAAGCGATCGCAGCCGGCGTTGATCTGTAAGCAGTAACCCATCCGCTTGGGCTGGGCAAAGCCCTCCACCGGGCGGAACTTTTATACCGTTGCGTTTCCCCGCGTAGGCCGGGGTCCAGTCCCACGCTCTGAACTGGACCCCGGCCTGCGCCGGGGAACGTTCACATGATTTAGCGTCATGGGGCGTCCTGATATTGGCCCCCGCATACGCGCAGGGCCAGCGGAGGAAAAAAAGGGCGGGGTGACTGCTCACCACGCCCTTTATCTTGTCCAGCAATGCCGGTTCAGCCCCGCAAGCTGCCGCCCAGCTTCTGCGCCGCCTTGACCACGGCCGCGCTGATCGCTTCCAGCTCTTCCTGCGAAAAGCTCTTCTCGCCGGGCTGCAACGTTACTTCGACCGCCAGCGACTTATAGCCATCCTCAACGCCCGGCCCGACAAAGATGTCGAACAGGCGCACGTCGACGATGTTCTTCTTGTCCGCCCCCTTCACGCCGCGCACCAGCGCATCGGCCTCGACCATGTCCGGCACGATGAAGGCGAAGTCGCGCTTCACCGCCTGCAACGCTGGCGGCGCATAGGGGGCACGCATGAAGCCGCTCTTGCGCTTGCCCGGAATCGCATCGAGGAAGATTTCGCCCGCGACCACCGTGCCCGACAGGCCGAACTGCTTGGCCAGCGACGGATGCAGTACGCCATATTCGGCCAGCACCACCTTCGGCCCCAGCCGCAGCGTGCCCGATTGCCCCGGATGATAGGCGGCCGACGCCTCCCCGAAATTCTGGAGATTGCCCACCGGCGCACCGGCGGCCGCCAGCAGTGCGATCACCTCGGCCTTGGCATCGAACGCATCGAAGGCTTGCGCCTTGCCGCTCTGCCAGCCACGCGCGGTCTTCTCGCCCGCCAGCACGAAGCCCACGGTGGCCCGCTCGCCCTGCTTGAAATAGCGACGACCCAGTTCGAACAGGCGGATGCTGGTCGCGCTGCGATCGACATTGCGCTTGGTCGCCGACAGCAGGCCGGGCAGCAGCGAAGGCCGCATGACCTTCAGATCTTCGGAGATCGGATTGGCCAGCGTCCAGTCGCCCCCGCCCACGGCATCAGCTTCCTTTTCGGACAGGAAGGACCAGTTGATCGCTTCGGCCAGCCCGCGCGCAGCCGCCGTGCGCCGCACCCGGCGCTCCACCAGCTGTTCAGGCGTCGCGGTCGGGCGGGCGACGCCCGGCACGCGCGGCAACGGGGTGGAGGGCACATGGTCCAGCCCCACGATGCGCACCACTTCCTCGACAATGTCGGGCCAGCCATCGACATCGCGCCGCCATGTCGGCACGGTGATGGTCCAGCTTGCCGGCACGCTGACGGGCATCCCGTCCTGATATTCGACGCCGCCGCCCGACGCGACGACACCAAAGCCCAGGCTTTCCAGGATGCGCTGCTGTTCATCAGCGGGCACGTCCACGCCGGCCAGCGACAGGCACTGGTCAGGGGCATAGGCGACGGTCTTCGGCGTCGCGGGCGGCGTCCCGGCGCGGGTCGCCTCGCTGGGCGTGCCTCCGCACAGGCTGACCACCAGGCTGGTCGCGATCGACAGGCCATCGTCCAGAAACGCCGGATCGACCCCACGCTCGAACCGGCCACGTGCGTCGCTGGTCAGGGTCAGCTTCTGCCCGGTCACCGCGATCCGCTCCGGCGTGAAATAGGCGCATTCGATCAGCACGTCGGTCGTGCCGTCCTGCGCGCCCGAATGCTCGCCGCCCATGATGCCGCCGATATCGTGCACCGCTTCATCGTCGGCGATGACGGTCATGCTCTCATCGATGGTGTAGGTCTTGCCGTTCAGCGCCAGCACCTGCTCGCCGGCCTTGCCCTTGCGCGCGACGAGGCCGCCCTTCAGCGTCGCCATGTCATAGACATGGAGCGGCCGGCCAAGGTCGATCATGATGTAATTGGTGATGTCGACCAAAGTGCTGATCGGCTTCTGTCCGATCGCCTTCAGGCGCTTGGCTATCCAGTCGGGCGACGCGCCATTGGTCACGCCGCGCACGGTGCGCGCGAAGAAGGCGGGGCAGCCGTCCACATCGTCGGTGCGAACGTCCGGTCCCGGACCCACGCCGGCAATCTCCGGCACGATGATGGCGTTCAGCGTGCCGAGGCCCGCCGCAGCCAGATCGCGCGCGATGCCGCGCACGCCCATACAGTCCTGCCGGTTCGGCGTGATGCTGACGTCGATGACCGGATCGTTCAGCCCCGCCCAATTGGCATAGACCTGACCCACCGGCGCGCTTTCGGCCAGTTCGATGATCCCATCATGATCCTCGCCCAGCTCCAGTTCGCGGAAGCTGCACATCATGCCGTTGGATTCGACGCCGCGAATGGCGGTCTTCTTCAGCACCATGCCGTTGACCGGCACCACCGCGCCCTCGACCCCGAACACGCCGATCAGACCCGCCCGCGCATTGGGAGCGCCACACACGACCTGCAACGGAGTCCCGTCACCATGGTCGACGCTCAGCACCTGCAACTTGTCGGCCTGCGGATGACGCTCGGCGGTCAGCACCTTGGCGATCTTGAACGCGCCCAGCTTCTCCGCCGGATTCTCCACGCCCTCGACCTCAAGCCCGATGGCGTTCAAGGTCTTGAGAATGGTGGCCAGATCAGCGTCGGTATTGAGATGCGTCTTGAGCCAGCTCAGGGTGAACTTCATGCGCCGACTCCTCCCGACAGCGTGGGCACGTCGAGTGCCGAGAATCCATAATGTTTCAGCCAGCGCAAATCGCCGTCGAAGAAGGCGCGCAGATCGTTCATGCCATATTTCAGCATGGCGAGGCGATCGACGCCGGTGCCGAAGGCAAAGCCCTGCCATTCGTCGGGATCCAGGCCGCACGCCTCGATCACGCGACGGTTGACCATACCGCTGCCCAGCACTTCCAGCCAGCCGCCGCCCGGCGCATCGCCGTCGCCGCCGATCACGCGCTGACCATTGGCCAGCGTATAGCCGACATCGACCTCGACAGACGGTTCGGTGAAGGGGAAATAGCTGGGGCGCAGGCGCAGGACGATATCCTCGCGCTCGAAAAACGCCTTGAGGAAGGTCTCCAACGTCCATTTCAGATGACCCAGGGTGATGCCCTTGTCGATCACCAGACCTTCGATCTGGTGGAACATCGGCGTGTGGGTCGCATCGGAGTCGCTGCGATAGACGCGGCCGGGCGCGATGATGCGGATCGGCGGCTCCTGCGTCATCATCGTGCGGATCTGCACCGGCGATGTGTGGGTGCGCAGCAGCATCTTCTTCTGTCCCTCTTCGTCGGGGAAGTAGAAGGTGTCGTGCATCGCCCGCGCCGGGTGCGTCTCGGGGATGTTGAGCGCGGTGAAATTATGCCAGTCGTCCTCGATCTCCGGTCCGGTCGCGACCGAGAAGCCCAGGTCGGCGAAGATTTCCGCGAGTTCGTCCATCACCTGCGAAACGGCGTGAACGCTGCCCTGCGGCCCCAGATCGGCCGGCAGGGTCATGTCGACCTTCTCCGATGCCAGCTTGGCGTCCAGCGCAGCCTGCTCCAGCGCAGCCTTCTTCTCCGCCAGCGCAGCGGTGACGCTCTCGCGAAGATCCTGGATCGGCGGGCCCTTCTCCATCCGCTCGTCCGGTGACATGGGGCCAAGCGTCTTCAGAAGGCCGGTGACGACCCCGCTCTTGCCCAACGCCCCAACCCGCAGCGCCTCCAGCGCGTCGAGCGTGCCGGCGGCGGCGATGTCGGCGATCAGGCCGGCTTTCAATGCGCTAATTTCGGTCATTCTTTTCAAACCTTCGTCATTCCCGCGAAAGCGGGAACCCATCTCCTGACCTGCCGGTCAGTCGCTACGTAAAGAGGACAAAGGCTCAAAGCCAAAGCCCAGCGCCAGATCATCCCAGTCAGGATTGCCAGCTTCGATCAGCTCAATCTTCCACTGCCTGTTCCATTTCTTGATCCGCTTTTCCCGCAAGATAGCGCTGTCCATGCTGTCATGCGGTTCGAACCAGACCAGGCGCTTGACGCCGTAGTCTTTCGTGAAGCCTTCGATCAAGCCGTTTCGATGCTCGTAGAGGCGCTTTATGAGGTCAGCGATGACACCTGCGTAAAGTGTACCGTTTCTGCGGCTCGCAAGAATGTAAACGGTTGGGTTGATCTCGCGCGACATGGCTACCTCGGGAGATGTTTGACCGAGGCACGTGACTCGGTCAAACCCGCTTTCGCTGGAATGACGGCGGGGTGGTCAGGCGCGTGCGCCCAGCAACGCCCCGCCAAAGCCGATGAACATCAATCCTGTGCCACGGTTGAACAGCTTCTGCCGATTGACGGGCTCCAGCCAGCGGGCAAGGCGCAGGCCGCCCAGCGCATAGACGCCATACCAGAAGCTCTCGATCACCACGAAACTGACGATAAGGATCGCAAGCTGTAACCAGAAGGGGCGCTCCAAATCAATGAACTGGGGAAAGAGCGCAGCGGCGAAGATGATCAGCTTGGGATTGGCCAGCCCGGTCAACAGGCCGGTGCCATAAAGAGCCCGCGCCGATCGCGCGTTGGTCGCCCGCGCCTCGCTGCCGCCCACGGGCGCGCGCCAGGCCTTGATCCCCAGCCAGACCAGATAGGCGACACCGGCATAGCGCAACACGTCGAACAGGCGCGGCGAGGCCTTCAGCAACGCTCCAAGCCCCAGCGCAGAGGCGATCAGGCACAACAACACGGCGCTCATCAGCCCCGCCATCGTGGCCGTAGCCTTGCGCGGGCCATGGGCGATGCTCTGCGTCATCACATGCAACATGTTCGGACCCGGCGTGGCCGAGATCAGGAAAACCGCCGTAACGTACAACCACCAGAGATGCAGCGACATGGGATTGGCCCCCGATGTTCAGGCTCAACCAATCTCCGTTCGCCCTGAGCCTGTCGAAGGGCGCGCGCTTGCCTCGAAAAGCAGAGCGCGAACGGAAAGAAAATCCGAAAAACAAAAAGGGCGCCGAAGGCATCTGCCCCGGCGCCCCTTTCAAGACGATCTTGCGATCAGTCCGCTCAGGCTGCGGGCAGCGCAGCCTTCGCCTGGGCGATGATGGCGCTAAACGCCTCGCCTTCGTGCATCGCAATGTCGGCCAGAACCTTGCGGTCCAGCTGCACGCCGGCCAGCTTCAGGCCATGCATGAACTGCGAATAGGTCAGGCCTTCAGCGCGGACACCCGCGTTGATGCGCTGGATCCACAGGCCACGGAAAGTGCGCTTCTTAACCTTACGGTCGCGATACGCATACTGGCCGGCCTTTTCGACAGCCTGACGGGCGACACGGATCGTATTCTTGCGACGGCCATAATAGCCCTTCGCCTGATCTAGAATCCGCTTATGCTTCGCCTTCGTGGTTACACCACGCTTGACACGTGCCATGGGTCAGGCCTCCTTACTTCAGGCCGTACGGCGCCCACAGGCGCACGTGACCGACATCCGAATCCGACAGCACGCTGGTGCCGCGGTTCTGGCGAATATATTTCGAGTTATGGCTGATCAGGCGGTGACGCTTGCCAGCGACGCCGTGCTTGACCTTGCCGGTAGCGGTGAACTTGAAGCGCTTCTTCACACCGCTCTTGGTCTTCATCTTGGGCATTTTCGTCTCCTTGTTCAGCGCGACGATTACAGACAGCCACGGCAGCCCTAGTTAGCCGGGCGGTCTCACTGAATATCGCGAAGGGCGGCCCTTAGGGGGCTGCGCCGCAAAAGGCAAGCGATTCGGGGTCGTTTTCAATGGTGGTGATGATCATGCCCATGGTCGTCACCCGCGCCATGGATCGCTTCCAGCACATCCTCCAGCCGCGCCGGATCGCCCAGCGCCAGCACATGGCCTTCGCTGTCGGCGGTCAGCGGCTCGCCATTCCAGTCGCACATCAGGCCGCCCGCGCCCTCGACCACCGGCACCAGCGCCGCGAAATCATAGCTTTGCAGGCCCGATTCGATGACGATGTCCAGGAACCCGGACGCCAGCAGCCCATAATTATAGCAGTCCCCGCCATAGACCGGCCCCTGCCGCGGCGACCCGCCCGAAACGGCGGCGACCAGCGCCAGATAATGGGGCACATCGCCATCGGCGAAGAGGTGCGGGCTGGTGGTGGCGATGCCCGCGCCCCCCAGCGCCTTGCAGGCCCGCGTGCGCACCGGCTTGCCGTTGAAGGTGGTCGGCTGCCCGCTCATCCCGGCCCAGCGTTCCTGCGCGATCGGCTGGTCGATAATACCGATCGTCGGCCATCCCCCCTGCGTCAGTGCGATCAGCGTGCCGAAGATCGGCCGCCCGGCAATGAAGCTGCGTGTCCCGTCGATCGGATCGAGAATCCACACCCGCTCGGCATCGGTCCGCACCGATCCATATTCCTCGCCGATGATGCCGTCGTCGGGCCGTTCCTTTTCCAATATCGCGCGGATCGCCGCTTCGGCGGCACGGTCGGCCTCCGTCACCGGCGACTTGTCCGCCTTGATCTCCATGTCATAGCGCGCACGAAAAAAGGGGCGGATGGCGGCGCCAGCGGCGTCGGCAAGGCGGTTGGCAAGGGCCAGGTCATCGCGGGTCGTCATGCCCCTTCGCCTAGCGGTTGCGCCGGCTTTGCGCTAGACTGGAGAATGTCCGGATAAGGAGAGGATCATGCCCGGTTCGCCTGCCATTCCCTGCCTGCGCTATGCCGATGCGCCCGCCGCGATCGATTTTCTGTGCGACGCCTTCGGCTTCACCCGCCACGCCGTCTATCCGGACGATGCCGATCCGACCATCATCCACCACGCCCAACTGATATTGGGGAAGGGGATGGTGATGCTGGGCAGCGTCAAGGATATGGAGGACGAATCGCTCTATACCTGGTCCACCGCGCGCGATCTGGGCGGCGTCACGGCCTGCGTTTATGTCGTGTTGGCCGATCCTGACGCCCATTGCCTCCACGCCCGCAACGAAGGCGCCGTGGTGGTGGACGAACCGCATGATAATCCGGGCTATCCGGGCCGCGGCTACACGGCGCTCGATCCGGAGGGCAATGTCTGGAGTTTCGGCAGCTATGATCCCTGGTCTGATCCCGCTTAAGTCTTTGGCAACCTTGCCGTCCTAGCCTGCATCAGGAAAGGGATGATCATGGCGCTGGTCGGCTGGATATTGAGCTTCATCGCATTGCTTGCGGGGCTGGCGCTGCGGCAGGACATGCCGATCGGCGGATCGGTAACGATTTCCAACCTGCTGATTATCTTCGCCCTATTGACCTGCCCGATGATCTGGCGCGACCTGCCGCTGGGCGTGTCGCGCGGCCAGCGCATCGTCACCGGTCTGGCGCTCGTCTTCGCCCTGCCGATCATCCTCTTCCCGACGCACTGACCCCATAAACGACAACGCCGGCCGAGCGAGGCTCGACCGGCGTGTATCCCGTCTTGATCAAAGGAGCAGGCCGCAGAAAGGCGCTCAGCCCATGCGCCTGATCAGTCGAACAGGCTCGAAACCGAGCTTTCGTCCGCGATGCGCTTGATCGCTTCGCCCAGCAACGGGGCGATAGGCAAATGCCGGATGCGCTGGGCGCCGATAACCGCATCGGTGCCCTGGATCGAGTCGGTGATGACCAGTTCCAGCAATTCCGACGCTTCGACACGGGCGACTGCGCCGCCCGAGAGCACGCCATGGCTGACATAGGCGATGACGTCTTCGGCGCCCTGCGCCTTGAGCGCGGCGGCGGCGTTGCACAGCGTGCCGGCCGAATCGACGATATCGTCGATCAGGATGCAGAAGCGGCCCTTCACGTCGCCGATGATGTTCATCACTTCCGATTCGCCGGCGCGCTCACGGCGCTTGTCGACGATGGCGAGCGGGGCGTTGTCGAGTCGCTTGGCCAGCGCACGGGCGCGCACCACGCCGCCCACATCGGGCGACACCACCATGATATTCTTGTCACCAAAACGGGCCTGAATATCGGCCGACATCACCGGCGCACCGAACAGATTATCGGTCGGAATGTCGAAGAAGCCCTGGATCTGCCCCGCATGCAGGTCGACCGACAAGACGCGGTCGGCCCCAGCGGTGGTGATCAGGTTGGCGACCAGCTTGGCCGAGATCGGCGTGCGCGGGCCGGGCTTCCGGTCCTGCCGGGCATAGCCGAAATAGGGGACGACAGCCGTGATTCGCTTGGCCGACGCGCGCTTGAGCGCATCGATCATGATCAGCAATTCCATCAGATTGTCATTGGTCGGATAGGCCGTCGACTGGATCACGAACACGTCCTCGCCGCGGACATTCTCATGAATTTCCACGAAAACTTCTTCGTCGGCGAAACGACGGACGCTGGCGTCGGTCAGGGGGATTTCGATATAGTCGGCGATGGCGGCCGCAAGCGGCTTGTTCGAATTGCCGGTCATGAGTTTCATGGCGAAAATCCCCAGGCTAATGGCGTGACGAATTGATGACGATGCGCGAAACGCGGCCCCTTTAGCGGCGCATGTCGCATGTGGAAAGGCGCTTTTGCGCCCTGCGACAAAATGGACTAGTGGCCAAACCATGACCGACAAACTCGTGATCGCGCTCGCGCAGATGACCCAATATATGGGCGACCCCAAAGCCAATGCCGACGCCATGCTGGAATGGCGCGCACGGGCGCAGGGCGCGGACCTGATCGTCTATCCCGAACTGCAACTGATCGGCTATCCACCCGAAGATCTGGTGCTCAAGCCCGCTCTGGTCGATCAGGCCAATTATCATTTGGACCGGATGGCGCAGGAGACGGCGGATGGCGGCCCGGCCATGCTGGTCGGCACCGTCGTCGCTTCGCAGGGTGTGCTGTTCAACGTCGTCGCCCTGCTGGAAAATGGCGCCGTCACCGCGATCCGGCAGAAGCGCGAACTGCCCAATTATGGCACCTTCGACGAAAAGCGCTTGTTCGCCCCCGGTCCGCTGCCCGCGCCGATCACGTTCAAGGGCGTGAAGATCGGCGTGCCGATCTGCGAAGATATCTGGTTCCCCTTCGTCACCGCCCACCTGCGGGCCGAGGGCGCGGAAATCCTGATCAGCCCCAATGGCAGCCCGTTCGAAGTCGACAAGGATGATCGCCGCCTGAACATGGTGGCGGGAACCCGCGTCCGCGAAACCGGCCTGCCGCTCGTCTATCTCAACCGCGTCGGCGGGCAGGACGAACTGGTGTTCGACGGCGCCTCCTTCGTGATGAACGGCGACCTCAGCCTCGCCCAGCAATTGCCCGACTGGGAAGAATCGCTGGTGCTGACGACATGGGAGAAATGGGACGGCCAGTGGGTCTGCCTGCCCGGCGACAAGCATGATCTCGATCCCCGCCCGGCCGACATCTACAACGCCATGGTGCTGGGCCTGCGCGACTATGCGAACCGCAACCGCTTCCCCGGCGTGGTGCTGGGCCTGTCGGGCGGCATAGACTCCGCGCTCTCTGCCGCCGTCGCCGTCGATGCGCTGGGCGCCGATCGCGTCTGGTGCGTGATGATGCCCTCGCGCTTCACCAGTCAGGAAAGCCTGGACGATGCGGTCGAATGCGCCCGCCTGCTCGGCGTCCGCTACGACACGATCCCGATCGAACCGGCCGTCGCCGCCTTTGACACCATGCTCGCCCCCGTCTTCGAAGGCCGCAGCCGCGACCTGACCGAAGAGAATATCCAGTCGCGCATTCGCGGCGTCACGCTGATGGGCCTTTCCAACAAATATGGCCATATGTTGCTGACCACCGGCAACAAGAGCGAGATGTCGGTCGGCTATGCCACCATCTATGGCGACATGGCGGGCGGCTATTCGGTGCTGAAGGACGCTTACAAGACGACGGTGTTCGATCTCTGCCGCTGGCGAAACGACAATATGCCGTCGCTCGGCGAAGGCTTCGGCCCCGCCGGTCCGGTGATGCCAGAGCGAGTCATCACCAAGCCGCCCAGCGCCGAACTGCGCGACAATCAGCGCGACGACGACAGCCTGCCGCCCTATGAGGTGCTGGACCCGATCCTCTACGGTCTGGTCGAGGAAGAATTGTCGGTCGACAAGTTGGTCGAGCGCGGTTTCGAGAAGGAGACGGTCGCCCGCATCGAGCGCCTGCTCTACATTGCCGAATATAAACGCCGCCAGTCGCCCCCCGGCGTGAAACTGGGCATCCGCAATTTCGGCCGCGATCGCCGCTATCCGATCACCAACGGCTTCCGCAGCATTTAACCCATGAAAAGGCCGTTCGGGCTGAGCGAAGTCGAAGCCCGGCACTGAGCGAAGCGAAGTGACTTTGCTACGCTCAGCCCGAACGGGTCTGGAATCAAGATATGACCGTCATCACCCGCTTCGCCCCGTCGCCCACCGGCCACCTCCATGTCGGCAATATCCGCGCGGCGCTCCATAATTGGCTATGGGCGCGCAAATCGGGCGGCCGTTTCCTGCTGCGCCTCGACGATACCGACCTCGAACGCTCCCGCCCCGAATATGCGGATTCGATCAAGGCCGACCTGAAATGGCTCGGCCTCCATTGGGATGGCGAGGAAAAACAGTCCGACCGCTTCGCCCTCTACGAAGCGCGGTTCGAGGCGCTCAAGGCATCCGGCCATGTCTACCCCGCCTGTGAAACGAGCCAGGAACTGGAGCTACGCCGCAAGATCCTGCTCGGGCGCGGCCTGCCGCCGGTTTATGATCGCGCCGCCCTCTCGCTGACCCCGGACCAGATCGCCGCTTATGAAGCCGAAGGCCGCACCCCGCACTGGCGCTTCAAGCTGGACCATGATCAGCCGATCACCTGGACAGACCTGATCCGGGGCGATCAGCGCTTCGATCCCAAGTTGCTGTCTGACCCGGTCATTCGTCGCGCCGACGGTTCCTGGCTCTACATGCTCCCCTCGGTCATCGATGATGTCGACATGGGGATCACCCATGTCCTGCGCGGGGAGGATCATGTCTCCAACACCGCCACCCAGATTCAGATGTTCACGGCCTTGGGAGCCCCGTTGCCCCGGTTCGCCCATGAAGCACTGCTGACCGGCAGCGAGGGCAAGCTGTCCAAGCGTCTCGGTTCGCTCGGTGTTGCCCATTTCCGCGAGATCGGGCTGGAACCGTCCGCCATCGCCTCGCTGCTCGCCCGCCTCGGCAGTTCGCAGTCCATCGAGCCCTTCGCCGACATGGCGCCCCTGATCGACAGCTTCGACTTCGGCCATTTCGGCCGCGCGCCTGCGCGCTTCGATGAGGCCGAACTGGCGACCCTCAACCAGAAGATCGTCCATCTTCTCCCCTATGCAGCGGTCGCCGATCGCCTCCCCGAAGGCGTGGGCGAAGCGGCATGGGATGCGATCCGCCCCAATCTGGAAACGGTAGCGGGCGTGGCCGACTGGTGGCGGATCGTCACCGGCCCGATCGACGCGCCTGCCGTCGCCGAAGAGGACCGCGATTTCCTGACCGCCGCCCACCGCATCCTGTCCGACGCGGCTTTCGACGCCGATATCTGGCGCATGCTCACCAACGCGCTGAAGGAAGAGACCGGCCGCAAGGGCAAGACACTCTTCCTGCCCCTGCGTCGCGCCCTGACCGGTCTGGACCATGGCCCCGACATGGGCCAGCTTCTGCCGCTGATCGGCAAGGAAGAGGCTTTGCAGCGGCTTTAGTCCTGAGCGCTACTGCCAAACAGACGAAGCCCCTCCTTCCTCGGCTTTGATCCGGGGCCTAGTTCTTTTTTGGCTTTTGCAGAGAAAAGCGGAATGCCGGGTCAAGACCGGCATGACGAGCAAGGAAATGTCTCGAAGCGACCCGTTGCAGACACGCTGTGCTCCTGCGAAAGCAGGAGCCTAGGGCGGCCTAGCGCCTTGTTACCTGGGGGGCTGCGTTCGCAGGAACACGGTTGATTTGGAACAGGAGCGTCCGCCCCCTCCTATTCCCCTTCCAAAATAGGATTTTGCCTGATCTATCCTGAAGGATGGAGCAGTCTGCCCTTCACCGCCGCCCGTCCCCGCAAACGCCCCTCTATCAAGGACGCGCCTTTGACCTATCCAGTGCGTTCCCGGTGCACAGGCGGCGCGCCACGATGACCCAACAGGCGCGCGCCCGGCGCGTCGGCGGCGCACGGCCGTCGCGTTTCCGGCTCAAAAGCGCGGAAATACGACGCCATCGACGATGTGAACTTTGGTGCAATGACCCTGTCGGTCGAATCCGCCACCCTGAACCCGACGTCTCCGTCAGCCCCGCATCGCCTCCAGCGCCTTGCCCACCGCCGCAATGCCCTCCGGCGCGGCGGCAAAGCCCATATGGGTGCAGTCGACCTCGATCGCCTTGTCCCGCTCGCCAGCACGGCCGCGCGCGCATTCCGGCAGGATCACGCCATCCCGGCGCGACCATAGAGCCACGGTCGGCACCGGCGGCTTTTCCTCCCGCGTGCAGGGAAAGGGCGGCCGGTCGACCGGGAACCCGGACACCAGCTGATAGAGTCGCCAGGCATGATTGGCGCGCGGATCGCCGGAAAAGGGCGTCCCCATCGACACCACGCCGCCGACCTTGTGGGCGGCGAATTTCGCATATTCGCGGGCATAAAGGCCGCCCAGGCTCCAGCCGACCAGCGTCACCGGCGCGCCAGTGCCCCGGCGGATCGCGTCGATCCGCTGGTCGATCCGCTCCAGACTGTCAGGCTTCGGGCCGAAATTGCGGCCCATGTCCCAGCCATGGGCGCGATAGCCCGCCGCCTGCAATATCGCGCGCAGAGGCTCCATCCGCTGTTCCGACGCCAGCAGGCCGGGGATCAGCAGCACATGCCGCCCATCGCCGCGCATCGCGCCTGCCAGCATGGGCGCTTGAGCGCGCGTCCGTGCCAGATCGAACGGCACCGACATATTGGCCAGCAATTGCTGGATGCCCGGCCGCTCGGCCGCCCGCGGACCGCCGGTCAGGCGATCTTTCCAGAAACTGGCAATGGCGTCGGCATAGGGGGGCACGAAAGGAGGAACCTCTTTCCAGATGGAAAGATGACATTCCCATGACATGGCCCGCCGCGTCCATGGCTTTTGTCGATCAGATCAAACGGTTCGTCGTTTGTGACAATCTTCGGATCGATGCCCTGTCAGGGCGTCAGCGGGGGTGTCTGGTCGACCGCAGCGGCTTCCGGGCCACGCAGTTCGCGCGGCTCCAATATCGCGGCGGTTTCGATCAGGTCCAGCGCGCGCCGCGCCTCCAGATAGCGTCGGGCCGCCTGGGTCCAGCGATCGGCGGCCGCCTTGCCGGGCATGCGCTCCACCTCGGCCAGCGCCGCGCTCACCCGGCCGCCGTCGATATAACGCAGTGCTCGCTCCATCGCAGCCTGTGGGCGCGGCGAGGGCGTGGAGGCCCGGTGGATCGTCACCAGCTCGCGCGCCTCATGCTCCAGCGCGGTCCACCAGCTGGCGTCGGCGGGCGTCTTCACCACCTGATCGGCAATATCGTTCAGGCCGCCGCGCAGGTCCGCCAGCGTCATCGGGGCGCGGGCGGCATTGATGATCGCGGCCACGGCCCGTGGCTGGGCCTGCCCAAAGCGCAGTCGCAATTGCCCCTCGATATAGCCGAGCGGCATGCCACTATCGAGCGCCCGGCGGGCGGCAAAGGCCACCAGCAGGCCTTCTGCGCGCGTGGCATTACCCGATGCGGCCTGTGCCTCCACGCTGATCCGGTTCAGCCGCTCGTCCAGTTGTACGACACGCGCGTCCAGCATCTGCGCCGCGTCGGCGGTCAGCGGACGTACCGTGACGCCCTGACCGGTCGCCAGTGCGCCCACCGTGCCGGGAAGAGGTTGCGGCAAGGCCGCCTGCGGTTGCGGATCGCTCCAGCGCCGCTGGATCTGCGGCCAGGCCCAGACGGTCAGCACCACGCCCAGCGCAAAGGCGAGCAGGGCCAGGATCAGCAGCGGCAACATGCTGCGCCGGCGCGCGGGCGGCGGCGTCATACCAATGCTGGCCACCCCGTCCTCTTCGCTCATGCCGCCTCTTTCGTCTGTCATCGTCTCGTCATTCGCACAATCGGCGGGCCAGGGCCAGCATCTCGTCATCCTGTGGCAGAGCAGCGGCCTGCGCGCTGGCCCAACCGGCGCCACATGCCGTTAAGGCCGCTGTGCTGATAGCAATGACATGCAGTGTAGCGCGGCGGCTGTCGGGTGTCTGCGCCGCCAGCCTTTCGCCCGCACGCGGCGAATGCACCAGCAGGATCGATCCCGGCACGGCCATGTCCAGCAGCGCCGGATCGGGTGGCAGGCTGGCCATGCCATAGACCACGATCCGATCGATATGGAGCGGCCCCGCCTCGATGGGAGCGACGGTCGTCCCCGCCAGATGCAGCACTCGCCGATGCCGGTCCGCGGCGATCTGTGCGGCGATCGCGCTGCCATCCATGGTCCCGGCGACCACATCGGCGAAACCGGCTTCGGTCAGCGCCTGCGCGGTCTTTGCTCCCACGGCATAGGCGGGCAGAGCGCGATATCGGTGCAGCCCCGACCCCGCCAGTCGCACCCCATTGGCGCTGGTCAGCAGCAGCGCGTCATACTCCTCCGGCGCCGGCGGCGTCCAGTCCACGACTTGCGGCGCAAACAGCGGATGCACCAGCGCATCTAGCCCCATTGCGCGCGCTTTGTCCGCCGTCTTGCCCGCCGCCGGTTCCGGCCGCAGGATCAGGACGCGCCTCACGCCTCGAACAGGGCGCGCAACGCCGGGCTGGCGCGATCGAGCAAGGTCCGGCCGATCGCCTCTGCAGCGTCTTGGTCGCCGCGTGCCAGCCGCGCCTCTTCCCGCACCGTTTCGCTGCCGTCCGGGCTGATGATCTCGGCGCGCAGGAACAGGCCGTCGCCCTCGACCAGCGCCAGTGCCGCGATAGGCGAATGGCATGTGCCGCCCAGGCCGCGCAGCAGCGCACGCTCGGCCATCACCGTGTCATAGGTGTCGCGGTCATTGATCGCATTCAGAGCCGCCAGCACCGGCGCATTGTCCGCCAGCGCCTCGATCCCCACCGCGCCCTGTGACGGGGCGGGCAGCATCGTCTCGATCGGGATCAGCGTGCCGACATCGCTCTGGTCCAGCCGATCAAGGCCCGCCGCCGCCAGCAGCGTGGCATGGACCTCGCCGGTCGCCAGCTTCGCGAGGCGCGTCGCCACATTGCCGCGAAACAGGGTGATGGTCGCGTCGGGCCGCAACCGCTTCACCTGCGCCGCTCGACGCGGCGAGCTGGTGCCGACCAGCGGATTGGCGGGCAGCGCGGCGAAACTTTCCACCCCCACCAGCTTGTCGCGCACGTCGGCGCGCGGCAGCATCGCGGCGATACGGAAGGCATCCGGCCGCAGCGTCTCGACATCCTTCATGCTATGCACGGCAAAGTCGATCTTGCCCGCTATCAGCGCCCGATCCAGTTCCTTGGTCCACAGCGCCTTGCCGCCGATGTCGGCCAGCGCCCGGTCCTGAATCCGGTCGCCGCTGGTCTGCACGGTGACGATCTCGATCGCCTCCTTGTTCCAGCCATGGGCGGCGCGCAAAGCCTGCGCGGTCATATGGGCCTGGGCCAGTGCCAGCGGCGATCCCCTGGTGCCCAGGCGCAACGGTCGATCAGTGAAAAGCATATGCGGCTTGCTCTAATGGCCAGCGCCATTAGATGGAAGCGGCAATGACCATCATTCTGGGCCTGGAATCGAGCTGCGATGAAACCGCGGCGGCGCTGGTGAGCGCCGACGGCCGGATTCTCGCGCATCGTCTCGCCACGCAGGAGGAAGCGCATCGCCCCTATGGCGGCGTCGTACCCGAAATCGCGGCGCGTGCGCATGTGGAGGCTCTCAGCCCTCTGATCGAAGCGGCGCTGGCCGATGCGAAGATGACGCTGGCGGACGTCGACGTGATCGCCGCCACCGCCGGACCCGGCCTGATCGGCGGCGTGATGGTCGGCCTCGTCACCGGCAAGGCGCTTGCCCATGCGGCGGGCAAGCCGCTGGTGGCGGTCAACCATCTGGAGGGGCATGCGCTCTCGCCGCGCCTTGCCGATCCGACCCTGCAATTCCCCTATCTGCTGCTGCTCGTGTCGGGCGGCCATTGCCAGTTGCTCCATGTGAAGGGGCCGGGCGACTATGCGCGCCTCGCCACCACCATCGACGATGCGGCGGGCGAAGCGTTCGACAAGACCGCCAAGCTGCTCGGCCTTGGCTATCCCGGCGGCCCGCAGGTGGAAAAGGCGGCTGCGCAGGGCAATGCGAAGGCCGTTCCCCTGCCGCGCCCGCTGGTCGGCACGGCCGAACCGCATTTCTCCTTCGCCGGCCTCAAGAGCGCGGTGATGCGCGCCGTCCAGTCCGGCCAATATGCGACCGAGGATATCGCCGCTTCCTTCCAGCAGGCGGTGATCGATTGCCTGATCGACCGCACGCGCAAGGCGCTGGCGCAGAGCGAAGGCGTCACCGCGCTGGTCGTGGCGGGGGGCGTGGCCGCAAACCAGCCGATCCGCGCCGCGCTCGAATCGCTGGCCGCCGATCATGGCCTGCCTTTCGTCGCGCCGCCCATGTGGCTGTGCACCGACAATGCGGCGATGATCGCCTGGGCCGGGGCGGAACGCTTCGCAGTGGGTCTGATCGACGATCTTACATTTCCCGCCCGGCCGCGCTGGCCGCTCGATCCGGCGGCAGAAAAGGCGCGCGGCGCCGGAGTAAAAGCATGAAGGGCGTGAAGGCATGAAGGCGGGAGTCATCGGCGCGGGCGCCTGGGGTACGGCGCTGGCGCAATTGCTGGCCAGCGACGGGCAGGATGTGGCGCTCTGGGCGCTGGAACCGGATGTGGTCGACGCGATCAATGCGCGTCAGGAAAACCCGCTTTATCTCGCCAATCTCCCGCTTTCGCCCTCGATCCGGGCGACCGGCGATATGGCGCACCTCAACGATTGCGAGATGCTGCTGGTCGTCAGTCCCGCCCAGCATCTGCGCAGCGTCGTGGCGCAGGCCCCCGCCGGCGTGCCGCTCCTGCTCTGCTCCAAGGGGATAGAGGCGGGCACCAGCCTGCTGATGTCTGAAGTCGCTTCGCAGGCGCAGCCGACCTCGCCCATCGCCGTCCTCTCCGGCCCGACCTTCGCGCATGAAGTGGCGAAGGGCCTGCCGACCGCCATCACGCTCGCCTGCGAGGACAAGGCCTTGGGCCAGCGCCTTGCGGCCCGCATCGCCCGTCCGTCCTTCCGTCCCTATCTGTCGGACGATGTGATCGGCGCGGAAATTGGTGGCGCGGTCAAGAATGTGCTCGCCATCGCCTGCGGTGTTGCGGAAGGGGCTGGGCTCGGCCTCAACGCCCGCGCCGCGCTCATCAGCCGGGGTTTTGCCGAAATGACTCGCTTCGGTCTGGCGCGTGGTGCGCGGGCGGAAACGCTGGCCGGCCTGTCGGGGCTGGGCGATCTGGTCCTCACCTGCTCATCCACCAATTCGCGCAACTTCTCGCTGGGTAAGGGACTGGGCGAGGGGGCAAGCGCCGCCGACCTGCTCTCCAACCGTCGTACCGTCGCGGAAGGCGCGCATACCGCGCCGGTGCTGCGCGATGCCGCACGCGCGGCGGGTGTGGAAATGCCGGTGGTGGAGGCCGTCTGCGCCCTGCTGACCGACGCAGCACCATTGGCGCAGGTCATCGACGCGCTGCTCGCCCGGCCGCTGCGTCCTGAATAACCCGTCGCGCTGCTGCCGCATTGCGCCTACAACGAACAGATATAGCAACAGAGAATGACACAAGGGGTTGATAGTTCGTTGGCGACAGAGGCGCCTCCATCCAAGGATCAGGATGATATCGCCGCTCTGGCCAAGGGCGGGCGGACCAACGTCTTCGGCTTCCTGCTGCGGCTGGCCGCACGCCTGCCTTTCCTGTTCATCGCCGGGCGCTGGTATGGCGCCGAAGCGCTGGGTCGTTTCGCCTATGCCGTGCTGGTGGTCGAATTCGTCGCCCAGATCGCGACGCTGGGCCTGAAGCGCGGTTTGGCCGGTGCGCTGTCGCAGACGGAGCGGCCGCATAATCATGTCGTGACGGACGCGATGGTCGTGACGTTGCTCGCGGCCTTGCTTGGTTCTGCGATCCTCATCGCCTTCCCGCAGGCGATGTTCCCCAACAGCAACATCAACGGGCTGGACCGGTTGCTGGCGCTGGTGGTGATCGGCGTGGCGGGATCGGACGTGGCGCTCGCCGCCTGCGCCTATCGCTTCGACGTTGGCGCGACCGTCCGGGCGCGCTCGATTATCGAACCCTGGGCGATCAGCATTGGCGCTTTCGGTTTCGCTTATTATTCGCTGCGCGATGGCCTGATCCTCTCCTATGCCGTGTCGATGATCGCGGCTTTCATTGCCTCGATCATTCCGATGATCCGCCATTATGGCCGACCCAGCGGCTGGCGTCCCGATCCGGGCCGACTCTGGCGCCTCGCCCGGCGCAACCTGCCGCTGGCGGCGGCGGACGGGGTGGAATGGGGATCGCGCCGGCTCGACATGGCGATATTGGGCCTGTTCGTCAGCCCGGCGGTGGTCGGCATCTATTATGTCGCGCAGCAGGTCGCCTCTCTGCCACAGAAGCTCAAGACCAGCTTCGATCCCATCCTTGGCCCGGTCATCACCCGCAACCTGGCGGAAAACAACCTTGCCGCCATCGCCAAACAGGTCAGCCAGGTCGGCTTCTGGATCATCGCCGCACAGGCCGGCATCGCGCTGGCGCTCGGCATCCCCGGTGAGGCGGTGATGGGGCTGGTCGGCCCGCATTTCGTCGGCGGCACCGGCGCGCTTGCTTTCCTGCTGCTGGCCGAAGTCGTTGCGGCCACGGCGGTCGTCAGCGAATCGGCGCTGGTCTATATCGCCCGCCATCGCAACCTGATGATCTCCCTCGTCATGATCGGCTGTCAGGCGGCCTTCAGCTTCGCGCTGATCTTCGCGGCGCGCGCCGTGCATATGGAGGTGATGTGGATCGCCGCTGCGCCCGCGCTCGCGCTCTGCCTTGCGCTGGGCCTCGGCGCTTTCGTCAAGGCGCGCCTGCTCTCGCGCCTGCTGGATGCGCCGATCAACGCCTGGCGCTGGCCGCTGCTGAGCGCGGCGGGGGTCGCCTGCATCGTCGGCGCGGGCTTCGTCGCCCTGCCGCAGCGTTTCGAATGGGTCGAACTGGCGGTCGGCGTCTGGGCGATATTGGGCGCCTATGGCCTCGTCATCTGGCGCTGGGGCTTCGGTTCGGAAGACCGGGCCCTGTTCAGGAAGCAGAAGCCGGTCTGATCTTCTGCCCCTGTCGCCGATGCGGCAGGCTGTAGGACAGCGAAAAATGCAAAAGGCCCGCCTCTCCGGTGAGAGGCGGGCCTTTTGCATGGCTTGTGGGATAGATCAGGCGAACAGCGCGTCGCGGATCACGCCCAGATCATCCTCCGGGCGGGCGCCCCAGTGGGAGATGACTTCGGCGGCGGCGGCGGCGCCCAGGGCCAGCGCATCCTCGACGCTGCGGCCATCGATATGCGCGGCCAGGAAGCCGGCGGCGAACAGGTCGCCCGCGCCGGTCGTGTCGATGATCTGCGATACCGGGGCGGCGGGCGCTTCATGGCGCACGCCGTCGACGATGGCGACCGCGCCCTTTTCGCTGCGGGTCGACACCAGCACCGGCACCTCGTCGGCGAAGCGGGCGAGTGCGGCGTCGAAATTATCGACCTGCGCCAGCGACTGAATCTCGCCCTCGTTGGAGAAGAGGATGTCGATCTGGCCATTGTCGATCAGGTCGATGAAGTCGGCGCGATGCCGGTCGATCACGAAATTGTCGGACAGGGTGAAGGCCACCTTGCGGCCCGCGCCGCGCGCCGCGTCGATCGCCGCGCGCATCGCCGCACGGGGCTGCTCGGGATCCCACAGATAGCCTTCGAGATAGAGGATCTTCGCCGATCGGATCAGGTCGAAATCGACCGCCGCTTCGGGCAGGAACTGCGATGCGCCCAGGAAGGTGTTCATCGTGCGCTGCGCGTCGGGCGTCACCAGGATCAGGCAGCGGGCAGTCGGCACTTCGCCATGCATGACCGGCGTGTCGAAACGGATGCCCAGCGCCCGCACGTCATGCGCGAACACCGCGCCCAGCTGATCCTCGTTCACCTGACCGATGAAGCCGCACTTCTTGCCCAGCGCGGCCAGTCCGGCCAACGTGTTGGCGGCCGAGCCGCCGCTGATTTCCTTGGCCTGCGGCATGTCGGCATAGAGCGTTTCGGCCATGGCGGCGTCGATCAGCTGCATCCCGCCCTTGGTCAGCGCATGTTGCGCCAGAAAGGCGTCGTCGCTGCGGGCGAGAACGTCGACGATGGCATTGCCGATCGCAACGACATCAAGAGTGGGTGCGGAAGCGGTCACGCAATTTCCTTGTCTTGGGAGGAGAATAAAATTGCGTCGTCTCTACCGGCCCGCGCTGCGCCATGCAACGACGCTGATTGACCTTGCGACGGGGCGGGGCGATAGCAGGGCCATGGTCCTGACCGCCGCCCTGCGCGCTTTTCCTTCCATCTTCCACGGCGCTGCGCTGCGCCTGATGGGCAAGACGATCGTCCTGACATTGCTGCTGTTCGCGCTGCTGGCGGCTGCATTGTGGGCCGGTTTCCATGCGCTGCGGCTGTATTTCGGCTGGGGCGGCGGCGAAAGCTGGGGCGCTTATGGCGAAGCGACGGCGACCCTGCTGGTGATGGTCGCGGCGGGATGGCTGTTGTTCCGCGCCACGGCGATGGCGGTGATGGGCCTGTTCGCCGACGATATTATCGAGGCGATCGAACAGGAGGATTATCCCCATGTCACCGCCCGCCCGGTCGGCTGGGCGCGCAGCCTGCGGTTTGCCCTTGCCTCGGTCGGGCGGACGATCGGCTGGAACATCGTCGCGCTGCCCGCCTATGTGCTGCTGCTGGTGACGGGGATCGGCACGATCGGGCTGTTCCTGGCCCTGAACGCCTATCTGCTCGGCCGGGACATGGCGGACATGGTGGAGCCGCGTCATCCCGCGCTCCCGCCCCTGTCGCGCAGCGGCCGGTGGCTCATGGGCCTCGTTTCGGCGCTTCTGTTCCTCGTCCCGGTGGCCAACCTGCTTGCGCCGATCTTCAGCGCGGCTATGGCGGTGCACATGCTGCTCGGACGAAAGACGAAATCATGAAGACCCTCCGTTCGAGCTTTTTTGACAGGTGTACCCGCACCGGCCCGCACCCCCACCCGACCACCCATCAGGGTACCATGTCTGGGCGGTCGGGTGGGGGTGCGGGCCGGTGCCGCATCGAAAATGCGCTCTTTCGCGCATTTTCCAAACGGACCCTTATTACCTTGCTGGCCCTGCCGCTGGCGGCGTGCGGCGCAGGGACGATCGTTCCCCCGGCGACCCAGATTCAACCGCCGCCCGGCCCGCCCGCCAGCGCCTTCACGAAGCAGGGGCCGCTGCTGGGAACCGATGCCCGCCATCTGACGCAGTTGTTCGGCCAGCCCCGGCTCGACATTCGCGAGACGACGGTGCGCAAGCTGCAATTCGGCAACGGCCGCTGCGTGCTCGACGCCTATCTCTATGCGCCTGCGCGCGGCAAGGAACCGGTCGTCACCCATGTCGACGCCCGTTCCCCGACGGGCATGGACGTCGATCCCGCCGCCTGCGCCACGGCGCTTCAGGCGAAATAGTCCGGCCGACAGGGTCATAGTCCCGAAGTTCACAGTGTCGTCGGCCTGTTCCGACGAAAAGCCACAGTTTCGCTCCCATGACGCGCCTGCAACGCGCCCGCGACGCGCCTTTTGGGTCACCGGGGTCCGGAGACAGGGTCACACCCATGCGCCTGTCCCGCCTCAGCGACGCACCGGTTCGCTCATCGCGAGAGTGGAAAAGATGCCGGTTCATCCATCAGGATAGACCAGAGCAAATCCTATTTTGGAAGTAGAATAGGATGGGGCCGTTTCTTCCCCTCTCCCTTGAGGGTCGGCCAGAGTCACGTGCCTCTGACCGAGGATGCGAAGACTTGGCAGCTTGCTGCCTAGTCGTAGCTGGGTGAGGGGGCTACAAGTTCTCGCACCTAGGCAAGTCTAGCGCCCATCCCCCTCATCCAACTTCGCCTAGGCTCCTTCGTCGCCAAGGCTGCGTATCCTTCTCCCTCAGGGAGAAGGGGATAATTTCCCAATCGCCCACTCCGCCGCCTCCGCCACCACCGCATCCGCGTCCCCGACCAGTGCTTCCAGTCGCGCCAGCAGCCTCGGATCGCCGCTATTGCCTGCCGCGATGGCGGCGTTGCGGACCATGCGGTTGCGGCCGATGCGCTTGATCGGGGAGCCGGAGAAAATCTCGCGGAAGGTCGCATCGTCCAGATCGAGCAGGTCGCCGATCGCGGGCGCGGCCAGTTCCGCCCGGCCGACAAACGCCCGATTGGCCGCCGCCGCGTCGGCGAACTTGTTCCAGGGGCAGACCGCCAGACAATCGTCGCAGCCATAGACGCGGTTGCCGATCCCGGCGCGCAGTTCCTCCGGGATCGGCCCCTTATGCTCGATGGTGAGGTAGGAGATGCAGCGCCGCGCATCGACCTTATAGGGGGCAGGGAAGGCATCGGTCGGGCAGGCGGCCTGACAGGCGGTGCAGCTGCCGCAATGGTCGCGCTCCGGCCCGTCGGCCTCCAGCGCCAGTTCGCTGTAGATCGCCCCCAGAAACAGCCAGCTGCCATGGTCGCGGCTGACCAGATTGCTGTGCTTGCCCTGCCAGCCCAGCCCGGCGCCGGCGGCCAGCGGTTTTTCCATGACCGGCGCGGTATCCACGAAGACCTTGAGCGCGCCTTGCTGTTGTTCCACCAGCCAGCGGGCCAGCGCCTTCAGTGCTTTCTTGACGACGTCATGATAATCCTTGCCCTGCGCATAGACGGAAAAACGCGCCCGGTCCGGCACGTCGGCCAGCGCCAGCGGATCGCGCCCCGGCGCATAGCTCATGCCCAGCATGATCACGCTGCGCACGTCCGGCCACAGGCCCGTGGGCGATCCGCGCTGTTCGGATCGCTCCTCCATCCACAGCATGTCGCCATGATAGCCCGCGTCCAGCCATTCGCGCAGCCTTTCCCCGCTTTTCGGCGCGGCATCGGCGCGCGCGATGCGGCAGGCGGCAAAGCCCAGCCGCAGCGCTTCCGCCTTCAGGCGCTGTTCCAAGGTTTCGGTTTCCACAGACACGGGTCCAGACTATCAGGGCAGGATGATCGGCGACATATCGGCATCGTCCACCGCTGCACCCTCCGCCTATGCCGTCGAAGGCCATGGGCTTGTCAAGACGTTCGGCAGTTTCCGTGCGGTCGACGGCATCGACATACAGGTGCCGGCGGGGTCCATTTATGGCGTGCTCGGCCCCAATGGCGCGGGCAAGACCACTCTGCTCCGCACCCTGCTGGGCATTGTCGACCCGGATGAGGGGCATCGCACCCTGCTGGGCGAGGCGCAGCCTTTGCGCATGGCCCGCGCGGTCGGTTATCTGCCTGAGGAGCGGGGGCTCTATCCGTCGATGAAGAGTTTCGAGGCGATCGCCTTCATGGGCGCGCTGCGCGGTCTGCCGCTGCATGTCGGGCGCGAACGGGCGAAGGCGATGCTGGAGGGCCATGGCATGGGCGCGGCGATCGACAAGCCGATCCGTCAATTGTCCAAGGGCATGGCCCAGACGGTGCAACTGTTCGGCACCATCGTCCACGAACCCCGGCTGATCGTGCTGGACGAGCCTTTTTCCGGGCTCGACGCGATCAATCAGGAGAAGCTGGAGGCGCTGATCCGCCAGCAGGCGCGCAATGGCGTCACCATCCTTTTCTCGACCCATGTCATCGCCCATGCCGAGCGGCTGTGCGAGCGGATCGCCATCGTCGCGGGCGGGCGCATCCGGTTCGAAGGAACGCCGGGGGACGCGCGCGACCGGCTGCGGTCGCAGGTGCGGCTGCGCACTCGCGCCGACGATGGGCCATGGCGCGCCGCGCTGCCCGCCGATACGGTGCGGGAAGAGGATGGCTGGCATTTCGCCTTGCCCGACGAAGGGATAGAGCCATTGCTGCGGGCCCTGATCGACGGGCAGGCAGGGATTGAAAACCTGTCGATCGAACGGCCCGGCCTGCATGACGCCTTCGTCGCCATCGCCGGCGCCGCCGTGGCGAAGCAGATGGTGCAGCAGGATGCAGCGGAGGAGCCGGCATGAAGGAATTGTGGCGCGCCGCCTTCGTCATCGCCCGGCGGGATTTCACCGCCGTCGTGCTGTCGCGCACCTTCATCCTCTTTCTGCTGGGGCCGTTGCTGCCGATCCTGATCGGCTTTGCCTTTGGCGGCCTTGGCGACAAGATTTCCAGCACCGACCTGCGCCCCGTCGTCGGGCTGGCGCTGACGGGGCAGGATGATGCGGCGATCCAGCGGGCGCATGACCGGCTGAGCCAGCGCATGGGCGAGCAAAGCCTGCCGCGCCTGCGCCGCGTGCCCGCCACGCCCAGCCCGCGCGTGCAGCTCGCCCGGACCGACAGCGAAGTGGTGGCGATCCTGAGCGGATCGATCGCGCACCCCGTGCTGACCGGCAAGGCGGAGGATCTGGACAAGCTACAGGGCGATATCAGCCTGCTCTCCACCGCCGCGCAGGCGGAACGGACGCTGCGCTTCATCACCGTGGAGCGGCAGGAAGTGAGCCGGAGTCTGGGCGCCCAGGCGCAGGGCCGCCTGATCATCGGCCGCATCGCGCAGGTGGTGATGTTCTTCCTCACCATCTTGCTGGCGGGCATGATCCTGTCCAATCTGGTCGAGGAAAAGACGAACAAGATCATAGAGATACTGGCGGCCGCCGTACCGATCGACGCGATCTTCCTGGGCAAGCTGATGGCGATGCTGGCAATGAGCTTCGTCGGCATCGCCTTCTGGGGCGGCACCGCCTTCGCCATATTCGAGGCGATCGGGGGGCATGCGACGCGGCTGCCGACCCCGGCGGTGGGCTGGCCGATCTTCCTGATGCTGGCCGTCCTCTATTTCGGCATGGCCTATACTTTGCTCGGATCGCTGTTTCTGGGCATCGGCGCGCAGGCGGCGACGGTGCGCGAAGTGCAGACGCTCAACATGCCGATCACCATGGGGCAGATGCTGATCTTCTTCTTCGCCAGCTATGCCGTCGACCATATGGGTTCCCCGGCGGAAGTGGCGGCCTGCATCTTCCCCTTCAGTTCGCCCTTCGCCATGATCGCGCGGGCGGGGCAGGATGCGACGCTGTGGCCGCATCTGGTGGCTTTGCTCTGGCAGGCGGCCTTCGTCGCTTTGATCATCCGGGTCGGCGTGCTGCTGTTCCGTCGCCATGTGATGCAGTCGGGCGGGCGCTGGTGGAAAAATCTGTTCAGACCCGCGACAGGCTGACGCCTTTAGGAAGGGGACATGAACCGGCGGCATTTCCTGAGTGGCGTCGCGACCGGCGCCTGTGCTCTTGTCCTGTGGCAACTCCTCCCCGAACCGGCGGAGGCGGCCTATCCCTTCACCCTCAGCGATGCGCAATGGCGCAAGAAGCTGTCGCCCTGGGCCTATAAGGTGCTGCGGCAGCAGGCGACCGAATATCCCGACACCAGCCCGCTCAATCGGGAGCATCGCGCCGGGCTGTTTTCCTGCGCCGGCTGCGACCAGAAACTCTTCAGTTCGAAGACCAAGTTCGACAGCGGCACCGGCTGGCCCAGCTTCTGGGCGCCGCTGCCAAAAGCGGTGGGCACCAGCCGCGACCTTGGCCTGGGGGAGGTCCGCACCGAAGTCCATTGCGCGCGCTGCGGCGGGCATCTGGGCCATGTGTTCGACGATGGTCCGCGGCCGACCGGCAAACGCTATTGCATGAACGGCGTGGCGATGGCCTTCAGTCCCGCCTGATCTTGTAGAGGCGCAGCATGCCCTTGCCCGGCATCGGTTCCAGCCAGTCCGGCACCTTGCCCTGCGCCAGTTGCGCGGCAAGGCCATGGGGCGCCAGCTTCACATAATAACGATATTCGTTGAGGTCGCCGCAGGTCATCAGATAGTCCGCGCCCTTGCCGCCATTGACGCTGGCGATGACGGCGCGCGCCGCATCCGGCCGGGCGATGAAGCCGCGAATGACCGTGCTGATCCCGCTGGCATTGCGATGATGGCCGGTCGCGACGATGCGATGATCGGTGCGGATCAGGATGGTGGGACCGATATCGAGCGGCGCGAACAGCATCGATGGCGGCAGGGCCTGCACAGCGGGCATCGCCATGTCGGGCTTGCAGACCGTGTCCTTCTCCTGCGCCTGCGCCGCGTCGGCCGGGCTTTCGAGCAGGGTGGCGGTCCCCACCCAGGCCGCGCTCAGGCCGAACGGGGTCAGCACCACCAGCGCCGTCGTGCCCAGCACGCGGCAGATGGCATGGGCGGAGGATTGGGCCTTGGCGAACAGCGCCAGCACCAGCCAGGTCAGGCCCGGAATGCTCATCAGATGCGCGACCGACAGCGCCCGCATCACCATCACCGCGACCAGCGTGGCGCCCGCCAGCACCAGCGCCATGGCCAGCCAGCGGGTCAGCGCCTCGCTATCCTTGCGGTTAGCATAGGCCGCGATCAGCGTCGCCACCAGCCCGCCGACCGGCGGCACGATGATGCCGCCCATGCGGAAGATATCCTGTTCCCAGACGGGGCGTCCTTCCATGATCGACACATACCAGACCCGATAGGCCAGCGGCCCCAGCGTCTGGAACGGATCGCCCGACAGGCAGGGGCCACCCACGATCAGCAGCGTGACGGCCGCCGCGCCCGCGCCCAGCGCGCCGACGATCAGCCGACGCCGCCAGTCGGCATGGCCGACCAGCCGGCAGGCAAGGGGCAGGGCGATCGCCAGCGCGAGGATCGGGAAGAGATAGGGGACGGTCAGCGCATCGCACTGCACCGCATGGAGCGGGGCAAGGCCGCGCGTCGCGACCGCCAGCAGGAGGCCCGCCGCGCCGAGTGTGATCGCGGCCCAGAGCAGCCGGTCCGCCTCGCGCGCCGATCGCAGATAGAGGAGGCCTGCTATGCCCAGGAACAGCGCGACATAGGGCAGGCCTTCGCTGGAAATGGCCAGCCAGGTCGCCAGTGCGCAGCCCATGACGATGCCGCCCCGCCGCGCGCGGGGATCGAACAGGCCATAGAGCGCAAAGCCCGCCAGCATGATCTGCCAGCCATGATGATCGATGCGGAAGGGGCGGAACTGGACGAGAATGGACGGGGTCGTCAGCAGCATCAGCGTGCCGAGCAGCGCAGCATGGCGTCCGCCGATCCACTTGTTGGCGGCATAGGTGGCGAAGGTCAGCCCAGCCAGCAGCATCAGCGGCACGATGATGGTGGCGAACAGCTCGGCGCCGACTGGCCCCGCAAATGGCCGGGCGATCAGGATCATGGCGGCGATCGGCAGGTCGACGATCCGCGACCAGTGCATCGGCGCGCCGGCCGGGGGATTGACGCGATATTGGGTCACGTCGAACCAGGGCTGGCCGCCGATCCAGTTGCGCACTTCCTCCAGCCGCAGGGCGTCGTCCGGATCGAAGAAGCTGAGCGTCGTCAGATGTTCGGCGCAGCCGATCAGCACGATGCAGCAGAGGAGGAAGGCGATGCAGGCGATCCGGCCGGGATGAACCAGCCAGTTCATCGGCCAGCTCACTGGCGCGCGGTCTTCAGGCGGTGCCGAAAACGCCATATTTGCGGATCGCATAGACGGCTCCAAAACTGACCGGGATGGCGAAGAGCTTCGAGATCGCCTGCCCCAGTCCCAGACGGGACAGAAATTCGATAATGATGATCGTCACCAGCAGGCCGACGGCGGCGCTCGCGACGAAGGCGAGGCGTTGCGTGTGGCTGGGACGGTCGCAGGCGAAGACGAAGCGCGTGCTGATCACCCAGTGCAGCAACAGCCCCGCGCCATAGCCGCCGGTGGCCGCGATCGCATTGGGCAATCCCGCGCGGGACAGGCCCAGAAACAGGGCCATGTCCAGCGACAGGGCGCAGATGCTCGCCAGCAGATAGCGGGCGAGCATGAACTGCGCGCCGATCGTGCCGGCGCGTCGTGCGACCGTCCGAAACAGCGCGCTCACCGGCTCAGGCGGCCTTCAGCCGGGCCGGGACGGCGCGGACGCTGGACAGGGCGGCCTGCGTGTCGGCATGCGTCGCCGCATCCTGACCTTCGTCGCCCGCCTCATGATATTCGGCGTCCTCATTGACCTGCCATACGTCATGGACGCGCTTGCCGGCCACGATGTTGCGGACGGTCAGCATCGCCGTCATCATGGCATGGTCCTGATTATTATAGCGGTGCATGCCGTTGCGGCCGACCATGTGCAGCGTGGGATAGCGCGTTTCCAGTTCGGTGCGCATGGCCAGCACATTTGCGGCATAGGCGTCGTCATAGACCGGATAGGCCTTTTCCTGCCGCACCACCGCGCCGCCGACCACATCCTTGGGATCGCACAGGCCCAGCGCCGCCATTTCCTTCGTCGCCAACGCGATCAGGTCGGCATCGTCGGATGCCCACAGGCCGTCGCCTTCGAAGCAGAAATATTCCAGGCCCACACAGGCCAGCGTCGGGTCCGGCACCATTTCGGGCGACCAGCTGCGGAAATTCTGGATGCGGCCGACCTGCACCTTGGGATCATGGATATAGATCCAGTTGTCGGGGAAGATATCCTCGCCCTTCACCATCAGCGCCACGGTCAGGAAGTCGCGATATTTCAGGTCCATCGCTTCGGGCAGGGTCGCCGGCAGCGGATGGATGCGGCCCGCCAGCTCGCGCATCGGCGCGGAACTGATCACATGGGCGGCGTTGATAACGACGTCGCCATCCGGCCCTTCGGCCACCAGTCGCCAGCCTTCACCCGTCTGGTCTTCTTCCAGCCGCTTGAAGCTGTGCGCCATCAGCACATTATTGCCGCCTTCGACCACACGGTCACGCGCGGCTTCCCACATCATGCCGGGGCCAAGGCGCGGATAGCGGAAGGTTTCCAGCAGCGTCTTGGTCGCCATGCCGTCATTGGGCCTTTTGTTCAGGCCCAGCGAGCGCTTGAGGCCATCGGTCACAGCGCCCCAGAGCGACAGGCCCTTGATCCGCTGGGCCGCCCAGTCGGCCGACATTTCATCGCACGGCATGCCCCAGACCTTCTCCGTATAGGTCTTGAAGAAGATGGAGAAGAGCTTGTGGCCGAATGCGTTTACGGTCCAGTCCTGGAACGACTTGATATCACGGTTGGGGAACAGCTTCGCCTTGGCAAAACTCGCCATGCACAAAGTCGAGCGCCACACGCCCAGATTCCACAACGCCTCGAACGCGCGCAGCGGATAGCTGTAGAATTTGCCCTCATAATAGATGCGGCTCATGCGCGGACGCTGGATGAAGTCGTCGGGCAATATCTCGTTCCACAGGTCCACGACCTGCTGCGATTTGGAGAAGAATCGGTGCCCGCCAATGTCGAATCGAAAACCGTCCAGTTCGACGGTGCGGCTGATGCCGCCGACGTAGACCGGATCTTTTTCGATCACGGTCACGTTAAGTCCCTGCTTTGTCAGCAGATAGGCAGCGGTCAGGCCCGCCGGTCCAGCGCCGATGATGGCAACGTCTACGCTTTTGTCGGTACGCAGCATGGTAGGTCAATCCCCCGGCAGGTCGGTCAATGACGTCGGGAGTGAAGGAAATCATCTAAGGACTGGTTAATGGCCGGTAAGCATGATGATCACCGGAAAAGCGCGCCGAAACGCGAAAGGCCGCCCCATTTGCATGGAGCGGCCCCTTGCAGTCCCCTTCGTGCGGGGAATCGGGTTCAGCTCTGGCGCTGGGCCAGCATGTTGAGGTCGCTGCGCGCGCCGTCGATCGCGCTGCCGAAGCAGGTGCGATAATCTTCGGTCACCGGCAGGACGGAGCCATTCACATAGCCGCATACCTGCTTGGACGCGCGCACCAGACGCGAATCGGCGCGGCGCATGCCATGGTTGCTGGCCAGGTTCAGGTCGGCCAGCGATACGGCCAGGCTGCGGGTTTCGGTGCCGGCATGGCCGTCCACGACCACATCCATGTCATTGCTGCCGGCCATCGCCGCGCCGGGCAGCGCAAGGGCCAATGCGGCGGTCAGCGCCACCAGCGTCTTGTTGGTCATCCTGTGTCTCCTGTCGAACATGTCTTTTCTGTCTTCCGCCCCACGTCTGGCGTGGAAGTAGGGTCCCGCTCTAAATAAGCGCACAGGTCGTTGTTGAAAAGAGGCCACTTGATAAAAAGTGGCGGTTTTCCGCGACTTTTTGCGGGTGCGAAGGCTTTGGTGCTTGACCTTTTGCGGGCGGTGACGGGAGATAAGGCCATGCGCCTGAACCGTCTTTTGCCCGCTTTGCTCCTGCTGCCGCTGATCGGTGGATGTTCCTACAGCCGGATGCCGGACTGGCTGGTGCGAATGGTGGGCGGACCGGAACGATCGGGCAAATATGTCGATGGGCCGCTGACGGAGGCTTATGTCGTTGAAAGGGCGAAGCTAAAGCTGCCGCCGCTGACGCAGGACGGCGCCATCAGGTTACAGGTCGCGCCGTCCTTCGGCCTTTACGACTATGTGCTGGATTTCACGCCGCAACCGGCGGGTTGTCTGATGTGGTGGCGGGATGTTGAGTTCGAAGAAGCGGATTGGAAGCGGGCTTGCGGCATGATCGCGGTGCAAGTTTGGCGCAGTGCGACAGATAAGGAGGGCAAACTGATAGGGGTGGAGCGCCGCGCTTTTTACGTTCCGCAGGAGGATTATCGCGACGTCATCCAGTCTTTCAACGACAGGTTGCCAAGCTGGCGCGGCCGACGATTCGGGATGCTGGATGGCACAGGCCTGGAGTTTGAGCAGGTCCACAAGGGGAAGATCGGTTCCATGACGGCGAATGCAGGTGAAAGGGGATCGGATAATCCCTTGTCGCAGCTTGCCCGCGATGTGCATCGGCTGGCTCTTGCTTATGGCCCGGCTGATTTCTTTCCTCGGCTGTACGATTGGCACAGCATGTACGATCCCGAATACCCCTGCAACGGCGGCCTCGCCGGAACCGACCCGGACGGCATGGGCGCCGGGGATGACGCCTGCGCGGCCAAGCTCAGGGCAGGGCCGCGCTGACATTGGTTCTTTGTTTGCCGTGATTTCCGAGTCGTCCGCTGTGCCAGCGGACTTGAAATCACTCTGCCTTAGTGGCGGAAGTGGCGCATGCCGGTGAAGACCATCGCCAGACCCGCTTCGTCCGCCGCCGCGATGACGTCTTCGTCGCGGATCGATCCGCCCGGCTGGATCACCGCCGTCGCGCCGGCTTCCACCGCGGCCAGCAGGCCGTCGGCAAAGGGGAAGAAAGCGTCGGAGGCGACCGCAGAGCCGATCGTGCGCGACGTGGCCCAGCCGGCCTTTTCGGCGGCGTCCTTCGCCTTCCACGCGGCGATGCGCGCGGATTCCAGGCGGTTCATCTGGCCCGCGCCGACGCCCGCCGTGCTGCCATCCTTGGCATAGACGATGGCGTTGGACTTCACATGCTTGGCCACGGTCCAGGCGAACAGGCAGTCCTTCAGCTCCTGATCGGTCGGCGCGCGCTTGGTCACGACCTTCAGCGCGTCGCGATCGACCTTGCCATTGTCGCGGCTCTGGACCAGCAGGCCGCCCGCGATGCTCTTGATCTGGAGGCCGGGACGGGCCGGATCGGGCAGGTCGCCGGTCAGCAGCAGGCGCAGATTCTTCTTCTTGGCGAAGATCGCCTTGGCTTCGTCATCCGCATCCGGCGCGGCGACGACTTCGGTGAAGATGCCGCTGATCGCTTCGGCGGTCGGGCCGTCGAGCGGACGGTTGACCGCGATGATGCCGCCGAAGGCCGATACGCTGTCGCAGGCGAGCGCGGCTTCATAGGCTTCGATCAGCGTCTCGCCGGTGGCCACGCCACAGGGATTGGCATGCTTCACGATCACCACGGTCGGCGGGCCGTCGCGGAATTCGCTCACCAGCTCCAGCGCGGCGTCGGCGTCGTTATAATTATTGTAGGACAGTTCCTTGCCCTGAATCTGTTCGGCCTGGGCGATGCCCTTGGCCGAAGGACCGACGGGCAGGTAAAGCGCGGCCGACTGGTGCGGATTTTCGCCATAGCGCAGCGTCGCGCCCAGCTTGCTCGACACCGCCAGCGTTTCGGGGAACATCACGCCCTGATCGGCGAAGGCGAACCAGCTGGCGATCATCGAATCATAAGCGGCGGTGGCGGCATATGCTTTCGCGGCGAGCATCCGGCGGAAGTCGTAGCTGGTCGCGCCGCCCTTTTCCGTCATCTCCTCGATCAGGCGGGCATAGTCGGCCGGATCGGTGACGATCGCGACGCTCTCATGATTCTTCGCGGCCGAACGGACCATCGACGGGCCGCCAATATCGATATTCTCAATGATCTCGTCACGGTCGGCGCCCTTGGCCACCGTCGCGGCGAAGGGATAGAGGTTGACGACCACCAGATCGATCGCGCCGATTGCATGCTCGTTCATCGACGCCACATGCTCGGCATTGTTGCGCACGGCGAGCAGGCCGCCATGCACCTTGGGATGCAGCGTCTTGACGCGGCCGTCCATCATTTCGGGGAAGCCGGTGAGGTCGGAAATATCCTTTACCTCAAGGCCCGCTTCGCGGAGCGCCTTGGCCGTGCCGCCGGTCGACACCAGTTCGACGCCATGTTTGCCGAGCGCCTGACCCAGTTCGATGAGGCCGGCCTTGTCGGACACGGACAATAGGGCGCGCTTGATGGTGACGTCAGTCATGGGGACAGGGCTTTCTCTGGGCAAAGGGCAGGACGGCTTTGCGCGGTCCCTTAGTCCCGTAAGGCGGAAAAATACAGCCCTTGCGACCAGACTTTGGGGCGATCCTTCACTCCGGCGGCCATTGCCGGGCGGCTTGGACGATGGCCAATATCCACACGCAACCATCCCGCACTTCATAGACCAGGCGATAGTTGCGATGTGGGTGGAGTTCCCGCGTGCCGGGGACCAGTCCGGCATGGCCCAGCATGGGGAAATCGGTCAACCTTCGCGCGGCGTCGCCAAAGACCTCATCCAGCCGACTTGCCGCATCCGGGTCGTCGGCGGCGATATAATCCCAGATGGTCAGGCGGTCGCTGCGGGCTTGCGGCGACCAGCGGACTTTCATGCGGGCCGTGCAGCGGCGGCACGGCGGGCAGCGAAGTCGGCTTCCACCTCTTCATCGGAAAATCCTTCGCCCGCCTCGATAGAGGCGCGGGCGATGGCGACCTTGCGCGACAGGAAGGCCTGATAGTCGCGCTTCTCGCGTTGTTCGCGAATGAAGTTGCGCATCAGGTCGCGCAGCACCTGCGACGCCGGGCGATGCAGCGCACTGGCCTCCGCCATGAAATCGTCGCGCAGATCGGTTTCAAGCTTCATCGTGAACAGGGCGTCTTTCGACATGGCAATTCCCTTCGTACAGACGAGGTATATACCATGTCCGTACCCGCTTGCCAAAGGCGCGCCCTCAGCCGACCCGCTTGAAGATCCAGCCGATGCTCGATCCGCCGGGCAGGGCTTCGCCCGTCACCACCAGCTGGCGGGTGGGGTGGGGGCGGCCATCGGCGTCGACCCACAGGCTGTCCTCGATCGTCAGCGCGCCCGCGCCCGCGCGGAACTGCCATAAAGGCCCCAGGTCGATCCGCAGCAGCGCGCCCATATTGTCAGCGGTCGGCGTCGGCTCGACGCCGGGGGCCAGATGGAAGCGCAGCTGCACCGGCTGCTTGGCCGGCCTGCGCCGCCGCTCGGCCGGGGTCAGCATATCTTCGCCGCGGATTTCCTTGCCGTCGCCGCTGACCAGCAGCAGGCGGCGGTGGACATAGCCCATGCGGCGGACATAGCCGTCATGGCTCAGTTCCAGCCGGCTGCCATTATCCGTTTCCTGCCGGTTCAGCTCTACCTCGGTCACGCCCTTGCCCAGCGTGCCATCGGGCAGCAGGGCAGTGCTATTGCTGTCGTTCAGGATCAGCGTGCTGTGCGCGGCGGTGGTGCGCAGCCCCTGCGCCAGATCCCAGGGAATCCATGCCCCCTCCAGCGCGGCGCCGCCGCAATTGACGATCAGGCGCAGCGGCCCGTCGCTGATCTCGATCGCCCCTGTGGAGGCGCAGCCCGCTTCGGCAAGACGCGCCACCGGCGGCGGCGCGGCATCGATCTGGAGGACCGTGTTGCCGACTGCGATCCGCTGATAGCCCCAGTCGCGCGCCTGCCGCAGCGGCCGGGTGCGCACGCGGCTGGCGGCGATTACCGCCTGCACGCTCTGCGGCGCGATCGCCCCCGCGCCCTGCCAGCTGCCCAGCCCGCCATCGCCATGGGTCAGCCCCAGCAAAGCGGGCACCGCACGGGCCAGCGCATCGGTCAGGCAGACGGGCGGCGGCGCGCGGCGCACATCATAGACGGCGCGCAGCATCGACAGCAGCATGACCGCTTCCAGTTGCGCCAGCGGCGATCGCGATACGATGCCGCCATCGGCATGGAAGCTGCTGTCGATCGCCCGCTTCAGGCCCGCTTCGCCGAACAGGCGGCGCGCCTCGCCTCCGGGGATCAGCAGCGCGGCGGCCAATATGCCGCACCAGCCGGTCAGGCGGGGCAGGCCCATCGGCGCCTTGTCGGCGATGCGGTCGAGATGGCGGGCGGTCCGCGCGATGCAGTTCAGCACCAGCGAGCGATAGACCAGATCGCTGGACGACAGGATCAGCGGCGCATGCGCGGTCCAGAACAGCAGCCGCCAGCCGGCATTGTCCGCGCGCCAGGCGGGCTCGCTGGGCGTTTCATGATGCGCGGCCAGCCATTTGCGCATGACCGCCTCGGCGATCGGCGCGCCCTGTTCGCGCGTGGCGCTGCTGGACAGATCCCGCAGCCAGCGGAAACTGTGCAGATAGTCCCTGAACGCAGGGCTGGTCGGCAGCCGGGCGAAATCCAGCGTGTCGATCGGCAGCTTCTGTCCGCGAAACAGGAAATAGCCCGCGCGGATCGCCGCCCCGGCGCGGCTGTCGCCCGGCACATCGTCATCCGGCACGGCCAGCAGCTTCAGCGGATATTTGCCCTTCAGCCGGCGGCCATGGATCGGCGTCTTCCAGCTGAGCAGATAGAAATGATTGGCGATCTTCTGCGCCAGCGACAGGCCCTTGTCATCCGCGACGCGGATGAGTCGCTTGCCCTGCTCGATGCCATCGTCGCCCGGTTCGGGCGGCAGGTCCTGGCCTTTGCGGACGGACATGCGCCGGGGCTCGCTCACCCGCCCCGCAGCTTGCGGATATTATCGGCATAGGCATCCGGCCCGCCGCGGAAGGTGGCGGTGCCGGCGACCAGTACGTCGGCGCCGGCCGCGATCGCCTTGGGCGCGGTAGTGAAATCGATGCCGCCATCGACCTGCAAATGAATGTCGCGACCGGTCTTGTCGATCATCTTGCGGATCGCCTCGATCTTGCGGAGCTGGTTCTCGATGAAGCTCTGGCCGCCGAAACCGGGGTTGACGCTCATCACCAGGATCAGGTCGACATCATCCATCAGATAATCGAGCATCTTGGCCGGGGTGCCGGGGTTCAGCACCACGCCCGCCTTCACGCCCAGCGACTTGATATGCTGGACGGTGCGGTGGATGTGCGGTCCGGCTTCGGGATGGACGGTGATGATGTCCGCACCCGCCGAAGCAAAGGCGTCCAGATACAGGTCCACCGGCGAAATCATCAGATGGACGTCGAACGTCTTTTGCGTGTGCGGGCGCAGCGCCTTCACCACATTCGGCCCGATCGTGATGTTGGGCACGAAATGTCCGTCCATGACGTCGATATGCACCCAGTCGCAACCGGCGGCGTCGATAGCGCGGACCTCCTCACCCAGGCGGGCGAAGTCGGCGGAGAGGATGGAGGGCGAGATGAGGATCGGACGTGTCATTAACCGTTCGCCTTAATCGCCACCGGGGGCAAGGGCAACGGGCATTTAGCAGCGATTCGCGATTGATCCGGACGGAGCCGGATTTGCCGCACCAGCCTTCGGCCGAGGCGCGTGACTCGACCGAACCCCCACCGGCCACCCAATGGCAGTATCATATGGGTGGCCGGGTGGGGGAGAGGGCTGGTGCGGGCTCAAAAATGCGCTCTTCCGCGCATTTTTCAAACAGTTCAAAGCATGACGAAAATCGTCGGGTCCAGCCGCCGGGAAGAGGGCGTACCATGGGGCAGCAACTGCTTGACGCCATGCAGCGCGACGGCTTCCCCGTCCGCGCCCAGGATCGGCGCGGCGATCAGCCGCATCGTGCATCGCCCGCCGCCGTCCGCCTGATCGATGTCGACGTCCAGGGTAAAGCCGCGCTTATGTTTGACGGCATAGGCGCGCAGCCGCTCCATCGGTTCGCGTGATTCCGGGGCGTAGAGCGACACGGTCAGCGGCCGACCCACGTCCTGATCGCGCTCCAGCCCGAATATGTCATAGACGCCTGCGGTCCAGCTCAGCTGGTTGTCCTTGAGGTCGCAATGCCACAGGCCCAGGCCCCGTTCGGCCAGTGCAGCATCATTGCGGGCGATATCCGGGTCCAGCAGCACGGGGGACAGATGCGTGCGCAGAGCATAGAGCGGCCAGCTATGGTTCAGGGGCAATGGCTCGATCGGTCGCATGGCGCACCTTTAAGACGGAGGATTTCCATCTAAGCCCTTCATGGTTAAGGCTTGGTTTGTCGCCTTTGCAAGTCTTGCAATGAAAAATCCATCCGCGCCGCCCTGATCGGCCAGCATGTCGGGCAGCGACCGCAGCCAGCCCTGCGCCGTGGGGGCCATGGCGTCGGGCAATTCACCGGCTTGCGCGGGCAGCAGCGTGAAATCGCGATGCGCCGCCAGGAAGCGGACGACCTGATCCTCGCCTTCCGCCTGCTCCAGCGAGCAGGTGGCATAGACGATCCGCCCACCCGGCTTCAGCCAGCCGGCAGCGCGCGCCAGAAGTTCCTCCTGCAATTCGGCCAGTTCGGCAATCTGGCGCGGGCCGATGCGGTGCAGCACGTCGGGATGGCGGCGATAGATGCCGGTCGCGGTGCAGGGCGCGTCCAGCAGGATCGCGTCGACTTGAGCGTCGGGTTCCCATTGGCGCAGGTCGGCGGTCACGACATCGGCGGGGAGGCCGGTGCGCGCCAGATTCTCGCTCAGCTTCTCCAGCCGCTTCTTCGACTGGTCGACCGACAGCACGCGCCAGCCCGCTGCCGCCAACTGCATCGTCTTGCCACCCGGCGCGGCGCACAGGTCCAGCACGGTGCGTCCCTCGCCCGGCCCCAGCAGCCGCGCCGCGCAGGAGGCCGCGATATCCTGCACCCACCATGCCCCCTCGGCAAAGCCGGGCAGGTCGGGAATAGCGGCGCCACCTTGATCGGGATTGGCCGGCAAACGCACATGGCCGGGCGCGAAGGACGTGCCGTTCAAGGCTTCTGTCCACTTGGCCGTCTCGCTCGCGTCACGCAGGCTGATGTCGACCGGCGGGCGCACGGCATAGGCATGGGCGGCGGCCAGCGGCATCGCTTCGCCCCACTGGCCGGCCCAGCGTTCGACAACCTCGGCGGGCAAGGTCGGCGGATCGGGCAACACCGGCTCCCCGCGCGTCACCGTGCCGAACACGCCATGGACCAGCTTGCGCGGGCCGCCATCGACCAGCGGCAGCGCGGTGGCGATCGCCGCATGGGCGGGCGTGCCCAGCACCAGCGTCTGGGCCAGGGCGATGCGCAGCACCGTGCGGGCCTTGGCATCGTCGGGCAATATCTGCTTCGTGGCCCCGTCGATCAGCGCGTCTAGATCGGGCAGATGGCGCAACACTTCCGCCGCGATGGCATGGACCAGCGCCCGGTCGGCCTGCGGCAATCCCTGCGCCGCGCCATGCAGCGCCAGTTCCAGCGGATCGCCCCGGCGCAGCACCGCATCCAGCAGGCGCAGCGCGGCGCGGCGCGCGGGAAAACCGGGAACATCATCGGCACGGGGGGTGGATGAGCGAGCGTTGGGGCGGCGATTTTGGGGGCGGGACATCAGCGGCCCCTACGCGCTTTCGCCCCTAAAGAAAATGGGCGACGCCAAAGCCGATGCCCAGGAACAGGGCGATCCAGCCGATAATGCCCACCCATAGCGCCAGCCAGTCGGACCGGCGCGGTCGGGCGCGGGCGCCCTTGGGCACGGCCCGCAGGGAGGAGGGGATGCGCTTGCGTCCCAGCGTCGCGACCGCGATCAGGCGGCGACCCACGCCATGGAAGAAGCGGGCGGTATGGCGAGAAAAGACATGGTCGACGGTCAGGTCCACGACCAGCCCGCCGGCATGGCGCAGCACCACGCCCGCCACATCGACCACGACCTCGCCGATGTCGTCGACCATCAACGTCCGTTCGGGTCCAGCGCGCTGCGGCGACGCGGGGGCTGGGGCGGGAGCGGCGCTACCGGCGACAAGGCGGAAGCGCGCGGCGCGGCAGCGATCGCGCCCATATCCGCCGCAATATCCTGCAAGGCGGCGATGCGCTTCTCCGTCGCGGGGTGGGTGGAGAAAAGTTCGCTCACATGGGTCGGCACGATATAGAGCTGCGCCGCCGCCGGATTGCGCTCCGCCACCGGATTGGGGATCATTTCCGCCCGGCCGGAAATCTTGGCGAGGGCGGAAGCCAGCGCATGGGGATTGCCGCTGATTTCCGCCCCGGCGCGGTCGGCGCCATATTCGCGGGTGCGGCTGATCGCCATCTGCACGATCATCGCGGCAAAGGGCGCGACGATCACCGCCATCAGGCTGGCGATCATATTGCCATGGCCTTCCCGGTCGCCACCGCGAAAGAAGAGGCCGAAATTGGCCAGCATCGAAATCGCGCCCGCAATGGTCGCGACCATCGTCATGATCAGCGTGTCGCGATTCTTCACATGGCCCAGTTCATGCGCCATCACGCCGGCCACTTCGTCACGACTCAGCATCGACAGCAACCCGGTGGTGGCGGCGACGGCGGCATTATCCGGGTTGCGGCCGGTGGCAAAGGCATTGGGCGCCTGCTGCTCGATAATATAGACGCGCGGCATCGGCAGCCCGGCGCGCTGCGCCAGTTCCCGCACCAGCCCGTAAAATTCCGGCGCGCTTTGGGCGTCCACTTCGCGCGCGTCATGCATGCGCAGCACGATCTTGTCGGCATTCCAGAAGGTGAACAGGTTCATGCCTGCCGCCGCCAGCAGCGCAATGATCGCTCCGCCGCTGCCGCCCAGCGTATAGCCCAGCGCCATGAACAGCGCCGTCAGCGCCGCCAGCAACAGGGTCGTCTTGAAACCGCTCACTTGCAATGCTCTCCTTTGCCGCCCAGATAGCGGACAGGACATGAATATGGGGTTGATCCAGCCCTTCCGCAAATGAAAGGCCATCCGCCATGGGAAGTTTCAACGGCAAGCGCCCGGCGCATGTGAAGCCGCCCGCCCATCTTTCCAAAAGCCCGCCCGTGCCGCAGCCCGATCCGATCGATGCGCCCTCGCGGCATCAGGAGGATCTCAGCCCGGTCCGCTATGGCGACTGGGAGCGCAAGGGCATCGCCATCGATTTTTGAATGAAGGCACGTCTATCCCGCCACGACTCGCCGCCGATTTTGCACGGCTGCCGTCGGCCCGTGCTGCGCCTGCGAGGAGACACGCCGCGCCGCTCTGGCCAACCACGCCGTTAACTGTGCAGGCTTGGCGCATAAGGGAGATTATGGGTCGTGGGTGTGCAACTGGTTTCTGATATGAATATGAAGGCGGTTTCGGATTATACGCCGGAAGATGCGGCGCTGCTCTGTTCTGTAGGGCGGCTGGTCTGTGCCTGGACCATGCTGGAACAAAGCCTGGAGGCGAAGATCGGGATGCTGCGGGATGCAATGGGCGATGTCCGCACCGTGGGCGCGCGCACCCGGCCCAGCATGACCAAGCTGATGACCGAATTGCGCACGATGGTCTCCATGCGCGATCGCCGCAACGCCAGCGCCCTGACCGAGATATCGGGGATCGAGCGCGACATGCAGCGGATCGACCGCTTCCGTGGGCTCATCATCCAGGGTTTCCACCAGCCCGAACCGGGCGGCTTCACCTGTCGCGACGGGCGCAACAATATCCAGCATATCGGTCTGGAGCAGCTCGAAGGCGAAATTGAGGCGCTGGAAACGGTAGCCAGCCGTCTTCTTGCGGTATAAGCCGCTCGCGGCGCTTGACCTTTCTCGCATGTGCGGCAATCCAAAGCCCGGTCGCGTCAGTGTGAAGGGGACCCCAACTTGACCAAACCGATTCGTAAAGCCGTCTTTCCTGTTGCGGGGCTCGGTACGCGCTTCCTGCCCGCCACGAAGGCGGTGCCCAAGGAATTGTTGCCCGTCGTGGACCGCCCGCTGATCCAATATGCCGTGGATGAAGCGCGCGAGGCGGGGATCGAACAATTCATCTTCGTCACCGGTCGCGGCAAGGGCGCGATCGAGGATTATTTCGACATCGCCTTCGAATGCGAAACGTTGCAGCGCGAACGCGGCAAGGATCTGTCGGCGCTGGAGGGCACCCGGCTCGATCCGGGCAATGCGGTGTTCCTGCGTCAGCAGGAATCGCTGGGCCTGGGCCACGCCATCTGGTGCGCGCGCGACATCGTGGGCGACGAACCCTTCGCCATCCTGCTGCCCGACGAGTTCATGAAGGGCGAGCCGGGCAATGGCTGCATGAAGCAGATGGTCGACGCCTATGAAAAGGTCGGCGGCAATCTGGTCTGCGCGCTGGAAATCCCGATGGAACAGACGCCCAGCTATGGCGTGATCGATCCGGGCGCGCGCGATGGCGTGCTGACCGAAGTGAAGGGCCTTGTTGAGAAGCCCAAGCTCGGCACCGCGCCCAGCAACCTCATCCTGCCGGGCCGTTACATCCTCCAGCCCGAAGTGATGAAGATCCTGGAAACGCAGGAAAAGGGCGCGGGCGGCGAGATTCAGCTCACCGACGCGATGGCCGCGATGATTGGCAAGCAGGCGTTCCACGGCGTGACCTTTGACGGTCGCCGTTTCGATTGCGGGTCCAAGGCCGGCTATATCGAGGCGAATCTGGCGTTGTCGCTGGAGCGCGACGACCTGAAAGACCATATCCGCGCCTTCGCAACGGAAGAACTGGCCCGCTGATCGCTGGGCCAGCCGACTCTAGAGCATTGAGCCTTAAATAAGACCCGTTCGGCCCTTCGACTTCGCTCAGGAGAGCCTGTCGAAGCCCTGTCCTGTTCTTCAAAGAAGTACGGCCCTTCGACAGGCTCAGGGCGAACGGATACAGAAGTGATCTTGATTTTGGGCACGATGCCCTAACGAAAAAGGGCGGCTTCCCATCGGAAGCCGCCCTTTTTCGTTAGCCGAAGCGTGGAGTGCCGTCAGAACGGCACTTCATCGTCCAGATCATTGTCGAAATTGGGGCTGCCTGCGCGGCTGCCCGCATTGCCGCCGCCCGACGAGCGACCACCACCAAAGCCACCGCCCTGATTGCCGCCGCCATAGCCGCCGCCGCTGGAACCGCCGCCTTGGCCACCGCCAAAGTCGTCATAGTCGCCGCCGCCAAAGCCGCTCGAACCGCCCTGCCAGTCGCTCACGCCCTGCGAACGGCCACCGCCGCCACCGCCAAAGCCGCCGCCCTGGCCACCGCCGCCGGGCGCGCCGTCCAGCATGGTCAGCACGCTGCCCAGGCCCTGCAACACGACTTCGGTCGTGTAGCGGTCATTGCCCTGCTGGTCCTGCCATTTGCGGGTGCGAAGCTGGCCTTCGATATAGACCTTGCTGCCCTTGCGCAGGAAGCGTTCCGCAACGCCGACCAGACCTTCGGAAAAGATCGCGACGCTATGCCATTCGGTGCGCTCTTTGCGCTCACCGGTGTTGCGGTCCTTCCAGCTTTCGGACGTGGCGATACGCAAATTGCATACCTTGCCGCCATTCTGGAAGCTCTTGACCTCCGGGTCGGCGCCCAGATTGCCGACCAGAATGACCTTGTTGACCGAGCCTGCCATGATTCCTCCGAAATAATAGCCGGTCTTTATAGCGACGCGCGCCCGCAAATCCAGCCGCGACATGGGGCCTGTCGCAGGCTTTCGTCGCGTCTGCCGCTATCCCAGCCCCATCGCCACCGCCGCCCAATAGGTCACGCCGGCCGCGACATAGGCCAGCACGAACAGATAGCCGATCATGAAGCCGGTCCATTTCCACCCGGCGGTTTCACGCCGCGTCACCGCGATCGTGGAGATGCACTGCGGCGCGAACACGAACCAGGCGAGGAAGGCAAGGGCAGTCGCCAGCGACCAGCGCCCCTGCAACCGTTCGCCCAGTCCCTTGTCCAACGCTTCCACATCATCCTCGGCATCGATCGCATAGACGGTGGCGATGGCGGACACGGCCACTTCGCGCGCGGCCATGGACGGCAGCAAGGCAAGGGAGATGTCGCGGTTGAAGCCGATTGGCTCGACCAGCAGATGGATGCCGCCAGCGATCCGCCCGGCGATCGAATATTCGCTCTGCCGCACGCCATCGGGCGCCTTGGGGAAGCTCATCAGCACCCACAGGACGATATTGGTGAACAGGATGATCGTGCCTGCGCGCTTCAGGAAGATCACCGCGCGCTGCCACAGGCCGATCAGCAGGTCCTGCGGCCGGGGCCACTGATATTTGGGCATTTCCATCAGGAAACCGCTGCTCTGCCCCTTGGTCACGGTCAGTCGCAGCACCCAGGCGGCGATCAGCGCACCGACGACGCCGAAGACATAGAGCAGGAACATCACCAGCCCTTGCAGGCCGATGCCCGGCCCCACGTCACGGGCCGGGATGAAGGCGCTGATGATCAGGCCATAGACCGGCAGCCGCGCCGAACAGGTCATCAGCGGCGCGATCAGGATCGTCGTCAGCCGGTCCTTGGGATCGGAAATGGTGCGCGTCGCCATGATGCCGGGCACCGCGCAGGCGAAGGAGGACAGCAGCGGGATGAAGGCCCGGCCCGACAGGCCGACCCGCGCCATCAGCGCATCCATGATGAAGGCTGCGCGCGCCATATAGCCGGTCGCTTCCAGCATCAGGATGAAGAAGAAGAGGATCAGGATCTGGGGCAGGAAGACGATTACCGCACCCACGCCGCCGACCACGCCCTGCAACAGGAAATCGTGGACGATGCCCGGCGGCAGCGTGTTCGTCACCGCTTCGCCCAGCGCCGTCACCCAGCCTTCCAGCATGTCGGCGGGCGCGCTGGCCCAGCTGAACACCGCCTGGAACATGACGAACAGCAAGGCGAGCAGGATGATGAAGCCGATGACAGGGTGCAGCAAGACCCGGTCCACCGCCGCCGTCAGCCGCCGCGACGGCGTTTCCCGCACGATCGCTGCGCGGGCGATCCGCCGTGCTTCGCTGCGCACGGTATCGAAATCGGCTGCCGGCCCTTTGGTATAGGGCGCGGGTGCCCCGTTCATCAGGCCGTCCAGTTCCTGGCGCAGATGATCGAGGCCGCGCTTGCGCACCGCTACGGTGGAAATCACCGGCACGCCCAATTCGCGCGACAATATATTGGCGTCCAGTTCCAGCCCGTCGCGGGTTGCGAGGTCGACCATGTTGAGCGCCACCACCGTCGGCAGGCCCAGCGCGATCAGCTCCAGCGCAAAGCGCAGATGATTGTCGAGGTTCGACGCATCGACTACCACGACCAGCGCGTCAGGGCGCTTTTCGCCATCCTGCTTGCCCAAAATCACGTCGCGCGTGACCTGTTCGTCGGGGCTGGTGGGGTCGAGGCTATAGGTGCCGGGCAGATCGACCAGTTCGACCGGGCGGCCATCGCTCAGCGACAGTCGGCCCGCCTTGCGCTCCACCGTGACGCCGGGATAATTGCCCAGCTTCTGCCGGGCACCGGTCAACGCATTGAACAGAGCGCTCTTGCCGGCATTGGGATTGCCGACCAGCGCGACCAGCGGCAGGCCGCTCATGCCCCCAACTCCGACCCAGGCGTCTCCGGACCCGTGCGCACGGTGATGGCGGCGGCATGGGCGCGGCGCATGGCGATGGTCATCCGGCCGACCTTGCAGGCGATCGGTCCCTTGCCCAGAAAGCCGCCATGGTGCAGCGCCTCGACGCTGGCGCCTTCGCACAGCCCAAATTCCCGCAGGCGCTGGCCTTCGGAAGGCGTGAGGGCGGCCCAGTCGATCAGGTCGACATAGGCGGGTTGCCGAAGCGGCAGGTCGGTCAGGCGCAAGGGAAGGACACTCACAGGCTATTTCCTGCGAGTGACTATCAATACAAGCTGGTTAACGCCAGAAAAAATGCGCGGCCAGCCCAATGGCACAGGCTTAGACCGCCGGGTAGCGCAGGCGGCCGATGAAGCGGGACAGGCTCAGATGCTCGCCGCCGCCTACGCCCTTCAGCTTGGCCTTGGCCTTTTCGAAGCGCATCACCCCCTCGATCCGGCGGGCCAGGAAGGCGCGGCTGTCGGCATGGCCCTCACTCTCGTCATTGACGAAGGCCAGCAGGGTGGAGGCATAGACGGCGGTCAGTGTGGTCCGCTTGCTATAATGGGCGAAGTCGGTGGCGGTATCGCCCGCCGCGCGCCACATCATATCGGCCGCACGCCAGCCCAGCTTCGTCGCACGGGCCGCATTGGTCGGCAGCGCCAGAATCGCGATCGCGCGGCGCAGCGCCTCCCGGTCCGGGGCCAGCAGCGTCAGCCGCGCTTCGATCAGCGCAATGATCCGCTTGCGAATCGACAGGGCACCCAGCGTTTCGGGCGGCAGCATGGCCAGCATCTGCGCGTCGATGCTGGCGAACCAGGCGTCGATCATGTCGACCGGCCCGTCGGCGAAGGCGAGGGCGGCGATATCGGGATCGACGCCCTTTTCCTGCGCCGCCATCGCCACCGCCGGGCTGCGCCAGCCGTCAAAGGCGGCATGGCGCGCGAGCACAGGCGCCAGCAGCGCGCGAATTTCGTCGAGGGTCATGTCGTGAATGTCGCTCATACCCCTTGGTCTACGCCCGTGCGGGCAGCCGCACAAGCACCAGCGCCGCCGCGACCGCCGCCGTGCCCAGCATATCGGCCGGACTCAGCCATTCGCCGAACAGCAGCCAGCCGAAAACCGCCGACACCGCCGGTTGCAGCAACAGGCTCAGCCCCAGCACCAGTGGCGAAAACCAGCCGATCGCATAGGTGAGCAACCCCTGACCGATCAACTGGCTGGACAGAGCGAGCAGCAACAGCGGCGTCCAGTCCTGCGGCATCACCACTTCGCCCAGCGCCAGCGCGCACAGCAGCAGGGCCGGGGTACTCGCCGCGCTCGCCACCGCCAGGACCGACCAGGCGTCCAGCCGCGCCCGCGCGCCCTGCACGATCAGCAGATAGGTCGTATAAAGGACACCCGCAAGCAGGCAGAGCAGGTCGCCATGCAGGTTGCGGATCGACAATTCATAACTGCCCCCCATCATCACCAGCGCCCCCGCGCCCGCCAGCGCCAGCGCGACGCCCTGCATCCGGGTCGGCCGCTGCCGCAGCGCCAGCATCGCCCAGGCGGGCAGGAATAGGCCGCTCATATTGCCGAAAATGGTTGCATTGGCGACCTTGGTATAGAGGATGCCGATATGCCAGGCGGCAAGATCGGCGGCGAAGACCAGGCCCGACAGGATCAGCAGGGTCCATTCGCGCCGGGTCGGCGGCGTTCGCTTCAGCCCCGGTCGGGCCAGCAGGAGGAGGAAGGGCAGCGCCAGCAACAATCGCCAGAAGGCGGCCGCCACCGGCCCGACGTCGGACAGGCGCACCAGCACCGGTCCCAAAGGCAGGATCAGGTTCGCCAGCATCAGCGCCGGAAAGGCAAGACGCGGGATGTCGATCATTGCATCGGGGGTTGAACTGACCATGGCGGCTCCCTAGCTGGCTTTGCGCATCAAGTCCCGTTGCATATTGCAACTATGATAAGGGAGATTTTCGTGACCAGCCTGTTCGATCCTATCCAGCTGGGCGCCGTCAGCGCGCCCAATCGCGTGCTGATGGCGCCGCTGACCCGCGGCCGGGCCACCCGCAACCATGTGCCGACCCCGATCATGGCCGATTATTATGCGCAGCGCGCCTCGGCCGGGCTGATCATTAGCGAAGCGACCGGCATTTCGCAGCAGGGGCTGGGCTGGCCCTTCGCGCCGGGCATCTGGTCCGACGAACAGGTGGAAGCGTGGAAGCCGGTGACGCAGGCGGTGCATGACAAGGGCGGCCGGATCATCGTCCAGCTCTGGCATATGGGCCGCGCCGTCCACAGCGCCGTCACCGGGGAACAGCCCGTGTCCTCCAGCGCCACCGCCACGCCGGGCGATGCGCACACCTATGAGGGCAAGAAGCCCTATGAAACCGCGCGCCCGCTGGCGATCGAAGAGATTCCAGGGCTGATCGACACCTATGTCCGCGCCGCGCATAATGCGATCGCCGCCGGCTTCGACGGGGTGCAGATCCATGCCGCCAACGGCTATCTGATCGACGAATTTCTGCGCGACAACAGCAATTTCCGGACCGACATCTATGGCGGCAGCGTCGAAAATCGCGTGCGCCTGTTGCGGGAAGTGACGCAGGCGGTGGTCGATGCCATCGGTGCCGATCGCGTATCGGTGCGCCTGTCGCCCAATGGCGATTCGCAGGGCGTCGACGACAGCGATCCCGCCACCCTGTTTGCGGCGGCAGCCGATGTGCTGAACGATATCGGCATCGCCTTCCTCGAACTGCGCGAACCCGGCCCGGCCGGCACCTTCGGCGCGACCGACGTCCCGCGCCAGTCACCGCTCATTCGCCAGCATTTCAAGGGGCCGCTGGTGCTCAACAGCGATTATGATGCGGAACGTGCGCAGGCGGATCTGGCCAGCGGCCTCGCTGATGCGATCAGCTTCGGCCGCCCGTTGATGGCCAATCCCGATCTGGTAGAGCGCCTGCGCGACGGCGCGCCGGTCAATGCGCCGCAATCCATGGCTACCTGGTACGGACAGGGTGAGGTGGGCTACACCGACTATCCGACGCTGGAAGAGGAAAAGAGCGCGGCATAAGGCGGAAGTGCGTTCCCCCTCCCGCAGGCGAGTCTGTCGCGAAAATATCGGGTCCGAGGCTGAGTTGGCTGCAACGGCAGCGCACAGGCACCGACGGTCTTTTGCAATGGTTTCACCTGCGGGAGGGGGGCGGTGGGCAAGCGACCCGGCCCTTTATATCATTGCGTCAGCGTGAAGCGCACCGTCAGTATCTTGGTCGACGCCACAGCCACGCCATCGCGGGTCGCCGGGCGGAATCGCCATTTGCGCATCGCGTGCCGCTCCGTCGCCAGCCAGAAACTCTCGTCGCTGGCGGAGACTTTCTCGATCGCGGTGACGCGCCCTTCCGCGCTGATGGCGACGCGCACCGTCACCTTGCCTTCCATCCCCTGCCGGATCATCGCGCCGGGATAGTCGGGCTGGAAGGCCGCCAGCGCGCGCGGATCGATCGACGGTTCGGTCAGCACAGGCTCCGAGAGGGGCGGCGGCGGGGTATAGGGTTTTACCGGACCGATGCCGGTTCCCTCGCCGCTCTCCTTGGTGGCGGTAAACGGCGGATCGCCCTTGGGCAGATCGATCACCGGATCAGTGACGGTGGATTGCTCTCGCAGTTGCGGCTGGGTCTCGATCCTGGGATCGGTCTTCTTCTCGACGACCGGTTCGGGCGGCGGTGGGATCGGGATGTTGGTTCCCATAAAGGGTTTGGAGGTGATGACCTGTATAACCTCTTTGGGCATCAGCAGGAACGCGCCGATGAGCAGCGCATGGACGGCCACCGTGCCGCCCAGCCCCAGCGGAGACTTGCGCCCCGCGCCATAGCGCGACGTCGCCTCCCCCAATGGCGATCCACCCTGTCCCATTCCCGTCATCATGAGTCGCATCGTCTGGCTCCTCTGTCTGTCGCATCCTCTGTTTCTCCACCGGCCCGTCTGTTGCGGAGACTCTGGCGAGAATGAAATGATACAACATCAAATAATGATATGTTGCAACATTAAACTTCGGGGGCTGCAATATAAGGGCTGCATCCGGACATATGGTGGCAAAGCGGGGGTGGGAGGGAGGCGGTCGCAAAGAAAGCGGGCCTTCAGGAGACTCCATGCATCTGCCGAACTATCTTCTTGCTGTCTTACTCGCTGTCTCGGCCCCGCTCGCCGCTCAGCCTTCCGCGCCGCAGGACGGCCCATGGGCGGCCGATGCCGATGGTGACGGACGCATCACCCGCGATGAGATGGCCGCCTATATGGAGCGGCGCTTCAGCCTGATGGATCAGGATGGCGACGGGCTGGTGCCGGTGCAGGCGATGCAGCGCATGCTCGGCCATGAGCCGCAAGACCGCGCCGCCGGTCAGGACGGCCAGAGCGGTCGCAAGGGGCGTGGCGGACCGGGTGGTCCCGGCGGCGCGGGCGGGCCTCCGCCCCGTGGCAAATCTCCGGGTGGCCCGCCTCCCGGTGACAAAGCGCCAGCCGGCGACCGTGCCGAGGGCCGACCGCCGCCGGGCCGGGCCATGCCCTATCCGGAAGACGCCAATGATGATGGCCAGATCGACCGCACCGAATTTCTGGCGCCCGCCTTCGCGATGTTCACCGATATGGATCGCAATGGCGACGGCGTGCTGACCGCTGACGAATTGCCGCCACCCCCGCCGCCCGGATCGGGACCGGACGGGGAGGGGCCACCACCCCGCAACGGATAGATGATCGGAAGGGCGGGTGATGCGATCACATCCTTCGCCGCGCCCTTTGTCTTTGCCTTGCCCATCATGTCAGATCGATCGCCCCGGCCGCTCTGACACCGACCTAGGAACTGGCCGACTCTCTCCTCTGCGCGGCCGGTTCCGCCGGAGCGCGCCGTTTGGCCCGGCGCGCTCCGGCATCTGATTGGAGAACGGTGCCAGCCCGCTCCCCCACCCGGCCACCCAACGGCAGTATCATATGGGTGGCCGGGTGGGGGAGCGGGCCGGTATCGTTCTCCCTACAAAAGCGTATCGATCATGTGGATCGCCAGCCCCACCAGCCCGCCGACCAGCGTGCCGTTGATGCGGATATATTGCAGGTCGCGCCCGACCGCATGTTCCAGCCGACTGGTGACGGTGCCCGCATCCCAGCCGCGCACCGTGTCGCTCACCAGCCGGACGATTGCGTCGCCATAGCTGGCCGCCGCGCCCACCGCCGCCCGGCGCACGAAGCGGTTGATCACCAGCCGCAACCCCGCCTCCTGCTGCAAGGTGCCGCCCAGCGCGCGCAGCGCCTCGCCCAGCCGCCCCGCCATCGCCTTGCCCGGATCGCGCACCGCGCGCAGCAGGCCGGCCCGCGCCTGTTCCCACAATCCGTCGATCCAGCGCTGCATCGCCGGATTGTCGACAATCTCGTCGCGCAGCTTCGCTACCTTGGCCTGCATCTCCAGGTCGAATTGCAGGTCGAAGGCCAGCTTGGCCATGCCTTCCTCCGCCTTCAGGCGCAGCGGATGGCCGGGGTCCTGCGCCATGTCGGCCAGCATCTTGCGCAGCCCGTTCAGGATCGCATTGGCCAGATTCTCGTCCAGCCCGGTCCAGCGCAGCACCTTGCCCGCGCGCTCCTGGATCATCTGGCGGATCAGATGCTCATTCCCTTCCAGCGTCCGATCGGCCCAATGGACGATGGCATCCATCACCGGAGCATGGCGCCCGTCGCGCATCGCCGCCTCGATCGCCTGTCCGATCAGCGGCCCCATATTGATCGCGCGCAGTCGCTGGCCGATGGCGCCCTTCACCATGCCGCCCAGCCGTTCCTGATCCAGCGCCTCCAATATGTCGGCGATCAGGCGGGACGCGCCTTCGCGCAGCCGCCCGTCGCCGGCGGATGGACTGGCAAGGAAGCGCCCTGCCGCCGCCGCCACGTCCATATGCCGCATCCGGCGGGCAACGACGGCGGGGGTCAGGAAATTGTCGCGCAGGAAAGCGGCCAGCGTATCGCCGATCCGGTCCTTGTTGCGCGGGATGATCGCGGTGTGCGGGATCGGCAGGCCCAGCGGGTGGCGGAACAGGGCGGTGACCGCGAACCAGTCGGCCAGCCCGCCCACCATCGCCGCTTCGGCAAAGGCCTGCACGAATCCGATGGCGGGGTGCAGATGCGCGGTAGCGCGTGCGCCGATGAAGATCGCCGCCATCGCCACCAGCATCCCCGTCGCGAACAAGCGCATCCCCCGGGCGGGATGCGGGGTCGGCAGGGTCCGGGGCCGGGGCAGGCGAAGCAGCGTCATGACCGTCAAACGGTTACGCGGCCGTTTCGTTCAGGCAAGGCCTTCTTTTGCCCCGCCTGAACGACTTTAGTCATTCGGCCGGGTGTACCGCGCCGCGCACCGGCTTGCCATCATCGCCCGGCTTGTAGGTCAGCAGGCCCCGGCCCAGCCGCGGCCCCATCCAGCTTTCCAGACCAATTGCCAGGCTGAAGATCGCCGGCACGATCACCAGCGTCAGCACCGTCGACAGCAGCAGGCCGCCGATCACCGTGATGCCCATCGGTGCGCGCCAGGCGGCGTCGCCCGACAGCGACAGGGCGGTCGGCACCATGCCCGCCACCATCGCGACGGTGGTCATGACGATCGGCTGGGCGCGCTTGTGCCCGGCGTCGATGATCGCCTCCTTCTTGGGCACGCCCTTCTCCATTTCTTCCAGCGCGAAGTCGATCACGAGGATGGAGTTTTTCGCGACGATGCCCAGCAGCATCAGCATGCCGATGAACACCGGCATCGACACCGGCTGACCCGCAATATGCAGCGCCAGCGCGCCGCCCAGTGGCGCCAGCAGCAGCGACCCCAGATTGACGAAGGGCGGCATCAGGCGCTTGTACAACAGGGTCAGCACCGCCAGCACCAGCAGGATGCCGGAGAAGACGGCGATGATGAAGTTCTGGATCATCTCCGCCTGCCATTTGGCGTCGCCGGCGTTCAGCTTCTGCACGCCCTGCACCTTGCCGGCGAGAATATCCTTCATCAGCGGCAGGGCGTTGATCTTGACCATCGCCTGACTGGTGACGACACCCGGCGCCAGATCGGCCCCCACCACGATGCGGCGAATCTGGTTATAGCGGCGAATCTGCGTCGGCCCCGCGCCGAAGCTGATGTCGGCCACGACCTTCAGCGGCACCGATCCGCCCGAAACCGTCGGCACGGGCATATTCTCGATCGTGGCGATATCCTTGCGGCTGTCTTCTGCAATGGCCACGCGGATCGGGATCTGGCGATCCGACAGGGAGAATTTGGCGCTGTTCTGGTCGATGTCGCCGATCGTCGCGATGCGGATCGACTGGCTGAGCGCGGAGGTGGTGACCCCCAGGCTGGCGGCCAGATCAAGGCGCGGCTTGATGATGATTTCCGGCCGCTGCATGTCGCCCTGCACGCGCGGCGCGCGCAGTTCGGGGATGCGGGCCATCTCATGCACCAACTGGTTGGCGGTCTTTTCCAGCAATTCAGGATCGTCGGACCCGAACATCATGATGATGTCGCGGCCGAATCCGCCGCCCGACTGCGACTGGAAATTGACGCGGGCATCGGCAACGGTCTGGAATTTCGGCGCGACCTTGCGTTCCCAGTCGACCGAACTGATCGGCCGGTCCTTCTTCAGCGTCAGGAAGATGTCGGCGCTGGCCGGTTCGATATCGGCAAAGGCGGCGTCGACCACATCCTTGTCCGCCGTCAGCATGTCCGCGACCTTGCGGGTGATGGCGGTCGTCTGCTCCAGCGTGCTGCCCGGCACCGTCTCGATCTTCACCTGACTGAAATCGGTGTTGGTCGTCGGCTGGAAGGTCATGGGCAGGGTGGCAAAGGCGATGATGGTCGCGCCAAAGGCGGCAAAGCCCATGCCCAGCGTCCACACACGATGGTCGGTGAAGAAGGCGGCGGTCCTATTACGCATCCCGCCGCGTGCCCGGCGTTGCTTCGCCTTGCGATCGTCCAGCGACCAGCGCAGCACGCCCATATAGCGGTCCATCAGCCAGCCTTCGCCATGGCTTTCCTCGCCATGCGCCTTCAGGAAATAGGCGGCGATCATCGGCGTGATCAGGCGCGCCACGGCCAGGCTCATCAGCACCGACACGACCACGGTCATGCCGAACTGGATGAAGAACTGCCCCGCCAGACCCGGCATCATCGCCACCGGCAGGAACACCGCGACGATCGCCATGGTGGTGGCCAGCACGGCGAGGCCGATTTCGTCCGCCGCGTCGATCGACGCCTGATAGGCGCTTTTGCCCATGCGCATATGGCGCACGATATTCTCGATCTCCACGATCGCGTCATCGACCAGCACGCCCGCCACAAGGCTCAGCGCCAGCAGCGAAATGCCGTTCAGCGTGAAGCCCATCATGTCCATGAACCAGAAGGACGGAATGGCCGACAGCGGGATCGCCAGCGCCGAAATCATCGTCGCGCGCCAGTCGCGCAGGAACAGGAAGACGATCACGACCGCCAGCACCGCGCCTTCGATCATCGCCGACATGGCGCTGTGATACTGGCCCTTGGTATATTCGACGCTGGTGTAGAGCTGCTTGAAATGGACCTTGGGATTTTCCTGTTGCAGCTTGTCCATCACCTTCATGGCTTCGTCATAGACGGTGACGTCGGACGATCCCTTGGCCTTTTCCATGCTGAAACTGGTGACCTGCCGCCCGTTCATCAGCGACAGATTGCGCTGTTCGGCATACATGTCGCGCACGATGGCCAGATCGGACAGCTTGACCGTGCGGGCGCCGGAAATGGCGATCTGCGTGTCGCCCAGCGTCCGGGCGCTGGCCGCATTGCCCAGCACGCGGATCGACTGTTCGGCGCCGGCGATTTCGGTCCGGCCGCCCGCGGCGTTCAGGTTCACCTGCTGCAACTGCGCATTCACCTGCGCGGCGGTGACGCCATAGGCCTGCAATTTGGCGGGGTCCAGAATGACGCGGATTTCCCGGCTCACGCCGCCGCCGCGCTTGACCGCCGCCATGCCGCTGATCGACAGCAGCCGCTTGGCGACCGTATTGTCGACATACCAGGACAGTTCCTCCAGCGTCATGTCGGTCGCTTCGGCGCTGAAATAGGCGATCGGGCCGCCATCCACGTCGATGCGCTGGACCTGCGGTTCCAAAATGCCGTCGGGCAGGTCGCTGCGGATCTGGTCCACGGCATTCTTGACGTCCGCCACGGCCCGGTCGACCGGCGTGCCGATCTGGAACTGCACGTTGGTCAGCGACTGTCCTTCGGACGCGAAGGAGGAAATTTCGTCGACGCCGCTGATGCCGCGCACCGCCGCCTCGACCCGCTGCGTCACCTGTGTTTCCAGCTCGGTCGGGGCCGCGCCGGGCTGCGACACGGTGACGCTGACCATCGGGAAGCTGACGTCGGGGTTGTTGTTGACGTCCATCCGCATGAAACTGATGATGCCCGCGATGCACAGGGCGGCGAACAGCACCAGCGGCGTCACCGGATTGCGGATCGCCCATGCGGAAATATTGCGAAAATTCATCACGGCTTCCTTCGCCGGACGCGCAGCGCGTCCCGATCCATCCTATCCCGCCCGCGTCGCCGCGCGCCGGGCCGCATTTCCGGGGACGCGCAAAGCGCGCGCCATCGCCCGTCAGCGGCTCTTCATCAACTCCGGTTTCACCTTCTGCCCCGGCGTCAGGAAGGCGGCGGCCGAGGTGACGATGCTTTCCCCGCCCGTCACCCCGCTGGTGAGCGCCACGCCTGCGTCGGACACCTGGCCCACGGTCACGTCGCGCCGTTCCACCTGCCCCTTGTCATTGACGATATAGACATAGCTGCCCTTGGGGTCGCTCTGCACCGCCGATTCCGGGACCAGCGGCGCAGCACCCGATCCGCTGGTGATCGTCGCCGACGCAAAGCCGCCGGGCCGGATCGCCGGATTATAGGGGATGGCGAGGCGGGCGATGCCCTGCCGCGTCTGCGGATCGACCACGGGCGATACCTGCCACACGCGGCCGGCGAATTTGGCCGTGCTGCCGACCGGCGTCACCGACGCGCTGTTGCCGGGGCGCAGCGTCGCCAGATCGCTTTCGGCGACTTGTGCCTGCAATTCCATTTCGCCATCCTTGGCCATGCGGAACAGCGTGCCACCCCCAGCCTGGACGATCTGGCCAGGTTCGACCGTACGGGTCAGCACCAGCCCCGCGGCGGGCGCACGAATGTCCAGCCGGCCGGTGCGGGCCTGCTGCTCGGCGAGTTGTGCGGCGGCCACGCGGACCTGCGCATCGGCCTGATCGCGAGTGGCGGTGCGCTGATCGATATCGGCAGCGCTGATGAAGCCGCGACCGACCAGCGCCTTGGCGCGATCCAGTTGGGCCTGCGCCAGCTTGGCATTGGCGCGCTGCACTTCAAGCTGCGCGGCGAGCGAGCGGACCTGCTCGACCTGTACGGAGCGTTCGACCGTCGCCAGCACCTGCCCGGCGCGGACCCAATCGCCCGGCTGCACCAGCACGCGCGTCACCATGCCGCCTTCGCCGATCACGCCGACTGGCATGTCGACCCGCGCGGCCAGCGATCCGGTGGCGGTCACGGTGCGGGCGACCGTGGACAGGCCGGGGCGCAGCACGGTGACGACCGGCACCTGCGCGGTCGCGGCGGGCGTTGCCGCCTTGTCGCCCCGCATCGAAATCGCTGCCGCTACGGCAACCAGCGCAATGGCCACGCCGCCGCCGATCAGCAGCAACCGCTTGCGCCGACGGCGCGTTTCATCCTCGTCCGCGACGATCACCGTGTCGCCCAGCAACTGGGTTTCGTAATTCATGCCGTTTCCATCTCTCCGGCGCTTCGCCTTTGCTGGCGACTGTGTTATATGAATATAGCACCGCCCTCAACCCCCAATATCATGGTTCAAAGCGAAACGGCAAAGCCATAATGCAGGGGAAAGAGGGGGTGGAAAAGGGCGGCGGCCTTCGTTCATGATGATGTCGCAACGACTTGCCAGAGGGGCGGGTGATAGCGCAGGACGGGATGTGGGTCGCGCCACGATGGAAAGAGACGGACGATGGATTTGCTGGGTTGGATCATTGTCGGCCTGCTCGCCGGTGCGCTGGCGCGGCTGATCATGCCGGGGCGCGACCCCGGCGGCTGTATCGTGACGATTTTGCTGGGGATTGCCGGCGCCTTGCTGGCGGGCTTTGTCGGGCGTCTTGCGGGCTTCTATCTGCCGGGCGAACGGGCAGGCTTCATTGCGGCCGTGTTGGGATCGGTGGCGGTGCTGGCGCTCTATCGCTGGTTCGCCGCGCGACGATAATATATGCAAAAAGGGCCGCGCCAACCGGTGGCGCGGCCCTTTGCTTTTATTGAAGCGGTGGAATCAGCGCACCGATCCGCGTCGCACCAGATTGACGATCGCCAGCAGGATGATCGCGCCGACCAGCGACACGAGGAAACTTGTGATCGACAGGGCAGGATTGACGTTGCCACCGCTGAAGATCAGGCCGCCGATGAACGCGCCGACGATGCCGACGACGATATTGAGCAGGATGCCCTGCTGTGCGTCGGTGCGCATGACCATGCTGGCAAGCCAGCCGACAATGCCGCCAACCACCAACCAGATAATAAGTCCAATCATGGCATATCTCCTTAACCACGCCCAGAGCGCGTTGGGTGTGACATTAACGGAGGAGGCTGCCGGGCGTTCCCTGATAGAAAAATGATTCCGGCCGTGAAACCATCCCGGCCTTGTGCCGTTCTGGCGCGCCGCGGCGACAGGCACGAAAAAGGCCGCCGGAACGCCCGGCGGCCTTTTTTCTGTTTGCGACCCTAGCGTGAGGGTGTGATCAATATTTCTGCTGCCGCTCATAGAGCGACTTATAATATTGGATGCGCGTGACGCGCAGGCCATGCATGCCCGACCGGTCGACCGCGCGCTGCCAGCCGGCAAATTCTTCCAGCGTCAGATTATAGCGGGCGCAGGCTTCGTCCACCGTCAGCAGACCGCCATTGACCGCAGCGACCACTTCCGCCTTGCGCCGCACGACCCAGCGGGTCGTATCCGCAGGCGGCAGGCTATCAAGCGTCAGGGGTTCCCCGAGCGGCCCGACGACCTGGGCAGGCCTGATTTTCTGGTTCTCGATCATTCTTACCCTCAACTATGCGGCACTGGCGTTGCCGAATTCAGCCGTGAAAACCCTTATCTGCGTCAGCCCTGAACAACGGCTAAAGCCCCACGGTAAACACAGCCTTCATCTTTCCTTGCCCCCGGCTAAACGACTTGCGACCAGCGGATTAAAGCTGCCCGCGAGACGTACGGCTTCGATCTTGCCGCTGGAACGTGGCGCGAAAATTCCCGCCAGTTCCTGAATCCAGCTTTCGCTCCCATCCTGCCCCCGCAGGACGCCCGCCACCGCCTGCGCGGTGGGACTGGCCGCCTGCGCCGCCGCCGTAGCGGCCCGCAGGAATGGCCAGGCCGGAACGCGCGGCCGGCTAAGCGGTCTGGTGGTGCCAGGCTTCAGCCCGCCACCCCGGAGGAAACTCAGATCCATGCAGCCTTGTGTAGGGGCTAATGGATAAGGGTCCGTAAACTCGGATGATCTTTCTCGGCTCGTTCGGGCGCGGTTTCTCGTCGATCCGTCCCGATTGGCCGCTTTGGACCGCTACCTTTTGTTAACTTTTGCGCCGCGCGGTCCCTTGCACTATATGCGCACCATGCAGCCCCAGTTTCAGCTTACCGAGCCGCTTGCCCAGCGGCGCATCGTCGTCGCCATGTCGGGCGGCGTGGATTCCAGCGTCGTCGCCGCGCTCGCCGCAAAGACCGGGGCGGAGGTGATCGGCGTCACGCTCCAGCTGTACGATCATGGCGCCGCCGTCGGCCGCACCGGCAGTTGCTGCGCGGGGCAGGATATTCGCGATGCGCGCGCGGTCGCCGATCGCATCGGCATCGCCCATTATGTCTTTGATTATGAAACCGCCTTCCGCGATTCGGTGATCGCCGACTTTGCTGATGAATATATGGCTGGCCGCACCCCCATCCCCTGCGTGAAGTGCAATATGGGGGTGAAGTTCACCGACCTGTTCCAGATCGCGCGCGATCTGGGGGCGGACTGCCTGGCCACCGGCCATTATGTGCAGCGGGTGGAAGGGGCGCAGGGCGCCGAACTCCACCGAGCGGCCGATCCTGCGCGCGACCAGAGCTATTTCCTCTTCGCCACGACTCAGGCGCAGCTCGATTATCTGCGTTTCCCGCTGGGCGGCCTGCCCAAGCCGCAGGTGCGCGAGATCGCGGCTGAACTGGGTCTGTCGGTGGCCCTGAAGCCCGACAGCCAGGACATCTGCTTCGTACCCGACGGCGACTATGCGAAGATCGTGCGGAAACTGCGCCCCGATGCGGACGAAGGCGGCGACATCGTCCATGTCGACGGCCGGGTGCTGGGCCGGCACAAGGGGCTGATTCACTACACGGTCGGTCAGCGCAAGGGGCTGGAAATCGGCGGCCAGCCCGATCCGCTCTATGTCGTGCGGCTGGATGCGGAGGGGCGCCGCGTCATCGTCGGGCCGAAGGCGGCGCTGGCGGTGTCGGGCGCGATCCTGAGCGACATCAACTGGCTGGGCGGCGATTTTACCGGTCCGCTCACCGCCAAGGTCCGCTCCATGGCCAAGCCCGTGCCCGCCCGGCTGGAGGGCGACCGGCTGATCTTCGACGCGCCCGAATATGGCGTGGCGCCGGGGCAGGCGGCGGTGCTCTATGCCGGAGAACGGGTGCTGGGCGGCGGCTGGATCGCCGCGACGCAGGCGGCGCTGGCGCAGGCGGCCTGATCGCGCCTCTCATTCCGGGTTGATCTTCGCGGGCATCTTGACGCGCGCCGCTGGAACTGTAGCTTCCTTCCACCCTATTTCTCAGCCGGCTGGAGCGCGTTTCATGTGCCATGCCCCGTTGCTGATTGACGTGGTGCCCGATGCCGGATTGGTTTCATCCGGCCGCCCGCCCCTGCGCCTCCCATTTTCATGCCTTTCGTCCGCCCGTCCTTCCCTGCGGAGCGGCCGATGACAGTCATAAAGGGGGGAGAGGAACATCCATGCAGATTGTCTATATCGCCATAGGGTGCGGCCTGCTGGCCGTGCTCTACGGGCTTTTCACCAGTCGTCAGGTGCTCAGCGCATCGCCCGGCAATGCTGTGATGCAGGCCATTTCCGGCGCGATTCAGGAAGGGGCGAAGGCCTATCTGGGCCGGCAATATACCACCATCGCCATCGTCGGCGTCGTCGTGGCGGTGCTGGTCGCAGTCTTTCTGGGCCTTACCTCAGCGGTCGGCTTCCTGATCGGCGCGATCCTGTCTGGTGCGGCGGGCTTCATCGGCATGAATATTTCGGTGCGCGCGAATGTGCGTACGGCCGAAGCCTGTCGCGGCACGCTGCAAAGCGGCCTGACCGTCGCTTTCAGGGCAGGTGCGATCACCGGCATGCTGGTGGCGGGCCTCGCCTTGCTCGCGATCAGCGTCTTCTTCTGGTATCTGACCGGCCCTGCCGGCCATGCTCCCGACGACCGGCTGGTGATCGACTCTCTCGTGGCGCTGGCCTTCGGCGCCAGCCTCATCTCCATCTTCGCGCGGCTGGGCGGCGGCATCTTCACCAAGGCGGCCGATGTCGGCGCGGATCTGGTGGGGAAGGTCGAGGCCGGCATTCCGGAGGATGACCCGCGCAACCCCGCCGTCATCGCCGACAATGTGGGCGACAATGTGGGCGACTGCGCCGGCATGGCGGCCGATCTGTTCGAAACCTATGTCGTCACCGTCGGCGCGACCATGGTGCTGACCGCCCTGCTCGTCACCGGCGTCGATAACGCCTTCCTGCTCAAGCTGATGGCCCTGCCGCTGATCGTCGGTGGCGTATGCATCGTCACCTCGATCATCGGCACCTATATGGTGCGCCTTGGCGCCAGCCAGTCGATCATGGGCGCGCTCTACAAGGGCTTCTGGACCACCGCGATCCTGTCGATCCCGGCCATCTATTTCGCCACCCGCTATACGCTGGGCGACCTCGACACTGTGTTCGGCGCGGGGCTGGACGGCGCCGGGGGCTATACCGGCATCGCGCTATTCTGGTCGATGCTCGTCGGTCTGGCGGTCACGGGCCTGCTCGTGGTCATCACCGAATATTATACCGGCACCGGCTATCGCCCGGTGCGCAGCATCGCCAAGGCTTCGGAAACCGGCCATGGCACCAACGTCATTCAGGGGCTGGCGATCAGCCTGGAATCGACGGCCCTGCCGACCATCGTGATCGTCATCGGCATCATCGTCGCCCATCAGCTTGCCGGGTTGATGGGCATCGCCTTCGCGGCGACCGCGATGCTGGCGCTGGCCGGCATGGTGGTGGCGCTCGACGCCTATGGCCCGGTCACCGACAATGCGGGCGGCATCGCGGAGATGGCGCATCTCGACGACAGCGTCCGGGTGAAGACCGATGCGCTGGACGCCGTGGGCAACACGACCAAGGCGGTGACGAAGGGCTATGCCATCGGATCGGCCGGTCTTGCCGCCCTGGTGCTGTTCGGCACCTTCACGCAGGATCTCGATTATTACGGCTCGGCCCTGGGCCTTACCGCGCCGGTCGATTTCTCGCTGAAGAACCCCTATGTCATCGTCGGCCTGCTGCTGGGCGCGTTGCTGCCCTATCTGTTCGGCGCGATGGGCATGACCGCCGTGGGCCGCGCGGCGGGCGACGTGGTCAAGGATGTGCGCGATCAGTTCGCGAAGGACAAGGGCATCATGGATGGCACGTCCCGCCCCAATTATGCCCGCACCGTCGACCTGGTGACGAAGGCCGCGATCAAGGAAATGATCATCCCCAGCCTGCTGCCGGTGCTGGCGCCGGTCGCGGTCTATTTCATCATCGCGGCCGTTGCCGGGGTCGATAATGGTTTCGCGGCGCTGGGCGCGTTGTTGCTGGGCGTGATCGTGTCGGGCCTGTTCGTCGCCCTGTCGATGACGTCGGGTGGCGGCGCCTGGGACAATGCGAAGAAATATATCGAGGATGGCCATCATGGCGGCAAGGGCAGCGAAGCCCAAAAGGCCGCGGTGACGGGCGACACGGTGGGCGATCCCTATAAGGACACCGCTGGTCCTGCGGTCAACCCGATGATCAAGATCACCAATATCGTCGCGCTGCTGCTGCTGGCGGCGCTGGCGCATGGCGGCTGATCCGGTCGGATCGCGAAGAAAACAAAACGCCCGGTCGGTGATCCGGCCGGGCGTTTTCGCGGGGTGGTGGTGTGGGCAGGTGCGGATGCGCCGTAGGCGCCAATATGTCAGCGCTGGGCCAGTCGCACCGGCGCCTTGTGGCTGATGGTCACGCCCTGCTGCGCCCAGTCCGTCTTGCTGCGGCATGCGATCGAAGGCACCAGCGATCCGGCGCGATCCTGACGGATGCAATAGCGGCCGGTATTTTCCTGATAATGCACCTTCACGCTGCTCGCGCCGACTTCCGGCTGGGCGAAGGCGGGGGTGGCGGCAGCCGAAACGGCAACGGTGGCGGCAATGACGGCGGCGGCGAAAGCGATGGTCTTCATGGTGATTTTCCTTCCCTGAATGTCTGTTTCCGATCCGGTGTGGATCATGCCAACAGCACTGCAGGGGGCGTGCCAGTTTTGAAAAACGGCGGATTTCCGCCAAAAATCAAATATCAAAATTTACATACCATGAACAATATGCAAATTAGACGGAATAATTCCCAAATATCAGCAAAATGCACATCACATGCCCGATGGGTCGGCGGATTAATCGAGAAATATGTCTCTTAACCTTTTCTCAACCAGCCCGGCGCAGCCTGTTGGTACGGCTGCACGTTGGGGCGGGTGTGTGGCAGGCAACTTCCGGCCTATAGGGGACGGGAAGCAGGAACGGATAAAAGCATCGGGTTGCCCATGACGCCACATGATCGACTGACCGACGAACCGGGGCGCATCGCTGCGCTGCGTCGTTACGATATCCTCGATACGCCGTCGGAGGGGGCTTTCGACAAGATCACCGATCTTGTCCGCACGCTGGTCGGCGTGCCGATTTCCGCCGTCTCACTGATCGATACCGACCGGCAATGGTTCAAGTCGCTGGCCGGGCTGGACGGCACGGAAACGCCCCGCAGCGTCGCCTTTTGCGATTACGCCATCCGGCAGGACGAACCGCTAGTCGTGCCGGATGCCTGCGCCGACGCGCGCTTTTGCGACAATCCGCTGGTGACGGGCGATCCGGGTATCCGCAGCTATGCCGGCGTGCCGCTGCGCACGCCCGATGGCTATAATGTCGGTTCGCTCTGTGCCGTCGATACCCGCACGCGCGATTTCGCGCCCGAACAGTTGGCGATCCTGCAAGGCCTGGCCCCGATCGTGGTCGAACAGATGGAATTGCGGCTGCTGGCCGAGCGGGACGGGCTGAGCGGCGCGCTCACCCGCCGTGCCTTCGTCGCCGCGATCGACCGGCAGATCGCGCTCTTCATCCGGCACCAGAGGCCCGCCGCGCTGATCCTGCTGGACATCGACCATTTCAAGCAGGTGAACGACAGTCATGGCCACCCCGTTGGCGATCGCGTGATCGAAGCGGTGGCGCACTGCTGCGCCACCCTCTCGCGTCCCAGCGATTCGCTGGGGCGACTGGGTGGTGAAGAATTCGCCTTGCTGCTGCCCGAAACCGCGCAGGAGGACGCGCTGGCCGCCGCGCAGCGCTTCTGCGATGCGGTCGCCGCGCTCACTATCCCGCATTATCCGCCGCTGCATGTCACCGCCAGCTTCGGCGTGGCGGCGATCGGCCCGGACCGCATGACCAGCCAGAGCTGGCTCGCCGCTGCCGACGCGGCCCTCTATGTCGCCAAGCGATCGGGCCGCAACCGGGTCGAACTGGCCGCCGCTCCGACCGCGCAGGCCGCCTGATCCGATCCTGCTATTGTGCCCGACGGGACATGATCGGGAAAGGCTTTGTCACGAAACTGCAATGCAAACGTCACGATGGAGTCTTCGAATCGTCATAGTAGCGCCTTCGCCGCCAGATCCGGCGGTGGAGAAGATGCCCCATGCGTTCGACCGCTCGTCTTTTGTTCAGCCTGCCCGCGCTTGCCATGCTGGCGCTGCCCGCCGCCGCCCATGCCAGCGAAGATGAACAGCTCTGGGCCACCACCAGCGCGACGGTGAAGCTCAGCGATCACTGGCGCCTGTCGCAGGAAATCGTCGCGCGCCTGAGCAACGACCGCAACGGCCTCTATGAAATCGAATCCAACACGCTGCTGGGCTATAAAGTCTCGAAGGCGGTGACGGTCTGGGCCGGCTACACCCATGACCCGCAATATAATGGCGGCGACTTCACCGTGATGGAGCATCGCGGTCGCCAGCAGGTGACGTTCGACAATATCGCCAGGATCGGCCCGGTGTCGGTCAGCGCCCGCCTGCGCATGGAAGAACGGTGGCGTGAGGGGATCGACGGCACTGCCTGGCGCCTGCGCCCCTATGTGAAGCTGGTCCTGCCGTTCAAGGAAGGCAGCAAGACCGCACTCATACTCAGCCATGAAAGCTTCTTCGATCTCAACAAGACCAATTTCCAGCGCGTGCAGGGGGAGGAGCGGATGCGCAACCTGATCGCCATCACCACCCCGCTGACGAAGAATGTGAATGCGGAAATCGGCTATCTCCACCAGCACGGCTTCCGCCCCGATGCGGACGACAGCAACGACAATGTTGCATCCGTTTCGCTCAGCTTCAATTTTTAGGGGCTTCCATATCCGTTCGGGCTGAGCGAAGTCGAAGCCCATTGCTGAACGCAGTGAAGCATGCTTCGCTTGCCGCTCAGCAGACCCTTCGACTTCGCTCAGGGCGAACGGCGTTTTATGGCTGAGACGCTCTGTTAGTGCAAAACGGAGATTGTCTGGAGTCATCTTCGTTTTGAGATAGTCTATTGATCCACCAGCCTTTTCCCCGACCATCAGGGGGAGGGGAAGGGATGCGTCTCAGCTGGCCGGAAATTCGCGCGAATGCCGCCCATTTTTCGGAGGAATGGCGCGACCAGGGCTATGAAAAGGGCCAGACGCAAAGCTTCTACGATGAATTTTTCGCGGTCTTCGGCGTGCCGCGCAAACAGGTGGCGGTCTACGAACAGCGGGTGAAGGCGCTCGATCCGCGCCGGACCGGTGGCTTCATCGACCTGTTCTGGCCCGGTACGCTGATTGTCGAACAGAAGAGCATCGGTCGCAATCTCGACCGCGCCATGACGCAGGCGCTCGACTATCATGACTGGCTGCCCGAAGAGCAGCGGCCGCGCCACATGATGGTGTGCGATTTCCAGCGCTTCGAACTGCTCGATCTGGAAACGCGGCAGCACTGGCATTTCCCACTGCCCGACCTCAAACGCCATGTCGAGGCGTTCGATTTCATCCTGGGCGCCAAGCCACGGCTGCTGCGCAACCAGTCGCCGGTCAATCGCAAGGCGACCGACCTGATGGGCCGGCTGCATAATGCACTCGCCGCGCGGGGCTATATCGGTCATGATCTGGAACGGCTGCTCGTCCGCCTGCTCTTCATCCTCTTCGCCGACGACACCGGCATTTTCCAGCAGCGCGAACAATTTCTCCTCTTTCTCGAAACCCGCACCAGCGCCGATGGGCGCGATCTTGGCCGCTGGCTGATCGAATTGTTCGAAATACTCGATACCCCGCCCGAACGCCGGCAACAGGGGCTGGACGCGGACCTTGCCGAATTTCCCTATATCAACGGCGCGCTTTTTTCCGCCCGAATCGCGACGCCGGTGTTCGACCGGGCGATGCGCCAGATGTTGCTCGACGCCAGCCTGTTCAACTGGGGGGAGGTGTCGCCCGCCATTTTCGGCTCGCTGTTCGAAAGCGTGATCGACAAGGTCACACGCCGCAAACAGGGCGCCCATTACACGCCCGAAGAAGCCATATTGAAGGTGATCGGCCCGCTGTTCCTGGACGATCTGCGGGCCGAATTCGATCGGGCCTGTGCGCTGCGCTCCGGCCGGGACGCCGCGCTGCGCCGTTTGCAGGACAGGATGGCGGGGCTGACCTTCCTCGATCCGGCCTGTGGCGCGGGCAATTTCCTGGTGGTCGCCTATCGCGAATTGCGCGAGTTGGAGCGGGAGATTATTCGCGAAAGGCTGATCGTCGGCGGTCCGGTGCAGCAGGTGCTGGACGTCGCCGACCTGACGCGCCTCAACGTCGATCGCTTCCACGGCATGGAGATAGACGAATTTCCCAGCCAGATCGCGCAGGTCGCTTTGTGGATGACCGATCATATCGCCAACACCCGGCTGGGCGAGGATTTCGGCCGCCCCTATGCCCGCATCCCTCTCGTCACGGCGCCAAACATCCGCCATTGCGACGCGCTGGAGACGGACTGGGCGACCCTGCTGCCGCCCGAAACATGTCGCTACATCGTCGGCAACCCGCCCTTCATCGGCGCCAAATATCAGACGGAGGCGCAACGCGCGCAGGTGCGCCGCCTCGCCGCCCTGCCGGGCAGCGGCGGCACGCTCGACTATGTCGCCGCCTGGTTCCTCAAGGGTGCCCGCTTTGCCGCGGTGGGTGGCGCGCATATCGCCTTCGTCGTGACCAACAGCATCGTGCAGGGCGAACAGGTGGCGCAACTCTGGCCGCTGATCTTCCGCGAAGGGATGGAAATCACCTTCGCCCATCGCCCCTTCGTCTGGCCCGGCCGCGCGGCGGTGCATTGCGTGATCATCGGCCTCGCCCCGCAAATCAGCGCAGCGAAGGACAAGCGCTTGTTCAGCTATGCCGATTCCAAAGGCGAACCTAACGAGACGCGCCATGCAGCGCTGAATGCCTATCTGATCGACGCCGCACAATTGGACCGGCATCTGGTGGTGAAGGAGGAAGGTCGGCCGATCAATGGCGCTCGACGGCTGAAAACCGGGGTCCAGATGATCGACAACGGATTCTATACGTTCGATGATGAAGAACGATCATTTTTTTTGTCGGAAGAACCCCGTGCGGAGCCTCTGTTCCGGAAATTCATCGGTGGCGAGGAATATATAAACGGTTTCCACCGCTGGATATTATATCTGGTGGATGCGCCAGCCGATATGGTGCGGACATTGCCTCTGGTCCGGCAGCGGATCGCAGCCGTTCGTCAATATCGGGCAGCGAGCAACCGGACCAGCACCGCCAAAATGGCCATGGAGCCGATGCGCCTTGGCGTCGACGAAAGGCTTGACTCAGCCTATCTGGTCATCCCCAACACCAGCTCCGAAAGGCGCGATTATGTGCCCATCGGATGGCTGGAGCCGGACGTCGTCGCCAATCAGAAACTGCGCATTCTGCCCGATGCAACCCTCTGGGATTTCGGCATCCTGACCAGCCAGATGCATATGGCCTGGATGCGCCAGATCAGCGGCCGGATGAAGAGCGACTATATGTATTCGGTTGGCGTAGTGTACAACAACTTCCCCTGGCCCGACGCCACTCCCGCCCAGCGCGCGCAGGTGGAGGCGCTGGCGCAGGCGGTGCTGGATGCGCGCGCGCTGCCCAAGAACGCCACCTCGACGCTGGCGGACCTCTATGATCCCGACACCATGCCCGCCGAACTGCGCCGGGCGCATCGCGATCTCGATCAGGCGGTCGACCGGCTCTACCGCAAATCGCCTTTCGGATCGGACCGGGAACGAGTGGAGCATCTCTTCGCGCTCTATCAGGCACTGGTCGATCCGATCGGCCGACAAGCGGCGCAACGGCCACGCCGCATCAGACGGAAGTCGGGGGAGGGGTGATCGCTATCCTATCGGCCGCCGATCCCCTATCATGGACCACGCTCTTTCCCCTGTGAACCGCCCATTCTCGGCCCTTTCCGCTGCGCAACAGAATTTCCAACATCGGCACAAAAATGACAATATCTGCGGGAAATATGCGAAGTTAAGCGCACGCTTGCCGCTCCCTCCGGCCGGGCTTATAGCGCCCTCCATGACCGCCGAACCCTTCCGTTCCCAGCTAGCCGCGCTGGAGCAGCGCGGGCGGCTGCGTCGCCTGTCCCCCCGTGCCGGACGCGACTTCGCCTCTAATGACTATCTCGCCCTCGCCGGTGATCCGATGATCGCGCAGGCCGTGGCCGATGCCGTTGCGCGCGGCGTGCCGCTGGGGTCGGGCGGATCGCGCCTGCTGCGCGGCAATGCGCCCGAACATGAAGGGCTGGAGGCGAAAGCCGCCGATTTCTTCCGCACGCAGGCGGCCCTGTTCGTCGCCAACGGCTATGTCGGCAATCTCGCGCTTTTCTCCACCCTGCCGCAGCGCGGCGACCTGATCGTTGCGGACGAACTGATCCATGCCAGCGCCCATGATGGCATGCGCATGAGCAAGGCTGCCGCCGTCTTCGCCCGCCATAATGACGTGCAGAGCTTCGCCGACCTGATCGCCGCCTTCCGCGCCGAAGGGGGGAAGGGCCGCATCTGGATCGCGGTGGAAACCCTCTATTCGATGGATGGCGACATGGCGCCGCTCGCCGATCTCGCAAAACTTGCTGCGCAGCATGACGCGATGCTGCTGCTGGACGAAGCCCATGGCACCGGCGTCTTCGGCCCCGGCGGGCGCGGCCTGTCGGCGGGCCTCGACGGCCTGCACAATGTCATCACCCTGCACACCTGCGGCAAGGCGATGGGGGCGGAGGGCGCGCTGATCTGCGGCCCGCGCATCCATGTCGACTATCTGGTCAATCGCGCCCGCGCCTTCATCTTCTCCACCGCGCCCTCGCCGCTGATGGCGGTCGCCGTCTCCGCCGCGCTCGACCGGATCGAGCGGGCCGACGATCTGCGCGAACGCTTGAAGACGCTGCGACAGGACGCAGCGGAGGAAATCTGCGCCCCACTCGGCCTGCCTTCCCCGCGCAGCCAGATATTGCCGGTCATCCTGGGCGACGATCCCCGCGCCATGGCCGCCGCCGCCGCCTTGCAGGAGGCCGGCTTCGACGTGCGCGGCATCCGCCCGCCGACCGTCCCGCCGGGCACCAGCCGCTTGCGGATCTCGCTGACGCTCAACGCCAGCCGGTCAGACGTCGCCGCGCTCGGCCGCGAATTGCAGCGGGTGATGCGATGACCGTCCTGATCGTCACCGGCACCGACACCGATATCGGCAAGACGGTCTTCGCCGCCGGCCTCGCCGGGGCGCTGGGCGCCTCCTACTGGAAGCCGGTACAGGCCGGGATCGATCCGTCGGGCGACAAGGAGAGGGTGGCTGCCCTCTCCGGCCTGCCGCCCGAAAAGATCCTGCCCGAAGCCTATCGCCTGAACACCCCGGCCTCTCCCCACCTTGCCGCGCGCATCGACGGTGTGAAGATCGACCTTGCCCGGCTGGCTCTGCCACAGGTCGAAGGACCGCTGGTGGTGGAGGGGGCAGGCGGCGTCCTGGTCCCCATCACCGAAACGCTGACCATGGCGGACCTGTTCGCTTATTGGGGCCAACCTGTCATCCTGTGTGCGCGCACCGGCCTTGGCACCATCAACCACAGCCTGCTGAGCATCGAGGCGTTGCGCGCGCGCAAGGTGCCGATCGCGGGCATCGCTTTCATCGGCGAAGCGCATGAGGAAAATCAGCGCATCATCCCGCAAATCGCCGGCCTGCCTTCGCTCGGCCGCCTGCCGCATCTCGATCCGCTCGATGCCGACAGCCTGAAACAGGCTTTTGCGGCGCATATCCGCCTTTCCGAAACTTTCAACCGCGGATAATTTTCGACCAACGACATGGACAAGCCTGTTGGACGGGCGTTCAAGTCCGGCTCATGCCGGGCGCACTAAGCGGCCCGATCTGTCACAAGCAAGGGATGCTTTGATGAACAAACTCCTCCTGGGCGCCGCCGCCAGCGCGCTCGCCCTGGCCGCCACCGTCGCCCATGCCGATCAGGCCGCCGCGCCGACGGCAGCCCCCGCCGCCAAGCCCACCTATGGCAGCTACGGCTTCGACGCCACGGGCATGGACAAGTCGGTCAAGCCTGGCGACGATTTCTATGATTACGCCAATGGCACCTGGGCGAAGAACACGCCGATCCCGGCCGACAAGTCCAACTATGGCGCGTTCAACACGTTGGACGATCTGTCGCGCGAACGCACGAAGGGCATTCTCGAAGCGGCGCAGAGCGATCCCAACAGCAAGATCGGCAATGCCTATGCCAGCTATATGGACGCCGCCACGGTCGAGGCGAAGGGCATGGCCCCGATCCTGCCCTGGTTGACCGAGGTCAAGGGCGTCACCGATCTCGCCTCCTACGCCAAGGTCGCGGCCAAGGCTGCTCGCGCCGGCGTGCCCGGCCCGTTCCGTTTCTATGTGGGGCAGGATGACAAGGAACCCGAAACCTACATCCTCTCGATGATGCAGGGGGGGCTGGGCCTGCCCGACCGCGACTATTATCTGGAAGCGGGCGACAAGATGGCCGCGATCCGCACCGCCTATGTCGCGCATCTGGAAAAGATGCTGACGCTGGTCGGCGAGAAGGATGCCAAGGCCCGCGCCGCCGCGCTGATGGCGTTCGAAACGGAGATCGCCAAGGTCCACTGGACCCAGGTCGACAGCCGCGACGCCGACAAGACCTATAACAAAATGACGCTGGCCCAGCTTCAGCAGGCCGCGCCCGGCTTCGACTTCGCGGCTTTCTACGCCGCCAATAATCTCAAGCCCACCGAACTGCTGGTCGCCCAGCCCAGCGCGATCACCGGCGAAGCGGCGCTGATCGCGAAAACCCCGGTCGGGGTGCTCAAGGACGCGCTGCTGCTCTCCAGCCTGCACGCCTATGCCGACTATCTGCCCGACAGCGTCGCCAGCGCCGACTTCGCCTTCTACGGCACCACGCTGTCGGGTACGCCCGAGCGCGAGGAACGGTGGAAGCGCGGCGCGACCTTCCTCAAGGAATCGCTCGGCGAAGAAGTCGGCAAGGCCTATGTCGCGCAATATTTCCCGCCCGAAACCAAGGCGGCGATGGACGTGCTGGTCAAGAATGTGCTCGCCGCCATGGGCCGTCGCATCGACGCCCTGCCATGGATGAGCGACACGGCCAAGGCCCGCGCCCACAAGAAGCTGGCCGCCTTCACCCCCAAGATCGGCTATCCCGACAAGTGGCGAGACTATGCCGGGCTGGACGTGAAGCGCGACGACCTGCTGGGCAATGCGCAGCGCTCCAACGCCTTCGAGTTCGACTATAATATCGGCAAGCTCGGCAAGCCCATCTATCGCTGGGAATGGGGCATGACGCCGATGGAAATCAACGCCTATGCCAATTTCGGCATGGTGGAGATCGTCTTCCCCGCCGCGATCCTGCAACCGCCCTTCTTCGATCCGCATGCCGATCCGGCGGTCAATTATGGCGGCATCGGCGCGGTGATCGGCCATGAACTCAGCCATCATTTCGACGATCAGGGCGCGAAATATGACGAGACGGGCAAGCTCAACCAGTGGTGGACCGATCAGGACGTCGCCAATTTCAAGGCGCTGACGCAGAAGCTGGGCGCGCAGTACGACGCCTATGAGCCCTTCCCCGGCGCGCATGTGAAGGGCGCCTTCACCATGGGCGAGAATATCGGCGACCTTGGCGGTCTGGCTGTCGCGCTCGACGCCTATCATGCCTCGCTCGGCGGCAAGAAGGCGCCGGTGATCGACGGGCTTACCGGCGACCAGCGCTTCTTCCTGGGCTGGGCGCAGGTATGGCGCCGCAATTATCGCGAAGCCAATCTGCGCCAGCGCCTCGTCACTGATCCGCACGCTCCGTCGCAATATCGCACCGACATCGTGCGCAATTTCGACAGCTGGTATGATGCGTTCAAGCCCGCACCCGGCGGCAAAATCTACCTCGCGCCCAAGGATCGCGTGAAGATCTGGTAACAGAAACAGGCCGGGCCGGGTCGCAAACGAATCCGGTCCGGCGCATTTTGCTGCGGCGCAATATTGTTGCTGCGGCGAACGGACCGCTTTGCGGGACGGGCTGCTGGAACCGTTCCGGCCGCCTTTTGAATCCCACGACTCGCCGTTCCCCCCCTTTTCCCGCTGGAACGTTTTCAACAGCTTGACCGTCTGATTGTCATCATATTGGTCAAGAGGAGAAGAACGTTGACGGGTCTCAACAGCAACAAATTCCTGAAAGCGGGCATCGCTTCCATCGCGCTGTTCGCTGCTTATCCCGCGCTTGCACAGGACGCTGCTGCCCCTGCGGCACCGGCCGCGCCCGCAGCGCCGGCCGCCGGCGCCAGCAACTTCAGCGATGCCGACATCAAGCAGTTCGCTGCGGCTGCCGTGGAAGTGACAAAGATTCAGCAGGATGCGTCCATTGCTGACGCGGAGAAGCAGCCCAAGATGGTTGCCGCGCTTCAGGCATCGGGCATTCCGCCTGAAAAGTTCAATCAGATCGGTCAGGCCGCTGCCGCCGATCCGGCCCTCCAGCAGCGCATCCAGGCCGCCGCGCCGCCGGCGCCCGCAACACCGGCCGCGCCCGCTGCCCCGGGCCAGCCGCCGCAATAAGACGCGACAGAAGGGGTGGTCACCGATCACCCCTTTTTTGTTGCCCATGGACGATAGTCCACCGGGCACGCATCATCCCCCTGATGGTTCCCGGCAAAAGCAAAAATATCGGGGGTTCCCGACAGCGTACCGGCTGACTATCCCGGCCTGATGCAGGAACAGGCACTTTCCATTGCGCTGATCGGCATATTGGGGATTGGCGCACAATGGATCGCCTGGCGGACCGGATGGCCCGCCATTGCCCTGATGCTGGCAGCGGGGGTCCTTGGCGGCCCCGTCCTTCACCTTATCAATCCCGAACATGTGTTCGGCGACCTGCTGGAGCCGATGGTGTCGGTCGCGGTCGCGCTGATCCTGTTCGAAGGCGGCCTCAGCCTCAATTTCCGCGAATTGCGCAAGACCGACGGCGCGGTGACGCGCCTCGTTTTGCTGGGTTCGCCCATAGGCTGGGTGCTGGGATCGCTCGCCTGCTATTATGTGGCCGGTCTCGTTTGGCCGGTCGCCATCCTGTTCGCGGGCATATTGGTCGTCACCGGGCCGACCGTGGTGCTGCCGCTGCTGCGCCAGTCCAATGTCGCTGCCCGCCCGCGCGCGATCCTGAAATGGGAAGCGATCGTCAACGATCCGACCGGCGCGCTGCTGGGCGTCGTCACCTATGAATATCTGCGCCGGTCGGGGGAGGGGAGCAGCCTTGCCGCCGTCATCGTCTCGCTGATCGCCGCCGCGATCGTCGCCGGGCTGATCGGCTGGATCGCCGCGCGCGCCATCGGCTGGCTCTTTCCGCGCGGCCATGTGCCCGAATATCTGAAGGCTCCGGTCCTGCTGGTCGCGGTGATCAGCGTCTTCGTCCTGTCCAACGTCATCCAACAGGAAACCGGGCTGCTGGCGGTCACGGTGATGGGCGTGGCGCTGGCCAATATGCGCCTCGATTCCCTGCGCGACATTCAGCCGTTTAAGGAAAATGTCACCGTCCTGCTTATCTCCGGCGTGTTCGTCATCCTCTCTGCCTCGCTGGACCTCAGCGTGCTGCGTCAGTTCGAATGGCGCTTCCTCGCCTTCCTCTTCGCCTTGCTCTTCCTGGTGCGGCCGATCACCGTGCTCCTGAGCCTCGCCTTCTCGCCCGTGCCCTGGAACGAACGACTGCTGGTCGCCTGGATCGCGCCGCGCGGTATCGTCGCGGTCGCCATTTCCGGCCTGTTCGCGCTGCGGCTCGATCGCCTCGGCTATGGCGACGGCTCGATCCTCGTTACCTTGTCCTTCGCCGTGGTGGTGGCGACAATCCTGTTCCACGGCTTTTCGATCAAGCCGGTCGCGCGCCTGCTCAAAGTTACCGGCGCGCAGGAAAAGGGCCTGCTGCTCGTCGGCGCCACCCCCTTCAGCCTCGGCCTTGCGTCACAGCTTCGCGCGCTGGACGTCCCGGTGATGATCGCCGACAATAGCTGGCAGCGGCTCGCGCCCGCTCGGCATCAGGGCATTCCCACCTATCATGGCGAGATATTGTCCGAAGCGACCGAGGAAAAGCTCGACCTCGCTCAATTTCAGGTGATGGCCGCCACCACCGATAACGAAGCCTATAATGCGCTGGTCTGCAACGAGTTCGCGCCGGAAATCGGCCGCGACAACGTGCATCAGCTCGGCGACGCCAGCGATGATGAAGATCCGCGTGCCCTGCCTGAATCCCTGCGTGGCCGCGCGCTCTTCTCCTCCGGTCATGGCGTGGAGGACATCATGCAGCGCGAAGAGCAGGGCTGGACTTTCCGCAAGACGCGGATCAGCGAGCAGTTCGATTATGAGGCCGCCCGCGCCTCCCTGCCCGAAGGCGGCGACATGCTTCTGCTGCTCCGCAAAAACGGCGCGCTGCGTTTCTTCACCCATGCGTCGCGCCCGACGCCCCAGACCGGCGACACGATCCTGTCCTATGTGCCGCCCACTCACAAACGGCCGAAAGGAGAGGAAGAATGACAAGAGCAACCCCGGCCCTGCTGCTGCTTGGCGCTCTGGCCGCCTGTCAGCCGCCGGCGGAAAAGGAGGGCGCCAATGTCGCGGACAATGGCGCCAATGCGATGGGGGCCAACGCAGCCGATAACGCAGCCGAACCGCAACGCTCCATCCTGCGCCCCGAAGTGATCGATCAGGTCGAGGAACCGAGGGCCGAGCCGGCTGATGCGGTGATCGGCTTCGGCGCGTCGCCGATGGCGCTGGATGACACGGCGAAGGCCGCGATCGACGCTGTGCTGGCCAGTCCGGCCGCCAGGGAAGGGGGCGCCATCACTTTGCGCGGTCATAGCGATTCCCGCGGCAATGACGGCGACAACAAGGTCGCCTCCCGCATCCGCGCCGAAAAGGTGCGCGACTATCTGGTCGAAAAGGGCGTGCCGAAGGATCGCATCACGCTGGTCGCACTCGGCGAAGCCCGCCCCGTCGCCCCCAATGCGAAGGAGGATGGCAGCGACGATCCCGAAGGCCGGGCCAGGAACCGCCGGGTCGACCTGCATGTCGCGCTGCCCGTCATCATGGTGCCGCCGCCGGTCCAGTCTAATCCTGCGGAGAAGCCATAGCCTTCGCGGTTTTGCTGGCCTAGGTCGACCTGACTTCATATTGGATCGTCATTGCGAGCGTAGCGAAGCAATCCAATGGAGCGCCTATGGATTGCTTCGCTACGCTCGCAATGACGGGGCGGGTCAAGCCAGCCTCATCTCACTCTAAAGGCGCAGCATGACCTCAACTGTCTGGCACCCCTTCACCCAGCATGGCCTGAACGAGCCGATCCCTCACGTCGCCCGCGCGGAGGGTGCTGTGCTGCACCTCGCCGATGGCACGACGCTGATCGATGGCATTTCCAGCTGGTGGGTGACGACCCATGGCCATTGCGAACCGCGCATCGCCGCCGCCATCGCGCATCAGGCAACACAACTCGACCAGTTGATCTTCGCCGCCTACACCCATGAACCGGCCGAAGTGGTGGCGCGCGGCCTGATCGATCTTGCCCCCCGCTTCGATAGCCAGCCAAGCCTCGCCCATGTCTTCTATTCCGACAGCGGATCGACCGCAGTGGAAGTCGCGCTGAAGATGGCGCTGGGCTATTGGCACAATCTGTCGCTCGATGGGCTGGCGGAGGCGCGCAGCCGCATCCTCGTGCTGGAGCACAGCTATCATGGCGACACGATCGGCGCGATGTCGATCGGCGAGCGCGGCGTCTATAATGCCGCCTGGACGCCTTTGCTGTTCGATGTCGGCACCATCCCCTTTCCCGCGCCCGGCGCAGAACAGGCTTGTCTCGACGCGCTGGAGGCCGCCTGCGCGCAAAAGCCTGCCGCTTTCATTGTCGAACCATTGATCCTGGGGGCAGGAGGGATGCTGCTCTATCCCGCCGCTATCCTACGCGAAATGGCCGCCATCTGCCGCAAACATGGCGTCCTCTTCATCGCCGACGAAGTGATGACCGGCTGGGGCCGCACCGGCACGCTTTTCGCCTGCGAACAGGCGGGCGTGGTGCCGGATATCATGGCCGTGGCGAAGGGGATCACCGGCGGCGCGATTCCGCTCGCCGCCACGCTCGCCACCGCGCCGATCTTCGACGCGCATGTTTCCACTGATCGCGCGCGCCTTTTCTACCATTCGTCCAGCTACACCGCCAACGCCATCGCCTGCGCCGCCGCCGCCGCCAATCTCGCCATCTGGCGCGAAGAGGATGTGCTGGGCCGCATCGCCACGCTGGCCGGCGGCATCGCGACTCGCCTGGCAAAACTGGCCGCGCATCCCGCCTTCGCCAACTCGCGCCAGTTGGGCACGGTCGCCGCGATCGACCTGATGGCGCCGGACGCCGGCTATCTCTCCGACCTTGCGCCGCGTCTGCGCGCCTTCTTCCTGGAACGCGGCCTCTTGCTAAGGCCGCTTGGCAACACCATTTATCTGATGCCGCCCTATTGTCTCGACGCCGATCAGCTCGATTCCGTCTTTGCGGCCCTCCATGCGGCAGGCGATATGTTCGGCGCGCATCCCTGACTTTCATTTTGTTGATTTTGGCGCTATGGCGGCGCGATTTTTCGAATTCGGGATATTATGGCTAAAGAAGAACTGCTTGAAATGCGCGGACAGGTTGTGGAGCTTCTCCCCAACGCCATGTTCCGCGTGCGGCTGGAAAATGATCACGAAATTCTCGGCCACACGGCCGGCAAGATGCGCAAGAACCGCATCCGCGTGCTCGTGGGCGACGAAGTTCTCGTCGAACTCACCCCTTACGACCTGACCAAGGGTCGGATCACCTACCGCTTCAAATAAGCCGCAACAGTGATGCGGCTCATTCTTGCTTCGGCTTCCCCCAGACGGCGTGACCTTCTGGGCCAGATCGGTGTCGTCCCCGATGCGGTCGATCCTGCGGACATTGACGAAACCCCGTTAAAGGCCGAACGGCCTGCCGCCTATGCGGCGCGGGTGGCGGCGGACAAGGGCGCGCTGGTGGCCGCACGCCATCCGGGCGCTTTGATCCTGTCGGGCGATACGGTGGTCGCCGTCGGGCGACGCATATTGCCCAAGGCGGAGAGCGAGGCGGAGGCGCGCGCCTGCCTCACCCTGCTGTCGGGTCGGCGGCATCGCGTGTTCAGTGCGATCACCCTGATCGACGCAGAAGGTCGGGCGCGCCATCGTCTTTCCGACAATAGCGTCATCTTCAAACGGCTGGAGCAGGCGGAGATCGACGCCTATATTGCCAGCGACGAATGGCGCGGCAAGGCGGGCGGCTATGCCATTCAGGGCCGCGCCGCCGGCCTTATTCGCACGATACAGGGCAGCCACAGCGCGATCATGGGCCTGCCGCTTTACGAAACCCGCACGCTGCTGAAGGCGGCGGGCTACCCGATCGATTAGGAACGCACATGGCCGAATGGCTCTATGAAGAAGGTATTGGCGAGGCGCGCGCCGCGCTGATCGAGAAGGGCAAGCTGGTCGAAGCCCTGATCGAACGCGATGGCGACGCCGTTCGTACCGGCGCGGTGGCGCAGGGGCGTCTGGTCGCCACCATCATCCCCAAGAAGCGCGGCATCGTACGCCTGACCTCGGGTGAGGAAGTGCTGCTGGAGCCGATCCCGCCCCGGCTGGCCGAAGGGGCCAATGTGCTGGTCGAGATCATCCGCGAAGCGATTGCCGAGGAAGGCCGTCCCAAGCGCGCCAAGGGCCGCATGCCCCAGCCCGGATCGAAGCCCCATGCCGGTCCCAGCCTGCTCCAGCGCATCCGCGCCACCGGCACGCCCGTCATTCCTTGCCCCGCGCATGAGGAAGACCGGCTGGAAGCCCATGGCTGGAGCGAATTGATGGAAGAGGCGATCAGTGGCGAGGTCGGCGCCGAAGACGCCGCGCTGCGCCTGTACCTGACGCCTGCCATGCTGCTGATCGACGTAGACGGATCTCTGCCGCCCGCGCAGCTTGGCCCCAAGGGCGCGAAGCTGGCGGCGCAGGCTGTCCGCCGCATGGGCATGAGCGGCTCGATCGGCATCGATCTGCCGACCATGAACAACAAGGACGAGCGGATGGTCGCCGCCGCGCAGATCGACAAATATCTGCCGCTCCCCTTCGAGCGCACTGCGGTCAACGGCTTCGGCTTCCTCCAGATCATCCGTCGCCGCGAACGCGCCAACCTGATGGAGCTTCTGCGTGAAGATCCGGTGCTGACCGCCACGATGGCGCTGCTGCGCCGTGCCGAACGCCATGGCCAGGGCGGCGCGGCCACCGTCACCGCCGCGCCCGCGATCATCGACCTGCTGCATAAGCGGGCCGACTGGATCGAATTGCTGGCCAAGCGTCGCGGTGGCGCGGTCACTCTGAAGGCGGATGCAGCGCTGTCGCTGGCGGGCGGCCATGTCGCCTAAAGCCGCGCCCAAGTCGGGCGGCTGCCCGGTGTGCGACCAGCCGGCGGAAGCCACGACACGCCCCTTTTGCAGCCCCGCCTGCCGCGATCGCGACCTGCTGCAATGGTTGGGCGAAGGCTATCGCGTGCCCGGTTCGCCGGCCGAAGAAACCGCGCAAAAAAATGGCAATTATGGGCTGGACAGCGAACTGGATTGACGCCTATAGGCACGCCTCCATCCGGCGGAGACCTCCGCTAGGAACCCGATGCCCGGGTAGCTCAGTTGGTAGAGCATGCGATTGAAAATCGCAGTGTCGGCGGTTCGAATCCGTCCCCGGGCACCACATATCCCTTCGCCAACATTCGCTGACGGGTTTACAAAGCTAAGAAATCAGCCATATTCAGCCTCGGTTCCTTCGCTGGCTTTCGCCGTCCTTCACTGACAGCCGGAGATTTTGGGGGCCAGATTGGGGCCCATTTTCTGCGTGGCCCCAGGCGACATAGAAATGGCCCCCACGATGGCGTTGACCGACACAGCGATCAAAAATGCCAAGCCCAAGGATAAGCCCTATAAAATGGGCGATGCCGGTGGGCTTTTTTTGTTGGTCCAGCCGAGTGGCGGAAAGCTGTGGCGGCTCAAGTACCGGGTCGATGGGAAGGAAAAGAAGCTAGAGCATAATCCGATCTGACGGAATCGCAGGGATTCCCTTGAGCCAGGAAATCTGATTCAACATAGCAGCTGGACGAGGAGGCCGGCCTGGCATGACAAAGTCGATCTCGGAGGATTTACGTTTTCGGGTGATCGCGGCGGTTGATGGCGGGCTATCCCGGCGCGCGGCAGCCGAGCGTTTCGGCGTTGCGGCAGCAAGCGCCGTCCGCTGGGTTCGCGAATGGCGGGAGACCGGCTTGACGCGGGCAAAACCTCAGGGCGGCGACATGCGGTCGCGCAGGATCGAAGCCTATCGCGATGTCATTCTTGGCGCGGTTGAGGAGCAGGTGGACATCACGTTGGTCGAACTGGCCGAGATGCTTCGATCAGAGCATGGCGCGGTCTTCGCGCCGAGCACCATCTGGCGTTTTCTCGACCGTCATTCCATGACCGTCAAAAAAAACGGCACACGCCAGCGAGCAGGAACGGCCCGACGTTCTCGCGCGGCGACGCGCATGGTTCAAGG
>NZ_FOGE01000007.1 GCF_900111125.1 Sphingobium sp. YR768
GCCGACATCTCCGATAGCGCCGGCGCCCAGACCATCGTCACTGCGATCCGCAAACGCTGGCCGTGGCTCAAGCACCTCTTTGCCGACGGCGCCTATGATCGCACCCGCCTCATGGACGCCGCAGCCTATCGCGACTTCGTTCTCGAGATCGTCCGCCGGACCGACCAGGAGCCTGGATTCAAGGTTCTGCCTAGAAGCTGGGTGGTCGAGCGCACCTTCGGCTGGATGACGAGATGGAAGCGCCTCGTCCGAGACTATGAGAAGCGGATCGACGTCGCCGAGGCCATGATACACGTCGCCCTCGGAAGCCTCATGCTGCGCAGGATTGTCCATCCCTGACCATTCTCAAACGGACTCTCAGAGGCTATCAACACTTTCGGCCTTGGCACCCTTCTATGCAAGACCTAGCCTGAAAGGCAAAGTCCGGCTGATTAATTTGGATGAAGAAAACCACCAGTCGACAAATATCAATGCGATGTTGGCTATCTTCCGATCAGCTTCTGCTTAATCCTTTCGCATGTTTTCGCGGCTTCCCTGTGTCGCATACCGTCGCGCCGATATGGACATATCGAAAGCCGAGAGAACGCCTTTTAAAGCCGCCTATGCTTTTCCGCCTCGTTGATTATTGTGCGTCGTTCTTCAGCGGCGCGCGCCATCTTTTCCCACCGTTCGGCTGATCGTTCGCGCTGCTGGCGGCGGCGGGGGAGATTTTCCTTGCAGGCGGCAGCCCTTTCATCGGCGGCATGCTGATAATAGATGTTTGCGGCGCTCAAATCTCAATCTCACATCCACTCACCGTTGGCCCTGAAAGGGTGAGGGGGACGTCGGCGGCGATGGGTTCCACCGATCGTACAGCTACCAAGCGCAACACCGCCCGCAGAACAACCACCAACGCTTCAAATCCGCTCGCCACAGGCTAGTGTTGTCTATGCTCGTCCACATTTGCCCAAGGCCTTAGATCACTCGGCATCCCCGTTATGGCTCAGTTTTAAGGAAAAAACGAGCGGCCAAGGTCCATTTTACCCACCTGCCGCAAATCGGGCAGGATCGCTCCGACCAAGGGCTTGATAGAGCCGGCGTCTTCTTATGCACAAGGCGCGAAAACCTCCCGTCAGGTTCGCGAACGCCATCTCCGACTCGCCTCGCTGCAAGTCTTGGATATATATAGGTTCAAGTGCGGCATGTTCAGGAGGGGACGGAGCGCGATCGCGGAGGCGTGCATGGAGGACGACACCCTATTTGAGAGACTGAGCGACCGCCAAAGGGTCTATCTCAGGCTTGTCTTCGACCTTTGCACGTCCGCTGAAATCGCTTACAGAACAGGTGGTTCGACGGCGACGATCGATAAACAGCTCAACCTCGCCTGCAAAAAGATCGGTGTCGCCAGCCGGATTGATGCGGCGCGCCGGTTCCATGATTATGAAGAGCGGGTACAATTTTTCGACCCCGGGGGTAAAATTAATTCTCCTTCCCAATCAGATGGTTCGGCTTTCTCTTGGCCCCTGCCGAGCAAGGCAAGGCCGTTGAATATGTTGACGCGGCAGCAGATACTGGCGTGGATGGCGATCGTCGCGATCATCACCCCGGCAGGCATCACGGTTGGGGCGATGGTCATCGTCACGATCGGTCTTCTTCTCGGCGCTTATCCATGATGGGCTATGATGCCCGAGGAGATGATATGAACGATCTGTCAAAGTCGAGTCGCCTGGCAGCAAGCGATCTGCGCTGTGCCGAACATTCGATCCAGAAGGCGACGCGCGACGCCGCGCAGTTTCTGGTCACCACGCTTGAACTCAATGAGACGCATGGATTGTCGCCGACATTCGCGCAGGCAACGGTCAGGGCTACCATCGGCGCCTTGTCCGCCCTCGCCGAAAGCCAACATCAATTGGGTTTTCGCGCGCATGTCGCCATCGAGAAGGCCGGACGCGCGCTCGGCCTCACCGTCACCGACTGGGGCGTAGGGGATCCTAAACCCGCGGTTGTGATCGACCGGGAGCGATCTGCGGCTTGAGGATGCATGTCTTGGAAGAAGGGCTATCGTCTGTCTCATGACGATCTACCTTCTCCTCGCCATCGCCTATGACGTCACTCTGGTGGCGGTCTGCCTCTATACCATCATAAGAGGCGGCCGCCCGGAACGGTGGGGCGCCGCGATCAATTTCACCGGTTCCGCCTTGTCAAGCGTGATCCGCCTGCTGGGTCTTGCGAGCTGGGCGCCCGCTGAGATAGCCGTGCTTATTATCGATCTGGGCGTGGCCATGGGCTTCTATCATCTCGCTGCTACGACAAGCCGGTTTTGGCCGATCTGGGCGGCGGGCTTCGCGCTCGCCAACCTGTTCGCTAGCATTGCCGGCACGTTCCTACCGGACAGCACGTTGCTCGCCTATGCAAGCGGACAGGGCCTCTATGCCTATGGTGCCCTTTTCGTCCTTGCTATTGGCACCGCCCGGCTGCCCGCTAATGCCGACGATATCACACGATCGGGAGTAAGGCCGCCATGTCAGGCGCGGACGAACATGACCGGATCAGCGTCAGAATTGACCTTCCCAGACGCTTCGTCGAAGCCGTGATCCTCGCCTCCAGCCGGGAGGCGCGGGACAGGCCCAGGGACCGGGAGCGGCTGGCGCGCATCATGCTGAGGAGTCGTGAGCGCCGGAAGCACAGCTTTCCTTCGGTCACCTTCGGAGAACCCGGCTGGGACATGATCCTCCAACTCTATGTCGCCTATTGCGCGGGAGAGGTCATAGACGTCTCCGGGCTGTGCGGCTGCACCGGCGTGTCGAAGACCACCGCGCTGCGCCATCTCGACCGGCTTGCAGCGCAGCAACTGGTCGAGCGGCTGGACGATAGCGCGGACGGGCGACGGATATTCGTGCAACCGAGCAAGACGCTGTTGGAACAAACGGAACAATGGCTCGATGCGGCAAGTCTGTCCCTCGATATCGAGTCTTCCTGACGATGGCTATGGCGGAGCGCACAGATGAGCCCTTTGCGGATAAACCGGCGCGCAAGGCCGTCCTGCCCATACTTTCTTTACCGTGTAGGACCGGCGTTCGCAGCCCCATAGCGGCACTTCATTTGGATATTGGCGCGATGCATGCCCCGAGTTCGGGCGACGAAGAGCGATGACGCGATCTATTGCCCGGCGACCTTGGCCGCTTGACCGTTATGGCGACGCCGGCAACGCGCGATCATGGATCGATCGCGCGGAAATCGATGCCCTGTTCGCAATCCGGCACGGCCAAGCTTTGAGGCAGGAGGCCTCGATCGTCGAGCGCCATATTCTCCGGACCGAACCGCCGGTCATGCTGCTGGTTCGGGGCGAGGCCCGTCCGCCGCCGGCTCAAACCGATGTCTCGCGATTTTGTGGGCAGACCGTCTGCGGCCGATCCCTTGCTCACCATCTTCTGGCCGGCATCCAGCGATCCATCGGTCTTGCCCGTCCGCGCGGCATCGGCTCATCAGACCGATTCCGATGCGTTGGATCTGCTCGATTTACCAATCGCCGCCTCCGTGCTGCGCGATGCGCGACATCGCGAACATGTGGTCATTGCCGACGGTCCGCGCCATATCCGTCTCGAAGCGCGCGGTGTCAGCCTTCTCGACGGGCCGGTGCGATTGACCTATGATCTTGCCGATTTCCGAAAGCTCCGCGCGAGGCTTCATACGCTCAGTCGACTGGAGGCGCTGGTCCGCCTGCGACGCTTGCCGGCCGGGCTCTACGGTCGCGATACCCTGGCCGCTCGATGGCTACAGGCGCTTGCGGCCTGGGAGATGAAGCAGGCTGGCGCCTCCCAGATCGAGATCGCCATCGCCCTGTTCGGTGCGGCACAGATTGATGAGGACAGCATGGATCGGATGCGCAAGCGTGTGGCACGGTTGATCGCACTTGCAAAGAGACGGATGAACGTCGCCTATGGTGGGCAGATTGCCGTGATGTAACGTTTGGATAGCATGGGACGAAGCTTTTTGGCTGTTGCTGTCACGGTGTCTGCGTCGGCGTGATATATCGATTGCCGGACACAAAACGGCCATAGCTGCCAAACCGAGCGGATTGCGGCGCCGTTAGACGATCCGCATATGGTGTGACGGCGGTGACTGAAACCTCTTTCCAAGCCAATGACGAAAGGACGGCAGATGCGAGACGAACTTTTTGCGATGACGACGGCTCTGGCGACGGTATTCAAGGAACTGGGCGAAATGCTGGAGCAGGCGGGCGTCATGCCGCTGGAGACCTATTCGGAAAAATTCACCGCCATGGCCGTGAACTCCCAGGAGAGCGGGGAGGACCAGAGCCGTTATCTGGCGATCTGGGCCTATACGCTCCTTGATACCGTGCGTAACCGGCCGAGCGAACCGTCTCTCAACTGACCTTGGTCCATCTTTGCATCCTGGATCGGCCTCAATCGGTGGAGCGCTGATCTCGTCCGGGCGCAGATGAGGTGGCAAGGCTTTAGGCCCCGCTGCGCCGCTCCAGCCCGTGAACGCGGCTCTCTCGGACAATGCCGGGAAGCGCGGCACAGGTCGACGAGGGGGCGGTCGCCATTTGCGGGTTTGGTTGGGGCAATATAGTCGGCGCAGAACTCGATGCGCGCCGGGCCGCGCCCGACGATGATGAGCACTACGTCTACGCTATAGCCCTCTAAAGCCGCATTCCGTCGACTACGAACAAAATGGCGGCCGTTGGGAGAGTTACGTCGCGCGCGCCTCGACACGGCGTGTGACGTGCCGTTGATTTCGCGGTAATCGTGAAGCAGGCAAAAAAAATAAAAACGCTTGGCGTCAGGGGGGCTGCTTTGAAGATTTACGCCGTATCGATCGAGAATTTCCGGGGCATCCGATCTGCGAAGCTCGTGCTACCTGACCATGCTGTCCTCATCGGTGACAACAACACGGGCAAATCCTCTGTTCTGGAAGCGATAGATCTTGCACTTGGGCCGGATAGACTGAGCCGCCGCCCTCCGGTCGATGAGCATGATTTTTTCGAGGGCAAGTATCTTCCCGTGGCCGCTGCCGCCCAGGAGGGAGCCGTACCCGATGAGGCTGAAGAGGCAAACCTCGCCGAAGCCCCCAAGATCACCGTCGAAGTCATAATCATCGGCCTGTCGGAAGAGCAGGAGGCCAGGTTCGGCGGCAATATCGAGTGGCTCAATGTCGAAACCGGCGTTTTCTTCACCGAAGCCAACCCGGCGGGTGTCGATGCCGCAAACATCAAGGCGGCGCTGCGCGTGACCTTCATCGGCGCCTACGATTCCGATGAGGACGATTTCGTCGGCAACACCTTCTAGTCGCGCAGCCTGACGGAGGCGGACAAGCCCGAGCCGTTCTCCAAGAAGGATAAACAGCATTGCGGCTTCCTGTTCCTTCGCTCCCTGCGCACCGGCTCTCGGGCGCTGAGCCTTGAGCACGGCAGCCTTCTCGACATCATCCTGCGGCTGAAAGAAATTCGGCCGCAGATGTGGGAAGGCACGATCGGCACGCTCGCCGCCTTCGACGTGGCAAGCGACCCCGCGATTGAGATTTCCGGCGTACTCGACAGCATCGACAAGTCGCTGAAAAAATGTGTTCCGCGCGAATGGGGTGTGAAGCCGCACCTAAAGGTGTCGAACCTCACGCGTGAGCATCTGCGCAAGGTCGTGACCGCCTTCATCGCCACCGGCGATGGCGATCACGCCGCGCCCTTCTATCGCCAGGGCACCGGCACGATCAATATGTTGGTCCTAGCAATGCTATCGCAGATCGCTGAGGATACACAGCATGACAAAGTTCACGACCGTGGCATCGACCACCCAGATCGTCGCCTGGGCGACCGTAACGGGCGCAACATGATATTTTGCGAACGTCTCTTGCCGCTCGTATTTGATTGCGTCGTAAAGTGCGTGAACTTCAAAGAGGTTGAATCCCGCAATGCCTAGACATACCACTTGAAACGGCCATTATTTTCACTCGACGAACCACTCATGGAACAGGTCAACGAATAGAAAGTCGTAAGCCAAGTAGAAAGTATGCATGTACACCGGAAACGGTGAGCGTTTTTCCCGCCGCGTAATCACAAAGCAATAGATGTACTGAATGAAACCAAACACCATCGCCAGCACCGTCAGCGGAATCATCTGCTCGGGATAATCGATAAATTTCTGGATTATTTCGTCGGCGGCGTCATGTTCGGTAAGCGCTTCATCAAGGACATGTCGGCCTGATAATCAACCGTCCGTCCCACACAGAAAAATGCTAACTATCTCCCAAGAGGCCATGCAATAAGAGACTAATGCCCTCGCGAACGCGGCCCTCTGTGTCTTCAGTCAATCTACCCGGCATCAAGACCAGAACGCTATCTCGCACATAAGGCGCAATCACCAGATCCCAAAGTTGCTTTGCGCCACGGCTCGCCAGGTCACGCCCACCCTCTGGCACCGCGAGCGTCTCCTCCAGGATGGATAGTAAATAGAGTTCGCCCTGATGGCGTGCCATTTGGACGCCTTGCGTCAACTCGGGAAAGCGGATCGCTTCTGATAGCACCAGCCTTTCCATCGCGATGACATCTGGTTTAAGCACGATCTCCAGGATGCGGATACATCCGTCGTAAAGCTGTTCGTTCACAGGGCGTTTGTCGGCTTTGCTAAGTTTCAGGCGACCGAGCGTATTGTCTGAATAGGTCAAAACAACTTGCCGGAAAAGATCGGCCTTCGAGGGAAATCGACTGTAGAGGCTTCGTTTCGCCACGCCGGAGTCGACCGAGATTTCCTCCATAGCCGTATCGCTGTATCCCTTATCTAGGAACGAGCGCGTCGCCGCGTGAACAATACGGCTGGTGAGTTCAAGGGAGCCGGCGGCTGTGGGGCGTCCGCCCCGTTTCATTTTGTCTTTTTCTTTTGTCATATCTTTGCTCCGCGCTCTCAAAGCCATGTGAACTGCCTCTTCCAAGGCTGGAGGCAGAGAAAGGAAATGCTTTAACGCACCTTTGCCGTTGCATAAAGGGGTTGACGCGAAATCCCATTAATGCAACGATCGCGTTGAGTTATGAGGTTTTGTGTCGCCATTTCGATCAATGCCGCGCCCGTATGATTTCCGGCTCGAAAGAAGGAGCGCGTCATTGTCAAAAGCATTCAGTCCCCTGACGTTCGATGTCCGCAGTCCCGTGGTTCGATCGGCTCGCGAGGAGTGGAAACCCCATGCCCGCATGTCCGAAAAATCGTACGAATGGTGGTATGTCACCGTCTATGCCTACGACAGCTCTGGTCGTAGCTACTTCCTGTTCTTCGATCTCGTAAACTATCCGGGCGACGGCTGGCAAAAGCGGTTCGGCCACGAGCCCGTCGACGGCCATCGCTTTGTGCATATCGTCGGGATGGTCAGCGACTACGAACGGCAGGATTTTCGCCAGCTCTATGAATTCGGCTATCTGCCCGATACCAGTCTATGGTCTGAAGAAGAGCATGCCGTCAAAGCAGACGTAGGCAAGGCCAAAGCCCACTGGTCCTACGGTGAGCAACACATGGATCTCCGCGCCGAGTTCAACGATGTCCATCTGCGCCTGCGCTTCGACAACACCAATGAAGTCGTCTGGCATCAGGACAAACTGGGCGTTGAGGGCATGATTCAGCAGGGCGCGGAGGATGATTTCAGCTTTTATTATTCGCTGATGCGCGCGCCGACATCCGGCCGGTTGTCACTCAAGGATGCTAACGGGTCATGGCGCCATCTGCAGATCAGCGGCTCGTCCTGGATCGATCGCCAATGGGGTGATTTCTATTCTCTCACCTGGGAATGGACGTCATTCCGGTTCGACAATGGCGCTCGTCTGCACCTCTATAACTTTTACAACGGCCATCAGGAAGGCGTTTACCTGACTGCCGACGGGGAGGTCCGCCGCTTCGATACCGCCATCGTTCGGCAGAACGGCTATGCCAAGGCCCCAAAGATCAGAACCTGGGTGTCGTGGGGCTGGAGCTATGAGTTCCCTATCGAGATCGAAGGCTCGCGCTTCTTTACGGTCGAACCGTACAGCGCGAAGGAATTCCTCGAGGTCCCAGAGATCGATTACGCGCTCTATGAAGGTGCCGGTCGCTTGATCGACGAGCGCACCCGCGAACTGGTCGGTGTCTCGGTCAATGAATCCGCCGACATCCGCAAGATGGAAAACGGCCCGTATGGCGCGCGTCAGCGGTGACGCGGCATACGTCACAGTTCATCCAATATAACTGCCTGAAAGGAAGATGATATGAGCAACGAAAAAGGACGCCTGCTCGGCGACAAGGAAAGCTACGTCAAGCTTGGTATCGATTCTGCGGTTCGCGAACCCTGGGAAGACGGACTGCGCCTGACTAAACCGTTTAAGCCTGGCGAATGGGAATGGTGGTACTGCGACGCTCATTTCACCAACGGCTATTTTTGTGTTACGTCCTTCCATTTGGAGACAGATGCGCACGGCAGGGTTACGCCGTTCCTCAACGTAAATATCACCAAGGACAATGCGGTGATCTGCGACCTGAAGGGTGTGCAGATTGATGAATACTCGGCGTCAGAAGGCGGTTGCGACGTCACGTTCGGGAAGAACCTGTTCCGCAGCCTCGATGGGCTGAAGCGCTATCATGTGTTTGTTCACCCGGATTCCACGGGCGGCTTCGGGCTGGACCTGTGCTTCGACAGCACCGTCCCGGCCTACCGGCCGGGTACTGGCCGCTGGGACGCGGGCGGACGGCATTTCTCGTGGTTCTGCGCGGTGCCGGGTGCGAGCGTCGTGGGGCAACTCTCGATAAAGGGCGACAGTATTGAGGTCGAGGGCGACGGCTATCACGACCATAACTGGGGCAATGTTCCCATGGACGAGATCCTCAGCGACTGGCTGTGGGGCCGCGCCGAGGTCGGTGACATTACTGTTGTCTCCGCATCCGTCCGTTTCCGCCCTGAAGTGGGCGGAGATGAGGCCCCACTGCTTTATGCGGCGCGCGGTCAAGAGGTTCTGATCGATGCCTTCAACGACGCGGTCGTGTGCCTTGAGGGTGTGAAGGTGCCGCAGCCCGTCACCGGCAAGAGGACGAGCAGCGACTGCATTTTCATTGCGCAGACCGACAGGCTCAAGGCGTCCGTCCGTTTCGACGGCCAGCGCACGGTCATCGCGTCCTTCCAGTGGGCCAACAGTTCTCCCGAGTGGGAGACCTGGTATACGCGCTTCCCGGCAAAGGTGACGATCGACATCCAGGACCGGGACGGGACCCGCATCCTCGCCGCCGATTCCGGCCCGCTGGAAAATATGGACTTCTTCGGCCGCAGGCTGGCTTGAGTACGTTGAGGAGAACCTCTGCGGGCAGCAGATCGTCGTTAGATATTGTTTACATCTCGACTCGTTCAAAGAGGTTCTCGGGGTTTCTCCTGTTGGTCGCTCCTCATCCTATGGGATATCAGATATATCCATGCGCCGACACCCAATCTTGCATCTCTGTATATTCATCTGATTATCCGAACTTCAGTCTTGCATGACCCCATCATTGGCAAGGCAAATGCAATCCTTTGAATCGAGATAAGCCAACAATTTCCATTTAAGATATCGGTAGATATGCGACGACAAACCAAAAACACGCAAGAAACAAAAAAGCGTGATTCGCTTCTTTGTAGTCGAATACCAATGACTTCATTGATTCAGTCTTTAGCCGTTGCCGAATATCTTAGCTTCCAACGGGCCGCTCTCGCGCTTGGCACCAGCCAGTCAAGTGTTAGCACACGGATCAAGGTGCTGGAAATTGACCTTGGAGTCACCCTCTTCGACCGCAACACGCGCGGCGTCCGGGTGACGGAAGCCGGGCGGTGTTTTGTCGATCAGGTTCGTGACGCCATGGATATCCTGGACCGTGCAATAAAAACGGTTGGCATGCAGGCGCGCGTCGAAGAGGGCGAGCTTCGGATCGACGTCCATGCCCTTACGTCAGGCAGCTTCCTCGACCGCCTGCTGGATCAGTTCCACGGCAAGCACCCGAACGTCCGCCTGCATATCACCGAAGGAGCAGCGCGCGATGCGCAGTTCATGGTGCGGGAAGGAAAGCTCGATGTCGCCTTCATGGCTTGCACCCACGAAATCCCCGACCTCTATTCCCGCGCTACTTGGCGCGACCGTCTGATGGTGGCCTTACCAGCCCGGCATTCATTGGCAGTCAGGCAGGATGTCGAATGGCGGCAGCTTTCGACAGAGACCTTCCTTGTCCGTCACGGTGGCACCGGCCCGCAGGTTCATGATCTGATCGTGGCGCGCTCCGCCGGGAAATGGCCTGTGCCGACGATCCTGCGTGTCGATGTCGGGCGCACCGCGCTCTTGTCAATAATTGCAGCCGGTCACGGCATCTCGCTTTTCGTCGAGGAAGGCGCTACGGTAGATACCGCGAATATCACCTTCCTACCGATCTGTGACGAGCCTAAAGCCATCGCCTTTTCAGCCGTCTGGTCGCCACGAAATCGCGATCCCGCAGGTTTGAAGCTGCTCGACCTGGCGGCTAACATAAGCGACCCATACCCTAAATCTGATTCGCAGTAGTTCACTGCGGACGGTGTTGGAATAGTGCCGCGGCCACCCATCCTACACTCCGCCGATAGTGTCCGGCAGTCCTACAGCCGCAAATTTACTGTACTCCACTGTGAATTTCCCATTCTCTGATCCTGCGCATGTCTCGTAGTAGCTGACATAGTTCGCCAAATTGACGCCATGTGTTGATCCTGGAGATCGGTGATCTGTTGAGCGGACAGAACGCATTGCTCTGCCGGTCGGTAGAGAAAGGTCGCCGACGCAGAGCATCAGCGCCTCCTGAGAGCCTCCTGTATGGCGGACGCTCGCGATTACGACATATGCATGAGGTCGGCCGCACTTCCTTCGGCCCGTTGCAGCCGCCGCCGGGGACGAAGGAAGCAGGCGTCTCTTTGCCCACTTTAACACCTCTTGATCAATCCTAAATATACATTATATATAAATATATAATGATGTTTTCAGGAGCGATCATGATGCCTGTTGTAAAGATCACGGACACTCTCTCGGTGTCCGGACAGCCTGAACCCGCCGCCTTCCGCGACTTCGCCGAAGAAGGCTTTTCTGTTGTCGTGAATGCCAGACCGGACGGCGAAGACCCCGGCCAGCCCGGCAATATGGCCGAGGCCGCCGCCGCGCGTACGGCCGGCCTTGGCTATGCCTTCATCCCGGTCACCGGTCCAGGCATCGCCGAGGCGGATATCCGCGCATTCCAGAAAGCCCTGTCGGACGCAGGCGGGCCGGTGCTTGCCCACTGCAAGAGCGGGATGCGCGCCTTGACGCTCCACGCGCTCGGCGAAGTCCTCGACGGGCGGATGAGGCGCGAAGACGTGGAGAGCTTCGGCAAACGCTTCGGCTTCGATCTTTCCGGCGCGGTTCGCTGGCTGGAGCGCGAGGATGCGCGCAAGCCCGATGTGAAAGGTTTCTACGACGCCCGCACCGGCAGCATCCAGTATGTCGTCAGCGATCCTGCGACCAAGGCCTGCGCCATCATCGACCCCGTTCTCGATTTCGACGAGAAGTCTGGCGCGACTGCAACAGCCAATGCCGACGCAATCCTCGACCATGTAAACGCCAACGGGCTGAGGGTTGAATGGATACTCGACACCCATCCCCATGCCGACCATTTCTCGGCCGCCTTCTATCTCAAGCAGAGGACCGGCGCGCCGACGGCCATCGGCGCCCATGTGGTCGACGTGCAGCGGCTATGGAAAGGTATCTACAACCTGCCGGAATTCGTAGCCGACGGCTCTCAATGGGACCAACTGTTCGAAGACGGCGACACGTTCAAAATCGGCGGGCTCGAAGGTCGCGTGATGTTCTCGCCCGGCCACACGCTCGCCTCCATAACCTTTGTCGTAGGTGATGCCGCCTTCGTGCATGACACCCTGTTCATGCCGGATTCCGGCACCGCCCGCGCCGATTTTCCCGGCGGCAGCGCGCGGGCGCTGTGGACCTCGATCCAGCGCATCCTCGCCTTGCCGGACGAGACGCGTTTGTTCACCGGCCACGACTACCCGCCGGAAGGGCGAAACGCGAAATGGGAAAGCACGGTCGGCGACCAGAAGCGCGCCAACCCGCATATCACCCGCAGGAGCGAGGCGGATTTCGTCCGGGTCCGTGAGGCACGGGACAAGACACTACCGATGCCCAAGCTGATCCTCCACGCTTTGCAGGTGAACATGTGCGGCGGACGCCTGCCGGAACTGCAGGATAACGGCTGCCGATACCTCAAATTTCCGCTCGATGCGCTGGAGGGGGCGGCATGGTGACGGAGGCGCGGTCAATACGTGCGGCGGTGCCGCCGGAAGAGATGGCAATCAGGGCTGGCGAGGTCGCGTTGCTGCTGAAGGTGCTGGCGCATCCGGTCCGGCTGATGCTCGCCTGCGCGCTGGCCGAGGGTGAATATTCGGTCGGTGCGCTGGAGGAAAAGCTCGGTATCCATCAGCCCACGCTTTCCCAGCAACTCGGCATCCTGCGTGAGGCGGCCGTCGTCGAGACGCGGCGCGAGGCCAAGAAGATCTTCTATCGTCTGACGGAAGAAAAGGCGGCTCAACTTATTCAGGCGCTCTATGCCATCTTCTGCCAGCCCGAGGATCAGGCATGACCGTCTATGTGCTCCCACTTCTCGGCGGTATGCTGCTCGGCCTGTCGGCGGTCCTGCTTCTTATCGTCAACGGCCGGATCGCCGGAATTAGCGGTATCGTCGGCGGTCTTCTCGCGGGCCGCAATACGGCGGCCAGCGCGGCTTTCGTCATCGGCCTTCTCACCGGTCCGCTCCTTTATGCCAAAGCCTTCGGACATCTCCCGGCCATAGCGGTCTCCACCTCCTGGCCGGCTGTCCTTCCTGCCGGCCTGCTGGTGGGTATCGGCACGCGCATGGGCTCCGGTTGCACGTCCGGCCACGGCATCCTCGGCCTTGCCCGCTTCTCAAAGCGCTCGCTCGCGGGGACGGTCACCTTTCTGATCTCCGGAATGATAGCTGCGACTATCGTGGGAGCATTCAGATGAACCTCACTGCCGCAGCGCGACTTGCCGTCGCTCTTGTCGCGGGCGCAATCTTTGGATTCGGCCTGTCGCTATCGGGAATGGTCGATCCCGCGCGCGTCCTCGGCTTCCTCGATATCGCGAGCGGGCATTGGGACCCGAGCCTGATATTCGTGCTCGGTGGCGCGGTCCTCGTTGCCGTGCCGGGCGTGATGATTCAACGACGGATGGCAAAGCCGGCGCTCGACCGGCGGTTCCATTTGACCGAGAAGACCGCCATCGACGCTCCGCTCCTGTTCGGATCGGCCGTCTTTGGCATCGGCTGGGGGCTCACCGGTTTCTGCCCCGGTCCGGCCGTCTCGGCACTTGCAACGGGATTGCTTCCCGTCATCCTGTTCGTCGCCGCGATGGCGGCCGGCATGGTCCTGCACGACCGATTGCCGGCAAGGCGCCGGCGATGATGGCCGCCTCCATCCTTGCGGCGATCGGCTCTGGTGGTCTCGTCGGCTTCACGCTTGGACTGATCGGCGGTGGCGGATCGATCCTCGCCACGCCGCTGCTTCTCTATGTGGTCGGCGTCGCTAATCCGCATATCGCGATCGGAACGGGCGCGCTTGCCGTCTCGATCAATGCCTATGCCAATCTCGCCCTGCATGCCCGCAAAGGGCATGTATGGTGGCGTTGCGCCATCGTCTTCTCACTGGTCGGGACAGTGGGCGCGATGCTGGGCTCCAGCCTTGGGCTTCTCGTCGATGGTCAGAACCTGCTGTTCCTGTTCGGGCTGGTGATGGCTGCGGTGGGATTGCTGACGCTGCGCCCACGCCGCGACATGCGGGCAGAGCCGCGTCGCGTCGACGTACGCATGTGCGTCGTCACCGCCGCGACCGCCATCGCTGCGGGCGCGGCATCCGGTTTCTTCGGCATCGGCGGCGGGGTTCTGATCGTACCGGCATTGATCTTCGCCACCGGGATGCCGACGATCAGCGCCGTCGGGTCCTCCTTGCTGGCCGTTGGAACCTTCGGCCTGGCGACAGCACTCACCTATGCGAGAACCGGCATGGTCGACTGGCCGCTGGCAGGCGAGTTCATCCTGGGCGGCGTCATCGGTGGCGTGTTTGGCATGCTCACGGCAACCCGGCTTTCGACGAGCAAAACGGCCTTGAACCGGATTTTCGCTGCGCTGGTGCTGGTCGTCGCAATTTACATCATCCTTAGAAACGTGCCGAGTCTTTCGTAGTGGAAGGGGCCTTTAACCATGCCAATCGGCTATCCGAAAAGTGGCTCACGAGTTGGCGGTTCGGAGGGTTGCAACACGTTTAAAGTGACTATCAGCTTCGGACTGCTGGAAAGCGGTGTGGCGCCATGCGAACGTTCAGAGAAAATTGAGTAATAGCCTGTTTGCAGAAGCTTTGCTGGGCAATGATATTATGAGACCTGTGCGCGGGTGGGCGTAGGTCACTGAAACATTTTGTTTCTATCAATTTCGGGTCACGATTGGGCCAGATCGCCGTCGGTTTGATCAGAGCGGTGGCGCCCTTCATGCTTGGGCCGCGAGAATGTTCATGGAGCGCTTGAGGTTGTAGGCGATGGCGGTGAGGTGGACCTGGACGGCGGCTTTGGCGAGACCTCGCCATCGCATTCGCCGCAAGCCGGAGCAGCGCTTCCATGTCCCAAAGATCTTCTCGATCCGGCCCCTCACCCTATGGATCGGTTGGTTCCATTCTTTGAGTCTGCGCAGCGTTTCCTGTTCGTCGCGGCCCCACATGCCGGTGGCCACGATCCGCGGTACTCCACCCTTTGCGCGCACGGCATCACGAAAGTGAGTGCCGCGATAGGCACTGTCGGCAAACACCTCGCCGGGATTGTCGGGCAGCGCTTCGGGGCCTGCTCTGCCGTCATTGACATTGGCAGATGTGATCGACACTTCCTCGACCAGCGCCGTATCGGCATCTGCCCCAACATGGGCCTTGAAGCCGTGAACGGCTCGCTTTCCCTTGTGCTTGACCCAGCGCATCTCCATCGCCCTCGCTGGCGGAGGTAATGATGGTCGCATCGACCAGCGTGCCTGCCTTGACCGTTACTGCCTTGGATGTGAGCTGCGCTGTCACAGTCGTGAACAGCAGTGGATCCAGCTTATGGGTGACCAGTTCCTTGCGAAAGCGCACGAATGCTGTCCGTTCGGGTGTCGCTTCTGTTCCCGAAAACCCACAGAAGCGACGGAAGGAGGCTCGATCGTCGAGCGCTTCGGCCAGCTTCACGTCAGACAGGTCGTACCAGATCGAAAGAAGTAGCGCCTTGAACATTGCGAGCGGCGGCCAGGCGGGCTCACCCTTGGCGGCCGAATAAAGCGGTTCAAGTAGCGAAGCGACGGGGCCCCAATCGATCAGCTTGCCAAGCTCGTCGAGCGACGATGCTGGCCGCGCCCGCCCAGCGATACCGAACCGCTCCTGACCAATCGAACGATGCGCCACGTTAGGCCCTCCTCTTTAGAAAGCCCATAGAATCAGCAATTAAAGCCAATGTCTACGTCCACCCGCGCACAGGTCTCCAATGCCCGTCGCATCTTCACCCGCGACGGCGGGCGCTGGGGCATCGGGCAGCTTCACCGCATCCTGACACGCCGCACCTATATCGGCGAGCACGAGTTCAACAAACGGTCTAAGACAAAGGAACTGAAGCCGATCAGCGAGGTCGTCACGGTGCCCGTGCCGCCGCTGATCGATCTTGAGACCTTCGACGCGGTGCAGGCGCATCTTAAGGCCCGCAATCCCAAGGTTACGCCGCCGCGGGTAGTCAGCGGCCCGACCTTGCTGACGGGTATCTGCTTCTGCGAGAAGTGCGGGGGAGCCATGACCATCCGCACCGGCAAGGGCGGGCGCTATCGCTACTATACCTGCTCGATCAAGGCGCGGCAGGGCGAGACCGGCTGCTCGGGCCGCTCCATCCCGATGGAGAAGCTCGACACCATCGTCGCCGGCCATATCGAGGATCGGTTGCTTCAGCCCGATCGGCTGGAGGAGGTGCTGGCCTCGGTCCTCGACCGTCGACACGAACGCGCCGAGCGTCGGCAGGACCATATCGCCGAGTTGAATCGCCGGGCGGCCGAGACCGACCTGCGGCTCAAGCGCCTCTATGACGCGATCGAATCAGGCGTTGCCGATATTACCGACCCGGCACTGAAAGACCGTATCGCCGGGCTGAAGTCGCTCCGCGACCAGGCGCAGGTCGATGCCGAGCGGGCGCAAGCTACGCTCGAAAGCTCCGGCAATCAGGCGGTGACGCCCGCCACTGTGCGCCGTTTCGCCGAGGTGGCGCGCCAGCGCATCAGGCTCGACGGGGGCGGTTATCGGCGGGATCACCTGCGCGCGTTCGCGCAGCGGGTCGAGGTCGGCGAAGCTGAAGTTCGCATCATGGGATCTAAAGGAGAGCTACTCCGCACGCTCACCGCCGTTTCCGGAGGGAAATCGGCGGCAATCGGCGTGCCCAGCTTGGGACTGAAATGGCGGGGCAATGCGCCCGACTATCCTGGCTGGTCAGATGTCGCCTTCTTGTTCCGGGGTTTGCGCGTCGGTGTCGGCGCTTGTGCTGCCGCTTCGTTCGCGGCGGCAGGTCTCGGCCGGCGCCCAAGGCCGATAGCCTTGGCGAGCGTACGCCGCTGCTGGGCATAGGCGGCGGCTACCATCGGATAATCCTTCGGCAGGTCGAACGCCTCCCGGTAGGTTTCGGGGGTATAGCCGTTGAGCGACAGATGCCGCTTGAGCATCTTGTAGGCTTTGCCGTCAATCATGCTGATGAGGTGGTCGGGCTTGATCGACGCCCGGATGGATACGGCGCCCTTGGGCTTTTCTTCCTCTTGCGCTGCAGGTGCGCTTAAGGCGTTCAATGCTCCATAGACATTCTCAATCAGGCCAGCGACATCGGCGGTCGATACACTGTTGTGGCTGACATGCGCGGATACGATATCGGCGGTAAGGGTGATCAGCAATTCGGTTTCAGCGGCCACGAGTGTCTCCATGTTGAAGTCCCTCATATGAGCGGTGCAGGCAAGGTGCCATCCCTATTGTATTTGTCTTTTCCTCCGAACAGGTCGGCACGCATAGGGGAAATGGTCTCCGGGGAGGGGCTGTCATGCTGCTCTCTGTTTCCATGCTGGGCCGCTATTGCTGGCGTGAGGCAGGGCCGTGGCGATGTTGGCCTTTGGGCGCCTCCGGCCGTTGGCCGGATCGCGCTCTGCTCCGCCGCCTGTGGGCGGCGCCGTCGAGCCGGTTGCGCCGTCTCGATCCTGGCGGACGACGATCGCTGGCGCAGGACTTGGCAGGTTGGACGGCGTGTTCGGGCAGGCGGCGCGCTGGCCGATAGGACCGGATTGACAGCTACGCTAAAGAATCGCGCCAACGCGCGATGCGGTATCTTGGAGCCGGTGATCCCATCGCGCCCTGCGCCGTCTCCCAGTGTCCCTGGCGTGCCGCACCGATTTTCAGCGGCAAGAATTGCGTCGGAAGGAAGCTTCGCTAGGCGAAATCAGGCCGACTTACTGTCGGTCGCCAGCGGCTGCGCCGGCCCGATTTCACCAAGCTGCGCATAGGCCTTCCTCCCGTGCTTCTTGCCGCCAAGACATCGGCACGGCCCTTGGGACCCTGCGAGGACGGCTCCGGGTGCGATGGGATCGGAGGACGGCTCCGCTCCCGATTCCTGTCGAGGCAGGATCGGCCGCGTCTCGCGGCCGATGCGTTTTCGTTCTTTGCTGGGCCGCTGGTCGCGGCCCCTGATGGACGCTCGGACTCACCGGGTACGATGGGTTTTCTGTCAAGAAAACAATGCATTATCGCGAGGTCCTACAATACTGTATAAGTATAACGATCAGAGGGAATGGTGAAATTCCCATGATAAGACAGTCAAATTGCAATATTGGAGCCATTATCATGAATATTGGAGAACTTTTTCGCAACGATGCAGGCATCGTCACCGGTTATATCGCCGAGGCCGACTTTGACTTCGACGCCATCTTTCTTGAAGAGGTCGCATCGGACAATCCCCGCGCCCCGCTTTTCAACATGATGACCAAGAGCCCGCGTGGGCGCGACGTGCGTCTGGGATCGATCTGGGAACGCGCCGCCAAGGAGACCGGCGAAGTCTATTTCCGCGGTTATATCGATACCGCCAAGTCCGGCTTCGTACCGATCCGCCTCTTCCGCTCGCGCCAGAATGAGGGCGTATGGAATGTCGTACGCCAGACACCTCGGCGGCGGCGCAGGGAGGCAGAGGATATCCGCCTGCCCGAACAGGGGGAACCGGGCGCAAGCGGCTATCACTTCGCCGACGATAGCAACTGATACGCTCCGGGGGAGCGCCATGCTCCCCCGCCTTTCTCCACATCGCAAGAAGGAGCCTTTGCCATGACGAAGGAAGCTGCGCGTCGCGCGCGCGGTGGCGATCCGCCGCGTCCTCGCGACATCTACGCCGAAACGACCGCTAAGATCATCGCCGGGCTTGAGCAAGGTTTTGCGCCTTGGGTGCAACCATGGGATTCAAGCGTTTGCGCGGGACCGGGCCTTCCGGTCAATGCGCTGACCCGCCGTCGCTACTCCGGCATGAACATTCTCTTCTTATGGGGCGCGGCGATCGCGGGCGGCTTTGCGTCCCAAAGCTGGCTCACGTTCAAGCAGGCGATCGAGGCGGGCGGTCATGTCCGCAAGGGCGAAAAGGGCACGACCGTTGTCTTTGCCGACCGTTTCATTCCCGAAGCGGAGAAGGCGCGCGCCGCGCAAACCGGTGAGGACGCCCGCGCGATTCCCTTCCTCAAAACCTATACTTTGTTCAATCTCGCGCAGTGCGAGGGCTTGCGCTCCGGCCTGACCGAGGGGCCGGTGCCGATGCCAACACGCGAGATCATCCCCCATGCCGAGGCGCTGATCGTGGCGACGGGCGCGGATTTTCGTATCAGCGGCGACAAGGCCTATTATGCGCCGGGACCGGACTATATTCAGGTGCCGCCGCAGCCTGCCTTCCGTGAACAGGTCAACTATTACCGGACCTGCTTCCACGAACTCGGGCATTGGAGCGGAGCAAAGAAGAGGCTGGACCGTGATTTGTCGGGCGGCTTTGGCAGCAACGCCTACGCCCGCGAAGAACTCGTTGCCGAAATGTCCAGCGCCTTCATCTGCGCGGCGCTCGGCATCGTCCCGACTGTTCGTCACGAGGATTATATAGCAGCGTGGATCGCGCTTTTAAAGGAGGATCATCGCGCGATCTTCCGGGCCGCAAGCCATGCCAGCAAGGCCGCTGACTATATCCTCGCCTTCGATCCCCGCGAGGCGAATAGCGATGCACTGGATGGGACGCTGACCGCCGAGACGCGGCGAGGGGTGGCGGCATGATGCTTCTCACCCCCGAAATCCGCATAGGCTTGGTCGCGACCGCCGCGCGGGCGCGGGCATCTCGTAACCCCGGCCTACCGAAATTCCGCCCACATCGGACGGATGAGCGCGCTGCTCTATTCGGCGCATGTATCCGACCCGCTCACCCTCCTACGCCAGATGATAAGCGGGCCGGTTCACCCTCAAGGAGTGAAATGTCATGAAACTCGCACATTATGATTCGCACAAGCTCAGCCTGTCTAAAACCAACATGCGGCACAGCCGCAAGCGGCCCGATGTCTCCGACATCCTGCCCTCCATCAAGGCGCGTGGCGTCCTCGTCCCGCTCATCGTGCGCCCCATTCTTGGCGGGGCCGAGGACGTGGCGGAGATCGTCGCAGGCTATCGCCGCTGGACCGCCGATGCCCTCGCCCGGAGCGAGGGAATCGACCACGGCCCGCTGCCTTGCGCCATTCTTGAACCGGGTGATGACGCCGCCGCGATCGAGGCGTCATTGCTCGAAAATATCGCGCGGCTGGACCCCGATGAGGTTGCGCAATGGGGCACGTTCGTGCGTCTCACCAAGGAGGGACGCACCATCGAACAGATCGGGCAGACCTTCGGTCTTACCGATCTTTATGTCCGCCGCATCCTCGCCTTGGGCAATCTCCATCCCCGCATCCGCGAAGTGTATCGCGCAGGCGAAATCGATGCGCGAGCGGCCCGCCATCTGACGCTTGCCAGCAAGACGCAGCAAAAGGACTGGCTTGCGCTACTCGATGATGCGGACAGCTACGCGCCCACGGGAAGTCATTTGCGGGCATGGCTGCTGGGCGGCGCGGCGATTTCCACCAGGGCCGCGCTGTTCCCGCTCGACGACTATAAGGGGCGGATCGTCACCGACCTGTTCGGTGAGAATGGCTATTTCGCCGACGCGGACGCGTTCTGGGCGATGCAAAATGAGGCCATCGCCGCGAAGATCGACGCCTACCGGGCAGAGGGTTGGTGTGACGTGGAACTGCTCGAACCCGGCGATCATTTCCATAGCTATGAATATGAAAAGACCCCCAAGACCAAGGGTGGCAAGATATTCGTGAGCCTTCGGCATAATGGCGAGGTCGAGTTTCACGAAGGCTGGCTGTCAGGCAAGGAAGCGCGCAAGGCGCGTGCGCAGACGGCCCAAGCTGCCGGGACCGAAGGCGATAGCGAGGCCGCTAGGACCGGTCGTCCCGAGACGACGAGCGTCCTGCAACGCTATGTCGATCTGCATCGCCATGCTGCCGTGCGTGCCGTCCTCCTTGACTTTCCCGGTGTCGCGCTACGCCTGATGGTGGCCCATGCCATCGCCGGATCGACGCTCTAGACGGTGCGGACCGCAGACCAGCGCAGCGGCAGGACCGAGACTGACGAAAGCCTCGAAACCAGCAGCGCCGAAACCCTCTTCGACGCCCGCCGACGCGAGGCGCTTTGCCTGCTCGACTTCTCGCCGGAGGCGCTGACCGTCGCAGGCGGCAATGACAGGGAGGAGGGTATCGCCACTATCTTCGCCCGGCTGGCGAAGCTGGACGAGGACGCCGTCTTCTCCATTCTCGCTGTCGTCATGGGTGAGACGCTGGCCATCGACAGCGTGTTGGTCGATCTGCTCGGCCTCTGGCTCAAGGTCGATATGGCGGCGCTCTGGCAGGCGGATGACGCCTTTTTCGAGCCGCTGCGCGACCGCAAGATCGTGAATGCCATGCTGCGTGAAGTTGCGGGCAAGAAGGTCGCTGACGCCAATCTCACCGAGAAGGTGAAGACGCAAAAGGCGATCATCCGCGATCATCTTGGCGGCACCAACGACCGGACAAAAGTGGAGGGCTGGGTGCCCAAATGGCTCGCCTTTCCGCCCGCCACCTATGCCGGACGGCCCTTGCCGACACTCGATCGGCACAAGTCGGTCGCGGCGCTGGGGAAGCGGCTGCCCGCCTGTCCGCGTCCGGCACAGCCACTCGCAGCCAATGCCCGGCAGCCTGAAAGCCAAGCGGCTCCCGCCCCGGATATCGCAGAACCGGGCTACGCCATAGCGGCGGAATGACCTCCCGGGACCGGCAGCGCAGCCGCCGGTCCCATCCTCATCTGGAAGCATCATGACGCGACGCAAACCCCTCAAAGGCCATTGCTTCGATCCCATTACTTATGGTGCATCAGCCCGCTGCCAATGCGGCTGGCATTGCGCGATCTGGTTCGGTCGGGGCGCGCGGCACCGCCTATGCAAAATGGCATGATTCTCTCGACGGATGCAGCAGGACCATGACCGGCATCCCGGAATGACCGTCAATCTATGAAAAAAATATGCCGCCCGCGTCCCTTTTCAGGAACGCGGGCGGCATATTTCGTCATCGATCGGGATGACGCTCGATACACGGCATCACGCGTTACGTGGTTCCTGGCTAGGTGAAAGCTATGTACCGGCAAGCATGAAATTCATGCCCGTTTCGGCCGGGCTGGCCCTTCCGTCCGTTCCGGGCGGCGTCCTTTCCCTTCATGGTTCTACCAGTTCCCGGGACGCTTTGTTCGCTCCCGGACTCGCAAAGGAGCCACCACCATGGATGGCGACGACAGCCTGCGCGCCCAACAGGCGCGCCGGGCGAGCCCGTTCCTCGACACCAAACAGGCAGCCCATTATCTCGGTTTTCGGCCCAAGACGCTAGCCAATATGCGCTGGCGCGGCATCGGCCCGGCCTTCCGCAAACATGGCCGGTTCGTGCGCTATCATATCGCCGACTTGGACCATTGGTCTTCGCGCCGTCGCGTCGGGGGGCCGGGCGATGCGTAACGGCTCGACAAGACGCGCCGCAAAGGGCAAGCCCGTCCCGCTGCTGGAATGGCAGCCGCCGCTGGCCCGCCAGACCCATATCCGTCGCCGACCAATTCTGATCGTGGGCGGCATCGGCCTCGCCTTGCTCGGCCTCACCGCCACGCTTGATTTTGCGATCCGGCCCGCGCCGCGCTTGATCTGGAATGCCTCGGCCAGTGCGCCCATTGGCCTTTGGCGGGTCCATCCCGGCGCGCGCGTCCGCACCGGCGACATGGTGCTGGCATGGATGCCCGATGGCGTTCGTGGGCTCGCCGCGCAGCGCCGCTATCTGCCCGTCAATGTGCCGCTGTTGAAGCGCGTTGCGGCACGGGACGGCGACGAGATTTGCGCACTGGGGCGCAACCTCTACGTCAACGGCCAGCCGCTTGCCGTCCGCCGCGCGGTGGATCGCCATGGCCGCCCATTGCCTTGGTGGAGCGGCTGCATCGCCTTGCGCGACAATCATCTGCTGTTGCTGATGGACGCCGCCGATTCCTTCGACGGGCGCTATTTCGGGCCGATCAGCGAGGATGCGGTGATCGGCAAGGCGGTGCCGCTATGGCTACGCTGACCCCCATCACTGCGCTGATGCTGGTGGTCGCGCTGATGCTCGCTGTGCCGGTCGCCGCATCCGCTTCCGCAGCGGAAAGCCCGGTCGAGATCGCCCCGGCCGTCGAACGCTGGCGGCCCTATATTGTCGAAGCGTCGCGGCGGTTCGGGGTGCCGCAAGCATGGATCGCCACCGTCATGCACACCGAAAGCCGGGGGCAGACGCACCGCACTGGCCGTCTCATCACCAGCCATGCGGGCGCGATGGGCCTTATGCAGCTTATGCCCGGCACATGGGACGCCATGCGCCGCAAGCATGATCTTGGTTCCCATCCGCACGATCCGCGCGACAATATCTTGGCGGGCGCGGCCTATCTCCGCGAGATGCACGACCGGTTCGGATATCCCGGCCTGTTCGCCGCCTATAATGCGGGACCGGCCCGCTATGCCGAGCATTTACGGACGGGCAGACCGCTTGCCCACGAGACGCGGGACTATCTCGCGCAGCTTGCACGGACCCCGGCAACACCCTCGATGCCGCCCGTCATGCTGTCGGGAACACGGCTGTTCTTCGCCTTGGGCAGCGACATGAACCCCGCTTCGCCATCGTCGGGGGAGGCGACTTCCGTGCCGGAAAAGTCCATGTCGGGCGGTCTTTTCGCGCATCTCGGCGGAGCGCCGGGAGGCGAGCGATGAAGGGCTTCGCGCGTGGGGAGAGGAGGAAATCCGCTCAAGCCATCCCAGTATCCAGCATGGATCGGGCCGCCTCATGCCCGACATCGCCGCTGCCGCGACCGCTTCGCGGTCCTTGACCCGGCCCGCTCCATGCCGGGGCCGCCCTACTGTCTTTCAGGATCAGGAGGCGATGATGACATACGAACAGCATATCGAAGAACTGCGCGCCGAACTTGCGAGCATCAAGGACGCGACGGAATCGCGGCAGATCAGGGCCGAGTTGAAAGCCGCTCTGGCGATGCTGGAACGACCCGGCTGACGGGTGGCGGTGGCGGCGCGGACAGCGCGTCGCCACCGGCCTTTTTCATGTTCGCTCAGGGCGGCGGGGGAAAGAGATCGGGGGCATTTTCAGGGGGAGGGGGCGTAAGGCAAGATCAAAGAAATGGCGCCATGCCCTCTGGCCCCGTCGCCATAAGTCCTTGTCTGCACATCCTTTTCAGGCTTTCGGCCGATGGCGCTATCCTTCGGGTGATGGCGCCACCCATCCCCGAAAGGCGCGGAAATCCGGGATTTTTCATGGCGCTATCGCGTTGTGGGGACCGACCGGGCGTAACTGGAGCCAGGAGCCGCCGCCATGCGGGATGACGATGATTTTGAACCCCGGCTGGGCAAGCCGCGAAGCACGCCGATCCGGCGAGGCAAAAGCTATATGAGCCAGGTCTTGCGTGCCGCCAATCTCGCCGGCGGCATCGCCTTGGCTAGGGGAGGGCGCGGCAGGTTCCATGGCAACCGTTCGGGGGTCGGTGTTGGCGTCGGTCGCGTGCTGGCTTCGCGCGACCGCTTCGCTGCCTACCGCCAGCGTCGCGTCGTGGTGAAATCGCGGATCATCCGGTTGAACAGGGGGAAGGGCATGGACGCGGCCCGCGCGCATCTGCGCTATATCCAGCGGGACGGCGTGACCCGTGAGGGCGATTCGGGACGGCTCTATTCCGCCGAACCGGACAAGGCCGACCGCAAGGCATTCCTTGAGCGGCAGACAAGCGACCGGCACCAGTTCCGGTTCATCGTCTCGCCGGAGGACGGCCAGCATTATGACAATCTCACGTCGCTGACCCGCCGCCTGATGACGCAGATGGAACAGGATTTGGGAACCAGGCTGGATTGGGTGGCGGTCGATCATTTCAACACCGGCCACCCGCACACTCATATCATCGTGCGCGGCGTCGATGATCGTGGACGCGATCTGGTCATAGGTGGCGAGTATCTGACGCAGGGCATCCGAGAGCGTGCGGCCGAACTGGTGGCGCTCGACCTGGGGCCGCGCACGGACGTTGAGATCACGGATCGCCTGACCCACGAAATCGAGCAAGAACGATTGACCAATATCGACCGTCGTTTGCTGCGCGACATCGACACAGAAGGACAAGTGGAAGCCGCTGACCGCGATCCCTTCTATCAGTCCTTGCGAGCAGGGCGATTGCAGAAGCTGGGTCGGCTTGGACTTGCGGATCAGATCGCGCCGGGGCGCTGGCAACTGGCCGAAGGCATGGACGACACGCTGAAACGCATGGGCGAGCGCGGCGACGTCATCCGCACCATGCAACGAACGTTCACGGCCAAGGGGCTTGAACGCGCTCCTGCCGATTATGTAATTTCCGATCCGGGGGTCATGACGCCGATCGTCGGGCGCGTCGTGGAACGCGGTCTGTCGGACGAGGTGAACGACCGTCATTATCTGATTGTGGACGGCACGGACGGCCGCAGCCATTATGTCGATATAGGCAAGGGCGAAGCGACCGGCCCGATCCCGACCGGGGCGGTGGTACGGATCGAACCCAAATCGGTCGACGCTCGCGCCGTTGACCGGGCCGTGGCGAAGATCGCTGCCGCCCATGGCGGGCGCTATAGCATCGACATTCATTTACGCCATGATCCGGGCGCCACGCAGGCCTATGCCGAAACCCATGTCCGGCGACTGGAAGCGATACGCCGCGCCATGGCGAGCGTGGAGCGCGAGCCGGACGGGACATGGATCATCGCGCCCGATCATGACGAGAAGGCCGCCGCCTATGAGTCGCAGCGCGCCAGGGCCGCGCCGGTCATCGTGGATACGTTGTCCGCGCTTCTCTTGGAACAGCAGGCCGGAAGTGATGGCGCGACCTGGCTGGACCGGCAGCTTGTAGCCCCCGATCCCGAACCGCTGCGCGATGCCGGGTTCGGCAGCGAGACGCGGGCCGCCCTGGCGGTGCGACGGCAATGGTTGATCGCGGAAGGACTGGCGCAGGAAGAACAGGGCCGAGTCAACTATCGGGCGAATCTGCTAGCTGTCCTGCGGCAGCGCGAATTGAACCGCGTCGCCGGTCAAATTTCCGACGAACTTGGGTGGGCCTATGCCGAAGCGAAACCGGACGCGCGTATCGAGGGCATTTATCGCCGCCCCGTGGAACTGGCATCCGGGCGTTATGCCCTGATCGAGAAAAGCCGTGAATTTACGCTTGTGCCGTGGCGGCCGGTGCTGGACTCGAATCTTGAAAAACAGGTGTCGGGCGTCATGCGCGGCGACGGCATCAACTGGACTATCGGACGAGTTCGTAGCGGCCCATCCATATCCTGAAACAGGTGGCGCATGATTTCTCGCCGGTAAGGCGTGAGCCGCTTTTGGGACACCGCGTAATTGATGTAGCCACCCTCCTGTATGGTACGAAGTCGCATGAACGCTTCAATGCAGGAGGGTGACCATGTCGATCTACGCAGGACTGGATGTGAGTGACAAGACCACGCATGTGTGCGTGGTTGATGGCGAAGGCGCTGTGTTGCGGCGCGAGGTGCTGGCCAGCGATCCCGACGTCATCGCCAAATGGCTTGGCCGCTATTGCCCAAATCTGGTGCGAGTGGTGCTTGAGACGGGACCGCTGTCGGCGTTCCTCTATCATGGCATGGTGGCTCGCGACGTGCCGATCGAGTGCATCTGTGCTCGCCATGCCAAGGGCGTGCTGTCGGCGCGGGTCAACAAGAGCGATGTTCATGATGCTGAGGGGATTGCGCAGATGGCCCGGACGGGCTGGTTCAAGCGCATCCATATGAAGGCTTCGGCAACGCACTTCGACCGCGCAGCTGTGCGCATTCGCGCGCAGTTGATCATGGCACGCACCGCCATGCTCAACCAATTGCGAGGGCTGTTGAAACTGTTCGGTCTCCGGCTCGGTTCGACCAGGGCACCAGGCAAACGCACAGAGCGTCTGGATGCGCTGTATGCTCAGCGACCCGATCTGGAAGCGTTGTTCGCGCGTTAGCGTCCGCGCTCGTGGTGTAATTTTCGGTGTAGATTGAGGCGATCGCATGGGTGGGGCATGCCCCACCCATGCGAATTCGATCTCGGTGGCCACCGGGCTCATCGGTTAGGTGGAGTTACCACACTTCACACGCCCACCGAGGAGTTGATCCCGATGACCGACGATAGATTACCGCTTGCCGAGCTGATGGCGAAGACCGGAGATGGAGATTTCCTGCGCACGATCGCCGAGAACGTATTACAGATCATCATGGAGGCCGACGTCGATGGCCTGGTCGGCGCCGGCCGGCACGAGCGCTCCGGCGATCGCACGACCTGGCGCAATGGCTACCGCGACCGCAGTCTCGACACCCGGCTCGGCACGCTCAATCTCAAGATCCCCAAACTGCGGACCGGCGCCTACTTTCCCGGCTTTCTGGAGCCAAGGAAGACCGTCGAGAAGGCGCTCGTCGCGGTGATCCAGGAAGCATGGATCGCCGGCGTCAGCACCCGGCGCGTCGATGAACTGGTGCAGGCGATGGGCATGACTGGCATCTCCAAGTCCTCGGTATCCAAGCTGTGCAAAGACATCGACGAGCGGGTCCACGCCTTCCTCAAGCGGCCGCTCGCCGGCGACTGGCCCTACCTCTGGCTCGATGCTACCTATCTCAAGGTGCGCGAGGGCGGGCGGATCGTCAGTGTCGCCGCGATAATCGCTGTGGCCGTCAACACCGAGGGCAAGCGCGAGATCGTCGGCCTGCACATCGGTCCTTCCGAAGCCGAGCCGTTCTGGTCGAGCTTCCTCAAGGACCTCGCCCGGCGCGGCCTGACCGGCGTGAAGCTGGTCATCTCCGATGCCCACGAGGGGCTCAAGGCGGCGATTACCCGCGTCATGGGCGCGACCTGGCAGCGCTGCCGCGTCCACTTCATGCGCAACGCCCTGGCCTATGTGCCCAAGGGCCAGAATACCGTCGTTGCCGCTGCCATCCGTCAGGTCTTCCTTCAACCCGACCATGCCGCTGCGACGCAGGTCTGGCGGCAGGTCGCTGATCAGTTGCGCGCCCGCTGGCCAAAGCTCGGGGCTTGCATGGACGATGCCGAGCACGACGTGCTCGCCTACATGACCTTCCCCGAGCAGCACCGGGTCAAGCTCCACAGCACCAATCCGCTGGAACGCCTGAACAAGGAAGTGAAGCGCCGCGCCGATGTGGTCGGCATCTTCCCGAACGAGGACAGCATTATCCGCCTCGTCGGCGCCGTCCTGCTCGAGCAGAATGACGAATACCAGCTCCAGCACCGCTACATGCAGATCGAGGGCATGGCCGCCCTTGCCACACCAATGATCGAGGAGGCACAGCCGCTACAGATTACACCCAAGGCCGCCTGAAAATGCAGCCCAGTGGCCACACCCGATTTTACACCACATTGACGGACGCGACCGTTCGCGCCACTTCTGGCATCCATCGAAGCGATCGAGGCGCAACTGCGGACGTCGAGTCGCATATTGGAGCAGCGCGCTGCAACAGATCCGGTCTGCGCACGTCTAATGACGGTTGTCAACGGCACAGTAATTTTCCCCGGAATTACACCTCCGTCTTTTGGCGGTCGTCTGCGGCGACGAGCTTCTGTTGGCGCCGGCGGGGTGATCCGGGCGGTCGAGCGCACATGCTCGGGTAGTAGGTCTGCATGTCGCCTGAGGCGATAACTCGAGCCATCGATCTGGATGACGATGGCGTGATGCAACAGGCGGTCGAGCAGCGCGGTGGCGACGACGGGGCTGCCGAAGATTTCACCCCATTCGGCAAAGCCTCGGTTCGAGGTGAGGATCATCGCCCCTTTTTCATAGCGCGCATTGACCAGCTGGAAGAACAGATTGCCACCACCGGGTATGACCGGGAGGTAACCGATCTCGTCGACGATCAGCAAAGATGGCCTGCAGTAGAAGCGGATCCTCTCGCGCAGCGAGCCCTCCCGTTCAGCCTTGGCAAGCGCACCGATCAAGCCCGCAAGCGTAAAGCCATGCGGGACCGGGTTCTCATCTTTGGGCCGATATTGGCGTCGGTGCCCTTCCAGCAGTGAGCGCTGTCGGCGCCCCTCGAGCAGGGGATGTCGCCCGCTGGTGCCAACCGCGCGCACCACCAACGCCAGCCTCACACGCCCGGAGACACGCGCCATGATCCGGCATGGCTCGCTCTACATGACGGTCGCGCTCATGGCGTCCTGGCCGACGACCGGGCGCATGCCCATCCCGGAATTAAAGCGGGGGCAGGACACGCTGATCCGTAAAACCACCGTTGCTAGCGGCCTAACGCCGCTCGAAATCACGCCGCTCCGCCCGATAGTCGCACCTCCGGCCCGGCAACGTTTACCCGCCAGAACCACCCCAAAGCCTATTTACCCATAGAGCAGCGCGTGGGGCCCGCGGGTTCCTGCACTGGAGGCTTTCGTACGCAAGCGCCCGAAACCCTTCACAACTCAGGACATTCGGTGATTCCCGCCCGAACTTCGGCTTCTGCCAAGAGCCGCCGTCCAGGGTTTTGAGATCGGCCAGACAGCTTCTTCGCCTCATTTCGGATGTTTGTTCGATCAGCGCACGCGCTCGAAAGCTGTCGTATGTTCATTACTATAGTTCGACATTGTTGGGCGGAAAGCGGACTCCCCGCTTCTGGAGAGCGATCCTGATAAGAGGACATTTGCTCAGAAGGCTGGCATCCTGCGGAGCGCGATTGTCGGAATGGCCAGGGCAGGGCCGTCCGTGGTTTTTGGCCGGCTTCAGCACGGGGGTGAGCCAGCTAAAAGGCTCGGTTGCACGTCTATCAGGGAGAGAACATCCATTAGCGCGAGGGATGGGCTCGTCGCCACTTCATCGGCGGATCTGGGCGGCAACTCCGCGAGCACGGCCATAACGTCGCCCGGCGCCTCCAAATCATTGGATTGCGGCCTTAAGCTGTCCACGAGCGCCGGCAGGTATCTGAAAAGCGTCAACTGATGCGCGCGTCGCAGACGGACCGCCTCGAGCTCACCCCCGCGCAGTACGCGCTCGGCGAAGGCGTCGATGTCCGAGGCTGTCGTCTGCGCCCAATGACCGCGGCTCCGCAGCCACGACGCCTCCCTCGGGAACCCCACCGTGGCGTAATGCAACCAGGGATCTTCTGCGACCCGCCGCCGCGACGAAGCGGCGCCGGCTGGATTGACGCGGATCTTCCGAGCCGAATGGCGCAGTTTGGCGCGTATGAACATCCGCGTCGTCTCGGCGTGGATCCGGTCGCCCGACAGCGCGACCTCCTCGAACAGCCCGCCCCAAAGTAGATAGTCTGCGAGCAGGAAGCCGCAAACCTTGTCGTCGACGACGACCTCGTCCTCGTCCGCGGCCTGCAGGGGCTCGACCTCCGCGTCGACGAGGCGCTCTGCCGCCACGTAGCCCGGATGCGCCGCCTCGAAGTCGGGCGGCCGGCGCGTGGCGCCCTCGAGCATCACGCCGCGCTTGACCGCGGCGCGCATCGCCGCCACGTAGCCGGCCTTGTAGATCGTGTCGGCATCGGCCTGGAGGATGAGCACGGTGGCAGGATCAACTCCCGCCGCGCCCGCCAGCTCGCGCGCCGCAGCAACGCCGCGGCGGCGAGGGGGCACAAAGCCCCGTTCGCGCTCATGGAACAGGTGGATCCGCGAAGGGTTGCGGTCGCGGAGCCTTGTGAGGATGTCGAGTGTGCCGTCCGACGAGCCGTTGTCCACGGCGACAAAGTGGGTGTCCGGCGTCGCGGTGCCGTCGCCGAACCCCAGCGAGGCGATCGCGCCATTGATCAGGTCGGCCTCGTCGAGGCACGGCATGACGACGTAGGTCAGCATCCTTGCGGAAGCATGGCCATCCTGAGCGACGGCTGGCAGCGAGTAGAACAGGGGACGTGGGAGATCCGCGAGCTCCCGTCGGCGTATCCGCTGGGATTGATCGCGCGGAAGCGGCCGTGGAACCGTCGCGTCGCCATGGCTGCATGCCGCCGGTCTATGCCCTCGTCCCCGACGCGCGCGGCGGCGCGGCTGCAGCAGGGAGGGTAGCCGAGCATCGTACCGAGCGCGAGCGTGTGCCGGCCCGGCCGGCGGTCGAGGTCGATCACCCTGCGTGCGGTCGCCGGATTTCTGGAGATCGCCGCGAAGCCGTCAGCATCGATACTCGTGAAGAGGCCGTACCGCCTCGCCCAGCGGCGCAGGTCGCCGCCGCGGGAGCCGACACTGACGCGCGCGGCCGGCTTGTGGCCCCGCAGGACGAGCGTGACGTCGGTGGCCGCAGACGGCGGCAGCCAGCCGGGAAGGTGGATCACTAGTCCGATCCCTTCGTCCGCTTGAGGATGAGCTGCGCGATGCCCGGTAGCGCGGCGTCCCTGAAGCCCGCCGCCTCCGCCGCCAGCCGCGAGGCGTGGTTGGATTTGCGCATGTGCAGGTAAAGCGGATTGTGTGCGCTAGCTTGCGCCGCCTTGAGGTAGGCGGCGCGGCCGACGCCCTTGCCTTGATCGGGGCCGTTCAGGAAGATCTGCATCGAGGCGTGCTTGCCCAGCGGCGGCTCGTCGATCAAGTTGACGAACACCTCGCCCGCGCGGGCTCCCTCGACTATCACCTCCCAGTATTCGCCGCCCGCGCCGTCGCCCTTATCCTTCGGTCCCGGACGCTGGACCAGCTCGACCTTTGACGGGTCGATCTTCGGCCCTCCCTTAGGCGGTTTCACCACCTTCGGCTTGGGCGTAGGGCGCGTGGGCTTTCGACGCTTGGCCGGCGCCTTCTTGGCGGGGGGCTTACTCATAGAGGCCCGCGAGGTTCTCGCGGAGGCGCGCATCGGCCGGCTGCCACATCTCGGCGGGGAAGAAACCGGGCGAAAAGGCGACGGCGGCGTCCTCGACACGCTCGACGAGCCCGTTGTCCCTCATTACCGCGCAGACCTCGTCGATTCGACGTAGCACTGTCTCGAGCGGCGGGTCCAGCGCGCGCATGCGATCCGTCCAATCTCCGTCGCCGTCGTATCGGTTGTTGAAGTAGTCCATGTCCACGTGGAGGAGGATCGGACCATCGTCGATGTCGGAGAGCCATGCGTCTAGGTCGCTGGTGGCGCGGTAGTGTCCGCGACCAGTTCCTTTCGCCGTCTCAAGCGCGATCGCCGGCCGGGCGACGCCGGGCCGCAGCAAGTCGTCGCGCTCCACCGCCGCGCGGAACGCCCAGTCCTGCGTCCCCTCGACCTTGGGCGGCTGGCAGAGCTGCCGGACGTCAGAGTTGGGGAACGCGAGCAGGAACGGGGTCAGGAAGCTACCCATGCCGACGGCCCCACTGTTGCAGGCTGAGAGGACCGACGCCGGATCCATGACGTCGAACGGTTCGTCGGTGATCATGTCGACGAGCTTGTCGCCTTCGATCGCCAGCCGCGGGGACATCAGGTCGCGATGGTCGTCGAGGTGGAGGATCGTGATCCGGTCCGTTGGACATGGCTTGGCCCGCGCTGCCCACTCGCACCATGTCAAAAGCGACCAAGTGTCGTATAGGGAGGTGAGGACGCGGCCCGAGCGGCGCCGTGCCGTTGCCATCGCGTCGAGCCCGATGCCGCCCCATGCGGAAAGGGCGTCGCGGATCCTGAAGTCGACATGGCGCTCGGGATCGGAAGGCCACGCGAGGTCGAGCTGCCACCCTCCCTCGATTGGCGAGGCCTGCGCGTCAATGTCACAGAAGTAGGTTCTGAGGCGCCCATGGCGGGCATGGGGTTCGTCCGGCAGCAGGTGGGAGGCGACGCGGAGCGTCATGCAACGAGCGGCAGGCGCTGTGCTCGACTCTCGAGCAGGTCGGCGAGCGCGCGGCCCGCCTTCGTCAGCTCGCAGCCGCGGATCGTCTCGAACGCCTTTGCGAGGTTGCGCTCGGTGTCGTCGAGCTGCGCCAGCGCGCGGTTGTGCAGGCGGGCAGGCCCGTGGTCCCGGACGTGCTCCCAGAACCGCTTCAGTTCGACGAACACGAATATCGCGTGCAGGAGTCCTGACGCCGGGCGCAAATCTTCCCGCCAGGGGGAGACCACGAGCGAGCCGGGATGGGTCGTCGGATGGCTGCGTTCAAAAAGGTAGAGCTTCTGGTGCCGGTATTCGTGGATGAGAGAGTCCGCCAGGTCGTATGCGTCAATGAGGCCCCCGCTCTGGCTGATCGACACGTATAGAGCGCCCGGAACCGAGTTGTCGCTGAACGAGACGATCTTGTCGGGATGCGCCGAGGGATCCCGGACGAACTGGACGGCGGAGCAGATCATCCGCAGTTCGCGCGCGAGCGCCGGCCTCCACGCCTCTACGATGTCGAGGGCGTCCGCGATGATGACGCGACCCTTTTCCGCTGTCGTCTCGTCCTCGAATTCGATCGCCTCGCCGAACGGCTTCCGCAGCCAATCGTCGTGCTCGCCTATCTCAAGGTCGCTACGCCCTACCCGGCTAAGTGCTACGCGTGCGTAATCGGTATCGATCAAGATCGGTCGTCCGTCGACGTCGTGGACGGCGCGGCCAGCCCGAGATGCTAGCAGCGCGCGGTGCCAGGCGACGGTGCCGGCGTGGCGTGCGAGCGCACGGAGATCAGAAGGCTCGAGCGCCGAGGCTACTCCTGCTTCGTCGAGCTCGGCCAGAGCCTTCTCAAGGCCCGCCGCATCCTCGTCGATGGCGTCGGCATGAAGGTCGGCCATGATGCCGGCGCTGGATTCGGCGAGCTCGAAGGCTTCGAGTTCGAAGTCCGGAAGCTCGTCCGCGAGCGGCTCGATGGCGACGAAAGTCTCCGTCAGCCTTGTCCGGACATGCTGGATGAGCGCCTTCATCTCTCCGCAATATACCGTCGGATTGTCGAAGCTGCCGGCTCGATACCGGTGGGGAACGGAGCCTCCGCCGCACACGTCGACCACTTCGCACGCCCTGCAAACGTCGCTCAGTCCTGACTTGGTCAGGAGCCGACGGTGCGTTGCGATCGCGGTCGAGGAGGCCAGCTGTTCGACCGGCGTGTCCATGACCGATCCGACGAGCCGCGTGGCGCCTTCGCCGGCGACCTTGAGCACGTCCAGATCGTGCCAGGTGCCATCGGTCTCGACTGAGAGAAGGCTCACGTCGCCGAAGCCGAAGGCGTCGGTGCCGGAGGGCAGGCCTGCCGCCACGTCGAGCAGGGCTTCGAACGTGCGGACGGGCAGTTGTGGGTAGCGGTCGAGCCAAGTGTCGAACGCCTCTATGAGCCAGCGTTCGTACAGAGTGGGGTCCGCGTCGCGTCCGGGCGGCTGCCTGTCGTGATGGGAGTCCGGAAGGAGGAAGTCGAGCTTGGGGACGCCGTGGTTCGCGAAGAAGGACAGCAGTTGCTCCGGCCGCACCGCGGTGTCGATGACGGCTATCACGCCCGCGAAGACGGCCGGCCTCCGCTTCAGGCGTTCCAGCGCAGCTTCAACCTTGTCGAAGCTTGATCGCCCCTTGCGGGTGGTCCGGTGCAAGTTATGGGCTTCGCGCGGCCCGTCCATGCTGAGCGAGACGGAGATGGCTTCGGCTTCGAGCTCGCCGAGGACCGCTTCGGTCAGCAGCAGGCCGTTGGTCTGAAGGCCGAAGTCCACATCAACGTCAGGCGCGGCAGACCGAATCTTCCGAGCGAAGTTGACAAGGCGACTGACCCCCGCGAGCAGCGGTTCGCCGCCATGGAATATGACCGCGACCCGGCGCAGGCCGACTGCCGCGGCGTATTCCGTCAGCCGTTCGGCGAACGCATCCTGATGCGCATCGCTGAACAGGCGCGGCATGCTGCGCCAGCTCTGATCGGCATGGTGGTAGACGTAACAATAATCGCAGTCGAGATTGCACCTCGAGGCCACCTTGACGAGGAACGACGTGATCCTCGCCGCGGACATCGAATGCGCCCCCCTTACGAGCGGCTATGGCGGTGGTGCATGCGGTCATAGCTGGTGATGACCTCGCTTGCCTGGGCGCCGGCAAGCACGCGCCCCTGCAGGCGCTGGAGAGCCGGGTTCGTCGTCGATGATTTCAGAACGCGTTCACGGACGGTGTTAGTGTCTTCGACAGTCTGCATCAGTGTTCTCCTTACTTGCCGGTCATAATCGAATAGGCCCAGAGGTGCAACGACTTCGCTATGCGATCTCGATGCGAAATATGCGGACGGCTACGCTGCTTCGGCATTTTCTGCCTCGCGCAGTCCCGCGATCAGGTCGATAGCCATCGAGCTGTACGGCGCTTGCGGCAGGACCGCGCGCTCGAGCGTGCGTAGGCCGCTCGTCACGTTGTTCTCCCGCCCGAGATCCCGCGCCATTTCAATGTTCTCCCAGACAGCGACCAGATACTGAAGCCGCTCCCGTCGGCTTTCGACAAGCTTCTCGCGGTTCAGTCCCAGAGAGTCGATCGTAACGCGTCCGACGCCGGTGATTCCGACCGCCTTGTCGAGCTTGAAGCGGATGTGATCGCGCGGATTGCAGGCGGACGGATCGATCAAGAGCGGCGTCTCGTTCGCGACCGTCCTGCCGACGCAGTTCCTGACGGCGGGATCCTCTAGCGGGAACAGGTTCTTCTTGTAGCTGCCGTTGCACATCTTGCAGCTCCAAAGCAGGTTGTCCCAGGTATAGGCCAGCCAGTAATAGCCAGGACGCTTCAACTTAGCGTCCTTTGACTGCCGCCACGCCGCTTTGGGTCTGAAATGCTCGACCTCGCCGTAGCTAACGTCCTCGATCTTGCTTTCGCAGAAGCAGCACTTCCATCGCTGCGCTGACTTGAGTATCTGTCTGACGTCCTCGTGGCCGTAGACGCCGACGTCGAACGAGAACTTCCCCTTCAGCGTGGTATATAGTGCCGGGTCCGCGTCATGCGCGGCGATCTTGGTCTGGACCAAGCCCGCGCCGCCGCCGAGTTGTGGGGGCGTGTCGGTCGGTCGGTCGATCCGTATCATTTCCGCCGGTCGCCCCGGACCACAGCCAGTGTGCGCTCGACCACGCGCTTCACGACTTCGTCGTCCTCGTTCCACCCCGGGGCGAGCGCGGAGACACGTGTCTCGAGCGCCGTCAGCTCGCGCTCGTCTTCCTCTGTGAGATTGATCTTATCCAAGAGCTCCAGCCGCCGCTGAACGGCCGCGCTGGTTTCTCGGCTCCGCGCGGAGGGCAATCCGAATAACTCGCTGGTCAAGAGTTGGTCGACGCTCCAGTCCTTCACGACTGAAGGCTCGTTGATGATCTCGACCTGCCCCTCTGTCTCGTCCATCTGGAGCAGCACCAGATTTTGATCAAGATAGTCCTGCGCCATGAGCGGGCTGTGGGCGGTCGCGATGAACTGGACGTTGGGGAAGTGCGTGGTCAGCTTCGCGCGAAGCTCGCGCTGCCAGCGTGGGTGAAGGTGGAGGTCGATCTCGTCGACGATGACGACGGCCGGCTCGCGCATCGGGCGGTCGCTCTTATCGTAGTGGTTGAACAGGCGCCAGGCTATGTCGACCGTCCAGGCCGTCACGGTCTGGTAACCCAGGCTCAGCTGTCTCAACGGCACCTCGCCGTGAGTGGTCTTAACCCGGACACCATAGGGCATGTCCCCGAGACCGGCCGTCGCGGGCGGGTTGATGTGAATGTCCGATGCGTTTTCGACGTCCGGCAAGATCTCGGCGAGCATGTCCGTGAGCGCCTTGAGGCGCATGCGCTGTCCGCGCTGCCTGAACTTCGCCACGTGGTAGTCCAGCCGCTGGAGAACGTTCTCGGCGTCGATCAGTTCGACGGCCGGATCGAAAAGTGAAGCGACCGGGTCCGGGATGGTCTCGTCGGTTCCCGTCGCGCGGACGTGACGACCTGCTCCGTACGCGAACACCACAGGCTGGTTGAAAGTCCGCTTCATGCCGCCGTTCCAGTCGGCCGCCTGGAACTTTCCGGCCCGCCGCTGGATGGTCGCGTCGCAACTGATCGGATTGGGGCGTCCACCCCGGCCGTCCAGCGTCAGGCCGCCGACCATGCTGAGGGTGATCCGCGTGTCCATGTCAACGCCGTTGCGGACTAGGCCGTCGAGGTAGCTATTGTCCCCCTCGGCCGCGAGCTCGGGCAGGAAGCCGCGCTCGCCGGTTGGGTCGCCTTCGTAGCGGTTGCCGAGGTCGGGACGCATCCGCGTGAGGCATTCGAGAAGGGTCGTCTTGCCGACGTTGTTCTCGCCCAGGATCAGCGTCCAGCGAGCAGGTCGCGTGCCGTCCGTCGTAAGGTCAAGGTGCTGCGGCTCGCCGAACGACTTGACGTTCTCGAGCTCGAGGCGGGTGAAATAGAGGTGATCGCCGAAGCTGGTGGGCATCAATGTATCCTAGCTGCAGCCCTGAGAGCTTTGGCAAAGTTTTGCGTCCGTTTCGGTCCAGATTGTGGGCGCCGGGCAAGATGCTGCCATACGACGTGAAGGTTCAGCAAGCGGCGTGTGCGCTTCGTCGCCGGTAAAGCTATATTGCACGCAGCCGACATGAACAAGAGCCCGAAGATGGGACGCACGTTCGGAACCACAAACGATCGCATGTGGGATTTATGCTCGTCGGAGACTTGCTGAACGAAGGTCCGCGTCTGACGACAGCGGACATTGGCTTCAATCGCAGCGAACGACGGGAAAGTCGAAGGGTTTCGGGCGCCGGCAGGCGTACGAAAGTCTCACATGTACGACCCGCGGGGGCCTCAGGCGATAGGCTATGGGCATTTCGGGTCGGCGCCGTTTCGCGGACTGGCACAATCGCCGGTAGGGTGCGATGGACGGGAACCAGGCGGTAGGCATTTTGTCCGGGGCGGTCAGCATAATCGGTGCGTGCTGCCATCATTCTGGTTGTGAGCGGCGGCATGGATCGCTTCCAGCGCAAGCGCCGTGATTTCCTGCCACGACGCTTTGACAGGATGGATATGGAGCAGTTCATGCCGGTTCATGACGTAATCTCCGGGATCGGCATCAGGATGTCCGGCGGTGCTCGCGGCTGTCGCCACCGTTCGAAGGTCTCGATGATGATCATATGCCCGCCGCAGCAAGGGCATGGTGGTCGCAGATCGACGGGTTCTTCCAGGATCGCCTCGTCAGGCGGCGCAGAAACCTCGAGCAACGCGCGAGCACGCGCGAGGTTGGCTTTGCGCGATGAGCTGGCCAGCAGACCGTAATGCCGGATACGATGGAAGCCACGAGGCAGGACGTGCGACATGAACCGCCGGATAAACTCGTCGGTCGCGAGTGTCATAACGCTTTGGCGTTCGGGTCCATCGCGACGGTAATCTTTGTAGCACAGCGTGACGCCCTTCTCGTCGAAACTGATCAACCGGCGGTTCGAGATGGCGATCCGGTGAGTATAGCGGGACAGATAGGCGAGCACCGCTTCAGGGCCCGCAAAGGGCGCCTTTGCATAGACCACCCATCGCGTCTTCCGGATCGGCGCCAGATGACGCAGGAAGGCGCGCCGTTCGGCAAGTGATGCGAGCGATCCGAAGAAGGCGAGCTTGCCGGCGTCATAAAGCTGGATCAGCCGGGTCAGGAACAGACGGCGAAACCGCTTGCCTAGGACACGCACCGGCAAAAGGAAGGCGGGGCGCGTCGATATCCATCGCGTCCCGTCGAGTGCGATGCCGCCACCCGGCACCACCATATGGACGTGGGGATGGTGCGTAAGGGCCGAGCCCCATGTGTGGAGCACGGCGGTGATCCCGATCCTGGCGCCTAGATGCCTGGGATCGGCCGCGATCGTCAGCATAGTCTCCGACGCTGCCTTGAACAGCAGATCATAGACCACCGCCTTGTTCTGGAAAGCGACGCTGGCGATCTCCGCCGGTAGCGTGAAGACGACGTGAAAGTATCCGACCGGCAAAAGGTCAGCGTAACAACCGCTCAACTGGCGGAGAAGCGTATATTTCGCTAATATCCTCCAAGGTAACCGGCAAACAGGTCAATTTCGTCTGCTGACCGGTGAGGCGGACCATGTGCCATTGAATATCCGCCAGCCAATTATTCCCGCGCCGACGCCAAGAACGCCACCTACCACATAGGCGCTCGGCGCGTCGTTCGGCACGAAGAAACCGCCAGCGACATAACCGCCGATCGCGGCGGTGCGCGTCACCGCGCCATAGATCGCAGCAACCTTGCCATGATCAGCGGGCGAGCATTCCGATTGAAGCAAGGTCCGTACCGCCACATTGTGGATGCTGTTCGCGCCGCCTCCGGCAATGAAGGCAATGGCAACAACCGTAACACCGATCGGACCAAGGCCCACCAGCAGCATGGTCGCCCCCATGAAGGCAGCCGCACCGAATGCGGCCAAACCGATCCGACGGCCTATTACCCGTTCAGCCAGTGCCGCGCCGATCAGCATCCCACCGGCCCAGAGTGCCGTCAGCACGCCGAATATCGTTGAGCCTCTCCCCAGCGTCACAGTGACGAGGAACACAAAGGCAACATCGGCAATCGCGGTCGCGAACACTTCCAGACTGAGCGCCCCGGTGGCCACCATCGCCCGTCGATTGCGGAGCAGCGGTCGATAGTCGGCAAAGAGCGTCCGCCCCTCATTCTCACTTCGTTGCGGCCTGCGGCGAAGGCCACTTGTCGCGACGACGAGTAGCAGCAATCCGAAACTGGCGGCGTCGGCCAGGAGCGCAGTGCGCGATCCCACCCAGCCTACCAGCACTCCGCCCGCGACAGGGCCGACGAGCATTCCAAGGCTGCGAACCATTTCCAAAAACGAATTCGCGCGCGCAAGCGTCATGCCCAGCGCGCCCGCCAGCACCGGGATCAGCGCAAAGGTGGCGGCGCTGCTGATCGTGAACAGCACACTCAAGAGCGCCGCCCCGGCGAGGGTGGACGGGGGATAGAGTGCGATGAACGCGATCACTACGGCTTGCAGCGCCGACACCACGACCAGCACCCGCGCCGCATCCCGGCTATCGATCAGGCGACCCACATAGGGTGCCGCGATTAAACCGGGCAGTAGTTCCGCGATCAGTAGTACCGGCACGGCGTAGGCGGGCGCATTGTCGGCCGTGCGGAACATCAGCGTCACCAGAGTGATTTCGTCACCGATGGTCGAAGCCGTCAGCGCTGCAAGGACCAGCCACCCCCAGCCTTGCCGAAATTCAACCCCCACTCATCAACCCTTCCGTATTGGCCTGCTCTGTGCTGAATTGCGCGCTGCAACCGGATCATGGCAAAGGGAATAGCGGATTACGGTGACAGGCGCTGGACCTTTCCGATCAGTTCGCGAAAAACAGGCGATACCCGCCGTCACAGCCCGTTTTGCCGCAGAGCGGCTCAAAAATTGGTGCGGGACGTCGCTCATTGGCGTTTCGCCGCGTCATAGTAGTTGTTGCCGCCGTCATCAGTAAGACAACAAACCAGATCAAGGCCGACCTTATTCAGGCAAGTTGCATAGGCATCGGCCCCAAGCGAAAGCGAGGCCCGCCCGGTCAGCGTGTCGTTCCATTCACAAGCCTGCTCTGGCGCGCTGAAAAGTAACCGGCCACCGGGATCGAGGGCGTCAGCTATCTTGCTAAGCACCCTCTGCTGGTCGTTTGCATCAAGCAGGAAAATAAGGCCGATCGATATAGCTCCTTCGAAAGTGCGCCCGAAGAAGGAGCTATCCTGCGCCGTTTCGCATGCGACAGGCACGGCAGGAAGGTTGTCATGGAACGCGCTGACAAGCGAGCGCGACGCATCGATGCCGAATACGACAAACCCATCATCGTTGAGCGCCTTCGCGATCGGAACGCCGGAACCACATCCCACATCAACGATAGGCGACGTTGGCGCCAGACATTCCTTTGCCCATGACCGCACCAGCGTTGCCCCGATCTCGGATCGGATCGCTATGAATCTGTCGGCAACAGCTTCCCAGCCCAGGGAATGGTCGGTCGTCACCAAATGCCTCCAGCTCATTGTGAGGGTCAGCGTAACAACCGCTCAACTGGCGGAGAAGCGTATATTTCGCTAATATCTTCCAAGGTAACCGGCAAACAGGTGTTTTCCGGCATGGCCGGTTTCGGGTGCGCGCCAGTGACTGCGGAGCGACCGACTTGTGGCGCACTGCAGACCGGCCGGCATGCTAGACCCAAATGACGGGTTTCAGGGTAAGCCGACATAGGCGTGGCCAAGCCGGAACGACCGGGTCTGGTCGCCTGCCGTCGAAAGCGACCGCCGACTTGTGAGACAAATTTGCCGTCCGCGACGATTTCGACAACGGCGGGTTCGACCGAGAGCTGCCGTTCGCGAGCGTTCCGACAAGGATCGAGTTTCGGAAAGCTTCTGGTTTCTCGAGACCTCATCATCAGCACGAAACGGGATGCGAGCGGTCGGGATCAGTCATCGCCGCCAGCCCGTATTGGTGCTATTTGCGCCTTTCACGTCCCTTTGAAGGTCAGCCTAATGAAGATCAGCGCACGTAACCAGATAACAGGCCGGGTGGCATCCATTCAGCCGGGCGCGGTGAATGGGTCGGTCAAGGTGGATATAGGCAATGGCGTTGTCATCACCGCTAACATCACCGAGGAGGCAATCGCCGACCTTTCCCTCGCCGAGGGCGACGAGGTGACCGTCCTCATCAAAGCAAGCGACGTGCTGATCGGCAAGTGACGTGCGCGTCGGTGCTTTGACGCTGCAACCCGGCATGGGAGATGCGTTTGGCCATTGAAGGACTGCTGAGGGTCAACGTCCAGATTGCGGGGTGCGAAGCCGGCAATCAGGCCGGGCAAGGCACTCGTTCTGGACGCCATTGCCAGTACCGGGGCAATCTCGGCCGCCGGCCGCGATCTCGAGATGAGCTACCGGCGTATCTGGCTGCTCGTCGATAGCCTCAATCACGCCTGGGCCGAGCCGGTTGTTCAAACTCGTGTTGGCGTGGGAAAGCGGGTGGCGCCAGCTTACTGCGTTCGGCGTGCGGGTGCTCGCCAGCTACCGCAACATTGAGGCACGCATGGTTTCCGCAGTCGGCGGAGCGGACTTTGACTGGCTGATCGGCGCTCTCAAATGCCCGGGCGAATAGTCGCGGCGCTTCGTCCATCCCGTCATCGCCCGAGCCAAACGGGTAGCCACTGTGAGCCATCGGCAGTTACCGGGGCCGAACGGCTTGGCGTTGTCAATCCTCGCCAGCGTCATATCGGCAGGCCGACCGCCCATATCAGCCAGGAACAGGGCATAGTCACCGGCCTATGCCGAAGAGAGCGCTATCCGGCGAGTTCTTCGAAAGGAAAGCAGTCGTTACGATCTAAACATTCCCCAGCTCACACACCCCTTAGGTGTGTAGAGGCGTCCTTGCCAGGACGTGGCTGAACCATTCCGCCGAGGCTGTTGCACTTCCGTCTTTTTGGAACGTGCGTTTCACACATTGGAAGGTTCTCCCGCGAAGCCCCATCATGCGGCAGCAAATGTTGACCGCGAAGACGACCGTGCTCCAGGCAAGTTCATCTCTATATCGCTTTTAGGGGCTTGCATTCTGAGTCGCTATTAGACGACGGCCTGGGTCGACATCGGAATGCGGCAGCCGCGAATTTGCTGCCATACGCGGCGTAGCGGGTGGACGTGTCGGATACCTATCCGATAGCTGTGGTAGGTCATTGGTGGCGCAAAGAGCCCAAAATCGGGAAACGATCCATTTTTCGTCAACGCCATTGCGAAATCAATTTGCTCAACGAGAAGGTTTTGATATACATTATGGTTAGGATATCTTGAGAGGTGAATGATGCAGGTAGCCAAATGGGGCAATAGTCTGGCTGTGCGACTGCCCGCCGCAATCGTGGAGGCGCTCGGATTGCAGGAGGGCGACGACATCGTGTTTCACGTCTCCGACCCTCACAATATGGGGATTGTCCGGTCGCCTCGCCGGGATGAAATGCTGCAACGCTTGCGATCTTTCCGTGGACGCCTGCCCGCCGACTTCAAATTCGATCGGGAAGAGGTGAATGCCAGGTAGTTTCCTCGATACCAATGTGCTGGTCTATCTTGCCTCCGGCGACGAGAGCAAATCCGGGCGGGTCGAAGCCCTGCTTGCCGGGGAATGCACGCTGAGTGTGCAGGTGCTCAATGAGTTTGCCAACGTGGCAAGGCGCAAGATGAGTTTCGGCTGGGGCGAGGTTCGAGATTTCCTTGCGATCGTCCGCGCCCTGACGGTCATCGTGCCGATCGGAATCGAAACGCATAACGACGGTCTGCGCCTGAGCGAGCGCTATCGCTTCTCCATTTATGACGCCATGATCGTCAGCGCGGCGCTGCTGGCGGAATGCGACACGCTCTGGTCGGAAGATATGCAGGACGGATTGGTGGTCGAGGATCGGCTGACCATCCGCAATCCCTTCGCGACCGGCGCGGGGCCGCAATGACGCGCGCGCTGACACGATGCGTCGCGAGCAGCGCCGTTGACCATGCTTTTGATCACCGCGCCGGAGCGTACTGATGCGTACCGGTCTCGATCACCTGCCCGCCTGGAAACAGCGCGAATTGCGCGATGACGGGAGGATGATTCTTGAGCGGTTCGAGGATGCTCACACGCGACAGGCGACGCAATGGAAGAAGAAGGGGCGCATCCACCAGATTATCCTCTATGGCAGCCATGCTCGGGAAGACTGGGTGTATGAGCCGCATACCGCCAAAGGCTATTGCTCCGACTTCGATCTACTGATCGTCGTCAACCACAAGCAGGTCGCCGAACATGGCGATTTCTGGAATGGTCTTCGCACAGAGTTCGACCGCATGCGTCGCGCACGGCGGCTCAAGACACCTGTCGGCATCATTGTTCATACGCGACAGGAAGTTCACCGATCGCTGGCGGAAGCGCGCTACTTTTTCGTCGACGTGGAACGTGAAGGTATATTCCTTTATCAGGATGATGACAGGCCGCTTCCAAAGCCGCGGCCGCAAACGCCGGAATCCAGGCTGAGGTTTGCGCGGGAGTATTTTTCCGAGTGGCTCGCCACTTCTTCAGATTTTTACGAGACGTTCGAATTTAGCTTCTCTAAGGAAAAAATAAACAATGCTGCGTTTCAGCTTCACCAAAGTGTAGAACATCTTTATCACACAGTTCTGTTAGTAAAGACGTTGTATTCACCCCACGTGCATAATATCCGCTATCTGCGCGATGAAGCGGCGAAACTCGATCGGCGACTTGTTCATGTGTGGCCTGAAGATAGCCACTGGCAGCGGGCCGCTTTCAACCTTTTAAAAGAAGCTTATGTGAAGGCGCGTTATTCCAAGCGCTACGCTATCAGTGTCGGTCAGTTGCATTGGCTAGGGGAGCAAGCGCAGGAACTGGCGCGCGTGGTCCAGGCCGTCTGTCAGGAGTATATCGCGGAGTTGGAACAGATTGTTGCGGAAGCGGGCGAGCGCGATAACCTGACCTCGGGCGAACGCCATGCAGCCCGCGGGGTTGGATAACGGCATCATGAAGAGCGGCATCGATCATCTTCCGGGCTGGAAGCAGAATGAACTGGAGCGGGCTTTGCGGATGATCTTCGAGGAATTCGAGGATGCCCTCGCCAATGCCGAGAATGACTGGAAGAAACGGGCAGGAATCGTCAAGGTCATCCTGTTCGGTAGCCACGCGCGGGGCGACTGGGTCTACGAGCCTCATACCAAAATCGGCAAACATTCCGACTATGATATCCTTATCATCGTCAACGACGAGCGGCTGACCGATTGGGAAACCTATTGGGCAAATCTCAGCAAGCGCCTCCGTCTCGAATATCTCATTACCCGTAAGTTCATGTCGCCGGTACAGTTCTTCGTTCATTCGCTGGATCAGGTAAACGACATGCTGGCTCACGGGCGCTATTTCTTCATGGATATCGCGCGTGAAGGCATCGCTCTTTACGAATCGGATGATACCGAACTCGTAGACCCGCAACCGAAAACGCCTTTACAGGCCTTCGATATGGCGCGGGAGTACCACGAACGATGGATTCCGAGTGCAGCCGAATTTTTCGACATATTCGGGTTTGCCATGAGCAAGGGGCGCTACAATAATGCAGCCTTTCAACTACACCAGTGTGTCGAGAGGCTGTACCATGGGCTGCTATTGGTGCGTACGTTCTACACCCCTTACAGCCATGATCTGGTAAAACTCCGAGGGCAAGCGGAACAGATTGATGTCCGGGTGAGTGAAGCATGGCCCCGTCGGCGCAGGGAAGACGTCGATGCCTATGAGAAACTTCAGGAAGCCTATGTGAAGGCGCGCTACATCAAGGACTTCCACATCAAACGTGAGCAACTGGAATGGCTGGGCGCCCGCACCGAAATCCTGACGCGCCTGGTCGAGGCGTCATGTATGGAACGCCTCACTGAACTCGAGCGGGCGATCAATCCCCTCTGAACTCCCCGCCTGCGTCCGGCGCCAGTTCTGGCGGGATGCCAAAGATAAGGCGAAGATTTTCACGCCGAATAAAGAACATTGCATCCCGATGTTTAATCGGCACAATAGAAATGCGGTCTGGAATAGCTGGCAACCACGCCGTAGGGTTTTCCTTGCCAAGCATGACGCGCGCCGTTCACAGGATCAGGCGACTATCCTTGCGAAGCTGACCGCCCGGTAACGCCGGGGCGTTTGGTGTTGCTGCCTTGGCCGCGCTCATGTCTCTGCTGGATTTCCGATTATCTGTTTCGTCGCGTCGGTGGCGGGACGTTGCGTCGTGAGTCCGCCGTCACGCATCGATGATGGAAGACCGGTGGCCTTTTCGTCTTCCTGCGAGCAGGATGAGCTTGGTCGGCTGTTCCGGTCGGAGGCACCGCGCCTTCATCGCTATTTTCATCGAAAGACGGGTGATAATGACGCAGCAGCCGATCTGGTGCAGGACACGTTCGTCAACATGGCCGCGCGGTCCCCGGCGGGCATTATCAATCCGGCAGCATATCTCCAAAGGATTGCTCGAAACCTGCTCGTGGATTGCTTTCGGAAGCGACGCCGTTTCGAAAATGACGCCATCCCTTTGGACGAATGCGACGTCGCTGTCCCGCCGCTTCAGGAGGAGATTTCGCGCTACCGGCAGGCTATCGACGGCTTGAGCGAAAAGACGCGGGTCATATTCCTGTTTCAGCGTGTGCATGGTCTGACGTATAAGGAGATCAGCCACAGGTTGGGCATCAGCGTCTCGACAGTAGAGTATCATATGATGCGCGCGCTCGTTCATATCGATCAGGCTTTGGAGGAACTGTGACCCACAAGGAGAGGCAGCGACTCCGCCAGGAAGCTGCGATGTGGTTCGCGCGGATGATGCGCCCGGACGCCACGCAGCACCGGGATGCGTTCGAGGCATGGCTGGACGCCGATGAGATGCATGGCGAAGCCTATCGGCGTATCGAGCGAAGATATCAGGCCTCGGGCATTGTGGCGCAATCGGGTAGCAAGAGCGCCGGCATCGCCCCATCCTGGCGCCGTTGGATCGCGCCGACGGGCTGGGGGCTGGTGGGCGTTGGGGGAGGGCTGGCCGCCGCCGCCGTCATGCTACTCGCGTTGTCGAGCGCAATAACCGTGCTTCTCGGGCCGGATGCCGCCCACAGAGTTGGTCCACGGCCTGCTGCCTTGCCGGCTAGCGTTGAGGATGCCAGTTCCTACCGCGTTGATACCCACGTCGGGGAGATACGCACAATAAAGCTGGCGGATGGTTCAAAGGTCACGCTGGATAGCGCAGCCCGCCTTTTTGTCGCCTTTGATGGGCATGAGCGGCGGATATCGCTGGCACGAGGGCGCGCGCGTTTCGAAGTCGCGCACGACGTGCGCCCATTTGTTGTCACCGCCGGTAACGGCGCGATCACCGCCCGGGGCACGGTATTTGACGTCGATCTCAACGCGCCGGGCAGGGTGGAAGTTGTTCTTTTGCGCGGCGCGATCGACGTGAATGTGCGTGATGGCGCACGGGCGTTGCCGGTGCGTCGATTGCGGCCGAATGAGAAGACCGCATTCGGGCCGACTGGCTTCGTTGCAGAGCCTTGGCCGATATCGCGGGTCGTCGCAGATTGGCCTGATGGTCTTCTGGACGTTGACGCACTTCCGCTGCCCATCCTGCTGCGCGAAGCCAACAGATACGCCACGGTGCCGATAGTGATCGGTGCGCCTGAACTCGAATCGCTTAAGGTTTCCGGGCGATTTCGTGTCGATCGCCCCGACCTGTTGACGCAAAATCTGGCCGATCTGTTTGACTTGGCGGTGGATCGCAGCCGAGCCAATCGGATCAGCCTGAGAAAAAAAATTTAACGGTGCCGAAAAATGCCGACTAAGGAGAAAGGGTCTTTTGGCCGTCGATCTCTTTGACACGTGGGTGCATCAAAGGGGATCGGAATGGGAAGTCGTCTGCCGTTCAACAGTCTTGAAGCCGTAGTCTATGCGAGCGTAGCGGTCCTTTCTCCCGCCACCCTGCTTGCACAATCGGATATCGTTCTGCGTTTCGATATGCCGTCACAGCCCCTTGATCGGGCGTTGCGGCAAGTTGCTCGCCAGACGGGCGCTGAGATTATGTTCACACCCAATCAGGTTGCAGGCGTGCTGGCTCCTCGACTGACTGGCGAAATGACCGCCATACAGGCTGTCGAGCATGTGATTGCGACCACCGGGCTTGTCGCGGAGAAATCAGCCAGCGCGATCGTGATTCGGGGGGGAGGCCGCCCGGCAGCCGAAAATTCCGGCCAGGATGTGCCGGGAACGGGCGGAATCATTGTCACCGGTTCACGCATCCGGGGGGCGGCTGTGGCGTCCCCTACCACCGTCATGACCCGGGACGATATCCGCAGGGCGGGTCAGTCCAATCTTGGCGAAGCGATGCGCTCGCTGCCGCAGAACTTCAACGGAGGGCAGAATCCGGGGGTTGGCATGGGCACCGGAGGATCAACCGACAACATCAATGTGAGTTCGGGCGCGACCTTCAATCTGCGCGGGATCGGCCAGGACGCGACCCTGACTTTGCTCAATGGCCATCGGGTCGCCTATAATGCGGCCAATCAAGGCGTCGATGTTTCCGCCATTTCCGTTGCCGCCATTGAGCGCATGGAGGTGGTAAGCGACGGATCGTCGGCCCTGTACGGCTCGGATGCGGTCGGCGGGGTCGTCAATATCATCCTGCGGCGGGACTTTGAGGGTGTCTGGACCAGCGCGAGGCTCGGCACTTCGACCGACGGCGGCGGCTTCCAGCAGCAGTATAGCGTGGTTGGCGGCAAGACATGGAATGGCGGCGGCCTGATCGCGACCTATGATTTTGGGCGGGATACGGCGATCAAGGCAGATCACCGATCCTATGGGTCAGACTTGAACCCGGATCAGACCCTCGTGCCGTTCATGCGCCGCCATAGCGCCATCGTCAGCGCGCACCAGGAGGTTTTTTCGGACCTCGACTTCAGCGTCGATGCGACGTTCAATGCTCGACGATCGCACTATAAGACGCCGCTCAATCCCGTCGGTCCACTATCCGACTTCGGATTGTCGGGATTTGGAAACTCGACATCCTATTCCATTGCTCCTTCACTCAATTATCGATTTACCCCGGACTGGCGCCTGACATTGCTCGGCGTTTATGGTGAAGACAAAAGCCGGTACGGATCGGACCTGTTTGTCGCCGGGACGAATATCAGTCCGACGCGGGGCTGCTATTGCAACACCCTCATCAATGCCGACCTCTCCGTCGAGGGGCCGATCGCACAACTGCCAGGGGGTGCGGCGCGGTTGGCTGTGGGCGGCGGTTATCGAGAAATCGGCTTCCATGCCTTCCGTACGCAGGGCAGTGCGCAGAGCGTCAACGAACAGCAAAATGTATACTACGCCTTTGGCGAACTCTATCTGCCGATCGTTTCCAAGGATCAAAATCTGGAAGGCATATCGAGTTTTTCGTTGAGCGGGGCACTGCGGTACGAAAATTACGCAGGGATTGATCAGATCGTCACGCCCAAAGTCGGTCTGGTCTATGCGCCCGTGGCCGATATTCGCTTCAAGGCGACATGGGGGAAGTCGTTCCGCGCGCCGACCCTCTATCAGCAATATGCTGTGCAATATGCTTCTCTTTATCCGGCAGCTTCGCTCGGCGGTTCGTCGTTTCCATCCAACAGCAGCGCCCTCCTGCTCGATGGTGCGAACACCGATCTCAAGTCGGAACGGGCGACGAGTTGGACGGTGACGGCTGAAATCACCCCGGCATCATGGTCAGGCTTCCATGCCGAACTGAGCTATTACCATATCGACTACAGGGATCGCGTCGCAGCGCCCATCAGCGGCATTCAATCCGCGCTCGTGAATCAGGCCTATCGTCAACTCGTGACATATGCGCCGACGCTCGATGCGGTTACAGGAATTGTTGCGAATCCCGCCTATATCTTCAGCGACTATACGGGATCGGCCTTCGATCCCTCGGCCGTCGTTGCCATCGTCGACAACCGTAGCCGGAACATCGCACGCCAGATTATACAGGGCGTAGACCTGTTGCTACGCTACAAGATGGAAATCGCAAGGTCAGGGGCGTTCACCGTTCAGGGGAACATAACCTATTTGGACAGTAAACAGCGCCTCGTCCCTGGAGAGGAGGCCCAAGACATAGCCGGCGTTATATTCTACCCGCCCCATGTCCGCGGTCGGGCCAGCCTGCTTTGGGACAAAGGTCCGATGTCGCTTGCTGCCTATGTCAACTATGTCGGCGGCCTTAGCGACGAACGCGCTGCCGCCGCGACGCGCGTTTCCGGCATGACTACGCTGGATCTCAGTGCAGCCTATAAGGTCGAGGCGGGGGCGGGGGTGCTGCGGGATATGGAGATACTCGTCTCCCTCCAGAACATCGGCAACAAAAAACCGGACCTGATCCGGACATCTGCAAGCTATTTCCCGCCGTATGACTCGACCAACTATTCTCCGGTTGGTCGCTTTGTCAGTCTCACCATCAGCAAAAGCTGGTGATCCCATGTTTTCCAGACATAATGCGACCACGATCGGCGTGCTTTGGCTTGCGCTTGGCCTCCTCGTCGGCGGTCCCGTCCGCGCCTCGACATCCTGCTCGACTCTGACACCGCCAATCGCGCTCGTCCCGGAGCGTCCATTGCGGGATAATTCGGCAGAAGATCTGGCACGACTGCGGGACATCGGCATGCCTGGTTATTCCGTGCCGGATCAGTCGCCGTTCACGATATCACCCGACCACAAGATGGTTGCTTTCACCATCCGACAGGCCGATCCGCTCGCCAATTCCTATTGTCAGGGGCTGTATGTCGCCGACCTAACGAAGCCGGGCAGTGCGCGGCAGATCGATGCAGGCGGCGAGATCATTTATTACACGATCAATAATTTGCGAGGCTTGGTGAATCCGTCCGGCACGCCGGCGATCATAACCCCGGCATGGTCACCCGACGGACGATGGATCGCCTATCTCAAGCGGATGGATAATGTGTCGCAGATTTGGCGTGTCCGGGCTGACGGTTCGTCCGCCAATGCCGTCACCACACTCGACGTCGATGCGGAGGCGGTTGCCTGGTCGAGCGATGGAAGCCACCTTATCTTTTCCATTCGCCCGGCATTGGCTGATTTGCACCGCAAGATCGACGAGGAGGGGCGTGGTGGCTATCGACAGGACAAGCGGGTCATCCCCGTGGCCGGGCCCAAGCCATTTCCGCCCGCCCCGGTGGCGTTCGAATATCGCTCGATCGATCCTGCCACGGGCGTGATCCGGGAGGCGTCCGCCGACGAACGAATCCGGTTGGACCCGATGTCCGCGTCCGGCGTGCAGAACGGTACGCAGGCTTTGTCGATAGTGCGGGGGAACAAGGTCTGGATCGTGTCTAGATTTCCCGACCTTTATCAGTCTCCCAACGTTCTTTTGTTCCAGGAACGAAACGATCGTGCGCCTGTCCGATGCCCATCGGCTCAATGTCGCGATCATCTGGAGGGTGCGTGGCTTTCGCCGGATGGACGGGAAGTGCGTTATCTCCGTCGGGAAGGTTGGGCGAACAGTCAGCTTGCCCTGTATCGATGGATACCCGGCAAGGCTCCAACCATAGCATTGCGTACCGACGCCGTTCTCTCCAATTGCCAGGATGCAAACGGCCTGCTTGTGTGCGGCCGGGAGAGTTCGCGTGAACCCATTCGTCTCGTGGCCATTGACCCAGTAACAGGCATCAGCCGGACCATTGTTGATCCCAACCCGGAATTTGCGACCCTACGGCTGGGAAAAGTGCAGCGTTTACATTGGAAGACGGCCTATGGTTCGGAGAGTTTTGGCGATCTGATATTGCCGCCGGATCATCGGGAAGGCGAACGGCATCCCTTGATCGTCACCCAATATACGACACGCGGATTCTTGCGCGGCGCCACGGGCGATCAATATCCCATCTTTCCCTTTGCCGCGCGCGGTTTCGCGGTCCTCAGTCTTGATCGTCCGGCCCGGTGGGCAGAGGCGAAGGCACGAGTTGGGGACCGCCGAACCTGGGAGCAATTTGAACGCGAAAACAACCGTGACTGGATGGATCGGCGCAACGTGTTGTCATCGCTGATAACCGGGCTCCAGACCGTCGAGAAGCTGGGCGTTGTAGACCCAGGGCGCGTTGGCATTACCGGAACCAGTGAGGGCGCGATGGGGATATGGTTCGCCCTCGCCAATACGGAAGGCATCTTTGCCGCCGCGTCGATGGGATCCTGCTGTATGGATCCCAAGAGCTTGATGGCCGTTGGCGGAGAAGCCTGGGCCAAGGTTCTTCAGGAAAGCGGATATCCGGCTTATCGGGACAGACATGACAATTTTTGGGAAGGCATATCTCTTGCCGAAAATGTCGATCGAATAACTATACCGCTGCTTATTCAGGTTCCCGATGATGAATATGCGATGGCGCTCGAAACCGTCGCTACCTATCGGGAAATGAACCGTCCCGTTGATTTCTATGTGTTCCCGCAGGAACATCATGCCATCTGGCAGCCGGCGCATCGATTGGCGATGTATCGCCGGAACCTCGACTGGTTCGAGCGTTGGTTGGTATCCGGAAAGAGCAAACGGATTGACTGATCAGTGGTTGCCATCTCAGGCCCATGCCTGAATCCAGGCCTCGAAATCGCAAAAGGACAGGATGCGCGCATAGGCTTCTCCGCGGATGGGCATGCGTTCGGCGAGTATGCCGTCAACAGCCACCAGGTCGATGAGTCCCTCTCGCGCCAGCGCGCCATCGTGGAGCATGGCCCGAATTTGCGGCCTATGCCGCTCGTAAAGGGCCATTGAATAGCCGTCTGGCGTCCCTTTGGACCTGCGCGACAAAATGCTTTGGGGTAACCTGCCCTCGAAGGCCTTGCGAACAACTGCGCGATTGACGCCATTTTCGGCCCACATCCAGCTTGGTATGCGCAGGCACAGTTCGACCAGCGGCTGTGACAGTAATGGCGCGATCACCGGCATGAGCTGCTCGTGCCTGTAGCCTTCCAGATAATTTTGGATCGCAAGGAGTAACGCGATATGGGCGGTAGATCCCGGCAGTGCGGTCTTTGGTGCCTCAAGCCAGGGATGACGGAAGTCCACCTTCCCGATTTCGGCCGCAGCATTCGTCAGCAAGCTATCGTCAATAGGCCAGCGATAGTGGCGACGGCCCGTGAGGCGCCGCCGCCATGTGCGGCCGAAGACCTCCCACAGGTCACTATTGGTCAGTCGGCCCATATCGCCCATAACCGAAACGGCTTTGGCGCCCGCTCCATTCACGTAGAGCGCGTCAAGGATTGGCGCGACCGACTGAAGATAGCAGAAAACATTGTCGCCACCGCCGCCATGAAAATGGCAATCCGCCTTTGTTTCATTGACGACCTCACGGACGATCTGGTCTGCACTTTGCCAGAAGAGGCGGCCCGTGGGCGAAGGGATATGAGCGGCATCCGATTGGGTGATGTCGATAGGATAGTCGTCAAGATGACGAACAAATAGCGGTATGCCGAGAAATTCGGCCACTGCGGAGGCGTAGCGTTGTTCGTCTCCTGACGCTGTACCGGAGAGGAAGGTGACCGCTGAACATGGAATGTCCGCGCCTGCAAGGCCAGCAGATACGATTGATGAATCCAGCCCGCCCGAAAGGCTGATGAGTGCGTGCGAGAAGCGCTTTCCGTTGGCCTGAACGGTGGATAATGCAATGTCGCGCAGACGCTCGGCGGCTTGAACTGGATCGAATATCCGCTGGTTCGTTTCCACAAATGCCCATGGCGACCATAATGGCACCGCCTCCTGCCTTTTCGATAAGGATGTGACATGGCCGGGCAGCAGTTCCGTGACCTCGTGCAGGGCCGTCTGATGATCGCGATACTGGATCGTTCGTAAACGCCTTGCGATATGAGGCCAGCACAGCGTTGGGTGGACGCTGCTGAGTGCATAGAGATCGCGGACATCACTGCCCGCAAGCGTCAACCCATCTCCGCATCTCAGCATGTAGCAGGGGAGGGTGGCAGACGGATCCCTGAACAGAAAAATCTGCCCGTCCTCATCTTCTTGAACGGCAATATAGCTACCCCAGATATTGTCGAGCATTGCACTGAAGCTTAGCAGCGGCCTGGGAAGCGCTATGCCCTCAAGGGAGGATAAATGATCGCCGTTTCGCGAGTAATATGTTCCCAAAAGGATGACATTCCGCGACTGCTCCACCATGGAATGCATGTGTGCGTTTCCGTAGACAGCATAGTTTGGCCTCTTGGCCAGAAGGCTATATCCCTTGACCTTCAGGACCGGCGAGGCGGCTAGCCTTTCATATCGTGGGTCGCCAGGGCGGTCGGTCGCGATGCACAGGAAACGCTGGAAGCTCATCACGCGACAACTATCGGGGTAAACCGGGATATGTTGTCGATCGTATCGTTGATGACCATATCGTCGATCTGTACCCAGCTATGGGCGGCAAAGGGGCGTCCCGATACCCCGATGACCAACTGTGCCGCAAATCCCCGCCGCCGAAGGAATTTCGTCAACATGATCGAGTATGGGAGACAGAAGTCTCTCGTCGATGTCAAAAGCCCCGCCCTCCGGAATATATGAACATATCGGGATAATTGGCCGACCGGGGCATGGTCGGTATCTGACACGGTGATATTGAGCAGCTCGTCGAGCCTTGCCCATAATGAGTGCCGGTGCTGGCGCCATTTCGCGGCCTCGATCCTGATCGCTGCCATCGCGATTGCGATATATGGGACTGCCGGGGCGGCAGCGGTCTCTGGCAGACTGCGAAAGGGTGGCCTCAACGTAACTGGTGGATCGTGACGATCGGGATCATCAACGAGAACACCCAATTCGATGAGTTTCGACAGACCATGTGGATCACGGCAATCCGTGTGAAGAAAAGCGCGGAATGCGTGGTCCAGAGAGGGCGGCAGGCAAAAATAGCGATCCCGTTCGATGTCGAGAAAGATATTCCGTCCATCGGCGATGGCGTGATGGACGGCAGGGCGAAGCTGGAGTGGCACGAAACCTCCAAGGCAATGTGACACTGCCGACGTGCTAGGGCACGTCGACAGCTTTCATCAATCGTCCGATATGCCCGAATTACGCATGAGGCCGATTGTATCGCCCTGGCCCCCGACATTACCCTTCGTCTCGACGCTGGCGCTGCCGAGATCGATCAGTTCCTCGTCATTCCGTTCATAGTCGCGTTCCATGGTGAACTCCTGTCAAATGGAGATGCGGGTAAGTCCGCAGGACAAAAATTACCTATGGCGCATCCTATGGTCACGGAAGATTTGGTCCGTGTTAGGTCCGCTCCAAACATGAAGAGAGCATTGACGGGTTATACGTAGCTAAGGCTGTGAAAAATGTTCGGCGATCATTATCGGAAACCGTTCACCTTTCCCAAGGGATGTGCCGGGTTCTTGTGGGAACATAACGGGTATAACAGTTTGTTGCAGATGTGACGCAGCTTCGATTCGTTCGCGCCGCCTGTTGCGGCCCGCGAGTCGGAGCCACTGTCATGACCCCTACCAAGCTGCTTGTCGGGCAGATTTTCGTCATATTCGCCATCGTCATCCTGGGCGTATGGGCCGCGACCCAATGGGCGGCCGCCATGCTCGGCTATCAGGCGCAACTCGGGCCGCCCTGGGCGATGCTTTTCGGCACGCCGATCTATCGACCCTGGCAGCTATTTGGCTGGTGGTATCATTACGAAGCCTATGCCCCCCATGTGTTCGACAAGGCCGGGGCGTTGGCTGGCGCCAGCGGCTTTCTCGGCTGCGCTTCGGCCATCGCCGGTGCGCTCTGGCGCGCACGGCAGAACCGCCACGTCACGACCTATGGTTCTTCCCGCTGGGCCTCGCGCCGTGAGATCAAGCGGGTGGGGCTGTTTCGCGGTGCAGGCGTGTTTCTTGGCCGCCTGGGCGCCGACTACCTCCGGCATGACGGACCCGAGCATGTCATGGCCTTTGCGCCGACCCGCTCGGGCAAAGGTGTCGGCCTTGTCGTCCCCACGCTGCTGTCATGGACCGGCAGCGCCGTCGTTCACGACATCAAGGGCGAGAACTGGACGCTGACGGCCGGATGGCGATCACGCTTCTCCCATTGCTTGCTGTTCAACCCAGCCGATCCGCGTTCGGCCCGCTACAATCCCTTGCTGGAGGTCCGCAAAGGTCCCGACGAGGTGCGCGACGTTCAGAATATCGCCGATATCCTTGTCGATCCCGAAGGCGCGCTGGAGCGCCGATCGCACTGGGAGAAAACCAGCCATTCGCTGCTCGTCGGTGCGATCCTCCATGTCCTGTACGCCGAGGAAGAAAAGACGCTGGCGCGTGTCGCTACCTTCTTGTCCGATCCGCAGCGGTCGTTCGCGCACACGCTGCGCCGGATGATGGCCACCAACCATCTCGGCACCAAGGAGCATCCGCAGGTCCATCCCGTCGTCGCCAGCGCGGCGCGCGAGGTGCTGAACAAATCGGAAAACGAAAGGTCCGGCGTCCTCTCCACGGCCATGTCATTCCTTGGGCTGTATCGCGATCCCACGGTGGCGATGACGACCAGTGCATGCGACTGGCGCATCGCCGATCTTGTCGATGGGCCGGTTCCCGTCTCGCTCTATCTGGTCATTCCGCCCAGCGACATATCGCGCACCAAGCCGCTTGTCCGGCTCGTCCTCAACCAGATCGGCCGCCGTTTGACCGAGCGGCTGGAAGGCGACCCCAAGAAAAGCCGCAAGCACCAGCTTTTGATGATGCTGGACGAGTTTCCCGCGCTTGGCCGCCTGGACTTTTTTGAAACCGCTCTCGCCTTCATGGCCGGCTATGGCATCCGGGCCTATTTGATCGCGCAGTCGCTCAATCAGATCAGCAAAGCCTATGGTGAGAACAACGCCATATTGGACAATTGTCATGTCCGCATCGCCTTTTCGTCCAATGACGAGCGGACTGCGAAGCGGATCAGCGACGCGCTGGGCACCGCCACCGAATTGCGCGCGCAGCGCAATTATGCCGGTCATCGGCTCGCGCCCTGGCTCAGCCATGTCATGGTGTCGCGGCAGGAGACGGCCCGGCCGCTGCTGACTCCCGGCGAGGTGATGCAGCTTCCACCCGCCGACGAGCTGGTGATGGTGTCAGGTCTTGCGCCGATCCGCGCGAAGAAGCTGCGGTATTATGAGGACCGCAATTTCACGTCGCGGGTACTGCCGCCGCCGCGCCTGGACGGAAATGACGGCGCTTATGCCGACCGGCCAAAACCGCGTCCCGATGATTGGGGCAGCGAAGTGCGCGGGCTGCATATCGGACTGACGGCCGACGTGGCGGAAGACGCAGCAGCCCCTGACGAAGAAAGCGAAGGCGGCCTGCAGCAGCAGCGTCACCCTGGCCTTCCCGAAGAGCAAGTGGTTGCGTCCGCTGACACCGAAAAGGATGCGCTCATCACCATCGACGACGAGAGCGACGCGGTTGCTGATCGGCGGGCAATGGATCGGCTGCGCGGTCTCGACACCGTGCAGCGTGCCCATGCCATGAACGAAGGCGATCGCGGCGACGATCTGCTGCCGAGCTTTTGACGGGGGATGCGCTGATGAAACCCCGCCATCATCTCTATCTGGACGAGGAATTGTCCGCGCAACTGGAGCGACTGGGGTCGAAACCCGGCACGTCCAAATCCGCGATCATTTCCGATGCCCTACGGAACTATCTCAATCGACGGGCCACTCGTGAGGTGGATGACCTGCTCAAGCACAGGCTGGACAGGATCAGCGCCCAGTTAAGCCGGATCGAACGCAACGGTCATGTCCTGCTTGAAACTCTTTCGCTGTTCGTCCGCTACCAACTCACCGCTACTGCGCCTTTGCCGGACACCGACAAGGCGGCGCAAGCCGTGGGCCGCGAACGCTTCCGTCGCTTTGTCGATCAGGTAGGCCGCCAGCTCGCCAGCGGCCGCAGCATCGGCGAAGCGCCCGCCGATGATGGAGGTTCGCGATGAGCGGCCCCCTGAATGGCAGCGCGAACTCGACCGCGCAGGGTCGTCGCCGCGCGATGCTGCGCACAGCAATGGGACCGCAGATCGCGGAAGCCCTGTCCGATCCGCTGGTGATCGAGATTATGGTCAATCCCGACGGCGCGCTCCGGCTGGACCGTCTGGGAGAGGGCCGCGTCGATACCGGCACACGGCTGGAAGCCGCCGAAGCCGAACGGATTATCCGCCTGGTCGCGAGCCATGTCCGCGTCGAGGTCCATGCCGGCGCACCGATCGTCAGCGCCGAACTGCCCGAGGGGGGAGAACGGTTCGAGGGCCTCTTGCCGCCGGTATCCGCCGCGCCCTGCTTTTCCATCCGCAAGCCCTCCGCCCGCATCCATCGCCTGATCGACTATGTGGCGGACGGCATCATGCGTGCGGAGGTCGCGCTGGCGCTGTCGATGGCGGTGGTCGAGCGCCGGAACATCCTTGTCGCGGGCGGCACGTCGTCGGGCAAGACAACGCTGGCAAACGCGCTTCTCAATGAGATGGCAACGCTCGACGAGCGGGTCATCATCATCGAGGACACGCGCGAGCTGCAATGCGCCGCGCCCGATACGGTCGCGCTCCGTACCAAGGCGGGCGCGGTCAGCATGGCCGATCTTGTCCGCTCCACTCTGCGCCTGCGCCCGGACCGCATCATCGTCGGCGAGGTCCGGGGCGGCGAGGCCCTCGACATGCTTAAGGCATGGAACACCGGGCATCCGGGCGGCATCGCCACGGTTCACGCCAACAGCGCGCGCTCCGCGCTCTACCGGATCGAGCAGCTTGTTTCGGAGGGCGTCGTCACCGTGCCCCGCCGCCTGATCGCGGATGCGATCGACATGGTGGTGTTCATCTCCGGCCGGGGAACCGGCCGCAGGGTCGAGAGCGTGGCCGAGGTCCGCGGTCTCGATAGCGACGGCGATTATGCCGTCACCGACCTCGCCATTCCCACCCACACAAGAGACTGACTATGCACGCTACCAATGCGTCCACCCCCACGCGCCAACCGTCAAAACTTGCCGCCATCGCGACCGCCACGCTGATCTTTCCCGTCACGGCAATGGCGTCAGGCTCGGGCATGCCCTGGGAAGAACCGCTGCAACAGGTGCTCGAATCCGTTCAGGGGCCGGTCGCCAAGATCGTCGCCGTCATCATCATTATCACAACCGGCCTTGCGCTGGCGTTCGGCGAGACGAGCGGCGGCTTCCGCAAGCTGATCCAGATCGTGTTCGGGCTGTCGATCGCGTTCGCAGCATCCAGCTTCTTCCTGTCCTTCTTCAGCTTCGGCGGCGGGGCGCTGGTCTGATGGCCGGGGCCAGTTCCATCGCGGCGGGAGGCCATATCGACGGCTTCGAGGTGCCGCTGCACCGGGCGCTGACCGAGCCGATCCTGCTCGGCGGCGCACCGCGCGGCATCGCAATCCTCAACGGCACGCTCGCCGCCGCGATGGGGCTGGGCCTCCAGCAATGGATCGCGGGCCTGCTGCTCTGGCTTGCAGGCCATAGCCTCGCCGTGTTCGCGGCCGAGCGCGATCCTGACTTCGCCGCCGTGCTTGCCCGGCATCTTCGCCAGCGGGGATATCTCACATGCTGAACCTCAAGGAATATCGCAGCGCCGCCGACCGGCTGGCCGATCATCTGCCCTGGGCCGCGCTGGTCGCGCCCGGCGTCGTGCTCAACAAGGACGGCAGCTTCCAGCGGACGCTACGCTTTCGCGGTCCCGACCTCGAATCCGCTACTGAGGCCGAACTGGTCTCGGTCTGCGCGCGGGCGAATAATGCGCTGCGCCGGCTCGGTTCGGGCTGGGCGCTGTTCTTCGACGCCGAGCGCATCGAGGCGCTGGGCTATCCCGACAGCGCATTTCCCGATCCCGCCTCATGGCTGGTGGACGAGGAACGCCGCGCCCATTTTGATGGGCGCAAGGGCCAGCATTTCGAGAGCGCCTATCATCTGACGCTCTGCTATCTGCCGCCCGCCGATCAGGTCAGCCGCGCCGAGCGCGCGCTGCTCGAACGCGACGTGCCGCAGGAAGGTCGCGACTGGCGACAGGAATTGCGCGCCTTCATCGCCGAGACCGACCGCGTGCTGGATCTGCTGTCCGGCCTCATGCCGGAGGTGCGCCCACTCGACGACAGCGAGACGCTGACTTTCCTCCACGGCTGCATTTCCACGAAGCGCCATTCCGTCGCCGTGCCGGAAACGCCGATGTATCTCGATGGGCTGCTGGTCGATACGCCGCTCTCGGGCGGCATCGAGCCGATGCTGGGCGACCGCCATCTGCGCACCGTGACCGTGATGGGATTTCCCAATGCCACGCGCCCCGGCATTCTCGACGCCCTTAATCATCAGGACTTCGCCTATCGCTGGGCCACCCGGTTCATCGCGCTCGACAAGACCGCCGCCAACAAGACGCTGACGAAGATCAGGCGGCAATGGTTCAACAAGCGCAAGTCGATCGCGCAGCTCATGCGCGAAGTGATGATGAACGAGCCGGTGCCGCTCACAGACAGCGACGCCGACAACAAGGTGGCCGATAGCGACCTGGCGCTACAGGCGCTCGGCGGCGATCACGTCGCCTTCGGCTACTACACCGCGACCATCACCGTATCCGACGAGGATCGCGCGGCGGCGGACGAAAAGGTCCGCATTGTCGAACGGATCGTCAACGGTCTGGGTTTCACCTGCATCCGCGAGAGCGTCAACGCGGTCGAAGCCTGGCTGGGCAGCCTTCCGGGCCACGTCTATGCCAATGTCCGGCAACCGCTGGTCCATACGCTGAACCTCGCGCACCTGATGCCGCTGTCGGCGGTATGGGCGGGACCGGCACGCAACGACCATCTTTCCGGTCCGCCGCTGCTCTACGCCGAGACGAGCGGATCGACGCCGTTCCGGCTGTCCACCCATGTCAGCGACGTCGGGCATGAGATCATTGTCGGCCCGACCGGCGCGGGCAAGTCCGTGCTGCTGGCGCTGCTCGCCTTGCAGTTCCGCCGTTATCCCGGTTCACAGGTCTATATCTTCGACAAGGGGCGTTCCGCACGCGCCGCCGTGCTGGCGATGGGCGGCGAGCATCACGCGCTGGGCGAGAGCGACGCGTTGGCGTTCCAGCCTTTGCGCCATATCGACGATGATGGCGAACGCGCCTGGGCCGCCGAATGGACAGCTTCGCTGCTCGCGCATGAGCGGCTGGATGTCACGCCGGAGGTCAAGGAAGCGCTGTGGTCCGCGCTCACCAGCCTCGCGAGCGCGCCGCCCGAAGAGCGCACGCTGACCGGCCTTGCGGTATTGCTCCAGTCCAATGCGTTGAAAGCGGCCCTGATGCCGTACACGCTGGAAGGGCCGTTCGGCCGCCTGCTCGACGCGGCGGAAAACCGCCTCGCGCTCAGCGATGTGCAATGCTTCGAGACCGAAGCCCTGATGAACACCGCCGGCGTCGTGCTGCCGGTGCTGACCTATCTGTTCCATCGGCTCGAAGAGCGGTTCGACGGACGGCCGACGCTGCTGATCCTTGATGAGGCATGGGTGTTCCTCGACAATGCCGTGTTCGCGGCCCGCATCCGCGAATGGCTCAAGGTTCTGCGCCGCAGGAACGTCAGCGTGGTATTCGCCACGCAGAGCCTCGCCGATATTGCCGACAGCAGCATTGCGCCCGCGATCATCGAAAGCTGCCCACAGCGGATCTTCCTCGCCAATGACCGCGCGATCGAGCCGCAGGGCCGCGCCACCTATGAACGCTTCGGCCTCAATGAGCGCCAGATCGAGCTGGTCGCCCGCGCCACGCCCAAGCGGCACTATTATCTGCAATCGCGGCGCGGCAACCGGCTGTTCGAGCTGGCGCTGGGGCCTGTCGCGCTCGCTTTTTGCGGCTCTTCCGATGCCGCCAGCCAAAGCCTGATCGACGACCTTCTTGAACATCACGGCCCGGACGGGTTCGCCGCCGCGATGTTGCGTGCGCGCGGCCTCGACTGGGCCGCCGATCTGCTCACCGATTTCCCCGCTGCCCAACCGGCCGCGACTGATCCTCTCAACCCCCAGCAAAAGGAGCTGTTCTTATGAAAACCCGTATCCTTGCCGCCTGTGTTGCGGCCACCGGCATGACCGCCGCCGCGATCGTGCCGGCGACACCGGCGCACGCTATCCCGGTGTTCGATGCCAGCAACTATGCGCAGAATGTGCTGACGGCGGCGCGCACGCTGACGCAAATCAACAACCAGATACAGGCGCTCCAGAATCAGGCGTCGATGCTGACCAACATGGCGAAGCATCTCCAGCGCCTCGACTTCTCGTCGCTCAATCAGATCACCCGCTCGATGCAGCGGATCGGCACGCTGATGAACCAGGCCGATGGCATCGCCTTCGATCTCGCATCCACCGACGATGCGCTGCGCCAGCAGTTCCCCGCCGAGTTCGACCGCGCGCTGTCCACCAGCCAGATCATCGCGCAGGCGCGCGCCCGCTTGCAGGCGTCGATGCAGGGCTATCGCCAGAGCATGCGCGTGCAGGCGCAGGTGGTCGAGAATATCGAGGCCGATGCAGACCTGCTCACCGAGCTTGTCAGTCAGAGCCAGTCGGCCACGGGCAGCTTGTAGGCGCAACAGGCGACCAACCAGCTTATCGCGCTCTCAACCCGCCAACAGCTTCAGATTCAGCAGATGATGGCGGCGCAATATCGCGCCGATGCGCTGGAGCGCGCCCGCCAGCAGCAGGCGCTGGAGGCTGCGCGCGAGCGGACCAAGCGCTTCATCGGCACGGCCGACATCTACACGCGCAACTGACGGCGCACGGCAAGGCGGCTGACCATGAATCCCGACCTCAACATCATCGACAGCTTCCTCGAAGCCTTCATCAGCTACATCGACAGCGGCTTCGGGCTGCTGTCCGGCGATGTCGCGTTTCTCACCACCGTCCTGATCGGCATCGACGTGACGCTCGCCGCTTTGTGGTGGGCGATGGACAACGATCAGGATGTCCTGGGTAAGCTCATCAAGAAGACGCTCTATGTCGGGGCCTTCGCCTTCATCATCGGCAATTTCAGCACGCTGGCCGATATCATTTTCCGAAGCTTCTCGGGCCTGGGCATCACGGCGGGCGGCGGCGGGGTATCCGCGGATGACCTGATGCACCCCGGCGCGATCGCCGGCACCGGCTTCACCGCCGCGCATCCGCTGCTCGATCAGGTCACGGAAATGTCGGGATTCCCCGAGTTTTTCGGCAACTTCCTCAGTATCGCGGCGCTGCTCATTTGCTGGCTGTTGGTGGTGCTGGCCTTCTTCATCCTCGCTATCCAGCTTTTTATCACCATCCTGGAGTTCAAGCTGACCGCGCTCGCCGGGTTCGTGCTGGTGCCGTTCGCGCTGTGGAACAAGACCAGCTTTCTCGCCGAACGGGTGCTGGGCAACGTCATGTCGTCCGGCATCAAGGTCATGGTGCTCGCCGTCATCCTCGGCATCGGCACCAATCTGTTCGGTGAACTGACGGCCCTTGTCGGTAGCGAGCCGGAGATTGCCGAGGCGCTGAGCCTGCTCATGGGCGCGCTCACCCTGTTCGGGCTTGGCATCTTCGGTCCCGGCATCGCGTCCGGCCTGGTCTCGGGCGCACCCCAGCTTGGCGCGGGCGCTGCCGTAGGCACGGTCGCAGGCGCGGCCCTTGCCACGGGCGGAGCGGCCATGCTCAGCGCGCGCGGCGCAATGGCAGCCGGTCACGGCGGCATGGGGGCGATCAAGGCCGGAACCGCGATGGGATCGGCTGCCTCGACAACGTATCGGCTCGGGCAGGAAACATCCGGTAACGCGAGCATCGGTGCTGGTCTCGGCGGCATGGCGACGGCCGCTGGCGGCGCTGCATCGCAGGGGATGAAAGCCGCGGCATCGCGCATCGCCAGTCCACTTCGCGAAAGCGCCGCACGCGGTCAGCAAGCGGCGTGGAACGCGGGCCGCACGACGCCCGCTCCCGCGACATCAAACGCTTCCGGTGCGAGCACACCCGATAGCGCCCCCGCATGGGCGCGCAACCTGCGCGCGCAGCAGGCCGCGCGTCACCACCGCCACATGGCGATGCAGACCATCAAGGACGGCGATCGTCCCGGCTCCGCCGCCAATCCCAACCTCAGCGACAAGGAGTAAGTGCTCATGTTCTTTAAGCGATCCATCCAGCGCTACGGGCATAGCCCGCAATCGGAAACCCCTTACCAGCGCGCGGGCCAGCTCTGGGACGAGCGTATCGGCTCCGTCCGCGTGCAGGCAAAGAACTGGCGGCTGGTCGCGTTCGGCTGCCTGGGCCTGACCGGCGTTCTGATCGGTTCCAACGTCTGGCAGTCGATGCAGAGCCGCGTCGCGCCTTATGTGGTCGAGGTCGATCGGCTGGGTGAGGCGCGCAGCGTCGCGCCCGCGATCCAGAACTACCAACCCACGGACGGTCAGGTCGCATGGCATCTCGGGCGGTTCATATCGAATGTGCGGTCCGTTTCCACCGACCCCGTTCTGGTCAAGCGCAACTGGCTCGACGCCTATGACTTCTCCAGTGATCGCGCCGCGATCTTCCTCAACGAATATGCCCGCAGCAACGACCCGTTCGCCGGGATCGGCCAGCGCAGCGTATCGGTGCAGGTGACGAGCGTCGTTCGTGCATCCGACACCAGCTTTCAGGTCAAATGGTCCGAGAGCATCTACGAACGGGGCAGCCTGGCGAAGACCGAACGCTGGACCGCCATGCTGACCGTGATGCTTCGGCCGCCCAAGACCGCCGATGCGCTGCGCAAGAACCCGCTGGGCCTGTTCGTGAACGCGATCGACTGGGCGCGCGAACTGGAGGGCCAGCCCGCATCGTCGGGCCAGCAAGGGCAACGGCCACAAGCGGAGATTGCGCTTGCACCCTCAGCGTCGACGCCCGCGCAGCCAGCACCTGCCGCGCCGGCCATCGCGGACGCTGCGCCGCTCCCGGCAGCTCCCGGCAGCGCCCGCCAGTCCCACCAATGAAGGAGAACCTGGACAATGACCCGGACCATGTTCCTGTGCGCCTCGACGCTGGCGCTTGCCGCCTGTGCGGGCAAGACACCGCCGCCCGCGATCAGCTATGACGCTGCCGAGTTCCGGCCCGCCGCAATCGAGGCCGAGCCGCCCCGGCCGGTCGAGATCGTCGAACAGCCGGTGCCGCTACCGCTCCCCGGCCAGCTTCAGCCCCCGCCATCGGTGAAGGGCGAGACGCGCGCGCCAACCGCGCGGATCGAGGCGGCAAACCGCGCCGCCACGCGCGAACCGTCGAGCGCGGGCTACATCAACGCCGTGCAGGTCTATCCGTGGACCGAAGGCGCGCTGTACCGGCTTTACACCGCCCCAGAGCGTGTCAGCGACATCGCGTTGCAGGCCGGCGAGAAGCTGGTCGCGGTATCGGCCGGCGATACGGTCCGCTGGATCATTGGCGATACGATCAGCGGCGCGGGCGATGCGGCGCGCGTGCATGTCCTGGTGAAGCCCTTCGCCCCCGGCCTTGTCACGAACATGGTCATCACGACCGACCGTCGCGCCTATCACCTCGCGCTGGAAAGTACCGATGCGACCGCGATGGCGGCGATAAGCTGGACCTATCCGCAGGACCGGCTGGAGGCCTTGCGCGGACAGAATGCCCGTGCCGAACAGGCGCGGCCGGCGGCGGAGAATGTCGCGCTCACCAACCTGCGCTTTCGCTACGAGATCAGCGGCGATAGCCCGCCGTGGCGGCCGGTCCGCGCCTGGGACGGCGGCAAGAAGGTCTATATCGAGTTCCCCGGCCGGCTCGATCAGGGCGAAGCGCCGCCGCTGTTCGTCGTGGGGCCGCTGGGCGACACGCAACTGGTGAACTACCGCGTCAGCGGCAACCACTATATCGTCGATCGCCTGTTCGCGGCGGCCGAGCTTCGCCTTGGCGAGAAGCCGCAGCAGGTCGTGCGGATTGCCCGCACGGACGGGAGGGCGCGCAAATGAGCGCGGCCCCGATCCCGCCCGTCGATCCGGACGCGCCCGAACGCACGCCACCCACCGCAACGGTGCCGGAATCTGCGCCGCCATCCAAAGCCCCGCCAGAAACGCTCGTGCTGCGCGCGGCACCGCGCCGTGTCGTCCGCTTCCGGCGCGGCGTCATCATCGGCGGCGCGGCGGCCAGCTCGCTCGCCATCGCCGGCGTCGCTTGGATGGGGCTGGGACCGAAGACGCTCCATATCATTAGCGCCGCCGACGAGCGCGCGGTCAGTGATCGCAAGACGCCCGCCGATGCCGTGGCGAACCTTCCCGGCAATTATGGCGAGGTCGCGCCCGGGACGCCGATCCTGGGCGCTCCGCTCCCCGGCGATCTCGGGCGGCCCATTCTCGACCGCCAGCGCCAGCTTGAGGCCGGCGGCGGCGTGGCCGGCGATAGCGCGATGCCGCCTGCCATGACGCCGCAGGAGCAGGCGGCCGAAGCCGAACGGCAGCGTATCGCGGCGCAGGCGGCACAAGCGCGAGAGGCCGGCGTGATGGTGCAATCGTCCGGTAGCGCGGCCGCAGCGGTCTCCGCTCCAGGGCCGGCAGGTGCGGAAGCGACAGGCGCGATCCCTGCGACAGGTGAACCGGCTCAAACAGACCGGCTCGCGCTGGACCCGGAGCGCGACCAGAACAATCAGCAACGAAAGCTGGACTTCGTTGGGCAATCCGCATCGGGCGGTATCTACAACGCCCATGCGCTCCAGACCCCGGCATCGCCGCATCAGGTGATGGCGGGCAGCGTGATCGCGGCGAGCCTGCTTATTGGCCTCAACTCCGATCTTCCCGGCATGGCTGTGGCGCAGGTGACGGAGAATGTGTTCGACACGGTGACGGGCCGGACGCTGTTGATCCCGCAGGGCTCGCGTCTGATCGGTAGCTACGATAGCGTCGTGGCGTTCGGGCAGAGCCGTGCGCTGCTGGTCTGGCAGCGGATCATCCTGCCCGACGGCAGTTCTATCCAGATCGAAAATCTGCCCGCGACCGATGCGGCGGGCTATGCCGGCCTGTCCGACAAGGTGGATTATCACACCTGGCGCTTGCTCAAGGGCGTAGCGCTATCGACCCTTCTGGGCGTCGGCACGGAATTGTCGATCGGGGACAATGAGAGCGACCTTGTGCGGGCGCTCCGCCAGTCAACCCAGCAGTCCGCCAATCAAGCCGGCCAGCAGATCGTCTCCAAGAACCTCAATATCCAGCCCACTATTACCGTCCGTCCCGGATGGCCGCTCCGCGTGATTGTTCACAAGGACTTGATTTTGCGGTCGTGGGTGGGCGCTCGTTGAACAGGAGAAGCCACCATGCTCAAACTCGCCAAGCTCCCTGACCGCACCCCCGTCAAGATCGGTATCACGGTCACGCCCGACCTTGCTCATGCGCTTGCCGACTATACCGCGCTCTATAACCGCGCCTATTCCGACAAGGCAGAGGTGGCAGATCTTATCCCGGCCATGCTCGAATCCTTCCTCGCCAGTGACCGGGCTTTTGCCAAGGCGCGTAAGGAAGCGGAGGTGACGCCATGATGCGCCGTCGCGTGATCGGTCGGTTCAAGCGGTCGAAGCAGGGCGGATGGGAAGGCGAAATCAATACGCTCTCCCTCCAGCGCCAAATCCGTTTGGTGCCCAATGATGATCGGCTGAACGACAGAGCGCCCGCCTTCCGGGTGATGCTGGGCTGGCAACACATCGGAGATGCATGGGAACGAACGTCGCGCAGCGATCCCCCGCGTGACTACTGGCGGGTCAGGATCGATGATCCGCTATGCCCGATCGATGGAGTATTGTTTGCGGATGAGGAGAAGGGGACAGCTCATCTCACATGGGAGCTACGATAGTCATGATCCGCAAAGTCAAATCGGAAGCTTCGGTCTATGCCTCGACCGATATGGTCGTGGCGTCGCCACTCGCCGTACGAGTTCCACAGGCCGTTGCCATGCTCGGGATCAGTCGGTCGAAACTTTATGAATTTATTCAGTCGGGTGAGATCGAGATCGTCAAAATAGGGCGAGCTACTTTACTCCCGGTAGACGGTCTTGGACGGTTCCTAGAGAAGCACCGAAACATCCAGAATCCTGACGCATGAAGCGCGTCCGGCGCACCGGGTGACATCAGATTCAGCGGCGATGTGGGATTGAGCGGAGGTATGGCTCAGGTTCGGTAGGCTTGGCACCACCCTGGCATCGCTCTTTTTTGGAATTCTGCGAGTATTTCGGGCGCAAAATCAAGGTCCATGCTTATGATCCTCACACACTGACCGGCAGGTGGGACGATATGCCGATCCCGAGCGGCTGGCCCGAGAAATAGGATCGACTTGTCAGTGGTGGAATCTAACCGATTCTCTCTGTGGATTTGTTCCGCGCCGAGAGGCGCTGTTGAATAATCAGAATGCTCTCGAATAATCGTAATAATCGATCACCGCCGTCCAGCGATGTCCGGGCAAAGCCATGGACGATGTGTGGACCAAACCAACCATTTGGCTCAAAAAATATCTACTAAGTTATTGATTTTGCTGGTGACCCCTACGGGAATCGAACCCGTGTTTCAGCCGTGAGAGGGCCAGCTCATGCGCGTAGCGCGGCGAGCCGATGCCGGGATGCTCCGCGACTACGCGATAAGCCTCTTCGAGTGCTGTTACGAAGCTGAGTGCGATGTCCAGCCCGGCCTCGCGCGCATAATGGTCGATGGCGTCTTCGACGTCGCGATGAGCCTTGTCGCGGGGGACGACCCGCTTGACGGTCATGCAGCGCGGCGAGCCCGCGCGCGTAGCCCCTCGAAATAGTCGTCATCCGCCGGGGCGCCCGGCGCCGATTCAGCGCCGTCGAGCAACAACCCTCGCAGCCGCTGGCGGTCCTGATCCTTGCGGATCAGTTCGCGCACATATTCGCTGCTCGTACCGTAGCCGCGTCCCAAGACTTGTTCGTCCACGAAAGCCTTGAGGGTGTCAGGCAACGAAATGTTCATCGTGCTCATAGTCGGCAATATAGCCGGTTTGGCAAAATTTGGCAAGATGGGTGCGTCACGCAATGGGTTGGCGGCGTGCTTTTGATCATGAACCAATTCACGAATGATGGCACACTGACAATAGTGGTGAATGGCGCCGAGATGCTCACGCGCTTCCGGCGTGAAGATAATGGAATGGCACATGTTCAGCCGTGCCTGGCGGCCCGTTCGTGGCGTTCGGCCAGTCCGGTGCGCACGTCTTCGAGAGAAATCCCCCCGCGAGGCATCGGCCTTGCAGGGGGTATAGGCAGGCGCGACCGCGTTGCGCAGCCATTGCTCACAGCCCGGCCCTACGCCTGAAGCGCGCGCAACCCGTGGGCAATGACCTAGCTCTCGCTGGCATATCCGCCCGACGCCACCTTGGCGTGGACCTGTGCCGGCTGTCGTGCGGCAGCGCCACACTGAACTGTTCAATTGTCCGCATGAATCAGCGCTTGTTATGGATCTGATTTGATCTGTTTCGCGCGCGCCTGAAAGGCCGTGCGCGCCCTCGAAACTCGCCCAAATCGCCATAGAGTATCCGATCACGAGAATCGATGCAGCCTGACGGAGGAGAGCGGGAAGGGGACAGGAGGATTGTCCGGTTATCCCAAGAGGTGCCCATGAACTTGCCCCAGCTTGCCCTATCGCAGACCCGAGACAGCGCTGCATGCCTGTCCGACGTCGCCCGCACTCTTTGCCACCGCCTGCGCAACGGTGCTGCCGTCAGTCGCCAGGGCCTCAAGCGATTGATGACCGAGGCTTTCGGCGACGACGATGCCGGCGGCCTATGGTCGATGCGCGACGCCTATGACGCATTGGAAACCGCGCAGGTCCTGCTTTTTGCCGATCCGGAGAACCCGCTCCTGGGCGGCACGCCGGCCGACATTTTCGAACGCCTGCGGCAGTTCGAGCGCGGCTTGCCAACCCAGACCTACCGTTCGGAAAAGCAGGTCGATCTCCAGCAGTTCAGCACGCCGATCACCCTGGCCTGGCTCGTGGCCATGGCGGCGCGCTGCGGACCGGACGATATGCTGCTTGAACCCTCGGCCGGCACCGGCATGCTGGCGGTCCACGGCCTGCGGGCGGGCGCGCATCTGCTTCTCAACGAACATGATCCGGCCCGCGCCGACCTCCTGTCCCACAATCTCGGCCAGATCGTCACGCGCCATGATGGCGAACATATCCATGATCTGCTGATCAGCGAGCGGCAGCCGACGCTGGTGCTGATCAACCCGCCCTTCAGCCGCAGCAACGGACGCGGGATCGACCGCCATGCCGGCGCGCGCCATCTGCGCGCGGCTCTGGCCTCTCTCGCGCCGGGCGGGCGATGCGTCGCCATCATGCCGACCAGCTTCTCACCCGAGGGCTCGGCAGCACTTGGCTATAATGCCGTCGCCGAACTTGTGCCGCCCCGTGTCGAACTTACCATTTCGGGCAGTCCCTACGCCAGGCATGGCACGGGGATCGATATAAGGTTGCTGGTCTTCGACAAGGGATGGACCGGCACGCCCGAGCGCCATTTCGCCAGTGATATCGACGCTGCGCTGCGCCTCGTGCTTGCCATGCCCGATCGGCTCGATCCCATGGAGCCGCCGCCGCTCGCCCCGCCGCCGGCCGTCGCTACGCCCCGTTCACTTGTCCCGGCCGCCCCATCGCCCGCCATGCTCTTCGCGCGCATGAATGGCCAAAGGCTTGCGCCACCCTCACGGATCGCCGCCACGGCGGATGAGGCGTGACCGATCAGCTATGCCGCACACCAGACGCCGCTTGCGCCTGGCGAGACCGTGGGCATTTATTCCACCTGGCGCCTCGCGCGCATTGCCATCGAAAATGCCTCCCGGCATCCCGACGACCTGGTTGAATCCATCGCCATGGCTTCGGTGTCGCTTCCGGTGCCGCGCTACCAGCCCATGCTCCAGGACCGGGCGATCAGGGCCCTGTCGGAGGCGCAACTCGAAACCATCATCTATGCGGGCGAAGCGCATGAGCGCGATCTTGCGGGGCGCTTCTCGGCCAATCTTGCGGGCGATCGGCTGATCGAGGACAGGGACGGCCAACTTTATCGTACCGGCTTCTTCATCGCCGATGGCACCGGCGTCGGCAAGGGCCGCGAGGCGGCGGGCATCATTCTCGACCAGTGGAACCGCTGCCATCGTCGCGCGATCTGGATTTCCATGGCCGACCTCATCGAGGACGCACGGCGCGACTGGACGGCATTGGGCGGTCTCGCCATCGATATCCAGCCGATCGCAAATTTCCCTCTCGGTAAACCGATCACGATGGAAAGCGGCATCGTCTTCCTGACCTATGCCGCCCTGCGCTCCGCCCGCCACGACGCTGCATCGCGCCTGCAGCAATTGCTGGACTGGACCGGCGAGGACTTTGCCGGCGTGATCGTCTTCGACGAATCCCATGCCATGGCCCATGCCGGCGGAACGGAAACGGATTTCGGGAAGGCGCAGGGGTCGGAACAGGGGCTGGCGGGCGTTCGGTTGCAAAATGCCCTGCCACGAGCCCGCATCCTCTATATGTCCGCCACCGGCGCGGCCAGGCCCGAGAACCTCTCCTATGCCGTGCGGCTCGGCCTGTGGGTCCCCGGCACGGCCTTTGCCACGCGCGACATGTTCATGAAGGCGATGGAGGAGGGGGGCATTGCGGCGCTTGAGGTCGTTTGCCGGGACCTCAAGGCGATGGGGCTCTATACCGCCCGGGCCCTGAGCTTCGCAGGCGTCGAATATGAGCCGCTCGAACATGTGCTGACGCCGGACCAGATTGCAATCTACGACGCCTATGCAGACAGCTGGGCGATCATTCACCGCGGGCTTGGCGAAGTGCTGGCTGAGATCGGCATCGTCGACCGGATATCGGGCAAGACGCAGAATGCGCGGGCGCGCGGTTCGGCGCTAAGCGCCTTTGAGACTGCGAAGTTGAGGTTTTTTTCCAGCCTTCTCGTGAGCCTGAAAATGCCGTCGCTCATCAAGGCGATCGAACAGGAACTGGCGTCGGACAACGCCGTGCTGGTGCAACTCGCGAGCACGGGGGAGGCCATCATGGATCGCCGGCTCTCCGAACTCTCCGCCGAGCAACGGGCAATGATGGATATCCAGGTTTCGCCCAAAGAGACCCTTGTAGACTATTTGAAGAATGCCTTTCCCATCCGCCAGATGCGGGTCTTTCGTGCCGACGATGGCGCCGTGCGCGCCGAACCGATGACCGATGCCGACGGTAATCCGGTGCTGTGCCGGCAGGCGATCGCTGCTCGCGACGCACTGATCGAGGATCTGTGCGCGCTCCCCGCCATCCCCACCGCGCTGGACGCCCTGATCGCTCATTTCGGAACCGATCGCGTCGCCGAGATCACCGGGCGCTCGCGGCGCATCGTGACCGATGTCACTGGAAAGCAGAAAGTCGAGAGGCGGGGCGCGCGCGCCAACGTCCTCGAAGTCCAGGCCTTCCAGAATGGAAGCAAGCCGATCGCCGCCTTTTCGCTCGCGGGAAGCACCGGCCGGTCCATGCATTCCGATCGGAACTGCCCGACCGCGCACCGTCGGCGCGCGCATTTTCTTCTCGAACTGGGCTTCCGCATCCTCTCAGCCGTACAGGGCTTCGGGCGCAGTCATCGCACCAATCAGATGACCGCGCCTGTCTATCGCCCGCTAACCACCGATTGCCGTGGCGAGCGCCGCTTCCTCAGCACCATCATCCGCGGTCTCGAAGCATTGGGCGCCTTGACGAGGGGGCAGCGCCAGACCGGATCGCAGAATCTCTTCGATCCATCCGACAATCTGGAGTCGGACTATGCACGCGACGCACTCACGCAATGGTTCCATCTCCTCTACGAGGGCAAGCTGCGCAGTGTTTCTCTCGAGGCCTTTCAGGAGATGACGGGTCTTGAACTGTGCGGCGAGGGCGGGGAACTGCTCGAGCGCCTGCCTCCCATCCATCGCTGGCTCAACCGCATCCTGGCGCTGCGGATCGCCACCCAGAATAGTATATTCGAGGAGTTTCTGGGACTGGTCGAGGATCGCGTCGAAGCGGCCCGCACGGCGGGCACGCTGGATCTGGGTATCGAGACCATCCGCGCCGACCGCATGGACCTCTTGTCCGATCAACTCCTGCGCACCGATCCCGTGACCGGCGCCGAGACGAGATTATTGCGCCTCGAGCTGCACCGGCGGCCGCCGGTCACCAACTGGGCCATGCTTCAGCTCGAGTGCAAGGATGCGGACGATATCGCCTGGCTTCGCAATGCCCGCTCCGGCCGCGTGGCGCTTCGCGTGCCGACATGGCCGGGGCAGGATGAAGAGGGCAACTGGATCGAGCGATGCTATCTTCTTCGCCCCACCAGCCAGTCCCGCATGGAGGTTGCCGCCCTGTCGGCCAGCCACTGGAGCGAGATCGACCGCTATACGTTCCGGCACCTCTGGGAGCAGGAGGCGGCCGAAGCCGGCAAGAATCTTCTGGTCGAGACGATTACGCTCGCGACCGGTCTGCTATTGCCCGTCTGGAACAAACTGCCCGAAGATGATGTGCGCGTGTGGCGGATCGACAATGGCGCCGGCACATCGATCCTGGGACGTATCATCCATCCGGCCGCCATCGAACGGCTCGAAAGGGGATTCGGGCTCGATGGCGGCATTGCCCTTGGTCCTGAAGAAATCATCGCCGGCGCGCGGGCGGGCAGCGGCGTCCCAATCCCCGGACTTGGGCGGGCAAGGCTCGTAAGCGTTCACGTCAACGACAGTCCCCGGCTCGAGATCCGCGACTATCGCCCCGAAGATCGGACCTGGCTGAAGGCTTGCGGCGCATTCAGCGAAGTCGTGCAATTCAAGACCAGATTGTTCCTACCGCCGGAGCGGGCACGTGATATCCTTGAAAGGATCATTGCCGAGCGCCGCTGATGCCGGCTTCTCCCAGTCGGTAGGCGGCAAGCGAAGTGCGGTCTGTATCTTTCCGCACTTCGCGAAAAGATCATCATTCCGCCTGTGCCGGCGCCTCCGACATGGGCTCATCCTGCTTGGCCCCTGCAGCGCGGCGCCGGGGCGCCTTCGGCTTCGTGGATGGAACTGCCTCTGCGGCTGTGGCTTTCGCAGGCCCCTTCTTTCTGAAGGCTGGCTTTGCAGGTTCCGCCGCAGCCGGCACGGCCGCAGCTTCCTCCGCGGGCGCTGGCGTCGGGGACTTCGCCTTCGCCGGCGCCTTCTTCACAGGCGGCTTCTTCACAGGGGATTTCTTCGCGGCGCCTTTCCTGGCCACAGGCTTTGCCTTCGCAGTGGCCGCTTCGACCTGCGCAGGCGCAGCTACCGGCTCCGGCGTCGGTTTGGGTGCCGCAGTTCCGGCCTCATCACCCAGCTTGGCAACAGCAGCCCTGACACGAGGGCGGCGGGATTTTTTCTCAGGGGCGGGTACGGACGCCACTTCGGCCACGGGCGCGACCTCCGGCACGGCCGCCGTAGCACCTTGGGATTCCGCCTCAGCCACAGGCGCTGCTTCGACTAGTGGCGCCTCGGTCGCCGACTTTACGCCAATACGCCTTCCAAGCCCAAGCTGCTGGGCGACGGCGCGTCGATGCTCCGAATAGGCCGGCGCGATCATCGGATAATCCTTGGGAAGATTATAGCGTTCGCGATATTCCGCCGGGGTCAGTCCGTTTGTCGCCAGGTGCCGCTTCAGCGTCTTGTACGGCTTGCCATCGAGCATGCTGATGATGTGCTCACGCGAACCCAGGCTTTTGCGGATCGATACAGCCGGAACATATTCAGGCGCTGTCGGCGTCTCTACTATTGCTTTCCGTTCCAGGGCGTCACGGGTCGCTTCGATGATCCTGGCAATATCGCCTGCCGGCACCTGATTGTTCGAGAAGTAGGCGCTTAATAACTGCACCGTCATGGCGGTGAAATCGGGCTGCTCGGTGTCGGCCACGGTAAACTCCCTGAACTGGAAGGCCATGAATGGCGGTGATTGTGGAGAACAAATTGGGGCAGACAGCTAAACGGGAATGCGCCGCTCATGCAAGCGCCCTGTGCATCGCACTCGCATGGGTCCGAAAACGGGAAGGGGAGGAAGAGGGGAAGATCAGGGCCGATTGAAGGTCTTGTTTCCAGGAAAGGCGAACCATGGCCGACCGCGTATCTGCCCACATCATGATCGGGGGCATGCTTTCCCGCTCCGCATATGCCGGGCTCATCCAAGCTATCGAGAAGGATAATCCCGCTATCGATTGGGATGGAACACCCTTTAATTCTTCAGATATACCCATCGATACGCCCCTTGCCCTGATGGATCATGATGTCGCCAATGGTCGTTTCGAAGAGATCGAAGCTGTCTGTCGCCGCCATGGTCTTCACTATGTTCGCTGGTCCGGCGGCTATCCCGGCAGCTTCCCGTCTGTTCGGGTTCTCTACCTGGGCCATGGCGAACCAAAGCAAGTTCTGACAACCGAAGAGGACGAGCAAGTCTTCCCGATCGAACGCATCAGGGAACTGGGAAGCATCGAGGCGATCGAAGCGGGCTATCGGCTTGCTCGCACGAACCCGCCCCCGCTGGTCCTGGTCGAGGACGATCCGCGCGATCCCGCTGTTTCGGCGACGCTCCATGGCTGATCATCATGTCCAGGGATCCTTTACTTTCACTTGCACGGCGGCCGAAAGCGCCCTGATCGAGGAGGCGTGGCAGCACGCCGCCGACCTGCTGGCGGACTTCACGCCAGGCGAACCGAGCGCGGCGTTTCTGGCTGCCTTCATGCCGACGGACCTCGCCAATCCGTTCAACGGCCTGCTCGCGATCTTCGATGATCCCGCCTTTCCCGATTTCGGCGCGGAGATCCAGATTGAGGGCGGTGCAGAGTGTGTCGTCTCGATCTACGGAACCACGGACTTCCAGCCAGGTCCGATCGCCGAACTCATCCGCCATTGTTGCCAGGAGAGTTTGACGGCCAAACCGATGGGTTTCGACTGGAGCTATAGCTGCTCCCGTCCCCGTCGCGACAGCTTCGGGGGAGGATGGTGCGCGATATTCGCCGACCATGTCGAGTTCGAAACCACGCAGGAGCAGTTGGCGCGACGACTGGCCATATCCGCACCCATGCCAATGCGGGACCCGCCCGATCCATGGATCGACTACCCCGACCATCCGTCCGTCGACTGGGCAGCCGAGGTTCTGAATGGAGACACGCGTCTTGGCTATCTCGACTGAGCGCTCGCTCGCGCTGACGCAGGCGACAACGCCCACGCCCTGACTGCACCGCTGCCGGCCTGACCGGCCCACTCCCCGAATTTTCTCGAAGCACAAGGACATTATCATGACCGACGCCATCGCGCCGGGCGCATCCGCGCGCCTGTATAGCCAGACCGAACATGATGAACGCGGGAACTTCCATTATGAAGGCGACCTCTATCTTGCCGGTGAAGCGCTGCCGCCGCTTGCCTCGCGGATCGAACGCCATCTGGCCGAGCATTTCGCCACAACCACCTTCGCGATCCGCACCGAGAAATTCCCCGGGGGGCGCAAGGTCATCGCGGAGATTATCGATACCCCGACCGACCTGACCGGCCGCGACGCGCAGAACGCCTTCATCGTCGAGATACGCGATCAGATGGAACGGTTCGGATTCACGAGGACGAATCCGCTGCAAGATTTCTGGTCATGCAGTTTCTATTGCGACGTGCGCATAGGCCAGGCCTATTGGGCGGCGTTGGCAAAGCGCCAGGGTAACCGCAATCCGGTCGATACGGTGATATCGTTGGCGGCGTTCAAGAAGCGGATCAAGGGGGGTGACCAGTTGAAACTGATCGACGCGCCGGCCGGTCATCGCCTGCTTGGGACGACCCGCGAGATCACGAAGGTGCGCTCCGGCGATCTGATCCTCGAAGGACGCTCCTATCTCACCTTTCCGCGGGCATCGGCTTTTGCCTGTGACGGCCGTCTGATCCGGATCGCCATCGGCTCGGAATATGGTCCGGATGATCACTTGCTGTACGAGTGGATTCGCCGGCAGGCCGCCTGACCAGGGCCATATTGTCCCCGCCTGCGCCTCGTACTTCGCGCGAAATCCAGGTGCTCGCAAAGGCGTCTCGCAGAAGATCCCGCTGAAGCGGGCCCATCCGTCCATGCGCGACCGAACCTGTCTCATCACTGATCCGGAGGCTCCGATGCATGAGCCCTATCTCAAGGCGATGGCAGCGCTGCTTCGCCGCAGCCAGCCGCGCCACGATCTCTACACCGCTTTCGGTCACTGCATGGAGGCGATGGCGCTCGCCATAGCCAATAGCGTCGATCTGCGCCAACGCGAGCCGCGCGAGGCTCGCTATCTCGACATTGTCAGCCGCTACCGGCCAGATGTGCTCGATCTGTTTCCGCGAGTCCTCGCCGAACTGGTGCAGGCTCTCGAAGTCGGTCCAGGCGACGTGCTGGGCGCCCTGTTTCACGACCTCGAGCTTCACAACAAAGCGAGGGGACAATTCTTCACGCCTTATACGCTCAGTCGATTCATGGCTCAGGTAACCATTGGCGATTTCGAAAGCGTGAAAGCGATCATCGGCGATCATGGCTTCGTGACCGCCATGAAGCCGGCGTGCGGCGCGGGGTCGATGGTCATCGCGCTCGCTGAGGCCATGCGCGATCTCGGCATAAACTATCAGCGCCATCTTCACGTCACCGCAATCGATATCGACCCGCGCGCGATTCATATGGCCTATATCCAGCTCTCACTGCTGCATGTGCCGGCGCATCTCATGGTCGGAAATTCACTCTCGGGCGAGACAGCCGAGCATTGGTACACGCCGGCCCATATTCTGGGTGAGTGGAACGCCCGGCTCGCCTGTCGACGACGCCATGAGCCCACTGGCGAAACGCGTGTGCATGTTGTCGAAGCGCCACGCGCGCCAGTCCCGATGCGCCACCCGGTTTTACCCTTGTGCGAACCCCGCGCCTCGACGCCGGCCATGCCGCAACAGCTGACCCTTTTCTGACCCAGGATTTCACTTTGCTGGAGACTGGCATGTTCCATCATGTCCATATCACCGCGCTCAGCCGGAAGCCGGCGGGGATGACAGTCATAACGCTGGCCATCTGCGGACCGCGCGGTGGGACGCGCGCCGTCGAGGATATTTCGCTCGACGAAGCCGAGAAGATGGCGGCGCGGCTCCAGGCTGCGATCACTGCCGCGCGCGCCGGGCTCGACACGGATCCCGCCGACGCCTTCATCCAGGATGTCATCGCGCGGCTCGGCGACCCCGCTCTCGCTCTCGATCCCTCTTTCCGCCGATGGTGCGGCGCAAATCATGGCCTGCTCACCGCTCGCCAAGCCGCAGAGCGCTGGTGCCGCTGGCGCGTCGCTTGAGCCCCATGGCGATCGAGATCATCATAGGCCTGCCGCACCTGCGCGAGGGGCCGATATTGAACCGCGCCCGTGCCATGCAGGTGTCGACCCTCATCTCCGCGAATGCGCTGTCGCGCTGGAACCGCAGCAAGGGCTGGCCCGAGTGGCGGGGATGGCGCCTCGACCTGCTGAAAAATGCCGACGGATTGTCCAGCCTGTCACTGGACAGCGCCGGATTCGTGGCTTTATCCCATTATCGCGGATATCCATGGGCAACGGAAGAGTATCTCGATCTGGCCGCAAGCTATCCGTTTCGCTGGTTCGCCAGCATGGACTATTGCGTCGAACCCGAAATCGCGCCCGATCGCGAAGAGGTGCGTGACCGGATTTCGAGAACCATCCGGGTCAACCGCGATTGCTGGCGCGGCGCGCATGACCGCGGCATTGCCCATCGCTTCATGCCCGTAATGCAGGGCAGGGTTGCGAGCGACTATGAATTTTGCATCGATGCGCTTGGCGACATCATCGATGCCGTGCCTCTGATCGGGATCGGCTCGATGTGCCGCAGGCCCGTCGGCGGCAGTGACGGCGTGATCGCCATTTTCGAGCACATCGACCGTATTCTGGGCGAAGGGACAATGGTGCATGGTTTCGGCATCAAGGGCACGGTCTTGAGCAAGCTGCGCGGGCTCGAACATCGCATCCAGACAGTCGACAGCCAGGCATTCGGAATTGCCAGCAGGATCGAGGCGCGCTAGCGCGGCATCTCCAAGACCGATGCCTTCGTCGCCGATCATATGGAAAGATGGGCCCGCCGCCAATATGCGCGGTCCACCCATGCTCTCGCGCCCACACAGGGCGAGCTGCCGCTCGGACCCGATGACCGCCCGCCACGCGATCAGTGGAAGAGGGCGATCGCACAGGCCCGTGCCGAGATCCGGGCGCTGATCGAGGACGGGCAGCTTTCGCACGACGAAATTTCCGACGCCTGGATCGCGCAGTGGGCGGCCGATCTCTTTCAGACCGAACCGCCTGTGTCCTCGGCAAGCTCTCCTTGATCCGCCACGGTGAAAGCATGAAACGCATCCTGCCCGGTCTATACGCGGGGAACGAGGTCAGGGCCGAGCGCCATCATCGCGGCTGGGCCTTCCAGATGAAGTGCGGCCAGCTCGGTCGCCAACTCTGGTTTGAATATTCTCCGCACGGACTGTGGACCGCCATCGGCACCTGGCGCACCCTGGACACCGGTCTCTGGGTTGCCTCTCGCCTCCGCGCCGGAACGCATTTCTGGGATGAAAGCTGCCAGACCGCTCGCCTATATGGCGAAGACGTCTATTCCATTCTGCGCGATGAGGTGTGACGCGAGCAGGTGAACCACCGTTCAGCAAAAGCTGAGGCGCGTCCCCACATCACCCCCAGCGACGCATTTGCGGTCAAATCCCAAGCGCAATATCCGCAGGAATCGAACCCTTCCGACCTACCAGCCTTGCCCCGAAATCATCCTCGAGCGCTACTTTGGCAAGTGCATATTCGACGAGATCGGTTGTCGAAGCGAAACCGCTTTGCATCTTGGCACGATCGATGAGTTCGCGCGGCACGCGCACGCTGAGCTTGCTGTTCGCGCCGGACAGCAAGCCTGCCGCTTTTGCGGCGGCCATGACCGCTTCATGTCGCTGGGACCGATTATCTTTGTGCTTTACCGGCATCGGGAACCCCTTCCATTGAACATATACGCCAATGTGCAAAGCTTGGGAAACCTTGCCGGGATGCTGTCATCCAACCTCACTCTTGCAACCCATGCCAGAGAGCCGGGTAGGGCGCGCATCGCTGCATCAACTCCGCATGCGTTCCGCTGCCAACCAGTTTCCCTCCTTGCATGAAGAGAACCTGGTCGGCGCCCTTCGCTGTCGCCAAGCGATGGGTGATCATGACGAGCGTCGTCGCGCTATGGGTCCTGCGCCGCAGCCTTGCGATCGCATCTGCTTCGCTGCGCGGATCGAGCGCCGACGTGCTTTCATCCAGTATCAGGACCGGTACGTCGACCCCCGCCAACCGGGCAAGCTCCAGCTTCTGGATCTGGCCTCCCGACAGGCGCTCGCCCTGTTCTCCCAATTCCATATCGAAGTCGATCGGTCTTCCAGGCTCGTGGAAGCGCCAGACATGAAGCAGTTCCTCGACGTCAGTGATCTGCTGGTTCGCCGGGGGATAGAGGATGTTCTCCCGCAGCGACCGGTTGAACAGACCGATGAACTGCGGTGCATAAAGAATATAGCGATGACGTTCTCCCCATGGGATCGTCGTAACATCGACCCCTGCAATCTCGACTTTTCCCGAGGCAGGCGCGAGCACGCCGGCCAGAATTTGTGCAAGCGTGGATTTGCCCGAACCATTCGGGCCAACAATCGCGACGAAGCGCCCTGATGCGATGTGCAGCGAAATCCCGGCGAGAGCGGGCAGGCCATCACCATAGCTGAAGCTCACGTTTTCGGCGGCGAGATCGGCATCGGCAAAGCGGCCGGGCTGCCGGCAACCCCGCTCGCCATCGACATTCGTCAATGCCAGCACATCGCGGATGTTGGCGATCGCGACGCCCGCCTGCGCCAGGATATAGCCCAGAGCGCTCAGCGGAACCGTCAGTCGAAAGGCGTAGGTTTGCAGCAGCACGAATTCGCCTGCCGTCATTCGGCCTTTGCCTACGTCGAGACCGGCCAGCATCAGCAGCGCCACAAGCCCGGCCCCGACAATACAGAATTGCAGCGACGCCATGACGGTCAGCGAACGATACATGCCGGAAGTGGCGTGCCGCCTGGCGCTCAAAGTCCTGCCTACATAGAGGAGTTCGCGATCGAGGGCGCCGTTGAGGATGACGCGGCGGGCATTGCGGACGATGTCGCCGATCGTGCGGGACACATGCGATGCAGCCGCATTGGTCGCATCGGCATGCACACGGTGGCGTGCCGCCCCCATCCAGGTCGCCCCGAGAAATCCTAAAAGCGTAAGCCCGAGGATCAGGACATAGCGCGGTTCGATCAGGCTGGCGATCACAGCGAGACTGGCGAGAGCCTGCAGAAACACGGGCCCCAGCCGCCAGATCAATCCTTCCACGACCAGCGTCAGGCTATAGGGCAATCGCTCCAGCATGCCGGGAACGCGTCCACTCCGGCTGTCGCGCGCCGCGGTGATTTGAGGCAGGGCGGCGGCAAGCGCATCGGTGGCGAGCCGTCGGCCCAGTGCATCGACCATAATCGCGGTGCAGGAAAGCCTGGCTGTTTCCAGGATGGAGGCGCCCGCCCAGCATCCCACGAACAGCAGGATGTACAATAACAATTGCACGGGCGATCCCACTGGTCCGGCCAGCGTGTCGATCAGCAGCTTGAGCGCATAGGGCCCGGCAACACCCATCGCGATCACAAGGGCTTCCAAGGCAAAAGCATCTATCAGGCTTCGCCTGGCGCCAAGGTCCGCCGACAGCATCAGCCGGACCAGCCGGACCAATATACCGAACGTGGTCACTGCAATGGCCTCCTGGCGATCGATGGATGAGCCAGAAGGAGGATTTGGAACGCGGCCTCTATCCTAGCGTCAAATCCGGGCGTTGCGAAGCCGGGATCGCGAGACGCCGGAAAGGGAAGGGAGGGGCGGGAATGTGACGGGAGACGTGGATCGTCCCGTCGTCCCTCACTCTCAAGGAGATGGTTCCCATGGCGACCCTTGCCCGCATGAACGAAGCGCCCCCCGTATCCGCCCCCTATCGCATCGATGTCTCGCGCGGCGGCCGCAGTGGCCGCGTGTCCTCGGAATGGTTCTCCAGGCCCGACGACGAGAAATTCCTCTCGCTCTCCAGCCTCTACGACAGCGTGCGAGCCCGCGCCGATCGCTCGACTACCCGGACCGTCGAAAGCCGCGCGATCCGTGTCGAGGCGAGAAGCGATAATCCCGAACGGCTCACGCTGATCGCACCGGGCGACGAGCGTCCGCTCACACCTACCAACTGGTCCTTCGGCCAGGTCGCGAGCCTCGTCGGTGCCCCGGCCTCCTATCTGCGCCAGCTGCCCGCGGCGCTCGCCGGTATCAATCTGCAGCACGGTCTTGTCACCCACAGAGGCGAACAGATCAAAATATTGCAGACCGACGATGGCCGAACAGAACTTCGGGCCGCGACCGGAAGTCAGTACGGCAGGGTGTACGACTGGGAACTCATAAAGGCCATCATGGCATTCGCTGGAGATGGTGTCGGGGACACACGGTGGAAGGTTCCTGGAACGATCGACTGGGGGAGCATGAGCTATAATCCCTATGTCGATATCAGCAAGGAGACGACCACACTCTACGCATCGGACAGGGATGTCTTCGTATTTCTTGTCGACGACACTCATCCAATCGAAGCGGGTAAACTGCCAAACGGCGATCCCGATCTCTATTTTCGCGGTTTTTATGCGTGGAATAGTGAGGTTGGCTCCAAGACACTGGGGATCGCGACTTTCTACTTGCGCGGCGTCTGCGCGAACAGATGCCTGTGGGGCGTCGAAAATTTCGAGGAAGTGAATATCCGGCACTCAAAGTTCGCCGGCGCCCGTTTCGCACACCAGGCCGCTCCCGCGCTCGAGCACTTCGCCAATTCCTCCCCGCTGCACTTCATCACCGGCATCAATGCCGCGCGCGAACGCATTGTCGCACGCAAGGACGAGGATCGCGATGCCTTCCTGCGCCGGCGCGGCTTCTCGAAAGCCGAGACGACGAAGATCATCCAGACGGTCCTTGCCGAGGAAGGGCACCCGCCCACGAGCGTCTATGATTTTGTGCAGGGCATCACCGCGGTGGCCCGCACCAGGCCGCATCAGGACAGCCGCCTCGAGCTCGAAGGCAAGGCCCGCAAGCTCCTCGAACAGGCGCTCTGACGTCGGGCCTCCGTCCGCTTCTTCCCTTTCCAGTCCGGCATCCTGGTCCCGCGCCAGGATGCCCTTTCTCATGAAAGGATGCCCTCATGCGTCCCCAAAAATCCGCTCTCTTCGAGGAATTTACCGTCGACGTCGCCTTTTTCAGCGGGGCCGACCCTTTCGCCACCGAGACATATCGGATTCCTGCCCCGACATGGTTCAGCGCACAGCAGCAGGCTCTGCATATGTCGGTGAACAGCGTCTACGACAATGCGCGCATTCCCGATCTGCGTCGCACCGCCACCGTCCGACCCGCCTGACGCTGGTCTGCGATCACGCGGGCCAAAGCCGGCCACTGCGCTGCCCCAATGCGTCGCAGTGCCCGGTCCCCACCAAGGAAATCATCATGCAGCAACCCGACGATCGCATGTGGCGTGCGCTGCTCGATTTCCGCGCGCGCCATGGCAGGCGTTGGAAGGACGCGCTCAATCTCAAATGGATGAACGGCGATGACGAGCGGGAGCCAGACAGCGCATCGCTTCGTATGATCCGCAACCAGTTCGGGCCATCCTGGCTATGGGACTTGCCGAAGCTTCGCCTCGACAACGCAGGGCGCCGCCTCGCCAATCTGGAAAAGCTTCCAGACATGTGCGCCTGCCCACATCCGGAAACCGGCGAGACCATCGTCATAAAACGCGGCGAGACCGGATATTGGCCGATGCCCTCGTTCATCGCGGTCGATGCGCTCAATGCGAGTTTCAACGCTACGCCTGCCGCGATCGCAGCCATGCAGGCCGGCGCCATGTTCGGATGGCACGTCCGGGCAGCCGATCCCGATCACTATGACGCGGCCGGCCGCAACTGCCATGACTGAAACCCCGACATTCTTCGATCCCGCCGATGCGCGATGCTGGATCACGCGGGGGCGCCCTGAGCATCATGCAGAGCAACTGGCTCGCGCATGGGCTGACTTCCCGGATCTTCCAAATGAGGCGCCAGCGCAGGACCGGATGGCCCGCATTCGTGAACGGGTTGCAGCGCTCCGTCCTCTCAACGACGCCATCCGCGAGGAAGGCGAACGCGAGAGGAAGAGCAGGAATTTCGCCTTCATCGAACGTCGCGTAGCCGCAGGCAGCGCCGACCCGCGCGATCATTTCATCTTGCAGGCCCGGACCCGCCATGGATATGACTGGGACGACGCCGTTCAATATGGGGACGGCACTATCGCGGCGCTTTCAGGCTGGGAGCCGCGCCGATCCTGCCGTACCCCGGGTGGCACGAACGCTGATCCTCTCAAGCGTGCCTACGCCCAGGGCTTTCGCGACGCGGGAGGCTGTTTCGACGACCCGTTCGATGCGGCAAGGCGTGCCTATGCCGCTGCGACCGCGATGCCGTGTGAAGCACGAAAGGCCCCGAACCAGCCGGTGTCCCGGCCGCCTCCGAGCAGTTGGCCTCTTCCCACCGACGCGCCGCGCCCCACGCGGTGGTCCAGGCGCCTGCTGATCGTAGGGGAGGCCATCGCGGCGGACACCGGTCTCGACCTTTCCGCCATGCTCCAGTCCCGCCCAGGTCACCAGGCGATGACAGCCATTCTGGCTCTTCCCGGACAGGGATTTCGCCTATGGAATAGTGTCTGCAACGCCGAAACGGCGCGTGCGCTCAGCCCATTGCCTGTCCTGCTCGCCGATATCGATCCTGATGATCTTCTGATTGTCGCGAATGGCGCGGATCTCGACTGGATCGACCATCATGCCGATCTGCTTCCGCTATGCCGCACCATGGAGAGAACGCGAAACTCCGTGATCCAGCAGCGCGGTCAGCTGCGCATGTGGCTCGACCGTGGGTTCGATGCCGGCGAAACCATGGCCGGCGGCCATATCTTCTGGACGAAGATCGCCCAGGGTCTCTCCGGTCGTCTTGGCGAATTCACGGTCCGCTATGCCGGTCCCGCCCAGCCGCGCGGCCATCATATCGTCGTAGAGCGCACAGGCGGAACCTCCGCAACAGGCTTCATGACGCCACGGGGCGAACCGCTCAAGCCTGAAGCGATCATCTCCAACAAGGCGCATTTGCGCAAACATATGGCGGCAATGCTGCGCCGCTTCGCCTCAGCGGTCCCGCACTACTGACCTGTCCCGAACGACGCGAGGCCGGCTCGCATCGCGAAACTGGAAACCCATCATGACCATCCCCACGACCAGCAGGACCCTCATTCAAGCCAACATCGACAGGGCGGGCCGGCATATCTTCGCAATCTTCCCCGACGCCGACACGCCGGGCTTCGCCTACACGATCGGCAACGCCCGCCTTGGCCTGCCCGAACTGCTGATCATCGGTAATTTCGCGCCGATCCTGATGGCATCGGTTCTCAACGAAGTCGGTCGACGCATGCGCCAGACGGAGCAGGTGCCCGACAGGGACATCGATATCGGCGGCGCCTTCCCGATCCGTCCGCGCCTTGCCGGGGCGACGGCACGCAGCGCATTCACTATCCAGGTTGGGCGCTTTCTTGGTCATGAGGAATATGCCGTCGTCCAGCTCCTCCTGCCCGATCCGATGGGCCTGTATCCGGGAGAGGCGGGATGCGACCCTCGTTACGACGTTCCCCGCCCATAATGTCCTACCCTTGAGGAACGCGGCCATGCGCCCGAATGCGACAGTGCCATACACAGAAGCAGGCCAGCAAAACCCGTTGTCCCTGATCGTCAGGCAAGCCGGATATCCGGACATCATCGTGGAAACGCTAGAAGACGCATCCCAGCGCTATTGCGAACGCCGCGACCAGACTGGTCTTGGCGCCAGTACCTTCCCGGATGCCACCCTCATCCGCGAGGACATCGTCGTCGGTCGCATCAGCTACAATGGCCGTATCTGGCATCCCATCCCGTGGCGACCGGGCGACAGGCCCATCTATGACAACGCAGCTTGTCGTGGTGACCAGCCAGAGCGCTGACATCCGTTTCAGTCCAATCCGGCCCATTTTTGCAGGACATACAGACCGCCTTCACGACCGGGCACCGGAGCGAAGGGGGGAGGGGGCCTGTGTGAAACCGCGAGCAGCATTGCGCACGCATATAAAGGAAATGCCCGATGGATATGATCACCTGCAGGACCCGCGTCAGCGGGCAGGCTCCGCTTTACAGCTATCGGGTTCTCGTCCCGCTGGACCAGCTTGCTCCCCACCGTCGGCATCGTGTCGTCATTCTTCATGTCCCCACACCGGCGGGCCGGTTTCCCTGCACCCGGCTCGCCGACGTGCTGGCGTCAGGACGCTGGTTCGAGCGCTATCTCGCCATGCATTGCGGTCTGGCCGCGCGGCTCAACCTCGTGTCACGCCGTGTCGAGGCCATCATCCTGCATGCCATTTTCCCTGCAATGACCGCGCGTCTCGTTCCGCCGATGCTTCTCCTGGAGCATGAGCCTGGCGAGGCCCGCCATCGCATCTCCGGCATCGATCTCAATGCTGCCTTCGATAGCCTTGCACCCAGGATCGAAACGCTGATCTCCACCGATCTCGACCTTTGTCGCAACGATCACCGCCGCGCAGCCTGAAGCAGGATTGAGCCCATGACCCGCTATGCCCCCTTCCATCTCGAAATCGCTGCCTGCCTGTGGGAGGCGGTTTTGACCTTGCGTGACCGGCCTGCCGCCGATCCCGATGCGCTCGAACGCGCCCTGGCCATCCGCAAGACGTTCGACAGGCTTGGGGCAGAGACCCTGCGTCCCATCATACTCAACTGGACCGCTACGGTCGAACGGGCATGGCAGCAGCTTGATGATGATTGTCCTTTCGGTCTCGACTGGGCCTATATCGGCCGATGGCTGGCCGAAAGCGTCGACTGGTCCCATCCGCACCACCCGGTCCTGCGTTCCGATGCGGCCGGACAGAACGCTGCACAGGCTTGGGTAACGAGCATCGGGAAAGAGCCATCGTCGGGACCGACAATTATCGCCAGCCGCGAGGATCATCTCGCCCTGCTGGCGCGGGCACGCTCGGCCATCGAGTATCCTGATTGCCTCGCAAACCCTGCGCGCAGCGAACTGATTACGGCAATCCGCAGTGCCGAAGACCACATCGAGCGATCGCCCTTGCCCTGGCCGGTCCAGCTTCATGCCGCCGCTATCGAGCACCGCTACGGCACCAATATCCATGCCGCGATCGATGAGGCCACGCTGGACGCGGAAATCGCCGCCTGGTGCCGGGAGTGGTGGAAAGAAACTGGCGACGAGCGGGATCCCGCCACGCTGGACAATGAGACTGTGATCGCCGTCTATTTCGACGGGCATCCGTCGGACGGATGCGCCAAAGACCTACTCCAGGTCACGCCGCCGCTTCTCCACACAAGCCTCGCTTCGAAATCGGTGGAAACCGGGCGCTATTGCGTGCTCTCGACCGCGCATCTGACGGTCCAGACCGCCGGCCTTCTCGATGGCTGGGCGTCCTGGCCGCCGACCGAGCGGCCGATCGACATCGCCGCCTCCGTCTATGGCTGGTTCGTGCCCACCCGTTCGCTCGACGAAGCGCGCCAGGCGCAACTGCCGGCAGACCTGCTGCGCCTGATGGCGTTCGGTCGAAGCCGGGGCTTCCAGTTCCTGCTCCTCGATTGCGACGGTGACCGCTCGGATGATCTGCCGGCCCACGACTGGTAATCTTTGCCGGGCATCATGCCGTCAGGTTGGAATCTGGCTCCAAAAGCCGATTTTGCGCCCATGGCTACGGCGCAGAAGATCAATCCAGTCGATATGGCGCATGATATCTGCTCCGGCATCAATGCCGTCCGCGAGCTTGCCGGCAGCGACGAAATCCTGCAGCGCATAAGCATAATATTTCGACGCGCCACGATCGAGCACGCCAGTGACCAGCTGCCGGTAGAGCAGGGTCGCGCCGACCGGATCGCTACACGAGAGAGCCTCGGCACAGGGGCGCAGGATCTCATAGGCCCGCCCATCCAGGTGATCGATACGAGCTCGGACCAGCTGGCCGGCGCGCTTCAGATCCGGCCACTCCACGAGAAAGGCGAGGGCGGGGACGCCGGGATCGAACGCCATTGCCTGATCGAGCGCCTGCTGCTCCGCGTCGAAATCCTCAAAATCCGGCAGGTTCTTGAGCCAGTCGCGCAGCGCCTGGCTGTCCAGCCAGCGATCGAAGATCGCCTTGCGCTGCGCCTGCGCGTCTTCCCTGCGACCCAGGGCGCAGAGGGCCTGCAACTTCAGGTCGGCAAGCTCGCGCTCGTTATGCCCGCGCTCGGTCGGCGCTTCGATCCAGCCGAGTGCTTCTTCGCAGCGTCCATGTGCGATCAGCCGTTCGGCCACTTTCGCATTGAGCAGCGCGTTTCGTCGATCAGGATCGACAGTGGCGATGTAGGCGTCAACATCATCATCCAGGTCGGCGAGTTTGGGGAGGAGCCACCCGGCCGTATAGTCGAAACGCCTCCGCTGCGCATCGGGCAGCGATGCCTGCCGCTCCAGCAGCATATGTCGAAGCGCCGCCCGGCCCTCTTTGCCCAGCGCAGGCGAAGCGGCTTCCGGCAACTCGTCGAACACGCCATAGCCGTCACTCTCGATCAGCGTCAGAATGTCGCCTGCCAGTATGTTGGGTTCCGGGGCGCCCGCGCGGCACCAGAGTTTCCCCAGATCCTCGCCGCCCTGCCGGAACACATCGCCGAGCGCACCGCTGCTGTCATCTGCGCGTTCGAATACAGGTTCGGCGAGGCTGAGAAAAAGGCGCATCAACTCGATGGCCTCCTGCGGCGAGGTTTCGGCAAGTGGCCCCGCTATGCCGGCGCGCAACTGGTCGAGTTCCTGGGCGAGCGGCCGCACCTTGTCCCACTCGATAAAACTGCGCGAGCGGCGGATGGTCTTCAGGCGCTTGCCGATCTCATGTGCCAATGCGCCGCTGTCATCCCTGGCCGCCATCTCCATCCGCGCGGCACGCGCGAAAATGGGATCGGTCTCGGCCTGGTTCAGCACAAGCCGCGCCAGCCGGGCAACGCCCAGGCTCTCCAGATTTTCGAGCGTCAGCTTGGATGAACTGCGCGTAGCCCTAGCGCGCGACGCCATCAACCGGCGTCTTTCCCTGCGGCGCTTCCGCCAGCGATCAGAGGCATCAGCATGGCGTGGAGCGAGTCTTCCGCACGCGCTCGACGTGAAGCATCTGTGGAAGCAAGATCGCGGCGTATCCAGTCGGGCAAGCGGCGAAGCAGGTCGTTCAGTTTCGAATCCGAAAAATAGGCATGCCCGCTTCTTTGCCGCAGCATCGGCCATCTGAAAACCGGAACATGCATCTGCCCACCATGCAATCCGACCGGAGGGGAGGGGGCGGAAGCGAGAGTGCATCGGGACGGCTCGAGAGGAGGATCGCCATGTGGTTGGATGCCGGGTGTGTTGGGACGGCGGCAAACGGCAATCGGTGTTCGATGCCGCCGTCGACGCCGGCGGTGTCAGTCAGGCCTCGCTTGCCGCGATGCGCCTTGGAACTATGGAGAACAATGCATGGCCATTCCATCCGGCGTAGCCGGCGACATCGTCACCCATGTCGCGCTCAGCAGCCTCGAACGCTCAGGCTTGCAGGTCGCCCTATTCGATCCCGCAGCCATATCGTCGATCCGGGGCGGGGCGCAGCTCAACCTCATCGATACTGACGATAGCGGCACGCTCAAACATGTCGTTGCCCTAAGCGATTATCCTGACGCGCTCTGGCGCGCGGTGGCGCCCGCCCTTGTCGAAGCTCCGGCTCCCGCGTCTGCACCGGTCACGCTTGCCAATCTCTACGCGTCCCGCGCCGTTCCCGATCCGCAGCGCCATGCCTGCTTCATCGCGCTGACACCCGCCGAACTGGAAGCGGCGCTCGAGGCCGACTATCCCGATGCGCTGGACCGGCGCAACGCCATCGGCGCGCGCATCCATTGCATGCATCAGTTGCGCTGGTTCAACGATATCGTCGCCTTCCTGCCACCCGGCGCGCTGTCGCAAACCGGATGGCAGGCGGCCGCTCAGCAGATCGACCAGCCCGAAGGACCTTGCTGGGCGCCGGAGCTCCTGCTGCGCCGCCGCTCGCTGTTCCACGATCCGAAACTGGACCGCGCGTCTGCACTGATCCGGGAAATCGAGGCATCGCTGTGGATATCATGCGAGGCGCCTTTCGGAGCAGGGCAGGATTTCGACGCCTATCGAGCCGGCCTGTTCAGCCAGGTGATGGCCGACGCCTGCGCGCTGGGAATCCTCCACGATGACGACGATCGCCAGTTCGCTGTCGTGACCGATGCCCTGGAAGCGGCCGGTCATGACTGGCGCAATGCTGGACCCTTCATTCTTCCGGCAGCGATCGCCGCCTGAATTCCCCTCCAAACTCAACGCGAACGACCGCCTTTGGCGGCCGGTGAAGGAGTATGCCAGATGACCATTCCCATCAGCAATTTCACACGCAACGCCCGCGTCCCGCTCGGCCATTGCTCGACCGGCCCCCTGGAACTGGATCTCGGCAAACTGATGTCGGGCCGCTGCCTCATCCAGGGATCATCGGGCGCGGGCAAAAGCCAGACGTTGCGCCGGATCATCGAGGAAGCCTTCGATTATCTGACGACCATCATCGTAGACCCGGAGGGAGAGTTCACCAATCTCGCCGCGCATATCGGCGCCACGACGGTTGTCGCACGCGACTATGCCAATGACGGTCTTACCGCCCTTGCGCTGCGCACACGCCAGCACCGCATTGCGCTGCACCTTGATCTCACCGATCTTGAACCCGATCACCGGATCGAGAAGGCCGCCGCCTTTTTCGCAGGGCTCCTCTCCGCCCAACGCGAACATTGGGCGCATACGGTGCTGGTTTGCATCGACGAAGCCCATCTGCTCGCACCGCATATGGCAGCGTCCGCTCGCGGCGCGGAAACGCGCCGCCTGGGCGTCGCCACGCTGACTGACATGTGCGCACGGGGCCGCAAGCGCGGCATCGGCACGATCATCGCCACGCAGCGCCTCGCGAAACTCGCCAGTTCGGTGGTCTCGGAACTGCATAATCATCTGATCGGCCTCAATGTCTTCGACCGCGATGTGGCCCGCGCCGCCGACCTGCTCGGGTTCGGCAGCGATCAGGCAGCGTTGCTACGCCTACTTCCACCCGGCGAGTTCTTCGCCTTCGGTCCCGCGCTGGCCGCCACGCCCGTCCTCGCGAAAATCGATCCGACGATCACACCGCATATCGGCCGCACGCCCGATCTCGTGGCGGCCGCCGACCTCGGCCCGGACGAGAGCCGCACTCTGCTCGACCTTGAAAATCTGCGCGAGGTCGCGCCGGCCAGGACCAGCCATGCCGCGATGCGGGGGCAGCGTGCGCTCGACGCCTTTCTGCTCGACCCTGCCGCTCCCGCCGCCGCGCGCATTGTCGGGGCCTTGGGCAACATAGCGCCCAACGCCACCACGGCCGACGATCTGGCGCGCCATCTCGCGCTTGCCGCCAACGATGTGGACGCCGGACTGGATCTGCTCGCTGCCATCGGTGCGTCCGACACGATGCCGCGGGGGGATACGCGTATTGCGCGCCTGTCGGCCCGGTTGCGCCTGCGCGTGGTCGATACACCCGTCGTCGGCCTGGTCTGAGGCACGCATCATGACCCAGAACAGCTTCGATCTCGACGCCGATCTCGTCGAACTGACCCCCTTTGTCCCCGAAGCGGAAGCCGTTCCAAACGCGCCGCTCTCCGAACTGGCTTTCCGGGCGGACGCATGGCTCCCCGATGAGACGAGCCGCCTGCGCGCGGCATTTGCCGAAGATCGAACCATCGACGAGATCGCCGCCATGCTCGGCAGGCCCCGGGCAGGTGTCGCCACGCGTATCCATGACCTTGGCCTGCGCCGTAACTCCCGGCGGTCCTGGAGCGACTGGGACGACGAGGAAATGGCACGCTGCTACGCACATGTCCCGACGGCAACGCTGGCTGCCCGGCTTGGCCGGGGCGTGAGCGCCCTTTATGCCCGCGCACGCCTGCTGGGCCTGTCCGAGCCCGGGTCCCCACCCTATAGCGGATGGGAGGATGCGCAACTTCGCGCCGGCTACGAACAGGGCGTTCCCGTCGCGCAGATTTCGAGTCTCATCGGGCGGCCGCTAAGCGGTGTCATCGCGCGCGCATCGGTGCTGGGCCTGCGTCATGCCTGCCAGCCGGACGACTGGACCGACGCGGAAATGACGCGGGCGCTCACGCTCGCCGCCACGGGCGCGCGCTATATGGCCATTGCCCGGATGCTGGCCCACGAAGGCTTTCCCGAGCGCAACAGCCGCAGCCTGGGGCAGCGCCTGCGCCTGCTCGGCTATGGACGGGGCTGGGGACGTGCGTGGATCGCGGAAGAGGATGATCTCCTCCGCCATGCCTATGCGACAGGCGCCAGTCTCACGCCGCTGCGGGAAAGGCTGGGCCGTTCGTCCCATTCCATCCGATGGCGCGCCGAAGCGCTGAAGCTTCGCGGCACGCATGTCCGCCGTGACGGATTTCGGCAGGGGCCGATCTGGACCGCTGAGGATGAAGCGCGTCTGTGCGCCGATTATGGCAAAATCCCGACGCGCGAGATCGCCAAGGCATTGGGGCGCGGGCTTCGCGCCGTGCTCTACCGCGCCAATCATCTGGGCCTCGTCCACGGGTTCATGCGCCCGTTCAGCGATGATGAAGACCGGGCTATCCGCAACGCCTGGACCCATGGCGTTTCGATGGTCGATGTCGCACAGGCGCTCGGCCGCGATCCGGCGGTGATCGGCAAGCATGCGGCGCGCATCGGCTACCGGTTCAATGATCCGGCAAGGCCAAGCCGGGGACCGCGAACACGCCGGGCAAGCCGCGCGCCGGTGACGCTGGAAAGTCTCCTCGCTCTCGATCCACCCGATCTGCCGATTGCGGCCTGATCGATTTCCATTCCCGGTCAGCTCCTTTCGGAGGTTCCCATGGCTCTGCCAGTCCCGCCCGCCTGTCTCTCACCGCTCAGAAGCCAGTTATCCTCCTTCGATCGCGCCTATCGCATTGCGCTGAACCTGCGGCGCGCCACCGGCGTTCCTCATTATGTCGTGCACGGCATCGCGCCTTTCCAGGCCTATCGCGTCACGACCCGTCCGCCGCCATGGCCCGACCGTTGGCTGGCGATGGTCGCATGAGCGCGGGCAGGCGTGCGCCCGTCGTCGCGGCATGGGGCGCGGGCACCAATTCGACCGCGATGATCATCGAACTCGTGCGGCGCGGCGAAATCCCCGAGATGACGTTGCTGGCGGCGATGCCCGAGCAGCCGCATACGCGCAGGCTTATCCCGATATTTCGCCAGTGGATGGACGATCATGGTGTGCCCAATGAGATCGTCGAATATCAGGCACGTTTCTTCAAGCATTGGCCGCCTTATGGGTCGCTGCTCGAGGCCTGTTTGACCAACGGCACTTTGCCTTCGATTGCATTCGGGCTTCACAGTTGCAGTGCGCGTCATAAAATCAGCCCACAGGACAAATGGGTCAAGGCCTGGCCGCCGGCACAACATGCCTGGGCGCATGGCGAGAAGGTCATCCGCCTCATTGGCTACGATTGCTCGGCACGCGACAACCAGCGCTATGCTCATCGCGTGGGGCATGTCGATCCGCTGTTCCAATACCGATATCCCTTGCGAGAATGGGGTTTTACTCGAGAGGATTGCGAGCGCATTATTTTCGATGAAGGCCTACCAACCTTCTATAAAAGCTCATGTTTTTTCTGCACGGCGATGCAGCAGGAGGAGGTCAAGGCGCTGACGCGCGAAGAGTTGCGCCTTATCGTTCTTCTCGAAGCCCGCGCTGCTCCGCGGTTGAAAACCATTGAGGGACTTTGGCGCAAGTCGACGCGGAAAAGGCCGGGATCGATGACGGCCTTCATCCGGAGCGAGCAACTGCTCGATGAACATGAGATCGATCATATAATCGCGTCGGCGCCGCTTGACCTTCTGGATTTTCAGCGGAGCGCAGCGGCGGTTTCGCCGGAGATGAGGCCGCATATGCGGGAATGGCTGGACCGCTTCAATGCAGGTCTCGGTCATTGGGTAGAATGACGGCCAAGATTTACCTCGCTCGGCATTCACGATGTCGTTGCCGACGGAAAAGTCCACATTCTTGATGCGTCGCAGCATAAGCTTGCAAGGCACAGGCATTGTGATAACCTTCCTCCAGACATCCTGAAACCTGCCCACCACAGCTCCCAACCTGTGGTGGGCCGTTTCTGCATGTTGGCGATCGGTGACGACAAGAACGCCCATATTCCTGACCTCAGCCGTGTCGCGCCCTAACTCGACGCGTTCCTGATACGCCGGCGTCGAACTGCTTCGAGCTGTGGAGTGACGGTCGTGCAGAGCACCGAGCAGGCGCATCGAGTGCCTTGCCCTTCGCAACCGCAACATGCATCATATCGATGGTTGCGGAGATCTGGTCACCCCTGTGACTTGATAACCCAGCCCGCAGCACTTGCGCACCCGGGGGGCAGTCTAGGGTTCCAACGTCGTCTGGGCCGCGGCAGCGCAGGAAAGCCCGCCATTCCCATCCCGTTTCCGCCTTGCCAGCCTCAGACAATGGTGAAGCGACTTCTCCCAGCCGGTTCTTCAAAAGATTCCCGCTGCTCCCGGTCGGCTATCCATGCGGCTCCTTCAGTTTGGGCTGGTCGTGCACCGAATAGCTTTGGTGGAGGTCGCGAGGGGAGCATGGCTTGAACCTTCATGCATTCTCCAGATCGAGGACCACACGTCCCTCAATCTGGCCTTTGTGCATGCGTGCGAAGACATCGTTGATATTTTCGAGGCTGGCTGTCGTCACGGTTGCTTTCACCTTGCCCTGTGCCGCGAAATCGAGCGATTCCTGCAGATCAAGCCGGGTTCCGACGATAGAGCCCCGCACGGTGATACCGTTGAGAACCGTGTCGAAAATCGACACCGGGAAATCGCCGGGCGGCAGGCCGTTCAGCGACACGGTTCCGCCCCGTCTGACCATTCCCATCGCTTGCTGAAAGGCCTTTGGCGAGACGGCGGTAACCAGGACCCCTTGTGCGCCGCCGATCTCCTTGGTGATGAAGCTCACGGGATCGACGTCACGCGCGTTGACCGTGAGGGACGCACCCAGCGACTGAGCGAGCTTCAGCTTTGCATCGTCGATATCGACGGCAACCACATTAAGGCCCATCGCCTTGGCGTACTGCACGGCCATATGTCCAAGGCCGCCAATGCCCGATATCGCTACCCAGTCGCCCGGCTTTGTATCTGTGACTTTGAGACCCTTATAGACAGTCACCCCCGCGCACAGGATCGGGGAGATGTCGACGAAGCTGATATTGTCGGGCAAGTGCCCCACATAATTGGCGTCGGCCAGTACATATTCGGCAAAGCTGCCGTTTACAGAATAGCCTGTATTCTGCTGCTCATGGCACAAGGTTTCCCAGCCGCCCAGGCAGTGTACGCAGTGGCCACAAGCCGAGTAAAGCCACGGCACGCCGACGCGGTCGCCTTCCTTCACATGAGTCACGCCCTGACCGACGGCTACCACATGGCCTGCACCCTCATGTCCCGGGATGAAGGGCGGGTTCGGCTTGACCGGCCAGTCGCCTTGGGCGGCATGAAGATCGGTATGACAAACACCCGTCGCGGCGATCTTGACGAGAATTTGCCCGGGTCCGGGCCGCGGCACCTGCACCTCTTCGATTACGAGGGGTTTCCCGAATTCCCGGACAACCGCTGCTTTCATAGTGCTCTGCATTGGGCTCTCGCTTCACAAGAATAGGCGTCACCGGCATGGCCGGCGCACGCAGTACAACATCTCGCCGCTTAGAAGGGCGCGTCGATATCGACGACGTCGATCAGTTTGTGATTGACGAACTCCTTGATACCAAGGCCGAGTAGTTCGCGCCCGTAACCGGATCGACGCACACCGCCGAACGGGAGATCGGCCTTCACCATGGTGGGGTGGTTGACGAAAACCATGCCTGTCGAAACTCGGCGCGCCACTTCGGCTCCATGGGCCGCGTCGGCAGTGAACACAGAGCCGCCCAGGCCAAAGGGCGAGTCATTGGCGATGCGCACGGCATCGTCCTCATCCCGGGCACGAAACAGCATCGAGACCGGGCCGAAGAATTCCCAATGGCGAGCGGGGTTGTCCTCGCTGACATTTGTCAGGATGGTGGGCTGCACGAATGCGCCCTGATTGGGAACCTCGGGGCCGACGGTCGTCGCGGTCGCGCCATGTTCAACGGCTTTGGCAATCATGTCCTTGAGGCCGTCAGCAGCTTTCTGCGACGAAAGGGGCGCCAAGGTGGTCTCCGGATCGAACGGATCTCCCATGCGCAAAGCCGCCACGCCTTTGGTGTAGCTTTCCAGGAATTCATCGTAGATTTCGTCGGCAATGATCATCCGTTTGGATGAAACGCACACCTGGCCACCATTCCAGTGCCTGCCGAAAACGGCCCATTTTACCGTCTTCTCCAGGTCGGCGTCCTTCAGGACGATGAAGGCGTCCGCCCCGCCCAGTTCCATCGTCGATTTCTTGAGCGCCTTGCCCGCCGCCGAAGCCACGGCAGCACCGGCGGCTTCAGACCCTGTCAATGCAACGCCATGGACGCGAGGATCTTCCAGGATCAACTGCACCTGATCATGGCCAGCATAGAGATTGATGAATGCGTGCCGTGGCAGGCCCGCTTCGAGCATGAGCGTCTCGAATATCGCTGCGCACTGCGGGACGTTCGCCGCGTGTTTGAGCAGGATCGTGTTTCCGGCCGACAACTGCGGTGCGATGATCCGAGCGATCTGGTAATAAGGGAAATTCCAGGGCTCGATTGCGAGCAGCACACCCAGCGGGTCATGGACGAGGATGGCGTCGCCTTCCGCCGGATCCGAAACGGGCAGCTGCTCGGGCGCCAGCAGCCGCTCGGCGTTATCCGCATAATAGTCGAAGATCGCTGCCGAGAGTTCGACTTCCGCATGCGCCTCTGATATCAGCTTGCCCATTTCCAGGGTAAGTAGCGGGGCATATTTATCGGTGTCCCGCCGCAGGATCGCCGCCGCCGAGCGCATGACTTTGGAGCGTTCTGCAAAAGACGTCTGGCGCCACAACTGGAACGCCGCATCGGCATCACCAATTGCCTGCCCGATTTCAGCTTCGGTCGCGGCCTCGAATTTCTTGAGGGTCTCACCGGTATAGGGGTTGGTCGTTTCGAACATTCGCCAATTTCTCTTTTGCCGAGTTGGCGTCGAGAAGTATCGCTTTGCCCGTTGTTAGCGGTTCGAGCGTCGATGCCAACGAGTTTAATGCCTTGTTCTCATACTCATATGAGATGCCTACGGGCGAAGGACAATTGGCGAGACAGGCACATCACCTGTGCGTATGACGCACTTATGGCAGATCTCATCGAAGCACTCTCGACATTCATCCGCGTCGCCGAATGCCGCAGCTTTTCGGCCGTCGCGTCGGAAATGCATGCCAGTCATACGACGATTGCGCGTCGTATCGACTTTCTGGAAGATCGCTTTCAGGCAAGATTATTCCAGCGCTCCACCCGGCATATGAAAATGACGGATGATGGTGAGCGTCTCCTTGGCCACGCGCGCTCGATCCTGGCGAATATCGATCTTGCCGAAACCGAACTGGGCCAGCGCGGCGCGGATGCAGAAGGGCTGCTGCGCATCGGTGTCACGACGGCGCTTGGATTGTTCTTCTCCCGTAATCTGCTTGGCAAGCTTTACGAACTCCATCCGCGGCTGCGCATACATTTGCTGATGTCCGACGCTTCCGCGAACATGGTCGAAGAAGGAATCGACATCTCCTTTCGCATTGGCGAGATATCGGGGGGCAGTCTGATCCAGCGGCGGATCGGAGATGTCGCGCGCAGCCTTGTGGCATCGCCGCGTTATCTCAGGGATAGAGCCTTACCGGGGACAGCAAGCGAACTGGGGTCCCATGAACTGGTGGAATATTGTTACGACAAACTGTCAGGCATCTGGACGATCGAGCGTGAAGCAATCCCTATCGATCCTCGCTTCACATGCAACAGCAGCGAAGCCGCCCACCAGGCCGTCCTGGCCGGACTGGGGATAGGCTTGCTGCCTGCATTTCAGATACAGGGCGATGTCGCCGCTGGAACACTTGTGCATGTCTTGCCGGGGGTGATGATTGAACCGTTGCGATTGTCCATGGCGTGGCCTCCAGGGCATCGCCTTTCGACCAAGGCAAGAACGTTCATAGAATTCGCCAGCACCTACATCGCACCACTTGTTTGCCAGTGACCAAATTGAAATACGTCCTGGCTTCGAACGGGAGCGCCAGCCGAATCTATCAATCCCGCGAACGGATAGCAAAGCGTGGATGCGCATGGCCAAGCTGGTCAGAAATGCCATGATCCGCATGTTGACGCACTTCGCAGAGCCAGCTTGCGAGGTGTGGTTTCCCAGGTCCGTGCAATAGCAAATTCCGCCGCGCGGCCCGCCGCTATCCGCTGACCGCTCCCGATACCAGAAACGCACCGAGCGGTGCATTCCAGCATGGGTCCGCCGGTTCCGCCTGCAGGGACCGCCTGGTTATGCTGACCGCGCCGCTACCGCTACGTCCGCTGGCGTAACGCCAGCTCGGCTACCGCCGCGCCTCCAGCCTCGCTCCCCAGCCCATCTTCGGCCCCGCACCTCGCCCCGGCCTCGCGCCATGTCGCGGTGGTCGCGCAGAGTTGCGGGCGGGCTGGGGCGTTGCGCGCGGGGCAGGCGGTGCGGGGTCGCGCAGGAGGCAGCGGAGCGCTGGTCCACGGGCGGACGGCGCGCGGGGAGGGCGCGGGACAGAGAGGAGAGAAGGACCGGGGAGGGTGTCGCCGGAGAATGGTTTCCGAGCGACATTCGAAAGGTCAAGACGATGAACATCGGTGAAATCTTCAATGTGAACAACCGCCTGACGGGCTCGATCGCCACCCGCACGATCGATCTCCCCCGCATCGGGCTGCGCAAGGTGATGAGCGAGAACGAGAAGGCCCCGGTCTACGAGATCCTCGCCCTCAACGTCGCACGCCGCTGGGTCCAGATCGGCGCGCTGTGGGAAGCCGTGTCGAAGCGCACGGGCGAGGTCTTCCTCGCCGGCAATATCGACGATCCCAGCCTGCCCGAACCGATGCCGATCGCGCTCTTCCCGGCCGATCATGGCGGTTACATGGTCGCATGGCGTCGCGACACCATGCGCTCCGACTTCGGCGGCGGCATGGGCGTCAGCCGCACCAATTATGACGATCGCGGCCCGCGCGATCAGGGCGGCTTCGGCGACAGCACCGTGGGTGCAGGCGGCGAACTGACCGGCGCGGGTGCGCCGTTCGGCGAGGAGGATCCGTTCTGATCGCCGGTTGATCGGAACAGGTTTCGGGCCGGGGAGGCGTCAGGCTTCCCCGGCCCTTTTCTTTTCTCCAGTCTGAGGAGGCAGCCCATGCCGCTCCCTTCGTTGCACGACCTCGCCCCGTTGGCCGATCTCTCCGCGCTCTGCGCCGCGATCATGGCCAGTCCCGCCATCCGGGACATGCTTTCGCCGCCGCTTCCTGGCGCCCCCATTTCGGAGATCCCGACGGGGATCACCTGCGGCGAGATCATCGCTGCCATTTACGACCTGCTCGAGGGCACGCCCTTTGCCCCGTATGCAGCCGAAATCGTCGGAGCCGTCCTGACGCGGTCGGCCGCCTTCGCAGGCATCCGGGCGAGTCTCCACTGATCCGACAACGGGGGGGCGGGACGCCATCGCGTCCGCGCCCCTTTTTCTTTCCATATCCACGGAGAACTTCCATGACCCGAGAACATTCGCGCAGCATCAGCCGCTTCGCAGACCTGCCGGCGCTGTTCGCCGAGATAACGGCGACTCCGGAATTCCAGCGCGCCTTTGGCGATCCCATTCCGCTTTCGATCATCAGCCCGGGCGACGAACCGGGCGAACATGACATGCCCGAACCGCTCCATGCGCAAGCCGACTGTGCCGGCGTCATCGCGACGATCTTCGATCTGCTGACTGACACCCGTCTCGATGCGCTTGCGCCCGAGATTACATGGGGCATGGTCAACAGCTTCCACTTCGTCGCCGGCAAGCTCGAGCGACAGGAGGATGCGCTGGCTGACGAACTGCGCGACATGATGCGTCGTGCCGACCCTTCCGAGGTGTTCAACACCGAGCTGGAGGAGAAACAACTCCTTTGCCAGTCGCTGAGCGAACAGCGCGAAGCGGTCGAGTGCATGCGCGACTATGCCGCCGACACCTTTCGGGTGCTTTCGGGCCGCCCATGGTCGCCCGCACGCGGCTCGCGCGTCTCGAAGGTCGCGACCGCCACGCAGGTCTCGATACAGGATTTCCTGCGCGCCCGCGAACTGGTCGAACGCGAGCGGTTCCGCCCACGAGGCCCGATCGTTGTCGCCTCTGGCCATGCCGAATGGCATGACTGGCAGCAGCTCTGGGACCGGCTTGATACCATCCTCGAGCGTATCCCGCACATGACGCTGGTGACGACCGCGCAGCGCAAGGGCTTCGACGCGATCGTGGCTTCGTGGGCCGGCAACCGCGAGGTCCAGCTCGTGACTTATTCGCTGACGGGCTCGGGACGCAGTGCGCCCTTCGCGCGCAATCGCAAACTGGTGGATCTCAAACCCGTCGAGGCCTTGCTGGGGGAGGGATCGGGCATTCAGGCGAACCTTTATCAGGCCCTGCGCAAGGCAGGTGTCCCTATCCATGCCTTCCGCAAGGCGGATCAGGCTCCGGCCGAGAAGATCGCGCCGCCAGTGCGGGGCCGGCTCCGTCGGGCGGCATAATAGCGGCAAACCTCATTCATCCTGTCGGGGACGGCGCTACGCGCTGTCCCCATTTTCATGGGGACGTGTCATGGCGATACCCGATCACCACCGAGCCAATTTTCAAACGTTGCTGCATGCGGCCCTGAGCGGCGATCTCGCCCTGCTGGAATGCGCCGATGCGGTTTCCGGCGAGCCACGCTTTGTCGTGTGCGCCGTCGGCCGGAGCGGGGAAGAGTATCTTTTCACGCCATTCGGGCACCTGCATGAAGGCGATCCCTTCGCCGCCTATGCCCCGCCGGCATCCTGAGCAAGGCGCGTGCCCTTGATCGGGCGGAAGGGAGATGCGGGCATCGCGAGCAAGCTCGCAATACCCTTCCATCCCCATGATCGTCATAGAGGCGTCGGTTGGCGTCAAGGACGGCGGGCCCCCACCATTTTGCTCCGCAAAATCGCTGCCCCCACCGCCGCTTCGCGCCCGCGTGCCGCGGTCCTTGACCCCGGCCCTCACCGTCCATGGATATGAGGGAGGCGCCCGGAGGCACCCATTTGCGAATCAGGGGCATCGAGCCCCAGATTCGCAAAGCCTCTTCTCTCTCTCAAGAATTCCTAGGGTGGCACGGGACCGCGCCGGCCTCAAGGACGACGGGGCCCCACCATTTTTCCGGGCGGGTCGGGCGTTGCGCCTGGCCTGCTATGATGGTGGCCGCCCAGAAAAATCGTGACCCCCATCGCCGGCTACGCCGGTCGCTCCGCGATCCTTGACCCCGCCGCTCGGAGCCCGTGCCGAGGGGGGAACCTCTTTCGTTTCAACAGGAGGTTCCAATGACGACTATCAACCGCTCCGTCCGCCTCTTTTCCGACATCGCCGAATTCATCGCACAAGAGACCGCGGCCACCACCGACGATTTCCACGCCGCCTTCGTCTCCAATCTGGAGGGTATCCGCATCGGGCGCGATGAGGAGGAGATGGCGACCGACATGCCTGATCCGAGGGAAGCGCAGCTCGCCGTGGAACTCATCGTCACGACACTCTTCGATGTGCTGCGGGACAGCCGGTTGCAGCCCGCCGCCGAGCGCCTCGCATGGGGCATCGTCAACAGTTTCCATCATGTCGCCCAGCAATGGGAGGGTCAGGCCGACAAGGCGACCCGCGATGTTCAGGACCTGCTGCGGTGCGCCGACGGCAGCGAGATCCACGGCGTCGAACTCGAGCAGGCGCGCGACTCTCTCGAATTTCTCGACGAAGCCACCGACGCCCTGCGGTGCATGCGCGACCATGCCGCCGACGTCTTCCACACCGAAACCGGACGGCCGTGGTCCGCGCCGAAGGGGTCGCTGGTGTCGAGCAAGCGCACCGCCTCCGTCATAGCGGCCACCGATTTCCTTGCCGCCCGCCGCCAGCGCCGGACCGATGCACACAACCCGCAAGGGCCCATCGTGATCTTCTCAGGGGGAGCGGACACGTGGTTCGATGACCGCCTTATCTGGGCGAAACTCGACGAAGCGAAAGCGCGAAACCCGATGATGCTGCTGGCGACCACCGCACAGGATAAGGGGTGCGACGCCATGGCCGCAGCGTGGGCAGCCTCCCGCAAGGTGAAGCTCATCACGTTCCGCCTCAGTGCAAAGCTGGGCAAGCGGGCTGGGTTCGTGCGCAACGAGCAGATGGTCGGGCTGCGGCCCGTCGAAGCGCTGGTCTGCGAAGGATCGGGACTGCAATCGCACCTCGCACGTCTCGTGAAGGAGAAGCGTATCCCGGCGCGGTTCGTCAGGCTCAGCGATCAGGGATGGGAGGCGCAGTGAGCTTCGCCAAGAGGATCGGTCCGGTTCGCCGGGCCGGTCCTCATTTCTTTTTCGAGCGTAGCTCTCGCCCCCGCTCAGGGACCCGCAAGCGGGCCCGTCGCGGGGCCGATGCGGAACCGCCAGGGCGGTCCCGGCCTCCTGCGCGCGGCTTCGCCGTGCTCGTCGCAGGGACACCCTTCGGGTGCGGTTTTGGCGGGGTTGGTTGAGGCGGCACGGTCCGGTTCCGCCGCATAGAGGAGAGGAGGGCAGGGACGATTGGTTCATTTGAGGAGATTAAAGCCATGTCCGACCACATCCTTCCATCATCCATCAACCCGGCGGTCTTCATTTCAGGATCGCTGTCCATTACCGCGCTTCCCGAACCCGTCATCGAGCGTATCGACGGTATCGTCGAGCGCGCGCTTCCTGTCCTGATCGGGGATGCGCGCGGTGCGGACCGTGCCGTCCAACGCTTCCTTTCCGATCGCAATATCGATGCCGTCATGGTCTATTGTTCGGGCGATGGACCGCGCAATAACCTCGGGAAATGGCCCACCCGAAACATCCCGTCTTTCGGAGCGAAGGGTACGGCCGCCTATCACACGCCCAAGGACAAGGCGATGGCGCAACATGCGTCCTGCGGGTTCGTGATCTGGGACGGTCGCAGCCGGGGAAGCCTCGCCAATATCCACCGATTGGCGGCGCGGGGATGTTTCATTGTGATCTGGCTCGATCCGGAAGAGCGCTTCATCACGCTCCGATCGGATTCCGACAGGGACAGCTTCCTCGAGGCGTATCCCTGCCGGAACCTCTGATTGCCTGCGGCGCGATCAGGTCGCTGCTGGCAATCCTTTAATTGCCGTCAGCGCAACATTGCCACCTACCCGGATCGCCTGTGTGAGTAGCTCTCGGAAGTCCCTTTCCGTCAGCTTCTCCACCGGCAGATCCGCTATCATCGCGGCATATTTGCCGCGCAGGGAACGGCGCGCGCTTTCCAGTTCATCGTTCATCTTGCGCTGACGCGCTTCCAGATCGGCAAGCCGATCCCTTTCCGTCATCTTCGGCATTTCCATCGTCCTTCCCCGATGGCCTGCCCGTCACCTGTAACTGTGCCACATCGACGGACCAGCGCAAGCAGGGATTGCCGCTTCCTGAGGAACCGGCGGGGCGTCGCGTCTGGCCGCTCCTGTCGATCCTTCACTGACCCATCCCATCCATCGGCCCGCGGAGCCTGTCGCCTGCGGCTCCCTTTCAAGGAGGCATCCATGCTTGCCATCGAACCCGATCTCGACCGTTTCGTCGAAACCCATGAGCCCCATTATTTCCGTGCACAGGCGCGGGGCTTCGCGCTCATCCACAAGATCGAGCGACACCTCAAAAGCGCCAATTCCTACGCTGGCCGATATTGCGGCTACACCGATCACGAGACCGGCGATGTCGTGATCACGGGCGAGTGCGACGAGGAATATGAAGCCGAATGGAACAAGGCTTGCGACCTAGCCCGCATGGCCGCCCGCTCCAATGCGTAATGGATCATTCGGGCGCAGGGCCGGGACGACGAGGCGGCGATGCTCATCCATGAAGCGCATAGGTTGATCGCCCAGCAAGGCTAATTGCACCTCGGGACCGGGCCTGACGCCCGGTCCTTTTTTTGTATTTGGGGAGCCCCCACCCATGATCGACATCCCTCAAACCATCATGCCGATGTGCTCTGTAAATCTGCAGCAAGAGTGCCCCGCGCCTGCCGGTGCGAGGCTGCGCAGCGCGAGCGCGCTGCGTAAGGCGGGACGCACGGCTCGAGGCCGTTTTGTAATGGACCCTACGCACGGGTGCTGCGGGCGCATTAGCTTGTAAAACAAGGATATATGGCCGTGATACGCGTCTTACGCCGATCCAGAAGGCTGTAGTACGCGGACCACGACGCCGACGAGGGCAGTCCTATCCCGTTGAGTTACCTTGAAATATCTTGTGGTACGCGTCATACGCGGTTTCAGGATCTGTTCGACCGCCACCTTCATCAAAAAGGCTGGACTCGCTGCTGCATGCCCGAAATCATGGTCTCCTCGCTCCAGCACGAAGGACATCACCCATGGCTGAGTTGAACGAGGAGTACATCAGCGAACTTCGTCGGGCGGTGGTCAAGGCCATCTGCGAAGTGTCGGCGGAAAGGCAACAATCCAATGCGGCGGGGAAGGGCGACACCCTTTATATCGGCTCGGCCGAAGTTTGTCAGATGCTCACGCTTCTCCTGACTGAATTTCTGGAAGGGGTCCCCGATCTCGATACGCCCGGCAATGTTCGGCGCATGGCGGACATCGTGGCCAAAAAGATCAGATTGGGGATCGGCGAGATCCGGCTGCACCGCCAGGAGACAGGCGGAGAACCGTTGCCGTCGATCATCATCAGCGTTGGGCAAGAAACTGATTTTCATGCCGCCCGTCGCAAACCGCCTGTTTTTCACGCATTCCACCGAAATGACGGGGTTTGGGACTTGTATGAACCCGCTGCCGCGGAATTGATGGCTGGATCAAAGTAACCGCGACGATCTTATGTGGTGCCGTGATTAAGCGGCGGCTTCCGACCGAACCTACCGTGCCTGTACCCGACTGCCAGCCTCTGGTCGGCCCTTGAGTACTGAAAGCGGAGAGGCCCGGAGGGTCGGGTTGAGCCCACCGGTCGTTTCCTAAACACCGCTGTTCCGCGTCTCTATGTCTGCCGTGCGCATCTTGATGCGTACCTAAACCGCATATTATCCTGCTTATCTGGGGCGCGGACGATATCACGCCCTACAAGGTCCGATCGACAATCCGGATAGAGTTCGGAAATTTTTCGCGGCGTTGTCAAATCGGATTGCGAATCATTCGCATTTGGTGAATGGGCTTTTGGGTGAAGTCTCTAAGCGAATTCTACCGACGGCAGCATGGCGGCCTGGTCCGCTACGCGCGCGTCGTCAGTTCCGATGAATTCGGAGCGGAGGATCTGGTGCAGGAAGCCTGGATCCGCTGCCGTATCCTTGCGAGTCGGGAAGCGATCGGCGATCCGGCTCATCTCTTCCGGCGCGTGCTACGCAATCTGGCGATCGATCGCAGTCGCAGCCTGGCGCGTGAGCGAGCCCGCACCCAGGTCGGCGACGCCAGCGATACCCGGGGGCAGGCGGCCGACGATGCGCCTTCGGCCGAACGGACATTGATCGCCCGGAGCGAATTGGGGCTATTGGGCGATGCGCTGGTAGAGTTGGACGACCGTACGCGCGTCGCGTTCGAAATGCACCGGTTCGAAGGCGCGCGGCTCCAGGATATCGCGGCGGCACTGGATATTTCAGTGACGCGCGCCCATGAACTGGTTGCCGCCGCGTTGCGCCATTGTCGCGCGGCCTTGCGCCCTTAACCCGTCGCCATGCGATAATCTCACCACGCCGGGCGAAAAACACCTGGGATGGAACGTCTGATGGTCATGGCGATGATCGCAGGATAAGGACGCGCATGGGCTCTGGCATACAGGATGATCCTTCGTCTTCCGTTCCCGCGTCGCCGGATGCGGAAGAGCAGGCGATCCTGTGGACGATCGCGTTGCGGGACGCCCCGGCCGATATCATCGTGCAGCGGCAATTCCAAGCATGGCTGACGGCCGATCCCGCCCATGGCATCGCCTGGGCGGAGATGGCCCATGTCTATGATCGGCTGGGCGATGTCGAACCTGCATTTGCCGTGCGCGCCCCGCCCGCCCCCAAAGCCCGGCCAACCATCCACCCGGTCGCCGTGGCAAAGCGACCCCGCGCCTGGCGCGGCGCAGCGCAGCTTGCCGGTTGCACCCTTTGCCTCACTTGTCTGGTCGCGCCATCGGCGATGTTGCGATTGCGCGCCGATCACCAGAGCGGGGTGGCCGAAGTGCAAAAGATCTCGCTTGCGGATGGCAGCGTCGTGCAACTGGCGCCGCTTTCGGCCATCGCCGTCGATTATGCGAACGGTCGGCGCGACGTCACCCTGCTGAAGGGCGAGGCCTTTTTCACCGTGACCCCGGATCGGAGGCACCCCTTTCGCGTGATCGGCGAACGGGCGACCATCACCGTACTCGGCACCGCCTTCGATGTGCGGGAAGTCCAAGACGAGGCGCATCCCGCATTCGTCGGAGTGGAACATGGCCGGGTGCAGGTAGCGCTCATGCATGGCCGTCCCCACCTCCTAACAGGCGGTCAGGCCGCAGCGATCGGGCCTGCGGGCGCGATCCAACGTCAAGCCATTGCGCCCGCACAGGTGGCGGCATGGCGGGCGCGACAGCTGATCGTGCAGGATGAACCGATCACGGAGGCGATCGAACGGCTGCGCCCCTGGTTCGGCGGCATGATCGTAACGCACGGCAGCGCCCTTGCCCAACAACGGTTGACGGGCATATTCAATGCTTCCGACCCGGTGCAGGCCCTGCGCGGCATGGCGCGCGCCTATGGCGGTCGCGTGACCATGATCGGTGACTGGCTGATCATCTATTCACAGGACTGACCCCCGCGGGAAACAGTCTGAAAAAATTTACCAGTCTTTCCGAAAGACCCGCAACCCCCAGCGTCTCTTGATACAGGAACGCGATTGCAACGCATTTGCAGAAATTTCGCGTGACCTTAGGGATTTGTTTCGGGGGAAATATCGTGCGTTTCGGAAAGATTGAACGAGCCGTCGCGGCGGCGCTGCTCGCAGGCACAGCTTCTACCGTGGCCATGTCGACGGCCGCCATGGCGCAGTCCGCATCCGCGGAACGAGCGTTCGCCATTGCCGCGCAACCGCTGGCGACTGCCATCACCAGCTTCGGCCAGCAGTCGGGGCTTCAGGTGAGCGCGCCGGCCGATCTCCTGTCCGGCCGCGGGTCGAGCGGCGTCAATGGCCGCATGTCGGCCATCTCCGCGCTCGGCTGGCTGCTAGGCGGGACTGGCCTGACGTTCCGGGTCATGGGCAATACGGTGGTGCTGGAACGCGCGCCCGATGTGGCGGGAGATACGATCGCGCTCGGCCCGGTCCGGGTCGAAGGCAGCGGAAACGGCGGCGGCGCAGTCGCGGGCCTGCGCGCGTCCAGCGATCCAGTCGTAACGGAAGGGTCGCGCAGCTACGCGCCACTCGCCACCAATGTCGGCAAGGCCGCGCAAAGCCTGCGCCAGATTCCGCAATCGGTGACGGTCATCACCCGCCAGCGGCTGGAGGACCAGAACCTGGTCAGCGTCGAGGACGTGATGCTGCAAACGACTGGTGTCACGGTCGATCGCAACTGGCTGTCGTCCACCTATAACAGCCGCGGCCTGCCGATCAGCTTTGCGCGCTATGATGGCGGCGCCACCAGCTTCCGCGTGGATGGCATGTCGGACATCGACACCGCCATCTATGACAGCATCGCATTGGTGCGCGGCGCAGACGGCATGTTCGGCGCCGGGGAAGCGGGCGGCGTGCTCAACTTCTCGCGCAAGCGAGCGCTGGAAGACGCGCAGCTCAAGCTGGCGGCCTATGGCGGCAGCTGGGACAATTATCGGCTGGAAGTCGATGCGACCGGGCCGCTCACCAGCGATGGCAAAATTCGCGGGCGGGCGATCGGCGTGATCGATAATGGTCACGGCTTCCAGCGTTTCAAGCGGGATCGCCGCGCGCTCATCCATGGCCTGATCGAGGCGGACCTGACCCCCTCCACCCTGCTGGTCGCAGGCTTCACCCGGCAGGAAGACCAGAAGGACGGCTTCAACGTCTCGCTGCCGCGCTATCGCAATGGCGTCGATATCGGCCTGCCGCGCGACTTCAACATGGGCACGCCCTGGAACTCCATCACACGCGGCACCAGTGTCTTCTTCGGCCGGCTGGAACAACGGATCGGTGACGACTGGACAGTCAAGCTGACCGCCAATCATATGCGCAACCGCGACAAGACCAATGCGGCGGAAATGGAAAATGCGGTCGATCCCATCGACGGATCGGGCATCGACTGGTGGTATTTCCAGCAGGACAAGGCGACGAAGGAAACCACCGTCGATTTGAGCAGCCAGGGTGCCTTCGAAGCCTTCGGCCAGACCCACAATCTGATCCTCGGCGTGGACTATGTGCGCTACCAGCAGACCTATCAGCAGCTCTGGACCTATGTCGGCGCTGGCGACATCTTCAACCCGGTCTATCCCGTCGAACCCGACTTCCCGCCGGCCTGGAGCTATCGCAACCGCCAGACGATCGAGCGGATGGGATTATACGGGTCGCTGCGCGTCCGTCCGGTCGAAAGCCTCTCGCTCATCGGCGGCGGCCGCCTGGCATTCCGCGACAAGACCACCAACTATAACCTCATCACCAGCGTGCTGCGCAACCAGGTGAGGCAGGACAGCGTGTTCATTCCATACGCTGCGGCGATATGGGATGTGCATAAAAGCGTCAGCCTTTACGCCAGCGCGGCCGAAATCTATCAGTCGCAGGCGCAATATAATAGCGGCCCGCGCCCAGGCACGCCGCTCGATCCCGTCACGGGCCGCAACTATGAGGCCGGGGTCAAGGGTGAACTGGCCGACGGCAAGCTGACCGGTTCGCTCGCCTGGTATCGCGTGAACAAGAAGGGCGCGGCGGTGTCCGATCCCGCCAATCCGCCCATCGGCGGCAATAATTGCTGCTACATCCGCGACGGCTATATCAAGAGCCAGGGTTTCGAGGTCGAGCTGAACGGTGAGGTTTTGCCCGGCCTTCAGGTCGCCTTCGGCTACACCTACAACAATAATGTCAACAAGCGGGACAGCGACGCGCGCTATGCGGAAACCACGCCCAAGCATCTGCTGAAGCTGTGGACCGATTATAAATTCCAGGGTGAGGCGCTCAAAGGGCTTAGCATCGGCGGCGGCGTCACCGCGCAGAGCAGCAATTTCCGGTCCGGCTTCGTACAGGAACTCAACCCCGCCACTGGCCTCTATGACGGCGACTTTTATGAATATCAGTTCCGCGTGAAGGGCTATGCCATCTGGTCGGCGCGGGCCGGCTATGCGCTGGACGAGCGTTTCTCGATCAGCGCCAACCTCAACAACATTTTCGACAAGACCTATTATGTGACGATCGACGGGCCGGGCTACGGCAATCTGTACGGTGATCCACGCAACGTCACGGTCACCCTGCGAGGCCAGTTCTGATGCATCGGGCGGCGAACATGGGCGATCGGGCATGAAGGAGGGTTTCCGTCAGTCGATGGCGTGGCTGCACACCTGGACCGGACTGCTGGTCGGCTGGGTGCTGTTCTTCGTCTTCGTCACCGGCGCCTTTGGCTATGTGAACAGCGAAGTCAGCCGCTGGATGCGGCCCGAATTGCCCATGGTCGGCGCGCCGCCCGCCGCAAAGACCCTGCTGCCCGCCGCCGAAAAATGGCTGCGAGCACAGGCCGGGGATGCCGAACGCTGGTATATATTTCTGCCCGGCCGCCGCGGCGAAACCCAGCTGGAGGCGGCATGGCAGGCTTGGCCCAAAACGGGGGAGGATTATGGCGCCTACACCCGCGCCACGATCGATCCCGCCACCGGCCTGGAGGACAAGGGCCGCGTGCGCGAGACGGGCGGGGGCGACGATCTCTACGCCATGCATTATGCGTTGCGCTACATGCCCTATGACTGGGGCATTCGCATCGTCGGCGTTTGCGCCATGTTCATGCTGGTGGCGATCCTTAGCGGCATCGTCACCCACAAGAAAATCTTCAAGGACTTCTTCACCTTCCGCCCGGCCAAGGGGCAGCGAAGCTGGCTCGACGCGCATAACCTACTGAGCGTCACTTCACTGCCCTTCCATCTGATGATTACCTGGTCGGGCCTGATCTTCTTCCTCTACACCTATATGCCGGTGCCGATCGACACCCTCTATCCCGACGGACCGTCGCGGGACCGTTTCTACGAGCAGGTCTATGGTCGTGAAGACAGCGACAAGGACGTCAAGCCATTGGCCGCGACCGCGCCGATCGCGCCGATGCTGGCGCAAGCGGAACGGGCGTGGGGTGCGGGGCGCATTGCCCGGCTCACGGTTGAACATCCCGGCCGCGCCGACGCCCGCGTCGATATCGCGGCCCATACGCTGACGACGCTCAGCCGCAGCGGGCCGAAACTATCGTTCGACGGCGTGACCGGTGCGCGCCTGCCCGACGAGGGCGAGAAGAGCACCGCCACGGCCGACTTCTCGCTGGCGTTGCTGGCGGTGCATGAGGGGCATTTCGCCGGGCCAGTGCTGCGCGCGCTCTATGTGCTGTCGGGGCTGGGCGGCGCGGCGATGATCGCCACCGGGCTGCTGCTCTGGTCGACCAAGCGCAAGGCGAAGCTCGCCAAGGCGAGCAAGCTACCCTTCGGCATCCTGCTGGTCGACATATTGAACCTGGGCACGATCATCGGCCTGCCGATCGGCGTCGCGGCCTATTTCTGGGCGAACCGGCTGATCCCCGCGATGATGGAAGGGCGCGCCGCGTGGGAAATCCATGCCCTGTTCCTCACTTGGGGCGCCTGTTTCCTCTACGCCATCTGGCGGCCGGTGCCAAAGGCATGGGTGGAAATGACCGGCGCGGCGATCGCCGCTTTCGCGCTGATCCCCGTCGTCAATCTGCTCACGACGGACCGGCATCTGGGCGTTTCGCTGCCGGCGGGCGACTGGACACTCGCCGGTATCGATCTGGGCGCGATCGGCATCGCGCTGCTGTTCGCCCATATGCTCGGCATCCAGATCCGCAAACGGCGCGCCGCCGCCTCTGTCCCTGCCATAGCACGCGCCCGCCAGGTCGAGGCCGTGCCCGCATGAAGCGGCATCTTTCCCGCACCCGTGCCGTGTCGATCGACTGGCCGCTGCTGTCGCGCATCCTGGCTGCGGTCGTCGGCGGCTATGCCTTGACCAGCCTGCTGACCCTCCTTGCAACCTACGCGCTGCCGCTGCTGGGCGTGCCCATGGCGCAGGCGCTGCACGCCACGACCATGGCCAGCTTCCTTGCCTATGCCGCCATCATCATGGCCGTGTTCCATGCCGCCAGTGCGACCCGCGCATGGACGGGGCTGATGGCGGCCGCCGTTCCCACCGGAATGATCCTGTTGGCCATCCGGCTGGGAGCGGCCTCATGATCGCGTTGATGAGCGAAATATCCGCGCTGCTCGCCGGCTTTGGCGGCTTCACCGCCCTGGCCTTCGCCATGGACCGGCATCACCGCGACATGATCGGCGCGCTGCCCAAGGGTCGCAACCTGCTGATGTTCAAGGCCGGGGGATGGGCGGCGCTCAGCTTCGCCGCTGTCCCGCTCGAGGCACGGTTCGGCCTGGCGGTCGGCCTCATCTTCTGGCTTGGGATGCTGACGCTCGGCGCGCTCGGTGTCGCCGTCGCCCTGACCTATCGTCCGAGCCTGCTGCCTGCAGCGGGCCTGATCGCCCTGCCGCTATCGCTTTGTGCTGCGGCCCTTTCGGGAGTATCCTGATGCTGCGCGCTGCAAGCCGTCCCCAACCAGCCGATCTGGTCGATCCGGAAATGCCCGTCATCCTCCAGGCCGTGCCCGCATCCTCCCCCGGTGGCGGCTACCATGCGGGGCGTGCCGGGCGCGGCCTGGGCCTGTCGCTGACGATCGGTGTCCATATCCTGGCCGCTGCCCTGATGCTGGTGAAATGGCATAGCGAATATGTGAAGCAGCAGCCTGCGACGCTCAGCGTGTTCGATGTCGCGCCACCCGCAGCGCCGGCCGAAATTGTGAGCGAGGAGCCGCCGCCGCCCGAAATCATCCCGCCCCGGCCGCAGTCTGACCAACCCCAGCCCGAAACGCCCAAAGTGCAGATCCCGACGCCCGTCACCATCCCGACACCGCCCGTGCGCCCAGCGCCCCCGGTCGATCGTACCCCGCCTCTCTCCGAGATCAAGCCAGCCGCTGCCCCGCCGCCGCCCGGCAACGCCAAGCCGACCTGGGAGGGCCAGGTGCTGGGCGCGCTGAACAAGGTGCGCCGCTATCCCCGCGACGCGCTGTTCCGCAAGCAGCAGGGTGTGCCCTATATCCGTTTCGTGATGGATCGGGATGGCAAGGTGCTGAGCGTGCGGCTGGAACGGTCATCGGGCTTCGCAGCGCTCGATGCCGAAGCGGTCAGCCTGCCCAAGCGTGCGCAGCCGCTGCCCAAACCGCCGGGATCGGTAACGGGCGACACGATCGAATTGGTGGTGCCCGTCGAATTCTTCCTGCGATGAGCGTTGACCTCCTGTTCTCCAACTTTGCCGTCGCCGGGTTTCCTCATCTCGGAAGGCTCGATTCTGCGCGTTTTCGGCGGCGCGGCCGGGAACGTCCTGATTTTCGGCCAGCCTGAGGATGTTTACGAGAATATGCGCTTCTCTGACAGTTGAGCGGTTGTTACGCTGATTCTCAGCATGAGCAGGAGGCATTTTGGTGGCGACCGACCATTCCCAAGGCTGGGAAGTTGTTGCCGACAGGTTCATAGAGATCCGATCCGAGATCGGGGCAGAGCTGGTGCGGTCGTGGGCACAGGAATGTCTGGTGCCATCGTCGCCTATCGTGGATGTGGGATGCGGTTCCGGCGTTCCGATCGCGAAGGCGCTCAGCGATGAAGGGTTTGTCGTGTTCGGCATCGATGCGTCATGCTCGCTTGTCAAGGCGTTCCGTGGCAACCTTCCTGGCGTGTCCGTCGCGTGCGAGCCGGCGCAGGAAAGTGCCTTCTTCGGACGAACTTTCAAAGGTGCTGTGTCGATCGGCCTGATCTTCCTGCTTGGAGCAGACGATCAAAATACGGTGCTTGGTAAGGTGGCTAGTGCCCTCGAACCCGGTGGTCGGTTTCTTTTCAGCGCACCGCAACAAGCTTGTGAATGGCACGACACGCTGACCGGGCGCACCTCGCTCTCGCTAGGCGCCGACGCCTATGCCAGCCGTCTCAACAGGAGCGGACTTGTTTTGGTTCGTTGTCTTACCGATGACGCCGGCAACAACTACTATGACGCGGTGAAACGGCAATGACGCTATCCTGCCAGTCTTCGAACGCCGCGCAAAACGGCAGCGGCAAACACGTTGTGGCGGCGGGTTCGCCCGATTGCTGCGCCATCAGCCGGTGATCGAAACATACCTTTTCGTGGTTCGACAAATTTGGCGAACAAAAAAGGCCGACGCGTTGCCGGCCCTTAGTTAGTTAGGAGAGGTGCCGAGCCTGCCGGCGAGGATAATATTGCACCTGCGAACTTGATTCCGCAACTGCGAAATTGACGGCGACGCATGACAAAAATGGCCTGGATTGCGTGCACCGCGTCGCTGCCCCGCATAGCTGCCAGCAGAGTTGATAATCGTTCGCAACTACGGCATTCATTCGTGATGCGCCTACTGACTCACTTTTTCATATGTGCCTTGTGTGCTCTGGCGCCCTCGATAGCGTCGGCTCGCTGGATCGAGGCGCGGTCCTCGAATTTCGTCGTTTACAGCTACGGTAGCGAGGATAGCCTGCGTCGCTCCGTCCAGCTCCTTGAGGATTATGACCGGCTCCTCCGCACCCTGACTGGCACAACGGCTCCGCCATCCGCAAGCCGGCTGAAGGTATATCTGGTGAGCTCGACCGACAAATTGAACCAGGTCGAGCCGGTTCCCAGTGGGGTGCTTGCCTTCTACCGCGCGCGCGTCGGCGGCACCGCCGCATTCGCCGTGCGTGGCGACAGGCCCGGTGTGGGCGGCGAGGAAGTTATGCTGCACGAATATGCCCACCACTTCGCGACGCACTATTATCCTGCTTACTATCCGGCCTGGTATAGCGAGGGCTTCGCCGAATATCTGATGACAGCGCGGTTCACGGGCGATCGGATCGAAGTCGGTCGCTACAACGCCGGTCGCGCGATCACGCTGTTGCGCGGCACTTGGCTACCGGTGGATCGGATATTCTCCGGCCAACTCGGCGGCCTTAGCCGCGAGCAGACCGGGCAGTTCTATGCCGAAAGCTGGCTGATCGTGCATTACCTCTTCGCTGACGAAGCGCGTCGGGAGGCATTGAAGCGCTACTTCGCCGACCTTCATCGGGGCGTCGCTGAGACGCAAGCTTTTCGTACCGCTTTTGGCACCGATCACAAAGGCTTCGAAGCCGAACTGAAACGCTATATGGCGGGCCGCATCGCCTATAGCGTGATGGCGCGGCCACCCGCTGGCGACGTCGCGATAACGGTTCGGCCACTCTCGCCGGCCGCCGACGATCTGTTGCTGCCGCTGGCGGCGCTGATGATCGGCATTCCGCAGCCGGAGCGTGAAGCGGCGACCTTCGCGACGATCAAGACAGCGGCCGCACGCTATCCTGACGATCCCTATGCCCAGCGCGTGCTGGCGCGCGCCGAGATCGGCTCGGGCGATCGGGCGGCCGGAACGGCGACCATCGATCGGCTTCTGCAGAGCGCGCCGAACGATGCCGAGTTGCTTTATTTCCGGGGCCTGGGTGACTTCTACACCGGGCGGAAAAACGCAGCGGTCCGCGTCGAGAGGTTTGCTGCGGCGCGACCTTGGTTCGCCCGTGCAGCGGCGGCCGATCCGGGCTACTATACCGCGATCTACCGCCTCGCCCAAACTGCGCCGGCCAACGGTTTCCCGGTTTCAGAAGAGACTCTTGCCCAACTCACGACGGCGCATGCCCTGGCGCCGCTGGTCGGCGACATCGCCGTGGATGCGGCGACGGCGCTCATGGCGAGTCGCCAATATGCGGCCGCTGAGCAAGCCTTGATCCCGATCGCGTCCAATCCGCACGGCGGCAATGTCGAACGCGCGCGGGCGATGCTGGCGAGCATCCGTCAATCCAACCGACAGGATTGACCTCATTTACGGACGCTGCCCTTGGGGAAGCGGACCGGTACGGAAGCACCAGCCTTTCGCCCATTCCCAATGATCGAAAGACTTGGATCTCAGCAGTGGCATGCCTCAAAGAGAGCTATAGCGTCGGCCCCACCTGGAAACTGAAGCCGATCGGACGTGTCGTGGACGGCGGCCCAGACGGCCTTGGCGACATCCGTTTCCTTCGTCGTCAGCGCCGGGCTCGCAAATGTCTCGAAAATCGGTGCTGCAAAACCAGCATAAGCCGGAGGGATGAGATCCTCGACCCGCACATCGCTATTGTGGGCGAACCGCGTGGTTGGGGCATAGCCCGGTTCCACCAGTTTTGCGCGGACATCGAAGTGAGCGAGCTCATGGGCGAGCGAGCCGGTGAAGCCCTCAATGGCCTGCTTGCTGGCGGTATAGGCCGCCGCCAGTGGCATCGCGGCCAGCGCGACGCTCGACGTCACGTTGACGATGACGCCAGAACGGCGTTCGCGCATCTGAGGAATGACTGCCTGGCACATCGCCATGACGCCGAATGTGTTGGTGTCGAACACCTTGCGGATATGCGCCATCGGCGTCGCCTCGAGCGCGCCGACCACGCCGATCCCGGCATTATTGACGAGCACATCGATCGGCCCGGCAGCCGTCACGGCGGCGGCGATGCTCCCTTCGCTCGTGACGTCGAGGGGCAAGATGCGCAGGTTAGGCGATGCCGGGAAAAGCGTGGCGTCAGGGCGGCGCATGGTCGCGATGACATGCCAACCCCTGGCGAGGAAATGATGCGCCGACTCCAAGCCATAGCCTGAGGATGTGCCGGTGATCAGGATCGTCTGCATGAGAACCTCCATTAGCTTTCGGGTGCTCCCTCGATAGGCTTCAGCATGAGGACGATCCATAATCCGAAGTCCATTATTCCTTTCCAACTATCCAATTGATAAGAACGATAGTAGAAGCATTGCCCACCGGCAGTCCGCTTCAAAGAGGTACGACACCAAGTGCAGACGCCTTCGCAGACACGACCGATCGATGCCGTCCTGCTCGACATGGATGGTACGATCCTAAACTCCATCAAGGCCGCCGAGCGCATCTGGGCCGCGTGGGCGAAGCGGCACGGCATCGACGTCGAGACCTTCTTGCCGACGATCCACGGCATGCAGTCGGTTGAGACGGTTCGGCGGGCGGGTATCGCCGGTCTCGATCCGGTGACCGAAGCGGCGGCAATCACACAGGCCGAAATCGATGAGGTCGAGGGGATCGAGCAGATTGCCGGCGCGGCTGCGTTTCTCGCCGCGCTGCCGACCGCGCGATGGGGCATCGTCACCTCTGCGCCATGCGCGCTTGCCTTGCGCCGGATCGAGGCTGCGGGCTTGCCGGTTCCGCCGTTTCTGATCGCCGCCGAGGACGTCGCGCACGGGAAGCCGGAGCCCGACTGCTTCCACCTTGGCGCCGAAAGGCTCGGGACCACTGCTGACAGGTGCCTGGTAATCGAGGATTCCGCCGCCGGTATTGCTGCGGCCGTAAGCGCGGGGGCAGCGGTGCTGGTCGTTACCGCGACCCACCCCGAACCGGTGGAAACCGAGCATCCGGCGATTGTCGATTACAGCGACCTCACGCTGGAGCGCCTGCCGGACGGTGCTCTCTTGATTGGCGGGGCCTTGGGCGTCGCCTCTCCTTCGGGCGTAATGGACTGGCTACTGCAAGCCGGGCCCGTTTGATCGATCCTGGGTGGGATCGTAGACGCCGCCGAGCCGAACGAATTTTCCCGGCGGGCAGCCGAGCCGCTTGCGGAAAGCGGTACTGAAGGCGCTTGCGGATTCGTAACCGATCTCGTCGGCGATCCGGTCGAGGGATTTCGCGCTGCGTAGTAGCGCGTCTTTCGCAAGCGCCATGCGCCAGCGGGCAAGATATTCGATCGGGCCGCACCCGAGAACCGAGCCGAAGCGTGCGGCGAAAGCGGACCGCGATTGCCCCGCGATCCTGGCAAGGCTTGCCACGGTCCAGTCGGCCCGGGCATCGGCGTGCATCGCGCCGAGCACGCGCGCCAGTGCCGGATCGCGCATGCCGCGAAGAATACCAGCGCGGTCATCCCCGGGCGCGACGCCGTGCCAACGCAGGGCTTCGACCAGCAGAACCTCGAGCATGCGCTGAAGGATCATGTCCTTACCCGGTTCGTCGCCGCCGCATTCATCCATGATGAGGTCGATCACCCGGCCGAGGCGCATCGATCGCCCTTCCGAGGCGGGGATATGGATCATGTGCGGGAGCAAGGCCAGCAGGAGCGGCGCGTTGATCGCATCGATGCGGAAGGTGCCGCCAAGTGCTTCGAAATCTGCTTCGCCCTCCGGCTCGCCATGGCGGACCGCCACGTCCGTAGGATCTCGCAGTTCGCAGGCGATGCCCGAATGACTGCTCAAGGTGAAGGCCGGGGTCGATGGCAGGAGAAGAAAGGCGCCCTTCTCCAGCTTCCACGGCTCCTCGGCTTCAAAGGCGATCCAGCAGGCCCCCTTCAAGATGATCGTGAAGCCAGGGGCGTCATGGGCAGCATAGCGGACGCCCCACCGCCCCCGCCCGTTGATGGGCTTGGAAATGGCTGTGTTGGGCCGGAGCAAGGCTATGACATCGCTGAGAGGGTCCAAGCGGGACGATCCGTAATCATTATGGCGGAAGCGTTTCTACCTCGTCCGGTCTCCGCCGTCCATCTGAGTAGATGCAGCCTCCATCCAGATCGCTTCTCAAGCTTTGGCCGAACCGACTCGCATCACCATCCCGGTTGCCCTTTGCAGCATCGGCCGAACGGCGAAATTGGGAGAGCCGATCTACAGCCGCCGGAGCGGCAATGGAGCGATACGCTCCCCGCACCATAAGTTCGACAATCACATGATTCCGTCAGGCTAACTATCTATATTGTCTGGAATGTTCTGTACTCTTGGCAGTCGCGAGCGTCTCCCGCCTCGGGATGGCGGCGCATCTCGGTCTGAGTGCTGGCCGCGAAGTTGCTAGATTTGCCCCGACGCCACGAGCTTCCCCAAGAGGGCATTGACGCGCGTTTGCCAGCCTGGGCCGCTCCCACGCAAATGCTCGACCGTCTTCGCATCCAGGCGGATTTTCACCTCTACCTTGGGGGCGTCGAGCTTCGGGCGACCCCGCCGGGACGGCTTCATTCCGGCCATGAACGCCGCATCCATCGGCGGGTTGTCGTCGTGAATCTTCGGATCAAACTTGGCCATAATAAAACCTCGCTTCATGCTTCTCCGCCGGACGCAGGCTGATGGCGCGAACCGCATCGTCGTGAGAGCCGTCGGTGAAAGCCAGCACATGCAGGCGATCACCGATCAACCCTATGGCAACGAAACGGACCTCTCCATAATCGAAGCGGTCGTCCTCGCGTTCAAAGGCCGTGTCCCAATCGAACCCTTCCGCAGCCTGCAAGGATATGCCATGTTTGGCGATATTCCTCTCGTCCTTGGCCGGGTCGAACTCGATCTCCATATCAATTTCGTACACCCATTAAATCGGTCGCGCAATAATTTTCGTGCACCCTAAAAAGATCGACATGAGCGCGCGACATTACACGTCCGCCTTTGGCGCTGCCCACCCTGTTCGAGCTAAGGTGTCCGCAAGGGTCGATCGCGGCACATTGAATGTGCGGCTGATCGACGATTTGCTCGCGCCCCCCCGCGAGGGCGGCTGTTATCTGTTCAAGCTTCTCCGCATCGATCTTGGGCGGACGGCCACCGCGACGGCCACGCCGTCTGGCGGCGGCGAGACCTGCCATGATGCGCTCGCGTGTCAGCGCCCGCTCATATTGGGCGAGCGCGCCGAAAAGCGAGAACAGAAGTTCGCCGTGCGGGGTTCCCGTGTCCATCTGCTCGGTAAGCGAACGGAACGAGACGCCGCGCTCTCGCAGATCGGTCAGTATCGAGAGCAAATGCGGCAAGGAGCGGCCGAGCCGGTCTAGCTTCCAAACAACGAGGGTATCGCCAGTCTTCAGATATTCCAGGCAGGCTCTCAGGTTCACGCGATCCTCGCGAGCACCGGACGCCTTGTCGGAAAAGAGATGCCGGCTATCGACGCCGGCAGCGATCAGCGCATCGCGCTGAAGATCGACCGATTGGCGATCGTCGGTGGAAGAGACGCGCATGTAACCAATGAGCATGTCGGAAAACCCCTAATACCATGTTGTCGGACAGCCCAACTTTCCGGCAGTGTTTTTCGGACGCTATGGGTTTGGGGTGCGTAGCTGATACGCTCGGTTTTCCTGGCTCCGCCTGCTAGCGGCTTGAATTGGTGGCCGGGGGCATCATGACCCGACGCTTATCGTGTGATTATCAGGTGCGCGCTGCATCCCTTCCCAGGATGCCAAGGATTGGTCGATTGAGACGCCGCTAGCGGATAGGTCAGGCCCAGACCGCAAGGCCTGCTACCGAAATTTCCTCCCTGATGATTGACATCAGTACGGTAAAAGACAATTGGCGCCGGTATTGATAATCATTATCACTTCTGCGGAGGGTATGTTCTATGGTGATGCTATGGCAGCGCGACGATGCGTTCGATGGCCGCGAAGGCCAGAGGCTCTGTCGCGGCGTTTCGGTTGCCGCTCTCATTCTTGCGGGAATTTCAGCAACCGCCGCGCGGGCGGAAGAAACCGACGACAAGGACGAGATCATCGTTACCGGCCTGCTCCAAAGCGACTATGAAATCGGTACCCAAGGGATCACCACGCGCCTGCCCCTCTCATTGCGGGAGACCCCGCAGGCCGTCACGGTTATCACCCGCGCGCAGATCGAGGATTTTAACCTCGATACCGTTGATAACGTTCTGCGCCGTGCCACCGGCGTCAACGTCGAAAGTTCTGAGACGGATCGCACCTACTATAATGCGCGCGGCTTCGACATCGTCAATTTCCAGTTCGACGGCATCGGCCAACCGCTCGCCTACAGCCTGCAGACCGGTCAAATCGATACGGCATTGTTCGACCGTGTAGAGGTCGTGCGTGGCGCCGCCGGCTTGCTGTCCCAGACCGGCAATCCTTCAGCGGCGGTCAATTTCGTGCGCAAGCGCCCCGGCCGTGAACTGGGCGGCTATGCGAGCCTGAGCTATGGCTCCTACGATCAGGTACGTGGTGATGTGGACATCAATACACCACTTACGGAAAGCGGTAGCGTCCGCACACGCTTTGTCGGCGCTTACGAAAGCGGTGATTCCTACCTCGATTATTATCACGTCTCGCGCCTGACGCTATATGGTGCTGCCGCCGTCGACCTTGGCCCCGATACCGTCGCGACCGTGGGTTATTCCTGGCAGGAAAGCGATCCACGCGGCGTGACCTGGGGGGCGTTGCCTTTCGTCTATTCGGACGGGTCGCCCGTAACCTATGCTCGTTCAACGAGTTCGGCGCAGCCCTGGACGCGTTGGGACACTGTCGATCGCAACCTGTTCGGCGACATCGCTCATGATTTCGGTAATGGCTGGAATGCCAAGGTCTCGGTCTTACGTCGTGCCCGCGATCAGGATGCTAAGCTGTTCTACGTCTATGGCGCTCAGGATCCGGAAACGGGCGACGGGCTATATTCCTATCCCGGAGCCTATCTCGATAAACAGCGTGAAACGACGCTGGATGCGCATGTGACCGGCAAACTTCAGGTTGCAGGCCGTGAGCACGATATCATGTTCGGCGTAAATTATGGTGAGGCGCGGATCATTGAGCAAGAAGCCGTCGATGCCAGCGCGATCGGCGTGGCGCTCACCGGCAACAGCGCTTTCGCGGGAAGTTTCCCCTATCCGGATTGGGCCGATTACACAGTCCGGGCCGATTTCACGACAAAGATCACCAGCGCCTATGGCCTTGCCCGTCTTTCGCTGGCTGATCCGCTCAAATTGATGCTGGGCGGCAACGTTACTCACGCCAAGCGCGATGGCACGTCGTACAGCACGCCTTATTCGTTCGACCGGACCAAGTTTCTTCCCTTTGCGGGACTGACGTTCGACCTGACGGGTAATATCACCGCCTATGCCAGCTACGCGACGATTTTCAGCCCGCAGGTCTATCTGACCGCTGACGGTTCGATCATCGATCCGCTTGAAGGCGAGACTTACGAAGCTGGTATCAAGGGTGAATGGAATGATGGGAAGCTCACTGCTGCCATCGCTGTATTCAAGACCGAGCAGGACAACGTCGCGGAATCCATCGGTTTCGACAGCACTCTGGGCGCCACCCTGTATCAGGCTGTCGACGCCAAATCCCAAGGCGTCGAAGTTGATGTCGCGGGGCAGCCGTTGCCGGGGCTGCAATTGTCAGGTGGTTACGCCTACGTCGATGTCGAAGACACCGACGGCAACGATACACGCACCTTCATCCCGCGCCATACGTTGCGCCTGAGTGCGGTTTATTCTCCACCAAAGCTGGAAGCACTACGTTTCGGTGCCTCGGCTCGTTTTCAAAGCCGCATCCACAACGATTATATTGAGCAGAAGGGCTATGCTGTCGTCGACCTCATGGCGCGCTACCAACTGACCAAGAACATCTCCATCGCGGCAAATGTCGATAATGTCACCAATGTAAAGTACTGGTCCAGCCTTCAATGGGACCAGGCGCTTTACGGCGCGCCTCGGACGGTTCGCGGAACACTGGGCTTCAGTTTCTGACGAACCCCGGAACGCCGTGCGCTCCTCACTAGATTGCTGGAGTTTGGTGAGACGCCGGCACATGAAGTTGCAGCAGATGAGCGCCAGAGCGAATGGCGCCCATTTGCCTGTTGGTCTATTGACGCGCGTAGGCAATGCCCGCCGTCGTAAAGTTTCAGGTGTAGCAGATAACCGAAAATCAGGTGAAGGCGTCACCCGCTTCGTGCGTGTCGCAAACGCTCCTATTCCGATAGGCTGGATCGGAAAAGGCCACTCAGCTGCAGGTTGGTCAATAGCTCGTCGAGCAGTAGCGCCACCGATCGATCGGAGCCGCCGGGCAGCGCGATAAAGCCGTCAATCGCTCCCGCATGCGCCCACCGTTCTATCTCGCGCACCGCGTCGTCTGGTCGCCCGACGAAGAGCCAATGCGCTGATCCGGCAACCTCGGGACGAGAAAGAAGATCACCAACCGTCGGCGTATCGCGTGCGATCAGCCGGTGCAAAAGGGCCGTGTGCGTCCGGCTGCGCACTGTACGAACCTGATCCGGCAACATTGCCGGCGTGATCCTCTGGTCCTCCGGCATCGAGCTCACATCCAGGCCAAGACTATCAGCGATCAAGCGGTGTTTGCGCGCCTCTCCTAGCCCGCGATGCGTTTCGGCAAACAGATCCCTGGCTTCCGCTTCGCTGTCCGCAAGATAGAGGCTGAGCCCCGGCAGGACGCGCACGGTGTCGGGATCGCGTCCATGGCTCGCGGCACGCTTACGAATATCTTGCCGCAGTTCGATAGCCGCGCCCATGTCAGGAGTAGCGGCAAATACCCCATCGGCGACTCGCGCCGCGAAATCACGTCCTTCATTCGATGCGCCGGCCTGAAACAGCGGAATGCGTCTACCCGGGAACGTTGGCAGGTTGAGCGGCCCCTCGACCGCGAAGTGCGTGCCACGATGTTCGATTGGCCGAACCTGCTCAGTATGCCCATAGAGTCCGTTGTCACGATCATAGGCCAGCGCCTCAGCCGGATAGCTCGACCATAGCGCCCGCACGACATCGGTGAATTCAGCTGCCTGGGCGTAGCGCCGGGTGGAAGACGGGAAGGGCTCGCTCCCGAAATTGCCGCTTCCGTCTATAGAGGTGACGATATTCCAGCCCGCGCGCCCGTTGCTCAGCCAGTTGAGCGATTGCAGCTGCCGGGCAACGATATAGGGCGGGTAGAAGCTCGTGGACGCCGTGGTCACTAGTCCAATGCGCTGGGTCTCGCGTGCAAGGGTGGAGAGAAGCAGCGTTGGATCCAGGCTGCTGAACCCCGGTGATGTGGCGAGTGCGGCGGGATCGAGGAACAGCGAATCCGGGCGGAACAGAAAATCGACCCCTGCCGCTTCCGCTTGTCGGGCGATATCGATGTAGAAGTCGCTCGAATAAATGTCCTCAACGCGGCTGCCGGGCCTGCGCCATCCATTGCCGGTCAGCCAGGTGACCGCGATGCTGAGCCCGACGCACAGCGACGGTGCCGTCGTCATGCGAACACTCCGGTCTGGCTACTGACGGGCACGACCATGGGCGCGCCGGTGACCGGATCGGGCATGACCAGCGAGTCCATGCTGAACACCTGTGCAATCCTCTCGCGCGTGAGCACATCTGTGGGCGTGCCAGACGCGACAATGGCGCCTGCCTTCATCGCAATCATATTGTCGGCGTAGCGCGCCGCCAGATTGAGGTCGTGCAGCACCAGCACCAGCGTTCGCCCCTTGGTGCGATTGAGGTGCCGGCACAGGTCGAGCAGTTCCATCTGATGGGCGATATCGAGATAGGTGGTCGGCTCGTCGAGCAGTATGAGCGGCGTATCCTGCGCCAGCGTCATTGCCAACCTGACACGTTGGTGTTGTCCGCCCGAAAGGGCATCGACCGGACGATTGGCAAGGTCGCTGATCCGTGTGTCAGCCATCGCCGCTTCGACCGCCCGTTCATCGTCGAGGGACCATTGGCGCAGTAAGCTCTGATGCGGATAGCGGCCGCGCGCCACCAGATCGGCGACGCTTATGCCCTGCGGCGCGATCGATGATTGCGGCAGCAGCGCTATGGTGCGCGCCAGATCTCGCGCCTTCCAGTCCCGCAGGTCACGGCCATGGAGAAACACATGGCCGGATGAGGGGCTCAGCAACCGTGACAAGGCCCGTAGCAGGGTCGATTTGCCGCAGGCGTTAGGGCCAACGATGATAGTGATCCGGCCGGTCGGGATGATTATGTCGAGATTCCGCGTGATCTCGCGCGCTTCATATCGCAGGGTCAGGCCGTCACCGCGCAGGATCGCGCTATCGTCATGCGTATCGGTCGTCACAATTCCCTCGATCGGGTGATAAGCCAGGCAAGATAGAGGCCGCCAATAAGACCGGTTACGCGCCCGATCGGCAGCGTGGCGCCAAAGGACAGGGCCTGTGTCAGGACATCGGCGAGCATCAGCAGCACCGCACCGGTAAGGGCGGCTGTCAGAACCGGCATATCCCCATCCCGCACCAGATTGCGCGCGATCTGAGGGGCCGCCAGTGCGATGAAAGCGATCGGCCCTGCCGCGCCGGTCGCGAGCGCGGCCAGCACGACGGCGATCGCCATGGCACCGAGCCGGCAACGCCCGACGCGAACGCCAAGCTGGCTGGCCATATCATCTCCCAGCTCAATCAGGCGCAGCGGGCGGGCGCAGAGCATCGCCACGGGTGTCAGGATCAGAACGCCAACCGCGACCGGTGCTACATGCCCCCAGTTGCGGGCATTGAGCGATCCGGCCAGCCATAGATTGGCCATGACCGCATTGTCGAGCTGTCCCCGTGCCAAAAGCAGGCCGTTCAGCGCCGAGAGCACCGAGCCGACGCCTATTCCGACCAGCACCAGGCTTTGGCTCGCGACCGCGCCATCGCGAAGCGAGAGCAGATAGACGAGGATCGCCGTCAGCAGGCCGCCGGTGACCGCCGCCGCCGCGACGGGAAGCGGCGATGCCCCGACGAGAACGATCCAGCCGATCGCGCCGGTCGCCGCTCCGGTCAGGAAGCCGATGACATCCGGCGAGCCCAGCACGTTGCGCGAGACCGACTGAAAGATCGCTCCCGATATGCCGAGCGCCGCGCCCGCTCCGCAAGCCGTGATGACGCGCGGCAGACGGATGCTCAAGATGATCCTGCTGGCCATTTCGTCGTTCGAATTTCCGGCAAGGATTGCCGCTATCTGGGTGAAGGGCACATCGATCCGGCCCATGGTGAGCGCCACGAGCGCCAGGATCAGGATGATGAGCAGCAGGCCCGTTCCGAGCAGCAACGCTCTCGCCGACACGATCAGCGATAAGCTGCCCGCTCGCCAGACAACGCGCCTGCAACGTGCTGTGATTGCTGTGTCCGTCATGAATGGGCGAGCTTTCGCCCGCGCACCAGCGCGATGAAAAAGGGGCCACCGATCAGGGCGATCATGATGCCGACGCCGACTTCGCCGGGGCGCGCGACCATCCGTCCGGCCATGTCCGCCACGATCATCGTGCCTGCGGACAGCAGCATTGCCAAGGGAAGGAGGCGACGATGCGCTGTCCCCACGATCGCACGCGCGGCATGCGGGGCGGTCAGGCCAAGGAAGGTGATTGGTCCTGCCGCGGCGGTGGCGGCTCCCGCAAGCAGGATGACCGCGAAGGCGGCCAGCGCCAATGTCCGGCCCGGATGGCTGCCCAGCGAACGGGCAAGATCATCGCCGAGCGCGACGGCGTCGAGCCTGCGGGCAAGACCAGCCACGATCAGCAGTCCGGTGCCGATCGGCAAGGTGACCGCGCGAAGCACCGGAAAGCCGCGCCCTTCGAGCGAGCCCACCGTCCAGTGCCGAAACTGGTCGAAGACCTCAGCTTCGCTGTTGATCGTTACTATATGGGTGAGGGCAAGGAACATGACCGTCAGCGCCGATCCGGCAAGCACCACCCGCACGGAATTCATGCCCTGGCGAATACTGCCGAGCAGATAGACCGCCATACCGGCAAGCGCGGCGCCCCCAAGGCCGAACCATACATAGGAGCCAGCTTCGGTCTGTCCGAAAAAGGCGATGGCAATCGCGATGCCCGCCGCCGCGCCGGCATTGACGCCCAGGATGCCGGGGTCTGCCAGCGGATTGCGCGTCAGCGCCTGCATCACCACGCCGGCCGCGCCCAGCGCCACGCCAACCAGAAGCGCTGCCAGAGCGCGGGGGATGCGTAAATGCTGAACCAGAAGATGCCGGTTGTCGGCTGGATCGAACGCGGTCACCGCATTCCAAGCCTGGCGGGGCGACAAATCTTCCGCGCCGATGCTTATGCTTGCGGCAGCCAGCAGCAGGACGAATGCAATCCCGCCCGCGAGCCAGCAATCCTGGTGTCGATGCCGCAAGCATTCGCCGCCGCAATCCGTATCGGTCATTTCCCGAAGGTCTTGACGATACCGTCGACGATCTGGGTTGCGCTATAATAGTCGATCCGGAAGCTGTTGGTGCCCAGGCTCTGGACCTGCCGTGCGCGGACCGAGGGCAGATTGGCAAGCACCGGGTCGCTGAGAAACGTCGCAACGCGCTCGTCATTCGCGCGCAGCAGGAAGGTCGTTGCTGCGGTCAGTCGGGGCAGCATTTCATAAGGAGCCCAGACGAAGTCGCCTCGCGCCTCCGAGGCAGCGTGCCAAGCCGGATCCGGATCCTCGACTGTAAAGCCAAGGCCGGCAAGGAGGCGGCCATGCGCGCCATTGGCGGTTGCGATCGGGTTCGTCGTACCCGATCCATTATAGCTGATGATGTTCACCTTGCCCGCCGGCACAGCGATTTTTCCGCGAGCGTCCACCACATAGCGCTCGAACGCCGCGATCCGCGCCGCAGCCTCATTTTCGAGACCCGCCGCCTTGCCAAGCTGGATCGCGAGATACTGCCAGGACTGGCTTCCATAATCTACCACTATGGTGGGCGCAATCGCCTGGAGCTCGGCGCGCTGAGCCAGAGCGGAATCGGCGCCGCCCGTCGAGACCACGATGAGGTCGGGCTTCACCGCAATGGCGGCCTCGATGCCGACATCGCCGGCTGGCCAGATATTTTTGATGCCGCGCTCTTTGGCAACGCCTGCCCATTGCGGAAAATACTGGCCATTGGCAGCAGAGGCGCTGGCAATCAGCGGCGCGTCGATCGCGAGCAGGGTGCCGGTCACCGACGCTGACGTAGAGAGAATGCGGCGCGGTCTGGCAGGAATATCGGTGATAGTACCGTCCGCGTTGATAAAGCGGATGCTTCTCTCACTCTGTGAAGCCGAACCCCCGGCACTTTTTCCGCACCCAACCAGGCCGCCGGCCAGGATCAAGAGGCCGAAAGCCATAACGGCATGCCGACGTGTTACCGTCATTCCCTCCATTTGCGGGTCAGCCTCCATCAATATGCTTGCGCCGGCCACAGGGGGCGCTATTGTTGCGAATAAGTCGCATTAAATGCATTGGAGCGGGAAGCGCAAGCCTGACGCCTATTGCGAGATGCGGGAATTCTATCGTGCAATCGCGGGGTTTCGCGCACGGCTGTGCAGGGTGCCTCCGGATAAGGTGGGAACGTCATGCCTTCGTCGGCTTCTTCGACAGCCGCCGCGCTATCTGTCGCGGATGTGTTGAAACAGGCAGCGCAACCGGTGCTGAATGCCAGCACTCACGAGCAGGAAGAAGCCTGGCCCGAGCGAACCATCATCTCAGGCCAGTTGCTCTCGCGCGAGGTCCAGGCGGGGCTTTACGTCAATATGCACGATGTCCTCTATCTCGGCGATTGTGCGTTCGATGCCCGCAAGGAACGATCTCTAAGCTGCGGCTTGCTTCTTGCGGGCGAAGTCGCACCGATCGGCATCCGGGGATATGATCCGGTCATCCAGACACGCGGGCGGCCATTCCTCTTCGGTCTCGGCCAGGCCACGCAATGCGACCGGCTGTGGCGCGCCGGTACACGGAGCCGCGGGGCAGGGGTCACGCTGAACCCGGACTTTCTCGAGCGCTTTGGAGCGGATGTCGCTGAAGACGGGCTCGCATTGCTGCACCAGTATCTGCAGCCCGGTTCGCGTTCGACCGTCCTGCCATCCTCTCGCGCGCTCACGCAGATTGCGGCGCGGCTTCTTGATCACCCTTATCGCGGACCTCTAGCGTCCCTGTTCCTTGAAAGCAGCGCGCTGCAGTTCGTGCTCGAGATCGCTTTCCTGCTGCGTGATGAAGACCGGCTCGTCCGTCAACTCGGCCGCTGGCACCTTGGCCGGGTGACTGAAGCGCGCGAGATGCTCGACGCGCGGCTGGCTGATCCGCCAAGTTCACTCGAGCTTGCCCGGCAGGTCGGGGTGAACCTCACCACCCTGCAGGAGAATTTCAAGACCGCCTATGGGCTGACCTTATTCGCCTATGTCCGCGTCGAAAGGCTGAAGCTGGCCCGAGAACTGATCCTCGATCAGGGGCTCGGCATCGCCGAAGCGGGCTACCGCGTCGGCTTCGGCAGCCCGGCCGCCTTCACCGCCGCCTATCGCCGCCAGTTCGGGCATCCGCCATCGGCAGAGCGCGGCGCAACGCTCAATTGAGCGACGCCGCGCCCGGCCTGGAGGTTACCAGCTCAGCCTGATCGAGCCGGTCAGCGTGCGGCCCGAGCCATAATAGCAGGCCGTCAGGGCTGAGCAGGTGGCGACATAGCGCTTGTTCGCAAGATTACTTCCGTTGATCGAGAGCAGGGCCTTTGCGCCGCCGACCTGCCCCAGATCGTAGCGGATAGATGCGTCGAAGAGATGGTAGGCATCGATATGCAGGGTGTTGGCAAGGTCGCCATAGGTGTCATCGACATAGCGGGCGCCCGCTGCGAGGCTCAGGCCGGTCAGCGCGCCATGCTGGAAACTATAGTCGAGCCAGAGTGAGCCCATCCAGTCGGGTACCCGTATCATCCGGTTGCCCTGGTTCGTCGTATCCCGCGTGACCTTGGAATCGAACAACGTCGCCGCCCCGATGACGCTGAAGCCCGCAAGCGGTGTCACCCGGCCCTCAAGTTCGATGCCCCGGATGCGGACCTCGCCCGTCTGCACCTGGTAGGATTCGGTGCTCGTATTCTGCGGGTCGGTGGTCAGGACATTCTTCTGACGCAGATCGAAAGCCGACAAGGTGATCATGCCGTCGATCGTTCGCGGCTCATATTTGATGCCGATCTCCCATTGATCGGCGGAGATCGCCTTGAAGGCGCTGCCGTCGCGCGCCGTGCCGATCGCGGGCTGGAACGACTGCGAAAAGCTGGCATAGGGCGACAGCCCGTTGGGGAAGGCATAGAGCAGCCCGACCCGGCCCGAGAAGGCTTCGTTCCGCGATCGGGTGGCCACATTGTTCAGCGTGTTGAGCGAGTCGATCTTCGCCCAGTCGTAGCGACCGCTCATGGTCAGCCGCCAATTGCCTGCCGCGATCTGGTCCTGGAGATAGGCACCGCTCTGGCTATCGGTCTCGCGCGTGCCGACCTGATTGACCAATGTGGGCGCGAAATCATAATGGGTATAGACCGGATCGTAGATGTCGATCTGGATCGCGGTTTGCGACACCGCCGCCTGCTTTCGCAGGAAATTCCATTTGGTCCGCTGCCAGTCGAAGCCCGCCAGCATGACATGCTCGATGTCGCCGGTGACGAACCGTCCTTCGAGCCGCGTGTCGATGGTATAGCCGTTGGAATCGCCTTCGCCCTGAACCGCACGGCGCGGGAGAATGCGTCCGTTCGTCAGCGTGTTCGGATTGGTGACGGTCTGCCCGCGCACGCCATAGACCACCGTGGCACGATAGAGCGAGTCGACATGGGTGAAGCGCGCATTCTGGCTGAGCTTGAACGTGTCGCTGAACTTGTGCTCGAACTGCCAGCCTGCCGACCAGACCATGCGATCATAGACGTTCCAGTTCGGTTCGCCGAGGAACGTCCGGTTGTCGATATAGCCGTCCGCTCCTGGGATCACTGATCCCTGGTAGGGCAGGAACTGGAAGGTGCTGCCGCCGCTGTCTTCTTGGTAGAAGGCCTGTAGCGTCAGCTTCGTCCTCTCGCTCATCCGGAAGGTGACGCTCGGCGCCAAAAACCACTGCTGGTGATCGACATGCTCCAGTTGCGTGCCGCCATCCTTGAACAGGCCGACGAAACGCGCCGCAACGCTGCCGCTCTCATTGGCATGCCCGAGGTCGAAGGCGGCCTGATATTTGCCATATTCGTCCGTCAGCAATTGCAGCATCTGCGGCTGCCCGGCTCGCGGGGTCTTGCTGATCTGGTTGACCATGCCGCCGGGCGCGAGCTGGCCGTAGAGGACGCTCGATGGGCCCTTCAGCACCTCGACCCTTTCCATGCTCCAATTGTTATAGGCGGCATGGTTCCAGCTCGATGAACTGTCGGACGGCATTCGCAGCCCGTCGAGCATGATGTTGCTGGCAAATCCGCCCGCATCGAAACCACGGATGTACATGTCGTCGATGCGGTTATCCATGCCCTGGCTTTCGGGCAGGACGCCCGCGACATAGCGGGTGGCTTCGTTGAGCGTCTGTACACCGCGCGCGTCCAGTTCGTCGCGGGTGATGACAGACACCGATTGCGGCGTCTCGCGCGGCGGGGTGGTGGTCTTGGTCGAAGCGTCGATCGTCTCGGCCGGACGATAGGCGTTCACGACGATGTCCGCCTCGCTGCCATCCTGCGCAACCGCCGGTGCCGCCGACACAAGCGCATATGCCAGCAGGGAGCCGGCAATGGACGGCCGCTTCAGCTGGGCTGCTCCCCGAAGGTCGGACATTTCTTTACGCGCGGATAGTCTCACACCACTCATCTGAATCCCCTATTGCGAGTAATTTGCAATAGGGTGAAGGTCGATCGCGCCGCAATGCGCGGGGCTATCGCGAAATCCAGAATTGCTGTCGTGAGGTCCAGCCTGCGAAATCCGCGGTGGGGTCTTTTGAATGCGTATCGTAAAGTAGCGACGAGCGCCTGCGCCGGTCAGCGTGCTTGCTCAATCAGGAGATCGAAGATGGCCGAGAGCCATGTTACCATCGCGACGACGAATTCCAGACGTTATCAAAGCCAGCTTTGCAAGCATTGGGGGCACAAGCTCAACGTGGAAGAGCATGAAACCCACGCTATCGTGAAGCTGCCGCAGGCGCTTCTGACCATGCATGCCGACGACGACGCTTTAAATGTTCACTTGCGTGCGGACGAAGCGGAAGGACTGGAAGCCATGAAGCATGTCGTGACCTCACATCTCGACCGCTTCGCTTTTCGAGAGGCGCCTTTTGACTATCTCTGGAACGACGCCTGATGGTCAAATCGGCATCACGAGGATCCCCTTGCCCGGAAAAATAAATCTTTGGGCGCCGAACGCAAAAGACCCAGGCAGGTCGATTGCAACCGTCGTGGTAGCGATCAGACCGGGTTCTTGAGTGGTTCCGGCTTCTTGCCGTCGGGCAGTTTCTCGCGCAGATGCGCGTGGACCATGTGATTGTCGAACGGCTTGATAGCTGGGACTGTTATCCTATCATCGACTGCGCAGAGCGCCGATTTCACTTGGTAATGTGCTCGTAAATGGTTCGCTTTAATCGTGCGGTAGTCATCTCATCTGACTGTCTGGTTGCGACACATCATTGGCATAATATAGGACGTCGTCGACTTTGGCCATAAGATCGTCTGGCGCCGTGGGCTTGTAAAGAGGGTTGGCGAGCGCGGGTGCCTGCGCGATCCGTTTCTCCACCTTCTGGCGTGGTGAGTTGCCTTGGAACACGCGCTGTCGTCGTCGATTGTAGGCGCGGTTGAAGCCGGCCAGCAGGATTTCGAGATCCGCGTGGCCGGCGACGTTGATGCCCATCACCTCGCTGGCGATGCGGCCGTTGAAGCGCTCGACCATGCCATTGGTCTGGGGTGTATAGGGTTTTGTCTTGCGTTGACTGACCTTGATCTCGGCGCAAGTGCGTTCAAAATCGTCGGCGGTGAAGCAGGATCCCCGGTCGGTCAGGACATGGGTGACACGGAAAGGGAATGCCTTCCTGGCGGTATTGAGAAAGGTGATAGCGTTGGCGGCATTCTCGGCGTCGTAGACGTTGAGATGGACGAACCGTGAGCAACGATCGATGGCCACATAGAGGAAGCGCTTGCGGATCTCACCGTCCGCAGTGCGCAGCTTGGGCAGATGTTTTACGTCGATGTGGACGAAGCCCAGATCCTCGTCCTTGAAGCGGCCTTGCCCATTGCGCGGTTGCGTCGAGGGTTTGGGTGGGCGGCGGTTGAGACCCTCGGCCTTAAGCACCCGATAGATGCTGTCGCGATTGAGGTGTGGCAGGAAGTGCCGGAGCACGAAGGTGAGATCATCCAGGGCGAGCCAGTCGACTTGCGCACAGCGCAGATGATGGCGCGTTCTTCCTCGGTCATGCACCAAGCCAGGCGCTTAGGCCGGCTTGAGCAATCCTGGACCGCCTGCTCGCCGCGTCTGCGCCACTTGCGGACGGTTTCGTCGCTGATGCCATAGCGCTTTGCGAGAACACTGGCGGGCTCGCTAGAACGAGCGATTTCCGCCCGCACAACAGGCATGGTTCGGGCTTGGGGATGTATCTGCACCATCACGAAACCTCATCAGCAAAAGCGGCAAAGCGCCACGCGTGATCCGCGATAGCGCTACTTACCATGTCCCAATGATGTGTCGCAACCAGACAATTAGATGGTCGAGCCACCTCAGCCGCTTTTCAATCCCGCCCGTCACGGTCTCCGACGTTTTCTCGATCGTGATACGTTTGAGCCGAACTCCGGGTCCGAAAACTGCGGCCAGTTTGCCGGGCGCTACTTCCTCACCACTCCTTGGATCATTCGGGTCACGGAACCGAATGAGCCTCGGCAGTGGATTGGTCCTCTCAAAACCAATTGTATCAGGGTGTGTTGGCCAGAGTTCTGTGACATCGCGCCACCGATAGGCTTTGTCATTGGCTGGCTCTTGCGACAGCCTGCTTCCGAGCGCCCTTCCAGGAAGCTGACGCGCATAGTCAGCGTCACCATCGGCACTCGTAAGCAACGCGAACAGTGCCGCACCTCCCGGTAGATCGATGGCTACCGCTTCGCACCTCACGCAGCCGTTGTTTGAAACCCCATCTCGGAATCTATGTCCGAAAATCAGGCTTTTGCCGCCGCTGCGCACGTAATTGCCAACAAAGGTGGCGCGGCAGCCGTCGATCAGGCCGGCCATTCGCCCGCAGCCCTGGCATTTTGCCAATTCAATTGCGATGCACAGGGCACATCACGTTGCAGACGCGCTACCGCGAGCGATTCGGAATTGGACATAGTTTCTCCTTCGCCGGAAGCGCGGAGCGCTCCGGAGCAATGTTGGGCCAGATTGTCAGGATCAGTTGGAAACGAGGCGCGTAAGCGTCTCGGCAATGCCGAGGCCCAGAAACACGACGATGACCAGGGCGGTGAGCATAGCAACCATGATCATTATGCGTGCCGGGATGCTGTAATCGTGTCTCCACCCTTCCTGGAACGGCGCCAGAAGATCCTTCCCTGCGCCCCCCGGTCCCGATGCTGGGCGCAATGCTGTCGCTCAGCAAAAGAACCGATAACGGGTCGCCGTCCGAAAAGTGGGATGGCACCAGAACAGGCACGGGGGGAAGCTGCACCAGATCATATGTGACGCGATCATATACGCTCTTCAGCCGGGCGTAGACGACGGCCGCCTCATCGCGGTCGGCTGCACCGAGAATTTTTCGCGCGGCGGTGATGCGCTGATCAACTGTGGGTTTGAAAATCTGAAGGATCGTGCGATTTCCTTCGAGCTCTTGCGTTCAACTACAAGGTCGAGGCAGGCGCGATGCTTGTGGGTAAGGCGGGACCAGCGGGAGAGGTCGTCCGGTTCTTCCACTGATGCCTTCCTCCTGACCAACCACTCGATATGGTAATGCTCAATCTCCGCACGCCATCAAGGCGATTAGCCGCGAGGAAGCATATCCATACTCCATGCGTGAAACACCCCGCGGTCGCTAACAGCCGGAAACTGTTCCTATAACCCTTCGATTATGGATTTTTAGATCGCCGCGACTTGCGCGACGAATGCGGCTTCGGTACCATCACTTCGCTTCATGACATCTGCGAAGGTCCCCGGACAGGGAGACCCTTCGCTTGCCCAAGGTCAATTTTCGCCTCGATGGTACGCTGTACGCAGCGTTGACGCGGCGTGCGCGCGGTGCGAACCTCTCTTTGTCGGGCTTCATCCGCCAGCTGCTTGAGCAGGCGGTCGATGAACGCAAGCGCTACGTCTTCTCCTCGCAGGATGAGATCCTCGCCACCTCGATCCAGATCCTCTCGATCGTCGCGACGTCCGTCGGCCAGCAGTCTCCCAAGGCGCTCGAGCAGGGAATGGCCCAAGCCCGCGCCATTCTCGCCGAACGCGGTCTGCTTGGCGGGGAGGATGCCCTATGAGCATCTTCCGCAACGATATGCTGGGTTCCTGGACGCGCGGCGGCCAGGCGATCGTCCACAACGTCCGCATGACCACGCAGGTCTTCTACCAGACCATATTAGCCGGCTTCATCATCTGGATCATCGGCACAGTCTGGTATGCGTTCGAGAAATCGAGCGAATATGAGCGTTTCGTTCTGCTCAAGCTGGCCGAAGCGACCATCAAGGTCGATGCGGCCGGCGGAACCAATGACCCAGTACAGTTTCGCACCCCGGAAGGGCAGGATTACTGGACTTCGGCGGACTGGCTGGTCGCCTCGGCGCTGGCGAACAAGACCCTGCGGTCTTTCGAGGGCTATCTGCTACACGGGGCGCTGATTGCGGGGCTGTTCACTGCTGTCATGCTCGGCTGGGCTTGGTTCTATTTCACGCGGACGGGCAGGGGGCTGGGCTCCAACGAATATTTGCGAGGCGCGCGCTTCGGCACGATCCGCCAGGTCCGACGTGCGCTGTGGGGCCAGAAAAAGGGGCCCCTCGTCATCGGGCCCGTTCCCGTTCCCGAAGCCTTCGAGCCCGAGCATATCCTGCTGTGCGGCGCTCCGGGTACCGGCAAGACCAACCTCATCGTTGGCATGCTCGAGGGTATCCGTAAATCAGGTCGTCGCGCGATCGTCTATGACACCGCCGGTACCTTCGTCGAGAAATTCTATCGGCAGGGCACCGACATGCTGCTCAACCCGCTCGATCAACGCACGGCGCGCTGGTCGCCCTGGGTCGATGTACCCTGCGACTACCATTATGATCAAATTGCCGAGTCGACGATCCCAGACAAGCATGGCGATCCTTTCTGGGCCAAGGCGGCGCGGGGCACCCTGGTCGCGGTCATGCGCAAACTCGCGCGCCAGAAGCACACCTATGTCTCGGTCCTGCTGGACCGGCTGTTGCGCTCGAAGCTCAAGGATCTGGCTGCCTTCGTGACCGGCACCGATGCCGCCGCCTTCATCAGCACCGAGGGTGAACGCACGTCCGCCGGCATTCAGGCCGAACTCGCCTCGGTGATGCGCAGCTTCGGCTATCTCCATGATACCGAGGACGGCTTCTCGATCCGGGACTGGGTGGAGAAGGGTGAAGAGGGCAGTTGGCTTTTTATCACCGTGAAAGCCGATCAGCTACCCTCGCTCCGCCCTTTGATCACCGTCTGGCTCGACATCGCGATCAGCGCGATCATGAGCCTGACGCCCGATCGCGACCGGCGGCTTTATTGCGTGATCGACGAGTTGCCGACGCTGCAGAAGCTGCCGTCGCTCTCGGACTTCCTTGCGCGGGCCCGCAAATATGGCGGATGCGGTATATTGGGTTTCCAGTCCTATCCCCAGCTCAAGGCCACCTACGGCAAGGAAGATGCTGCGGCGATCACCGGCTATTGCTCGACCTGGGTGGCGCTGCGGGCGAATGACACGGATACCGCAGAGCATGTCTCGATCAACCTTGGTCAGGTCGAGCAAGTCGAGGCCAATGAGGGCATGTCCTATGGCGTCAACGACATGCGCGACGGCGTCAATCTGTCGCGCATGCAGGTGACCCGGCCTCTGGTCATGCCGACCGAGGTCACCAATCTGCCCAATCTGATCGGCTTCCTGCGCTTCGGCCGCAATCTTCCCGTGGTGCGGTTTGAAAGCCGGTTCAACGACATTCCCTCGCTGGGAGAAGCCTTTTCCGAGCGCACTGATCCGCCCGTCCAGATCGACAAGGCACAAGCTCTCGTTCGCATTGCCCACGCCGAATCGCGTGTCCGTGAAGCCATGGAGCGCGAGGCCGCGCAGACTCAGCCAACTCCCAACGCGGTGGACACGCCATCCAGGAAACCCCGGCCATCTCCTGATGCACCGGCGGCCCCACCTCCACAGCCGGATCTGTTCAGCCCTCCGGCACCCGATATCGATCCGCAGCGGGTCGAGGACATCTTGCTGAATGAAGAGCATGCCGAGCTCCCGGCTCCCGCGCGAACCCTGTGGACCATCCTTGCCGGCAAGCAGGGGGAGATTCGCTCGGACCTTGTTCAGCACGGCCGTGAAGACGGCCCGCGCGAACCGGCGAGGCCGGCATGATCCAGCCTCAGCGCCTCCATGGTCAGCCTGCCAACATTGCCCGCTATTATACGGTGGGCGATTATTACACCAAGGGTGGGAACGAGCCCTCGGAATGGGCCGGCAAGCTCGCGGACGATCTTGGGCTGTCAGGCGCGGTCGACCCGAAAGTCTTCCGGCCGCTTCTCGCGGGCAAGGTCGGCGGCCAGCAGCTTGGCCGTTACCGAGGCGACGGGCAGCTACAACATCATCCCGGCTGGGACTTTGCGGTCAATGCGCCCAAGTCGGTGTCGATCATGGCGCTGGTGGCGGGCGACGAGCGCGTGCTTGCGGCCCATGAGGGCGCGGTGACCGCCGCCATCTCCTATCTGGAGGAGCAGGCGCAACTGCGCCGCCGTGACGAAGGCAAGATCGTGCACGAAACCACCGGTCGCATCCTCGTCGCGCGCTTCACCGAACATGGCAGCCGGGAACTCGATCCCCATCTCCATACTCATCTGGTCGTCCTCAACATGACCAACCGCCAAGCCGGCGATCCCATGGCGAGCCTGGAAAGCCGGGTCATGTATGGCGAGCAGCGCGTGGCCGGCCAGATATATCGCAATGCGCTGGCCTTTACTTTGCGCGAGGCAGGCTATGAGATCGACACAGATCCACGGTCAGGGCTCTTTGAAATTCGCGGTGTGCCCGGGGATCTCATCGCGCAATTCTCGCAGCGCGCCGAGGCGATCGAGGAACATGCCCGCCAGCATGAGCTGGTCGGGCAGAAGGCGCAGCGGGCCTCCTTCTATGCCACGCGCAAGGCCAAGGTGAAGATCGGCAAGGAGGAACTTGTCGCGCGGTGGCACCGGCGCACAGGACCCCGCCTCGAGCCGCTTCACCTGATCGCCACAGCGACGCAGGAGCGAAAGGACATGCACCTGCCACCCACCGAACGGGAGGCATCGCGCGCGGCGCTGTTCGGCCTGCGGCAGTTGGAGACCACGGAAGCAGTCAACAATCTCGGCGATATCCTGCGCACAGGGCTCGCCGCTCATGTCGGCGAAGTCCGGCTCAAGGATATCCGTCCCCGCATCGAAAGCCACGAACTCGTCCGCAAGCTGCTCCCCACTCATGAGCAGACCGGGGACAAGGTTCTGACCCGCGGGCGCACCAGCCGCAAAACCTGGCGGCTGGAATTGGCGCTCACCCAGCATATCGCGCTGGGGCTGGGCGATACCCGCCCGATCGCCTCAAGCGATCGACTGCTCGCTATCCTCGAACGAACCGGCCTCAACAAGCAGCAACAGAATGCCCTTGTCGAGACGGCGTTGACCCGCGATCGCGTCACCGCCATCCACGGTGTGGCGGGCTCCGGCAAATCGACCCTGGTCCGCGTGCTGGTCGAAGCGGCTGAGCCCGGCACGACCTTGATCGCCCTGGCGCCTACATCTTCAGCGGCAGCCGAACTGGGCAAGAAGGCCGACATAGCGTCCTTCACCGTTGCCGGTTTTGTCGCGCGAGGCGGGCAGGGGATCACCGACCGCCATGTGCTGGTCCTCGACGAGGCAGGGCAACTGGGTAACCGTCAGGCCCAGCGGCTGCTTGAGATCAGCAGGACGACCGGGGCACGGTTGCTCTTCCTGGGCGATGAGAAACAGACCGGTGCCATCGAGCAGGGTAAGCCGTTCTGGTTGATGCGCAAACTGGGCCTGCCGACGGTCGAACTCACCGAGGCCGTGCGTCAGGAAACCAGATCGATCAAGGCTGCGGTGACGGAGGCGCGAGCCGGTAACTTCGCGCAAGCGCTTTCCAAACTCGATAGCGTCAGCACCGTGACCGACAATGAGAAGATGGCCGAGCAGGTCGTCCATGCCTGGGTGCGGCTCAAACCTGATTCGCGGGACGGTACCAACATCCTCGTTCTCGACAATGCGACGCGCCTGATCGTCAACAGCAAGATTCGCGATGCGCTGAAAGACGAGAATGGTCTCGCCGCCGAAGACAGCCGCCTGTCTATCCTGGCCCCGGCCGGCCTGACGGACGTCGAGAAGCATATGGCGCGTTTCTATAGCTCTGGTCAGGTCGTGCGCTTCGACCGCGATATCGTGGGTCTCGGCGTCGCCCGCAATGTCGGCTATCGCGTCGCCGGATTGGGGCGTGAGCCCAATGGCCGGCAGGTCGTGCGCCTGATCGATGAGCAGGGACGCACGATCCGCTGGGATCCGCAGACCACCAGGGCCCGGCATATCAACATATTCAATCCTGAGGATCGCGACCTTGCCGAGGGAGATCGTATCCAGTGGCGTCTCGTCAACCGTGACCTCGATCTGCGCAATGCCGAGCGTGGGACCGTGGCTCAACTGGAAGGGGCGCTGGCAACGATCCGCTGGGATCGGGACGGGCGCGTACAGAAGGTCGATCTCTCCGAGCACAGGACCTGGGATCATGGCTATACCGAGACCGTCTATTCCGCCCAGTCCAAAACCTATCCGCGCGTCTTCGTGCTGGCGCCGGTCGAATCGCCGCTCGTCAATGCCCAGAATTTCTACACCGCCATCACCCGTGCGGCCTTCGGCGCCAGGTTTTGGACCAACGATGTCAAGGCGTTGATCGCAAAGCTCGAGCGGCAGTCCGGCGAGAAAACATCCTCGTCTGAAGGACTGGGCCGGCTGAAGGCAGACCGCGTCGATGCTCTCTCGAGCCGCCGCGGTGAGCATCTGGCCAACCTCAGGGCCGAACAGGAGCAATTGCGCGCGGAGCGCCGTGATCAAATGCTCGAACGGCAACTCGATCGCCGGCAGCGTCCGCCGCGCGGCGCCGCCGAACATCTCGCCGAGGGCGCGCGCAGCGTCGCGCAGGTCCTCGATCGCATTCTCGAGGGCATTCTCGACCGCGCTCGTACTAATCGCGACGCATCGGACAATCAGCCGGCGCGGCCGGCGCCATCTCCTGTCCATCACCCCGAGCCCTCTCGTGGTCCCGAGCGATAAGGTTGCCTCTCATGCTGTTTGCCCTATCCGCGGTCATGCTCATCATCCTGGCCTTCTTCGCCCATCGATTGCGGGTGCCGGTAAAGCATGGCTGGCGGCGGCGGCAGGCCAGGACCATGGCGGCTCAACTTCGCGGGCGGGACCGGTTGCAGCCGCCACAGCTTCTCTATGCCCGCTTGCGCGCCATGGACCTGCTCGCATTCGAGGAGCTGTTGCTCGAAAGTTTCGAGCCCCGTGGTTACAAGGTCATTCGCAACCGCCGTTACACGGGCGATGGCGGGATCGACGGACAGGTCGTCATCGATGGCGCCATCTGGTTGATCCAGGCCAAGCGCTATGCCGATACGATCCGGCCGGAACATGTCTCGGCTTTCGAGGCGCTCTGTCGCGCGAGAGGGAAGCGCGGCCTTTTCATCCATACTGGGCGGACTGGGCCGCAAAGTCGGGCCGTCGTCGCTCACGGCAGCACTATCGAAATCCTTGCCGGGCGCGCGTTGCTGGCCTTGCTGACGGATGGGCCGTTCCCGGACCTCAGCGGCACGAGACTTCATGCTCGATCGGTGTCGGTGGGGATGACGGGTCAATGACGCGCTGCGTTCCCTATCTCATCTGCGCGCTGCTGTGGGCAGCGTTGATCGCACCATCCCCGGCGCAGGCCAGGACGCGCAATCCGGACGACGAACGTCTGATAGGAGCGTGCATCCGACGCGCCTCGCTCGGCAGGCCCTGGCTCGAAAAGACGCTGTGGGGTTTGCGCGATCAGGAGGCAGGCTGGATCGGTGCCGAGGTTGCCAACACCAACGGCACCCATGATCTGGGGCCGTTGCAGATCAACAGTTGGTGGGTAGCGCGCATCGCAGCGCATATCGACCGACCGAAAACCCATGTGCACCATTGGCTCCGTTTTGATCCCTGTTTCAATGCCGAGGCCGCGCGGTGGGTATTTCTGTCCGCCCTGCGGACCACGGGAGACTATTGGAAGGCAGTCGGCGTCTACCACAGCCCGACGGCGTGGCGTCAGCGTAACTATACCGCCTCTGTGGCCGTGCACCTGAGCGCAAGGTTTGGGAACGATGTGTTTGTGCGCTGAACCTCCTCACGGCTCCGTGCAACTGAAATGAGAAAACCGATAGAGGACGGTCTTCAAGTTGCTCCAGACTATGATATTATTGGCTTTGCTTCATGACATCGCGTGGGTGCTCCAGTGAGGAGCGCGCAATGCGTTTTGCCATGTTTTGGTACTCGGGACCGCCTCTGGTCCTTCTGGCTGTTGCAGCCACGATCCGTCGCCGCCTGGAGGCTGTGGCCCATGCACCAGCGGCGACCCTCGCCGGGATACGGCGCCTGCGGACGCAGCCAGGCGTAAAGTCAGCGCTCTCCAGCCGACTCGCCTGGGGAGGGAGGGGGGAGTGCGGCGGGCAGGGGACCACGAGTTGGGTCTGCGCCCTGCGGCCTTGGGTAGCGTGCTGTGGCCGGACCGCGTAAATCCTCACCACGACGCCCCAGTCTCGCCCAGGCCATCCGCATGGCCTGCGAGGGCGGACTGACGATCGTGCGTACCGAGATCCACCCCGATGGGCGGATCATCCTCGTGCATCTGGAAACGGAACCATCCGCGGTTTCGTCGACCCCGTTCGACGAATGGAAGGCGCGGCGCGATGCGCGTCAATCTTAAAGGTGTCCACAGGTTTCGTAAGAAACTGGCGACGGGCCTGTACGCGACCTGCTATTACGCGTGGCGCGGGGGCCCCGCATCGAGGCCAAATTCGGCACGCCGGAATTTCACCAGGCTTATGTCGCGGCCCATGCGACGCGATCCAACAAGCCGATCGATACGTTCAACGCAGTGTTTCGGGCTTTCGAGCAATCCTCAGCCTATACATCTCTCGCCGACCGAACCCGGAAGGACTATGCAAAGCATCTGCGGCACATCGAGACCGAATTCGGCGATTTTCCGGTCTCAGCCCTTGGCGATCGCCGTACCCGAGGTGAGTTCCTCGCCTGGCGAGACAGGGTTGGGAAAACTTCCGAGCGGACGGCGGACTACCGTTTCGCGATTCTCGCTCGTATCCTGGCATGGGCCCTTGACCGGGGCCTTGTGACAGCCAATCCCTGCAAACGACCTGGCCGGCTTTATCGGGGCAGTCGCGCCGAATATATCTGGCGGGAAGGAGAGGAAGCTGCCTTCTATGCCAATGCGCCAGAGCATCTCCATCTCGCGCTCAAACTGGCGCTGTGGACTGGTCAGCGGCAGGGTGATCTCATCAAGCTCCCCTGGAAGGCCTATGACGGAACTCATATCCGGCTGGCGCAAAACAAGACGAGGAGCAAGGCCGCCAAACTGCAAGTGAATCGTGTCGTCATTCCCGTGGGGGCGCCACTCAAGGAATCGCTCGACACGCTCAAGGCCGGCTACGAGGCCGAGGGGAAGGAACTCCCGCGAACGATCCTCATAACGCTGCGGGGCAGCGAGTGGACAAGTGACGGTTTCAGGACGTCCTGGCGCAAGGGGTGCATAAAAGCGGGGGTCGCCGGCCTGACCTTCCACGATCTGCGTGGTACCGTCGTGACCCGTCTGGCGATCGCGGGATGCACTGTCCCGCAGATCGCGACTATCACCGGACACAGCCTCAGGGACGTCGCGACGATCCTCGATGCGCACTATCTAGCGCGGGACTCAGGACTGGGAGAAGCGGCGATTTCAAAGCTCGAAACCAGCAGAAAATGTAAAACCAGCCGCCTCCGCGTCCGATTTGAAGCACCATCCAACGATGGCTATTCGTAAGTAAATAGCTGACAAAAAGCTCTTTGGCCGATCTTGGAACTGCAACCAAGCGAGGCAGTACATCATGTCCGTTAGGTAGAAGAATTTCAGCGGGTAACCTCTATGCGTTTTCCCGTGACGCTTCCTACCATGGCTATCAGCAGGACGCCCGTTATCAGCGACCAGAGCGGACTGGCGTTGACACAGGCGATGAAGAGGAGCGCCGACGCGACAAAAGCGAAGCCAGCGACAAGACCCCCTGCAGGTGTCCGATACAGGCGCGCAAGGCCAGGTTCCGTCCGCCGCAGGCGGATATGGGCGGCGGTCATGAACAGATAGGAAACCATCGCGGCAAACACCATGGCCACGAACACGCCTTCTGCCTCGCCGGACAATGCGACCACCAGTGCCAGGGTGCCCGGTATCAATATGGCGTTGGCCGGCACATCGTGCCGGTTGGTGCGGCCGAGGACGGCAGGCAGGTGCCCCTCCCGCGCAAGGGCGAAGGCCTGCCGCGAAAAGGCGTATATCGCTGAAAACATGCAGGCGCCCAGCCCGACCAGCGCGGCGATATTGACGATCATGACGACCGCACGCCCCGATCCCGCGGCATTGAGCGCGGCGGGCAGGGGATCGTTGCGGTCGGCAAGGCTCGCAGTACCCGCCCCGCCGGGCCCCGCCAGCAGCAGGATCACGGCCATGGCCAGCAGCACCAGCACCGCAGCGATCATCGCGCGGGGCAGGACGCGCTGCGGCTCCACCACCTCCTCGGCCGCCATCGCTATGCCTTCCACCGCCAGAAAAAAGGCGGTAGCGAACGGCATGGCGGCCCATATGCCAGTCCAGCCATGGGGCAGAAACGCCGATCCGCTGCCCACCGGGGCCATGTCGAAGAGTTTGGCGGGAGAGAAGGCCGGGGCCATCGCCGCGCCGAACAGGACGATGCCGGCGATTGCCACCAGCGTCAGCGCGAAGACGGTGCCGATGGCCTCCTTCGCCCCGCGCAAATGGATTGCGACGGGGATGATGAACGCCGCCAGGATGACAGGCAGCCCGCCGATCCCGGTCAGGCTCTTGAAATAGGCTTCGATGAAGATCGCGACCACGGCGGCCGCGCCGCCATATTCGACCATGATGGCAAAGCCGGTGAGCCGGCCGGCGAGTGGCCCGAACGCCCGGTCGGCGAAGCTGTAGCCACCGCCCGCCGTCGGCAGGATGCTTGACAGTTCGGCGAGCGTCATCATGAGCGCAATCCAGATCAGCGCCGACAGGCCGACCGCGATCATCATCCCGCCCCAGCCGCCCTTGGCGAGGCCGAAATTCCAGGCCGAAAAGTCGCCGCCGATGACGTAGGAAACGCCAAGGCCCGCCAGCATCAACCAGCCGGTGCGGCTGCGATGCAGTGTGTCGGCGGGGGGCTCGGCGCTCATTGCGCAGCCGGCTTGCTGTGCTGTGACAGATAATCGACGGCCAGATAAGTCAGCGCCTTGACGCCATATTTCAGGCCGTCCTCATCCACCAGGAATTTGGGCGAATGGTTGCGCGCGACCGTGGCAATGTCGGTGCCCGGCTTCGTGATGCCGAAGTGGAGGAAGAGGCCAGGAACCTCCCGGCCGAACCAGGAAAAATCCTCCGATCCGGTGCGCCGGTCGGCCAGCTTCAATCCGTTGCCGAACGCCGCAGCGAGAGAGGTTTTGCCCCATTCGTAGAGTGCGGCGTCGTTGACGTTGACCGGATAGCCCTTGACCAGCTCGACCCTGGCGGTGGCGCCCACGGTCGCGGCGGCGGCCTCTGCCGTTGCCTTGATCTTTGCGAAGGCCTGATCGCGCAAGCCCTCGTCATAGGTGCTGATTGCGCCTTCCATCGCCACGGAATCGGGGATGATCCCCGCGCGATCACCGCCATGGATGCTGCCGATGGTGAAGACGAGCGGATATTGGGTCGCGTTGATCTGGCGGCTGACCACGGTCTGCAGCGCGGTTACGACCTGCGCTGCGCCGACCACGGGGTCAACGCCCGTCCATGGCGCAGATCCATGGGTCTGGCGGCCCTGCACGACGATGTTCACCGTGTCGTAGCTTGCCTGATAGGGGCCGGGCCGGGTTGCCGCCTCGCCCACATAAAGATCGCTGCCCGCGTGCAGGCCGAAGACGGCATCGACCGGCGCAGCCTTCAGCGCGCCTTCCGCGATCATGCGCGCCGCGCCGTCACGCTCCTTGCCCCAGCCGGTTTCCTCGCCGGGCTGGAACAGCAGCGTCACGGAACCGGGCAGGTCGGCCTTCATGTCCGACAGGATCTTTGCGGCGCCCAGCAACACCGCGACATGGGTGTCATGGCCACAGGCATGCATGACAGGGACGGTCTTGCCCTCCCACACGCCGGTGTCGGTAGAGGCGAAGGGCAGGCCGGTCTCCTCTTTCACCGGCAAGCCGTCCATGTCCGCGCGCAGCGCGACGCCGCCGCCGGGGCGACCACCCGTCAGCGTCGCGACGATGCCCGTGCCGGCGACGCCGGTGCGGACCTGATAGCCCATCTTCCGCAATGCCCCGGCGATCAGCGCCGCCGTCTTCACCTCCTGAAAGGCGAGTTCGGGATACTGGTGGATCTGCCGGCGCCAGGCGATGACCTGCGCCTCCACCGCATCGGCCGAACGGTCGATCCGGGCGTGGGAGACATCCTGCGCGGCCGCCGGCGTCGCCATGGCCAGGGTAAAGGCCGCGATGGCGAGGAAGGAGGATAGGCCGCGCATGAATGTCTCCCTTATGTCAGCCGTCAGAAACGATAGCCGACCGAAATGCCGGTCCGGCGCGGCGCATCGACGCGATCGTGCCAGAAGGCTGCATTGGGCTGAACCTGGAAGGATTTCCAGCGCGACAGGATGATGTATTCGTCGGTCGCGTTCTGCATATAGGCACGGATCTTCCAGTTGGCGTTTTCCCAGCCGATCGAAAGGTCCAGACGGTCCCAGCCGGGCAGCGGGTAGACCGGATCGCTCGACGTCGCGCCGGAGCCCACCGTCGTGCTGGCAACGTGGCGGAAATTCGCGCCCAGGACGACGTCGCCGCTGCCCGCCGGAATGCGATAGTCGGCCGACAGATAATAGGTCCACTCGGGCACATAGGGGAAGGGATCGCCCGACTTATCGACCTGATCCGCCTGGTTGACGACGCCGTCGCCATTGCGGTCACCCGGCGACACCAGATAGTTGGTGAAGCGGCCACGGGTATAGGCGACATTGCCCGACAGGGTCAGGCGGCTGGTCGGCCGCACCGTCATGTCGAACTCGAAGCCGTCGACCTTGCTGCTCGACGCATTGTTGATCGTCGTCGCGACGAAATTGCCGCGAATGACCGAGGACTGGAGCTGCTGGTCCTTGATGTCGATATGATAGCCGGCGAGGTTGAAGCTCACCAACCGGTCGAACAGCGAGCCCTTGAGGCCGATTTCATAGTTGGTGGTGGTTTCGGGATTGATCGGCACCACGTCCGACGGCTGCACCGGCGCGACCTGGAAGCTGCCGCCCTTGAACCCGCGCGATACGGTGGCGTAGGTCGTCAGCTGCGGCGTGATCTTGTAGCGCAGCGAGGCGGAGGGCGAGAAGTTGTTGAAGCCCTCGCTGTTCTTGACCGGCGTCACGAAATCGGCCCAGCCATAGGCGGTGCTGGGCGTATAGGCGCGGATGACGCCGTTGACCGGGAATTCGAAACGCTCGAGGGCCGAAACCTTGACCTTCTCATAGGAATAGCGTGCGCCGACCGTGGCTTCCAGCTGCGGCGTGATTTCATAGCTGACCTGGCCGAAGCCGGCCACGCCGTCGCGCTTCAGCACGGCGAGCTGCTGGTTCCACAGGCCGTCATAGGAGCTTTGCGGCGCCGCGCCCGCCGGATCGTCCATGTTGGAGAAATTGTACCAGCGGCTGTTATACTGATAGTCGTGGAAGGCGTAGAGGCCAGCCAGCCACTGCAGCGGGCCGCCCGGATTGGACTGGAGCCGCAGTTCCACCGACGCGCTCTTCTGCGTGCGATCGAAGTCGTGATAGTTATTCACCCGCGTCGCGGTGCCGTCGAAATCGAACGGCGCGGAACTGTCGGCGAACTCGTAGCCGCCGATCAGGTTCAGCGTCATGGCATCGAACGTCTTCTCGACATTCAGGGCGATGCCATAGTTTTTCGACGTGTTCTGGAACGCCTGGTCGCCATCCACCGTGTAGCAGTGGCATGTCGACAGTGGGCCGGGTGCCTGATCGACACCCTTGAAGCTGGAATAATGACCCGAAAGGTTGAATTCCAGCGTGTCGGTGGGAACGAAGCGCAATGCAGCGCGACCCGAAAGGCTCCGTTGCCCGTCTGCGGACTTAATATTGGTATTGCCCGCATTATATTCCTGTTCGAGATCGCGTCCCGGCCAGAAGGGGTTCTCGCCCACCTGTGCGCTGCCGTTCTGCTTCACGAAATAGTCTGACTGCGTCATGCTGAGCGCGATCGAGCCGAACAGCGTGTCGCCGGCGATCGGGCCGCTCAGCGATGCGCTGGCCTTGGCCGTGTCGAAGGATTCATAGGCCACATCCACTCGGCCGCGCGTCGTCGCGTCGGGGCGGCGCAGCACGATGTTGACGGCGCCGCCTTCGGTGTTGCGACCGAACAGCGTGCCCTGAGGACCCTTCAGGATTTCGACGCGCTCGACTTCCAGCAGATCGGAATCGAAGCTCAATCCCGGCGAATAGACGCCGTCGATGAAGGTCGCGGTGGATGGTTCCAGCTGCGAATTGGCGCCGATGCCGCGGATCACCAGTTGGCGGAAGTCGCGGGCGGGGGACAGGCCGTTGACGGTGACGGCCAGGCCCGGCGTCACGCCGATCGTCTGCTCGACATTGGTCGCGCCCACCTTCGCCAGATCCTCGGCGCCATAGGCGGTGATGGAAACGGGGACGTCCTGCATGGATTCCTGCCGCTTGCGCGCAGTAACGACGATCTCGCCGCCGGCAGTGTCGACCGATGCGTCCTGTGCATCGGGGGCTTGGGCAAAGGCCGTGCCGGATGCGCCGATGCCGGTCATCGCTGTCATGATCGCGATCATCGCGACGCCGCTGCGGATATATCCCTTACGAATCTCATTAACCATCATGTCGATGCTTCCCCCTTTTTCCGGCCTTTTGGCCCTTAGCCTCCCCAAGCTTGGCTGATTCGTTATGCGTCAATGAAACATCACTTTAATATTTGCCGTCAATGGCCATATTGACAAAACTATTACATTTTTGGGATTGAGGTGGGGACGGGAATGAGAATCGCGCACTCCAAAGGGTCTGTGCGTGGCTCCTAACCCGGTGGGCGAACAGGATTACATCAGGCGACACGGCGCAGCCTTCCCAGGAGGAAGCGCGGTGGTCCGGCAAAGTGAGGGACGTGTGTACAGAGGCAATGAGGGACGTGTGTACAGAGGCAATATCGCGGCATCGGACAAAGGATGCATGCTGCCATGAACGGCACGGCTCGCCTTCCGTCCCTGCTCTCCGTGCATGAGCCCGCACCCTTCCGGGTCGCGGATGGCGCTGACCTGTCGTTTCTGATCATATGCGATCATGCCGGGCATCTGGTGCCGGCGCAGTTGGGTGATCTTGGCATGGCGCTGGCCGACCGGCTGGATCATATCGGCTGGGATCCGGGCGCGGCCATCGTTGCGCGCCGGATCGCCGCGCGGCTGGGGGCGCCATTGGTGGAAGGCGTCTATTCCCGCCTTGTCATCGACTGCAACCGCTATCCCGAAGCGACGGACGCGATGCCCGCAATCAGCGACGGGCGCGTCGTGCCAGCGAATGACGGCCTCTCCAATATCGATCGCAACGCACGGATTGCCGGGATATTCCTGCCCTATCACCAGGTTATTGCCGATCATCTCGATCGGGCGCTGGCCGCGGGCGTCACGCCTGCGCTGCTCTCCATCCATAGCTGCGCGCCGGCGATGGACGGTACGCCGCGTCCATGGGAAATCGGCGTGGGCTGGACCCGTGACACGCGCATGTCCGCACCGCTGATCCGGGCGCTGGAAGCGCGAGGCGACGTGGTGGTTGGCGACAATCAACCCTATGGGCTGGATCTGGGCATGGATTTCACCACGCCCGAACATGCGATGACGCGCGGCCTGGCCCATCTGCAGCTGGAGTTCCGGCAGGATTTGCTGACCGATCGCCGCAAGGCGGAAGGCTGGGCGGACCGTTTCGTCGATGCGTTCGAGACGATCGGCGATCGTGACGCCTGGCATCGCACCGAACAGCATGTGACGCCTGCCGATGGTCTGAAGGGCTTTCACGCATGGCGCCGGCAATCGGCGGCGGCGCGCCAGATGTTCTGCGCCGGCGCGTGAAATATTTCAGACCATGCAGTCTATACTGGCGAGCCTGAAGCAAATGATCCATCACTCTGTCGGAAACGACTGATGGAGGGTGGGAAATTGAGCTTCGCGGATCGGATTAAGCAGCATTCCGACCAGTTTACCCCCGGTGAGCAGCGCATAGCCGAGGTTCTCTTCTCGACCAATCTGCTCGCGGGTCTCGACACCGTCGTCAGGCTGGGCGAGCGGGCGCGGGTCAGCGGGCCGACGGTCATCCGCTTCGCAACCAAGATCGGTTTCGACAGCTATCCCGACATGCAGGCCAGCCTGCGCCTCGACATCGAAAGCCGCCTCGCATCGCCGCTCGACCTCTATGGACGGCAGAGCGGGGAGGGCGACACGCTCTCGGCCCAGGCCGCCGATATCTTCAGCGAGGCCATCCGCCGGTCGCTCACCCGCATCGACGCCGCGACGCTGGACAAGGTCGCCAATCTGCTCGCGGACGGGTCGCATGCCGTCTATGTCCTGGGCGGACGCTTCACCCATCATCTGGCCGAAATCCTCTGGGGCCATCTGCACCAGTTGCGCCCCCGCGCCTATGTGCTGCGCAGCGGGGTCGTGTCGCCGCGTGATCATCTGGTCGATATCGGCCGGCGCGACGTGCTCGTGGTGTTCGACATCCGCCGCTATCAGGAGGATGTGATCGAACTGGCGGAGTTTGCCAAGTTGCGCCGCGCGACGATCGTGCTCGTCACTGATCCGCTGCTGTCGCCAATCGCCCGCATCGCCAGCCATGTCCTGACTTGCGATCTCGACGCACCTTCGCCCTATGATTCGCTGGTGCCGTGCATGGCGGTGGTGGAATTGATGATCGCCGCGATCACGCGCGCGGCGAGCGAGAAAGGGCGTGAGCGGATCGTCGAAATCGAGCAGATCCGTCGCTTTGGCGAGCAAGGCACGCGCGGCGAAGACGGGTGAAATTTATATTCCATAATATCCAAAAATGGATAATATGAAGCGAATATAGTTTAAGGGCCGCGCCTGACCATGTCCAACGACCATCAGCTAACCCATTATCTCGTCACCGATCTCGGCGCGATGACCCGCGGCCGCGGCGTGTGGGATGCGAAGGGGGCGCCGCTCAAATCCGGCGTCGGCTGGGTGCCGGTCAACCAGATCATCTCGCCCTTTGACACGATCGCTTCGCCAAATCCCTGGGGATCGCATGGCGACTGCCGCTTGCGTACAGACCCGGACACGCTGGTCGATGTTACGCTGCCAGACGGACCGGATCTGCGCTTCGTGCTGTGCGACATCGCGGGGCTGGACGGCGCGGATCTCGGTATCTGCGCGCGCGGCTTCGCGCGACGCATGATCGCGGAGCTGGAGACGGAAGGCTTGCGCATCTTCTCCTCCTTCGAGCAGGAATATTGGCTGGACATGCCGGGCAGCGGCGCGGCGACGCCGGGCTTTTCCTATCAGCGTGCGATCCGCAACGAGCCCTTCGGCGCGGCTCTTATGGCGCTGTTGCAGCAGGCTGGCTGTGCGCCCGAAATGCTGCTTGCCGAATTTGCCGCCGACCAGTTCGAAATGACGATGGAGCCGAGCTTCGGCATCGCGTCCGCCGATCGTGCCGTGGTCTCGCGCGAGGTCGTGCGGGCGGCGGTGCATCATGCCGGCGGCAGCGCCTCCTTCTGTCCGCTGCGGGTGGCGGGGGGCGTCGGCAGCGGCGTACATGTCCATCTCTCGCTCTGGGACCGCGACGGCAATCCGCTGCTGCACGATCCCGAGGGGCTGGGCGGCCTCACCGTCCTGGGGCAGGCCTTCTGTGCCGGCATCGTGCGGCACATGCCCGCGCTCTGCGCGCTGACGGCCTCCTCGGTTGTGTCCTATGAGCGGCTTCAGCCGCATCGCTGGAGTTCGGCCTATACCTGCATGGGCGACCGCAACCGGGAAGCGACCTTGCGCATCTGCCCGGTGGTGACGGGCGGATCGACGCCGGTCGATCACCAGTTCAACGTCGAATATCGTGCGGCCGACGCGACCGCCAATCCCTATCTGATCCTGGGCGCGCTGATCGCCGCCGGGCTCGACGGCATTCGCGCCGGCCTTGGCGCGCCGCCGCTGGTCAACACCGACCCATCCGAATGGCCCGAGGCGGACCTTGCAGCGCGCGGCATCGAGCGCCTGCCCCAGTCGCTGGGCAAGGCGCTGAACCGGCTGGAAGCGGACGAGGTGCTGTGCGCCGCCCTGGGCGCGCCGCTGGTCGAGGCGTTCCTGCTCGCCAAGCGGCACGAGATCGAAGCCTGTGAGGGGCTCGATGCCGACGCCGTCTGCGCCCGTTACGCCGCCATCTACTAAGGACAGGACCATGACCGCCCTTCGCAACGCGCCGCTCTCCGACGCTGCCACCACCGCATTGCTGGTGGTGGATGTGCAATATGAGGTTGCGGCCTATGGCCATGGCGATCTGGCCGCCTACACCCGCGAGACACTGCCGGACGACAAGCGCTGGTATATGGACCGGATCGAGCAGGTCATGCTGCCCAATATCCGCGCCTTGCAGGATGCGTTCCGGGCGGCGGGGAGCGAAGTGATCTTCACCACGGTCGAGAATCTGACCGACGACGGCCGCGACCGTAGCCTTGACTATAAGGTGAGCGGCATCAACGTGGCGCGCGGCTCCCGGGAGGCGCAGGTTCTGGACGCGATCGCGCCGCAGGGTGACGAGATGCGCTTCGCCAAGTCGACGTCGAGCGTGTTCAATTCCACCGCCATTGATTATGTTTTGCGCAACCTCGGCATCACCCGGCTGGTGATCGTCGGTCTCCTGACCGACCAGTGCGTGATTTCCGCCGTACGCGATGCGTGCGATCGGGGGTTTCTGGTCGTCGTGCCGGAGGATGCCTGCGCGACCTATACACAAGACCGTCATCATTGGGCGCTGGAGCTGACCAAGGGCTATTGCCGCGTCACCGACACGCCGACGCTGCTGAGCGAGGTCGCCGCGCTGTAACCCTTGCTTCCCGTTCGTTTCTCGAACGACGGAGGACGGGACGTCAGGCGGGGCGGGGCATCCCGTTCCGTGCCAGCGTGTATAGCAGCAGCGCCGTCAAGCTCGCCCGTTCGCCCAGGCTCGGCACGATCAGATATTCCTGATCCGAATGGATCGATCCGCCGCGGACCCCCATCGTGTCCACCACGGGCACGCCGCAGGCGGCGATATTATTGCCGTCGCACACCCCACCCGTGTCGCGCCAGCCGATGTCCTGCCCCAGCCACCGGCCGCAATCGCGTACCAGCGTGAACAGCGCGAGCGCGCGATCATCCATCGGCTTGGGCGGTCGGCCGAAGCCGCCATGGATGTGGATCGCCACCTCGCGGCGCTCCGCCACTTCGTCCAGCACCGCCTTCAGTGCGTCCTGCGCCATCTGCTGGTCGGCTGGTGTCCGGGCGCGCATGTTGACGCGCAGGATTGCATGATCGGGCACGACGTTGTTCGGCCCGCCGCCCTCGATCCGCGCGGGATTGATGGTCAGCCCGTCACGGATCAGCGCTTCCAGCCGGAGCGCTATATCCGCCGCCGCCAACAGGGCGTTGCGCCCGTCGCCGGGATTGCGCCCGGCATGGGCGCTTCGGCCCGTGACGACGATCGAGAAATTGCCGCTGCCCGGCCGCGCGCCCGCCAATGTGCCGTCGGGCAGGGCGGAGGGTTCATAGGTGAAGGCGGCCTGCTTGCCCTGTGCGGCCTGCATGAGGAGCGCGGCGGAACCGGGCGATCCGATCTCCTCGTCGCTGTTCAGCACCACCTGATAGCCGATGCGGTCGCACAGCGGCGACGCTTCGAACGCCTTGAGAGCGGCCAGCATCACCGCGATCCCGCCCTTCATGTCGGCGACGCCGGGGCCGTTGAGCGTGCTTTCATTCAGCCACTGGCACGTCTGGAAGCGGCTATCTGTCGGGAACACCGTGTCCATATGGCCGGTGAAAAGCAGTTGCAGCGGAGCGTCCGGGCGAACCGTCAGCAGGATATTGTCGCCCAATGCCATCGGGCTTTCCCGTCCGTCCGCCGCAACCGACGTCACCGGTGCAGCAGGCAGGCGGTCAAGGTCGCCCGGCAGCACGGAAAAGGCGTCGACCAGCCGCCCGGCCATTGCCGACAGCCCGTCCATGTTGCGCGATCCGCTGTTGATCGCCGACCAGTCAAGTATCTGGTCGAGCATCGGCGCGGCGCAGGCTGCCTCCAGTACCGGCCGGTCTTCGGGCAGCAGGTCCGCGTCCGTCGCCATCAGCTCAGTCCCGGCACGGCCATCGCCTCGACTGCCGAAGCTTCGAAACTGGCGGCGGGGAAGGCGCTGTAGTCGGCGGCATAATAGGCGCTCGGCCGGTGATTGCCGGAACTGCCCAGTCCGCCGAAGGGGATGGAGGAGGCTGCGCCGGTGGTCGGCCGGTTCCAGTTGACCACGCCCGCGCGGATATGCGCGGAGAAACGGTCCCACAGTGCCGGATCGGCCGAAATCAGCCCCGCGGACAGGCCGAAGGCGGTAGCGTTGGCTTCGGCAATGGCGGCATCGAAATCGGCGACGCGGCGGATCTGCAGCACCGGCGCGAAAATTTCGTTGTCGGGCGTGCTGATGCCAGTCGTCTCCAGCACCACCGGCGCCATGAAGGCGCTGTTGCGGCCTTCAAGCGCGCTGGGGCCAAGCAGCGGCCTTGCCCCAGCGGCCAGCAGGCCGTCGAGCGCAGCACGCGCGCCATCGGCAGCACGGGCCGACACCAGTGGCCCCATGAACGCTTCGCCATCTTCGTCCCACGCCGCGATCGGCAGCCGGGCGGCCAGCGCGACGATCGCCTCCACTGTCGCGTCTCCAGCCGCGCCCTGGGGCACGATCAGCCGACGCGCGCAGGAACAGCGCTGGCCTGTGGTGATGAAGGCGCTGTGCGCCACCAGCGATGCGATGGCGTCGGGCTCTCCGTCCCACGCGATCAGCGAATTGTTGCCGCCCAACTCCAGCGCCAGGATGACACCGGGCCGGTCCACGAAAAGGCGGCGAAAATGCGCGCCCGCCCCGGCGGATCCGGTGAAGAGCAGCCCGTCGATATCCGCTGCGAGCAGTGCCGCGCCGATCTCCCGGCCGCCCTGCGCAACCTGCAGCACATCCTCGGGCAGCCCCGCTGTCCGCCACGCCGCCAGCATCCGCTCGGCCGTCGCGGGCGCTTCCTCGGACGGTTTGAATATGATCACATTGCCCGCTAGCAGCGCCGGCACGATATGGCCGTTGGGCAGGTGGCCGGGAAAATTATAGGGACCGAGCACGACCATCACACCATGCGGCCGGTGGCGCAGCACGGCGCGGCCGAAGGGCATGGCCTGGTCCTTCGTGCCGGCGCGCTCGGCCTGGGCAGTGATGGAAATTTCCACCTTGCCGATCATGGCGGCGACTTCGCCCCGGCTTTCCCACAGCAGCTTGCCCGTCTCGCGTGAGATGGTGCGGGCCATGTCTTCCGCATCCGCTTTCAAAGCGTCGGCATAGCGGCGCACGATCGCGATCCGTGCGTCGAGGGCGGTCGCCGCCCAGCCGGGGAAGGCGGCGCGGGCGCGCGTGATCGCTGCCTCGCAGCCGGCGGGGTCGAGGGCCGGGCCTTCCCAGACGATATCCTGCGTGGCGGGGTCGATCGAACGAAGCATCATAAGTCCTAGCTTAGCTGAAGGGTGGCGCCCTCGGCCAGTCCCAGCAGGGTGGCGGTGGCGGGGGAGAGGGTGGCGCTGTCGCCGTCCACCAGGACGGGTGCCCGCGTCGCGCGGAAGGCGGCGATGCTGTCGGTGGAGATCAGCCTCTCCTCGCTCCCTTCATCGACGGGCGCGATCTTCAGTGACCGCATCCGCGCCCCGGCGATGGTGCTGATGGTGTCGCGGCGGCAGGTCATGGTCGGCCCGCCGTCGAAGATATCGACCAGACCGGAGCGTTGGAACCCTTCCTTTTCCAGCATCTTGAGCGCCGGGACGCCGTGCCGGTGTACCACGCCGATCGCCTCACGCGCGGCGGCATCGACCAGTTCGGTGTAGAGCGGGTGGCGCGGGGCGAGGTCCAGGATGAACTGGCCGTCGGTCGAGGTGATCATGCGATCCGCCTCCTCGAAGGGCAGGCGGAAGAATTTGCTGGCGATACCGTCCCAGAAGGGGCTGTTGTCGGCATCGTCGAACCAGCCGCGCAATTCGGCCATGATCGTCTCGCAAAAACGCTCGCGCTGCGTCCCGATCAGCAGGTAGCGTGCCCGCGCCAGCAGGGCGCCGGCGCCGCTCTGCCGCTTGCCCGGCCGCAGGAACAACGATCCGACTTCGGACATGTCGCTGCACTCATTGACCAGCACCAGGGCGTTATGGTCGAAACGGGTGGCCGTGGCCGAGGAATATTGCGCCAGCGTCACCACGCGGAAGGAGAAATGGGGGCGGGCGATGCCGACGCCCCCCTTCACGCCGGCCACACCCTCGATCTGGCCGGTCTCGCCATTCTCCAGCATCAGCACATACCAGGCATCGCGCGGCTCGACGGCGCCGGTGAAGCTGGCTTCCGACAGCGCCAGCCGATCGGTCAGCGTCGTCCGGTCCTCCGGCAGGCTGGTGAAGCCCCGGCCGGAGAGATAGGCAAGTTCCATCAGTGCATCGATGTCGGCCGGCCCCGCCGGACGGACGACAAGCATCAGGCCGCCTTGGCGAGGGATGCGCGGGTCGCTGCGAACGCCGCTTCCAGCCGCGTGACAGCCACGTCGGCTTCCGTCGCAGTGATGAGCAGCGAGGGCAGCATGCGGATGCAATTCTCGCCGCCGCCGGCCACCAGCAGGCCATGGTCGCGCGCGGTCGCCATCATCTCGCGATTGTTGGTGACGAGCTTGACGCCGATCAGCAGCCCCTTGCCGCGCACATCCACCGCGATGTCGGGATAGCGGGCGGCAAGCGCCTCCAGCCCCGCGCGCAGCCGGGCCGAGATGGTGCGGACATTCTCCAGCGTCTCTTCCCGCGCGATCAGGTCGAATGCCGCGCTGCCGACCGCCATCGCCAGCGGATTGCCGCCGAAGGTGGAGCCGTGGACGCCCACGACCATGCCCTTGGCCGCTTGCGCCGTGGCGAGGGTGGCGCCCACCGGAAAGCCGCCGCCCAGTGCCTTCGCCACCGCCATGATGTCCGGCGCGACGCCATCGAACCACTGGTGGGCGAAAAGCTTGCCGGTGCGCCCCATGCCCGACTGCACCTCGTCATAGATGAGCAGCGTTCCGGTCTCGTCGCACAATTGGCGCAGGCGACGCAGCCAGTCTTCGCTCAGCGCGCGGGCACCGCCTTCACCCTGTACCGGCTCCACGATGACGGCGGCGCTGGTGGGGCGACGGATCGCCGCCTCGATCCCGGCGGCATCGTCGATGTCCAGCTGCTCATAGCCGGGCAGGCGCGGGCCGAAGCCCTCGACATAGCCGGGATTGCCCGCCGCATTGATCGCGGCATAGGTGCGGCCGTGGAAGGAGCCGACGAAGCCGAAAATGTCGATCCGCTCCGGCGCGCCATTGGCACTGTGATAGCGGCGCGCGGTCTTGAGCGCGCATTCGACCGCCTCCGATCCCGAATTGCCGAAGAAGACAACGTCGGCAAAGCTGTTTTCGACCAGCCTGTGCGCCAGCGCCTCCTGTCCTGGGATACGGAAGATGTTGGAGACGTGCCACAGCTTGCCGGCCTGCTCGGTAAGCGCCGCGACGAGGGCGGGATGGGCATGGCCCAGGCTGTTGGTGGCGATGCCGGCCACGCAGTCGAGGAAACTGCGGCCGTCCGTGGCATGCAGCCACACACCATCACCGCGTTCCACCTCCACCGGCGCGCGGTTATAGACTGCCATCAGGTCACTCGACCCCATCATGTCACTCGACATAGTCACTTACTCCATTCCGAAATCGATGCGTCCCATTGGGACAGGCGCCATCAGGCGCTGGATTGCTCCGGTCAGGCGGCGCACGCCGGCGGGCACGAAACGGGAATAATGGGCGATGTTGCGCGGGCCGATGCCATGCTCCGCGCTGAAGCTGCCGCCATATTCGCGGACGACCGCGTCGAAGATGATCGTGCGGGCGCGCTCGATCATCGCCGCGTCGGGCGTGCCGGCGCCGTGGGGCCAGACCAGATTATAGTGCAGCCCGCCATCGCCGATATGGCCGAAATCATGGGGCTGGAGCATGGGAGCCGCCTCGGCGAGCCGCGCGGCCATGTCGGTTCGGAACCGCATGACGTCGCCGCGCCTCAGCGCAATGTCGCACGCCACGACCATCCCCTTGGCGCGCAGCCCTTCGGGCACCGCATGGCGGATCGCCCACAGGCCGTCGCGATGGTCGATGGCGACATCGATCACCGGCGCCTCCAGGCCTTCCATCATCGGCGCCAGCACCGCGGCGAGCTGTTCCTCCAAAATATCGGCATCGAAGGCGGCGGGAGCCGACAATTCCACCAGCACGGCATAGGCCGGGATAGCGCCGAAGGGCGCGCGCAGGCCGGGGACATGATCGAGCGCCGCCGCCATGGCAGGCGCGCTCAGCCCCTCGAAGGCGGACAGAAACGCGCCGAAACTGTCCTCCAGCGCGAGCAACAGCCCTAGTGCGGGACTCGCCTCGCGCAGCGCGATCATCGCCGTCATCTGGTGCGCGGGGCGGCGGTGCAGCGCCACCGTCGCGCGGGTCACGATGCCGGTCGATCCGCCGCTGCCGACCAGCATCTGTTTCAGGTCGAGGCCGGTATTGTTCTTCCAGAGCGGCGCGCCAAGCGTCTGCTGCGTGCCATCCGCATCGGCGCAGACATAGTCCACCGCCATCAGGTTGGCGCGCACGTCGCCATAGCGCAGCAGCCGCGCCCCGCCTGTATTGGCCGCGATCATCCCGCCGATCGACGGATCCGCGCCCAGATCGATGGGAAAGAACAGCCCATGCTGGGCGGCCGCGACGTTGAGCGCGGACAGGCGCACGCCCGCATCCACGCTCGCGGTGCGGTTGACCGGATCGATCTCGATATGGCGCGACAGCCGGTCGAGATTGACGATGATGTCGCCACCCGCTTCCGAAGCGAGGCCCGCGCCGGCAAGACCCGTGCGTCCGCCCTGCACGACGATGCGCAGCCCCGTCTCGGCCGCCAGCCGTACCAGCGCCGCGACTTCGTCGGCATCGGCCGGACGCACCACTGCCAAGGGCGCGCCGCCGCCTTCGCCACGTCCGTCCGCGCGATAACCGGCGACATCGTCCGCATCGGTCAGCACCTTGGTACGGCCGACGATGGTGGCAAGTCGCTCGATCAGGACGGCGGTATCGCTCATGCGCCCTTGGTCATGTGGAAGATGCCGGTGGCATTGCCGCTGTCGAAGGATAGGTCGAGCGCGCCCGTTTCCGGGTCAAGATCGCGGCTGATGAACTCATAGAAGGAACCGGGCACCATGATGCGCTGTTCGGCGCCGTCGGCGGTGATGAAGCCGCGCTCGATCATGTCGGCGCGGAAGGCAGTCTGGCGCACGCGGCCGGTGCGGGAGAATTCCACCTTCTCCTTCATCGGCCGGCCCATCGCCTTTTGTGCGTCGGACAGGGCGACGACATTGGCGACGCGATCGGTCGCATGGTTGAAGGCATTGCCCTCGGTCGCGATCCATGCGGCTTCCTTGGACGACTGCTTGAGGATTTCATAGTCCGTGATCGTGGGCTGCTCATGCTGCCGGTCGAAGGCGCCGACGACGGTGGGCAGGGCGCGGACGGCGTCCTCGAAGGAGACGGTTTCGCCCGTTGCGAAGCGATCCAGCACCGCCTCGGCATGGGTGTCGAGCGGATCGCGCGACCCGCCGAAGACGCGGACCGCCGCCGCGGCGAATTCCGCATCGAACTGGTCGACATGCAGTTCGCTCACGAAAAATTGCGGAATTGCCTCGGGGAAGTCGCGGTGGCGATAGGCGCGGCCGGTCATGCGCAGGGCGGGCAGGGGATAGAGCGCGGCATCCTCATAGCCGAGCGGTTCAAGGATCCGGCGAAAGGCCAGTTCGCCGCGCGGCAGTGCGCCGGTGTCTCCCTTGACCAGGGCGATAGTCCGGATCGCGCCATGATCGAAGCACACGGTTGCGCCGCTCGCCCGCACATCCGCGACATAGGCCGCGCCGCTCGGCACCCGCTCCAGTAGATCGGCAAACAGCAGGACGTTCATCGCGGCGGAAAATTGCGCGCGGGTCACGCCGTCCGTTTGCACGTCCGGGACCATGGGGGCCAGGATGGCGGCGATGGCGTCGCGCCGTTCCTCTCCCAATACGGCGCCGGTCAGCTTCATCACCCAATCTTCATTCGCGATCGTCATCATGATTCATCTCGTGGCGGGGACAATTTGAGACTATATGGAGCCTTCATGCGCCAGATCAAAACACAATAGGATCATCTGTTGATGACGTTATGGAATGAGTGAGGGGCGGCAACTGCTGCCGCCCATGGCCGCGCTCAACAGCTTCGTCGCGGCGGCCCGCCATGGCAGCTTCTCGAGCGCGGGTGCGCAGGTGGGGCTGACGCAGAGCGCGGTCAGCCGGCAGATCGCGATCCTGGAGGAATGGTTGCAAACGCCGCTGTTCGACCGCAAGGGGCGGCGGGTGACGCTGAACGCGGCGGGGCAGGCCTATGCCGATCAGGTGCGCCCGGCGCTCGACCGCATCCGTGCGGCGACCGGCCAGTTGCTTCACCAGAAGGGCAGTCATGAACTGACCGTTGCCACATTGCCCAGTTTCGGCATGCGATGGCTCGCGCCGCGCCTGCCCGACCTTACCGCCCGGCATCCCGAGATGACGGTGAATTTCGCGGCGCGCGCCTTCCCCTTCGATCTGCGCGACGAGGGCTTCGACGCCGCGATCCATTTCGGCAAGCCCGACTGGCCGGATGCCTCGCACCTGTTCCTGTTCCGCGAGCAGGCGGTGCTGGTCGGCGCACCGACATGGTTGCGCGACAGCAATATCCGCGAACCCCGCGACCTGATCGGCAAGCCGCTGCTGTTCCAGTCGTCCCGACCGAACGCCTGGAACCGCTGGTTCGCCGATTGCGGGATCGCCGACCTGCCGCCGCTCAAAGGAGCGACCTTCGAACATTTCCTGATGCTGGCGCAGGCGGCTGCCGCAGGGGCAGGGGTGGCGCTCATCCCCCGCTTCCTCATCGATCCGGAACTGGAATCAGGCGCACTCGCCATGCCTTTTTCGCAGTCGCTCTCCAGCGAGGAGGCCTATTATCTCGTCCGACGCCAGGGATGGGAAAACCACCCGGCGCTCGTCGATTTCGGCAACTGGATCGCGATGCGAGCATCGGAACTTGATGGTGATGCGATGGCGCGCTCTGTCACGCCAGTTGAATTGCTATTGCGCTGATTGGCTGTTCGGGGAGAAAGCGGGATAGCCTCTAGTTAATTCGGTTCGATGACAACGTCAACAGCGCCAAGGCCTATGGCTTCGAGGTCGAGGGGGCATGGCAGCCGTTCAACCGCCTAAGCCTTACCGGCCGCGTGTCCTATGTTAAGTCGACCATCGACAGCATTGTGTATGAAGGACAGACCTATGCCGACGTGGCTTTCCCCCGCGTCAGCCTTTGGACGGTGGACCTGTCGGCGACCTATGCCCAACCGGTCGGCGATGCACTCAAACTGGTCACGCGCGTCGATTATTCGCACCGTGACAGCAGCAACGCGGCATTTCCATGGACGGGTCTGGGGCCGGCCGGAACCTTGCCTGCCTATGATCTGGTCAACCTGTCCGTCGGCATCGAGCATGATCGATGGAGTGTGACGGCCTATATGAACAACCTGTTCGACGAGGTGTATTGGCAGGGCGCGCAGTTGAGCTACAGTACACGCGCTGCCGTCGTCCCCTATAATGCTTGGAGTTTCGGCATTCGGCTGCGTGGGAATATCTGATCGTCCGGTGTCGCTAGCGCTCAATCGGTAGCTTTCGTCAGCCCATGGTTGCTCACCCCATCTGCGACCTTAGTTAGGATCCGGTATTCGACGGCAAATTCCTTCTATGATGCTCCGAAGGATGTTTGCGGCGCTGCCGATCGAACCGCCACCAGATCCATGTACCGGTTCCGGACAGACCCATCAGAAGGAATGCGGTCGTCAATGCGATCAGCCGGCCCAGCGGCTCGATGACCCGGCCCGAATGCAGACCCAGCACTACCAGTTGAAACTCTGCCATGCCGGGGGTAGATGAGGTTTCGGAGATGCGCAAGCCGTGAGGCCCTCTGCGCAGAGTCGTCCGCAATGGCAAAGCAGACACCGAACTGTTCCAGTGGATCTGGGCGGGTTCCTGTTCCCCCGGTTCGAAAGTGAATCTGGCAGGCGTGGCGTGGTTATGCCGCAGTGACCAGGATTTAAGTGCCATGTCGAGCGTGCCTCGAGGAGTGAAGACATTCTCGGAACCGAAGTGTGGCTGCACGTGCGGCAACCAGGACAGTGTGGCTCCGCTAAGGCCCGCGCAGAGCAGAAGCACTGCACCGATACCGCCTGCGGTTCGGTGGACGGAGCGCAGGAACCGTTCGGCACCGGCGCCGCGCACGATTTTCAGGCCGTTGCGGAGCCGCTTCTTGCCAGGCCACCACAGCTGCCAGCCCAGCACGACGAGGAGCACGAGCGCTGCACCGTCCAGTCCGACGAGGATGTGACCGACGCTTCCGCTCATCAGGTTCGCGTGCAGGCGCACAGCGCATTCGATCGGCCAGCGAGCCAGGCCGCCTTCCCGCAGCACGATGCCGCTGCGGGGATCGAGGGCAAGCATGAAGAAACGTCCATTCGCATCGAAGAGGAACCGGGGCGGAGAAAGGTCGTCGTCGGCGTAAGTCGCCCGCAGCAGGACGGCGTTGGGCTGGGCCGCACGTGCCAAGGTGATCTGGCGCTCCACAGGAAGATTGCGCTTCGACGACGGGGTAAGCCGCAGTTCCGGTGCAAGCACGCGTTCCAGCGGGCCGCGCCAGGCGAGCGCCGCACCGGTCAGGCCTTGCAACATGAGGAACAGCGCGCAGGCGATGCCGATGCGGCGATGCCATGCCAGCAGTTCGCGCTTAGACATCCGCTGGGAACAATAATCCGGTGGCACCGGAGATGTCGGCAAGTGCCTCTCCCGCGCGCAGGCGGGCGATGACTTGAGGCTCGCGCGCTTCCATGGCCTCTGCGCGGACCATCAGGTCAGGAAGGGCAGAGGGGTCGAGCACCACCACACCGCAGTCGTCCGCGAGGATCGCGTCACCGGGGGTGACGGTGGTGCCGCCGATCTGGACCGGTACATTGATCGCGCCGGGCAAGGTCAGGAACTTGGTCGTCAGCGCGGTCTGGCCCCGGCACCAGACGGGAAGGTCAAGGCGGCGGATCTCGGCGAAGTCGGTGGCGGGGCCGTCGATGACGATGCCCGAGATGCCGCGCAAATGCGCCGCGGTGGCGGTGACGCCGCCCCAGCAGGCATGGCGGTCGTCGCCGCAGCGGTCGATCACCAGCACGTCGCCCGGCCCGGCCATGCCGACAGCGTAGTGGAGTAGCGTGGAGTCCGCGCCCGCGATGCGCACGGTTATCGCGCGGCCGGCGACGCGCTTGCCGGGGACGACGGCGGCGATGGCGCGGTCGGGGAATCCCGCGTGCAGGATATGGCCGAAGGTGGCCGTCTCGATCTGTGCCAGGCGGCCAAGCGTCTCGGCGCCCGGACAGGCGGGCATGGGGGCGATTGTGAACATGAAGGTCAGCTCTCCGGCGGGGATGAAATGGAAGCGGGCAGCAGGTGCTCGTCTTTGAGGGCGGTTCCGGTGAGGCGGCGGTGTCGCGCCTGTGTCATCAGCCACGCCAGCTTGTCTGCCGCCTGCGCTGGAGAGAGGCCGTGCGGCGGGCGGATGTTCGACACGCAGTTGCGCTGCGCGTCGCTCCGCCCCACGCGGGGGTTCCAGGTCAGGTAGGCGCCCAGACTGTCGGGCGAGGAGAGTCCGGGGCGTTCGCCGATCAGCACCAGCACCATGTCGGCGCGCAGCAGGGCGCCGATCTCGTCGCCGATCGCGACGCGGCCCTGCGTGACGATGGCGGGCGCGGCCCAGCGCCAGCCGGTAAGCCGTTCCGTCAGCGCCTCCGCCAGCGCGGGGGCGTGGGACCGAGTGGCGGTGGCGGAAAGCCCGTCGACGATCACCAGCGCGGCGTCGCAGGGCTGGCGATCGGCCTCCTCCAGCAAGCGCCGCGAGGGATCGTCCAGCCTGCGGCCTAGGTCGGGGCGGGTGAGGTAGGTCGCGCGGTCGGCGGCGGCGCTGGCAAGGAGCAGGGCGCGCGCGCTGCCGAGCGCCTGCGCCAATTCCTGCGCCAGCGCCGCGCAGTCCATCGGCTGCTGCACGGCGTCGCGGGCGAGGGCATGCGCGAGCTGGAAATCCAGCAGCGGGGCTGTCGGCACTCCGGCGCCGGCGCGGCCGATGCCTATGCGCGCGGGCGTCTGCGTGCGCAGCCATGCGGCGGAGCGGCGCGGGTCGGGGGTGCCGTTCATCGGATCGTGTCCGGCAGGGCCAGCAGGCGGGGGGCGGTGTCGAACGCCACCTGCCGCAGTCGCCCGTCGTCGCCCAGCAGACCGACCGCGCCCAGCCACGCCTCGAACTCCGGCGCGGGCCTCAGGCCCAGCGTGGTGCGGGCGTAAAGCGCGTCGTGGAAGCTGGTGGACTGGTAACCGAGCATCACGTCGTCGGCGCCGGGCACGCCCATCACGAAGTTAACCCCCGCCACGCCCAGCAGGGTCAGCAGCGTGTCCATGTCGTCCTGATCGGCCTCGGCATGGTTGGTGTAGCAGACGTCGCAGCCCATCGGCAGGCCCATCAGCTTGCCGCAGAAGTGGTCCTCCAGCCCGGCGCGCACGATCTGCTTGCCGTCGTAGAGATACTCCGGTCCGATGAAGCCGACCACGGTGTTGACCAGCAGCGGCGAGAACGCGCGCGCCACCGCGTAGGCACGGACCTCCATGGTCTGCTGATCAACCCCGTGATGCGCGTCGGCGGAGAGCGCGGAACCCTGCCCGGTCTCGAAATACATGACGTTGTCGCCCACCGTCCCGCGCCCCAGCGAGAGTGCCGCCTCGCGCCCCTCGCGCAGCAGGGAAAGGTCGATGCCGAAGCTGCGGTTGGCGGCCTCGCTCCCGGCGATCGACTGGAACACCAGGTCCACCGGCGCGCCGCGCTCGATCGCGATCAGGGTGTTGGTGACGTGGGTGAGCACGCAAGTCTGCGTTGGGATCGCATGGGCGAGGCGCATCTGTTCCAGCATGTGCATCAGGGTGCAGGCGGCATCGACGCTGTCGCTGGCGGGGTTGATGCCGATCACCGCGTCGCCGCAGCCCATCAGCAGCCCGTCGAGCACGGCGGCGGCGATGCCGAGCGGATCGTCGGTCGGGTGATTGGGCTGTAGTCGCACCGCCAGATGCCCCTTGAGGCCCAGCGTGTTGTGAAAGCGGGTGACGACCTCGACCTTGGCAGCGACGGCGATCAGGTCCTGATTGCGCATCAGCTTGGAGACGGCCGCGACCATCTCGGGCGTCAGACCAGGGCTGGCGGCGAGGATCGCGGCGCCGTCGGTCTCGTCCGCCAGCAGCCATTCGCGAAACTCGCCGACGGTGAGGTGGGCGAGCGGGGCGAAGGCGTCGTCGTTATGGCCGTCGAGGATCAGCCGGGTCACCTCGTCGGCCTCGTAAGGGACGAGCGCGTCGGTCAGCAGGTCGGCCAGCGGCATGTCCGCCAGCACCATGCGCGCGGCCACCCGCTGGAGGTTGCTGCCCGCCGCCAGCCCCGCCAGCACGTCGCCCGAGCGCAGCGGACTCGCTGCCGCGAGCAGCGCGGCGAGACTGGCGAATATGTGGCGGGTGCCGCCGAGGTCGATCCGGTACATGGCGCTCAGTGATCCAGCAGCAGGGTGTCCTCGGGACGGAACGCCAGCGTGACCGGGCCGGTTTCGAAGCGGTCCTCGCTTTCGGCGGTGACGAGGTGGTCGCCCACGCGGATGGCATATCCATTACGCACGCCGAGGAAGGTGCGCTCCTCGATCATGCCGTCGAGCCGGTTGTTGCCCGCCGCCACCGCGCTGCCCGCAGGGGCGAGGCGCAGGTATTGCGGGCGCACGGTCATGAACCCCTGCGTGTCGCTTCCCGTCGCGGCGCTGCGGACGGCGCGCAGCACTTCGCCATGGTCCAGCCGGGCCTCGACGATCTCGCCCTGCCGCCCGCGCGATGCGCGCACCGGCAGGAAGTTGCCCGCGCCCACGAAGTCGGCGACGAAGCGGGTGGCGGGGCGATTGTAGATCGCCTCGGGCCGGTCGATCTGGACGATCCGGCCCTTCTCCATCACCGCGATGCGGTCGCTCATCGCCAGCGCCTCTTCCTGATCGTGAGTGACGTAGAGGGTGGTGAGGCCCAACTGGCGCTGCAGCGACTTGAGCAGCGCGCGCGACTTGATGCGCAGCTTGGCGTCGAGGTTCGACAGCGGCTCGTCGAGCAGCAGCAGCGAGGGGCGGAACACCAGCGTGCGCGCCAGTGCGACGCGCTGCTGCTGGCCGCCCGAAAGCTCGTGCGGGAAGCGGTCCGCGTAATCGCCGAGGTCGACGAGTTCGAGCGCTTCGGCGATGCGGCTGCGCTGCTCGGCCTTGGGTACCTTGCGCAGTGTCAGCGGGAAGGCGAGGTTCTTCGCCACCGTCATGTGCGGCCACAGCGCGTAGGACTGGAAGACGAGGCCGAGGTTGCGCTCCTCCGGCGCCACGAAAGTGCCGTCTTCGCCATCGTAGAAGGTGCGCCCGCCCACCGCGATATGCCCGCCCGAGGGCTTGTCGAGCCCCGCCAGCGCGAACAGCGTGGTGGACTTGCCGCAGCCCGAGGGGCCGAGCAGGGTGAGGAATTCGCCGCGCGGCACGTCGAGGTCGATGCCGTGGAGCACGGTCACCTCGCCGTGGCGCTTGGTCAGGCGCTGGATCAGGACATCAGACATCGCGGTTGGTCCTCGTGACGAAATGGGCAAGGGAGACGAACACGCCGGTGATCGCGATCTGGATCACCGAAAGCGCGGCGACGGCGCCGGTATCGCCATTGGACCACAGCGAGAGCATGGTGGTCCCGATGATCTCCGATCCCGGCGCATAGAGGAACACCGCCGAGGCATATTCCTTGAGGAAGCCGAGGAACAGCAGCGTGAAGGCGGAGAACAGCGCCGGGCGGATCAGCGGCAGGACGATCGCGGTGCAGGTCTTCCACCAGCCTGCGCCGACCGAACGGGCGCTCTGGTCCAGCTCGGTGCCGACCTGGACGAGCGCGGCGGCGATGGCGCCGTAGGCGGTAGGGATGCCGCGCATGGCGAAGGCGATCATCAGGATCCAGATCGTCCCCTGCAGCCAGTGCGCGAAAGGCAGCAGCAGCATCGCCCAGAAGAAGCCGATGCCAGCGACGATCCCCGGCATCGCGCGCGGGAACATCGCGAGATATTCCAGTCCCTTGGCGAAGCGGAAGGCGGAACGCTTGGCGACGAGCGCGATCACCGCGATGCCCAGCGTCGCCACCAGCGCACCGACCGAGGCGACGATCACGCTGTTGGTGATCGAACGCAAGTAGGCCGGGTGGCCGAGGACGAGCGCGTAGTTGTCGGTGGTCAGCACCTTGAGTGGCGAGAGCAGCGGCGTCAGGAACGTGGTGAAGGACCGCGCGATTATGGCGAGGAGCGGCAGCATCAAGGTCAGTACGAAGTAGACCCAGAAGACCGTCGCGACCGGCCGCCGCAGCGCGCCCAGCGCAATCCGGCGCGGCCGCTGCGCCTTGCCGCGCACGGTGACGAACCGCCCCGCGCCTTTGAGCAGCACGCTCTGGACGGCCAGCAGCACGGCGACGAGAACCAGGAGCAGCACGGCGGCGGCGCCGACCAGTCCGTAGTCCGGCGTGATCGCGCCAAGGCCCCGGCTGAACAGGAAGGTGGTGAAGCTTTCGAGGCCCACCGGTCGCCCGAACACCAGCGGCACCGCCAGCGTCTCCAGCGTGCCGATGAACACCAGCAGCGCGGCATAGATGATCGAGGGGCGCATCAGCGGCAGCGACACCGACCACAATACCCTGAGCGGCCCGGCACCGACGCTGCGCGCGGCGTCCTCCAGCGTGGCGTCGGCCATGCGCGCGGAGCTGGAGCAGAACAGGTAGACCAGCGGCGTCATCGACGTGCCCGCGACGATCGCCATGCCGCCGATGCCGTACATGTCCCAGGGCGGCACCCCGACCAGCATCTCGCCGAAGAGGGTGAGGTAGCCCGCTGGGCCATAGATCAGATACCAGGCGAAGGCGTTGACCAGCTGCGACATGTACATCGGCGCCAGCGCGAACAACCGGAAGGCCCCGCGCGCGGGCAGGTCTGTGCGTTCGAGGAACAGCGCGAGGCCGACCCCGGTGGCGCAGGCGATGGCGGTCGCGGCGAAGGCCAGTTCGAACGAGGTGGCGACGGCGCGCAGGAACCCCGCGTCGCTCAGTAGCCGGGCGAAATTGTCGAACGAAAGGACGGCGTTCGGCTGGTAGAGCGGCCGGTCGAGCAGCGATTGCCACAGGATCGGGCCCAGCGGCGCGAGCACCAGAACGAGCGTGGCGATGGCGGTCAGCCACTGGATGCCGATGGCGAGCGTAAGCTGGCGGTTGGTGCCGCTAGGTGCCGCCATGGTGCCGCTAGGTGCCGTTGTGTTCCCGGACGGGAAAGCGGGCGCGTTCATCCGTCGAACCTCTTGAAAATGCTGTCCCATTTGCGGATGAAGGCGGTGTTCTGCGCCACCATGCGGTGGTCGTAGCCAACCATGACCAGGTTTTCCCGGCCGATCCTGCGGGCGATCCCGTCGAGCGTGAGATAGGGCACCTCGCGTTCTCCCACATCATGACGATAGGGCGTCAGGCCCCCTTGCGCGGCGGCGATCTGGCCGGTGCGGCCGAGCATGAAATCGAGCGCCAGCGCGGCGCTGGCGGGATTGCGCGCCTTGCGCGTCACCGCGATCCCGCGCGGGACGACGGGGGTACCGTCGGCGCACAGTTCCCAGCTGACGATCTCGGCGCGGCCCTTGTCGCGCATCTTGGGCAGCACGGTCACGGCAGAGATGTGATAGCCCGCAAGATATTCGCCGACGGTGACCTTGTCGAGCATCGTGGCGCCGCCACTTTCCACCCGAACATAAGGACTTAGTTTCGCCATCAGATCCCAGCCGCCGGGCCTTCCGGCGCTGATCGCGGTCCACTGCACGGCATAGGCGAGGGCATGGACTTCGGCATCGTAGGTGGTGATCCGGTGGCGGAACTTGCGCGGATTGGCGGCGGCGATCGCGGCCAGCTGGCGCAGCCCGCGCGGGCGCATCTGCGGCGGCAGCAGCGCCTTGTTGTAGACCATCACCATCGGATCGGCGGAGAGCGTGTGCAGCCCCGGCAGCGGCTTCGACCAGCCCGGCAGCGCCGCGTCTTCAATGCTGCGATGCGCGGCAATCTGCTGCTGCCCGGCAAAGCGCAGCCAGGCATCGGGCGCGCTGCTGACGATGATGTCGGCCGAGCGCCGCCCGGCGGAGGTCTCGGCGTAATAGCGCTCGAAAACCTCGGTCGGCCCCATGTCCATGGCATCGACGCGCAGCCACGGATAGCGGCGGCGCAGGCCCATGACGATCGGCTGCCAGTTGTATTCGGCCATGTTGGAATAGATCAGCAGGCTGCCCTCGGCGCGCGAGCGGCGCTCCAGATCATCCGCCAGCGCCATGCGCGGGATGGTCGCTGCGGCGAGAGCGCCACCGATCCACTGGCGGCGGGAGAGGCGGTGCTCAGCCATCGCGATCCGCTCCGGCAGTGGCCAGCGCCTGCAGCGCCGCGCTGCGCAGGAAGCCTGCGTCGGCGCCCACAGTCATGAAGGAATAGCCGCGTGAAAACAGCGCCCTGGCGTCATGGCCGGGAATGATCGCACCGCCCAGCGCCGCGCCCGATTCCAGGATACGTTGCTCGGCCTCGGCCAGCAGTTCGCGGAACTGCGGGTGCGCGTAGTCCCCGGCGTGGCCGATGCTCGCGGACAGGTCGAGCGGGCCGATGAAGAACATGTCGATCCCGCCATGCGCGGCCATCTGCGGCAGGGCGGCGACGCCGGCTGCGGATTCGATCATGGCCACGGTCAGAAACTCGCGCTCGGCATGGTCGGCGTACTCGTTGACATGGCGCCCCCAGCCGGCGGCGCGCGAAACGGTGTAGTGCAGCCCCCGACGTCCGCGCGGCGGATAGTGCATGGCCTCGACGAGTGCGGCGACCTGATCGGCGCTCTCGACATTGGGCGCGAAGATGCCCTCTGCGCCCGCATCGAGCAACGGCTTGATCGCCGCCATCGAACAATCGGGCGCGCGCGCCAGCAGCGCCGGGGCGCTCTGGGTGGAGCCGGCGGCACGCAGTTGGGCGACCACCGATTCCAGCCCGCCGGGACCATGCTCCTGATCGATGACGAGGGCGTCGAACGGCACGTCGGCGAGCAGTTCGGCGTTCGATGCCGAGGCCATGAACAGCCACGCCCCGATCGCGCGGCGCCGGGCCGCGACCGCCTGCCGCAGCGGGTTAGGCCGCAACATCGTTCTTGCCGTAGACCGCATCGAAGAATTCGGTCGCCGAGGCGACGAGGCGGTCGCGTTCGTGGCGCACGCCCGGCAGGATGTCGAAGCGCGCGTCGATGCCGCCCTCGCGCAACGAGCGTTCGAGACTGTTGGCACGCTCGACGCGGGTGACGCCGGCGTCGTTGGCACCCGGCATCCACGCGGCGCTGCCGGGCTTGTGCGTGATTTCCCAAGTGGCGTCGTCCGCCCGGCCAACCGCGACATGGACGCGCGTGCGCCGCATCGAGGGCAGGTCGAGCCAGCGACCGAAGCGCGCCTCCATGTCGGCGACGCCGACCCACCAGTCGCGCTGTTCGTCGAGCAGCGTCACCGAGCCCGGCGAGCAGATCGATACGGCATCGAGCCGCTGTGGGTGCAGGTAGAAGAAGCGATGCGCAAAATGCGCGCCGCCCGAGAAGCCGAACAGCCCGAACCGGTCCGCGCCTATGTCGTATCGTTCGGCCACTTCGTCCACCATTGACAGGACAAGGGTGTCGAAGCGGATGTCGCCATATTCGATGTACTTGTAGTTCTCGCGGTCGCGCGGGTCGTCTATGCCGCAGGGGAACAGCGGGGCGATAACGATCAGCCCGTGCCGCTCTGCCAGCGGCGCGAAAAGGTCGCGTAGCGCCGCGTTGTCCCGCTCGGTGCCATGGATGGCGACAAGCACGCGTGCCTTCGCCGGATCGACTTCAGGGGGAACGTATAGGCAGTAGGAAAAGCGCTGGTCCGCCTTGCAGGCCGTGGCCGGCGTGCGCTTGAGGTCGTAGGCGGAAAAGCGCCCGGCTTCGGATAGGGTGGTCATGTGGTATCCCGTATCGTGCCCTGCCGCCGGTCGGGTGATCCGGGGGGCGGCGGCAGGGCGACGTTGCTCTGGCAGTCAGTAATTGGAGGCCGATAAGTGGTGGCCGGTAATCGGTAGTCAGTAATTCACGCCCATCTTGACGAAAATGGTCCGCCCCTCGGCCTTGCTGTAAAGCTCGTTGCGATTGAGGAGCTGGGAGTCGATCGAGTAGTAATCGGCATTCAGCAGGTTGCGCACGCCCACGCTGAAGTCGAACGGCGCGACCTTGAACCGGCTCGACAGGTCGATGCGATCGGTCGGGCGCACGCGGCCGGTGTAGTAGTTGCCGATGGGCGAGTCCGGGAAGGCGTTGCGGCTGCCTGAATGGTTGTACTGCGCGCTAACGCTCCAGTCGGCCGCGAGGTCGTGCTCCAGCATCAGGTTGAACTGGTCGGGGCCGATGCGGCGGCCGCTGAGCGGGGTATCCAGCTTGCCGTCCTGGTCGGCGTCGGTGCGCCCTTCGGTGTGGGCATAGTTCGCCGACCAGCGCGTCGCCGCGCCGATCTTGCCGCTGGCGGTGATCTCCCAGCCGTGGACGCGCTCCTTCTGGCGCAGGGTCGCGGCATCGTTGGGGTTGAGCGGGTCGATCACGAAGTCGGTGCCGAACTTCGCGGTGCTGATGAAGTAGGCAGCCGAATAGGTGACGCTGCCCAGCACCGTGCCGCGCAGGCCCAGTTCGTAGTTGTTGATGATCTGCGGCTCGGGATGGAACCCGTCGAGCGAGGTCGCGGACACGCGCCGCAGCGGCGATCCGATGTCGGGGATCGAGAAGCCTTGCGAGAAGCCGCCGAACACCTCGACGGCGGGCGAGATCTTCGCCGTCGCGCCGATGTTGACCGGGGTGGCGTTATATTTGAGCTTGCCACCGGCGACGTGGACGTTGGTGAGCGCGGCAACGAAGTCGTCGATCTTCATGCGGAAAATGTCGTGGCGGATACCGGCGCGTAGGGTCAGCCAGTCGGTCAGCGGCTTTTCCAGCTGGATGAAGGCGGCGTAGTTCATCTGCTGCAGCGGCGGCGTGTAAGTGCGGCCGTCGCCAGGGGTGGCGGTCTGCGGGATCAGCGGTTGCTCGGTCTCGTCCCGGTTGACGTCGGCGCCCCACAGGATTTCGCCGTCGCCAAGCCCTAGCATTGCCAGCGGCGTGTTGAAGTCCATCTGCAGGCCGAGCTTCTTCGAACGGATCACGCTTTGCGTTCCCCCGAAGTTGGCGGCGTTGAACGAGAACACCGAATAGTTCTTCAGGTAATAGCCCTGCGCATGGAAGCTGCCGAGCAGGCTGTTGTTGAAGTACGACAGTGACGAGATGAAGTTCCGGTTGACCGGGTCCATCGCGCGCGGATCGAGCTCGCCCTTGACGGCAGTTTCCTTGATGCCGGCGGCGATATTGCCCGCGACCGGGATGTAGTCGCTGTCCTGGTGCTGGCGGTAGTAGTTGACCATGCCCTCGATGCGCTGGTCGCCGAAGTTGTAGCCGATCTTGCCGAACACGTCGTAGATTTCGGAATCGGCGATGCCGCCGAAATTGTTGGGATCGGGGGCGATGCGCTCGCCGTCCGCGTCGAACTGGCCGTTGGTCCGTTCGTAGCGGCCATTGAACGTCACGTCGAAGCCGCCGATCGCGCCCGATGCGCTTTGCTCGATCGCCGGGTTGAGGCTGTCCTTGAAGTGCTGGGTGGAGAAGCCCGTCGAGAGTTCGGTGCGGAACTTCCACTCGTCCGAGGCGCTGCCCCGGCGCGTCACGTAGTTGATGATGCCGCCCGCGCCGCCCTGGCCGTAGAGCGCCGAGGCGCCGCGGATCACCTCGATGCTCTGGATCGCGTTGGGCGAGATCAGGCGCAAGTCGCGGCCGCCGTCGCGCAGTGGGTTGGAGATGGGGATACCGTCGATGAAGACGCGCAACGGGCGGCCGCGCAGGCTCTGCGTGACGTTGGCGGCGGTGTTGCTCGATGCGGCGAGGCCGGGGATGGTGGCGGCAAGGACCGAGCCGAGGTCGTTGGTGACCGAGAGCTGCTGGTCGAGCCGGGCCTTGTCGACCACGGTGGAGGAACCGGGGAAAGTTTCGAGCGTGTCTGCGATGCGCGATCCGGTGACGACGATGTCACCGCCGATGACATTGTCGGCCGAGGCCACGTCCTGCGCCAGTGCGGGGGCGGTGAGTACCGGCGAGGCAAGGGTGCAAAGCGCGGCGGTGCAAAGCAAATTCGTTACGTTTTTCATGCGTGTACCATCCCTGTATCTTTTTGAGAGAATAGTAGCCAATTTTCTCTCAGTTAAATTTTTTAGCGTGCAAACCGATCAGACCACGCTCAGGAAGGCTTCGAGTGTGTCGAAGTAAGCTTCTGGCTGCTCGTAGAAGGGCATGTGCGAGCTTTGCTCGAACACCCGGATGTGCGAGTTCGGCATCGCCGCGTGCATCAGGTACGAGCAGGCCGGCGTCAGCTCGTCGTAGCGCCCGCACAGCACCAGCGCGGGCACGGTGATCGCGTCCATGGCGGGGATGCGGTTCCACGCCTTCATGTTGCCGGTATAGGTGAACTCGTTCGGGCCCTGCATGGTCTGGTAGGGCCCTATGTTCCAGTCGGCGAGGGCTTCGGTGAGACTGGCGGGCCACTCGGCCAGACGGCAGACGTGGCGGTAGTTGAGGAGCGCGATCGCCGCCTTATATTCGGGGTGGTCGAGGCTGCCTTCGGCCTCGCGCGCGACCATCATCGCCACCGTCTCTGGCCCGAGTGCTCCGCGCAGGCGCTGGAGTTCGCCGATCAGGTGCGGGATGTCGCAGGCGCCATCGGCGGCGATGTAGCTCTTCACCTTGTCCGGATGGGTCAGGCAGTATTCGGTGCCGAGCCAGGTTCCCCAGCTGTGGCCGAGGAAGTGGACCTGCCCCAGATCCAGCGCGCCGCGCACCTGCTCGGCCTCGGCGACGTAGCGCTCTAGGGTCCACAAGGCCGGGTTGTCGGGCCGGTCCGAGGCGCCGCAGCCCAGTTGGTCCCACGCAACGACGCGGTATCCGCGCCCGGCGAGCACGGCGTGCGGCTCACGCAAGTAAAGGCTGGGCAGGCCGGGGCCGCCGTTGGCGAGAAATAGCGTTTCCGGCCCGTTGCCATAGACATAGGCGGCGACCTCGAAGCCTTCGGCGAGGCGGATGCGTTCGACTTTCGGGGTCATGCGGCGCTCTCGATGGCAAAGGCGCGGTCGGGCGCGAGCGAGGGGATCGCGGCGCGGAAACGGGCCACTTCGGCAAGGTCGAGGTCGGCTACGATGAAGCTGGGCTCGTCGCCCGCCTCGGCGAGCACGCAGCCCCAAGGATCGACGATCAGCGAATGGCCGTGGCTGTGCCGCGCGCCGTAGTGGTGCCCGCACTGCGCCGGGGCGACGACGAAGCAGCCGGTCTCGATCGCCCGGGCGCGCAGCAGGGGCTCCCAGTGCAACGGGCCAGTCATGCTGCTGAAGGCCGCCGGGGCGGCGATCATCGCTGCGCCATGCCCCGCCAGCGCGCGGTGCAGGTACGGGAAGCGCACGTCGTAGCAGATGCTGAGGCCGAGGTTGCCCCAGGGCAGCGGCGTCACCACCGCGCGGCGGCCGGCCTCGTAGAAGTCGGATTCGCGGAAGGTATCGCCGTTGGGCAGGTCCACGTCGAACATGTGGATCTTGTCGTAGCGCGCGGCCACGTTGCCGTCAGGGGCGAACAGCAGCGAGCGGTTGGCCGGGCGGCCATGCTCGGCGAGTACCGAAACCGAACCGGCGAGCAGCCATACAGCGTGCGACCGTGCGAAGGCCGCGCAGGCGAGGACGGCGGCGTGGCTGTCCTCTGGCCGGACATAGTCGAGCAGTTCCTCGCACGTTGGAACGAGGCAGTCGAACGCCTCGGGCAGCGCAATCATCTGCGCGCCGACCTGGGCCGCCTGCGTGGCGAGATCAATCGCCTCGGCGACGCTGCGGGTATGATCGGGCGTCGCGCGGCTCTGCACGCACGCCACCTTGAATGTCGCGGTCAAAATTCGGCCTCCCTGTCGGAGCTATGAGCATGCTTGGAAATAGGCGCGTTTATATGTGTATAGATTGGCTACTATTCTGAACGTGTCAATACGCAATTGTGCTTTCGCAGTTTTTCTATGCAACGCTGTCGCCGCGTGATCCTCTGGTCCACAGCGACGAGTGAAGCTAAAGGAGGCGCTGAGGAGAAGATTTTGGCGACTATTCAACTTTCGGCGCGCAAGGCCCGCAGCCCCAGCACTCTTATCCTGCGGATGGAGGAAGACCTGCTGTCCGGTCATTTCAGGCCGGGCGAATGGTTGAAGCAGGCCGATATCGAGGAACGTTACGAGGCAAACCGATTCGACGTGCGCATGGCGCTCAAGGATTTGAGTGCGCGGCGGATGTTGGAGCACCTGCCGAATCGCGGCTACCGCGTTTCGTCTCTGAGCGACAAGGAGCGTTCAGACCTGTTGGAAACGCGCGCGATTTTAGAGCGTGCGGCGATGATGTTGGCGGCACGCAATGTGACCGCTCAGGATCTGGCGGACCTGCGCGAAGTTCTCGACAATTTCGCTGCGAACATGCTCAGTGGTGACCTCGTGTACCTACGCCAGCTCAATGCGGCGTTTCACGACCGGCTCTATGCGATTTGCGGCAATGCCGTGTTGGAAGAGCAGATCCAGGCGCTGCGGCATCGGGCGCAGAACGGCTTCCGGGGCGGCTGGCGCACCGTGGAAAGTATCGGGCGTAGCCACGAGGATCACGTCCAGATGTTCAAGCTTCTGGAAGCAGGGAATGGCGAAGAGTTGGTCCGCCTGGTCGATCGGCATCTTCATCTGCGCGACCAGACTGGTGCCGAATGAATGGCGTTCCCGTTTAGTCATCGAGCGTATGCTGCCGCCGAACCGCATCAAGGGACCCACATCAAGGATTGGGCGGCATCGGAGATTTCGGCATCGACGCCTGCAGCCGCGCTGACGGTACCAATTCCGCAGGCCGGCTTGCGATCCAACCAGTGCGTCGCACGGTTCGCGGCGGGGACGTCTCCACCCGGACAAACGCCGACGGATCCGGCAACTGCTTCCGCGCGCCACTCCACTGCCCGATCGTACTGCCGCTGCTGAGACTTCCTGACCCATTTGCGCAGTGGATTGGCGTTGAGACCGTGCTCCAGCGCAAACCCCGCCATCGATATGCCCGGCTCGAGGCACGCCTCAACCAACCGTCCCTTTCCCGCCGGATCATAATAGCGCCGGCCGTTACTCGCCACCCTCACAACCTCGAGTTCGTTCATAGGAGCCCATTGACGCCATCTCCATGTGTCCGCCTCATCCTTGGTGGACACAACCTTCACAATCACGTCACTTAACCGAACAGGTGCGCGGAATCTCGCGCTTACCATCCTCTAACCCCAGAAGATCAGGTGAACGGCCAAAATGACGGCTGAACTGCTTGACCGCGTGAATGTAGGAGCGCTGCGTTGCAGGCGACAGGGTGCGCAGGCTCATATCATCGATCATACCATGACGCAGCGGGCTTACCGCTGCCGTGGCGCCAGTCATCGGATGGTCCCCTGATTGAAAGTTGGTCCAGCGACCAAACCATCTCATCAGGAGGCAATTCTGGCCATGACCCGCCCGTCTGCCGCGTCAGCGGGTTAGTTCAATCCCAAATATCAATACTTTGCCAAAGTAGGCTAGTAGCTTTGAGCACGCGACCGCGAACAGCAGGCATTCGTCCGAGCCATGGGAGGCGTTATCGTAACCAAACGCGGCGCGTCGGAAAATCGATCACCAAGCGAAAGCGTCCGAGATAGTCAGCGCCAATGATCATCGCCGGCTCGTCTTGAAGACCGAATGTTTCGAAAACGGGTAGATCGGCAATGCGGATCGACGTTACGCCCAGTTCGCGGCCAAGCAAATGGACCGAGCGAGTTTGTCCCGGCCGCAAGGAGGAAGCGCTGTTTGTTGCACCATATACCGTCGTGGACATCCCCGCCCGGTCCACCGCGATCTGCGCCAGATTCGCAAAGCGGGTGTTGATACGAGTCTCGCGTGCGCCGGTGTCGATGACGCCCCATCCAGTTACGCCATTCACCTTTACGGGCACGGCGAGCAGCCCGCCATTGACCGAGCGGGCGGGCACGGCGGGTCCCAGCGATCCGACCAGGGCCTTGGCCTCGGCGCCGTCCAGCAGCGATAGGCGGGCAGATGGGAGATCGAAGTCCACGAGATAGCCGCCCATCACGTCGAGGACGATGATACCCGCCATCACCGTACCATCGGCACGTTCAGGCAGTTCACTCGCCACGATCGGCCCCATCGTCCTGCCGTCGACTTCCAGACGCGTGATGCGGCGTAGCGGCAGTGACGCCGCGCCTGTCTGGCCTACGATCTGCTCCTGCCCGGCGAGTTCGAGCCGAGCTTCAGTATCTCTTCCACCGCGACGTGGCCGCCCTCTATGCGGATGCACGTCTCCAGGCAGCCTTCCCTGATCTCGTCCAGCGCTGCCGCCTCCCGCTCGTTACGGCCGACATGGAGGATCTCGGCGTTGCCGCACCGGACGCCGGCACGCCAGCTTTCGTCGCCGGTGCCACGGTGGACGTGGGGATTGCGCTGGGCTGGCTCTATGTCGCCGAAGGCTCGAACATGGGCGCTGCCCTCTCCGCAAGGAGGCGCAAAAGCTCGGCCTCACCGATGATGTCGGTGCGCGCCATCTCGCCCCTGCGCCCGAGGGCCCCGCGCCGCACTGGCGCGCATTTGTGGCCGCCCTCGATGCGGTCGCTCTGACCGAACATGAGGAGAAGCGCGCCGAAGAAGGTGCGTTGGAAGCCTTCATGCGGGTCCAGGCCCATGTCGATGCGCGTCTTGGACCTCGTTATATGGCGGAAGCCCGGTCGCAGGTCGGTACGGAAACCTGGCCGACCGAGCCTATGGCCAAAGATCGAGCGGGCGCATGCCGTTCGATTCAATAGCGAGTATTCAGATGCCATTGCAGGTTGTGCTGCGCGATGCCGTCATCCAGGCAATCCGGCTACTGCTCGATAACTCCACTCGCACAAACTACCCTACGCTGACGCGACCTGACCATGACGCCGCGACATTGGGCCTGAAAGTTGCGCGCCATTGTCCTGCGAATTGGGATGAAGTCGAAAATTGTCGTTAGCTCGCGGATCCGCCCGCGCTCGTCGCTGGGGAAGCCAGTCCTAATTTGGCGAAGAGCTTGGCGTCGATGTCTGCTCCGGCATTACCAGTGGTCAGCAATTTGTCGCCGGTGAAGATCGAATTGGCCCCTGCAAGGAAGCAAAGCGCCTGGGTTGCGTCGCTCATGCTCTCGCGACCCGCTGACAGGCGGACGATGGATGGGGGCATGGTGATTCGGGCGACCGCGACGGTACGAACGAACTCGATCTCGTCGATCTGCGCGCTTGGTACGCCCTTGAGCATGTTTCCGATCGGCGTCCCTTCGATCGGCACCAGTCGATTTATCGGCACGCTGGCAGGCGGTTCCGGCAGAGTCGCGAGCGCGTGGAGGAAGCCGACGCGATCCGCGCGGCTCTCGCCCATGCCCACGATGCCTCCGCAGCAGACGTTGATCCCGGCGTTGCGCACGCGCTCCAGCGTTTCGAGCCGATCCCCGTAGGTACGGGTTGTGACGACATTACCATAATATTCGGGCGAAGTGTCGAGGTTGTGATTATAGTAATCGAGGCCCGCATCCGCGAGACGACCGGTCTGATCAGCGCTGAGCATGCCGAGAGTCATGCAGGTTTCCAAGCCCAGGGCCTTTACGCCCTCGATCATCGATACAATCGCGTCCATGTCGCGATCCTTCGGGGATCGCCATGCTGCGCCCATGCAGAAGCGCTCTGAGCCGCCTGCCTTCGCTTCACGCGCTGCGGCCAGAACCTCTTCGACCTGCATCAGCTTGGTTGCTTTAAGGTCAGTGTCGTTGCCCGCCGCTTGGCTGCAATAGCCGCAATTTTCGGCGCATCCCCCGGTCTTGATCGATAACAGGGTCGCGCGCTGCACAACATTGGGGTTGTGATGCGCACGATGCACAACCTGCGCCTGCCACAGCAGATCCGCAAAGGGCAGGTCGAAAAGGGCTGCGATATCCTCGCGGCACCATTCGGCGCGCGCACGCGGCACGGTCGGTTCCAAAACATTCCTCATTTCGCCATGCATCCGCCGTCTATGACCATTATTGCGCCATGCACGAAGCTGGACGCCTGCGATGCCAGATAGAGCGCCGTGCCCTTGATCTCCTCCGCGTCTGCAATCCGTCCCGCCGGGGTGAAGCTGGTGGTTGCCGCCATGAACTCGGGGTCGTCATACGGCCCGACATTCGTCCTGAAGAAGCCAGGGCAAATCGCATTCACATTAATTCCCAGTGGCGCATATTGGAGCGCTAGTTCACGGGTAAGATTGACCACAGCGCCTTTTGTCGCCGCATAGGCGGGCAGGGGAAATATGCTCGAAGGCCCAGCCAGTCCCCACATCGACGCGACGTTGATCAGCTTGCCGCGCCTTCTGGGCACCATACGTGCCAGTGCCGCTCGCGCGCAGAAAAATGTGCCATGGAGATTGACGTTGGTGACCTTCATCCAGTTTTGCGTCGCGTAACTGTCAAGCAGTCTGGGTTCCGGATCGCCCATTCCCGCATTGTTGAAAAGGATGTCGAGGGGAGCAAATTCGGCATCCATGACTGCGAAGGCGTGTTCAACCGCGTCCTCATCGCTGATATCGACGACGATGGGCAAGGGACGACGGCCCAGCGCGGTGACGCGCGCGGCTGTCTGCGCCAGGCCGTCCCCATCGATGTCAAACAGGGCGACGTCGGCACCCGCCTGCGCCAAGGCTTCCGCAATAGCGACACCCAGGCCACTAGCCGCGCCCGTGACGAGCGCAACCTGCCCGGTTAAATCGAATAGTTCCGGCAATGCCGACATCGTTAAGCTTTCCATTTCTGTTACGGCCTCATTGCTGCGGCAGGCCCAGCAATTCGCGCGCTTCGGCTGGGCTTGTCGGCTCTAGGCCCAGTTCCGTCGCGATGCCGACTGTGCGGGCGACAAGCTGTTCATTGGTCGCCAAGACGCCGCGGCTGAAATAATTATTGTCTTCCAGGCCGACGCGGACATGACCGCCGAGCAGCATCGCCTGCGTTGTGGCGGGAAGCTGGGCAGGGCCGATTGCCGATACGCAGAAGATCGATTGCGGCGGCAAAGCGGCGATCATCGCGTTCAGGACATCATGGCTGTAAGGCATCGCGCCCTGGAAGCCCTTGTCCGCGCCCAGCACCATGTTGATATAATAAGGCGGCTTATCATATCCTTTCTGGATCAGGCGCGTCACGTCCTGAAGGATGTGGTTGGGCGCGAATACTTCCCATTCCGGCTTGATCCCGCGATCTATCATCCGCTTGACCAGTGTCTCGCAGCGGCTGGGTGGGGTGATGACCAAGATCTCCTTGCCGCCATGGACATCGACGAAGGTCATGCCATCGAAAGTCGCCATCTCGGCACCTGCTTCGCAGCCCTTGAGCCGTTCTTCGAAGCTGGATTCGTAGAGACCGTCGGGTCGCTCGATCAACATGTCGCCGCTCGATCCGCCGCCGGTGGAGTTGTTGATGACGATATCGCAGCGCGAGCGGATGCGGGCATTGATGTCGCGGTAGATCTCGGCGTTGCAGGTCGCGCCATCGTCCGGCCGCCGGGCGTGGAGCGCCGCGATGCTTGCGCCCGCCTTGAAGCTCTTGTGCACCGATTCCGCGATTTCCTCCGGCTGTGTCGGCAGATTCGGGTTCTGTGCCTTGGATGCCATGCCGCCGGTGGGGGCGACGGTGATGATTACCTTGCTCATATTTGCTCCTGGGAAAAAAGAGAGAGATTGGGACCGTTGGTCAGAGCGGCACGAACGGCGTCCGGGATTGCCGTCCCGGTGATGCGTTCAGGGTCATTCGGGTGCCGGCTCGCCCAGACCCGCTTTTCGACAGCCTCGATCGAGAGTGTGCCATCGGCGCGGACCATGCGATGCAAGATGCCGAAGCTGCTGCGGCCTAGATCCGTAGCCTGGGTTTCGATCGTGACGATGTCGCCAAAGCGACTGGGCGTGATGAAGCGCGCACTCGTGTCGACCATCGGAAATCCGATCATGCTGAACCGCGCCAGCATGGCTCGTTTGTGCATGCCCGTTACCGCCGCGAACAATGCGGCGGTGGAGGCGTCGAACATGGCGAAATAACGGGGATAATAGACGATGCCCGCCGGGTCGCAGTCACCCCATTCGATTGTGACATCACGTCGGTTCACAAACATGTCAGGATAGCGCCTTTACGATGGGTTCGAGGCCGGAAAGAATGACGTCGGCCTGTTGGGATGGTGCGCACGCCAGGAAATCGGCCGCGTTGTTGAGGCCTGTGGTTACGGCGACGCCCAGCGCGCCCGATACGCGGGCCATCCGCATTTCGAGCGCCGGATCATCGCCCACGATCACCGTCGATCTTGCGGCGGACCGGGGCAGGTTCATCAGCGCCAATCCGCTGTGCAGGGCATTTTGCGATGGCTTGCCAAGGACTTTGGCCTGCTTCCCCGTCATTGCGCGGATCATCGCATTGATGGCAAAGCTTGCACCGATGGCCCGCCCCCCCAAGGCAGCGAAGAACGGGACATTGGACGCGGTGGTCACGATCGCGCCGTCCCACACATCTCGGCAGGCCATTTCCAGATCGGGCAGAGTGAATTCGCGAAACCAGCCAGTGTAGACTGCCTCCACGTTCGATGCCATTTCCGAGGGACCGACCACCTCAATGCCGGCCTCGATGAGCGGTGCCTGGACTCCGTCCAAGCCCAGAACCCGGACGCGCTTGATACCCTTGCGAACGAACCATGCTGCCGCGGAGGTCGACGGCGTCATCATTTCGTGATCGGCGACATCGAGCCCGGCATGACGCAGACTGGCAGCGTAAACCGATGGCGGCTTGGCGGTGCCGTTGGTAAAGACGCGAAACGGTGTGTAGCGTGATCGCAAAGTCGACAGCAGATCGGCCGCACCGGGCAAAGCCTTGTGTCCACCGCTGGCGGCATCGCCGAGCACGAGAGTGCCGTCCATGTCGAAGATATATGCGGTCGCGTCGATCATGCGTCGGGCGATCGCCGGGTCAAGATCAGGCAACGCTGTCTCCCGCATGCAAAGCCAGGCGGAGGCCGGGGCGTTCGACGACGATATCGCGCGCGGCCGGGCGTTCGGCGAGCGCGCGGAGCAGCGCGAAGATCGGTACGGCTTGCGGATTGTAGCGCGCCAGGCTGGGGCCACCCGCCAGCATCGCATCGACCTGCTCGCCGGGCATAACCGCGCGGAGCAGGAATTCTTCCTCGTCCATCCCTGCTCCAAAACGTTTGCGCAGATCGGCGAGCGAAGGAAAATCCTCCTCGGCGGCAATTTCCTTCGCGCGGCCACGCCCCAGGATCGCAGCTTCGACCGTTGGATCGATCGGTCGGGTGGGACGCCCGAACTTGCCCATGACATAGCGGATCACCTGATCCGACACCTGGGCGTAGCGACCCGTGCCGATCACGTTGAAGAGAGCCTGGCTCATGACCATTTGCGGAAAGGGCGTGACCATGATCGGCTGGCCAAGTTCCGATCGGACCTGCTCGGTCTCCGCGATCACTTCAGGCAGCCTGTGGAGCAGGCCCAGTTCCTGCAACTGGCGCTTCGTCGTGGTCATGACGCCGCCCGCGATCTGGTGTCGCAGGAAACTGGCATCGAAATTCTGTGGCGCGCCCGGCTCCAGCCCCTCGGCCTTGGCAAGGCGCCACCAATAATCGCTGACATCGCCAAGCAGGCTTGGATCGACAGGCACATTATGACCTGCCTCTTCCAAATTGGCGATCATCCGGCCGGCTTCGGGCAGGGAACTGCCGTCGCCAAGCGGGCCTATGCCGACATGGACTGCCGAAATCGCGCCTGTCTGGGCGGCGGAAAGCGATGCCATCGGGCCAAAGCCGATCGTGCAGTGCGAATGGATTTCCAACGCCTTATCGCCAATGACCGCCTTGATCGCGGGGGCCAGCGTCCGTGCCCGCTCGGGCGAAAGCAAACCGCCCGGATCCTTGATGTAGAACAGGTCGATGTCGGGGCTGGCGGCCAGTTTAGCGGCGAAACCAGCATAGAAGGCGTCGTCATGCACATCGGACAGGGTGAAGGTCAGCGCGGCCATCACCTCCGCATCGCCTTCCTGCCTGACGATCCGCGATGCCTCCAGCACGGCGTCGGCGTCATGCATCGGATCGAGCATCACCATCCGGCGAATGCCATTGGCCTGCAATCGCCGATAGACGATCCGCATGAAGTCCGGATCGGCCTGCTGCCAGGCGATGAAACGCAATCCGGTGGTGATGAATTGCAACGGGGTGCGCGGCATCGCCGCCCGCATACGCCTTATTCGCTCCCAGGGATTGTCGCGAAAATACCGAACGGCGACGGCCATGTGGCTTGAAGAAGTGAAGTCGATCGCGCGAAAGCCGGCGCGATCAAGCTTTGCTGCGATCTCCAGCATCTGCGCCGTCCGTAGGCCGGTTGCGCCCCATAGGCTCTGATTGCCATCGCGTATGGACACATCGACGAGATCAACCTTAGCCATGCGCCAGTCCTTCGAAAAAGCGGGTATCAATGCCGCCCGCGCGGAATCGCGCGTCGGCGACGATGCAGCGGTGCAGATCGGCCGTAGTCGAGACGCCCTCGATATCGAGGCTAGCCAGGGCCTGTTCCAGCCGTTCGACGGCTTGGGTGCGCGTGGCGCCCCACACGATAAGCTTGCCGATGAGCGAGTCGTAATAGGGCGGGACGACGTCGCCACTGGCGATATGGCTATCTACCCGCACGCCCGGCCCCCCTGGCCAGAGCGCGCGCCGTACCGTCCCCGGCGATGGCCGGAAATCGGCGCTCCAGTCCTCGGCGTTGATGCGGGTTTCGATAGCATGCCCAGTCAGGAATATTTCCGACTGGGTCAAGCCCAGTTTCTGATCGTCGGCGATCAGCAATTGCTGTTCAATGAGGTCGATACCGGTGATCGCTTCGGTCACCGGATGTTCGACCTGGATGCGCGCATTCATCTCGAGGAAGAAGAAATCGAACGTCTTTGCGTCGACCAGAAATTCGACCGTACCCGCGCCCCGATAGTTCAAATGGCGGGTCAGCCGGACAGCGGCTTCCATCAGCGCTTGGTGCTTGTCGTCGGGGATGCCCGGTGCCGGGGCTTCCTCGACCAGCTTCTGGAAGCGCCGCTGGATCGAGCAGTCGCGCGTGCCCAAATGAATGGCGTTTTCGCCATCGCCCAGCACCTGCACCTCAACATGGCGGCCGCGGGCGATGAATCGTTCGACATAGACGCGCGGGTCACCGAATGCCGCCTGGGCCTCCGCCATCGCCATGTCGATCTGCGCATCCAGTTCCTCGGGCGCATTGACGCGTTTCATGCCTCGCCCACCGCCGCCAGATACGGCCTTGAGCAACAGCGGATAGCCTGTCTCTTGCGCCCGGCGACGGGCCTCGGTTTTGTCGGCCGCCTCACCGCCCGGCACGACGGGCAGTCCGGCTTCGATGCCGACCTTGCGCGCCATCAGTTTGTCGCCCATCGCCTCCAGACTGGCGAGTTCCGGGCCGACGAAGCGAATTCCGGCGGCTCGGATGGCTGTCGCAAAAGCCGCATTTTCGGATAGGAAGCCGTAGCCCGGATGCACGGCATCGGCTCGCGCCGATACGGCGGCGGCGACCACCCGGTCGATGGACAGATAGCTTTCCGACGATCGGGCCGGGCCGACGATCACGATCTCATCAGCCTGTCTGGCGGGCAATGAATCCCGGTCGGCTTCGGACACGCCAAGGACGGTCGTGATCCCCATCTGGCGTGCTGTGCGGATGATACGCAGGGCGATTTCGCCGCGATTGGCGATGAAGAGGCGGTGGATCATCGGACTTCGGGCACAACGCGGAGGATGATCGTGTCGGGATCGACCTGAACGCCATTGTCGATCAGGATCGCCTGTACGACCCCGGCAACCCCCGCATGTACCGGGTTCATCAGTTTCATCGTCTCAATGATCCCGATGACGGTTTCCGACGTCACGATGTCGCCCGCTTTGACGAACGGCTCCGCGCCGGGTTGAGGGGCGCAGTAGAAAACGCCGGGCAAAGGAGGGCGGACGGCGATGCTGCCGTCCGTGGCTTCCGCTTCCACTTCATCGCCCACGGCGGTTGGTGCCACCGCGACTGGGGCCGCGTCGCCGCGATCCCAGGTCCAGTCCTGCGTCCAGCCCTCGCCTGATCGCGCCAGGCGCAACGAAAAGCGGCGGGTGGAGATGTCGATATGCTCGTAGGACGTGCCGTCGATGATCGCGATGATCTCGGCCACGTCGTCCGGGGTCAGAATGATATCCTTGCTCATGCTTCGATCTTTGCTTTCGTCATTTCGCGAACCGCATCGGCCAGCGCGTCACCAAATATTGCGTCGTTGATATGGGCGTCGAACCGGCGCACATCGACATTGGCGGGCATGACAGCCTCGACATAGGTCGCGAATTTGGGCGGCAAGGAGGGATCGTGGAGATAGCCCTCTTCGCTGTCATGGCTTGAGAAGCCCTTGAGCGGCACATAGAAGCGGACAGGGCCGGGCGCTTCCTGCACGAGGCCAGCAACATGATCCGCCAGCTTCTCCAGATCCGCCTGCCCGGTGCGAACGGCGGTGAGCGCGGCGTTGTGGACGTGGAAGCGGCGTCCCTGGAACGGGTCGTCTCCTACAGCCATGGGCGATGGCATAATGTAGAAATCAGCGTTGCCCGGTGCGAAGATCACTGGAATGCCGCGTTTTAGGCCTGCCGTGCCGCGGTCCGGTCCAGCACTGCAAATCCCGTCATGGATCAAGTCGTTGATTTCGACGAGCGACATGTCGACGATGGCGGCGACATCGCGCTCTGCGGCGATGGCGTCCAGCGTCTGTCCGCCCATGCCGGTAGTGTGGAATACCATGACTTCATAGCCGTCACCTTCCAGACTTTCGCGAAGGCGGCGCATCCCACGCTCGGTTGTCCCTAGAGTGCTGATCAGGACGAGCGGACGCTTGTCGGCGACGCGTTTTTCATAATGATGCGCCATGCCTGCGATGCCGAACGCGCCGTTGCGATAGACGTCCAGTGTGATGCTGTTGATCCCGGATATGTCGCACACGGCATTGACCATCACGATATCCTTGAGGCCGACGAAAGGCGCAGTGAAGCCCGACGCCAGCGTGGAGATCATGACTTTGGGCAGGCCATAGGGGAAAGCCCGCATGACCGTCGTGCCCAAGGTCGTTCCCATCGATCCACCCACGGAAATAATGCCCGACAGAGGTGTGCTCGCATGAGTTTCCAGCGCCAATTTGCTCGCACCCGCGATCATCTCCATCTGGATCTTGCCTTCATGGCCGATTGCCCGAATGTCTTCGATCGACTTGCCGGCCGCAGCGGCAACGGCGTCAGGACCGATCTCGGCACCACCCACGGTCCGCCTTACGCTCGGATCGAGATGAATGACGTCGCACCCCGCTTCTTCCAGGCATTCGCGCAGAAATTGTCCTTCGACCTCTTTGGTGTCCTGCGTGACGATGAGCAGGATGCGTGGTTTTGCTGACGACATTATGAACCTCGAACAAAGACGGATTTGGCGGGGAGCGGGCGCGCGGTCATTCATCCCATGGAGGTATCTCGCCTGTCCCCACCTGGCTCGACACCCCGACCAGAAAGCCGCCCGCTACATCGACGGCGGTTGGATAAAGGGCCCGCATCCGCTCACCCAATTCCCTAGACGACCTGGCTGTTTTCGCTTCACGCTCAAATGCATCGATATAGGCCCGCGTCCATTCGATCGCGTAGCTGTCGTCGGGCAGGCCGGGACGCGTATGACCTGCGATGATCCGCGCCGGATCCATGGCGGCGAGCGTATCAAGCGTTTTGCGCCAACCGTCATATTGCGGTTTTAGATGCTCGCCGAGCCATACATAGATGCCGTTGTAGAGCAGGTCGCCCGCGATCAGCGTCTGTGTCTCGCCATCCCACAACGCCGTCGCGCGCGCATGGTCACCCTGCATCGGCCCGAGTAATGTTAACTTATGGCCCTCGAGCGTGATGCTGTCGCCGGTCAAGGCGACAGGAATAACGGCCTGCTGCGGCGCATTGGTACCAAGCAGCGGACTCCAGCGCTCGAACTTTATCGGGATCGACCGCGTGATATCCTTCACGACGATCGGATGTGCGACGACTTTCGCTTCGGGAAAAGCATCCTTCAGCACGTCCAGCCCAAAGAAATGGTCGGGATGGTCGTGCGTGATGAGGATGGTTTCGAGCCTCTTGCCGCTATCGACGATCGCAGCGACAACCCGATGCGCGTCGGCGCGCGAGAAGGGCGCATCCACCAGAACCGCGGATTTTTCGCCCAGAATGAGCGTCATATTAGCATGCATACTGTTGACGCTCGTGGGGATGACTTGCATCTCTAGCGGCTTGGCGACAGCAGGGTTTGCGACCAAAAAACCGGCCGCTGCGAGCAGGATTGCCATTTTCTGCTTCATGGGATGATCTTTCATAGGTGCTCTCAATGGGCCGTCTGGCCGCCGTCGATGACGAACAGCGCACCATTGATGAAGCTGGCGGCATCGGAGCACAGGTGCAGGACAGTGCCTGCGACTTCTTCCGGTCGCCCAGCCCGGCCGCTGATATTCTCGGCAAAGAAGACCTTGCGGAATTCCTCGCTATCGACCCACGCCTGGGTCATCGGCGTGGTTATGAAGCCGGGCCCGATCGCGTTTACGCGAATGCCACGCTGCGCATATTCGATGGCGACCGCCTTGGTCAGGCCAACCACGCCATGCTTGGCCGCCACATAGGAGGACATGTTCGGATCGGCGACTATCCCTGCCACCGAAGCGGTATTGACGATGGCCCCGCCGCCCGACGACAGGAAATGGCGTATCTGGGCCTGCATAGAATTGAACACGCCCTTGAGATCGACGCTCATGATCCGATCGAAATCTGTTTCCGGCACTTCATGGAAGGGCAGCGGTGGCGGTAGAATGCCCGCATTGTTGAACGCGGCATCCATTCCGCCAAAACGCTGGACGCAAGCCGCGACCAGTGCGCTTGTCTCACTGCCTTGGGCGACGTCGCAGAGAAGGAAATCCGCCGTTCCGCCGGCTGCATGGATCAGATCGACGGTTTCAGTCGCGCGGCTGTCTATGTCGCCGATCATGACGCTCGCGCCTTCAGCGGCGAAAGCTTGGGCTGCTGATCTACCGATGCCGGTCGCGCCGCCAGTGATCAGAATAGTTTTTCCAGTGAAGCGCTGCATGGTCATCCTCACATGATCCCGGATTTGCCGGGCGCGATGATGCCCTTTGGATCAAGAGCGCGTTTGAGCGCCTGATTAACGTTCCGATTGGTTTCACCAAATTGTTTGGCGACAAGGTCCATCGACGACACGCCGGTTCGGTAGGAGCCCCAACCTTTTTTTGCGAAGCTGACCACTAGCTCGTTGTAACATTGATCGGCGCGCGCATGTTCTTCGGGGTCGCTGCGATCATAGAGAAGCGCGCAGATATGGTGCAGTTCGCGCCATCCAATGACCCAGGCGGCCGTATAGTCGAATCCGTATTTGCCCAAAATCTGTTTGGCGAGATCGGTCTGCGCCTTGGTTTCCTCGCCCTTGGCGGGCGCTACCGGCGCGAACCATGCGAGACCACCACCAGCGCCTTTCCAGCGTACCATGCCGATTTCGTCGAGGTTCAGACCGCCGCGCATCAGCGTCTCGTGATGATGGAACCAGGGATTGCCGTTCATCTCCCGTTCGGTCAGGACATCGCCGCCAGAGGCCCGGAGCGCCGCCGTAGTCACTGGCTCGATCGCTGCGACCATTTCCTCTGTCCCGTACAGCGCGAAATAGCTGTTCCACATACCCAGTTCGTTTGCTTTTGCCGCTTTTGCTACGGCTTCGTCGGAAATAGGGCCTTCGCCGTCCCATACGTCCGAACGACGTTTGAACATCGACAGTTGATAGGCGGCCCCCATCATCAACACGCAATTGGGTATGAGTTGCGCGATCCGCAGCGGCCGCATTGCTTCGACCAGCGGGCCGATGTCTTCCATCTTGTGATGCCGCACCATGAATGGCTTATAAACAGGGGGCTTTGGCATCAGCCAAAGGCCCATTTTGGTGACCACGCCGAAGTTCGACTGAGTGAACAGTCCGTCAAGATAAGGACCGTACCCCCATTTGAACGCTTGCCAGGTCGTGCTTTGGGGGAGGCTCCCCATGCCGGTCTTCAATATTTGACCGTCAGCCAGCACGACTTCCATGCCGCATTGAAACATGAAGTGGTCGCCATAGGGCGTATAGCCGACACCGCGATCGAGCGTGTTGCCGACCGGGCCTACGATCGGACCGACGGTCGGCACGTCGATCCACAGCGGAATATTGTGTTCGGCCAAATAGTCGGAAAGCTGCTGATAGGTTACGCCCGGCTCGACCAGAGCAGTGGCCAGATCGGGGTCCACATGCAGGATGCGGTTCATGCGCTTCAGGTCGAGAATCATCTGGCCAGGCGTGGCCGGCGTAGCGCTGCCATAGCCCATATTCTTGCCGGTCGATATCGGCCAGAGCGGCAGGCCATATTGGCCGGCAACGCGTAAAATGGCCTGTACTTCCTCCGTCGACGCCGGACAAACCGCACCGCAAGGTATATGGCGGCCCTGCGGATCGGGTATATAGCTCTTTTCGTAAGGCAATATTGCCTCAGGGTCCGCGAAAACCCACGCATCGCCCACGATCAAGCGCAAATCTTTAAGGGCCGCCTTGAACCTATCGCCCGACAGTCCGCTCGGCAACGACGCGCCGGCGAATGACGTTGCTGAATTTGAGAGCGCACCAGCGAGAGTCAGCGCGGAGAGGCCAAGCGCCTCGCGGCGATCCAATAGGCTCATTGGCCATGCTCCTTGCTGTCGGCTCTGCTTTTTTCGATGAACGTCGCGACCGCAGCCAGTTCCGGTTCGCTGATCTCACTGGGGCGGAATGCGGGCATGGCGTTCTGGCCCCGGCGGACCATCTGGCGGATATAATCCTGCGGCAGAGCGCGGCCACGTATGACCGGCCCCACATTGCGCCCATGGCAATAGCCGCAGCTCTGCTGGTACACGAGCTCGCCGGAGCGGGGCGTCGCGGAAGGCGGCGGCGTTGCCGCCTCCGAATTGCCCGACGGCGACGTCAAGACATATCCGGCAGTGGCAGCCAACAGGAGGCCGCCGCCGAAAATTCCGCGAAGACGCATCAGAAGCTTACCCCCAGTTTGGCATACCATTCGCGTGGTCGGCTATAGGTGCCGTAGATAAGCCCACCGCCCGGCTGGAACTGGCCAGTCGTGATATAGCGTTCGTTGGCCAGGTTTGTACCGCCGATCGTGATCGACCAGCTTTTCCCCGGTTCTTCATAGATAAGTGACGCGTTGACCATGTTGACGGGCTTGCGCTTCAATTCGACAGTATTTTCCGTGTTGTTGAAAAGCGACGAAGTATAGGTGTAATCGACCATCGCGATGACCTGCCCCTTGGCCTCCAGATCCAGCGTATATTTGGGGCTGATGTTGACCTTCCATCGCGGTGTTTTGGGAAGGCGGTCGCCTGCAGTCGTTCCAGGCAGCTTCTCGACATAGCGATCATGCACGTAACCCAGACTGCCTGTCAGCAGGACCGCATCTGTGAGCACCGCCTGGAATTCAGCTTCCGCACCGTAAATCTCGGCATTGCCGGCATTTTTGGTGGTCGGTGAAATGCCGTTGGTCTGGGTGAGTTGGATGCCGTTATATTCGGTGTAAAAGCCCGCCACGTTGAGCCGGACCCGACGGTCGAACAATTCGCTCTTGATACCGCCTTCCCAGCTCTTTGCGGTTTCCTCGTCGAAATCGGGTGCAACCGTTTCGGGATTGGACAGCCGTGTCGTCCAACCGCCCGTCTTGTAGCCCCGCGAGAAGGAAGCGTAGAGCATCACATCATCGCTGGGCTTGAATTCCAGGCCGACCCGCGGTGAGAAGTCCGTGAACTTTTTCTTGTTCAACCCAGTCGGATAAAAACGCAGCGGGTCAGTGGGATCGGGGAAGCCCAGTGCAATGCGATCGGCCTCGGTGATCTCGTTAAGTTGCTTACCGAGCACCAGTTTGTACAGGAAGCCGTTGGGGTCGCGCTGGAATCCCTCGAACTGTTTCCTTTCGTCGGTATAGCGACCGCCCAGCGTGATGCTGAACTGATCCGAGAAGCGGTAATTCAGGTGGGTGAACGCAGCCAGTGCCCTGGTTTTGAACGTATTGAAGCCATCGACCTGCAATAGCCCCTGACCAAATGGCACGTAATCGTGAAGATTGCCGGTTTCCCGAAAATAATAGAAGCCGAACACATAATCAAGACGGTTGTCGAAGGCCTTGCCCGAAAATTGCAGCTCTTCACTGAACTGCTGCTGATGCATGGTGAAGCCAGGTTCAATGATCGTGATCGGCGAACCGTCGGCATCCATACCGGCTGCCCAATTGAGCTTGCGGTACGCTGTAATCGACTTGACGGACATATTGTCGGTCAAGTCGGCGTCTAGGACCCCCGAAAGTCCCCAATTCTGAAGCCGGGAAAAGCTAGGCCCGGTAGCGTAGCTCTTGTCTATGTCGCCCGTAATGAACTGGTGATTCCAGGTCAGACGATTGTTGCTGGGATCGGCATCCACATTGGCGTTTCCGATGCTGGTGCCGCTTGTGCCCCGTACCCCGCACATGGCCTGGATATTGCCGCCAATAGCACTGGGCAGCAGCGCATTGGGGACATTGATGCACAGATTATAGACCGACCCGAACAACTCGCCTGGGAATGTGGGCGCGCCGTTGTTCGACAGCACCTTGATGAGTGTGCTTGCCATGCCGGGCTGGTCACCCTTCTGGTAATCGCCGCTGAGGGTCAGCTTTACGCTGTCGCTGACCTTCCACAACAGCTTACCACGGACCGTCCATTGGCTTTCGCCGCCTTCGGTATCCGACGTCTGCGTGCCCGACCGTGGGACGGAGGTAAGCGGGTCGGTGACATAGGTGCCGGGGAAGGGTATGCGCTTGACATAGCCGTCGCGCTTCGTCGACGAGAATGTTAGCGTCGACAATAGTTTATCGGCAATCAAAGGCAAATCTACGGTGCCGCGAATGTCCAGCCGGTCGAAACGGCCGGTAGTGATCTCCGCCTTGCCTCCGAATTCTTCGCCCGGCTCGCGGGTGACTATGGAAATAGCGCCGCCGATGGAATTGCGACCGAACAATGTGCCCTGCGGGCCTTTCAGCACTTCGATACGTTCGACATCGAGGAGATCGGTGTTTGCCCCGACGGTACGGGCAAGATAAATTCCATCGACATAGACACCGACGCCCGGATCGAGATTGAATGCGAAATCATCCTGGCCGATACCACGGACATAGGCAGTCAGGACGGAGGATGAGCCTGAAAAAGGCGAGCCGGCATCAAGCGTAACGTTAGGAGTAAGATTGGACAAACCCTGAATGGCGCCAATACTCTTTTGGGCGATGGCATCGCCAGAAAAAGCGCTGACGGCTATAGGCACGTCTTGGATATTTTCGGCGCGCTTTTGTGCGGTTACGACAATATCGTCCAAGCCGATATTAGGCCCGGTGGTTTGTGGAGGCGCGTCTTGCGCGATCGCCGGCAGCGAATAGACCATCGATATTCCGACGGCCGTGCTGAACAGATACCTCTTTGTCATCCTGTCTCCCATCTGCCTTCTTTTTGACGAGGCAATATGGGGTAACCTAAGGACTTTATTCGGCGGGTCTTTGACTCGTGGGAAACGGAATTGGATTATTGGGAAAGGATTGAACTTTTCGATCCTGCCTTGTGCGATAAGGCTGTGGTGGCTTCTTAGCGCTTCATATAGAGGCGTGGCGGTACCCCGAACTTCTTGTGAAAACAGCGGGAAAAATAGGCGGAATCGCTGAAGCCCGATGATAGGGCCACATCAGTTATGGTGCGTGATCCTTTTTCCTCCCTCAGCATTTCGACCGCTGCGCGCAAGCGTTCATCTAGGATGTAGGCGCTGGGTGTGGTGGACATTTTTTCGAATACCGACTGGATCGTGCGCCGACTGACCCCGAACTTCGCTGCGATCGCGGAGGGCCGGAGGTTGGGATCATCGATGTGGCATCGAATATGTTCGATCACGGCGCGCCGTAATTCCATCGAAGGACCGACCGGGCGGGGACAGGAGACGCCCCCAAGCGCTCCCAGCGCGAGTTCGACGCCAGCACGGCTTACGCACTGCCGCCAATCCTCATCGTCGCCTAGAAACTCGAATTCACTCCAGGCCGAGCGCAGCAACGACAGCAGCATGCGCGATTTGTGCGCGTTCACGCCCAAGCCTGCATCCTGTTCCAAGTCGAACATCGGCCGTCTTCCCGCAATGCGACGGATCGGCAATTCAACGATGAACATGCGATAGGGGGTTTTAAAATCAACCGTGTATTGCTGGTCAGGATTACAAAGGACGCCATTTCCGGGGGCCAGCGGAACGCTGTGCCCGCATTGGTGATTGACCCCCTGTCCGGTGTCCTGGAGATGCAGCAGCGCAATGCCGGAGCTTCCTGACGGACGTTCCGTGGCCCACCGATGGACTTGGGAAGGCTGCGATTCCACGCAAATGAAGTTCAGTTCTTCGATGGAACAGCGGGCCAATTCAGCAGGAAATTCGCTTGCGGCGGCATCAACACTTGATCCCGAAAATGATTCCAGAACGATATCATTCCAGGCATTTATGCCATCGGCACGCCTGTTCATCACTGCTGGTGACTGACTTCCGCGCATCATCCCGTCCTGTCCCCGCCTCACGATCTTGCGCCGTTTAAGCCTGCTTCTGCGATTCGCGTCTAACCTCTACCTTTTTTTTCCTTTCGTATAGAGGCATCGCGTGACCGACCGACTAACACTACTTTGGCACATTGGGTTTAGTCGATACGGCGATCAGCCGCTGGCAGTGCGGGCATCGGCTGGGTTGTGGTTGTGCGAAGAGGTTGAGGATGACCTGCCTAACCGCCGGCATGCTCGGTTGGGGCGGTGGTCCCGAGACTCTTTTTTCCGCCCCGCTACCTGGAGGCGGCGGGACTGAAGGAAGGCGTAGGCGATCATCGTCATCAGGCTGTGTCGGTGTAATCCCGTCCAGGACCGCGCCTCAAAGTGGTCGAGGCCCAGTTCCTCTTTGAGTTGCTGATGGGCTTGCTCGCAAATCCAACGGGCTTTGACGGCGGCAGCGAGTGCCTTGAGATTAGCATCGGCAGGCAGGTTCGAGATGTAATATTTGCGTTCCCCGGTCGACTAGCGCTCTCCGATAATCCACACTTCATCACCGGGCATTCTGGAGACGCCTTTGTCGAAAATACGGTGTTTGTGGCCATCAGCGATGCGGACACACCGAGCCGCAAAGCGGCACGTGAGTGGTCCCTTCGTGCCGCGCCGCCAGCTTAGCTTCCGCCACGTCTCATCGGCCAACATCTCCTCGGTCGAGACCGGCGGCATATCAGGGATATGGTGCTTGCGCGGCTTGCGGGCTTTTTTCCGTTGGGAAGATCATGGCGACATCGGTGGGATAGACCATCTGTCGGCGCGACTTGCCGACTGCCCAACGGAGACCGCGTTTGCTCAGCGAGTGTCGGAATGGCGCGCTGGACCCGTAGCCCGCATCCGCAAGCACGCAGCCAAAGCGGACGCCCGATGCGATGACGCGGTCGATCTCCTCGATCGCGATCTCGGGCTTCGACATGGCGGCCTGCCGTTCCTTTGGGATGCGAGCGCGCGTCATCCGGTCCGGATCGCTCGTCCAACTCTCCGGCAGAAACAAACGAAGGCCGACCATCACGGGTACTTCGCACGATGCCAGTGTCACTGAAACGAGCGACTGGCTGTTCGACGTCTTGCCGAGCGAAGATGCATATTGGGGCGCTACGCCGACCGAGTGGCGCCCCTTCTTCGGCAACGCCGTGTCGTCGATGACCAGAAAGCCGTCTGTGCTACCAACTAGGCGATCCGCTTCTGCCAGCAGAGCCGCTTCCAAAGGAGCGCTGTTCTAAATACCCGCCGCAACAAAATGATGGAGTTGATCGTACCCCACTTCGCCGGCGCGAGCCGCCATCGGCTGTACGCTCTTACGATCTCCCGGCCCTATCAAACCGGCAATGTAATGCGGGCACATCCTGCGCCGCGCCGGGTGCGACAGCCCCGCCAGAAACGGTTCAAGCCATCGCTCCAGATCAATCCTCCACGTCTCGTCCACCGCCATCACACATGATCCGTCAGCCTACACTGACACACGAGAATCAATGACGCTTCTAATCGGATCCGTCAACCTGCCAAAGTAGTACGTCTGTAGTGGTCCTTCATTCGTCAAGTTCCTCTGAATGATATCTCGTCGCTAGGATATTGCTTCTGTCCGTGGCCGACACGAAGGCCGCCACGCCATGCCATCAGATTCTCAAGCTGACAGGTCAATCTAGGGAGCGTGCCTCGCCAATGCAATCACAGTACTACACACGACCTTGCCAAGCCTGCGTCCCAGCGACGGGACCTCATCAGACGCAGTCCTTCTACTTGCCTGCGTCAATCACATAGCTCTCCTCACGCCGCGACGGCATTCGCGCTCCAGCGAAAGTCCGTCGCATCCATCCACATGCGGTGCGGGACGACGCCCAGCTTGCGCGCCAGCGCCACCTTCGCGCGCTTCATGCCACGGCGCTGCGCCACATCGAGGGCCCAGCGCTTGAGGCTGGAAAAGCGTGTCGCTCGAGTCAGCATGATATGCGCCGCTTCGAACAAGGCGGTCCGCGCCATCGCGTCGCCGACCTTGCTGACGCCGCCATCCCGGTCCGTTTCGCCGGATTGATATTTCTTCGGCGTGAGCCCGAAATAGGCGCCCACCGTGCTCGATTTCCCGAAACGGGTCGGATCATCAACGGCCGATCGATAGGTCAACGCGACCAGCGCGCCCACGCCAGGCGTCGTCATCAATCTCTGGCAAACCTTGTCGGCGCGGGCAATTTTTAGCATTGCCCGGTGGATTCGCGTGAACTCGTCCCACAGTGCTGTGCGCGCTGCCAGCATCCCGCCGATCACAATCGACAATGCGGCCTGTCCTTCGATCAGTTCATGAATGCGCGCCTCGAAACGCCCGCGGCTGACCTCGCCAACCTTCAATCCGTAGCCGCACAGGATACCCCGGATGCTCAGTTCCACGTCGAGGAGTTTGCCCTGCAAAAGCTTGCGTCCGACCAGAAGCGCCCGGACGTCCTGGGCCGGTGGCGATTTTGCATGAACTGGGCGATACCAACCCATACGGAGCAACTGCGCTATCCCGCGCGCATCCTTCCGGTCCGTTTTCACGGTCATGGCGGACAGCGCCGCTTTCACGTGCCGGGTCTCCAGCAAAACGACTTCCCGTCCCGATGCAACCAGCGCCGCGTGCCGTCACTGGGAAAGGGGAACTGCCTCCAGACCAATGCGAACCACCGTCAAATCCAGCTCGTCGCAATAGCCAATCAGGCATTCAGGCCCGCTGGCCACCTTGGCCTCGCGCACCACTTTGCCCTTCGCATCCACCACGCAAACGCTGCTCTCTTTCAGAGAGACATCGATCCCGGCATAATAGTCCATGGCTGTTCCTCTCATGATGCTTGAGGCCGATCGCTCGGACCTCGTTCCAACACCATCATTCTGAGGGACAGCTCCCACTTGGCTACCTTAGAGACGCCGGCCCATTACGGCATCTAAGCTCAAGGATTTCGCCACCTTCGTAACCGGGACGGATGCTACAGGCGTCATTTCGACGGAAGGCGAACGGACCTCGGAAGGCACTCAGATAGAGAAGAAGGACCGAGTATGAAGAATATCATCCTTGCCGTGGTGACCACGGCCGCGCTCACCAGTCCCGGAGCCGCCCAGGAGAGAGTCGAACAGTTCAGGCTCTCGGGCGTGACGCTCAGGGAGTCGACATATCAGGGCGCTCAAGCCTTCGAACTGACGATGCCGCCATCTTTCTGGCAAGATCCCGCGCGAGAGAAACTATCGGACCGCAATTTCATGGCATGGTTGCCGCTCGACTTCGGCAACGGCACGATCGACGTGGAGGTGGCTAGCGACCTGGCATCCGATGCTCCCGCCTATGCACGCGGCTTCATCGGGCTCGCCTACCGGATAGACGCGCAGGGGCGCTTCGAGAATATCTACCTTCGCCCAACCAATAGTACCGCGCCCGACCAGGTGCGGCGCAATCATACCGTGCAATATGCCGCCTATCCCGATTTCAGGTTCGACATGTTGCGGGCGCAGTTTCCCGAGAAGTATGAAAGCTACGCCGATATCGCGACGGGGCGCTGGATTCACATGCGCCTTGTCGTCGAAGGATCGACAGCCCAGCTCTATCTCGATCACGCGCCGCGTCCCGCCTTTATCGTCAACGACATGAAATTGCCGTCGGACCAGCGTGGGGGTGTTGGTATCTGGATCGAGTCTGGGACAGTTGCCCATTTCCGCAATCTTCGCGTCAAGTCTGGCAAGTGATCAAGTTCGACCCGCGAGCTCGGGGGCAGTCAACGCAAGGCAGCCTGTGCTCGCACACGAGAGGTGCAAGCTGTTCCGACTGCGGGCGCCACGTTGAACTGAGATAATAACTTCGTTTCTCACGCTACCGGGCACGCAGTCACTTCAACCAGCAGCGCGGCCGGCTAAAATTTCCTCATAAGGCAGCGTCCTTGCGTCGAGGCACTGTGATGAAGCGGGCCAGTCGGGGGC
>NZ_FOGE01000013.1 GCF_900111125.1 Sphingobium sp. YR768
CGGAACAAGGCCGTCAAACACGACAAGCGCCGCTACAAACGGCGCAACCGCATCGAGATCATGTTCGGCCGCCTCAAGGACTGGCGACGGGTCGCGACGCGCTACGACCGATGCCCCAACGCCTTCTTCTCGGCCATCGCCCTCGCTGCCACCGTCATCTTCTGGCTTTGATCAGTGAGTCCTGAGCCTAGTGTCGATGGGGGCATGCGGCAGGTCTGACGGTTGGGCGGCCATTAGTGAGTTCTATCGGCGCAACGAAGCGGCATCGCGAACGGGCGCGATGCCGAACGCCCGCTTATACTCGCGACTGAACTGCGAAGCGCTCGCGTAGCCGCTGGCAAAGGCAGTTCCCGTCACATTGTCCAGCCCGGATGCCAGCCGGCGTCGCGCGTCCAGCAGACGGATGTGACGCTGATATGCGAGGGGGGTGTGTGCCGTCACCGCCTTGAAGTGGCGATGGAACGAGGTGACGCTCATGCCCACATGCGCAGAAAGCCATTCCACGCTCATGGACTGATCGGCATTTTCGGCAATCCATTCCGCCGCCATCTTGATCTGTCCGAACCGGGCACTGTGGCCCCCAGCCTGCCGCAGCCTGGACCCGAGCGGCCCGGACAGCAGGCGATAGTAGAGCTCGCGCTCGACCTGCGCGGCGAGCACCGAAATATCCGACGGCGTGTCGAGCAGCCCTAGCAGCCGGCCAAGCGGGTTAATGATCGATTCGTCGATCTGTTCGATCGAAAGCGCGCCAGACTGCCGCTCCTCGCTTACTGGGCCTGCAGGAAGGTCGAGCAGCAGGTTTGCGAGGAGACCCGCATCCAGTTTCATTTCCACACTGAGATAGGGCAGCATCGCGCTCGCTTCGATCACTTCGCTCGTGAACGGCAGTCCAACCGACGCCACCGCGCAGGTGCCCGGCTCGACCTCGAAGCTGGTGCCGCCGATCGTCATACGCTTGGCGCCCTGCAGCAGCAGATAGAATTTGGGCTCGAACAAAGCGGGGATCGGCCCCGTCGGCGCCACGGCTGACCTAACGACTAGCCGTGGGATTGCGCTCGGCGCGCCGGTGGCAGAGCCGTGGCGCGCAGCAATCTCGACAAACTTCGCCAGCATGACCGTCGATCCTTCTTGATCGCTTTATTGCTGGCCGGAATAACGTGATTGGCAGGATCAGGCAAATCTCTGGTGGCATCGAGGATGCGGGACCGTGTCTTTGCGCCGATATGCGGTGTCGAACAAAACGCACGTTAACCGGAGCAAAATCGATGGCCGACCAGCAAGCGCTCTTGCAGCAGTTCATGGACGAAGCGTCCATCCGCAACACGATCGCACGCTTCGCCGACGCCGCGACGCGCGCCGATGCCGCGATGTTCCATTCGGTATGGGCAGCGGACGGCGAATTCATCATTGGCGCAGGAACACACTCGACGGGCGCCGACGAGAATGTTGCGCTGCTGCGCAAGCTGCGCGCGGGAAAAGAGTTCTTTGTGCAGTTCGCGCTGCCCGGCGTGATCGAGATCGATGGCGACGAGGCCACCACGCGCACCTTCGTCCACGAATCCGCGCGCGGTCCCGGCGAGAAATATTACCGCAACCATTGCATTGCGTTCGACCGGTTGCAGCGCTCGGGCGATGGTTGGGTCTTCAAGAGCCGCTCGTTCCAGTATCTCTGGCTGGACACGGACCCCTTTGCCGGAAACGGCTTCCCGCTCTTCCCGGATGGCTCGGCAGCGTAAAGCGCACCGCGCGGCACGCTTTCAAATCGGAGTAGCTATGTTCTTCCTATCGGGAATCACCGGTCAGATCGGCGGCGCTGCGGCGAATGGGCTGCTCGCTTGGGGCAAACCGGTCAGAGCGTTGGTGCGGGACCGGGCCAAGGCGCAGCACTGGGCTGATCGGGGCGTGGACCTGCACGAAGGCGATCTTCGCGATCCGGACGCGCTGGCAGCGGCGCTCGACGGCGTCGCCGGGGCCTTCCTGATGCAGCCCACCCCGATGGGCGTCATCCGCGACTTTCCCGAAGCGCATGCGATTACCGATGCGCTGGTCACGGCGCTCAACCGGGCGCCGCCGCCGCGTGCTGTCGTTCTGTCCTCGGTGGGCTCCGAGCAGGCGAGCGGGCTCGGCAACATCACCCAGACCCACCTGCTTGAGCAGTCGCTCGCCGCTTTCGACCTGCCGCTCGCGATAGTTCGCGCCGCCGCGCTGCTGGAAAACACTTTGCACAGCCTGCAGCGCGCGGCGAAGACGGGCGTCCCGCGAACAACGCGCGGGACGCCATTACTCAGAACCCGGCCTTGAGATTCAGGCCGATGTTACGCGGGCGGTTGATAGCCAAGGCCCGATTGGTCGGAAGGCTCACGCCTGTCGAGGAGAATGCGTTGCCAGTCGTCGCATGCTCATTGAATAGATTGTCCGCAAACAGCGCCAGGCTCCAGTTGCCGGTCGCATGTCGCACACCAATCCTCATATCGACGATTTCGTAGGCCTTACGCTTTTCCCACATGCTGGTGTCGTCATATTCGGCCAAGACGTTCGACACATGGCTCGCATCGGCAATGAAGAAGCCGGTGAGGGCGTCGTTGATAGGATGGCTATAGTCGATCGACGCGGAAACGGTGAATTTGGGAACATTGAGAAGCCTGTCGCCTTTCTCCCCCGGCGTACCAGGAACGCTCTCTTTTAGGTAGGCATCGGTGTAACCGGCGTTGATGCCCAAAGTCAGGTCGTCGATGGGACGAAAGCGGGTCTCCAGTTCCAGGCCTCGACTAACGGCACTGCCGAAATTGCCCGTAAAGCTGAAGCCACATTGCAGGGAGACCTGCTGTTGAATACGGGACCAGTCGATATGATAAGCCGACGCATTTACAGTAATGCGGCGGTTAGCAAATTGCGATTTTACGCCAGCCTCATAGCTCCACAACGAGTCAGGTTCATATTGCGTGGGAGACGCGGAAAGCCCAAGTGCGGCCAGATAGGTGCCGCATACCGATTGTGGAACTGGATTAACTGAACCGCCGGAGCGAAAGCCTTTCGTGGCGCTAGCGTAGAGCATCACGTCCTTGCTGACATCAAAATCGGCACCAAATTTGGGTGTTACGCCGCTTGCGGACGATTTGCCGCTGCTACGCGTCTGACCGCCATTATAGACACCATCGGCAATCGAGTTGAAGCTCTCCTTGATGTTGAATTGGCGAAGGCCGCCGGTCAGGCGCAACCTGTCATTGACGTGCCAGATAAGCTGTCCGAACGCGGAAATCTCCTCCGTGCGATTACGTCTATTGCCGCTGAAGAGGACATCGAAACCAGGAAACGGAGTATCGAAAGCCTCATTGTAGGCGTCGGTCAGAGGCATCTGATTGCGCCGATGCCTCTTTGTCTCCTGATAAAAGCCGCCGACGACGAAGTCGAATGCGCCGACCGTCCCGCCCAGACGCAATTCCTGTGTGAATACCTTCGTCCTGATGCGCTGCGTCTCGGAACTCGGAAATGCTGTGGGCTGCACACCTGACGACTGGTTAAGGATATAGACGACACGCGATGTGTCCTCGGTATCGAGAAAATTGCGAATGAAATAAGAGGATGAAGAGGTCAGTTCCAGATCGCTGCCGAACTTGTTAGTGGCTGTCAGATTGTAAATCTGCACATCGTCGCGGGCCGTATCAGGGACGAAGCGCGCCTGAATAGGGTTGGAGTAGGAGCCGGGCGGATCGTCGAAGGAAAAGGCCCCATCCTGGGTTAGCTTCTGATAGTAGACGGACGGCGTGATCCGTAGGTTGTCGGTCGGCGTGATGCCAAGCGCTGCGCGGACACCCCAGAGCTGATATGAGTTGACGTTCTTCTCGGGTTCCTTGGTCGGATCGATCGCCAGATAGTTGTCTGGGTCAATTGCATAGCGGTCTATGTATCCGTCTTCCGACTTGTAGAAGCCTACTACGCGCAGAGCCGCCAGGTCGCTCACGAGCGGGAGGTTGATGACAGCATTGCCAGCATAGTTCGTACCGCCACCCTTGGTATCCGACAAAGTGAGGTCAGCTCGCCCTTCCGTCTTCGTCGTGTCGGGCTGATTAGAAATATATTTGACCGCACCGCCCATCGATGCCGATCCATAGAGTGTGCCCTGCGGTCCGCGCAGCACCTCGACGCGATTGAGATCGAACAGCGATCCCTCGATATTGTCCGATACCGCCGAGATCGGCACCTCATCAAGGTAGTAGCCCGTGGTGGGCTGCGAACCGGTTACCGATGAGATGCCACGAATGATGATCTGGGTGCGGCCCGGCCCGGTCGACGAGACTGCTACGCCCGGTGTAAGCCGAGCGATATCGCTGGTGCTTTCAATGCCATGAGTTTCGAGGGTATCACCGGCTATGGCGGCTACGCTCAAGGGTACATCCTGAATGCTGGCGGCTCTCTTCTGAGCCGTGACGATGATCTCGTCCCCAGGGCCCGCACGATCGGTGGAGACAGCGTCCTGATTGGTTTGGGCCGCGACTGGAATGGCCGTCGAGAATGCACCGCAAAGTGCGATGGTCATCGCGCCGCGGCTGAGCTGAACATGTAGGCGATTGGTCTCCATCTAGTTTCCCCCTGGTATGAATTCTTACGGGCAAACGTATCCCGCGTGCGTAAGCACGCTCGAGACGCTGGCGTTAAACTGGTGTGGATTGGCCGAGCGAACTCAGCAGTTCTTGGGATCTTTGTCGCCGATTGGGCACCGTGAGACATCGACCCAGGACACCTTCTTAAGCGGCTGCTCGACCGTGATCTCCGCCGGCGTGGCAGCAGGCGTGGTGATAATCACGCCGGGTTCGAGTACATGCTCTCCATAGCCCTGAATCCAGACCTTGCCCCTGCCCTCGAGCACGACGAAAACCTCTGGTCGTGCACCTTCGCTCCGATAGACCCCCGGTCCCGCTTTCCAGATGCCGTAATACATGCCCGTTATGCCCGGAGGGGCCTTGAGCGGCCGGCCGAAGGACTGCGAAGCGCCATCTTTCGATTTCATCCGCGGTATGAAGCCCTCTTCCCCCTTGGCCGATACATAAGGCTCGAAGTCCGGCTTCGTGCTCTGGTCCTGCGCGATTGCAGCAGCTCCCAGAAGACTCGAAGCCATGACAGCAATTGCAATAGGCGTGATACGCATGTTCATTCCCCTTTTGTGTATGTAATCTCTGAACGCGGCAGCCTGTTTTGAGGCTACATGATGCGATCCTTTATGTCGTAATAGGCAACCGCGCCCGGCACGAACCAGTCGCTGCCGTTGACATATCCCGGGAAATTGGGCGGCGGCCCTTCAAGCGCGAAGACCGTTTCAGCGCCAGGCAACCCCATCATCTTGAGCGCGACCTTATTGCCGCACCAATGCATCTTGCCGATGCCCGAGCCATTGTCTCCAGAGAGGTAATGGACGCCCTCCTCGTCCCGGAAGATATGTTTGCGCCCGTCGTACGTCATTCCAAACGTGCCCTCCCAGACATGGGTGGCGCGGATTTCGCCCAATTGTGGAAGCAGTTCCATCGCGACGCGGCACAGATCGACCGCCATGGCCTCATGCGAAGCATAGCGCACGCCGGTCCGACCATTGATTAGCAACTGGGTCTCATCAGGCGTGGGAATGACGATGTTGAAGTTGGTCTTAGAATTATGCAGCGAGAGCGGCCGTTCCCAGACTGACTGCATCTGTGCTTTGGTCAGCTTCTGTGTCGCAATGAGGTAGGACTTGACCGGAAGCACGTCGCCAAGAGCGGAGAAACCCGGCGCGCCATAGCCGCCGACCGCGACCAATACCTGCCTGGCATGGACCTTCCCGCGATTGGTTGAGACCAGATATCGGCCGTCGGCCTGCTTCTCAATGTCCACAACCCGCGTCCGCCCGACAAAATGCGCGCCTTTGCGTACAGCGGCCAGATAGTTGCCATGAGCAAGCCTTGCAGGTTGCAGATAGGGAGAGTCGGGGAGAAATATCCCGCCATGGACCGCGGTGGGCGAATTGAAATATCTTCTCTCTTCCCCCGGTGCCACCACCTCATAACGGTAGTCGAACGAGGCCTTTGTCGCTTTGGCATCGGCCACCATCTTCTCGAAATGCCCCTTGTGCGAAGCGGCACGGAAGCGGCCATGACGGATGACGGCGTTGATCCCGTCTTCCTTGACGAGTTGCGTGAGGAAATGGTTGCTCGCCAGATACTCATCAAAATAAGCTGCATGTTCGGGCGTCGAGCGGTCGCCGCCATTTTCAAACGCCTGCCCGAAAAATCCGCAATTGCGAGAACTGGCTCCAAAAAATGGTTTCTCAGCATCCACGATCATTACCTTGCCGCCATGCTGTGCCAATGTGCGGGCCGCCGTCAGCCCGGAGAAGCCGGCACCCACAACGAGAAAATCGACATTGTCGATGAGCTCGGCCTGTGGCGGAGCGGCAACGCCCAGTTCGTCCCACCAGAAGGGCACATCGCGGAAATTCTCGGCCAGCGAGGCCTCGATATCGGCCTGGGAAGCAGATTTGGGGATGCTCAGTGCGCCATAGCCACCCGCCGCTGTGGCGACGAGTGCCGCTCCTCCGCCCATGAGAAGCTTGCGGCGGCTCATCCGGGTTGCGCTGCCCGCTTGGCTTTCTTCACTTTTGGCTGTCACCTGATCTCACCCCCGGTTGCGATGCGGACGCATGGAAGGCTCCGGGCAAAGCTGTCCGGTTCATTCATGGTCACAGATCGCTTGATGTGGCGGAGCCTCGGCAAAACTAAAAAACGGCTTTATGAACCATAGTTTAGCTTTGTTTGACTTCCCCCTGTTCGTCATGAAAACTATCTTGCACGGGTCCCAACTCGGCAAGTGACAGTTTTTTGCGTTTTCTATAGGCACAGTTGAAGGCGGCGGACGCAGAGGACAAGACATTGGGATCATCTGCTGAGCAATGCAGGGCAATCATATGAGCCGGGAAGCAGCGCTGCCCAAATATCTCGCGCTTGCAGAGACTCTGCAGAAGCTCATCCTAGGAGGCGATTTCGCGCCTGGGGCCAAACTACCTAGTGTCAGATCCGCGATGCGTCGCTTTGGCGTCAGCAAGAACACGCTGATCGCCGCCTACGCCTATCTCGAGATGAACGGCGCCATCCACGCGAAAGATCGCTCAGGTTACTATGTATCCCAGGAGCGGGAGGACGAGACTGTACGGCTTCCCTACCTTATCGATCACCCGCTTTCCCTTGTCGAGCAGAAGGGGCAGGATATCCTCACTGATCTGGAGGCTCTGCGTAGCCGTCAGGGGTATGACTTGCTCTCACCGATGCTAGACCCGAAGCTACTGCCGCAGGGAATTGTGGCCCGATTAGCACGCAAGATCCTGGCGGAGGATCTGCGCGCCTGTCTCACCCCGGATTTTGGACCCGGCTATCGTCCGCTGCGTCACGCGCTGGCAGGATATTATCGGGCGCGAGAGATCGCCGCCGACGATCGCGACTTCGTAACGACGCTAGGCTGCACACATGCGCTTGTCGCTGCAGTCGAAGCTTCGACGGCACCGGGCGATACCATCGCGATCCGGACGCCTACATTCTATCCCCTGCTCAGAATCATCCACAGCCTCAACCGCAGGATCATCGAGATTCCAAGCACAGCCAACAGGTCACGAGATCTCGAACGTCTTGAAGAGGCGATAGAGCGTTTCAGCGTCCGCGCCTGCTTCATCTCGGTCTCCCTGCCCGATCCTTACGGCGCCGGTCTCTCTGACGACGCCAAGCGGCACCTCCTCAACCTGGCGGAACGGTACGATCTGGCGATGATTGAGGATGACGTATTTGGACATGTGTCGCTGAGAAACCATGCGATGCGCCCGTTGAAGGCCTTCGACCAGACCGGCCGAGTGCTGCACTGCTCCTCCCTTTCCAAGACCCTTGGCAGTGGATTGCGGGTCGGCTGGTGCATGCCAGGCCGATACGCAAAGGCAATGCAGAATGTCCGCAGCATCGTCGCGCCGGCGATGCCGGTGTTCGAACAGGCGCTCGTCGCAAGATTGTTGGAGAGCGCCTCTTTCGCAAGACATGTCGGGGACCTCAAGCTCAACGTTCGCCAGAACCTCCAGACATTGCAGCACGCCCTTGGTGAGGGTCTTCTGGCCGGATCGAGTCTGACGTCGAGGGATGGCGGTCTGCTAGCGTGGGTGCGGCTGCCAGAGGGAACCTCCGCAAACACGGTCTACAAAGCTGCGCTCGAAAGGAACGTCGCCGTAGCACCTGGGGGCATATACTCTCTCGCCGATCGGTTCGACGATCATATCAGACTGTTCCTGGGGATCGAAACGCACAACTTCCGCCGCGCAATATCGATCCTGGCCCGTAATCCCAGCTAGAAGTACATTGTGTAGCACCCAGCAGCCGCAACGCTGCCGACGATCCATCCAGTGTGATAAACGGCAGGTTTATCCGAAACCTGACACGAACGGTCGTGCACATGAATGGCGGCTTTGTCCCAGGTCCCGCCCATCACAATCGACCCTGATCGGACGCTCAGCCTGAAATTTTTGCTCCTCAGCTGCGGTCGGTCCGGTTTGTTCTGCGTTTCACTCCAAGACATGGCGCAATGCGGACGATGGCGATTTGGGAAGCGACGGGCACCCGCCATGGTTTGATGAAGGATACGGGATATTTGATTGGAACGGACAGCGCAGGCGTGGCCGATATCGTGACTTCGACCTTATGGACCACAATGGCGGAACGCTTTTCCGGACGTCGCCAACACCTTTGACAAGGGAGCGCAGCACGTCGCGTCCATCGCAAGAAATCCTGCGCTGGGGTAACTGAACAGGGCGTCCATCCGGGAGTATGGCGATGCCTATTGTGGCGGTGAGATCGAGAAATCCCTACGCAGGGTTGCTGTGAAACAAAGGTAGCGAGGAAATGCCGGCCGGCACCGCTGTTGACAGGCAGGGCTAAGAAGGGGGGCTTTCAAACCCACCTCTTGAATAGAAATCGCATTCGATCCATCTGACCGTCGCACAGTCTGCCAAATGAGAGAGCGAAGACCCATGACGACCGACACCGTGAGCGCCCCTGAAACTCATGCCTTTGAGGCGGATGTTTCCAAGTTGCTACACATGATGGTGCATTCGGTCTATTCCGACAAGGACGTATTCCTGCGCGAGTTGATCTCCAACGCGGCCGACGCGTGCGAGAAACTGCGCTATGAGGCCATTTCCAATCCGGCCCTGTTCGGCGAAGATCCGCAGCTGCGCATCACGCTGACACTCGACAAGGAAGCCGGTACAATCGTCGTCGAGGACAACGGTATCGGCATGAGCGCCGCCGACATGGGGGAAACGCTGGGTACCATCGCGCGGTCGGGGACCAAGGCCTTCATGGATAAGCTGACCGCTGACAAGAATGGTGAGGGCCAGCAATTGATCGGCCAGTTCGGCGTCGGCTTCTATTCCGCTTTCATGGTGGCGGGGAATGTCGATGTCGTGTCTCGGCGTGCGGGAACTGATGAGGCCGCCAGATGGTCGTCAGATGGCCTCGGAACGTACACGATCGCGCCCGTCGACACCGCAGAGGCGCCAGCGCGCGGCACGCGGGTGACCCTCCATATGCTGGACGACACGAAGACCTATGCTGAGCGCTTCACGGTCGAGCGGATCGTGAAGGCGCAGTCGGGCCATGTCCCCGTGCCCATCTTCATCAGAGAGGTGGGCAGCGAGGAGGAAGAGCGCCAGGTCGCTGATGGGGCGGCGCTCTGGACCAAGGCGAAGTCGGATATCAGCGAAGAGGATTATGCCGACTTCTACCGCAGCGTCGCGGGCCAACTCGACAAGCCGGCGCTGACCCTCCACTATCGCGCGGAGGGGCGGCACGAATATTCCGTGCTTACCTTCATCCCCGAAACCAAGCCGTTCGACCTGTTCGATCCCGATCGCAAGGGACGGATCAAGCTCTATGTCCGCCGCGTCTTCATCACGGACGAGGCGGAAATCCTGCCTCGCTACCTGCGCTTCGTGCGGGGTCTTGTCGACTCCGCCGACCTGCCGCTCAACATGTCGCGCGAAATGATCCAGGACAGCCCCGTTTTGTCTGCGATTCAGAAGGGCGTGAGCAATCGTATCCTGTCGGAACTGGACAAGATCGCAACCAGCGATGTTGACCGCTATGGCGCGATCTGGGAAAATTTTGGGGCGGTGCTCAAGGAAGGCCTCTACGAGGATTTCGAGCGGCGCGCGCAGTTGCTGGGCCTTGCCCGGTTCAAGACCAGCACGTCGAACGGCGATTGGCGCTCGCTCAAGGACTATGTGGCCTCCCTCAAGGACAATCAGACCGCGATCTATTATGCGACTGGGACCGATCTCGATCGCATCGCCCAATCGCCGCAGCTCGAAGGTTTCAAGGCGCGCGGGATCGAAGTTCTGTTGCTGCCCGACCAGGTCGACAGCTTCTGGACGACCGTTGGTGTGGATTATGACGGCAAGCCTTTCAAGTCAGTGACTCAGGGCGCGACCGACCTCAGCCTGATTCCGTTGGCTGAAGGCAGCGCAGCGGCGGATGCTCCCAACGAGGATGTGAACAGCTTCATCAGCTTTGCCAAGGAAGCTTTGGCCGACCAAGTGTCCGACGTTAGGGTTTCTGACCGTTTGACGACCAGCGCCGTGTGCATCGTCGCATCGGAAAGCGCGATGGACCTGCAACTCGAGCGGATGCTGGCAGCGGCCGGACAGGCGCCCGAACGGGCAAAGCCTATACTGGAGGTTAATGCAGGCCATGCGCTCATCGCCAAGCTGGGACAGACCGGAGCCAGCGACGAAGAGCGGAGCGACCTCGCCTTCCTGCTCCTCGACGAAGCGCGCATCGCCGAAGGTCAGCCGCCCGCCGATCCTCGCGCTTTTACAGAGCGACTGGAGCGGTTGATGGCGAAATCGCTGACCTGACGCATCATGTCTCGACAGCGCGCTTAGTAGTTGTTCAGTGCCAGGCCATGGAAAGCTCGGCCGGAGGCGAAAATAGGGTGCCGATCGTTTGGCCCGTGAATGGGGACGGTCGGCACCGGCAGTCATGGCAGCGTCAAATGCCAGACCTGACCCTCTGACGACCCTCATCGGCTGTTCAGTATACGATTTCGACTTCTTGAGTGCGGAACGTTCGCTCCTCCTTCACGCGTGCAGCACTACGGAATGAGACGATCCGCGCGGAGCCGTTCGAATAGCGCGTAAAAAGCCTCGTCGGTCGACTGATATGCTGTAAAACCGAGCCGCCGGCTTTTTGACATGTCCGTAACCACCTCGATCGGTCGGCCAAGATCAGCATCAGTATGCCAGGGAGATGCAAGACGTGAGAAATTCGGTTCGATCAGACCTTCACGCTCGGCTATCTCCCGCCAGATCTTAAAATCATCCGCCATCTGCTCGTCCAATGGGCGGACGGTTCCATCAAATGGCTCTGCCTCGATGTTAAACCAGTCTGCTATCCGGCTCCACATCCACTGCCAACGGAATATATCGCCATCCACAACATTAAAGTCTTCGTTATGGGCAGCTTCCGTCTCCGTCGCCCACAGCAAATGGCGCGCCAGCTGCCGGGCGTCGGTCATATCGGTCAGACCGTTCCATTGTGTAGCCGAACCAGGAAAGGTGAACGGCCGACCGGTATCTCGGCATAAGGAGGCATAAACCGCCAAGGTCGTTCCCATGTTCATGGCATTGCCGACCGCCTTGCCGATGACCGTATGGGGGCGATGAACGCTCCAGGTAAAACCATCGCGCTGAGCCGCGGCGAACAGTTCATCTTCCTGAGCATAGTAGAAGTTCTGGATATCAAGCCGACCTAGCTCCTCACGGAAGGGCGTCTGGGGCAAGGTACCTTTTCCATATGCCTCGAACGGACCCAGATAATGTTTGAGCCCGGTGACCAGCGCGACATGGCGGGGGCCTGAAGCCTTCGGCAAGCCGGCGAGCAGGTTGCGAACCATCGCGGCATTGACCCGGATGTTCTCCGCTTCGCTGTCTTGGCGTAGCCATGTGGTGATGAAGATTGCCCCAAGATCGATATCCGCGAGTGCTGCAGAGGTAGCCTCCGCATCCTGCAGGTCAGCAACGATGGGTAGTACGCCTTCCTGCTCGACCGGACGTCGGGACAGCCCATAAACCGTCCAGCCCTCCTCGACCAGCAATGCGGCCGTCGCGCTTCCCACTATGCCGCTCGCGCCTACTACCAACGCTGTCTTCGCCATGATCATTGCCTTTGTCTCTTCTGGGAGCAACTCAACTAGGCACGACACGCGTTCGATTCTAGACGGCACCAAATAGGTCACTAGGCACCAAAAGGTAACCAGTCATGCTCCCCGGTACCGCCGAACAAGAATGGCGAGAGGATTGCGCGCCCCGTCGGGTTCTTTCGCTTTTTGCAACCAAATGGACCAGCATGGTTCTGCATACCTTGCATGCGCGCCATGGTGGCGCATGCCGCACCGGCGCGTTGCAACGTAGCCTTCCCGGCATCTCAAAGAAAATGTTGACGCAGACTCTGCGCGATATGGAAAAGATGGGTTTGATCAGCCGTCATGTCCAAAGCAATATTCCACCCGCTGTCGAATACCGCCTAACCGGGCTGGGCGTGCGTTTCGTTGAGCCGGTCGAATTGCTCTATGCATGGGGACGGGACAATCCCGATGCGCTGGATCAGCTTGGCACCAGATCAACGAGCAGAAGATCCTGACAACCTCAGTTGCGGATTGTCCGAAGTCGTGACGGTGGCCGCAGATCGGAAATCATCGTAGTGCGACAGGCCGACTTCCTTGCCAGGACCGCTGAACACCTTTGCTATGCGGTTCCTGCGAGCCATCGGGTATCGACCCATGCCAGACGCTCAGCGCCTGATTTTCGATCCCCAGCAGCGGACGTTCCTCTGTGGATGGCTCCCGCGTTGCAAGTGAAAAGTGATGATCTAACGTTCCGTCGGGTGCAGTCGTCTGTCCGGCCTGTTGATGCAGTCGGTGTAGACTGCTGGCCCTGATGGTGTCCGCGAACAAGGTCCTATCGGCTTTACAGGCTACTACGCCTAGGAACGTCCTTGGGTTGTCCTTGCTCCCGGTCCGACCGGTTTTGCCATCACATCCTTCGCTCTCACAACCTCGTGAAGCTGATCTCCTCAGCTAAGCTCTTGGTCCTATGCTGCCGCCAGCATTGGCGCATGCCCGCGTTCGAAGACGCCGCCGCGCGCCATGACCGCCCATGCGATCCGCGCCATCTTGTTGGCGATGGCGACCGAGGCGACGCGCGCGGGCTTTCTGGCAAGCAGAGCGACAAAGCGCGGATCGACCGTGCCGGGCTTCTCCTTGGCGTATCGGACCAGCGCGGTGGCGCCGATGACCAGAAGCTGCCGCAGATATCTGTCGCCCATCTTCGTAATGCGCCCCAAGCGTTCCTTGCCGCCACTCGAACTTTGCCGCGGGGTTAGCCCGAGCCAAGCGGCGAACTGGCGCCCTGACGAGAACTGGCTTGGATCGGTCACCGATGCGGCGAGCGCGGTCGCGCCGATCGGCCCGATACCAGGGATCGTCGCCAGGCGCCGGGCCCGCTCGTCGCTCCGTTGCAAAGCGGCGAGCCGCAGATCAAGCCTGCGCAACTGCGCGTGAAGCTGGAGCAGTTGCCCTGCGAGCGTTTCGACAACGTTCGCCGCTTCGGCTGGCAAGTCGAGCTGGGCCTCCCCGTCGACGATCTCCCGTGCCATCTGCAGTGCCTTCACGATCCCGACCGGGATGGCAATACCCAGCTCGGCAAGCACGCTGCGCATCATGTTGACCAGCTGCGTGCGCTGTTTGATCAACAGCTGGCGCACGCGGTGCAGTGACAACGCCGCCTGCTGCTCGCGCGACTTGATGGGCACGAACCGCATCGTCTGACGTGTGATCGCTTCAGCGTCGGCGGCATCGTTCTTACCGCGCTTCACATAAGGCTTTACGTAAGCCGCCGGCATCAGCCGCACCTCATGACCCAGCTTCGTCAGTTCGCGTGCCCAGTGATGCGACGTCCCGCAGGCTTCGGCGCCGACAAGGCATGGCGGCAGCTTCTCGAAGAACGGCAACATCTGCGATCGCCGCAGCGCCTTGCGAATGACGACCTCTCCGGTCGCGCTGATACCGTGAACCTGAAAAACGTTCTTGGCCAAATCGAGGCCGATCGTGCTAATCTCCATGGCGGGTGGCTCCTTCTCGGGTTGCATGACAGCAAACCCATCTTGGCACTTAGATGCCGTGAGCGGGAGCCATCCACCTCATCCGCTTTATGGCAGGGTGTTCGGCTAGAGACAGCCTTCGCCATATTCGATGCTGGGCGAACCCACCGAGATGCCAGTGACTTTCCCACCGTTGATCGAGAATTTGATGCCGCGTTCTCCGCCTGGTTCATAGTAGAAGAGCTTTTTATCAGGCGGCTCGGAGTAGATGTCCGGCAGCTGGTTGAGTCCGGCATAGGCCTTGCGCACCGCCGCCTCAGGATCGCCGAGCTTCACTCCACGGTCAGTCGTGAAGATCGGTGCGTGAGGATCGAGATAGGCCTCGACCGTCGTCACCACCCCGCTTTCGACTAGCATCTGCAGATTCTTGGGTCCTCCGATCACCTCATAGGCAAGGCATGTCCCGTCGCCCGCATCGGTGTAATGGCCGTCGTCGCGGATTTTAAGGCCTGATGCAGCCTGCGCGCTGTCTGTCGTTACTCCGGCCTCAATCCCGCCCCAGCCAAACGGCGTCAGCACGCGGCAGGTCATGCCTTTGCAAGCTGCGAGCGTCGTAGGTGATGCCGATGGCGACGGCGCTATCTTCGCAACTGGCGAAGGCGCGGGCGCGCGGGCGACCGTTGGCGTGGGGGCGGTGGCTATGGGAGCCGGTGGCGGCTGTCGGTTCGCATAAGCGAGAACCGCTATAACAGCAGTTATAGCCAATCCACCGATGAGCAAGCCCCGGTGCCGGGCCGAGGGCGGGTTTGGATTCGCTAATGCCTGTCTAACTGGCGCAGTTTTTGGCGCTGCCGGCCCGAGCGTCTCGTCGTAGGCGTGGCGACGCCCAGCATCGCGCAATGTAGCATACGCTTCGTTAAGTTGCTTTGCGCGGCGCTCTCCCTCAGCCTTCGACCCGGAAAAGGTGTCAGGATGATATCGCCGCATCATCGCCCGGTAGGCGGCGTCGATGACCTCCTGCTCGGCGCTCCGATCGACCCCTAGAATCTCGTAATAGTTTGGCACTCCGCCCCCCCATTCAAGAAGATGAAACGAGAGGCACGGTCGAAGCAAGGCAAAGCTCAATCATACGGTGCTATTTCGACCGAGAAGCCGATGACGCTAGCACCCAAAACAGGCTTCTTGGGAGCCGCCGGCGTGGTAGCAGCCGTTGCTGCGGTCGACCCTTATGAGACGCTCAGGGATCAAATTTCACCCCTTAGGTGCTGACCGTCCGCTATTTAGGCAGCGGTCGACCCAGGAGCGAGCGTCTGCCAATCGCCCCCGGCGTAACCCACTCGACAGCCCGAGCCGGAAGCGCGAAGACAAGCGCATGGATTTCATGAAGGTCATAGAGTCGCTTGATGAGGCGCTTTACAGCGTCATGAGCTGGCTGGTTTTCTATCCGATGACCCTTTGGCGAACGGTCGTTCAACCTCAGAAGATGATGGACTATGCCGATCGCGAAGTCTCCGATCGGCCGGACGAGCAATATGACGACGCGATCCGCCCACCTCTTTTCCTGTTCCTGACGTTGCTCATTTCACACGGCCTCGAAGTCGCGACGGTTGCGCGCAATCCGCTGCTGTCTGACACTCACGGCCTGGCGGCTCTGGTCGACAGCGACCTGGCGCTGCTGGCACTCAGGATGCTGCTGTTCAGCCTATTTCCCTTAATGATGGCGGTCCGCCTGTTGCGTCGCCAGCGCACACGCTTGACCCACGCCAGCCTGCGCCGCCCCTTTTATGCCCAGTGCTACACGGCCGCCCCTTTCGCCTTGATGTTGGGGATAGGGACCCTGGCTCCGAATATGCCGTTCGCAGGCGCACGCACCATTTCGGCCGTAATAATCGGTGCGGGCATGCTATGGTATTTCGCCGCTCTGGCCCGCTGGTTTGCGCGTAAATTGCATGTGTCCCTTCTTGTCGGCGTCGGCGACGCGTGCGTTGCCTCCTTCTACAGCATCACCTTGTTCGTGTTCGCCGCAATCATCGTCCACTAGGCGAAGGCTGGCCTATCGTGGGCAGTTCTGACATCATCCTGGCAGGGAAGCGGGAGAATTGCGATGTATGTGATAATCTTAGCGGCGTCCGCATTGGCCGTTATGAGTGCGGCGCCGGCTATGGCGCAGTCCGATTCCGGCGACACGATCAACCTGATCTGTTCGGGTCAGGGCGAGAAGCTCGGCTCCGGCTATGTGAATACTCTGGAGTGGGATCGGTACGATCACAAGTATCGGACGCGCAGTGGCGTGCAAACAGAGATGCAGAGCTTCTCATCAGCGGTGACCCTCCAAATCTATGGCAATGACGGCCGCATCCGCTTGCCAGAGAAGTTGATTCCCCCGCTCAATTCGGGCGGCGATCATCAGCACTGGTGGCAGCTGAACGATCTGATTGTTGGCGCCGACCAGATTCGCGCCAGCTATCGGCTGAACGGGCTGAACAAGCCGAAGCTAAAGATCGACCGCCGGACCGGAGAGATCAGTATCAAGGGCACGGGGCAGGACTTTTCCGGCACTTGCGACAAGGTCGATCCCGGACAGAAACGATTTTGATGGTCCTCGCTGGGCTTGCCTGGACCGACCCATTCTTGACGTTTAGCCGTGGAATTCCGATGCCAAGCTGCGGTCCGTCCGCTATCCGGCAGGTCGCGACCAACTCAAGCGGTTCTCCGAGGAGTGCCTGAACGGCCGCTCCTGCCGGAACCTGCCATTTCATCCATTGAGTCCGGTGTCGCCAAAACCCACCATTGCGGCTCATGCTCGTGAATGACGGGTTTTTCCCACAGACAGACTAAAGGGCGAAGCTCGCTTGCTTCGGCAAGTCGGCATCTCTTCGACGTGGAACCTCCCAAAGGGCGGCGTTACGATCAGGTCCTTTTCTGGCACGGTATGGCTCAGCCACTTCTGTGCATCCCGACGTTCGATCATTGCTCCATGCCGCGCTTGATAGCGGATGATCTCGGGATTGGCGTCGACCGTGATGATCCGGTAGCTGACCGGCCAGTCGCCCATGGCTGGTTCCCAAATCGCGGCGAGATAGAAGAAATTGCCGTCCTCGCGAAACGCGCGAAATTTCTTCTCGCCATTCCGGATATGAACCTCCGACGCTGCAACGAGACAGCGGTTGGTGGGAAAGTTTTTGCCCTCTGCCCTGATAAATTCGTAGGTCACCCCGTCACTGAAGTGCGGATTGGAACCCCAGGCCGCTTCGATCATCTCGATCTCTTGTAGATTATCCGGGTTGCGCCGAATGATGGCGCGGCGGCTGGAAACAGCGTTTGTGTCAAAGGGTATGGGTTTCGAGTCCATGTCCAGAACATACAGGGAACGATTGGTAGGAGCAAGCAATGTGCAATGACTACCGGCTACTGGTCGATCTCGCCTCCATTGCCGAAGACTTCGACAATCTATGTAAGCGTCCGATGGATCACGTCTGACGGATTTCGCTCGGTCGTTTACAGAGAGGCGACCGGAGGATGTTTTTTAGGATCTAAGCGCTTTCCATAGATGCCATCATAGCGATCTGTCCGCGATCGCCCTTTATGATCGACGATGGTGACTTCGAACGCTCTTCCGGCGGCCGTTTTGATGTACTTTGTCCTCAATTCCGCAAATAACCCGGAGGACGCGTCGTGTCTGGCGCAGAGGTCGGCGAGCACACTTGGCGACATAGAGACAAATTTTTCTATATCAGTTGACGCGATGCCGGATATGACGGCACCTCTTAGGCGGCGTGGACAAATTCGTTTCACGGTGACGGCCAAGCCAGCTATGTTGTCATGATGAATGATAAGCGACCCGAAAGCGCGTATGTCACCGGCCAACGACACATGCTTTGGACGATCGTCGCAATGTTTGCGATCATTTGGGGTATTCCGCTGGCGCTCAGCGCGTTCGGCGCGTCGTCTCAGACGATGTTTGCGGTGATTGTTCCGCTCGGGCTTGCGTGGGTGCTGATAGGGGGTATCCGCTCATTTATGATCGCCTGTCCGTCCTGTGGTAAATCCCTATTTATGAGGGGTTTCATCAGTGTGCCGTGGCCAGCGAAGCGGTGCAGCCGATGCGGGGTTGATCTTACGACTCCCGCTCGCTGATGCCGGTTCTCCATTGACGCGATGAACTCGGATTGATTCAAGGCTGCCTTTTGGAGGTAGACTTGAGTAGAGGCGATCTTACCGAAGCGGAATGGCGCGTTCTGAAAGGCTTACTACCCATCGAGCCTGAGAACCGGGGGCGCGGGAGGCGCCCAGAACAGAACCGTTCGATCATCAACGGCATACTCTGGCGGCTTCGTTGCGGCGCTCCATGGCGAGACGTTCCGCCGAAATACGGCAGTTGGAACACCATCTATCGCCGCTTTCGGCGATGGAGCGAGGCCGGGGTCTGGGAAAGCGTGGCAGTGACGCTGGCCGAGATCATGGCGGATAGCGGTCACTACAGCATCGACAGTACCACCGTTCGCGCCCACGTATCGGCAGCGGGCGGAAAAGGGGGACTCATCGACGCGCTCTTGGCCGCTCGCGGGGCGGGTTCACCAGTAAACTTCACTGTCTGGCTGATGCCCTCGGACGACCGCTCGCGTTCCATCTGACGGTCGGTGAGGCCGCAGACTGCAAAGCCTATGACGCCCTGATCGGCCTGCCCGAGCGCGCACCTGACGCTCTGCTCGCAGACAAGGGCTACGACGCCGACGCAATCCGCGCCGACCTTGCCGAACGGAATATCGAGGCCGTCATTCCTGGCCGGTCAAACCGCCGCGTGCAGATCGAACATGATCGGGCGCTCTACAAACAGCGCAACCGCATCGAACGCATGTTCGGCCATCTCAAGATCAACCGGGCCATCGCCACCCGCTACGACCAACTTGCCAATAGCTTCCTTGGCATGGTCCATCTCGCCACCGCTCGATACTGGCTCAAATTTGTCCACGCCGCCTAGGAAATCAATTTCAAGTATCCCGTCAGCACTTCGCTCGGCATCGTCATATGGGTAAAAACCGTAGCTGTTAAATAGCAAGCTCGCGCCGCTCCCAAACGAATCCGCGAAGTTATGGGCAATGGAGCATAGGTCGTCGAATTTCATCCCGTTATCTTATGTGGGCGCCGCTCTCGAATCCATCATCAATGTGTATCGACCAGTTCCATGGCAGCAGTTTATCTATCTGGTTGATGGGATGGCCTTTGCCGATCCGGTCGAGCACGTCGGCGAGCCAAGCCTGCGGGTTCACATCATTGAGCTTGGCCGTCTCCAGCAGTGAATAGATGGCGGCAGCGCGCTCCCCGCCACAGTCAGCACCGGCAAAGAGCCAGTTCTTCCGGCCCACGGCGATGCCGCGCAGGGCGTTCTCCGCGAGGTTGTTGTCGATCTCAAGCCGCCCGTCCTCGGTATAGGCCAGTAACTGGGGCTTGAGCTTGACGGCATAGCGCAACGCCTCGGCCAGCGGTGATCGCGCGGAAATCTGCCCCAGCACACCATCGGCCCATGCGAAGAAATCCAGCGCCCGCAGACGGGACAGCTTCCGCGCCTTCCGGCGGTCATCGGCAGGATCACAGATGATACCGCGCTCGACATCGTAAAGCTCGCGGATGAGCTTCAACCCTTCGGCAGCTACGGAATGCGGGTCGGCCTTGTAGACATCGTGCAGTTTGCGCCGCGCATGCGCCCAGCAGGCGACAGGCATTATCAGCCTCGGATGACGGTCGGGCGCATAGAGGCGCTCGAACCCGGCATAGGCGTCGGCCTGCAGGAAACCCGCAAATGTTCTGAGATGCTCGCGTGGCCGCTCACCCTTCCGATCCGGGCTGTAGCGGAACAACGCCGCTGGTCTATCGCTCGGTCGCCATCGTCGGTTATCGCGCAGATAGACCCATAATCGCCCCGTCGCCGTCTTGCCGGTGCCCGGCGCCAGAACGGGGACTGGCGTGTCGTCGGCATGGAGCTTGGTACTGGCCATGACATGATCGGCGATGCGATCGACCAGCGGCTGCAACAGCCAACTGACCTGTCCCAGCCAGTCGGCCAGGGTGGAACGGCTGAGATCGACGCCCTCGCGAGCATAGATGCGCGACTGCCGATAGAGCGGCAGATGGTCGGCAAACTTGGACACGACGACATGCGCAAGCAGGTTGGGACCAGCCCGACCACGCGGGATCGGCAAGGATGGAGCCGGTGCCTGGCTGATCGCGTCGCAGCGACCACAGGCCAGCTTGGGCCGAACGTGGCGCACGACGCGGAAACGGCCCGGCACATACTCCAGCACCTCGGTCACGTCCTCGCCCAGCTTGCCCATGGTGCCGCCACAGGCGGAACAGCCATCGGTATCGGGAGGGACGTGCACCGTATCGTCGCGCGGCAGATGATCGGGCAGTGGCAGGCGCTTGGGCTTGCGGGTCGTCGAGGGGCGTTCCTCGGTCGGAGCCGGTTCGCCGAGGACACATGCGGCATGGGCATGTTCGGCTTCGAGATCCTCCAGCGTCAACTCAAGCTGATCCGCCATCTCGGCGATCCGCTCGGACGACTGACCGAACTTCATCCGTCGCAGCCGGGATAGCTGGACCTTGAGCTTCTCTATCTGGAGCGTGGTCAGCTTGACCGCGTTGCGGGTCGTCTCATGGGCTGCCCGCTCGGCTTCCAACGCCTGTTCCGAGGCGGCGATACGCGCCTGCATATCGGCAAAAAGCGCGCGCAATGCATCGGGATCGGCAGGAAGGTTGATCTCGTCGGCGGACACGGTCCCCCATAGCAAAATGGCCGGTACGAACCAAGGAAAATGCCCGGTTTTACGCTACTTTATGCCTACATCTGAACCGGCAGGCGGGGTGCTTCCGGGGCGATGGTGCGCCGCCAGTCCATCGCCTCGATCAGTAGCGCAAACTGTGCCGGGGTCAGCACCACGCCGCCCTCGACCAGCGGCGGCCATACGAAGCGATGCCGCTCCAGGCGCTTGGCGAACAGGCACATGCCGGAGCCATCCCAATGCAGCGCCTTGAGATAGTTGCCGCTCCGGCTGCGGAACAGGAAGACATGGCCGCAATAGGGCTCGACCGCGAACAGCGGACGCACCAGCGCCGCCAGACCATCGAACCCCAAACGCATGCTGACCGGCTTGCTTGCGAGATAGACCTTGGTGCCCGGCGCCAGTGAGATCATGAAATATCCCGCAAGGTCCGCAACACGCGGGCAAGCGCCTTCTCGTTCACATAGCTGTCCACTGACAAGCGAACGCCGCTGGGCAGATCAATGCCTATCTCGCCGGGGCGCACGCCGGGATGCGGACGGACCAGCTCTTCCGCTATGGCTGGGATGGCAGGGACGGCATCAGATCGTGCCGGCGGTGGCGCAGGAGGAACGGTAGCCACGGCGCCCTGCGGCACTGTCCCATATGAGATGAAGGTCAGCGGCTCACTGGCGATCTTCTCCGCCTGCCGTCGCGCTGTCCGCCAGCTATAGATCAGGCTCTCCGCTATATCATGCCGCTTCGCCACCTCCCGCACAGTGACATCCGGAGCATCTGCCTCTCGCATGATGGCGTCCCGCTCGGCGGGCGAATATTTACGGCGGCGCTCCGTGCGGGTGATGACCTCGATCCGGCCCATCTCCTGATCTCCTTATGGAGTCCAGAAGGAGACTCCTATCAGCTCTCCCTCGCTAACAGGCAAATATCACGCAACACGACCGAGGCCGGACGCTTACCAATCTATCGATCAAGATCAAGATGCCGGAAGGCGCGCCTAATGTCGCCGCCCGCGAAGATATCCGCATCACTGACATGGCGCCGATCGTACGGGGGACCCAAGGCCCACGCGGATCAGCCGAGTTAATCAATCGCCGCTGGGGATGGCCAGGACCCAAGGGCAAGCCGGTCTATAATTTTCGTAGTGAAGGCCGGGACTTCTCGTCACACCGCTGCCTGATTCTTGCCGATGGCTTCTACGAGTTCACCGACCCGATCGAGCCAAAGCAGAAGCGGCTGGACAAATGGCTCTTCACGATGGCCGACCACCGCTGGTTCTGTATTGCCGGCATCTGGCGTGAGAGCCCGGCAGGTGAGGCCTTCACCATGCTCACCATGGATGCAGGCCCAGATGTTGCCCCCTATCATCACCGGCAGATCATTCCCTTGACGCGCGACCAATGGGCTGACTGGCTCGATCCGACCGTGCCGGCCAGGCAAGTGCTACGCTGGCTGCCCCAACATAGCCTACCGGTCACCCAGGTGTATGGCACGCCGCCAGCCCAGGGAACGCTGGTCCTGTGAGCGCGCATGATCTCAATCGCTTCGTCGATGCGCAGGCCGGCGTCTTCGATACTGCGCTTGCCGAGATCCGCGCCGGTCACAAGCGCTCGCACTGGATGTGGTTTATCTTCCCCCAACTGCGCGGGCTTGGCTATAGTGTGATGGCCCGGCATTATGGCATCGCCTCGCTTGATGAGGCGCAGGCCTATCTCGCCCATCCTCTACTCGGGTCCCGCTATCAGACCTGTGTCGAAGCCGTGGCCGTGCTCAAGGCGCGTGATCCTGTCGCTATTTTCGGACCTACAGACGCGATGAAGCTGCGGTCATCCCTCACCCTGTTCGAGGCGGCAGAGGCTTCATCTGTAATCGACCAGATTCTGCAATGCTTCTTTGCAGGTGAGCGAGACCACGCGACTCAGCACATGCTGGCGGCTTCCACCAAGGCAACTAACCAAAGGCGCATGAGCGCAAAATTGTCGTCTTGACGAATCTGGCGAGTAAGTAGAACATAAAGGGAACAGATGAGTCGATGTTCCCATGCTTGCGCCCTCTCCCCTCCTCGCCTCGCCGGCGATCGACACTGTTGCCAGGCTGCGCGAAGCGGTGGTGCAGACGCGCACCCTGTCGATCCCAAGCCTGTCCTTCGGCATCGGCAGCATGGATGACCGATTGGCAAGCGGCGGCTTGGATGGCGGGGGGCTGCATGAGATCGCCGCTGGATCATCGAGCCTTACTGACGATGCCGCCGCCACGCTGTTCCTCGCCGGTATAGCTGCCCGCTTCGCGGCTGAAGTCGGCCAGACCGTGTGTTGGGCCATGACAGACTTCGATCTTTATGCGCCGGGACTGGAGCAGGTTGGTATCGGGCCTGCAAAGCTACTCTACGCTCAGGGCCGCAAGGATGTGGACGTGCTTGCCATCGCTGAGGATGCGCTGCGCGATGGATCACTTGCATGCGTGATTGCTGAGGTGAAGTCCGCAGACATGACCGCAACCCGGCGGCTGCAGTTGGCCGCGTCGGACGGGCAGACCCCTATGCTGCTCTACCGCCGTTACCGGACGCGCGACCGTTGCCCCCTCTCCTCGCCATCCTCCGCCATGACACGCTGGCGGATCAGCTGCATGCCATCGGAGCGCCTGCCTTGGCCGGGCGTCGGCCGTGCGCGCTGGCAGGTCGAACTAGTGCGACAGCGCAATGGCGATCCCTTTTCTCTCGAACTGGAGGCGTGCGATGCCCAGGGTCGCCTCGCTCTTCCTGCCCCATCTCGCGATCGAGCGGCTCCGCCGCGTCGAACGGATGCGCGGGATGACGCGATCAGCCGCGCCGCCTGAGGCGGCCCTGCAGCCGCGCTTTGTCGGCACCATCGACGATGATCCAGGCGCCTGCTCGGTACCGCATGGTGGCGGATGGCGGCCGGGCGCACGATGGGCACGCGACGGGGCCATCAGCGGGCATTCGAGCCAGGCGGAACTCGACGCGCTGCCCGCGCATCAGCGGCCTACCATGCGCGAGATGGGGCGCCGCAACGAACATGCCGAGCATCCCTTCAAGGCGATGCCTTCCGATGAAGGGGGTGGCACGACATCCACGCCGTCGCTGAGCTGGGCAACGCTCTGGAGACGCCCCACCGTGCTCGTCCTGCGGACGGGACAGCGCGATGTCATTACCGCAGCCTGCCCCGTAGCGATCGATCTTGGGCTGCGCCCCGCTATGGCCGCGGCGCACGCCCGCGCGCTGGTGGCCGATCTTGACGTGCAGGACGCAGATCTGGACGCGGACCGGGCGCTTCTCGACCGGCTGGCGCTCCACGCCGTCCGGCACTGGACGCCCACCGCCAGCGTGTCTGGCGAGGATGGCCTTTGGCTCGACCTCACCGGTACTACGCACCTGTTTGGTGGCGAAGAGCGCTTTTGTCGCCGCTTGTTGGCGTTCCTCAAACGCTTCGGCCTGACCGCTCGGATTGCCATTGCCGCAACGCCTGGCGCCGCGCATGCGCTGGCGCGGTTTGGCAGCAGCGATATGGTGCTCCTTCCAGCAGGACAGGAAGCGCAGGCTCTCGCCGATCTGCCGCTTGCAGCTTTGCGCCTCGAGCCAGAAGCCCTGGTCTCGGCAGCCCGGTTCGGTCTGGAGCGCATCGCCGATCTCTACCCCATGCCGCGTGGGCCGCTTGCCCGGCGGCTCGGCCTCAGGACGGTCGAGCGGCTGGATCAGGCGCGCGGCCTGATTGCCGAACCCATCATTCCGGTCGTGCCGACGGACACACCGCTTGTAACCCGTCATCTGCTCGAGCCAATCGGAACGCCTGAAAGCATCACCCAGGTCATTTCCGACCTTGTCGATGATCTCGTGGTCGTGCTCCTTCAGCGCGGCATCGGTGCGCGCACGGTCCTGCTCACAGCGGTCCGTGTGGATGGCGAGCCCCAGCGTCTGGTGGTCGGCGCGTCGCGCGCAACAAGGGACGCCCGGCACTTGAAGCGCATGCTCGGCCTCCGGCTTGCGCAACTGGAGCTCGGCCTCGGCATCGAGACGATGCATATGGTTGTGGCCCATCACGAGCCGCTTGGCGCAGAAGCGGTCGGCGCATTGCTGGAAACGTCGCGCAAGGGACGTGATCTTGCCCCGCTTGTCGACCAGCTGAGCGCGCGCGCCGGAGAAGCGGCGATGTTTCGTCTCACTTCCCATGAGAGCGATGTGCCCGAACGCGCCATAATGCGCATTGCACCATTGCACGCGCCGACAGGCTGGCCGGGTTGGAAGCGCCCGGTCCGGCTGCTGCGCCGGCCCGAACCGCTATCCAATGTCGTCGCCCTCATGCCGGATCACCCGCCGCGCCGCTTCACCTGGCGGTGGCAGGCTTATCGGGTTGTGGCAGGTGATGGCCCCGAGCGCATCCATGGCGAATGGTGGCGCACCGATCGGGAAAAATGGACGGTGCGGGACTATTTCCGGGTTGAGGCGCAAGGCGGCGAGCGCTTCTGGCTGTTCCGGCGTGGCGATGGCGTCGATCCCGACACCGGGGACTTAAGCTGGCACATGCACGGGTTGTTCGGATGAGCGCGCCCCTGATTCCTGCGACCAGCTATGTCGAACTGCAGGTGACCAGCCACTTCTCCTTCCTGCGTGGCGCGTCGTCGCCAGAGGAGCTGTTCTCGGCGGCGGCGCTCCTGGGGCACAGGGCCATGGCTTTGGCCGATCGCAGTTCGGTGGCAGGTGTTGTGCGCGGCTGGGCGGGTCAAAAGGCAACGGGCGTCCGCATGATCCCGGGCAGCCGCGTCGATCTGGCCGAGGGACATGCACTGCTGCTCTACCCACAAAACCGTCTTGCCTGGTCGCGGTTGACGCGCCTGCTCTCGATCGGCAAGGCGCGCGGCGGCAAGGGCTGCTGCATCCTCGACTGGGCGGACGTCACGGCCCATGCCGAGGATATGGTCGCGATCCTCGTGCCCGACATGCCGGACGCAGTGACAGCAGGCCAGCTGCGCGATGTGCATGCCGCCTTCGGTCCGCGAGGCTTCTGCGCGCTATCGCTGCGCCGCCGCTCCGATGATGCCGATCGCCTGCACCGGCTGGATGCACTGGCCCACAAACATGGTGTTCGCGCCGTCGCTACCGGCGACATCCTCTACCACAGTAGCGAGCGACGACCGCTGCAGGACGTGGTGAGCGCGATCCGCGAGCGCTGCACCATAGATGAACTAGGTTTCCGGCGCGAGCGGTTCATGGACCGGGATCTCAAATCCCCCGCCGAGATGGAGCGCCGCTTCGCCGCCTTCCCCGACGCTATCCAGGCGAGCGCCGATATCGCCGCTCAATGTACGTTCAACCTCGGCGAAATCCAGTATCAATATCCCTACGAGCAGGTGATGCAGGGTCGCACTGCCCAGGAAGCCCTGGCCGCGCTTACGGAGCAGGCGGCAATGGCCAAATTCCCCGATGGCGTGCCCTGGCGATACCGCAAGCAGATCGACCATGAGCTAAAGCTCATCGCTGAGCTTGAATATGCCCCCTATTTCCTGACCGTGTATTCGATCGTTGCCGAGAGCCGACGGCGCGGCATCCTGTGCCAAGGGCGCGGTTCGGCCGCCAATAGCTGCGTCTGCTATCTGCTTGGCGTCACATCCATTGATCCGATCCAGCATGAGCTTCTGTTCGAGCGCTTCGTCTCGGGCGAGCGGCGCGAACCGCCCGACATCGACGTCGATTTCGAGCATGAGCGACGCGAACAGATCATCCAGTGGATTTACGATAGCTACGGCCGCGACCGCTCGGCGTTAACGGCTGTCGTCACCCGCTACCGCACGCGCGGTGCGGTCGCCGAGGTGGGCAAGGCGCTCGGCCTGCCGCGTGATCTCACCAAGATGCTGACCGGCCTCGTCTGGGGTTGGTCTATGGACGGCATTCCCCAAGAGCAGATCGAGAGCCTCAACTTGAATGCGCAGGATCATCGCCTCAAGCTCACCCTCGATCTTGCTCGCAAGCTGATCGGGACGCCGCGCCATCTCTCCCAGCATCCCGGCGGCTTTGTCCTGACACAGGACCGGCTCGACGATCTGGTGCCGATCGAGCCTGCGCGCATGGAAGACCGGCAGATCATCGAATGGGACAAGGATGATATCGATGCCTTGAAGTTCATGAAGGTCGATGTGCTGGGCCTGGGGATGCTCGGCTGCATGAACCGCGCCTTTAACCTGCTGGACCAGGACAAAGGCATCAGGAAGACCATGTCGGATCTTCAGGATGATGATCCCCTGGTCTTCGGCATGATTCAGAAGGCCGATACGCTGGGCACCTTCCAGATCGAGAGTCGGGCACAGATGTCGATGCTGCCGCGCATGAAGCCGCGCGAATTCTATGATCTTGTCATCCAGGTCGCGATCGTTCGCCCCGGACCGATCCAGGGTGATATGGTCCATCCCTATCTGCGCCGACGCGAAGGCAAGGAGAAGCCCGAATATCCCAAGCCGCAGCTTCGCGCCGTGCTCGAAAAGACGCTGGGTGTCCCGCTCTTCCAGGAACAGGCGATGAAAGTCGCGATCGTGGGCGCAGGATTCACGCCGGTCGAGGCCGATCAACTGCGCCGCGCAATGGCGACGTTCAAGCTTACCGGCGGGGTCAGCCATTTCTACGACAAGCTCGTCGGCGGGATGATCGCCAACGGCTATTCGAAGGACTTTGCCGAGCGCACTTTCAAGCAGATTGAGGGGTTCGGCAGCTACGGCTTTCCTGAAAGCCACGCCGCGTCCTTTGCCAAGATCGCCTATGCTTCCTGCTGGATGAAATATCATCATCCCGACGTGTTCTGCGCCGCGCTGCTCAATGCCCAGCCCATGGGCTTTTATGCGCCCGCGCAGATTGTTCGGGACGCGCGCAATCATGGGGTCGAAGTGCGGCCGGTTTCGATCAACCACAGCCATTGGGATTGCACGCTCGAGAAGACACGCGGGCGCTATATGGCGGTGCGTCTGGGACTGCGTAGTGTGCGCGGGCTCGCCAATGGTCATGGCGCCAGCATCGCCGCCGTCCGCGGCCCTGCACCTTATGAAAGCGTCGAGGATGTCTGGCGCCGCGCCAGAGTGCCGCGCGCCGCGATCGAGCGCCTGGCCGAAGCTGACGCATTTCATTGCCTGGCGCAGGATCGGCGGCAGGGGCTGTGGAAGGTGAAGGGTCTGGGCGAAACGCCCCTGCCCCTGTTCGCCGCGGCCGATGCCCGCGCCGGTCACTTCTCGGCCGAGGGACAGGAACCCGATGTCGCATTGACCCCGATGAGCGCTGGCCGCGAAGTGGTGGAGGACTATCGCTCGACCCAACTTTCGCTGCGCGGCCATCCGCTGCAATTCCTGCGCGCCGAACTCGACGCCATGCGGATCGTACGCTGCGGCGACCTTCATTCGATCCGCGACGGGTGCAACATCGAGGTGGCGGGCGTCATCCTTGTGCGCCAGCGGCCCGGCTCCGCCAAGGGCGTGCTGTTCGTCACCATCGAGGACGAGACCGGCGTCGCGCAGGGGATCCTCTGGCCTGATCGGTTCGAGACCTATCGCCGCCAGGTCATGTCGGCCTCGATGATCGCCATGCGCGGGCGGCTGCAGAAAGAAGGCGAGGTCATTCACATCATCTGCGACCGCATCGTCGATCATGATGCGATGCTGCGCTCGATCGGACGGATGGACTTTACCGTTGCACCGGGCCGGGGCGACGGCGCCTCGCATGGGGGTGGTCCCGATCCGCGCGACCCGGCGTTCCCCAGCGGTCGCACATTGTCCTCACCGCTGTTCACGACACGTGGCTCACAGGATGATGTCCTGCCCATCCGCAGCCATGATTTCCGCTGATATGACGGCAAGTCCTGCAGGAACGATCTTGCGCGCACTCGATGTCCTGCGCGAGGCAGCGGCCATGAAAGACCAGGCGCGCACGCGTGGGGTCGCACTCGCGCTCTGGGTGCTGCGCGGTTATTGCCCGGACGAGTGGCTGGTGGCCTTTTGGGATGCGGCAGGGTCCGATCATGAGATCGGCCGGAGCCAGGGCATGCACGCGGCCTATAACGGGATTGTCCGGCAGGTGCGGACCCGAGGCGGCCTGCCGCAAACGGCTGCGCCCCTGCAATCGGTGGCAGCTGACCCTATATGACTAGGAGAGACATGAACCCGATCGCCCCCTGCGCCGCCATGCGATGGCTTGGATGAACCCGATGTTCGATCTGTTCGACACAGCTGCCGTTCCTGGCCTGGCGATGCGTGAAGACATGCTGACCAAAGCGCAGGAAGCTGCCCTCATAGCGCAAATCGACGACACCGACCTCACACCCTTCCGTTTTCAGCAATGGACCGGCAAGCGCCTAACCTATTCCTACGGCTGGAATTACGACTTCGAGCATGTCCGCTTCGCGCCCGCCGAGCCGATGCCCCGTTGGCTCCTTGACGTGCGAGGGCGCGCGGCTGCCTTTGCGGGTCTTGCAGCAGATGATCTCGTCCAGGCACTGCTGATCCGCTATGATCCGGGTGCGGGCATCGGCTGGCATAAGGACAGGCCGGTGTTCGAGCATGTCGTGGGGATCTCGCTGGGCAGCGAGGCTGTCCTGCGCCTGCGGCAGCGGACCGCCGCCGGGTTCGAGCGCGCGAAGGTCTTGCTGCCGCCGCGCTCGATCTATCGTCTCTCGGGTGAAGTGCGCCACGCCTGGGAACATTGCATCGCGCCTATGGAGGTGCCGCGCTGGTCGATCACTTTCCGCAGCTTGTCGGACCAGGGCCGCCTGGCATGAGCGACCGCTCCTATCCGACCACGCCCGACGGACGTTATTTCGTAGTGCGCGGGCGGCTTTGGCGCACCACCAACCCGGCGCTGGAGCCAGAGCTGCGCGAACGCCTGGTCAAGGACCTGATGGATGCGCGCCGCGCCGTCGGCGCAGCCAGGCGCAAAACCGATCATGCTGCCGAAACAGCCGCGCATGAGGCCGTCGATCGCGCGAAGGTTGCGCTTGGCGAACGCGGTCCGGTCTGGTGGGACGATGGCGCGCCCGATCTCAATCGCCATCTCGCGCGCACAGGCTGCTATGCCGATTGGTATGCGAGCCTTCATGGAAACGAGTGCTAAGCCTTCCGTTTGCGCGGGGGCCTGTCGGCCAGTTCGAAGATGACCGATACATGATCGCTGGCCTTCAGCGTCGAAAGATGATTGTTTAGTTTGCCGTACCGTCGGAGCTTCTGGTGGAGCTTAGAAACGCGGCGCGGACTGCCGTAAACACGGTCGATGCCCGTCGAAATCGACCCTTTGCGGCCGTTCACGGGGCAATTTTTGCTTCCCAGGAGCAGACGGTCAGGTTTTCCGTTTCAGCTGCGCGCTCCGAGCCAATCTCGCAAAGCCAGCATCCACTTGCAGTTGGTCCCTGCCTGCCTTCAAGCAAGACCATTAAAGAATCGGGAATTGTCGATGATTTGTTGACGAGGTAATTTGCATCGGATAATTCCGATGGATGGACACTGATGATGCACTCTCGATTCTCTCAGCTCTCAGCCATCCGACACGGCTCGATGCGTTTCGGCTGTTGATCCGACATGAGCCTGATGGCCTGTCGACCGGCGAATTGGTTGAGGCATCAGGGCTGACCCAGAGCACATTTTCGACGCATCTGGCCGTGATGACGAAGGCCGGGCTAGTGCTTTCCCAAAAGCGTGGCCGCCAACAGATCCAGCGCGCCAACCTCGACGTGCTGCGCGGACTGATGATCTATCTGGCCAAGGATTGCTGCCAGGGGCGCGCCGAACTGTGCGAGCCGCTGCTGGCCGAACTGACCTGCTGCTGAAGAGGCGATAATGATCGATATTGTGATCTACCATAACTCGCTTTGCGGGACCTCTCGCAATGCCTTGGCCATGATCCGCAATGCGGGCATCGAACCCCACGTTGTCGAATATCTGAAGACGCCGCCAAGTCGTGCGCTGCTGGTTGAGCTCATCGAGCGGGCCGGCATTACTCCGCGCGCTCTGCTGCGCGAGAAGGGAACGCCTTATGCCGAACTGGGCCTCGGCGACGAGACCTTGACGGACGAGGCATTGGTCGACGCGATGATGGAGCATCCCATCCTCATCAACCGACCGCTTGTGGTGTCGCCGCTGGGCGTGAAGCTCTGCCGTCCTTCCGAAGAAGTGTTGGATTTGCTGCCGACCGAGCAGCGCAGCACGTTCGTCAAGGAAGACGGCGAAGTCGTGGAAACGACCCGGCGATGACCCTTTCGGTTCGCAGCGCAACGATCGGCGATGCTAAGGCCATTGCCGCCATCTATGCGCATCATGTCCTGAATGGCACGGCGACATACGAGGTGGTGCCACCGACCGAGTCCGAGACCGTACATAAGATACAGATGGTGACCAGGCGGGGCTGGCCGTTTCTTAATACCTGTGATGGATCTGCGATGGTGGGCTACGCTTACGCCACGCAGTTCCGCGATCGACCAGCTTACGCCTATGCCTGCGAGAACAGCATCTACGTGGCGCACGACCGGCGCGGCGGCGGCATCGGCAAGCTGCTGCTCAAGGCTTTGCTGCAGGCAGCTGAAGCCTATGGCTTTCGGCAGATGGTCGCCGTTATCGGCGGCGGCGAACCTGGCTCGGTAGCGCTCCACGAATCCTGCGGTTTCGAGCATGTCGGCCGCCTGACCGGCATGGGCTGGAAGGCCGGGCGTTGGCTCGACACGGTTTACATGCAGGTCGCCTTGGGCGGCGGCACAGCGACCGCGCCTGTCGCTTCCGGGAAGGACTGACGGCCATGTCACTGTTCGAACGCTACCTCTCGCTGTGGGTGGCTCTGTGCATCGCAGTAGGGATCGGTCTCGGCCACTTGCTTCCGGGCACCTTCGAGGCGATCGCAGCGCTGGAGATCGCCAACGTCAACCTCGTGGTGGCGGGCCTGATCTGGCTGATGATTATCCCAATGCTGCTGCGGGTCGATTTCGGCGCGCTCCAAAGTTTCCGGCAGCACTGGCGCGGCATCGGCGTCACCCTCGTAGTGAACTGGGCGATCAAGCCATTCTCCATGGCGCTGCTTGCCACGTTTTTCCTCAGCTATCTGTTCGCATCGATGCTGCCTGAAGGCGCATCGTCGTCCTACATCGCCGGGCTAATCCTGTTGGCTGCAGCGCCTTGCACCGCGATGGTCTTCGTCTGGTCCAACCTCGTCGACGGCGAACCGAACTACACCTTGAGCCAGGTCGCGCTGAACGACCTGATCATGGTCTTTGCCTTCGCGCCGCTGGTGGCTCTGCTGCTGGGTGTGGCATCGATCACCGTGCCGTGGAACACGCTGGCGCTGTCGGTGGGGCTCTACATCGTCGTCCCGGTGGTCATCTCTCAACTGCTCCGCCGCGCGCTCCTTTGCGGCGATGAGAAGCGGCTCCAGCATTTCCTGTCCGCCATCGGCCCAGTCAGCCTTGCCAGCCTGCTGCTGACACTGGTGCTGCTCTTCGGCTTTCAGGGCGAGCAGATCATCCGGCAGCCCTTGGTGATCGCGCTGATTGCCGTGCCGATCCTGTTTCAGGTCTATCTCAATGCGGGCATCGCCTACTGGCTCAGCCGTCGTTTCGGTGTGGCATGGTGCGTCGCCGGTCCTTCGGCGCTGATCGGTGCCTCCAACTTCTTCGAACTGGCTGTGGCCGCCGCCATCAGTCTCTTTGGCCTCAGTTCCGGCGCCGCGCTAGCGACGGTCGTGGGCGTGCTGGTCGAAGTGCCGGTGATGCTGTCGATCGTCGCCTTGGTGAAGCGGACCCGTCCCTGGTACGAGAAAGGTATTCCCGCATGAGACTGCGCGAACTCGCCGCCCCCGATCATCTTCCTGATTTGAACAAGACCTTCGCGCTTGCACGTCCCGCCAGCGGTCTTGGCCCGGATCAACCGGCTCCGCGCATCCTGCTGCTCTACGGCTCGCTACGGGAACGCTCTTTCTCGCGCCTCGCCGTGGAAGAGGCCACCCGCCTGCTGCAGTTCTTCAGCGCCGAGACACGAATCTTCGATCCGACCTGCCGCTGCCCGATCAGGTAGCCGGAGACGATCATCCTTCCGTTCATGATCTGCGCGAGCACGCGCTGTGGTCGGAAGGCATGATGCCAAGAGGCGGTGACAAGAGTGCAGCAGGCCAGTGACGATAAAAAACGTCAGAGATGTCGCCAATTAAAATAGATCCCCTTTTAAATAGATCCCTTCGTTCGGTTAGTTGGTTGCCCTAATTGGGGCTTCATGACCACTATGACCATCCCCAAACCATGAGATAGCAGAGAGGACTTTCGCGGCTCAACCAACGGCAGGTTTCTGCGTGTCCGGCCGTTCCACGTAGTAAGCGCGATCGGCAGAAATGTCCCATTAACAACTTCAGAAATTTCCGATTTACCGAGCCTTTAAACCAGTATTATCCAACTGCGCCACTGCATGTTCGACAGCTCGCGCGGTCAACGCCATATAGGTGAGCGAAGGATTGACGTTGCCGGTGGCCGTCATGCAGGCGCCGTCGGTCACATAGAGATTATCGATACCGTGGACCTGATTATGTGCGTTTGTGACGGACGTGGCAGGATCGCTACCCATCCGCGCGCCGCCCATCTCATGCACCGCCAAACCGCCCGGTGTCGGCTTGTCGGCATATTGCACGATCTCTCCACCACAAGCCTTAAGCATCTCCGCCGCCTGCGCCGCTGCTTCCCGCACGATCGCCATTTCATTGTCCGACCAGTGATGGCGGATGTCGGGTAAAGGCAGGCCCCATTGATCGACCTTGGATGACAGGGTCACACGATTATCGGCTCTGGGCAGCGCCTCGCCAAAGCCGACCAGCATCATATGCCACGGGCCGGGCATGCGCATCGCCTGCTTGAGGTCCGCGCCCAGTTCCATGCCCTCCGCCCCGCGCGCCCAGGTCGAGCGCCAGGCCGATCCCTGAAAGCCGAAGCCGCGCTGGAATGCCGGATTTTTCCGGTCGCCCAGATTTTCATAGCGTGGAATATAGATGCCGACCGGTCGGTTGCCGACCGGCTGCTGGTCGAGGAAACCGGGCATGCGCGCGGTCACGACCGCGCCCATCGCATGGTCCATCAGATAGCGGCCGAGCATGTCGTTGTTATTGCCAAGGCCGTTGGGAAATGCCTCGCTGCGCGATTGCAGCAGCACCATGATCGACCCGATGGTCGACGCATTGAGAAAAATAGTCCGTGCCGTATAGGTGCGCCGCTCCTTCGTCTTCGCATCGATCACGCGCACGCCGGTCACCCGCTTCGTTGCGGGGTCATAATCCACGCCCGCCACGATCGCGTCGGTGACGGTGGTCAGGCGTCCGGTCGCTTCTGCCGCGGGCAGGCTGACGCCGTTGGAACTGAAATAGCTGGCGGTCGAGCATCCCTTGTAGCAGGGGCCACAATAATGACAGGGCGGCCGGCCATTATGCTCCTGCGACAATACCGCAGACCGCTCCGGGATCAGGGTGCGACCGGGGAATTTCGCCTCGATCACCGACTTGGCATGTTCCTCCACGCAGTTGAGCGGCATGGGCGGCAGGAATTCGCCATCGGGCAGGATATCGAGACCGTCACGTTGCCCCGTGACGCCGATGAATTTTTCGACATGGGAATACCATGGCGCGATATCGTCATAGGAAATCGGCCAAGCGCTGCCATGGCCGTCCTGCCCCGGCTCGTTGAAATTGGTCGGCGACAGGCGGAAGGTCGCCCGCCCCCATGTCAGCGACCGGCCGCCCAGATGATAGCCGCGGATCCACGAAAAGGGCGCATCCGCGTCGGTTTCATAGGGATGTTCACTATCGTTGACGAAGAATTGCGTGGACCCTTCGCCAAAGGCGCGCGCCTTGCTCTGGACCGGATAATCCTTCGCATAGGCCTGCCGGTCTCCAAGGCCGTGGAAGCGCCAGTCCCATGGCGGCCGGTCTTCACCGACATAATCCTCGCCATGGGTGACATGGCGGCCACGATCGAGCAACAACACCTTGAGGCCGCGCTCGGTCAATTCCTTGGCGGCCATGCCGCCGGAAATGCCGGAACCGACGACGATCGCGTCGAACAGGGGAGTATCGGTCATGGGCAAGCCTCAGAGCGTCGCAGGATCATTGCCGACGGGGAAGACGAACCCGCTGCGGTTGATCGAAAAGGCATGATCCGCGCCGACATGGGCGCAGGGCTGATATTCGCCGGGAACGAGATTGAAGGTCAGTTCCTCGGTCGCGCCGGTTTCCGACGTATAATAGCCGAACACCGTCAACCGCTTGATCCACAGGAAGAAGGGCGGCGCGACGCCCTTGGCCCGTTTCGACCATGCGTCCGTCTGAACCGCCTTCAGCCAGTCCAGCCGCTGCGCGGGCAGGAGCATGTCGAAGCTGGTGCCCTGCCTGCGGATCGTGTCCTGCGCGAAAGCGTCCAGCCCGGAGAGGAAGGCTGAACGCTCCGCCGGGTCGAGCCAATAGCTGACCATCAGGTCGATGAAGTCGGGCACGCCCGCCTTCACCGCGCCCGGCGTATCGGTATCGGGCAGGATCGTGTCTGCAATGGCGAACACCAGCTTGCGCTGGCGCGCGTCGAGTGCGGATGCGCTCTCTTCCGCCATGGCCTGCGTCAACTGATAGCCGCCCGCGCCCAGTCCATAGGCTGTCGCAGCCATCATACAGAGGCGCAGCAGGCCCCGCCTGTCCATATGGGTGCCGCCTTCTGCGGCATCCTGCCCTTCAGGCGTCCCCATGGCGCGGCTCACTTGGCCGGCAGCGTTTTGAGATAGGCGATAATGGCCTTGCGCTTTTCGGGCTGCGGCACGCCGCCGAACGCCATCTTCGTGCCGGGCACGACGCCCCTGGGGTTGGCCATATAGGCGTCCAGCTTCGCCTCGTTCCACACGATGCCGCTCTTGGCCATGGCGGGGCTATAGGCATAGCCGCTCACGCCGCCAGCCTTGCGGCCGACGACGCCAGCCATGGTCGGCCCCATGCGCTTGTCCGTCGGCTTGGTGCCGTGACAGGCCATGCAGGCGGCAAAGGCGACCTTGCCGTTCGGCGCGGTCTGGGCCTGCGCAGCGACAGGCACCGCCAGCAAGGCGGCTGCGATGATATACCCTGGGCGCATTATTTTCTCCGTTTATTTGTATCTAATATAATACAATTCGGCAACGCAAGTGCTTTTGTCCAATCAGAGGCTGGCGGCAATCTCGCCCGTCGACAGGAAGGCCAGCCCTTCCCTACCGGCCAGTCCCTTTAGCAAGGTTTCCAGCGCCCCGATGCGATAGGGCAAGCCCATGATATAAGGCGTGATGTGCAGCGGCAGCATTCGGCCGCCATGACTCTGCGCCTCCGTCATCAGCCAGTCGGCGGCATCCTCTATCTGGATGCGATAGCTGTCGGCCGAATGCTGCTGCGTGGTGATGATCTGGCGATCGGACAGTTCATGGTTCAGCGGCACGTTGACGATGCCGCCGGCCGGCATGGTCATCGCATAGGGCAGTTCGTCATTCACCCAATCCAGCATGTAGCCGACGCCCTCCTCCGCCAGCAGGCGCGGCGTGTTCCAGCTTTGCGATCGGGCGATGGAGAGCCATCCCGCAGGGCGCTGGCCGGTCGCCTTCTCCATCATGTTGAGCGAGGTGCGGATGATCGCCCGCTCCTCCTCCTCGGCAAGCCCCGTGGCGATGGTCGCGTTCATGTCGGTCGCATGGGCGACAATCTCATGCCCGGCGGCCACTATGTCCCGCACCAGCGCGGGATAGCGCTCGGCTATGACGCTGTTGACCGCCACGCTGGCCTTCGCCCCGACCGCCGCCAGCGCGTCGAGCATACGATAAAAGCCGATGCGCGTGCCATATTCGCGCGACGTATAATGGCGATAGTCGGGATAGGCCGTCTGCATATGGCCGGGCGCGCGAAACGGCTTGTCCGACGGCGTGATCGGAAACCATTCGAGCGAGATGACGACGCTGACGGCCAGCTTCGCGTCACCGGGCCAGGTGATCGGCGCGCGATCGAACAGGTTCGACCAGGGATAGAGGTCATGGTCCATGCCCTGCGCACGGCGGGGATAGGTGAGATAGGCGGGGTCCAGGCTCATCGTGCATCCTCTCTCTGATGGGCGGTGTCGGCCAGCAGCCGGTCATAGCCCTGCCCGATGAAATGGTCGGCGATATCGCCGCTGCGCGTGATCCAGGCGCGGCCATCCTGCGCGATATGGCGCAGCACTTCCTCGAACGGGCCGATGCGGTGCGGCTGTCCGATCAGATAGCTGTGCAGCGGAATGCACATGACCGTGCCGGACTCGTCGCCCTCCGCCGCCAGCCGCTCATACTGGCGGATCAGCGTGTCGGCATAGTCGCGTGGCGACATATTGTAGACGAAGAAGCCATAATGATCGTTGACCTCCAGGCTGTAGGGCATGGAGATCAGCTTGCCGTTCGCGACATGGATCGGCGTCGGCTGATCGTCATGATAGAGGTCGCAGGTATAGCTCAGCCCATATTCGGCGATCAGGTCGAGCGTGCGGGTGGTGTGGGTCAGCGCCGGGGCCAGCCAGCCCTTGATCGTCTGTCCCGTGGCATCGCGCACGGTGCGGATCGAATCCTCGATAATGGCGCGTTCCTGCGCCTCATCCATGCCGTAGCTATAGCGGGTGTTGTAGATGCCATGGCTGAAAAATTCCCAACCGCGCGCATTGGCGTCCGCCACCACTTCGGGGACATGCTGGCACAGCGCGACGGACAGCGAGACTGAGCCGGGAAAGCCATGTTTGCTCATGACGTCCGCCATGCGCCAATGGCCGACCCGATTGGCATAGTCGCGATGGCCATAGCCTACCACATCGGGATGCGGCTTGGTCCAGCTCTTGCGATACGGATTGGCCGCCGGATCGATCTCGTAAAATTCCAGGTTCGGCGACACCCATACCGCGACCTTCTTGCCGTCAGGCCATTCGATCTTCGGTCGCCCGCGATAGGGCAGGAAATCGTAAAGCCCCGGATCCTTTTCGCCTTCCCGCATCAGCGCGCCTCCAGCCAGTCGATCACGGTCTGAACCGGCTCGACATCGGCATATTTGAGCTGAAGGTCGGTCAGGTTCGCGAAATGATAGCTTTCATGCTTGTCCGCGCAGGTTTCGATCGGGACGATGGTGCGATAGCCGCGCGACAGCGAATCGACGGCGGTCGCGCGAATGCAGCCCGACGTGCTGCCGCCGGTCACGACCACGGTATCGACCTTGTGCCAGACCAGCAGGCTTTGCAGCGGCGTTTCGAAAAAGGCCGACGGCATGCGCTTGTCATAGATGATGTCGCTGGGGTCGATCCGGCAGCGATCGTCGAAGGTGTGCCGGTCGCTGCCATATTTGATGTTCTGGAGCGAATCGGGCGTATTGGTCCGCGTGCCCCACACCCCGGCATCCGCCGCATCCTCGACATAGGCGACATGGGTCCAGATGACCGGCATGCCCCTGGCGCGGGCCAAATCGGATATGATGTTCACATAGTCGATCTGGCGCGGATCGGTTTCGTACGCGGTCTTATATTGGTCGATCCGCGTATAGGCGTTCTGGAAGTCGACATTCACGATGGCGAGCTTTTCCCCGAAGCCGAATTTCGTGCGGGCGGGATTGGCCATCACCTCTTCGAAAATCTGCCGCGCCGTGCGTCCGTCGGACAGCATCCGGGTTCCCACTATGTCGCTCACGCCATTTCTTCCTTTCTTTCCAGAGATATGCTGCCACCTTTAGAAACGAAGCCAAGCGGCAATCCCGCCTCCGCAACGAAACCGTAAAGCGGTTCATCGGGCAGAGCGCCTGTCAGAATGTCACGCACCGCGACCAGCCGATCGATGTCGATGCCGGTCGACAGACCCAGCGATTCGAGCATGAATACCAGATCCTCTGTCACGATGTTGCCGCTGGCGCCCGGCGCGAAAGGACAACCGCCAAGGCCCCCAAGCGAACTGTCGAACGTGGTCAGCCCGACCTCTAGCCCGGCCAGCACATTGGCAAGGCCCAGCCCGCGCGTATTGTGCAGATGGATTCCGGTCACGGCCGCATCACCCACGACTCCCCGCACGAAGCGGACCATGTGGCGGACGCTGGCCGGATTGGCATAGCCGGTCGTATCGGCCAGCCCGATTTCGTCGCAGCCAGACGCCATCAGCGCCTCGGCCAGCATGCCGATCTGCCCGTCGGCAATATTGCCCTCCAGCGTGCAGCCGAAGACCGTCGACAGGCTGCCTTCGAAATGCGGACGCCCTTCCGGCGGCAGCGCGGCGATCATCGCGCCGATCTGGCGTGCTTCCTCCAGCACCTGCGCATGGTTACGGCGCAGATTCGCGAGGCTGTGGGCTTCGGAAACGGACAAGGGCAGCGTGATCTTGTGCGCCCCGGCCGCGATCGCGGCGGCCGCGCCCTTCGCATTAGGCACCAGCGCCGCCACCGTCAGTCCGGGAATCGTGCGCGCATAGGCGGTGATCTCCGCCGTGTCGGCCAGTTGCGGCAGCAATTTGGCGGGCACGAAACTGCCCACCTCGATTTCCGTCACGCCCGCCGCCGCTTCCGCCGCGATCCAGGCCTTTTTCACGTCGGTCGGCAATATGGGCCTGATGCTTTGCAGCCCGTCCCGTGGCCCGACTTCACTAATCAATATGCGTTCCGACATTCCGATCCCTCGCGCTATTGTATTATTTCTATAACAATTTATGAGGGGCTGTCGATAGGCGTTTATCGCATGATTTGCAGGGGAAGATATGAACGCGGATGCATTGCCGCTCGCCGGCATCCGGCTGGTTGAATTCACGCATATGGTCATGGGGCCATCGGTCGGCGTGATCCTGGGCGATCTGGGCGCGGAAGTGATCAAGGTGGAGCCCAAGGGCGGTGATCAGACCCGCAACCTGCTGGGATCGGGCGCGGGCTATTTCCCGATGTTCAACCGCAACAAGCGCAGCATCTGCCTTGACCTCAAGAGCGATGCCGGGCGCGAGGCCGCCTTCGCGCTGGCGCAATCGGCGGACATTGTGGTCGAAAATTTCCGTCCCGGCACACTGGAGCGGCTGGGTCTGGGTTATGAAGCGCTGCGCCGTGACAATCCCGGCCTCATCTACTGCTCGGCCAAGGGTTTCCTGACCGGCCCCTATGAACAGCGTACGGCCCTGGACGAAGTGACCCAGATGATGGGCGGCCTTGCCTATATGACCGGTCCGTCCGGCCGCCCGCTGCGGGCAGGGTCGTCCGTCGTGGATATTACCGGCGGCATGTTCGGCGTCATCGCGATTCTCGCCGCGCTGGAACGGCGCCACCGCACCGGTGAGGGGGCTGAGGTCAAATGCGCCCTGTTCGAAACCACCGCCTTTCTGGTCGGCCAGCATATGGCGCAGGAAGCCGTCACCGGTGCGGCGCCCCGGCCCATGCCCGAACGGCTGTCGGCCTGGGCCATTTATGACGTGTTTCAGACGCGCGAAGCCGACGAGCAGCTCTTCGTCGGCGTCGTGAGCGATGGCCAGTGGCTCAGCTTCTGCGAGGCATTCGGGCTGGACGCGTTGCTGAACGATCTGTCGCTGCGCGCCAACAATGCCCGCGTCGAGGCGCGCGAGCAGATATTGCCGGTCGTGCGCGCCCTGTTCGCGTCGATGTCCCGCGCGGAGCTGGTCGTGCGACTGGAGGCCACCGGCCTGCCCTTCGCCCCGATCGCCCGCCCCACCGACCTGTTCGACGACCCCCATCTGGTGGAGGGCGGCGGGCTGGTCGACCTGACCTTGCCGAACGGCACGCAAACCCGCCTTCCCGGCCTGCCCATCGAAATCGACGGAGAGCGCCTTCCGCTTCGTCGCGACCTGCCCGTGGCCGGTGCGGATGGCGCGGCACTGCTGCGCGAAATGGGGATGGGCGAGACGGCGATCGCTGCCGCTCTGTCCTGACCCTTTGCGCCGGCTATCCCAGTTGCGGTTTCGTCACGCCATGCAAATCCAGGCTCAGCCTGTAGCGATCGGCCCGATAGTCCGCGATTGTGTAAAGGATCGCGCCTTCATTGGCGTCGAAAATCACACGTTCAACGCGCAGCAACGCAGCCCGCGGTTCCAGATTGAGCATGACTGCGGTTTCTGGGTCGGCATGGCGAGACGATATCGTCTGACGCCCGCTACCTGGAACAAACCCCGCCTCGCGCATCAGGTCCAGGATTGGCTGCTTGGTCAGCAAGGTTTTCGTCAGCTTGACGCCAAGGTCCGCCGGCACCCAACTGGTCGTCAGGCCCAGCGGCTCCTTGTCAAGGTGACGGATACGACGCCCGCGCAGCATCATGGCGCCTTCGGGGCGCTCCAACATGTCGGCAACCTGCCGGGGTGCGGGTTCCTCGACAATGTCGATCACCTTGACCGGCGTGTTGCGGCCAAAGGCGATCAGCGATTCGACCGCCTGATCCACATTCGCTTCCAGCGGAACGGCGGACGTCCGGTACACCACCCGCGTCCCCACGCGGCGCTTGCGTTCGACCAGACCGCTTTCGGCCAGCTCATGCAGAGCGCGTCGCGCCGTAATGCGCGACACGCCATGCTGCGCCACCAGTTCCAGTTCGGTCGGGACCGGTGCCCCGAATGTCAGCTGGCCGTGCATGATCTGATCCCGCAGGCCCAGGAATATCTGATGATAGAGCGGAACCGCGTTCGATCTGGAAACCAGTTGGGACGTGGCAATGTCGGGCGAGGGTGCGGTTTTTGTCATCGCCGCCAGCCTAGCCGATGAATGCAGGAGGGGGAACCGGGTTAATTGTTATGTTTACATATCATTTGAACAGCGCAGCAGATAGTCGTCCCGCATGAGCAAGACCCTGTTCGAAAAATTATGGGACATCCATGTCGTCATGGATATTGACGGCGATGCCGCCTTGCTGGCGATCGACCGTGTCCTGATGCACGAACGGACTGGCGGGGTTGCGCTGGAAAGTCTGGCGCTGGCCGGGCGTCCGGTGCTGGCACCAGAACGCGCCTTCGCCACCATGGACCATATCGTCGACACGCGGCCGGGTCGCGGCGACGCGACGCTGATGCCGACCGGCACCGCCTTCATTCAGGCCACCCGTCAGGGCGCGCGCGCCGCCGGCATCCACCTGTTCGACATAACCGATCCGCGGCAGGGCATCGTCCATGTCATGTCGCCCGAACAGGGCATATTGATCCCCGGCATCACGCTCGTCTGCCCCGACAGCCACACCTGCACCCAAGGCGCGTTTGGCGCGCTGGCGTGGGGCATTGGGTCCAGCGAGGCGGAGCATGCGCTCGCCACCGGCACCTTGCGGGTGCAGCGGCCGGGCACGATGCGGATCATGATTGATTCGCAACTGAAGCCCAATGTCAGCGCAAAGGATCTCGCGCTGCATATCTTGTCACGGATCGGATCAGCCGGCGCGCGCGGCAAGGTGCTGGAATATGCCGGCAGCGCGATATCGGCACTGGATGCGGAGGGCCGCATGACCCTGTGCAACATGGCGACCGAACTGGGCGCCTTCACCGCCATCATCGCCCCCGACCAGAAGATATTCGATTATGTGAAGGGTCGCCCCTTCGCGCCGCAGGGGGTGGACTGGGACGCAGCACTAGCAAGCTGGCAGTCGCTCTACAGCGATCCCGATGCCCGCTTCGACACCGACCTGCGCTTCGACGCGGCCGATGTGGTTCCCATGGTAAGCTGGGGCACCAGCCCGCAGCAGTCGCTTGCCTTGGGCGCCCCCGTCCCGACCGCACAGGCCGTCGCCGGGCGCGACACCGCCGAAGCCCATGCCCGCGCGCGCGACTATATGGATGTGACGCCGGGTCAGCCGGTGACGGGCCTGCGCATCGACGGCGCCTTCATCGGCTCCTGCACCAACAGCCGCCTGTCCGATTTGCGCCGCGCCGCCGCGATCCTGAAGGGCCAGCATGTCGCCGACCATGTGCGCGCGATCTGCGTCCCCGGCTCCAGCCAGGTGAAGGCGCAGGCCGAGGCCGAAGGGCTGGACCGCATCTTCCTGGACGCCGGGTTCGAATGGCGCGAAGCGGGCTGTTCCATGTGCTTCTTCGCCGGGGGGGAAAGTTTTGGCCCGCAGCAGCGGGTCATTTCCTCCACCAATCGCAACTTCGAAAGCCGGCAGGGCCCGTCCACCCGGACCCATATCGCCTCGCCCGAAACCGTTGCCGCTTCGGCCCTTGCCGGCGTTATCGCAGCAGCCCCTGTCAGGGAAATCAGCCTATGACGCCTTTCACCAGCATGACGGCCATCGCCGCGCCCCTGATCCGCGACAATATCGATACTGATGCGATCATCCCCTCGCGCGAGATGAAGACGGTGGGGAAGACAGGCCTAAAGGAAGGGTTGTTCGCGGGATGGCGCTATCTGGCTATGGGCAGCCGCGATCTGACGCCCGATTTCATCCTCAACCAGCCCGCCTATCGCGACGCGAAATTCCTGCTGTCCGGTGCCAATTTCGGCTGCGGCTCCAGCCGCGAACATGCCGCCTGGGCGCTGGCGGAATATGGCTTCCGGGCGATTGTGGCCCCGTCCTTCAACCCGATCTTCCATGGCAATTGCATCCGCAACGGCATCGTGCCGGTGACGCTGGCGATCGATGACATCACGGAACTGGCGGATGCGATGCCAGCGCCGATCCATATCAGTCTGGAAGAGATGCAGGTGACGGGCGCCGACGGCATCGCCCTGCCCTTCCACCTGCCAGAGGAAGCCCGGCGCGCCTTGCTACTGGGCCTGGACCCGATCGGCCAGACGCTGCTGGAAGCTGATCGTATCAAGGCGTTTCTGGCGAAGGACGCCCTTAGCCGCCCGTGGATCTATCCCAACTGAAAAAGGAAGGCGGGCTGTCTCCAGCTCGCCTTCCCTTCCCGAAACGACGGCGCGCCAGCGTGCAGTTTGGCGCCCCGTCGATCAGGAATCCGTCAATTGCCGTTGATTTGGCTAGCCGCAGCGCGCCCGGCCAGCTTGCCCAGCGTCGTCGCCGTCAGCAAGCCATTGCCCGCCATATAGCCATCGGCACCGGGGCCGGAAATGCCCCGCGCCGCGCCACCACCGGCGAACAGGTTGGGCATCGGCTTGCCGTCGCTCGTCAGCACGCGCGCATCGCCATCGATCATCAGCCCGCCCTGCGTATGGAACAAGGCGCCCGTCACCTTCGCCGCACGATAGGGCGCTGCCAGCACCGGCTTTCCGACAAAATCGCGGCCAAATGGATCGACCTGCTCGCCCATCACCATGGCGGCAACGCCCTCCAAGGTCTGCGACAGCGCGTCGAGCGGCAAGCCTGTGGCGGCGGCCAGCGCAGCCACATCGGGCGCTTCAATAACCGCGCCAGCCTCCAGCGCGTCGCGATAATCCTCGAACTGGCACATCAGCTGGTGCAACCGATCGTCGAAGATCGACCAGGCGACATGATCGGGCTGGGCGTTGACCTTGGCCGCCTGCTCGGAATAGCCGGCCGCTTCGTTCGAGAAACGCTCGCCCGCCTTGTTGACCTGAAAACCGCCTTCCATGATAAGCGGCCACAGGATCGGCACGCCATGCCCCGCGGCCAGCCCACCATGGCCCTGATAGGCGGACAGATCGGCCATGCCCGCCCCCATCGCCTCACCCCAGGCCAGCGCATCGCCCTTGTTGCCGGGATGGCCATGGAAGACGGCGCCCGCCATTTCGGGAATCCAGCGTTCGATCAGATCGGCATTGCCGCCAAAGCCCGAACAGGCAAGGATCAACGCATCGCAGCCAATATCCTCCAGCGCGCCATCGGGCCGCCGGATACGGACGCCGTTGATGGCCTGTCTCGCGACATGCAGCGTTTCGACCGATGCGTCGGTCAGCACGATCACGCCCGCTTGTTCCGCTGCGGACTCCATCGCCGCCATCAACTGCCCGCCCGATCGCGCCGGCGTGCCATACATGCGCCGGGCGCTGTGCCCCGGATAGAGGAAGCCATCCACCAACGTCAGCGGTACGTCATGGCTATCGCGGAGCCAGGCCACCGTATCGGCCGATTCCTCCGCCAGACGCAGCGCCATGGCGCGATCAGTCTTGCCCTTGGTCTTGGCCATGATGTCGTCGGCGAACTGCGCCGCGCTGTCCGCAATCCCGGCTGCCGCCTGTTCGGGCGTACCGGCCGCCGGGATCAGGCCGGTCGACATGGCGGTCGATCCCAGCGGCGTGGGATCACGTTCGATCACCAGCACATCGACGCCCGCATCACGCAACGCCAGCGCAGCGGCAAGGCCGGTGCCGCCCGCCCCCACGACGATGGCAGGAAAGGAAAGGTCGAAGGCGATCTCGTCAGTCAGCAAAAGGGTCATGATGCAATCTGCTTCTTTATAATCAGGCGCGGTGCGAAAGAGGCGGCGTCGACAGCAGCAACAACAGGCCCTCCAGACTGTCCGCCTGATCGATCGCCATCACCGCATCCCGAATGCGTCCAGCCCCTTCGCTGCCCCAGACCGGATCAGCCAGGCTATGGAACTTGGCGAAAATCTCGTCCGTGCCATAGGGATGCTCGGTATCGCCCCGATTGACCCGCGCGGTGCCAGACAATAGCTGGCCATCCTTCATGCTGATGGTCACGCGGGCAGGCCTTTCGGCCGGCAGGGCGGCAGTCATACCCACATCCTCGCGTACCTGCACCCGGCTGGCGAGGTCGGCGATGACCGGATTGCTGCGCGCGGGCAAGCGGAAGGCGTCGGGCGTCGCCGCGCCATGGACCAAAGTCGTCGCCACGGCGAAGGGAATGGAGAATTTCGCCGCCAGCATCGTACCCGGCGCGGGATGGTCGAGTTGCGCCGCCCAGCAGTAGGTATCGACCTGTATGTCGGATACATGCGCGGGATCGATGGCATGCTCGGCCATCAGGCCGGTCACGACATCCAGCGCAGCATGAGTATAGCGGCAGGCCGCGTGCATCTTGAAATAGTTGCGCGCGATTTCCCAGCGCTCGCCCAGTTCCGCCACCATCTCGTCCGGCTGGAAATCATCGGCGACGATGCTGTCATAAACGGTTGCTACCGCATCCCGCTCGCCCACGAAGCCCGACCGGTGCAGCGTGTTCGCCATCAGACCCAGCTGGTTGGACAGGCCCGAGAAGCAGTTGCGGACGGTCGCGCCCTCCAGCATCGTGCGCCGGCTGGTCGCCAGCGACAGATTGGCGGCGATATTGATGATATTGGCGACCGCACCCTCATCAGCGCCCGCCAGACTGGCCGCGCCGACCGACGCACCGACCGTGCCCCATGTGCCATGCGGGTGCATGGTGACGCGCAGCTTCGACGCGATGCCGATCCGCGATCCGATCTCATAGCCCAGCACCAGCGCGCGCAGCAGCGTCTCGCCGCTCTGATCCCCACGCGCCGCCGCCAGCAATGCCGGGACGACATGGATGCCGGGATGGCCGCGCGCAAACTGATTGCCCTCGTCCAGTTCCAGCGTCGTTCCGGCCACGCCGTTGACGAAGGCCGCCATCGTCTGTGGTGCCTTGCGGCCGGTCCCGATCAGCGTCACGCCTTCAGCTGTTGCTTCTGCCTCGACCAGCGCCTGCACTTCGGGTTCCTGCATGCCACCGGCCATGGCGCCGATGGAATCCAGCAGCACCAGCTTTGCCCGGTCGATCACGCCATCGGGCAAGGCCATGGACCGGGCCTCCACGGCAAAGCGGCTCCACTGTCCCAGCCATGCGCTTTGGGGACCGGCCAGCAATGCGCTGGCGGGCACGACGGTTGGCGTCGACAGGACAGCCATGTCAGTCATGGATGATATTTCCTCCGATACGCAGCGTGATGGCGGCCAGCACGCCGGCGATGCACAGCGGCACCGCGAAACAGGTGAAGACCAGCCACAGCGGCAATTTCGCGCCCAGCAGCAGGCCGCCGGCCATCGGGCCGATCACCGCGCCGCCCCGGCCGATGCCGACCGCCCAGCCGATCCCCGCACCGCGCACCGATGTCGGATAGACTTGCGCCGCCAGCGAATAGAAACCGCTGAACCCGCCCTGCAACGTCATGCCCAGCAGACAGGCGACGCACAGCAGCAGCGCCAGCGGCAGCGACGCCGTGAACAGGATCATCAGCGCCGCACAGGCAAGGAAGAACAGCCCGATCAGTGCCCCGATCGGCCGACGGATCGCCAGCCACCCGATCAGCAGGCCACCGGCCACGCCACCCAGGTTGAATATGCTGCCTGCCCAGATCGCGTCGCCCTGATCGAGGCCCCGCTCCACCGCCAGCTTGGGAATCCAGCTGGTGATGAAATAGAGCACGGCGAAGCTCAGGAAGGTCGCGCTCCAGAGAGTCAGCGTCGATCGCCAGCGCCCCTGCGTCAGCAGATCACCCATGCGCGGCAGGGCAGAAGTCGCGGGCCGTTCGGCAAGATAGGGCAGAGCCGGTCGCCCCAGCTTGCCGCGCAGATCGTTGATCCGCTCCAGTGCCCCTGCGGGCTGGCGCGTCTCCAGAAAATTGACGGATTCCGGCAGGCATATCCACACCAGCGGGATCAGGATCGCGCTGATGATACCGGCGCCCAGCATGGTTTCCTGCCAGCCGAAGGCGGGGATGGAAAGGATCGCAACAAGGCCCGTCAGCACCGCACCGACCGGATAACCGGCCTGAAAGATACCGATGGCCAGCGATCGGCGACCGGCCGGCGCATATTCGCTCACCAGCGCCGCGATGCTCGCCAACAGCGTGCCGATGCCGATGCCGGTCACGACCCGCATCAGGGCGAAACTCCATAATCCGCCGACAAGGCCGCAGCCCAGAGCGCCGACGGTCATCAGCACCAGCGCCAGCAAAATGGTGGGTCGCCGGCCCCAGATATCGGCGAAGGGCGCCACGACGATACAGCCGATCATCATGCCGACAAGGCCCGCGCTGAACAGCACGCCCAGCGCCTGCACGCTCACCTGCCAGTCGGTGGCGAGCGCCGGTGCCACATAGGCGATGATCATCACGTCCATGCCGTCCAGCGCATTGATCAGCGCGCAGAGCAGCACGACCAAGATCTGCAACCGCGACCACCCGGCCGCCCCCGCATCGCCCCCCGACGATGCAGGGGTCATCGCGATACCCCCGCTCATATTGCCATTCCCTGCTGTGTCCCTGCCATGCGCCTTAGTCCTTCATGCCTGTATCGCCGGTGGGCACGGAATATGTCAGCTGGCCAGCAAGGGCTTGAGATATTCGGCCGCGATGCGGATCTCCCGCTCCGGGTCGGTCGGGCGATCAAATTCCAGATAGAAATGTTCGATCCCGGCCGCCTTACCTGCATCGATCAGCAGCTTGAAATCCTCTATGCCTTCGCCGACCGTCACGATATTACCGGCCGCATCACGGTCTTTGAGGTGGCACAGGCGGAAGCGGCCCGGATATTGGCGGAACAGCGCGATCGGTTCGGCCCCCGCCTTGGTCGCCCACATGAAGTCGATTTCGACCTTCACCGTCTTGGGATCGCTATGCCCGACCAATATGTCGAACGGTCGCGTCCCATCGACGGGTGCAAATTCCCAGTCATGATTATGATATGCGAACCCGAGGCCCTGATCAGCGCATAACTGACCGGCTCGATTAAATGCACGCGCATACCGCTCTGCCTCGGCCAGCGTGTAACTTTGGCGCCATGCCAGTTGCCAGACGATCCAGGACTGGTTCATCAGCTTGGCGCGCTGAATGGCTTCCAATATAAAGCTGTCGACACTTTCGGGTTGAAACGCCTCGTCGAACTGGGCGCTCATAGCCGCCTTTTCGGCAGGCGTCGTCGGCGGCTTCTGGAAATAATTATAGAGATTGCCCGGCATCAGATGCTGTGACGGGCTGACAAGGCCATGACGTGCAAAGGCATCGCGCACTTCGATCGGATCACGGCTGAAGCTACCGAGCGTCTCGACTTCCTTGTAACCCAGCCCGGCGACCAGAGCGAGCGTGCCGTCGAAATCCTTCTCCAGCATCTTGAGAACCGTGAAGAGCTGTAGTCCCAGCGGCTTCGCGCGGGCTGGTGCCCCCGCCCCGCCGATCGACTGATTGGCACAGCCCGACATGCTTGCCGCCACCGCGCCCAGACCCACAGCCTTCAAAATATCTCTACGCTCGATCACGTCCGCAACCCCTTGTCATCTTATCAGTCCGGCCGGTGACACCGCCACCGACCGGTTCGTTCGTCAGAACTTGTAGGTCAGGCGCGCGCCATAGGTGCGCGGTTCGGAGAACTGGAAGCGATAGACCGAGGTCGACGCATATTCGGTCACGTCCGTAATCACGCGCTTATTCTCGATGTTCCGCAGATAGACCAGCACCGACCAGCTTGCATCATTGGGCGCATAATTGAGCGTGAAGTCGGTCTTGGTGAAGGCCCCTTCGGATTCGCTCTTATAGTTGCGGTACGAGAAATAGGAGCGGGTCTGATAGTGGCTCTGAACCCGCGCAGTCAGCTCCGCATTGCCTAGATCGAAGACATGCTGATAACCGCCTGCCAGCGACCAGTCGGGCGACTGGATCATCTTGTTGCCCTGATAGGACACGTTGACCCCGCCGCTCGCCACCGCAAAGTCGGTATAGCGGGCATGCAGCCAGTTGGCGCTGAAATCGATGCGGTCGTTGCTGGTTGGCTCGAAGATGCTTTCCATTTCCAGACCATAGATTTCCGCCTTGCCGGCATTCAGGATGACCGTGCGGGCATCTTCCCGATACTGGCTAACCTGCAAATCCTTATAGTCATAATAGAAACCGGTCAGGTTGAACTGCAACTGATTGTTGAGGAAGCGGTTCTTCGACCCGATTTCATAGGCGGTCACGCTTTCCGGCCCATATTCGTTCAGGTCGGTGAAGCCGCCCGACTTATAACCGGTGTCGATCTTTGCGTAGAGAAGGTTGCGCGGGGTGATCTGCGCATTGACGCCGACATGCCACGTCACCTTGTCGATCTTGGTCTGGCTGTCCTGATTGGTGCGAACACCGTTCACGATGTTATAGCCGACACGATATTTGGTATCGTCGCTGTACCGGATGCCGCCTTCGAACTGCAACTGGTCGGTCAGCTTGTAGCCGACCTGAGCGAAGGCCGCCTTCGATTCCGCGCCGACGTCATAGGAGAAGGTCCGCGAATAGGTGGCGGGCACCGTGTTGGACGATCCGAAGAAGGACAGAAGGTCGTTCTGTTCCTTGAAATAATAGAAGCCGCCCTGCCAGGTGAAAGCACCGTCATCGCTCGACGTGATGCGCAGCTCGTGGTTCTGCGTATCTTCATTCTCATTCTGCGGGAAGGTCAGATAACCGGCATTGCTGTTGATCGCCGTCCCATCTGTGTCGTTGACGCGGTGGAAGATGAATTTGCGATAGCCGCCGAAATAGCTGATCGTCGCGAAATCGAGATCATAGCTGATCTGGCCACGAATGGATTTGGCCTCGATGTCCACACTGCCCGGCGTATTGAGCGCCCAGTTGCGGCGAGTATTCAGATCGACTTCACCATGGTTGACGGTGCCGGCGCTGGTATAGCTGTAGGGCTGGCCATAGGCGACCGGACCAACGCCGCCGACCTTGGTATATTCACCGGTCAGCAGGATGCTCAGGCGGTCGACAGGCTTGTACAGCACATGCAGACGCGCGGCCTGCGTATCGTCATCATCGCCATCGCGCGGGACGCCGCTGTTGTTGGAATAGCCATCATGGCTGGAGCTGAGGAAAGACGCACGCACCGCGATCTTGTCACCGATGGGCAGGTTGATCGCCCCTTCGGCGCGCAGCGTGTTGTAATTGCCATATTCCAGCGACCCGAAACCCGAAACCTTGCCCAGTTCCGGCTTCACCGAATTGATGTTGATCGCACCGGCAGTGGCGTTGCGGCCATAAAGCGTGCCCTGCGGCCCGCGCAGCACTTCAACACGCTCGACGTCGAACACGCTGGCGTTCAGAGCCGCGGCGCGCTGGATGTAGAAATTGTCGACGCTGACGGCGACGGCCGGATCGCCGATTTCGGTGAAGTCTCGGCTGGAAATGCCGCGAATGGTCAGCAGCGTATTGGTACCCGACATGCCGATCTGAAGCGTCGGGGCGACATTCTGGAGCGAACGCAAGTCGGTGGCACCATTTGCAGCCAGCGTCGCCTGGTCGAAGGCGCTCAGGGCGATGGGGGTAGACTGCGCGGACGTTTCGCGCTTGCTGGCGGTGACGACGATATCGCCCAGACCGCCACTATTATTTTCTTGGGCGCTTTCCTGCGCATAGGCTGCGGTCGAGCCGACAACCATCGCAAAAGCCAGAGACAGGCGCGGCAGCCGCGCAAACGAACCCTTTTTCATATGCTCCCCAATTCCCTTTACGCGCCACATTTTAGTGACGGTCCGGCAAGGCGCATTGCCGTCCTGTCCACGCCCTTGAAAGGACGCTGTTGTCGCCATTCATCGTATAGGGGAGCGGGAACCAGTCAAGGCTTTTTTGTCATAGATATATAACATTTAAAAATTGCGACAAATGTCTGTTTTGTATAACAAATTAATCCGATAGACTCAGAATTAATGAGAAATATCGGGCATTTGCCGATACATAGCAAATCTATCCTATCGTCGAATCAGGATGGCGATGCTAAGCGACAAGCGGATGAACCGTCGCGACAGAGGATAGCCATGGCCCATTTTGACCCCAGTTCACATGCCGGTGCTACAGCACCGCAGGGGGCGGTTCTGACGCCCCGATTGAGCGCGATGATGTTCATGCAATTCTTCATCTGGGGGGCATGGAATGTGACGCTGGGTCTGGTCATGCAGACGGTCGGCATGGGCAACATGATCGGCAATGCCTTTTCCGTCGGCCCGATCGCCTCAATCGTGGGCTCCTTCCTGATCGGCATGGCGGCAACCCGTTATCTGTCCCCCCGCACGCTGATGGCCGTGCTGCATCTGGCCGGCGGCCTGCTGCTGTTCCTGCTGCCCGCACTGCTGACGCCGCAGACGGGCGACCGCTTCGTCTGGCTGCTGCTGGCCTATATGATCATCTACATGCCCTCGGTCGGGCTGGCGAACACGATCGCACTCAAGAGCTTCGGCGACCGCGGCGATCGCTTTCCCTTCGTGCGCGCCTTTGGCACGCTCGGCTGGATCGTCGCCGGACTGATCATCGGATGGGCGGGCCTGTCCGCCAGCCCGCACATCTTCCAGGTCGCGGCGGTCGTGTCGCTGGCGCTGGGCATCTACAGTCTGACATTGCCCGCCGTCGCGGCCGATGCGCCACGCGACGAAAGCCTGATCCGCCAGATATTGTGCGTCGAGGCTTTCAGCTTGCTCAAACAGCGCTCGTTCCAGCTGTTCATCCTGTGCGCGACGCTGATCTCGATACCGCTCGCCATGTATTATGCCTATGCCTCACCCTATCTGGGCGCGGTCGGCGTCAGCAATGTCAGCGGCACGCTCGCCATCGGGCAGATGTCCGAACTGGTCTTCATGTTCTCCATGCCCTGGCTCTATCGCCGGTTCGGCGTGAAGCCATTGTTGCTGACCGGGATGATCGCCTGGGCGCTGCGCTATGCGCTGTTCGCCATTGCCGATGGTCAGGGGTCGGCATGGGCGATCTATCTGGGCGTCGCCCTGCACGGCGTCTGTTATGATTTCTTCTTCGTCGCCGGCGCCATCTATACCGGCAAGATCGCGACGCCCAGGGGCGTGAATGCGCAGGCGCAGGGCATGCTGACCCTCTTCACCTATGGCCTTGGGATGCTGCTCGGTTCGCAGATCGGCGCATGGCTCTATGCGCAGATGCCTACCACGCCCGACATCGCCGATTGGCATCATATGTGGTGGTATCCCGCCATTGCGGCGGCAGTCATAGCCCTCCTTTTCCAGATCGCGTTTCGCGACGACAGCCAGACAGAGACAAAGCCATGAAAACGATCAAGGGACCAGCCATTTTCCTGGCCCAGTTTCTGGGTGACGAGGCGCCTTTCGACACGCTGGAAAATCTGGCTCGCTGGGCGGCCGGACTTGGCTATAAGGGCATCCAGATTCCCTGCGATCCCCGCCTGATCGATCTGGCCACCGCCGCTGACAGTCAGGCCTATTGCGACGACCTGCGCGCCATGCTGGCCGGTTTCGGTATCGAGCCGACCGAATTGTCGACTCATTTGCAAGGGCAACTTGTCGCCGTCCACCCGGCATACGACACGTTGTTCGACGGCTTTGCCCCGCCCGCCCTGCGCGGCAATCCGCAGGCGCGTCAGGCCTGGGCCGTCGATCAGGTGAAACTGGCGGCAAAGGCCAGCGCCAATCTGGGCCTGTCGGCCCATGCCACATTCTCCGGCGCGCTGGCATGGCCCTATGTCTATCCCTGGCCGCAACGGCCGGCAGGTCTGATCGAGGAAGCCTTTGCCGAACTGGCCCGGCGCTGGCGCCCGATCCTCGATGCCTTCGATGAGGCCGGGGTCGATTGCGCCTATGAAATCCATCCGGGCGAGGACATTCATGATGGCGCGACATGGGAACGTTTCCTGACTGCCGTCGACCATCATCCGCGCGCGAAAATCCTGTTCGATCCGTCGCATTATGTGCTGCAACAGCTCGACTATCTCGACTTTATCGACCGCTATCATGACCGGATCGCCTGCTTCCACGTCAAGGATGCCGAATTCAACCCGACCGGGCGCAGCGGTGTCTATGGCGGCTATGAAGGCTGGGCCGATCGCGCCGGACGCTTCCGCTCGCTGGGCGACGGACAGGTCGATTTCAGCGCCATCTTCTCGAAAATGGCGCAATATGATTTCCCCGGCTGGGCCGTGCTCGAATGGGAATGCGCGATCAAACATGCCGAGGATGGCGCGCGCGAAGGCGCCCTCTTCATCCGCGATCATATCATCCGCGTGACCGAACGCGCCTTCGACGATTTCGCCGCGAGCGCGATGGATCAGGGCGCCAATCGCCGCCTGCTCGGCCTCGACTGATCGAACCAGAGGAACAGGAACTATGACTGCAAGACGATTGCGCTACGCCATGATCGGCGGCGGACCCGGTGCCATGATCGGGCCGATCCACCGCATCGCCGCCCGGCTGGACGATCGATGGGAACTGGTGGCCGGCGCGCTGTCCTCTGATCCTCAACGGGCCGCGCAGGGGGCGGCGGACTGTCGCATCGCCCCGGACCGCAGCTATGCCGACTGGCAAAGCCTGATCGCGGCGGAAGCGGCCCGCGATCAGGACCGGATCGACGCGATCGTCATCGTCACGCCCAACCATCTGCATGCAGCGCCCGCCATCGCCGCGCTGGAGGCCGGCTTCCACGTCATCTGCGACAAGCCCATGGCGTCCAGCCTGGACGAAGCACAGGCGATGGCACGCGCGGCGCAGGCGTCCGGCCGCGCCTTCATCCTGACCCATACCTATGCGGGCTACCCGATGGTGCGTCAGATGCGGGCGATGGTGCAGTCCGGCCTGCTGGGCAAGCTGCGGATCATTCAGGCACACTATGCGCAGGACTGGCTCGCCACCCCTCTGGAGCAGCAGGATAACAAGCAGGCCGCATGGCGGACCGATCCGGCCCGCTCAGGCGGCGGAGGCGCGCTGGGCGACATCGGCACCCATGCCTATCATCTCGCCAGCTTCGTTACCGGCTTGCAGGTCGAAGCACTATGTGCCGACCTCTCCGCCTTCGGAGAAGGACGCCGGCTGGATGACAATATCCATATGCTGCTGCGCTATCCCGACGGCGTCAGGGGCATGCTCTGGGCCACGCAGGTCGCCCCCGGCAAGGGCAACCAACTCCGCCTCAGCCTGTTCGGCAGCGCGGGCGGCGTGGAATGGGATCAGGAATTCCCCAATCAGTTGCGCTACACCCCCATCGGCGAACCGAGCCGCATGCTGGAGCGCGGCAATGATCTGATGGGGATTGGCGGCTACACCACGCGCCTCCCCGGCCATCATCCAGAAGGCTATCTTGAAGCCTTCGCCCAACTTTACAGCGATGCCGCAGAACAAATTCTGGCGTTGGATGCGGCAGCCCCCTCTTCCACGCCTGCATTGCCGGGAATCGAGGATGGCGTTGAGGGAATGCGCTTCATCACCGCCGCCCTTGTTTCAAATCGGCGTAGAGCGTGGCTTCCTCGATCATTGTGGCCAAACTGATCACAAGATACACCTCTTCCCGTATGATCGCTATATCCCGATCGCGGACGCAAAGTCGACTTTCTTCAAAGCCCAGATCCAGTTGAAATCTGGATGTCCGGTTCTAGATTCGACAGTATCGCCATTAAACGGATTGGATGGGTGCGTAGCACGCCAAGCCGCCCCTGCATCAATGAAAAACCCACCCCATCGAGAGTCGAAGGGACAGCGGTTGGCGAGCTCGATCGGCTTAACCGCTAATAACACAGAGGTTCAGGATCACGCCACTTCTTCCCGGGTATAAGGTCATCCAACGACACGCTGTGAGGAGACAAGATATGTCCATTCGCAAATCCGTTCTTGCCATGACCATGGCAGCCGCGACCCTTTCGGCGGGGATGCCTGCAACCTCTTTTGCCCGCGATGGCGGCTGGAACCGGTATGACCGCTACTAGCGGGTCCGCTATTCGGATCGCCGCGACTATCGCGACGACCGTGGCTATCGCAATGATCGCGGCTATAGCTGCCGCAAGTCTGGCGGCACCACCGGTCTCCTTCTGGGTGGTGTTGCGGGGGCCCTTCTTGGCCGCGCGATCGACACACGCGGTGACCGTGCGCCCGGCACAATTATCGGCGCAGGCACCGGCGCTCTTGCCGGCCGGGCGATCGATCGCAATTCGAACTGCTAATTTACAAAATGCCCGGCCGTCCTTCAGGATAGCCGGGCCAGGTAGAAGCCTCTCTGGCTCAAAGCCAAGAGCCTTCGGGTCGCATGGAAAACTTACCACGTCTGCGATGCGGATATTGTACAGGTTGGCCATTCTGAACCGAACTACGTAACTATTTCGCTTCAAAAAATTCAGCCAAAGAGGCCATGCAGGAACCAGCCCTGTCCACCGGTCGCGCTGTCCATGCCGTCGCCCTGCCGAAAAACCCAGTAGCGCGCTCCGGTCTCGTCTTCGACGAGGAAATAGTCCCTGACGCTGAGCCATTCCGCGTCGCTCACATGCCACTCGCCATAGATGCGTTCCGGCCCGTCAGCACGCTTCACGCGGCGCCGCGAACCACGCCAGATGAAATGGACAGGCGGATGATCGGGAAGCAGGGCCATCGTATCAATCGGCTCTGGGCGTGCAAACAAGCGCGAGGGTCTGGGCCATCGCTTGGGCCAGCGCAGAAGCGTCCGGTCCGCCATAGGCGCAATACGGGTGACCGACCGTTCGGGAATATCGCTCTCGCGAGCCGCGAGGCGAAACAGGCGGTCCTCCCCTACCCTGTTGCCCAATATGTCTACCAGCGCGGCGACGTCCGGCAAAGGCACCTCGCCAAGATTGGAGATGGTGCGATAGCCAAGTGGCTCAACCGAAGGCGCAGCCAGCAAAATTCGCTCAACCCCAAAGCCCGGATCGATAGTTTCCAGCCGATCGCAAAGGAGACGCCCCATCTGTTTCCTATCGCGGCTAGGCTTTGCAAGGCCCGCACGAATGGCTTCGATCCGATTGTCGACTCGGTGGAAGCGCAGATCGAGCCGCCTCGCGCCCACGCCAGCTTCCTCCAGTTGCTGGCATAGCTGCGCCACCAGCTTATGCGTGTAGCGAGCCAAGGTTTCGGGCGCGCCGATCGGCTCGGCAAAACAGCGCTCGATTTCGATGCGGTCTGGCGCTGCGACCGGTTCGAAGGGCTCAGCAACCCGGCCATATGCCTGGTCAAGCCGCAGGCCTGGCATCGAGCCGAAACGAAGGGCAAGGGAAGCGCGCGGCATCGCTTCAAGGTCTGCGATCGTCTCCATGCCCAGCTTGCCCAGAGCCGAAACGATGCCGACATCGAGCCGCAGGGCTGCGATAGGCAGGCCGCCAATGGCTACGTTCAGGTCAAGCGGATCGACAACGCGCACCGGATCGGCGCCATAACGTGCCAAAGCATGCGCTGCGCCGAAGGTAGGCGCACAGACCGCGCGGCCAGCCGTCTCCACCTGCCCCAAGCGCGTCAGCATGTCCTTGAGCAACCCATCGGCGCCGCCGTGCCTGTGGGTGGCGCCGGTGATGTCCAGCATCAGCCCGTCGGGTAGATCAACCGCGATGATCGGCGCGTATCGCCGGAGCGACCAGACCGCCAGCCGCTCAAGCCCTTCAAGATCAGCCTCGGGCTCGGCATCCATGATCTGAAGATCGGGCACCAGCGCTTGCGCCTTGGTGATGGCCATTCCTGCATGCAGGCCGATCAAGCGAGCAGCGGCATTCGCCGCGGTCACGACGCGGCGTTGCCCATCCATCCCAGCCAGGATCAGTGGCGCGTCAGGAGGCGGCGCGCTCTGCCCAAGCCTGCGACGCAGCCGATCGGTCGGCCAGGTCGGCAGGAAGAGCGAGACAACCAGTCGCATCGCAGGCTTCCACAAGAAAATCGGCGCTCTCGCCTGCCCGGCACCGGATGAGCTCAACGAACCAGCGGTGTCGGCCAACCCCCGGCACCGGAAGCGGATCGGATGGAACAGCCGTCACTCGCCACCGCGTCGAGGACGCGGTCGGCTGACCGAAATCAGCGGCTTCAGCCAGGCGCCGCCACCGCCGGATCGCGAACCCGATCGTGCCGCTGTCCTCAGCGGCCAGTTGAAGGCGTCGCGAGGCGGTCATCGATAATCGCGCGACCTCAGCGACGACACCACCAAGGCCACCATGACGCAGCCCCTCTTCGAAACAGCTCAAAATGGCGGTTTCATCGCGCGCTTCGACATAGATGATCCGGTCAGGATCAAGCCCAGCCTGGGCAATCGCAGGCGCGAACAGATCCGCCTGCGTCATGCACCAGAGGATCGAGCCGCTTACCCGTGCCAGGATGCCGGCGGCAAACAGCGCGGGTGCAGCGCCATCGGTCACGCCTTGCGCGCCGCCGGCAATCTCATGCAATGCTCCAAGTGTGAGGCCGCCGCCTGGCAGCTTCGAGTCGATGGCGTCGATCCCAAATGGCAACACTTGCCTGGCTTTGCGCTCAGCGCCTTCGATCTCGGCAATCCGGGCGCGCAAAGCAGCAACATGGGGGCGCGCCCCTCTGTCCGTCATCGAAGGGCCTCCTTGGATCGGCGGTTGGATTCGTTCTTATTTTGTTCTATTGGAAGAAAGAGTCAACGGGCGGAGTCGGCGCATGGCGGTCGACACTCCCGACGGCTGCGAAACAAGTGAGGAATATCATGGCGAATGCGCCACGAAAGAAATTGAGCCTACGCCACGAAGGCAAGCAGGAACAGGCGCTCGAAACGCCGTCGGCTCCACCAAGCCCCCCCTCCGACTCGGCCGGCCCCCATTATCATCCGAGCCACGATCCGGCACTCGTCAACGACGACGAGATCCCCTGGTAAGCAGCGAGCAGCCCATGTCCCGGCTTCATTGCATGGCCGCAGGCCTTTCCCAGGTCGCCGATCATTTCAAAGCGGAGATGCCCGCACCGATCGAGTTGCCTTCTGAAACTACGGAGGGCGCGCTTGGCCTCGTTATCTTCGAGAACCACGGCAGGCGGCTGATGCGGGCGGTCACCTGGGGCTTTCAGAGGCTGACCCGTGATATGCGCGAACGCGGTGAGGAGCCTGGCCGGATCGGGCTCGTAGCCGATCTCACCAATCCGAAGTGGGACCAGATGGCTGCCGATCCGCGCTATCGGTGCCTGATTGTCATGACCCATTTCGCGAACCCTGACGGCGTGCCTGGCGAGCGTGTCCGAACCTGGTTCTCCCTGAAGCGCGAACCGATCATGGTCTGGGCCGGCTTCTGCCGAAACATACCCGATCAGGGGCCGCTCTATGCCGGCATGACCATGGATGCGAATGAGGCGATCCAGCCGACCAACGACCGGATGCCGGTGCTGCTCGACCCTCACGAATATGAGCCATGGCTGCATGGGTCGATCCGGGATGTGATTGGTTTCCAGTTTCGACCGCCCTTTGCGGCCGAGCGCTTCAGGGTCGAGCAGACCGAGGATCTCTGGCGCAGCGGCAAGGGGCCGCCATCGGCCAGCTCCCAGCTGGCGCTCATCTGATATGGGCAGCGCTGCATTTCAGATGGACATGTTTGCTGAGCCGCTGCTTCCGGGGCTCGACTATGCCCGAGATTTCCTCACGCAAGCGGAAGAGGCCGCGCTGATCGCCCGGATCGACACTGAGCCTCTGGCCCCTTTCCGTTATCAGCAGTGGACCGGCAAGCGGCTCACGCATAGCTTTGGCTGGAGCTATGATTTCGAGACGGGGCATTTCGGACCGACCGATCCCCTGCCCGATTGGCTGCTCCCGACCCGAGACCGCGCTGCAGGCTTCGCCGGCCTTGAACCAGACGCTCTCGTTCAGGCGCTGCTGATCCGTTACGACGCGGGCGCCGGGATCGGCTGGCACAAGGATCGACCGGTTTTCGAGGACGTCATCGGTGTTTCGCTCGGGTCATCCGCGCCCATGCGGTTTCGCAGGCGCCAGGCGACCGGCTTCGAACGGCGAACGGCGCCGCTCGAACCACGGTCGATCTATAAAATGGCTGGCGAGGCCCGAAATGATTGGGAGCATAGTATTGCCGAGATGGAAGCACCGCGCTGGTCGATCACCTTCAGGACCATGCGGCCCGCTCGATAGCCCCACTCAAATGCCAAGCCCCCTTCCCATTGCGCCGGCGCCGTTTGATGCTAGCCTCGCGGCATGTGCAATCTGTACACGGTCCGCAAGTCGGCAGCAGAAGTGGCCGCGCACTTTGGTGTGTCGGCCCCCGTCACGCAGTTCAATGTCCCCGAGGATGTCTATCCGGGCTACCCCGGCATGGTGGTCCGCGAACAGGACGGCGAACGGCAGCTTCAATCCATGGTCTGGGGCTGGCCCCTGCGCCTGAAGGGCATGAAACCTGAATCCAAGCCCAAGCCGGTCAACAATATCGCAGACCTCAAAAAGTCCATGTGGGTGGGCTTTGCGCGAAAGCCGCAGTGGCGCTGCATCATTCCGCTGACAGGGTTCGCCGAAGCCGAAGGCGCGAAGGGAAGCAAGACCCGGACCTGGTTCTCGCTCAATGATCGACCAATCTTTGGATGGGCAGCGCTCTGGCGCGACAGCGCCGAATGGGGACCGGCCTATTCAGGGGTGATGACCGACTGCAATGAGGCCATGACCGAATGCCGGTGCTGCTTCTCGCCGACGAATATGATCGCTGGCTCCATGGCGATTTCGACGAGATCATAGGCTTTCAGGAGCGCTCCTTCCCTGACGCGATGATCGCCATCGATCGAACGACGGATCCGTGGGTAAAAGCGCGCTCGCCCCAACCTGAAAATCCGATGTTGCTCTAGAAGCTCGGACTCAGCGCCGCCAACGCAGGTCGATCAAGTACATATCTATGGCTGCAGCGCGCGGTTGAGCAAAGTTGACATGCAACTGCGTGGACATACCCATTCTGATTTTGTGCAGGTTTAGCGATCATAAGACAGAAAGCGTCATCTCCTCAGGCTCGAAACCCTTCTGGATCGCGAACCGCAAGGGCCTTGTTCTTGCATGAGCGACACTGCACGCCATTGTATCGGCGAAATCAGTGTCGCTCATCGGCATTGCACAATTTGAGCGAGCCGAGTTCCTAAAAGCGATGCCATCGCAAAAGTCGGCCAATGCTGATTGGGACTACGCCCGCCTGACCAATGTCAGCCTGCAGCTGCCGGTTCGGTTTCAACCTTCTTCTCAACCGGCTTGATGTCTTTTACAGGACGTCCGCCCTTTCCGCTTCTGGCTGTTTTCGCCTTTGTTGCGGGCTCAGCTTTGATGGCAGTCTTACGCGCGGCCTTCGGCTTTTGCGGAGCGGGAGCATCGGCCGGAACAGAAGGTGTCGCGGCTTCGACCACCTGCTTGGCGGCGGCGGCTGCTGCGGGTTTGCGCGCCGGCTTTGCAGCCTTCACTTTCGCAGTCGCAGGCACTTTTGCTGCGGATCGGGTCGGCTTGATCGCAGGTTCATCCTCGACGGCCGTGGGTGCGGCGGCTGGAGCTTCCACACTCTTGCCTGGTTCAGGCACGGCCTTGGCAGGCTTTGCCCGATCGACCTTGGCCTTCGTGGCAACCGACTTCTTCTGGGTGGCGACCTTTTTGGCAGGAGGCGTTGTGACCAGGAGTTCGGATTCAGATGCTGCCAGCGGCTGAACAGCTTGCCGACGGCCAAGCCCGATCTTCGCCGCGATAGCACGTCGCTGTTCAGTAAAGGCCGGCGCCACCATCGGATAATCGATCGGGAGCTTGTAGCGTTCACGATACTGTGCCGGCGTCAAACCGTGGGTCGAGAGATGACGCTTGAGCGTCTTGTATGGCTTGCCGTCAATCAGGCTTAGGATGTGTTCAGAGGACGCAAGACTTTTACGGACCGATACAGCAGGCGTTAACTCAGGTTCGGCCGTAATTTCAGGAACCGTATCCCCTTGCAACGCAGTACGCGTCGCGATGATCAATGCGGCCAGATCTTCACTCGCAACGCTATTGTTGGATACATAAGCGCTGAGCAACTGAACGGTGAGTGTCGTGAGATCTGCTTCGTTGGCTTGCGACATGGTCTTTTCCTTCTTCGGGCCTGGTTCGCTCACAGTCATGTTTCATCCGCGTTAAATCAACATGAATCAAGCGGACTCTCCACTCTGCCGGATTACAGGATGACTTTTCCTCCAAGCACTTCTCGCGCTCTATCGGCCCAAATCGGCCGCTCTGCTGTAATCCACGTCAATTCAATAGCGGATAGTCTTCTATTCGAACTTTTGGAACCAAGCCTGCATCCGCTCGCTCTTGTCGAGGAGGTTCCTCGCTATGGCAACGCGTGCATATTGGCAGGGTCAGATCAAGCTTGCGCTGGTGTCGATCCCGGTCGAAATCCATCCCGCAACCAAGTCCGGTGCGGCCGTGTCTTTCCGTCAGATCCACGAACCGACCGGCAAGCCCATCCAGTATGAGAAGGTGGTGAGCGGGGTCGGCCCAGTCGATCGCGACGAGATTCTCAAAGGCTTCGAGCTGTCCAAGGGCAATTATGTCCTGCTGGAGCAGGAGGAGATCGAGGCGGTCAAGATCGAGAGCCGCAAGACGCTCGATCTTGTCCAGTTCGTGGAGGCTGACGCTATCGACGTACTCTATTATGAGAAACCCTATTTCGTGGTGCCCGCCGACGACCTGGCCGAGGAAGCCTATGGCGTGCTGCGCGACGCGCTGCGCCAGACGAAGAAGGTGGGGCTTGGCCAGCTCTCGGTTCGCGGCCGCGAACAGCTTGTGTCCTTGAAGCCCTGCGGAAGAGGTCTGGTGCTCGAAGTGCTGCGCTATGCCGATGAGGTGAACAAGGCGCAGAGCTATTTCAAGGGACTGCCGGCCGATACGGCGGATGAAGATATGCTCGATCTCGCCGTGAGCATCATCGACAAGAAGACCGCGCCATTCAAGCCAGACGAGTTTCACGATCGCTATGTCGATGCGCTCCACCGTTTGATCGAGAAAAAGAAAAAGGCGAAAGGCAAGCGGATCATCGAGGATGTCGATGACGAACCGACAGGACGCAAGGGTGGCAATGTCATCGACCTGATGGCAGCGCTCAAAAAGTCCGCCGGCGGGGCAAAGAGCGCGCCAGCGAAGAAAACGCCGGCCAAATCAAAAGCCACGGCAAAGAAGGCCGCGCCCAAGCGCAAGAGCGCATGATGGCAACAAAGGACGCCCTCTCCACCTATAACGCCAGGCGCGACTTCGCCCGGACCCGGGAGCCGAAGGGCAAAGTCGCCAAGACCGGCGGCAACAGCTTCGTCGTACAGAAACATGCCGCGACCCGGCTGCACTGGGACTTCCGACTGGAGATGGACGGGGTGCTCAAAAGCTGGGCCGTGACCAGGGGCCCCAGCATCGACCCCGCCGACAAGCGGCTGGCGGTGCGGACCGAAGATCATCCGCTCGACTATGGGACATTCGAAGGCTCCATCCCCAAGGGCGAATATGGCGGCGGCACCGTGATGCTGTGGGATCACGGGACCTGGGAGCCAATCCTGGGCAAGAGCGCCGACGACATCAAAGACGGCCATCTGCATTTCATTCTCCACGGGCGACGAATGAAGGGCGAGTGGCTGCTGGTGCGGATGAAGGGACGCCCCAAGGAGAAGCGCGAAAACTGGCTGCTGCGCAAGATCGACGATCAGGAGGCGGGATCAGGCGATGCACTGGTAGAGCGCGAGCTGACGAGCGTGCTGACCGAGCGCTCCATGGCACAGATCGAAGCAGACAGGGGCGGCGAGCAATCGCTTGCGGGTGCTAAGGGCAAAGCCTTCGCCGCGAAGATGCAGGCGGCGCAGAAGCATAACGCAAAGGTTGCGCCAAAGCGAAAGACGCGCACCGCCGCCCTGCCCAGCTTCGTGAAGCCGCAGCTTGCGACGCTGGTCGATGCCGTGCCGACCGGCAACGACTGGCTGCACGAGATCAAATATGACGGCTATCGCGCGCTGATCGCGGTGAGTGGGGAGAAGGTGCGGCTCTACACCCGAAACGGCCTAGACTGGACCGGTAAGTTCGCGTCGCTGGTTGCATCCATCTCCGCACTCGACTTGCCATCTTGCCTGATCGACGGCGAAGTGGTCGCACTGGACGGCAACGGCAATCCGGATTTCTCGACGCTACAGAATGCACTGAAGCGTGGGCATGGCCAGGAGGATGCCGATCATCCACTACATCTGTTCGCCTTCGACCTCCTGTCGCTCGACGGCCAGGATCTGAAGAACCTGACGACGATCGAGCGCAAGGAGCGGCTGGAAGCGCTATTGGCTGACGCCGAATCCCCCATCCATGTCTCCGATCATGTTCTGGGCCTGGGGGAGAGGCTGCACCGGTCGCTATGCGATGCGGGGCAGGAAGGCATCATCTCCAAACGGGCCGAAGCCCCCTATCGCAGTGCGCGAACCAGCAATTGGGTGAAGGTCAAATGCACACGGCGACAGGAGTTCGTGATCATCGGCTGGTCGAAGAGCAAGGCGAAGGGGCGACCATTCGCGTCCCTTCTGCTCGCCCAGCATGAAGGCAAGACACTGGTGTACAAGGGAAAGGTCGGTACCGGCTTCGACAGCGCGACGATGGACGACCTCGTCAGGGCGATGGATCCGCTCACCACCGACGAGACGGCAGTCGAGGTGCCCCGCGTCGAAGCGCGCGGCGCGAGCTGGATCAAGCCGAAGCTTGTCGCGGAAGTCGCCTTTGCGGAATTCACTGGCGACGGGCGCGTTCGCCATGGCAGTTTTCTGGGTTTGCGCGCCGATAAGCCCGCCAAGGCGGTGAGACCTGAGAATCCGACGCCCGCTCCTCTCGCGAAGAGCAACGTCAAGATCAGCAGCCGCGAGCGGGTCATCTTTCCCGACAGCGGACAGACCAAGGGCGCACTGGCAGACTATTATGCCCGCATCGCGCCACTGATGTTGCCCTTCGCGGCAAATAGGCCGATCAGTCTGGTGCGCTGCCCGCAAGGGCGCGCCAAGAAATGCTTCTTCCAGAAGCATGACAGCGGCGCCCTGGGCGATGCCGTGCGGCAGGTGCCGATCCGCGAGAAGGATGGCGGGTCGGAGGATTATATCTATGTCGGGGATGCCGACGGCCTTCTCGCTTGCGTCCAGATGGGGACGATCGAGTTTCATGGCTGGGCAAGCCGGGCGGACGGCGTCGAGAAACCCGACCGGATGATCTTCGATCTCGATCCCGATGAAGGGCTCGATTTCGACATCGTGAAGCAGGCGGCTGCTGACATACGCAATCATCTGACCGATATAGGCCTCGTCTCCTTCGCCATGCTTTCGGGCGGCAAGGGGGTGCATGTCGTCGCCCCGCTGACGCCAGGCCATGACTGGGACACGCATAAGGATTTCGCCTCCCGCTTCGCCCAGGCGCTGAGCGCAGCGGAGCCAGATCGTTTCACCGCCACGATGAGCAAGGCCAAGCGTAAAGACCGCATCTTCATCGACTGGCTGCGCAACCAGCGCGGCAGCACGGCAATCCTGCCCTACTCCGCCCGCGCACGCCCCGGTGCCCCGGTTGCCGTGCCAATCGACTGGAGCGAACTTGAGGGCTTGAAGGATGCCCATCCCTTTTCGATCGATGATGGTGATGCGCTGCTGAAGCGGGCCGCACAGCTCAAGGGCTGGGGCTTCGCGGCTCAAAGTCTGCCGGAAATTTGATTAGATCGCCCCTGATGCGGCGGCCAGATCTTGGCGTCCGATCCCAACCCTGGTCCGTAAGCTTCGCGCGAACTTGATACGCGGCACTGTGGCACCGCACATCGATGATAACTGGTGCCAATCAAGCAGACTTCGCGCCGGGCGATCCGCATTTGGCGAACTTGCCCTTGGCATCCTTGCAGCGCTTGGGAGCGGCTTTCTTCTCCGGGCATTTGGTAAACTTGCCCTTGGCGTCCTTGCAGGGGGCGGCGCTGGCGACAACGGGTAAGGCGGCGGCCAGAAACGACAACAGGATTTTCATCGGCCTCATGCCTTGAGACGGCTCTGAAATGAGTCGCCGGCACAGGATAGCCGCCTGTCCCAGGCAGGCTCAATGCATTTGACGTCCAGCATGTCGAATTCCGACCTCGTGCCAGAAACGCGGACCCGGCGCCCCAGCAGATGATGATGGCGGCCGCTGATGTCGAGACGCCATTCCCCACCATCATCCACGCGCAGGACGGGATAAGGTCCGTCCCCGAGCAGGATGCCGGTCAGCTCATGCCGGGAGCTCTGGGCAGCTCACTTCGCCTTTGCGGCTTTGGCTTCGGTAGGTTCGAACACCCAATTGAGATAGGCTGCGATACGGACGCCCGCATGCTTGAGCCTGTCGTCGATCTCGGCGCGATGTTGATAGGCATAGTCCCAGGAGAGGTTGGCATCGGTCGGATAGATCGTCTTGCGCAACGCAATGCTTTCATGGAGCCAGACCAAAGGATCACGGTTACTCCACTCGACTGTCTGGGCAGGCGTGATCGAACGCGAGAGCCAGCCTGCCAGTTCGGAATAGGAGAGTGATCGTTGCTCGATCATGCCTGAGTCCCACACCGAATGCAGATTGGTTGGACGGCCGAACCAGTTCACTTTTACGTCATTGCCACCACGGTCATTGCCGCCGCCTGCATGGAGCGGCTGATGCAGATCACCAATTATGTGGACGATGAAGCGGAGGGCGAGGCGTTTGTCGTCGGGCGACGCCTTTGGATCGCGCAGCGCGGCCGTAAACCGCGTGAGGGCCGTCATCGCATCGCCTTCTGCGGGCGCGTCTGAACCCTTATAGTCATCCCCTTCGCGGACAGTTACATAATGCCAGGGGCTTGCAGTCTTCTGCCAGAAATCGGTCGGATCGGATTTCATGTCGTCAGGCCAGGTCGCAGCTTCAGCCAGATCTTCTGTCCCCAACAGGATCTTCACATTCGCGCGGGCAACACCGCTGAGGTTTTCATAGGCGATGGCGCCGGTGACCCGGTGGCCTACAGGCCCCCAGGCATGGGCGGGTGAGGTGACAGCCCCGAAGCTGAGGGCGATGGCGAGAAAGATACCTGTATTCCGCATGGCTCCCCATGGCCCGATTGCTCGCGCAAAGAAAGCGGGCATCGCAATTTGGGCTTTGGATAGTCCGGTAGAGTCAGGAAGTGGCGCGGTGTCGTGCGGCGCGCCTGTGGGGCTTGCCAGACGGTCCGTTTCCACTCCCTGCTCATCGAACCGGACGTGCAGATCTCCCGCATCCGGCTCTCGGACAAGACATCACGCCTTCACCCACGGCGGGCCGCGGCCAAGTCCGCCAGACGCACAAGGCCGAAGCGCTCGTAGAGCCGGGGGTGTGATAGGCTCCCTCTCGCCGTCGTCTGGTTTTGTATTTGGCGCGCAGCCACTGACGCAACCGCACCGCTGTGTAGCTGTCGACGGCCCGATATGCTCTGCTCGTAGTGCCCACCGAAAAGTAGTTGGCCCATTCGCGCAGCACCCGGTTCATCTTGGCCACCAGATATGTGGTATCCTGCCATGTATGCGCTCGGTCCGTAAGCTCGTGGATCGTTGCGACCACGCGCTGGATGCTTTTCTTTGATGGCCGGTGGCCCATGTAGGCTTTGCCGGTTTTCGCGGAGTACATCGTACCGAACGTGTATCCCAGAAAATCGAACGTTTCGTCCGGCACCTTGCAGATGCGTGTCTTCTCCTCATTCACCGTCAGCTTCAGCTTCTCCATGAGCCGTCACGACATTAATCAAGCCGCCCGGCTCGAGCCGCCCATAGAGCAGCGACGCCGGACCTTTCAGGACCTCGACCCGCTCGGTTGAAGCATTGAGCGCCCGCACCTGCACGCTAATATAGCCATCGCGCAGGATGGAGCCGAGGCCGGTTTCAAAGCCGCGGATCATGAAATTGTCGCCAGTATTGCCAAAACTATTGGCCTCGGTGATGCCGCTCACATTGCGCAGCGCATCGGTCAGCGTATCGACCGACTGTTCCTGCAATACCTGACTGGAGACGGCCGTCACCGACCGCGGCACTTTAAGCAATGGCACGTCCATCTTCATGCCGGTGATCGCCGACGTTACGCCATAGCCGCTTTCGGTCTGGCCATTGACGATGATCGTGTCCGTCTCGTCGTCTGCCATTGAGACCGTTGGTAACAATGAGCAGGCTGCTGCGGATGCAAGAACAAAAGATGACGTATTTTTAAGCATATGCCCCGACCCACCCTCTGATTTGTTGCGACGCAGCTAGCTAGTTCGCATATGCAATTAATATCATTTGTCGGATGACAGTTCAGTCCCAAAACCCCATCATATTATACCTGTTTTGGTATGAACGCATATCCCGATAGTCTTGGACGCTCGACCCTTCCGCCAATTACAGAATGACCATTCTCGGGGTTTTTCCTCTCAGAATGCATAAAATGAACAGACCGCGCAATGACAGCGAGGGCGGAGAGTTGATGCAAAAGGGTATGGACATCCTGTCTGGATGGCCTTCATCTTGCCTCATGATCATGTCCCCCGCCGCATAAGCGACAGGATGGGGAGTGATCGATTGACCAAATTTATCCAATCGCCTGATGCATCGGCGTCACATATTGCTCAAGCCGAGGCAGCACTGCTGCATGGTACGATTGAACGGCGCGATTTCATGCGCCTTGCCCTATCAGCTGGCCTGAGCATCGCTACCGCTGCCGGGATGGCGGGCTTTGCCCAGCGGGCGCGGGCCAATCAGTTGCAGCTAGGCGCCAATCTACGCAAAAGCTACGACTATATCGTCTGTGGATCGGGATCGTCCGGCGCAGTCGTGGCACGGCGCCTGGCGGAAAATCCCGCCGTCAATGTGCTGTTGCTTGAAGCTGGCGGCAGCGATGAGGTGCCCAGCGTCGAAAAGCCCGGGCAGTGGTTCACCAATTTAGGCGGCGAGCGCGACTGGGCCTTTGCTGCCGAACCCAATCCGCACATCAATAATCGTCGCATGCCGCTCTCCATGGGCAAGGTGCTGGGCGGAGGATCGTCGATTAACGTCATGATCTGGGCACGGGGGCACAGAAATGACTGGGACTATTTCGCCTCAGAGGCAGGCGACGATCGATGGAATTACGAGAATGTGCTGAAAATCTATCGCAGGATCGAAGACTGGCAAGGCGAACCAGACGCGCTGCGTCGTGGCAAAGGCGGCATCGTGCATGTCCAGGCGCCCGACAATCCGTTACCGATCGCGCCGGCGATGCTGGAATCCTGCAAAGGGGTCGGCATTCCCATCTTCAGCGACATGAACGGTGCGATGATGGAGGGGTCGGGCGGCGCTGCCATTCCTAATGTCCGCATCAAGGAAGGGCAGCGTCTATCGGTATTCCACACATATGTCCGGCCAATATTGGATCGCCCCAACATCACCGTCCTGACGCAGGCGATGGTGCAGAAGATACGCTTCAAGGGTAAGCGCGCAACCGGTGTCGATATCCTACTCGCTGGAAAGCCGCTCTCGATCGGCGCGGCGCGGGAAGTCATATTGTCGACGGGCGCGATCAACACGCCCAAGATATTGATGCAGTCCGGCATCGGCGATGCCGCCCAACTCAAGCGCCACGGCATATCGGTGGTGCATCATCTGCCTGGCGTGGGCAAAAATTATCAGGATCATTTCATGATCGCGGGGTGCGTTTGGGAGTATAAGGAACCGCTCGCCTTTCGCAATAATGCGGCGGAGGCGACCTTCTTCTGGAAAAGCGATGCGCGGCTGGACACGCCCGACCTTCAGCCCTTTCAGATCGAACTACCCTATACCAGCCAGGAAACCGGCAAGCAGTTCGCGCCGCCGCCCAGCTGCTGGTCTTTGGCCCCCGCCGTTGTGCGGCCGCAAAGTCGTGGTGAAGTGAAGATCACCGGGGCCGACCCGAACGCACCGGTTCAGATCTTTGCCAACACCATGGCCGAAGAAGCCGATCGCAAAGCCATCCTTCGCTGCATCGAACTATGCCGGGAGATCGGCAATTCTGGGCCACTGGCCGCCTATAACAAGCGTGAAGTGATGCCAGGACCAATGAAGGGCGCCCTGCTCGACAATTTCTGCCGCGATGCCGCCGTCACCTACTGGCACGAAAGCTGTACCGCAAAGATGGGGCGTGACGAGATGGCGGTCGTAGATGGCCAGTTGCGGGTCCACGGCATTGAGGGCCTGCGCATCGCCGACGCTTCCATCATGCCGCGCGTCACAACGGGCAATACGATGGCCGGCTGCGTCATCATCGGGGAACAGGCAGGCACCCTTCTGGCGGCCTGAGGGATCACAACATAATCTTTATGGGAGTTTTTATGGTTGGAATGCCAATGATGTCGCGCGTCTTGCGCCTGGCTGCCGCGCTGGCCGGTCTTGCCGGAATTTCGGGTACGGCTCATGCAGTCGATGTCGATCCGGGCGATTATACCGCGCTGCCTGAGGGCACCAATCTGGCTCTGCTCTACGGCATCTATACTGACCGCGACCAGTTGCAGGTGCCAGATGTCGGGACATTGAAGGACGGGACCAGGCTTCGATCCGCAATCGGCCTCGCCCGGTTTGTGCATTTCATGAAGATCGGCCCGTTCATCGTCGATCCGCAGGTCATCGTGCCATTCGGATCCATTTATGATGGCAAGGTCAATGGGCAGCGCCTGAACAAATCCAGCGGCATTGGCGATATAACGCCCTTTGCGACCGTGTGGCTGGTGAACAAGCCCGACCCTGACCATGCGACCTATCTGGGCGTATCGCCGATCCTGACTTTCCCCACCGGAACCTACAACCACAAAAAAGCGGTAAATCTGGGCGGGAACCGGATGACTTATGACCTTCAGGTCGGCCTGATCAAAGGATTGGGCAAGGGCATTACCCTCGATCTGACGGGGGATGTGATCTGGTATGGCGACAATGACAAATATGGCGCGGCCAAACAGACCCTGTCGCAAGACAAGAGCGCATCGGTGCAGCTGTGGGGCCGATATGCGTTGAACCCCAAGACATCGCTATCCTTGGGCTATGCAGGCTACTGGGGCGGCAAGCAGCAGGTCGACGGCCTCTACAATGGCACTAAGACCGAAAATCAGCAGATCCGCGCCGCTGTGCAGACCATGGTCTCGAAAAGCGTACAGCTTGAGGCCATTGCGGGCCGGATGGTGCATGTCGAAGGGGGCTTTCGCGAAGCGGGTCGCGTACAGCTACGCGTCCTTAAAATCTTCTGACACACCGGCACATGCGCAGGAACGGTATCTTACCGTTCCTGCGCATGGGTGGGTTCAGTCGATCTGCTTCTGGCTTGCCTGAAGCAGGCGCGGTGAGAGCGGATAGCCCCACTCTGCAAACAAGGAGGCAAATGTCCGAAGCAGCGTCATGAACTGAAGAGACATTTCGCCGGGCCGGTGATAGAGGAAAATGGGGGACGCGGCCTTCGGTCGAACGGGGCGGCAGACGACTTCGGGATGGGCGAGCCATTGCGACGTTGCCGGGATGAGGCAGGCACCAACGCCTGCCGAAACCATGATCAACGCCGTTTCCAGCTCTCGCACCTCGATGACCTCGTCAGGCGTGAGGCCTGAATCGCGAAAGATGGATAATATGACGTCGGCGTGGCTCGGCCGGGGTTCACGGGGATAGAGCAGCAGGGGCATGCGCGCGAGTTGGGCCAGATCGATGGGATCGTGCGGGCTTCCCCAGCCTGCGGGTACGGCAGCGACCAGCCTTTCTTCCCGCAGCAATTCGCGCGAAATCGCCGGATCGTCGATACGCACCCGACCGAGCCCGGCATCGATGCGCCCAGCCTTCAACGCCTCAATCTGTTCTGAGCTGCTCATTTCACTCAGGATGAGGTCGGTATCGGGCGCCTGCGTTCGAAAACGGCGCACGATCTGAGGCAGGCGAACGTAAAATTCGGAAGGAAGCAGGCCCAGCGTAAAACGAGGGCGCTGGGCGGTGATATATCCCTCCATCGCGCGCTCCATGACATCGTGGCGATCCAGAACCTGAAGCGCGTGAACATAGAAAAGCTGGCCCGCAGGCGTCAGTACCAACGGACGGGAACTCCGCTCGATCAGCGTCGTGCCGACCTCTTCTTCCAATTCCTGGATGCGTCGGCTGAGCGGTGGCTGCGCCATGTTCAGCCGGGCAGCGGCACGTGTGAAGCTGCGTTCGGACGCTACCGTGACGAAATAGCGCAAGCGTCGAATGTCGGCCATAGGTCCTCTTCGGTTATGCCAGATGATTATACCCCCAGGATATAATCGGCAACCAAGTTGGTCTTTGCAAAGCAAAGTGGGGGTCTCCATCTGAAGGGCAGCACGATTGTTTGAAACCATAATAAGGAGATGGCCATGCCCAATAGCAGCGCACAGACAGCCGCTACGTTTCTGCCCGAAAATTATCTTTCCGGTATGTTTTACGGCAATGGCTGGTCAAGCGGCGACGATCTGGTAGCGGCCGTCGAGCCGGCGACCGGCGCACGGCTGGGTACGATTGCGCTGGCCAATGCAGATACGGTTGCGATCGCTGCCAAATCAGCGCGCAAAGCACAACGCGAATGGGCTGCAAACAGCCCGGACGACCGCGCGGCGGTTTTCCTGCGTGCCCTGTCTGTGGGCGAACAATATCGCGAAGACATTATAGATTGGCTGGTGCGCGAAAGCGGTTCGGCCCGTGGCAAGGCAGCCTTTGAGTTGAAGGTCACGCTCAAGGCGATCCAGTTGGCCGCAGCCATGCCACATCAGGCGCAGGGGTTGGTCCTGCCGACAAGCCCGGGCCGCATCAATCTGGCCCGGCGTCGCCCGATCGGGGTTGTCGGCATCATCGCACCGTTCAATTTTCCGCTATATTTAGCGATGCGGGCGGTCGCACCCGCGCTGGCCGTGGGCAATGCCGTTATCCTAAAGCCTGATCCGCGCACGGCAATCTGCGGCGGGCTGGTGATCGCGCGCCTGTTTGAGCTCGCTGGCCTCCCCTCCGGCGTGCTGCATGTGCTCCCGGGTGGCAGCGAAGCGGGTGAAGCGCTGTGCAGCGATCCTGAAATCGGCATGATCCAGTTTACAGGATCGACAGGCGCCGGACGCATGGTCGGGCAAAATGCCAGTCGCCACCTCAAGAAGGTGTCGCTCGAACTGGGTGGCAAAAATTCGATCATCGTTCTGGATGACGCGGATATCGACCTGGCGTTGCGGAACGTGGCGTGGGGCGTGTTCCTGCACCAGGGGCAGATTTGCATGTCAGCGGGCCGGGTGCTGGTGCATGAGGCTATCGCCGAGGATTTCGTGAAAGCGCTGGCGCAGAAGGCTCAGGCTTTGCCGATGGGCGATCCGACCGACGAGACCATCGCCATCGGGCCGCTCATCAATCAGCGGCAGGCCGATCATGTCGTCAAGGTCGTGCGCGAAACGGTCGATGCCGGTGCAACCCTGGCCACAGGCGGCACGTCGGACGGGCTCTTCTATGCGCCAACTGTCCTGTCTGGTGTTACCCCTGACATGAGCGCATTTCGCGAAGAGATTTTCGGTCCGGTGGCCGTCGTCACAACCTTTGCCAATGACGCCGAGGCAGTAAAGCTGGCCAACCAGACGGAATATGGCCTGTCGGCCGCCATATTGTCACGCAATGTATCGCGTGCGTTGGCGCTGGGTGAACAGCTCCAGACCGGCTTGCTGCATATCAACGATCAGACGGTCAATGACGAAGTGGTCAATCCCTTCGGCGGGGTCGGCGCATCGGGTAATGGCAGCGCGATCGGCGGCCCGGCAAACTGGGAAGAATTCACCGAATGGCAGTGGGTTACGATCAAGGGCGAAGCACCGGCCTATCCATTCTGAACCTACCCGACAGCATAAGGACTGCGACATACCATGTCGGACAAATATTATGACATCGTCATTGTTGGAAGCGGCGCGGCCGGATGTGTCGTGGCGGATTATCTTGCCAGACACACAGACAAGAGCATCGCGGTGATCGAGGCGGGGCCGATGGATCGCAATCCGATGATCCATATCCCTGCCGGCTATTCCAAGATGCTGGCCAAGGACACGAATGTCTGGGCCTATAATACGGTTTCTGTAAACGGGCAGGAGCGGCGCTATCGCATGGGCAAGGTCGTGGGCGGCGGCACGTCCGTCAACGCCATGTGCTATGTACGCGGGCAGAAGCAGGATTTCGACGCCTGGCAGGAAGCGGTCGGTGACAGCGGCGACTGGTCGTGGGAAACGATGCGCCGGACCTATATCGAGCAGGAGCGCAACGACACCTTCCATAATGAGCATCATGGCATCGATGGTCCGCTATCGGTCGAACTGCCGCAGGGGATCAACGAACTCAATCAGCGATGTATGCGGGCGTTCCAGGAATATGGCCTGCAATATAATGCCGACTATAACGGCGCTCGGCAGACCGGCGTCTCGCCTGTTCAGGCCAATACCAACAAGGGCAAGCGTGCGAGCGCTGCTGTCGCCTATCTCCACCCCCACGTCCGCAAAGGACGAGTGGATTTGCTGACGTCACGGACGGTGAGCAAGGTTCTGATCGAGGGCAAGCGTGCAGTCGGAGTTGAACTTCACTGGGGCAGCCGGGTCGAAACTATCCGGGCAGGTCTTGTGATCCTGTCAGCCGGCGCGGTGCAGTCCCCCAAGATATTGATGTATTCGGGCATCGGACCGCGCGCGCATCTGGAAGACCATGGCATATCGGTGGTCGCAGACCTCAAAGGGGTTGGTGAAAATCTGCACGATCATCCCATCATTCCCATCGCTGCCTTCGTAAAGGGCAAGATGGGGTATCAGGCAGCGGCACAGGGTGTTGGCATGCTGGCTTCAGGCATGCGCTATCTTGTGACCGGCGATGGACCTGCGTCGGGCAATGGTATCGAAACGGTCTCCTATTGGGATCCGGATAATCTTTCCAACGATGAGCCGACCGTCCAATGCTATCATGAGCCGATTATTTCAGAAGATGGCCTCAATCCGTCGGGCGCGCGTTCAGGGGTCACCTTCGCAACGGTCGTACTTCAGCCGCGAAGCCGTGGCACGGTGCGACTGGCAGACGCCGATCCATTATCGATGCCGTTGATTGATCCCAATTTCATTGGCGACGCCTATGACCTAAGCGTCGGGATCGCGGCGGTGAAAGCGGTACGCAAGGTGATGGAACAGCGGTCGCTCGCCGACATAATCGAAGAGGAATTCGTCCCTGGTGCGCAGGTCCAGAGCGATGAGGACATCGGCGCCTTTGTCAAAAAGGCGGCAACCACCATGTGGCACCCCGTGGGCACCTGCCGGATGGGACGGGAGGAAGACCTCGATGCGGTCGTCGACGCCCGGCTCAAGGTGAAGGGGATCGATGCCCTGCATGTTATCGATGCGTCTATCATGCCGCAGATCATCAGTGGCAATACCAACGCCCCTACCCAGGCATTGGCGCGGCACGCTTCAAAAATGCTGCTCGAAACATATTTCGCCTGACAGCTGCACGAGGGACATTACCTTAGCGCAACCTAAGGTGTTCGAGCCGGGCCTAAAGGGCGGTATCGAGATGAGATGGAGCGTCCGGCTCACGTCGTCGCAGCAGCCGCCATAACAGGTCCGCGTTGGGCAAGAGATGACGGTATATTTTTCTGATCACAGCGCGAGACCTAGATATGAAGGTGCAACTCGCCGCCTAACCTCCCCTACCCTTGCCATGCGGCTTGGGTCTATCTCGCGTGCATAGAAAGAGGATTTCATGGACTATCGCATTCTTGGCCGCTCAGGCCTTAAGCTGTCGACGCTGACGCTTGGTACCATGACTTTTGGCGGCGCCGGTGCCTTTGCCAAGACCGGCAATACCGACATGAGCGGTGCGCAGCGCCAGATCGACCTGTGCATCGATGCGGGCGTCAACAGTATCGACACCGCCGACATCTATTCGGCCGGTCTGTCAGAGGAGATTATTGGCGAGGCGCTCGCCGGCGGCCGCCGCGAAAAGCTGATCGTAGGGACCAAGGTCCGGTTTCCCACCGGCGCCAAGGGCCCGAACGAACGCGGACTGTCGCGTCACCATATCGTGCGCGCTTGCGAAGCGAGCCTCAAGCGCCTGCGCACTGACCATATCGACTTGTACTGGTGCCACGAATGGGATGGGCTGACCCCAGTCGAGGAAATTCTGGCTGCGTTCGACATGCTGACCCGTAGCGGCAAGATCGGCTATGTCGGCGTCTCTAATTTCTCTGGCTGGCACATCATGAAGATGATTGCCGCAGCAGAGCGCGAGGGGACGATCCGCCCGATCGCACAGCAGATCCATTATACGCTTCAGGCGCGCGAAGCAGAATATGAGTTGCTTCCAATCGGGGTCGATCAGGGTGTAGGCGGGGTGATCTGGTCTCCCCTTGCTGGCGGGCTGCTATCGGGCAAATATCGGCGCGGTAAGCCCGAGCCCGAAGGCACGCGTAAGGCGGCAAACTGGAACGAGCCGCCGGTTCGCGATATCGAGGCGCTCTATGATATTGTCGAGATTCTGGTCGAAATCGCAGCAACGCGCGGCGAAGGCGTAAGCCCGGCGCAGGTCGCACTCGCCTGGCTGCTGGGACGGCCCGGCGTTACAAGCCTGGTGATCGGCGCGCGCACCGATGCGCAACTCACCGACAATCTAAGAGCCGCAGAACTGCAGCTGACGGCGGAGGAAGCGGCCAGGCTGGAACAGGTCAGTCGCCTGCCCTTGCTCTACCCCTATTGGCACCAGCGGGACACTGCAGCCGATCGGCTTTCGCCCGCCGATATGGTGCTAATAGGCCCACATCTGGCCTGACACCGCAACGAGGCCTAGCGCCCCCCCTCTGCCCGATAATATTTCAGATCCCACGGAAATGAAAAAATATGGGTGGGCGCAATCAGCTACCCACCCAGCAAGGACTAGACTTTCTGCGTCTGTAGCTTTGCAGATAGGGTGTCAGTGACCGCTCCAACTCATCTATAGGCCGTCGGTGTCGATCCTTCCCAGGCTCTTCGGACTAAGTCGCGATCCTCGGCTGAAAACGGTTCTTTTCCCGTCAGATGCCGACCATTTTAAAACGCTCTGGAGTCATGACGTCAAAGTCTGTTTCTGACGAAAGCTGCCGTGGGCCGTTAACCCGAGATGTTGCATGGGCGTCAGCCTACGGTGGCAGGATCGTTGCTACCTGTTATCGCAGATCATGGCGCGGGTGCGGGGCGGTCCTGCATGTCGAGCCAAGCGAGAAGCTCGCTCATGATGAGCGACGTGGTCGAGCCTGGGAATCCCATGCTGAATCCGTGTCCCCCCGATTGATAGGCGTGCAGTTCAACCGCCTTGCCGGCGCGATGCCAAGCCTGAGTTAGCGGAAATCCCCCTGTAGGAAAAAGAGGGTCGTCAAATGCGATCGCGGCGAACATCGGTGGCGCGTTGGTCGGCACAACGACTGCAGCCTGTGGGCCATAGACATAAACAAGATAATTTGGCCCCTCGCCCGGCGCAGCGGAAATCACCGTATTCAGGGACAACATCGCCCCGGCGGAAAAGCCCAACATGCCGACTTTCTTGGGATCGATGTGATATTTTTGGGCGTGCGCGCGTACGAAGCGCAGGGCGGCCAGGCCGTCTTGCGTCGCGTCCGGGTTCTGGAGAGTGGGCATCTTGCCCTCTCCCAGAAGGCCAGCGTTCATTTTCCCAAGGACATAGGGACCGGCCTCATCCTCGGATTTGGGAGTCGGCAGCAGCCGATATTTGAGTACGAACGCGGTATATCCGTGGTCGGCAAGCGTCCTTGCGACATTCCAGCCTTCCCATCCAAGGGACAGCATCATGAACGCACCGCCTGGCGCCACAATGATCGCCTTGCCGTTCGCCTTCGCAGGGTCAGGCAGCACGGGCGTTATCGTCGGCTGGGTTACGTTTCTGACAACATAATTGTTCATGATCTTGGCCCAGACTTCTGAAGAGGTCTTGCCGCGCACAGGGTCAAGAACGATAGCGTCAGGTTCGCTCGGCGCCATCGTCGGCACTGCGGGAGGCATGCCGGTAGGCTGTGCCGACAATTCGACTTCTCTTCCGAAGATAGCAATTGTCAGTAGCAAAGCTCCAAGTCTGCGTGTCATCATTTTTCTGTTCCTCGCTTAAATGCCGGATCGAACTAAAGGAAAGTCAGGTCTTAAGGGTCGAAGGCCGCGCTCATCCCGGTCTTATCCGTTCGCCCAACCGGGAAGGCTTCTGTCAAAAGCTGAGTCTGTGCTTGCCCGGACCGACCGTCCGGTGATCCTGGGCCAAGAGAACTTCCGCGGAAGAATTTGGTGGAACGGTCAATTCCAGTTGCACGCGTCCCTCCAGATAGGACCATTGCGTCTCAATGCACCCTCTGACGCTGTCCACACGGGCACCGAACCGGACGATGCGACTATCGAGCACCGGCGCGACGCGGAATTTGGCAAAACCCGGTTCGATCGGATCGATGCCCGCAACACGGCGGTAAAGAAATCCGCAAACCGCGCCGAGCGCATAATGGTTAAATGAGTTCATCGCGACGTCGCCGGTATCGCCGTTCCACCGCTCCCAGATCGTCGTCGCGCCGCGCTTGACCATATAACCCCATGAGGGGAAATCGGTGCGCAGCAGCAGATCCCAGGCAAGGCCGGTTTCGCCGACATCGGCCAGCGCGTCCAGCGCCAGGGGCGTGCCAAGGAAGCCCGTCGATAGCAAGGTGCCGCGCCGACGAATGTCTGCCGCAAGCAGACCGCCTGCCTTGGCGCGCAAGGCGATGGGAACGAGGCCCAGGCGCAATGCCAAGATATAGCTGCAATGGCTGCCATTGCCAACGGTGCCGTCCGCCCTGACGAAGGCTTTGGCGAAGGCGTCGCGCACGCGGCCGTGCTGCGTGCGCCATCGCGCTGCGTCGGCGGTGCGACCCGTCCATGCAGCCATCTGTGCCACCTGATCCAGCGACCGTGCGAGCATGGCCGTGCCGATCAACGCCTTGGGCGTGGTTTCGTCCATCGGCGATTGCGCATCGAGCGCCAGCCAGTCGCCCAGATCTGCGCCTCGCTTGTTATTCCACAATCCGTCGGGATTGGCCGCCAATATGCCCCCCACATAGGCCGTCATCGCGTCCCAATTCTCATCGACCACCTTGCGATCGCCGCTGTGAAGATAGGCGATATAGGGCAGCATTACGCCGGCATCGGCCCACCCCGGCGTGGCGCTGTCTGTGCCCCAGCCCAGTCCTTCGGAAGAGGGCGCCCAGAGCGGATACGCGCCGTTCGCGCCCTGCGCCGCGCGCAGGATCCGGCTGTAGGATCGGGTGAAGGCGCCGACATCCATATTGAAGCTCGCCGCGTCCCAGAATATCTGCGCGTCCCCGGTCCAGCCCAGCCGCTCGTCGCGCTGGGGGCAATCGGTGGGGATGCCCGTGAAGTTGGAGCGCTGGCTCCACAGCGTGTTGAGCCATAATTTCTGAACGGTGGGAGCGTCGATCCGAAACGTGCCTGTTTCCGGCATAGCGCTGGAAAGCTGGATACCCGCGATCATCGAGTTCGTCAGGGCGGCGACGCCATCCACTTCCACATAGCGAAAGCCCTGATAGCTGAATACCGGTTCGAGCGTTTCAACGTCGGCCGTCCCGCTGAGCTGGTAGCGATCCTCGGCGCGCGCGGCGCGCAGGTTGCTGCGGTCCAGCTCGCCCTCTGCAGAGAGCACTTCAGCATGTCGAACACTGACCAGTTGCCCAGCTTTACCCTTGACCCGCAACCGAACGCGGCCCGCGAAATTCTGGCCGAAATCCACGATATGGCGCGACTGGCCCATGCTGCGAATGGATAGGGGCCCCAATGATCGGGTCGCGCGGACAGGGTCTGCGAGCGCGGCGACACAGGGTGCGGTCGGCGCGGGGGCATTCCAGACGCGGTCCCAACGAGCATCGTCAAACCCCGGCTGGTTCCAACCCTTCGGCCACAAGCGCAGATCCTGGTCCTCGCCGGCATAGATTTCGGACATCAGCACAGGCGCGCGGGTGTGGCGCCAGTCGTCATCGCTCGTGACATGATCTATCCGCCCGTCAAGCCGCGTGATTTCCAGCATCAGTCGCAGGCGGCGCGGCGCTTCGCCAAAGGCATAGCGGCCGTTGGGCGCCTGATAGCTGGCATAGTAACCGTCGCCGACCATCGCCCCGATGACATTGTCGCCATCCTGTACCAGCGACGTGACGTCATGCACGCGATAGGGGATGTGGGCGGCGTAATTGGCCGGTTCGCCCTGCAATTCATCTTCATCGACCCGGCGGCCGTTGAGCCACAGCCGATAGCCGCCCAAGGCCGCGACATAGATGCGCGCGCGGGTGACCCCACCCCTGTTGGCAAAGGCGCGTCGCAGCAACCGGGCCGGTGTGGGCGGCCATGGAAAGACCGGCTGTTTATCGAGCGGACTGGCGGCTACCCAGTCGCCCTTGTCACCCAACCGGGTTTCCCAGCCCGTGCTGATCCGAGCGCCCGCCGCCCCGTCGAGGCGGATCTGCGCTGCAAGCGACACAAAGGGTTTGACGAAAAAGCCCGGTGTCGGTGCAATATCGACTCTTAGAACATGGTCCCCAGCACTGAGTCGCAGCGACATGCGCGTCGCGGGTGCGCCGCCAAATGCATTGGGATCGCGGGTCGGCAACGTGATAGGCGCTCCATCCAGCATCAGTCGCGACATCACGCCATCGCCGTGGATCGTCAGCAGCGCTTCACCGGAGCCGCTGCGAAAAGCGAGGCGAAACGAACGCTGCGCGGCGGGAGACGGGGCTGCGCCACCGACCCATTGCGTGCCTGCGACGCGATCGTCGCGCTCGGTCGCGTCCTCGACCGCCAGCCAGTCGCCCAACCAGTCACCCGGCTCCAGCAGGCCCATGTCCCAGGTGGCGGGCGTGCTCCAGCAGGGCTTACCGGCCTGATCCCACATCTGGACCTTCCAATGACAGGTCTGGCCCGAATGCAGCGGCGATCCGGCGTAGAGAATGCCGGTGCAATTGGCGCTTTCCGTCCGCCCGCTATCCCACAGGTCGCCGCGATCCTGCTTCAGTGTCGCTGCGCTGGAGGCTACCAGCACGCGATAGGCGGCCTGCATCGCCCCCTCCCCGCCCTCAACGCGCCAGGACAGCGCCGGTTGCCGATCGCCGATTCCGATCGGCGCGTCACGCATCGCGGTGCGCAGGCCAGTGACCACTGCAGACGTCGCTATGTCCGCAGCCAGGGCGTGCGGAGCGGCCCACCCAACGATGGCGCCTGTAGCCAGGAACGAACGGCGATCAACAGCGGGCATGGGACGGTCCTTGGCGAGGCGTGAGGAAAGTAAAGTGCGCGCTAGAGGCTATTGTCGCGCGCGTAGCGCCCCAGATGCAATCCGCTAGGCTTCATGGTGCGGCGGAAGGTCGTTCGATCGACCGCGACCAGCCCGAATTGCGCGGTATAGGCACGGTTCCATTCGAAATTGTCGAGCAGCGACCAGTGGATATAGCCCCGCACATCGATGCCATCGGCGATCGCGCGGCCAAGGCCGGCAAGGCTGCCGTCGATGAAGGCGACGCGGCGGCTGTCGTCGGTGGTCGCCACGCCATTTTCCGACACGATCACCGGGCGACCCGTCGCCTTCGCGACCCAGCGGACGGTCGCTTCGAGCGCTTGCGGGTAGAATTCCGTATCGGCCTGGGTCAATTCCACGCCCTTTGGCGGTTGCAGGTCCATATCCTTGCCGACGACGGCCCGGCCATAGGTCTGGACGCCGACGAAATCATCCTTCGCCACTGCCTCGAACCAGGGGGCATAGACATGGGCGATCTTGCGCTGAAGACCGCTCGGGTCAGGCCCGGCCTGCTCATCGGCAACGGCCAGGCTAAGGCCAAGTTGCAGGTCTGGCCGCACCGCCTTGATCGCGTCCACCGCGCGGCGATGCGCCTCAGCCTGGATCGGGGCGGCAAGCGCAGCATCGAAGACGGGCGTGGAGGAGAAGCGATCGCTGCCCACCGCCTTGGCGGCGGCGGCATTGCCCTGGGCGAAATAGGGCATCGTCGCGCGGAAGGCGGGTTGCCAGGACAATTGTGCCGCCAGATTGGGCTCGTTGAATGTCAGACCATGGCTGTAATTGGTCCCCAGCGCCTTGGCCGCCCGCTCGCAAAAACGCAGGAAATGGTCGATATTGGCGGTTTCTTCCCATCCGCCCTTCGCCGCGAACCATCGCGGCACGGTGAAATGGGAATAGGTGACGAAGGGCTTTAGCCCCAAATCCGCGCAACCTTCCACCATGCGACGATAATGATCGAGCGCTGCTATCGAAAATTCGCCGGGTGCAGGCTCGATCCGCGACCATTCGATGCCGAACCGATAGCAGTTGAGCCCCATCTGCTTGACCAGCGCCATGTCCTCGCGCCAGCGATGATAGCTGTCGCAGGCATCGCCCGAAGGCGCGGCGAAGGCATTGGGCTGGAGATGCTCCATGACCCAGCTGTCGCTGTTGACGTTACCGCCCTCCACCTGGTGACCGGCGGTCGCCGCGCCCCAAAGAAAATCGGGGCGCAGCTTTCGCCTGGCGGCCAGCGCTGGTCCCGCCAGCGTTGCAGCCAGGCTGCTGCCTGCCAGATGGATCATCGTTCGACGGGATATGGAAAGCATCTGGGTCGCCTTTAAAAACGGAACTGAATGTTGGCGCCGATGGTGCGCACGGAATCAAACCCGAATTGCTGCTGATAGGAGGCGACGCCCGCGATAGCGTCGCCCGCGTCCAGTCCGATGAAATTAGGATTATATTCGTTCGTGCAATTCTTGCAGAAGATCGAAAGCAGCATCCCGTTGTCCAGCCGCACGCCCGCGCTGGCCCCGATCAGGTCCAGCGTCGGTACGGTAGCGCCGGGCGCGCCGTTAATCAGATAGTTGATCGCCGTGCGATGATACCAGTTGCCCTCGATAAAGGGATGCACCGTCCCTGACGTCTGCACTTCATACATCGCCTGCACGGACGACGTGAATTTCGGCGCTGTGGGCGTACGGCGGCCGCGCGCGTTGAACGATCCCGTGGCCGCGCAACTGGGTGTCGCCTGGCCAGGATAACATTCTGCGCCGGCAAAATCGTCGAACTTGGAATTGAGGAACGTCGCCGACCCGTTGATCGAGAGCCCCCGCAGCGGGTTGGTGTTCACGGTCAGTTCGACGCCCTTGCTCGTCACCGACGCCGCGTTCTGGACGATGAAACTTTGCAGCTGGGTGTCGAGCGACTGGGTCTGATAATTGTCGAACTTGGTGTGGAAGGCGGACGCATTGACGATCAGGCGGCGATTGAACCAGCTCGTCTTGAACCCGATTTCAGCGGTGTTCGACTTTTCCGGTTGCACCACCAACGGCGCATTGGCGGTCGCGCCGGTATCGTTGAAGCCTGGCCCCTTGTAACCACGGCCGTAGGAACCGTAGATCATGGCGTCGCGGGTCACCTGATACTGGCCGCCGGCGCGCCAGCTGAAGTCGGTATTGCCGAAACTCTCCGATATGGCGCCCGGCACGCCCAGCGTGACGAAATAAGCGCCCCGATTTTGATCCAGGTCGATGCTGATCTCATCGCGCGTCACGCGGCCGCCGGCGAACAGCTTGAACTGGTCGGTGACGGCGAATGTCAGCTGGCCAAAGGCGGCATAGCTGTCGGTCTTCATGCTATAGACATTGTCGCGACCCAGAAAATAGCTGTTGCTGGTCGAACAGGTGGGTGGGAAGGCGCCAGGCACGGCGGCCGCGCCGACGCAGAAGGGGAAGCTGGGCAGCAGGAAATCGGGCAGGTAGTTATTGCCCGCAATCTGGCTGCTCTGCTTGATGGTGGAATGGAAATAATAGAGGCCAGCCTGGCCTGACAGACGATTGTCCACCGGCAGGGCTACGCGCAGTTCGTTGGAAAACTGGTCGTAATCGGCATTGGATCGATTGATGTTCGCGCCATTGCTGTTGGTGAAATCGACATCCAGCTGCGAATCGAAATTATAGAATTTCCACGCGGCGATGTTGCTGACGACCAGCCCGCTGTCGGCCGTATAGGTCAGCGCAGCCTGAGCCCCACCCAGTTTCAGGTCGCGCCAGAAGCCGCCATCGCCTGCAACGGTGAAATTGCGGTCGCCTGCGACGATGCCAGAAGCGGCCAAGGGGCCGGCATTGATGCTACCAGCGCCTAGCTGTCGATAGCTACGGTCGAAAACACCCGCAACACCATGGGATTCGGCATATTCACCGATCACATAGAATTCCAGCGCGGGCGTGATCTCCTGCAAATATTTGGCGCGGATGCCATATTGTTTGCGATCCAGATCGTTGCGCACGCCGCCGGCGCCGACAAAATTGGTGCCTGGCTCTTCGATGGAATAGGTGCCGTTGACGCGCAGCGCGCCGGTGTCGCCAACCGGGATATTGACCGTCTGGCGTGCGATGGCGGACCATGACGCATCGCTGCTACCCGGCGTGTCGCGATTGTTCAGTTCGAGGTTCGTTTCGCTGGCGAACGTGCCGATCTTTGGGCGGGTCGATACGACGTTGAGCAGGCCGGCCGACGCATTCTTGCCGAACAACAGACCCTGCGGCCCGTTGAGCACTTCGACGCGCTCTACATCGTTGAACAGGCCCTGGGTCAGGAACGGTCGGCCCAGATTGACGTCGTCCAGCGCGGTTGCGACGCTCGAATCGATCGTCGTAGCGAAGGCCTGGGTGCCCACGCCGCGGATCGCGAAACTATTGTCGCTGCCAACCTGCAGGCTGGGGGCGGCGAGCGCGACCTGGGTAAGGTCGTTGAGGTTGCGGGACTTGAGCGTATCGCCGCCAAGCGCGGTCACGCTGACGGGGACATCCTGCAACCGTTCGGCCCGGCGCTGGGCCGTGACGACGATTTCGGCGACGCCTTCGCTGGACTGGGCGGTTTGCGCCTGGACCGGCTGAACCACCGCGATCAGGCTGGCGCCCGCGAACAATATTGCTTTCCGCATCCTATCCCCCCTCGATGTGCAGATCCTCTGCACTTGCTCCCCGCATAAATCTTTGACATACAAACCGTCAATCCTGATTGTTGTTATGGATATCGATCCATTTTCGTTATACATCCCGACGAGCGGGAAAAGCTGAGAAAGCAGGATCGGTGGGTGCGGCATAAGCCGTGGGCACCAGGAAGGAAGATCAGATGCAGGACCTTGCCGCACCCCAGCCCCGTCGGACCCAGGAGGAGCGTACCGCCACCACCCGCATGGCGCTAATCGACGCCACGATCGCCGTGATCGGAAAATGGGGCTATGCGGGCGCCAGCACCACGCTCATCGCGCAGACAGCGGGCGTCAGCCGCGGCGCCATGCTGCATCATTTCCCGACGCGGGCGGTATTGATGGCCGATGTCGTGCGCTATGTCTTCGATCATGAAATGGCAGAATATGAGGATATCCGCGTGCGCACGGGACTTGGCGATCATCTTTACGACTGGCCTCGCATGCTGTGGTCCGTGCTGGGCCGCACGTCGGGCATGGCCGTACTGGAGATATTGCAGGCAACACGCAGCGATCCCGAACTGGCGGCGCTGGTCGTGCCGATGCAGGAGGCGGTCGAACGATCGGCGCTGGCCGTGATGCGGGGCGCCTTTGGCGGAGACGAGGCGCAGGCCCTGGCGGTCATGCGCCTGATGGTGTGGTCGGTTCGCGGCCTGTCCATCGCGGAGCGCTATCTGCCCCACCGCGCGGAGACCGAGGACGCCATCGAGTTGCTCGGCCGCCTGTTGCAACAGGCGGCGCCCGGCGGGCAGATAGCGGAACTGGGGCCGTTGCTGGCAAGATGATGGCGCTGGCTCCGGTCACACAGCGGCGGTCTCTTCCTCCCGCTGTACCCGGAACAGGCGCTGGATGAACTGGCGGGTCTGTCGTCCGCCCACGTCGCTGGCGATGTCCAGCATCGGCCGCCCCGGTTCCCGCGCGATCCGCCGCTGCTGCATCTCCAAGACGATCTGGTCTTCCTTGAAGGTGCGCGCAGTCTGTTCAAAGACGAGGTCGGGAATGTCCCCCTGGGTGATGTTGGTCGCCATCGACCAGAAATAATGCGTGGTGCTTACAGTTTCCGGCGTGATGCCGTGGAAACCCAGTGGCGACAGGGCATGCGATCGATCGCCGTCATAGGCGCCCATGCCTTCGTCGCAGGCGCCGGTGTGGATGCGGATGAACGTCGGATGGAATTCGATTTCCTGCCAGCGATCGACCAGCCCGAAAAAGCCGGCCGCAGCGACATAGGTTTTCAGCGCTCCAGGTGCAGACGGTCCGCAATCAGGCAGGTGTCCACCAAGTTTGGCCGCTTTCCGTTATCGCCGCGAAGGTCCGACTTTCCCGGGACCTTCCGTCCGGTAGCATCCCGCATTTCTCGAACGGTTTGAATCGCTTGAAGATCAATTAGGGTTGGAATTCGCGGCGAGAACTGCATTTGCTGTCTCGGCAAGGATCGATGCTGAACCGGCTGATGAGCCGGTTCGGCGTGAAGTCGTCAGTGATGGGCTTTGGCCCAAACGGATTGGGCGTTGGTGAACTCGCGCAAACCGAAGTGCGAAAGTTCGCGTCCGTATCCGCTTTTCTTGACACCGCCGACCGGGATGCGGGCATTGGAAGCGCTGAAGCCGTTGATGAACACGCCGCCGGTTTCGAGCCGACGGGCGATCTGCCGCGCCTTGGCAACATCGGCCGTCCACAGATTGCCGCCCAGGCCATAGTCGCTGGTGTTGGCGAGCCGGATCGCATGCTCAAGGTCATCGGCGATCGTCAGCGCCGCGACCGGGCCGAACGTCTCCTCGTCGAACGCTGCCATTCCGGGAGCAACGTCGGCGAGGACGGTCGGGGCGTAGAAGTTCCCCGGTCCCTCGATCTCGTACCCGCCCAATAGCAGCGTCGCGCCTTGCGCAAGGGTGCGCTGGACCTGGCCGTGAAGTTCTGCGCGAAGATCCTTGCGCGCCATGGGGCCGATCTTCGTGGCAGGATCGCGCGGGTCGTCAATCTTCAGGTCGCGCGCGGCTGCCACGAACTTCGCCGTGAAGGCTTCGGCGATAGGTCGCTCCAGGATGAAGCGCTTGGCCGCGAGGCAGACTTGGCCCGTGTTCTGGAACCGCGCCTCGATCGCCGCCTCCACCGCCAGGTCGATGTTGGCGTCCGCCAGCACTATGAAGGCGTCGCTGCCGCCCAGTTCGAGCAGGCTTTTCTTGAGCGCCTTCGCGGCGGTGGCGGCCACGGCTGCACCTGCCCGCATGCTGCCGGTCAGCGTGACGGCGGCGATGCGCGGATCCTCGATCACGCGGGCGACCGTCTCGTTGTCGGTGCTGAGGTTGGCGAACAGCCCCTTCGGAAAGCCCGCCGCTTCATAGGCCTGCTGCAAGGCAAAGGCGGATCCCATCACGTTGGGCGCGTGCTTGAGCAGGAACCCGTTGCCCGAGAGCATGATCGGCCCGGACGCCCGGATCACCTGCCATAGGGGAAAATTCCAGGGCATGACGGCCAGGATCGTGCCAATTGGCAGATAGGACACGTGGACCTGATCGCTTCCTTCGATCGACACGGGCTCGTCGCCCAGAATGGCGGGCCCGTTGTCCGCGATCCATTCGATCGTCGCGGCGCACTTCTCGACTTCCGCGTGGGCCGCCTCGATCGGCTTGCCCATTTCGGACGTGATGAGGGCAGCCAGCGTCTCCGAGCGTACGCGCAGTGTCGTAGCAAGCCGGTGATAGGCGGCGACGCGTTCCGTCATCGGGGTGTCCCGCCACAGCCGGTAAGCGGCGGCACCGGCCTGGAGGACAGCTTCGACCTCTTCAGGGTTCTGATAGGGATAGCGCGCGATCAGCGCGTCGTTGGCCGGGTCGCGCGATACGGCTTGGGATGCGAAGATCTCGGCGGGGTTGGTCAGTATGTCGGTCATCGTGGGCTCCTGAGGACGGGGGGTGTGACTGGGCTGTCAGAAAGTCTGGCGAGTGGGGCGGATGACGATGGCGTTGATGTCGACATCGGCGGGCTGCTCGATCGCATAGGCAATGGCGCGCGCGACCGAACTGGCCGGGATCGCCTGCCGATAGAAGTCTATGACCGTGTCGGTCGCAGTGCCCGAGGTCCCGAGTTTGAGGTCGCTTTCCACAGCACCCGGCTCGATGGCGGTGACGCGCACCGTTTCGCCCACTTCCTGCCGCAGGCCTTCCGTGATCGCGCTGACTGCGAACTTAGTGCCGGAATAGACGGTGCCGCCCGGCGCGAAGACCTTGATGCCCGCCACCGAGCTCAGGTTGATAATGTGCCCGCTGTTCTGGGCAAGGAAGCGCGGGAGTGCCGCCGCGATCCCGTAGAGCGTGCCCTTGAGATTGACGTCGATCATCGCGTCCCACTCGTCGGTGTTGGCCTCGGCCATGGGGCGGATCGGCATCAGCCCGGCGTTGTTGATGAGCACGTCCAGCCGGCCGAAATCGGCGACAACATCGGCCACTACCGCTGCCACTTGCGCCTTGTCGGTGACGTCGAGCGTGTAGGCGCGGGCCTCGCCGCCGTCCGCCGCGATTTCGGCGACAACCTTGTCGAGCTTGTCCTTGCGGCGCGCGGCGATCGCCACCTTGGCGCCCCGGCTTGCGAGCAGGCGGGCGGTCTCGGCGCCGATCCCGGTGTTGCCACCAGTGATGAGAATGACCTTGTTTGCGATACCCTCAGTCATGTCGTCTTCCTTTTGCATGGAGTTGCGGGCGGCTTCCGGCCGCCCGCGGTTTGCTCAGCGGCTTGCGCGCGCTGCCTGCTCGATCACGTTGGCCACGGCGCGCGGCTGCGAGATGAAGACGGCGTGGCTGCCCTTGATCTCGGTCACGCTGGCACCGGCGTGGCGGTACATCGCGCGCTCGAGGTCGGGATTGATCATGCGGTCCTGCTGCGCGACGATCCCGTAGGCCGGCTTCGACTTCCACGCCGGAGCGGTGATGGGCGTGGACAGGATCGCCTTGTTCCACGGTACTTGCGAGATTGCCATGAACCGGGCCTGGGCAGGCGGCAGGTCGGCGGCGAAGTCGGCGGCAAAGCGGGCCGGGTCGATAAGCAGATAGCCGTCAGAGGTCGGGGCGATGCTCGTAGCGGCGGGCGGGTTCTTCTCGATCTGCGAGAGGATCGTATCGCCCTCGTCGGGCACGAAGCCAGCGACATAGACCAGGCTCGCGACGTGCAGGTTGTTTCCCGCCTCGGTGATGATCGCCCCGCCATAGCTGTGACCAACGAGCACGGCGCGGCCCTGAACACGGTCCAAGATACGGTTGGTCGCGGTGACGTCATCAACGAAGGAGGTTTCGGGCTCCTGGACGATGCTGACGGTGTAGCCGTCCTTCTCCAGGATCTCGGCGACCGGCTGCCAGCCCGACCCGTCCGCAAAGGCGCCATGGACGAGGACCACGTTGCGCACAGCGGGGGAAGCAGGCGCGGCAGGCGCGGCGGCGGCGAGGCCCGGGAATGCGATCAACGCAGCGGCTCCCAGGAAGGCATGGATAGTCTTCATCGTACATCTCCTGTGCAACCGACCTTGCGGGTGGCTGACTGTGGTGGGGATCAGGTGTTGGGAAGGATCAGGCGGCGGCCGAACGGACGTCTCTCGGAACGTAGGCGGGATAGTCGGTGAGGCCTTCCGCCCCGCCGCCATAGAGCGTCTCGGGACGCAGCGGATTGAGCGGCCAGTCATGGGCGATCCGCGCAGGCAAGTCGGGATTGGCGATGAACGGTCGGCCGAAGGCGACGAGATCGGCAAGACCGCTGGCGATCAGATCCTCGGCACGCTGCGCGGTGTAGCGGCCCGCATAGAGGATGCGCCCGCTGAAGGCCGCGCGAACCGCCTCTCGGAAGGAGGAGGGGAGGTCCGGCGCGTTGTCCCAATCGGCTTCCGCAATCGAGAGATAGGCGACGCCGAACTCTTCCAGCAGCTTGATCGCGGCGATGTAGGTCTGATGCGGATCGGGCTCGACCAACCCGATGTAGACGCGATCGACATCGGTGCTTTCGAACAGCGGGGTGAAGCGCACGCCTAGCCGATCCGCGCCGATGGCATCGGAGACCGCGGCGACGATCTCGCGCAGGAAACGCAAGCGGTTCTCGATCGAGCCGCCATAAGCGTCCTCGCGTCGGTTGGCGTGCGCCGAGATGAACTGGTTGACCAGATAGCCGTTGGCGGCGTGGATCTCGACGCCGTCGAAGCCGGCCGCGATTGCGTTGCGGGCTCCTTGGACGTAGAGCGACACCAGTTCGCAGATTTCGGCAACCTCGAGCGCGCGGGGCGGAGATGGCGCGACCAGTTCGCCGGTGCCGGGCGCTGTTTCGATGAAGGCCTTGACCTTCTCGGCCGGGATGGCCGACGGGGCGACCGGCGCGCCGCCGTGCAACTGGGCGTGCGAAACACGTCCGACATGCCAGAGTTGGGCGAAGATTACGCCACCTTCGGCATGGACGGCATTGGTCACTTCGCGCCACCCTGCGATCTGGGCTTCGCTGTAGATGCCGGGCGTCCAGGCATAGCCCTGGCCGCGCGGTTCGATCTGCGTGCCTTCGCTGACCATAAAGCCCGCACCGGCGCGCTGGGCATAATAGCGCGCCATCAGGGCGGTCGGAACGTCTCCGGGCTGGGCGGCGCGCTGGCGAGTCAGAGGCGGCAGCACGATGCGGTTGCGCAAGGTGTGCCGGCCGAGCGGGACAGGAGTGAACAGAGCGGGGTGGCGGGTCATCATGATCTCCTGGGAATACGTGGATCAACCGGTGCCTTTCGCAGGCGCGCGGCATTGCTCCTTCCGGTCCGGCGGCGCGGGACGGAGGCGATGGTCTGTTGCGGTCTCGTTGGATGGTGGCGGGGTTAACGCCCTGATCGCAGGCGTTGCGGCAACCCGAAGCGCCATGTCTGCGCCAGAAATCCGATCATCTGGATTTCTTCTGCGTAGAAGGGCTGCGCGAGCAACGCGGCGCCGATCCAGTGCTTCAGGCTGCGCATCGCGACCTCCTTAGGCCGAAACGGGATCGAGGACGAAGGCAGTCCGCTCGGCAAGATCGCCGATCGCAGCGAGATAGTCCTGGAAGTGCGGGGTCGCGCGGTGCGCGGCGACCGCGTCAGAGTTGGTGTAGAGCTCGTCCAGCACGAAGCGCGTGGGCTCACTCTGATCCTGCCAGAGATCATAGCGCAAGTTGCCCGCTTCCGCCCGGCTCGGGACGAGCATGCCGTCGAGCAGAGTACGGAGCTGATCGGCCGCGCCAGCACGTGCGGTCAGTACGGCAACGATCTTCACAGGGTTGGTCATAGAGGTAATCCTTGATGAATAGGTGGGCTTGGTGGCGCGCATCCGCAGCGCGCCACTTGTCATGCGTGTGCTCATGCCGCCGGCGGCGGGCCGCCGAGCGCCGCGATCATGGCCTTCGCGACCGCGTGATCGGAGGCGGGGTTCTGACCGGTGATCAGTTCGCGATCGACGACCACGTTGGCGGCGAAATCTTCAGGAGCAGCCGAAACCTCGCCACCTGCCAGCCGCAGGGCCTTGGGCATGTCGAAGTACAGTTCGCCCTTCAGCAGGTGCTCTTCGGCAATCTTTTCCTCGCTCGCCGAGAAGACCGTCATGCGGTAGCCCGCATAGATCCAGTCCTTGGCAAGGTCGGCCGCCTTGGCGTCGTCGCCCTCGATCAGGGCCGCCCTGTACGCTGCCGGGTCGGCCAGGGCGGCAACGACCGCGACAGGGCCATGGCAGAGCAGCCCGGTCGGCTTGGCCGCCGCATGGAAGTGGCGCAGGATGGCGCCAGCCTCGCTGCTCTGCATCAGGTCGACCGCCGGAGCATGGCCGCCGGGGACGAACACGCCTGCAAACTTGTCCAGACCCTGTTCGATGACCAAGGCCAAGGTGTGAACCTCGTTCATGGCCGGGTGCTCGGCAAAGAAGTCCCGGGCGCGCTCATAGGCGGCCTGGTCGTCCCCGAAATGCTGCACCGTATCCGATGCTTCGTCGATGTGCGGCTTGGTGCCGTCGAGCGTGGCGAGCACGACATCGTAGCCCGCCTCGATCAGCGCCATTGCGGGCACCACCGTCTCGTTCAGATACTGGCCGATCGTGGCCGAGCCGCCGCCGCGCAGTTCAATCTGCGTAGCGTTGGATCCGAGGAAGAGCACTTTCGTATTGATCATCTGAGCCTCCATTGTCTCACCGCATTCGCTGCGGACGAGTGGAAAATGGCCCATTCCGACATATTCCAGAAGTTTATTGTCTTGATGTCAGATATACGCTCTAGAGCATGTCTGTATGCGATACGACCTTAACCTGCTCCCGATCTTTGTCGCCCTGATGGACGAGCGCAGCGTTACGCGCGCGGCCGAGCGCGTCGGGATGACGCAACCGGCGCTATCCAACGCGCTCTCGCGGCTGCGATTGATGCTGCAGGATCAACTGTTTATCCGTGAGCGGTACGGGATTCAGCCTACTGCCGTCGCCCTGGAACTCGCACCCGCGATCGCCGATGCGCTGGCGAAGCTGGATGATACGGTGCTGGGCCAGCAGGGCTTCGATCCCGCCAAGGCGGAGCGGGTTTTTACGATAGCGCCCAACGGCTACGTCGAGTTCGTGCTCATCCCCGCCATCGTCGCTAGGCTCCAGCAAGTCGCGCCCGGCATCAAGCTGCGGCTGACGCCCTATGGCAACGATCTGGTCGAGACCGGCGTCGTCTCGGGCACCACCGCGCTGGTACTCGGTCGCATCGTCGATCCGCCCGACAATCTTGTCGTCCAGCACCTGATGGACGAGAGCCTCGCCTGTGCTGTGCGGGCGGATCATCCCACTGTCGGCGATGCGATGACCCGCGTGCAGTTCGAGGCGCTCAAGCACGTCAATATCATACCGCCAGGGCGGATGCGCGCGGGGCTGTTCCAGGCGCTCGCACAGCAGGAAGTCAAGCGTGAGGTGGCGATCTCGGTGACCAATTTCTTCGCGGTCGCCGAGATGGTGGCCGTCACCGACTATTGTGCAACGCTTCCGTCTTTGATCTGCAGGCGGCTGCAACAGGATCATCGCCTGAAGATCCTTGCCGCACCGGTAGATCTGGGCACGTTCCCGGTCGAGATGGCTTGGCATGTGCGATACCGACAGGACCCGGCTCATCGCTGGTTGAGAGGGCTGGTCGCAGAGGTCGCGCGAGAGTTGTCGGCCTAGAGTTACCCCCTCCGAGCACTCCCCTTCAGTCTGGTCAATGAGACGGCTAATCGTGCGGGTGTCGGCTCTTCGCGGAAGCCGACATCCGCCGATCATGGTGGGAACGACGGCCCTTTCCCACGACGCGGCGTTCGGCTTTCGGCAGCACGCGACCAGAGCACGAACATGACGTAATCGCGGGAGCGCCGGCCGTTGGCCAGATGCACGGGATTACTGGAAGGTTGGTTGCACCCCGATAAGATGAAGAACGGGCTCACGATTTTGGACCGGGCCCAGCATCATATGGAGGACAACCGTGCAACAGCATATAGGACTCGACGTCTCCCTAAAAGACACTTCAGTATCGTTTCGTCAGAACGGCAAGCGCATTTGGCGTGGCAAGTGTGCATCCGACCCGAAGCTTGTCGCAGAAGTGATCCGAAAGCGCACACCGAAAGCAAAGCAAGTGGTATTTGAGACCGGACGCGGCAAAGCCACCTAACGTGCTGGGCAGGCGCTGGCTGAATCGGTCAACAATGTGCACCGCGGCGTAACAGGCAAAGACCCCGTAGTCGTTATCGTCACATATGCCGGCGCGCACGGGCAGCCGCTATCAGTTCTGGTAGGTGCCCAAGGCAAACCCGGTCACTGAGCCGAAGCTGTAGACAAGGAGATAGTGTCCTCCTTGTCTACAAATAGTAGAATGATGGCGTCTTTTGTCGGCTCTCGACGGCCCCCATATCCTCCTTGGCCCCCACCGGGCAAAGGAGCTTGAATGATTTACGAAGTTGCCAACGTCCTGATTAAGAGCGGCATGGGCCAGCAATTTGAGCAGAGCTTTTTGCAAGCGCTACCGCTGTTCAAGCGTGCAGCCGGTTGCAAGAGCGCGCGCCTTGAGCGGTCAGTCGAAGACCTTGATCGGTATCTGATCGTCATCGGTTGGCAAACCCTGGACGACCATGTCGTCGGATTTCGGACGTCTGACGATTACGCTCTTTGGCGCGCGTTGGTCGGCGACTTTTTTGCGGCCCCGCCGCTCGTGGATCATACCGAAGTCATCGTCTCAGGCTTTTGACAGATAAGGATCGAGCGTGAAGATTTTCGTTACCGGCGCCAGCGGCTTTATCGGCGGATCCTTTGCGGCAGAAGCCGTGCGACGTGGCCACCAGGTTCGCGGCCTAGTGCGTTCGCAGCAAAAGGCCGAGGCCTGCGAGGCATTCGGCATCGTACCAGTCCATGGCACGCTGACCGATCACGAGCTGCTGGCTGCGGAGGCATCCGCTGCAGACGCGGTGGTCAATGCTGCAAGCAGCGACGATCGCCCCGCCATCGACGCTTTGCTGAAGGCGCTTGCCGGGTCCGGCAAGGCTCTCCTCCACACCAGCGGCAGCAGCATCGTGGCGGACGACGCCAATGGCGAGCCGAACGATATCGTGATCGACGAGGATCATCTCCCCGCTCCTACGAAGGACAAGGCCGCGCGCGTGGCATTGGATCAGACGATCCTGTCGCAACCTGGCATCCGCTCCATCGTCCTTTGCAATTCGCTGATATTCGGCGATGCGCTGGGACCAGATGCACGGAGCGTTCAGCTTCCGCTGCTGATCGACTTTGCGCGAGAAACAGGGCAAGCCGCTTATGTCGGACGCGGCCTGAACCGTTGGTCCACCGTGCATATCGCCGACGTGGTCGATCTCTATCTACTCGCCTTGGAACACGCGTCTGTAGGTACGTTTGCTTTTGTGGAAAGCGGCGAAGCATCTTTTGCGGACATGGCACGTTCCATCGCAGCCGGGTTTGGCCTGGGCGATCCTGTATCCATAACGCTTGACGTAGCGGAGGCCCGCTGGGGGCGCGCACGCGCCCGATATTCGCTGGCGTCGAACAGCCGCGTTCGCAGCCTGCGGACGCCGGGGCTGGGGTGGGTGCCTGGCAGAACGTCCGTCCACCAGTGGATAACGGACCATCTCGCGACCGCGCCGATGGGCTGAGGTTGGATCTGGCATTCTTCTGCTTTATTTTTCAAGGAAATCGATATGACTAAATCATCGCAAGTGAACGACATGATCAGCTCGAAGGTAGAGATCGAATTCCCCGATTTTTCGACACTTCCCGATGCCGTTCAAAAGAAGTTCGAAGACCAACCAACGAAGGTGAATTTCTTTCGCATGTTGGGTCATAGCGCAGGCGCCTTTATCCCGGTCATGGATCTCACCAACGCAATCTTCCGCGACCTGACGATTTCCGATTATCACAAGGAGCTGTTGGTCCTCATGGTCGGTGCCCATGCAAGCGTGGCCTATGAATGGGAACAGCATGTCTCCATCGCCCAGGCCGCAGGCGTCCGCCCCGAACAGTTCATCGCGATCGCCGAAGATCAACTCAATGATACCGGAGCATTTAGCGACGATGAGCGCGTGCTTCTGCGCTTCGGCAAAGCCGTTCTTGAAAAGGGCAAGGCGCCCGGCGTGCTACTCAAGCATGCGTTGCGGCACTTCTCGATTCAGGAACTCAGCGATGCCATCATCGTCCTGGGCTATTATCGGATGATCGCCGCGCATATCCAGACCTTCGACATCCCGATTGACGCCCAAACAGACGGTGACTGGATCAAGGGATGAACGTGGGAAGGTAAGTAGATGATCAAGACCGTTCTTGTCCGCGCTCGCGACCGACATCGGTTAGCGGAGATCCTTTAGGTCGCATCGAAGTTCGGTTTAGGCGCATTGCTCGTCCGTCTCGGGATCGGGCACCTAGAGGTAGCGGGGACAGTTGTTGCGGCCCCTTGATCATTGCCGACGCGCACGCGCCTCGTGCTGGAGGCGCTGGGTCCGACCTTCATACAGTTCGGACATCATCGACACGTGCGGTGATTTGCTCTCGCCCCAGTGGACAGCCGAACTGGACAACTTCAGAGTAGGGCGCCGACGCTGCCCTTCGTCGAGTTCCGTCTGGCGGTGAAAGAGGGCTTCGGGCAATCGCCGGAATCGGCGTTTGCCCATTTCGATCCCGAGCCGCTGGCCGCGGCGTCGATGGCGCAGGTCCACCGCGTGATGCTGGCCGATGGTCACGCAGTCGTGCTGAAGATCCGTTGACGGGATCTCGCCGCGCGATGGCGACATGTTGTCGCGCCGCCGGGATCAACCCGGCGACGATCGCCCAGCTCGGCGCCGACGTGGTGTTGAGCAACGGACAATTCCATGCCGATCCCACGCCACAGGAATGCCCGGTATCGGTTAAGAAGCCGCCGTTCGCGGAGGCTTAGTGAACAGCGGCTTTGTCCCACTTGCCGCCTACTAATGTCGACCCATCCTTGCCGTTCAGCCGCCAAAATTCGACACCTAGGTGCGGACCGGCAGCTAACCCGGCAGATGTCGACCAGATTACGACGTTCTGTAACGGCGATCTGAATGGCAGATTTTGCCAAACCCCGTCGCCTACTTCATGAAAATCATTCTGGCGGCGACGCGACTGAAATCTAACCTACTCAGGACACAAATGATCGTTAGGGATACCGAAGCTTCGTCGCCATCTCAGTTGGCCTCGAAGCCGGTCGACCGGGAAAGCGCCTCCCAGCGAGCAACCTCTGCCCGCATATCGTCCAGCTTCTGATCAACCAATCTGAGGGCATCTTCGCCCAGGAACAATCGAACCGGCGGGTTCTTGTCCTCGACGATCCTCAGCAATGCTTGCGCCGCCTTGGCCGGATCGTTCGGCTGGTTGCCGCTCTTGGCCTGTCGCGCAGCCCGTATAGGGTTCATCACCGCGTCATAATCCGCGATGCTGCGCGGCGTTCGATCCATCGAGCGGCCAGCCCAGTCGGTGCGAAACTGCCCGGGTGCCAGCGTCGTAACTTTTATGCCGAACGCTGCGACCTCCTTGCCCAGCGCTTCGGAAATCCCCTCCAGCGCAAACTTACTGCCGCAATAGAAGCTGATCCCGGGCATCGTGATGAACCCGCCCATCGAGGTCACGTTAACGATATGCCCGCGACGACGCGTACGCATACTAGGCAACACCGCCTGCATCATTGCCACCGGGCCAAACACATTCGCGGCAAACTGCCGCTGGAGATCATCCATCGACGATTCTTCAAGCACGCCTTCATGGCCGTAGCCCGCGTTGTTCACCAATACATCGACAGGACCGACATCGCGCTCGGCTGCGGCTATCGCCAACGGAATGGAAGCGAAGTCTGTCACGTCCAGCAGCAGCGGGCTCGCGCGGTCCGGTGCGAGAGAAACGAAAGCATCCGCGTCTTCCTGGCGCCGCACCGTCCCGATGACTCGGTGACCGGCCTCCAAGGCGCCTTGAGCAAATGCTCGGCCCAGCCCAGAGCTGACGCCGCTTATGAGAAAGATTTTTTGGCTATCGTCGGTCACGCGTACACTCCTGCAGGACAAAATAATTATATCATGATATAGATGTGCGATGAGTGAAGACAAGATGGAAACAGGTACGAAGCGTCGGGGCGAGCCCGTGCGCCAGGGCGTGCTCGATGCGGCAGAGCGTCTACTGCGTGACGGCAAGGCAGAGTTCTCGATGCGTGAGCTCGCCTCGGAAGCGCGGGTCAGCTTCGCGACGCCATTCAATCAGTTCGGCAGCAAGCCGGCGATCATGCACGCGCTGTCGGGGCGACGGATCGACTCGATGATGACGCGCTTCGATGCGGCGCCGCAGCCGGCGCTTGCCGCCGATCGTGTAGCGCTCGCCATCAACATTGCGGTCGCGGTCATGCTCGACGAGCCGATCGTGAACCGCGCGGTCATGGCCTGGATCGGGACTGGCAGCACGGCGTCGGGCGAAGTCAGATCGAATTCCACCGCCCTATGGGCCCACGCGCTAGGCGACGGAACAGGCCTAGCTTCGCTCCGCCGGGATGAGGCATGCCGCATCCTGCCTGGACAACTCGCGCTCGCTTTCCGAGGAGCGCTGTCCTTCTGGACCGCTGGCGAACTCGCCGATGAGGAACTCGGCCCAGCTGCGCGGCAGATCGCCGACACCCTGCTTCGAGCATATTATTGCGACTAGAAAGCGGAGTTGAAGCGCTGGAGGCGTGCGTGCAACGGAAAACTCCGCTTCTTGTGTGACGCCGCCGTTCGCGCCGCGGGCCGAACGAACGGTCTGGCGAACTACTTACAATGTTGAACAGAGACAATTCAATCCTGTCAGTTCACGATCATTTGCGATCAGCCCATATGCTCGCCGATGACACATGCAACACTCATCGTCACCTGCAGCGGCGGCACCTATTTCGATCGCGACCATTATGTCGATGTCCACCTGCCGCTGGCGCTTGCCTGCTGGCAGCGGCACGGGCTGGAGAGCGCCTCCGCCTTCTTCCCACGTGATGCCAACGCCGCGGATGTTTCCGTGGGCATCTATCGGTTCCGCGACGAGAACGCGCTGCACGCCGCACTCGCTTCAGCCGAGACGGAGGCCGTGACGGCCGACGTTCCCCGCTTCACGGACGCAACGGTGTCGCGGATCGTCGGCACTCCACTCTGATCGCGCCGGTTGCGCTAAACGCAAAGCGGACCGCAACGACACTGGCACATTACTTCCTTTCTCCAATCTTGGGACAAGCATGATGACATTCTCCAATCGCAAGATATTTGTCGTCGGCGGCAGCCGCGGCATCGGTGCCGCGATCGTGCGGCGTTTCGCTGCTGCCGGCGCAACGGTGGTATTCACTTATGCCGCCTCCGCTAGCGCGGCCGACCAACTCGCAGTCGAAACCGGCGCGCAGGCACTCCGTGCGGATGCGGGGGTGCGCGACGAGATCATTGCGGCAATCCGTGACGCCGGCCCGATCGACATCTTCGTTTACAATGCCGGTCTGCTGGTGTTCGGCGATCCGCTGACACTCAATGCCGACGAGGTCGACCGCATGATCGACGTTAATGTACGCGGTGCCTATTTCGGCAGTGTGGAGGCGTCGCGCCTGATGCCCGAAGGTGGGCGCATTCTCGTCATCGGATCCGACACCGCTGACAGCATGCCGTTCCCCGGACTTGCCGCCTATGTACTAACCAAGGCGGCGATGCAGGGCATGACGAGCGGTCTGGCACGCGACCTGGGTCCGCGCGACATCACGGTCAACGTGATCCAGCCAGGCCCTACCGATACCGACATGAACCCGGCGGATGGTCCGCGTGCGGCCGACATGCTCGGGCCGATGGCAATAAAGCGCTATGGCACCGCCGACGAGGTCGCGAGCCTGACGCTCTATCTCGCTGGCACGCAAGCACGCGGAATCACGGGTGCCATGCATACGATCGACGGCGGCTTCGCAGCCTGACTTCGGGCATTCACCCACGCGGCCAAGTAGAGGACGCCGACATGAACATTAAGCCCGCCAGCGTCAGCGTCTACGTTCCCTATCGGGGCACGATCAGGACCCGCATCGAAAAAAGTTCGACATGGAGTGACCGAGATCAGGAAGCAGGCGAATAAGAGATCATGCGCTCGGACTTCCTCTCGAGATTGATCTCAAAGCCTGCGTCGGACAAGGCACCGGCCAGTCGCGAGCGTCCGTCCAGAAACGCGCCAGACGGCTGGAGCAGTCTGATGGTGGCTGCGCAGGATGGCCACGGCGGCGCCTATCGGCGGCTGCTCGGAGAGATGTCCGACTGGCTCACGCGCTACTTCCAGCGGCGGCTGCCACCAGGCGACGTGGACGACGCGGTGCAGGAGACTTTGCTCGCGATACATAGGCGGCGTCACACTTATGATCCGCAATACCCAGTGGGCCCGTGGCTGGCGGCCATTGCCAAGAACAAATGGGTCGACGAACTGCGCAGCCTGGCGCGACGCCCCGTGGACGAACTGCCCGAGGACGTAGCCGTCGGCGACCACGAGGCTTCGGTGGTCAGCAGCTCGGTTCTGGCAAGCCTGCTCGACGAGCTCCGGCCCGCGCAGGCCCAGGCGATCCTGCTGGTCAAGGTGCAGGGCTACAGCGTCGAGGAGGCATCGGGCCAGATCGGCCTCTCCGTCTCCGCCGTGAAGATGAACATCCACCGCGGGCTCGCACGCCTGACGACAATCATTGAGAAGACCCCCGATGTCGAGTGAATCCCTAATCTCCAACCTTTCGTCCGACCTCGGGCCCGTACAGCGCCGCAGCATGATGCGTGAAGGTGGGCTCGTCCTCGCGCTGGGCGCCGCGGAGCTCGCGCTGTTCCTGGGCTTGGGCGTAATGCGCCCGGACATGAGCCACATGGTTGGCTCTCCGTATCTGATGTGGCGGGTGGGAAGCCTCGGTTTACTCGCGGTGATCGCCTGCGTGCTGGCGATCCGGTCTTTTTCGCCGACGGCGCGGCCGCGTCAGGGGCTAATGCTCGCTTGCGCGCTTGCGGTCGCGGCGATCGTTGGAGGCGCGTTTGTTACACCCGACGGCGCGAGCGAGCGTGCGCTGCTTGATCGCATCGATCCGGCCCACGGCATGCTGTGCGCCATGTCGATCTTCGTCCTCTCGCTGCCGATCGTCGCGCTGCTCGGCGCCTTGATGCGGCGGGCTGCGCCGACCCAGCCACGACTGAGCGCTCTTGCCTCCGGCATAGCCGCTGGCGCGTGCGGAGCCTTCGTCTTCGCCTTCTGTTGCCCCTTCAACGATCCGCTCTACGTGGTGGTCTGGTATACCATCGGGTGCGCCGCAGTGGCGGGCGCAGCACGATGGCGCCTGCCGCGACGCTTCCGCCTCTAACCAGCACCAACGCGGCGATTCCGAGCCGCACACCGCTTGAACCGCAGACCACCAGCCCACCCGGTTTTCGGGACGGAAGAAGTGCGCCTGTATGACAGAAAGGAAAATGCCATGAAGACCATCTCCGACGCGAAGGCCGCAGATCGGGACTGGCTCAAGACCTACTATTATCTTCGCTTCGCGGTGTCCGCCATCTGGGTCGCGCTCGCCTTCACGGTCGCAAAGGCTATGCCGCCGCTGGCTGCGGTGATGCTAGTCGTCTATCCCGCCTGGGACGCGCTGGCGAACTATCTCGACGCCAGTCGGAGCGGTGGCCTGACGCGCAACAAGACCCAGATGCTGAACTTCGTCGTCAGCATCGCGACTGCGGTCGCCGTCGCCGCAACCCTGCCGCAGGGCATGCATGCGGTCCTCCAGATCTTTGGCGTATGGGCGGTCCTCTCAGGCCTGTTCCAGCTCCTGACCGGGGCACGCCGCTGGAAGTCCTATGGCGCGCAGTGGGCCATGATCCTGAGCGGTGCCCAGTCGGGACTCGCCGGGGCGCATATGCTCAGCAAGGCCGCTGGCACGGCGTCGGTCAGCATCGCCGACATCGCGCCCTACGCCGCCTTCGGCGCCTTCTACTTCCTCATCTCGGCAGTCTCACTGACCATCAGCGACGCGCGCCGGCGCTCGAAGGCCTTCGCGGCCTGACGCGAGTCCCCATCACCTTCGGCGCAGGACTGCCTGCGCCGACCCATGACAGGATTGAACCATGTCTCTCGACGTAAAGTATCGGACCTCCGCCACCGCGAATGGGGGCCGCGACGGCCGGACCCGTACCGAGGATCGGAAGCTCGACCTCCAGCTTTCCACGCCGACGGAACTCGGCGGCCCGGGCGGCGAAGGGACCAACCCGGAACAGCTGTTCGCGTCAGGTTACGCCGCATGTTTCCTCAGCGCCCTGAAGTTCGCCGCGCACCAGCTCAAGCTGCGGGTGCCGACGGGTGCGGCGGTGACGGCGACCGTGGGGATCGGCATGCGTAGTGAAGGCGGCTTCGGTCTGGATGTCGAGCTTGCCGTTGCGCTGCCGGGCGTGGAGCGTGCTGACACCCGGCGTCTGGTTGAGGCGGCTCACCAGACCTGTCCCTACTCCAACGCCACGCGAGGCAACATCGACGTGCGTCTCAGCGTCATCTGACCTTGACGCGCCTGCCCAAGAGCAGGCCTGTTTCCTTACCGGACGGCGCTTCGCCTTACGGACATTACGAGGTGGACCCACATGCGCAGTTTCGACGCAATCATTATCGGCGCCGGCCAGGCGGGTCCCGCGCTCGCCGGCCGCCTGAGCGATGCCGGACTCTCAGTCGCCATCATCGAGCGCCATCATGTTGGCGGCACATGCGTCAACACCGGCTGCAGGCCGACCAAAGCGCTCGTGGCGAGTGCTTATGCGGTCCACACCGCTCGTCGGGGCGCTGACTACGGTTTCAGCGTTTCTGGGCCGATCGACGTCGATATGAAGGCGGTGGCGGCGCGGGCGGATAGGATCATTCGCGATGGGCGGGCGGGTAACGAGAGCTGGCTGTTCGGCATGGCCAACGTCGAGCTTATCAGAGGACATGCGCGCTTCGATAGTTCCGGCGTCGTCACCGTCGATGGGGAACGACTGACCGCACCGCGCATCTTCATCAACGTCGGCGGCAGGGCCGTGGTGCCGGACATGCCCGGCGCGGACCAAGTGCCGATGCTCACCAACACCGACATCGTCGCGCTCGACACGCTTCCCCGGCATCTGGTGGTGATCGGCGGAAGCTACATAGGGCTGGAGTTCGCCCAGATGTATCGGCGCTTCGGCGCCGAGGTCACGATCGTGGAGCGGATGGACCGGCTCATTGCGCGGGAGGACCCCGACGTGTCGGATGCCGTCCGACAAATCCTCGAGGCCGAGGGCATTACGGTCCGGACCGGTGCGGACTGCATCGGCTTCGCCCGCAGCGGGGATGATGTCGAGGTGCGGGTGGACTGCGCGGAGGACGCGCAGCCCGTCGTCGCAAGCCACGTCCTGGTGGCGGTCGGGCGACGGCCGAACACCGACGGCCTCGGGCTCGAGGCCGCCGGCGTGGCAGTGGATGCACGCGGCTATATCACCGTGGACGACAGGCTGGAGACCAGCGTCCCGGGCATCTGGGCACTGGGCGACTGCAACGGCCGGGGCGCCTTCACGCACACCGCCTACAACGATTTCGAGATCGTCGCGGCCAACCTTCTGGACGGCGAGGATCGCCGTGTCAGCCAGCGTCTGCCGGGCTACGCGCTTTACATCGATCCTCCGCTCGCGCGGGTGGGCATGACCGATGCCGAGGCGGCCAGGAGCGGACGACGGCTACTCCATTCCAAGCGGCCGATGTCCCGCGTCGGCCGCGCGTTGGAGAAAGGCGAGACCCAGGGGTTTATGAAGGTGGTGGCTGACGCCGACACCCGCCGCATCCTCGGCGCGGCGATATTGGGAACGAGCGGCGACGAGGCGATCCACGGCATCCTCGACATGATGAATGCCGACCAGCCCGTCGATCAGCTTCGTTGGGCGGTGCCAATCCATCCCACCGTGTCGGAACTGATCCCGACCTTGCTACTCGATCTTCAGCCCTGGACGGGAGAGGCATGATGCGCATGATCGGTCTGATCGGAGGCATGAGCTGGGAGAGCTCGGCGGAATATTATCGCCTCCTCAACGAAGGCGTTCGTGCGCGCCTGGGCGCGACCGCTTCGGCCCGTTGCCTGCTATGGTCGTTCGACTTTGCGGAAATCGAGGCGCTGCAACATGCCGGCGACTGGAGCCGCCTTACCGAGCAGATGGTGGACGCCGCACGGCGGTTGGAGGCGGCCGGAGCGGACCTGCTGCTGATCTGCACTAATACCATGCACCAGATGGCGCCTGACGTGCAAAGCGCGGTTCGCATTCCGCTGATCCACATCGCCGATCCCACTGCGGAACGGATCGTGGCCGCCGGTTTGCGAAAGGTTGGGCTGCTCGGCACGGCGTTCACGATGGAGCAGGACTTCTACAGGGGACGCCTGACCGAACGCTACGGTCTGGACGTGATCGTTCCCGATGAGGACGACCGCGCGACCGTACACCGGATCATCTATGAGGAACTTGTCGCTGGACGCATCGAGTCCTCGTCGCGCGAGGCCTTCCGGGCAGTGATCGCGCGTCTTGTCGGGGCTGGCGCCCAGGCAGTGATCCTTGGCTGCACCGAATTCATGCTGCTTGTCGGGCAGGAGGACAGCTCCGTGCCGATCTTCGACACTACGGCCATCCATGCGGCAGCGGCGCTCGATCAAGCGCTGGTGACCGTCCAAGATATTAATGAAGCGCAGCGAACGGCAGAATGAAGAGCGAGAATATGGTCGAGATCAAGCCGCGCGGCGGGGCATTGTCGAAGGCGACCCGCCTTACCCTCGCGTCGGCACTGGCGTCGCTCCTCATCGGCGCTGGGGAGCCCGAAACTCGCTTCGCCGTGACGCTCCAGCCGGACCTCGTCAAAGATGCGAGCGGCCGGCTGCTGGTGTTCGCCGTGCCGGCGACGCGCGAGAACATGGCAAGCAACGCAGTCGACTTAGAGCGCGAAGGAGGCGTCTCGGTCGTGGCGCGCGACGTGCCGAGCTTCGGTGCCAGCCGCTCAGTGACGATCGATACGCTGACAGGGGCCTTTCCCAAAAGCTTTGCGACGCTGGCGCCGGGCAGCTACCGCGTGCAGGCGGTGCTTGATCGCAACGGGGACTACAACTTTGCCGGCCGGGGACCGGGCGACCTTATCTCCAAGGTCGTCACCGTACACTTCCCGCTTCCCTCGATGCCGATCATACAGCTCGATCACGCGATGCCAGCGGAGACCGGCCAGTTCGACACGACCGGGCTGCCGCCCGTCGCTGCGGAGCAGATCGCCGCATCCCGTCCGCATCTTCACGATGAGGAAATAGCATCCAAAGTGCTGACGCGCTTCGGTGGTAAGAACGAGGCCGTCGCTGCGTGGGTGCTGACCCCGCCGGGATACGATCCCACGTCGCGAACGACCTATCCTACCGTCTATACGGCAGGTACGTTCGGCGCGGGGCACAAGCTGGCCGGCCAGCAGCTTTCCCGCATGTGGCACCTGATGGAGACCGGGGCCATGCCGCCGATGATCTGGGTCGCTCTCGACCATTCCTCCCCGACTGGCACGACCGAGTTTGCCGACAGCGTAAATAACGGCCCTTGGGGAGAGGCGCTGGTCGAGGAGGTTATTCCCGCGCTCGAGGCCAAATACAGGATGGACGCCAAACCTTCCGGCCGCTTTCTGACCGGGCACAGCTCTGGCGGCTGGTTCGCACTCTGGGCCATCGTCCGCCATCCGCAACTTTTCGGCGGCAGCTGGACTACGGCGCCTGATCCGGTCGACTTCCACGACTTCCTGGGTGTTAATCTCTACGCGCCAAACGCGAACATGTACCACGCCGCGGACGGCAAGCCGCGCCCGCTTGAACGCGATCATGACAAGGTGCTTGGCAAGATTGAGGAAGCTGCTCGGCTGGAGAGCGTTCTCGGTCACAGCGGCGGACAGCTCCGCTCGTTCGAATGGGTTTTCTCTCCACGTGGCCGGGACGGCGAGCCCGCCTTTCTGTTCGACCGGGAAACCGGCGCTGTCGATCCCGCCGTCGCGGCCTATTGGCGTGAGCGATACGACATCGGGCACTGGATCGAAGCCGACTGGCCGCGCTTGGGCAGGCACCTGGACGGAAAGGTTCATGTCGTGGTCGGAACCGCCGATTCCTATTACCTCGACGGTCCAGTGCGTCGGCTCGATGCCGCGTTTCGCAAGGTCGGCGGCCGCGCCGACTTCCGCTACGTGCCAGGCGCGACGCACAGCATGGCGATGCTCTACGCGAATGACGGCGACCGCAACGCATTGTGGAAGGAAATGTCGCGCGCGATGTATGCGGTAGCCAGACCCGGCCAGTTCTGGGGCGCGCTTTCTCCCGCCGCCGTCACCGCGAAACCGTCCGCGCAAGCGCCAGCACTGAAATTGGAGTTTACTCCGAAAGCTTCGGGCATTTCCGGGCCGGACATCATGCGGTCGCGTTGACGAGATGGTCCGATACCGTCGAGATGAAGGCGCGAAGACGCTTAAGTCGCCGCAGGTCCCGGTGATATCCCATCCAGATGTCTCGTGAAGGCGGCGGCGTCGGCACTTCCAGTCTGCGGATACCCGGGATCTGATTGCCGACCACGTGGGGCAGGACGGCAATGCCGACGCCTTGCCTGCACATGCGCCCCTGCACGTTTCGGTTGTTCGATCTCAGCACCGGTCTTGCGTTGGGGTAACTCTCGATAAGCCACGCGATGTCAGGGAAATGGCCTGTGGAAGTGTCATGGGTGATCAGCCGGCAATTTGTCCCATTGCCATATTCGGGATCGGGCGCCTCCTCCGCGATGTAGACGCCATATTCGAGCCTAAAGAGCCGTCGCTGAACGACATCAGCCGTGTTGAATGGAACGATGCGAAAGGCGATGTCGGCTTCCCGCTGAGCGAGGCTGAATTGGCGCGTGCCGGTGAGAACCTCCACATCGACATTGGGATAGGCTTTCGAGAAATCCGCCAGGATAGGCGGAAGAACATAGGCTCCAAACCAGTCCGCCGATGAGATGCGCAGACTGCCCTTGAGATCCTGCTCCTGCCCCGCGAGCCGGCGCTGCATGGCCAGCGCACCTTCTTCCATCTGCTCGGCCAGCGCGATGATCCCATGGCCCTCTTCGGTCAGAACAAAACCGTCTGCCGTGCGCTGAAAGAGCGTGTGACCGATCGCCTGCTCAAGTGCGCGGAGCCGCCTACCAACGGTTGGATGGCTTGTCTGAAGCGAACGCGCTGCACCGCCGAGCGTGCCGGACCGCGCAATGGCAAGAAAGATTCTGACGTCACTCCATTCCATCGCGACCGCTTACACAAAACTGAACGTGGATAGTACAGTTATGTCAGTTCAAGAACAAATCTAAACATCTAGATTCATGCCATCGTCAGGAGGTGCTTCCTTAGCTGGATTTCACCCGCTCCATGAGGGCGGCCGCTTGGATGACCTGGCTGTGAAGCCCGAGGGAAGCTCACCGGGACTAAACAAAAGATTTTCGGAGCAGCGGCAGAACGCAGCGGCCCGCTCCGATGCTTTTAAATGAGGACTTCGATAATGATCACGATGCTGGTGACCTATGCGGGCGATGAACAAACGCCGTTCGACCGAGATCATTGGATCAATGTGCACTTCCCGCTCGTGCGAGACAGCTGGGGACCGTACGGGCTGGTCAGCGCCGGCGGGTTTTTTCCGCAAGGTGATGGCGCCGGGCTCATCGCGATTGGCGTCGTCAACTTTCTTGACGCGGCCGCCATGGAAGCGGCGCTCAATTCGCCTGAGACCGCCCGGGTCATGGCTGACGTCAACATCGTTACCGCCCTTAAACCGCAGCGCAGCCTCTTGAAGCCGCTCTAAGCAGCGCGTCGGTGCGTGTCGATTGCGTCAATTACTGGCCTCTCGAGGTCTGCGCCGGACGCCCCGGTCCGCGACTGCAACGTTTGAAAACAAGGGAGAAGAAGTTATGAAAACGTGGCTTATCACAGGCTGCTCAAGTGGCTTTGGCCAGCGGCTCGCCCTCACTGCAGCACAACGCGGCGATCGGGTCATCGCGACGGCGCGCAATGTCAGGACGATCGAGGAAATGGCCGAGCCTTTTGACGGGCGCATGGCCACCTTGCCTCTCGACGTGACCGATCCGGCGGCGGTCAAGGCAGCAGTCGAAAAGGCAATCGAGACCTTTGGCGGGTTTGACGTGCTCGTGAACAATGCCGGCTACGCACTGTTCGGGGCGATCGAGGAGGGCTTGCCCGAGGAATATCGGCCGATGTTCGAGGTAAACGTCTTCGGCCTGATCGAAACCACAAGAGCCGCGCTGCCCGTCCTGCGACGTTCGGGAGGCACAATCGTCAACATGTCGTCCGGTGCCGGCATCGAGGGCCGCGGCGGCGGAGGCTATTACCACGCCGCCAAGTTTGCGGTGGAAGGGATTTCCGAGGCGCTCGCCGACGAGCTCAAACCGTTCGGCATTCGCGTGCTGATCGTCGAGCCTGGGCCGTTTCGCACCGATTTTCTTGGCCGTTCGATCAGTATGGTAGCCAACGAGATGCCGGAATACGCCGCTAGCTCGCGCAAGCACTATCGCGAAACAAGCAATGGCAATCAGGCGGGCGATCCCGATAAGGCGATCGCGGTGATCCTGCAGGCCGTCGACGCCGATGACGCCCCGCTCCATCTGCCGCTCGGACCGGCCGCGCACGCGATCGCCGAGCGAAAATTGGCGGCCTTCCGCAGCGATATCGACGCCTGGCGCGAGATCACGATCGCCACCGACTTCGACCAGCCCTGAACGCTGGCAGCGAGCTCTCTTTGTACGCCAACATCTGACTGGAAAGCGACCGTGATCGCAGCTTTGAAGGGATTTACCCAGCAGCTGGTGCCGGTGAATGGCATCAAGATCAACGCTGTCACCGGAGGCTCAGGCCCGCCAATCCTGTTGCTTCACGGCTGGCCAGAAACATGGTGGGAATGGCACCATGTGATGCCGTTGCTGGCCGAGCATTTCAGCGTGGTGGCCATCGATCTGCGCGGCGCGGGCTTTTCCGACTGTCCGCAGGGCGGCTATGACAAGGCGACGATGGCGCGCGACGCGCACGAAGTCATGGTTGCCTTTGCGCATGAGCGCTACGCGGTGTGCGGGCATGACATCGGCGGAATGGTCGCCTTGCCGCAGGCCGCCATCTATCGGCAGGCTGTTACTCACCTGGCTGTCCTCGACGTTCCGCTTCCCGGCTGGACTGGATGGGAGGCGACGATCGCCAAGCTCTGGCACTTCAGCTTCCATATGAACCGCGATCTGCCCGAGCGCCTGATCCACGGCCGGGAATATGACTATGTTTCGACCTTCATGGCAGAGCGGTTCTTCGATCACAGCACCTTCAATTCGACGAACATCGAGATCTACGCCAAGGCGATGGCGCTTCCTGGCCGCACGCGCGGCAGCCTGGAATGGTATCGCACCCTAAACGTCGACCATGCGGCTGCGCTCGAGTACAAGAGGCAACCGCTCGAGATACCGGTGCTTGGCCTAGGTGGGGATCAGCGCTTCGGCACGCAGATGGTGCCGATGTTAAAGGAGTTCGCCACCAATGTGACGGGCGGCTCAATCGCGCGGTGCAGCCACTATGTCGCGGACGAGAGGCCGAACGAAGTCGCGGCCGCTCTGATCGATTTCCTCAAGGCCAGTTGAAACTCTGCGCCCTCGCCGTCGTGGGCCGGGCCGACCCAATAAACTAAGAATGGAGACTGTCATGACCACACCCGTCATTCGCGGCGTCAATCATATCGGCATCACGGTGCCCGACATCGAAGCAGCAAAATCGTTCTTGGTGAAAGCTTTTGGTGGCCAGGTGATCTACCAGTCCTTCGGACCGCAGGATCCGCCACGGCAGGGACCCGAATTGGAGCGGGCCGTCGGCGCTTTCCCCGGAACGGTCGTGCGCGCGCAGGCGATGGTCAAGATAGGAACCGGACCGGACATCGAGCTCTTCGAAATGCACGGCCCCGAGCAAGCCCAGCCGATTCGTGCGAGCGATTTCGGCATCACGCACTTCGCGCTCTACACCGATGATATCGACGCGGCGGTCGCGCGCTTCGAGAAAGCGGGCGGTACCCCGCTAACGGCGCCGCGCGGCATCCCCTATGCGACCGAAAAAGGTCCCGGTAACAAGGTCTGCTATTGCCGCATGCCATGGGGTACGACGATGGAATTCATCACCACGCCAGACCGCATGGGCTATCATGACCAGACGGATCTGCGCAGGTGGCAGGACGAGGACTGAGCAAGGCGCAAAAAGGGATCCGCATGAATTCAATGGCGGTGATTTGGCGTTATTGCAGCAGTCTGCACCTCGTTTGCGCGTTCGCGATCAGTGATACGTTTCTGGCGAATGTCCGCTGTCCGCGCGAGCCGCCATTCGGGGTGGTTCCGTTGTACGCCGGCTTTGTTCCGAAGGACGGCCTTCTCAAGACGACCCTTTGTTGCCACTTAGCCGAGGCTTTTTGATCTCCAGTTACGGACGGTCAGCTCTCGCGGAGCAATTCCTCAAGGTACCTGACGTTACGATCATGCCATATTATCGGCCTGCCGGTCCGCGATCTCGGCAGCCGAAATCAGACTATCTCCGGTTTTTCGCGCCGCGTCTGCCGTCATTGTAATCGCAACGCCATTTGGACCGTCCAAAATGACCAGGCCATCTTCTGCGCTCGCATTTCCCGGCTCACTTAAAGGCTGGGGAGTATTGGAAATTTCTATCATGTAATGGGCCTTGGGCATGAGGATGGAACTTCGGCGGATTGCAGATCGATATAAAGATAGGCCGGATTGAACTGACCCACAGCAGCCAATTTTTCAGGGTCCAAAATCTCCACCAGAGACGAACGAAAAACACATAGTCTCTCCTCGCGCAGCTGGCGCAGAACGCGGTTGATATGCACATTTGTCAGTCCACAGATTTCAGCCAGATCAGACTGGATAAGACCAAGCGCGAAGCGTCGACCGTCGCTCAGGCCTGCCGACATAAGGCGGACGTTCGTCTCGCTAATGAAATGCGCGACCCGACCTACCGCATCAAGCCGGCCGAGCCGAAATAGCCACGCACGATGGATCGCGGCATCGATCAATGTGGAAAACCATAATTTGCGTGACAATGCAGGCAGGTCTTGCGTGATCGTTTCCAACGCGGAATGCGGCACTATCGCGACGGTAGCAGCCGTCATCGTAGCCACATCATGGTCGAGTATCTTCAACGGGAATGCATGAAGATCGACAAAATCGCCCGGCACATGAACCGCAACGAGCTGCCGCAAGCCGTTGCGATCGTCGATATAGCGGGACATGAAACCTTCAAGCAGCAATATGCTTTGGCTCAACTCCTCACCTGCCACCACGACATTGGTCCGCGGCGGCAACGTCTTGATCTCACCGATGGCCGTTTCGAGCCGCGCCCGCTCCTCAATCTCAAGGTGCACGCCGCGCCTGTGTCTGAGAAACCGCTCGGTGAACATGAAGGCCTGATCCTGTCAAAATGAAGAAATCGCTCCAGCGGATGCCAGTGCGAAGCTATAACGGGCCGCGCGCCTGGCCGTTGCTTCGCTGATCCCCACAATCGTGATGACACAGGTTAATTTACGATCCGACCTGGCAACTTCGCGCAGCGCTGCCTGTTCCTGACTGCATCTCTACCGTCGTCAGGGCTGCCATCGTCCGATCCATTCGGCTCCAGCCCTCATCGCGATAATCGCCAATTAGATGAGGATGATCATGGCCAAAACTCCACCGCCGTCGAAATCCAGCAAAGCCAAGGTAAGCGTCAAAGCGAAAGCCACAGCTGCCGACTTGTCTTCTTCAGACATCGGTGGAGAAAGTCCTGAGAAGGCCCCTGCACTGCCCGCCGATGTGGCGATAACGCCCACCTATAGCGAGGCTCAGGGCAGCGGTGGGGAAACCCATCAGGTCGCGGGCGGCGACATCGCAACCCTCACGACCCAACATGGCATACCGGTGGCCGATGATCAGAACAGCCTCAAACAGGGCGCGCGCGGACCTGCCCTGCTTGAGGACGCGCATTTCCGCGAAAAGATGTTCCATTTCGATCATGAACGCATTCCCGAGCGCGTCGTCCACGCGCGCGGATATGGCGCGCACGGTTATTTCGAACTGACTGAGAGCCTGGCTGACGTCACGCGCGCCGATGTGTTTCAACGGGTCGGAGAGCGTACCCCCGCGTTCGTCCGCTTCTCAACGGTTGCAGGTTCAAAGGGATCGCCCGACCTTGCCCGCGATGTTCGCGGCTTTGCAGTCAAGCTCTACACTCAGGAGGGCAATTGGGATCTGGTCGGCAATAATATCCCTGTCTTCTTCATTCAGGATGCCATCAAATTCCCTGACCTCATCCATGCCGCCAAGCCCGAACCGGACCGGGACTTCCCCCAGGCGCAGACCGCCCATGACAATTTCTGGGATTTCATCAGCCTGACCCCCGAGAGCATGCACATGATCATGTGGATCATGTCCGATCGGACCATTCCGCGCTCGCTTCGGACGATCGAAGGCTTTGGCGTCCATACCTTCCGGTTCGTGGACAGTGAAGGCAAGTCCACCTTCGTCAAGTTCCATTGGAAGCCCAAACAGGGGCTGCAATCTGTAGTCTGGAACGAGGCGGTGAAGATCAACGGCGCCGACCCCGATTTTCATCGTCGCGACCTTTGGGATGCGATCAATGCTGGCGATTTTCCTGAATGGGAATTGGGTGTCCAGCTTTTCGATGACGCTTTTGCGGATAGTTTCGACTTCGACATTCTCGATGCGACCAAGCTCATTCCGGAGGAACTGGTGCCGGTTCGTATCGTCGGACGGCTGGTGCTCGATCGTGTCGTCGACAATTTCTTCGCCGAGACAGAGCAGGTTGCATTCATGACGCAGAATGTTCCGCCGGGCATCGATTTCTCGAACGATCCGCTCCTGCAGGGACGCAACTTCTCCTATCTCGATACGCAGATCAAACGCCTGGGCAGCACCAACTTCACCCACCTGCCCATCAATGCCCCCAAATGTCCGATGGCCCATTTCCAGCAGGACGGTCATATGGCCATGCACAACCCCAAGGGCCGCGTGAACTATGAGCCCAATAGCTGGGGGGCTACCCAAGGTGGCCCCCGCGAAGACCCGACGCGCGGCTTCACCAGCTTTGCCGAAACGGCCGATGGGCCGAAACAGCGTGTGCGGTCGGAGAGTTTTGCTGATCATTATAGCCAGGCTCGGCAATTCTTCATCAGCCAGGCTCCGAGCGAACAGAAGCATATCGGCGATGCCCTGGTGTTCGAACTATCGAAGGTCGAGCGGCCCGACATACGCTCGCGCACCGTGTCTCATCTCATCCATGTCGATGCGGCGCTAGCTGAGACGGTCGCCGATGGGCTTGGTATCGGTCTGCCTGAAGCCGCGGTCGCCGCACGCGCCCCTATCAATGATCTGCCACCCTCCAACTCGCTGAGCATCGTCAAAAATGGACCCGACAGCTTCAAGGGTCGCAAGCTTGGTATATTGCTGAGCGATGGCAGCGATGCAGCCATCTTCAAAGCGCTGCTCAAGGCTATCGATGATGAAGGCGCGGTATATGAAGTGATTGCGCCAAAGATCGCAGGCGTGACCTTGTCCGACGGCACTATAGTAGCGGCCAAACATAAGATCGATGGCGGACCTTCCGTCCTGTTCGACGCGGTCGCTATTCTGGTGTCTCCGAAAGGCGCTGCTTCTCTGGCTCTTGACGCAGCTGCCAGGGATTTTGTGACCGACGCCTTTGCCCACTGCAAATATATCGGCATCGGCAAGGACGCCGAGGCCATATTCGTCAAGGCCGGCATAGCGGAAGATCTGGACGAGGCCTGCCTTCCGATCGCGAAACCATCCGACGCCAAGGCGTTCATCCAGGCTTGCAGGGCCCTGCGTCACTGGCCCCGCGAAGCCGCCGTCGATCTGGATGCTCAGCCGGAAAGCTGAGCTTTTCGTCCATTTCTATCGAAGGCCGGCTACATGCCGGCCCTCCTTGCCAACCTGTAAGGACGACGCCAGATGCGGATCGGCATTATCGCACACCTCAAATATCCGATTGCCGAGCCATTTGCGGGTGGATTAGAAATGCACACGCATCTCCTCGCCCGGTCGCTACGGGATCGGGGACATGCCGTAACCATATTCGCCTCTTCGCGATCGGAGCCTGGTCTGGGCCTGGAAGCGATCTGTTCGGAGACGGCAATCAGCACGGTGGGCACGGCAGAGGCGCCGGACGTGGCCTTCTTCAAGGAGCATCATGCCTATCTCAGTCTCATGAGTGAGCTTCGCCATCGGCGTTTCGACGTCATCCACAATAATAGCCTGCATTATATCCCGGTAACGATGGCCGACAGTCTGCCGATGCCGATGGTGACCACGCTGCACACACCGCCTTTTTGCTGGCTCGAGAGCGGCATTCGCCTGTGCCGGGCGCGCAACAGCGCATTCGTCGCTGTTTCCAATGCCGTTGGCACATTATGGAACCATGTTCTGCCGGCCGACTCGGTCATCATGAACGGCATCGACCTTGATCGCTTCTCTTTTCACCCTGTGCCTGACGCGGAGGCCTATCTGGTCTGGTATGGGCGGATAGTCCCGGAAAAGGGGCTGCACCTCGCGATCGCGGCCGCAAAACAAGTCGGATTGCCACTCAGGATTGCCGGACCGATCCTCGACGAAGTTTATTTTCGAGTGCAGATTGCCCCGCATCTGGGTGTCGACGCCATCCATGTCGGCCACCTTGCACATGGAGAGCTTGCAAAACTGGTCGCCGGCGCACGCGCTTTCATGTGTACGCCTCTCTGGGAGGAGCCGTACGGACTAGTCGTGGCCGAGGCGCTTGCCTGCGGCGTGCCGGTAGCCGCTTTTGCCCGCGGTGCGATACCCGATATTCTGGATGATTCGTGCGGCGTGTTGGCTGTTCCAGATGACGTCGACTCGCTGGCGCGGTCGACCTTGGCGGCGCTGTCGCTTGATCGCCGCGCATGCCGCCGTCGCGCCGAGCAGGTCTGCGACGCTGGCCGTATGATCGATGCCTATGAAGCGCTCTATCGCAGGCTTGTCGTGGGCGGTGACGCTCGGTTGCGACTGGTGGGCAAGACGCGCGAAGATTTGCTGCCGCCTGCGCTCACTCAACAATCCAAGACTGTGATGGAAGCCCCGTTACATGGCTGAACCGGCACACCGCCTTGCCTCACTGGATTGCGGCACGTCGCCGGTTTCTCTGTGCGTGTGTGTCCCGGCGCGCAATGAAGGTGAGCGGATTGCTACATTGTTGGACGCCATCGCCGTGCAGTCGTGGCCCGGCATTATCTGCGTCTCGATTGCCGTAAACAATACGACGGACGACAGCCTGGAGAGGATTGGCGAAGCACGAACGCGTCATGCCGGCCGACTAGATATCCGGGCCGTAGTGGCCGAATTCCCGGCGGCTTTGGCGCATGCAGGATCTGCGCGGCGATTAGCTATGACAGAAGGGCTTCGGTCCCTTTCCAGCCTTGAGGCAGGAATTCTTGTCAGCACGGATGCGGATGTACGCCCACCTGTCGATTGGCTGAGCAACATTGCGACGGCTTTCGGGCGAGGCGCTGATCTTGTTGGTGGAAGGATCGTCATCGACGAAGAAAATGAGCCTTTGCCGCCATCCGTGACGCAGTTGCAGCGGGCATGGGATGAGTATTGGTCGAAGGTGCGCGAGATCGAGGATCGTATCGATCCTGTTATATGGGACCCGGCGCCGCGACACGGCGATCATACAGGCGCATCCCTCGCCATTCGAGCAGCCTTATATCTCGCTTGTGGCGGCGTTCCACTCCTTGCGACTGGGGAAGATCGCGCGCTGGTCCAGGCGGCCGTCGCCATGGGGGGCAGGTTGGCGCATCCTGCCGATGTCTATGTCCGTGTCTCACCCAGAACCGATGGGCGCGCCGAAGGTGGCATGGCAGCGGGAATGCGTGCCCTGTTCAAGGCAGCAGAATCGAAAAACCCACCCATGGCGCCAGCCTTCGACCATTGGATCGAGCGTGCGACATGGCGCAAATCCATGCGCCAGCGTGCCGATGGCGGTGCGAACATCGCGCACCATGAGGCGTGCCTTCCGCCCATGCCACACGATATGCAACTGGAGGCAGGACGATGAGCCTCCGGCCGATCGGCTATTATGTCCATCATCATGGTGCCGGGCATTTGGCCCGCGCGCGCGCCATCGCCAATGCGTCAGCTGGCCGTATCGTCCTTATTGGGACAGGGATTGGTTCACTGGGTATAGACCTTGCCGATGATCGCCTCGACACCGGTGCGTTCAATGGCGCAGATGGATCTTATTGCCGGCCCGACAGCCTGCGCTATGCTCCGCTGGATCATGAAGGCATCCGTTCGCGGATCGCGACGATCGCACGGTGGATCGACATTCATAGGCCCGCCCTCATGGTCGTCGATGTGTCTGTTGAAATCGCCATGATGGCGCGTCTGGCGTCTGTCCCGATTGTCTATGTCCGGTTGAACGGCGATAGGACCGACCGGCCCCATCTGGATGCATTCCAGGGTGCTACGGCGTTGATGGCACCCTTTCATCAGGATCTGGACGCGGCCTCCATCCCGACATGGGTGCGAAAAAAGACGCGCTATCTTCCCGGCATCACAACAGGCCGTCCAACCCCTACGAGAAATGCCGATCCCACGATCCTGATCGTTGTGGGTCGCGGAGGTCAGTCCGGCGATGGCGAAGCCTTCGCACAAGCCGCCCGATGCTGTCCGCAATGGCATTGGCGGGTGATCGGACCATGCTCGATACCGCACGATCCTCCCTCGAACCTAGCCATCCTTGGCTGGGTGCAGAATTCCGATCGTGAGATTGCCCGTGCGACCTTGGTGGTTGGGGCAGCCGGCGATGGATTGGTGGGCAGCGTGCTTGCCGCCGATCGTCCCTTCGTCTGCATAGCCCAGGACAGGCCTTATGATGAGCAACGCGCGATGGCACAACGGCTGGGGGAAGTCGGCGCGGCCCTGATTGCTGACAGTTGGCCCCAGCCTGAGCGGTGGCAACAGCTGATACGCGATACGCTGGCATTGTCGCCAGCGGCCCGACAAAAGTTGCACGATCCCAATGGCGCGCGCAGGGCTGCCGAATGGCTCGACGTGGTAGCGGGCGCGCCCTGCCCTGGACAGGAGGAGGCCGCATGAGCATCGCTGATGTAAAGCCGATAGAGAGCAACATGCCGGCGCAGCGGGCGCAAGCCATCGCAGAGCATCTCGGTAACCTTGGTACACGCTATGATGCCGCTCCTGTATTTCCAATCGAGAGCGTGAAGCTGCTGCGGGGAGCCGGATTGCTTCACCCATTCGCGCCGATCAGTGCCGGCGGCGACATCTTTCCCGACCGTCAGTCTCAATATATGACCATGATGTCTGTCCTGCGCATCATCGGACGTGCCGACCTTAGCGTCGGGCGGCTGTATGAAGGGCATCTCAACGCGCTTTTGCTGTTCGACTGGTTTGGCACGGCTGTTCAATGCGCGGTCCTGCACCAGCAATTGCACGATGGTGCGCTGTTCGGCGTCTGGGCGACCGAACCACCGCCCGGAGTGCGCCTCAGCGGCGCAAACAACAACTGGACACTGGACGGTGCCAAATCCTTTGCGACCGGCGCGGGCGGGCTGACCCATGCGATCATCACGGCGCAACCATCGGGTGGTCCAAGGCAGCTTGTCATCGTTCCGGCGGATGAAGCCGCGCGAACGGACCTGTCGCAATGGCGCATGCGCGGCATGCGCGCGACAGGAAGCGGGATGTACGATTTGAGTGGCCTGTCCGTTGGACCTGACGCTCTTCTGGGAAACGGCGGCGACTATGATCTGGAGCCAGACTTCACGACTGGTGCGTGGCGTTTTACCGCTGTCCAGCTCGGCGGTGTCGAGGCGCTGTTAACCGAGACACGCGCCGCCATGACGACAGCAGCCCGCGAAGATCCGTTGCAGCGTGTCAAATTTGCCGATGCGGTCGTTGCGGCACGATCTGCTTATCTGTGGGTTCGCGAATGCGCCACCCGCGCAGCGGCGGGTGACGAAGATGGTCCGGCGTTCGCCCGCATGACCCGTGGCGTCGTCGAACGGGCAGCGCTTGATGTTATGGAATTGGCAAGCCGGATCATCGGCACGCGCAGCGCCATCGATGGGCAACGTATCGACAAGATCATCCGGGATCTAAGCGTCTATTTGAGACAGGCCGGACCCGATTATGCAAAGGATCAGGCAGCGATCGCATGGCTCGATCATGATGCCTGGGGCAGCGGAGATGTCCTATGGTGATGGGGCGCATCGGCGCACATTCCCTGACAGCAAGGCCATGGCGTGCCCTTCGCTGGCTCGTCATTGCCCCGCACCCTGACGATGAAACGCTGGGTACGGGCGCACTCATCGCCCATATGGCCAAAGCAGGAAAATTCGCTGGTCTTGTCTATCTGACCGATGGGTCGGGGTCGCATCCGCTTAAAGATGGGAAAGCAGGCTCGATCGTCGCTGCCCGTCAGCGCGAGGGCCGGCGGGCGTTGCGGCGCCTTGCAGGCTTACAAGTCAAAGCGCCCTTATGCCTTGGATGGAAAGACGCAACGCCTGAAGTCCCAGGTTCGGTGCTTTTCGGCAGAAGTTACCGCAAACTTGCTGCGTTGTGCGGACGACTACGCGTAGATGTCCTGGCGACGACTGCCCCTCACGAGCCGCATTGCGACCATATTGCGGCAGCTGGCCTGGCACATGCCGTCAGGATCAGGTCGCGGGGCCGGATTACCGTCGCTGAATATTGCGTCTGGGGTGAGGCACCTAGTAGCCTAACCCACAAGACGCTTATCACGCCGTCCATGTCGCCGGGCGTCAGGCGCTACGCCCTTGCAGCCCATCGAAGCCAGCTTACCGCCTCGCATGGCCCTGGTTTTCGTCTGCCTAAAAACAAGCGATCGATGGCGCCGCACGACCTTCTTTACGTCAGGAAGCGCCCATGAACCGACATCGAACGACCCTGGACGCGGATTATTTCGAGCGCATGTTTAGCGGGACGAGTGACCCGTGGGATCTGGAAACCAGCTCTTACGAGCAGGCGAAGTTCGAGGACAGCATAGCGGCACTTGGCGACCGGAACTACGCCAGCGGTTTTGAAGTGGGTTGCGCCAAAGGAATGCTGACCTTGAAACTCAGCGCCTTATGCAAAGCGCTGCTGTCCATCGACGTGAGCGAAACCGCGCTGGCAGCCGCTAAACAGCGCACGGCCCATCTCGATCACGTCACATTCGAGCAAATGGCTTTTCCTCGAACGGCACCCTCCGGGCAGTTCGAATTGATAGTCCTGTCCGAGGTCGCATATTATTGGGACGATATGGACATTGGTCGTGCGGCCGAGTGGCTGGAAGCGCATCTCCTTGTTGGCGGTGACCTCCTGCTCGTGCATTTTACCGAAGACACCGACTATCCACAAAGCGGTGACGACGCGGTCGCCAAGCTGTCTGGATCACTGACCAACGCGATGACGGTGGTCACCGCTTACCGACGGCCACGCTATCGTCTCGATCTGTGGCGGCGTGCCCTGTGAGCATCAGCGTTCTGACCATCGTCAAGAACCGGGAGGGCCATCTTGCCGAACTGGTGGAAGGGTTAAGGCGCAGCGTTGTTCTTCCTGATGAACTTGTCATTGTCGATATGGGCAGCACGCCTGCCCTGATCGCACCTAAAGCCCCATTCCCGATTCGCCTGGTTACGCTGGAGCGGACCGGCCTGCCGCTCGCCGCCGCTCGCAACGCTGCGGCGCACACAGCAATGGGCGAGCATCTTCTCTTTCTGGATGTGGACTGCATACCCATGCGCCACCTTTTAGGGGAAATGGACGATGAGCTTGAACGCGCCGACGCACTAATCTGTGCGGAAGCCTTATATCTGGGTCCAACAGACGTTCGTGATGGGTGGGAAGAAGATCATCTCAAGCTATCAGCCAAATCCCATCCCATCCGCGCATTCCCGGCGAAAGGCATTCGAGAGGAGGCCAATGTCGGGCTCTTCTGGTCATTGGTTTTCGGCATCCGTCGGAATCGGTTCACTGACCTGCAAGGTTTTGATGAAGCCTTTGATGGCTATGGCGCGGAGGATACGGACTTTGGCTTCCGGGCGCGGGATGCAGGCATTCCGCTCCTGTTCAAAGGCGGCGCTGGCGCTTTTCACCAGCATCATGAGGTATTTGACCCTCCACTCCAGCATCTGGAGGACATCGTGCGTAACGCGCAGCTTTTTCGCGATCGCTGGCAATTCTGGCCTATGACAGGGTGGCTCGATGCCTTTGCGAAAATGGGCCTCATCGCCATGACGGACAATCGCATCATCCTGCGCCGGACAGCTAATGCCGCTGAACTTTCAGGCGCCCGGCGGTCATCGGCATTCTAGGCATCGAAGGCGGCGGGTTGCCCCGCCGCCACGCATTCAACGTTCCATCGAATGCTTGATGTCGCGAATTTCGTCATGGCCCGCCTTGACCGACGTGTAGGCTGAAGCGACGAGCGTCTGCACAGCGGACGAGAGCTCCCGATCTTCGAGCGCATCTTCATATTTGGCCTTGATATGATCTTCGCCGGCCTCGACCTCGTTGATGATCGCCTTGTCATCATGGCCGGTAACGACGGATTTGAGATTGAGGAAAACGCGATGCGCGCCTGCCAGGATGGTGCCGTCATCCTCGGGTTCACCGCCCAGAGAGGAAACGTGCTGCTGGAGCTGTGAAACCAGCGGGCGGCGTTCACCGGCAAGGCCGTTGAACAGTGTCACAAAGCCAGAATTTTCCGTATTTTTTGCAGCTTCCGTATAGCCTTCGACGCTATCGAGCGTGGTAGCGATCAGGCTGTTGAGCGTTGAAATGTCATGGCTGAGTTCGGTCATGGGACATCCTCACTATGGACCCGCCGCCAGACGCGGCTGTCTCGGGATCTGAACGACCAATGGTCGGGAAAGACTCTTTCTAGAATCGGAAATTAACTTGCGTCAGTGCGATAGTTGGCCGGACCGAAGGCCCCATGAGCTGCGTTGACCAAAGATACGAGATGCACTTTACCTATACACGATAGGCAAATTGCTGAGGGATGACCATGGAACAAAATTACGCGCATGGCCGGCGGGATGGTCTGCGGCTGGCGCTGTCGATCCTGACGGCAGAAGAAGCAAAATGGGCAACATTGTTGGGAGAAAGCCCATCGTGGCGCACCAATGCCACGCGTGAGGTGCGGTACAAGACGTTGAAAGTCGCGCAACAGCGTCTGCGTACGGCGCTAAACCGCCTCACGCCCAAATCCGATCACGCCATCGATCCCGAGGTCGCCTCGGCCCTCGAGGAAATCGGGCTATAATTCTGTCATGACCCACGACAACATGCCTGCCCCGTCAGACGATGCGCGTACCGCTGTGTTGGAACTGCTCGACCGCCGCTCGGACCGGGTGACAATCTGTCCAAGCGAAGTGGCAAGAGCAATCGCCAGCAAAGCCGGCGCCGACCCGACGGAACAGGACTGGCGTGCGGTAATGCCGGTCGTTCGCGCCGCGATCGATCAGATGGTGGACGATGGGCTGATCGAACTGAATTGGAAGGGAAAAAGCATGCCATCACGCAGCGGCCTCGACCGGATCGGTCGAGCGCACCGCGAGGACTGAACTGCCTTCACCGCATAAGACCGGCGACGCGCAGAGCATCGTGGATGATTTTTTCGACGCCAGCCTTCCCGGATAATATCGGGCGCGCAGGTTCGGACGGCAACGGTTCCAAACGGCCTGATTGCCAGCCTGTTGATGGGATCTGCAAAGAAATCCACATCATTCCGAATTTGCAGAGCAGATGACCGAGAGACTTGTCGGCCTCAGCCGCGCCCAAGTTCTCTTTGCCGAAACCGACACCCCTTGCGATCTTAACGACCTTGTTTCGGCCCTCGTCGAACCGTTCAGCAATGAGCATTACGGCGTTGAAATCGAACGTCTGCCAGCATGTACGATCGACAAGGGGAGAGCCGATGCGATCGCCCTGGTCATCGGGGAGCTGACCGTCAACTCGTCCAAACATGGCGCGATTAAATATGGTGGTTCAGTCAAAATCTGCGGGGAAGCAGATGATCGGTCATTGTCCATCTTCTGGGCGGAGCATAGTTTCGCGCCGGTCGTCGAGCATGTACGCGATGGCGGCCAGGGCCTTGCCCTCATCGGGCGGATCATGCGCGCGCGCAGCGGCACCATCGACACGGCATGGCGCGATGATGGTTTGGACGTCACGCTGACCTTCGCGCTCTGACCCTTCGACTGATGATTGCCTGATCCAGCACATCCAAATTTGCGTTCGACGTTCTGATTCCGATTGATGTGCCAGTTATTGACACAGCACGGCAAGGCGGTAATCCACCGCCTATGCCCAATCGCCTTTCCAGAAACGTCTCCCTCACGCCAGAGCTTGATCGCTTTATCGAGACCCGTCTCGAGATTGGCGATTATGGTAATGCCAGTGAGGTGGTACGCACCGCGCTCAAACTGCTGCGTGAGCGGGAGGGGGTCGGTTCGGGCGATCCATTTGGATGGCTGCGGGGGCGTGGCACCTGCGTTGACCTGATGCGCCAGCAGGATTGGACGGCCACTCAGCTTGGCAGCCCGGCTCGATGGTCAGCGCAACTGCGGGCCACAGTAAACAATGTCCTCAATTCGCCTGTCCCCAAGGTACTGATGTGGGGGCCAGATCACGTCATGATCTATAATGACGGCTATGTCGCCATAGCCGGGGATTATCACCCCAGGGCCATGGGTGGCACCGTGCCGGGCATCTGGCCCGAAATCTGGGATTTCAACCACGAGATCCTGGCTTCAGGGTTCCGTGGCGAGGTGGTCTCGCACCGCGATCAGCCCATGATACTCAACCGCTATGGGACGCCGGAGGAGGTCATTTTCGACCTCTTCTATACGCCTATATATGATGAGGATGGCAAGGTCGGCGGTGTCATGTGCACCGTTATCGAGAATACCGAAAAGGTAGAAGCGCAGCGCGCTTTGGCCAAAAGCGAACATGAGCTGCGGATCATCACGGACTCGCTGCCGGTCCTGATCTCTTATGTCGATACAGAACATGTCTACCGCTTTGCCAACAGTTTCTACGAGGACTGGCTGGGTACACCGCCATCCCAGGTCATCGGTCGGCATATTCGCGATGTCGTCGGCGAGAAGACCTATGCCGACCGCCTGCCGCTGATCGAGCGGGCGATGGCAGGCGAGTGGGTGGTCGCCGATACCACGATGCCCCACCATTCCGGCCAGGATCGCGCGGCCGAGGTTCGCTACATCCCTCGGGTTGAAGCGAACGGCTCGGTTTCCGGCTTCCATGTGCTGGTATTCGACATTGAGGATCGCGTTCAGCGCGAGGCTGCGTTAGAGCGCCTGATCCAGCACCGCGAGCGCGCAGAGGAACAACTGCGCCAGCTCAACGAGACGCTGGAAACACGCGTCATCGAGGAAATCGCAGAGCGCCGCCAGGCTGAAGCGATCCTGGCCCAATCGCAGAAGATGGAAACGATCGGCCAGCTGACCGGCGGCGTTGCCCATGATTTCAACAATCTCTTGCAGGTCGTATCGGGCAATCTCCAGCTGCTGGCCCGCGACATCGCCGACAATGAGAAGGCGCAGACGCGTGTCGCCAACGCAATGGCCGGCGTTACCCGGGGCGCCAAGCTCGCCGCCCAGCTTCTGGCCTTTGGCAGGCGGCAGGCGCTTGAGCCCAAGGTGGTGAATGTTACACGCTTCGTACGCGATATGGACGATATGCTCCGCCGCGCTATCGGTGAGGGCATCGAGATAGAGACCATCGTTGCTGGTGGGCTCTGGAACACATTTGTCGATCCGGCACAGGTCGAGAACGCACTGCTCAATCTCGCGATCAACGCCCGGGACGCGATGGATGGACAGGGCAGGCTCACGATCGAGCTCGGCAATGCCAGCCTCGACGATGATTATGCGCGTACCCATAGCGAAGTCGTGGCCGGTCAATATGTGATGCTGGCTGTTACCGACACCGGCACGGGCATTCCGGCCGATATTATCGACAAGGTTTTTGACCCGTTCTTTTCGACCAAGAGCGAGGGCAAGGGATCGGGTCTTGGGCTTTCGATGGTCTATGGTTTCGTCAAACAGTCTGGCGGACACATCAAAATCTACTCCGAGGTTGGCGAAGGCACGACCATCAAACTTTACTTCCCCCGCTCGGTGGAAAATGAGGATGTGGAGGTCGAACTTGACAGCGGGCCGATCCGCGGTGGCAGTGAAACCGTACTGGTCGTCGAAGATGACGATGCGGTTCGCGCGACGGTCGTCGAGATGTTGAGCGACTTGGGCTATGGGGTCCTCAAGGCTGTTGATGCCAGCAGCGCTCTGAGCGTCATCGAAAGCGGCATCCAGATCGACATGCTGTTCACCGATGTCGTCATGCCCGGGCGCCTCAAGAGCGCGGAACTGGCGCGCATGGCGCGCGAGCGCCAACCAGACATCGCCGTGCTGTTCACCTCAGGCTATACAGAGAATTCGATCGTCCATGGCGGTCGCCTGGATGCCGGCGTCGAACTTCTTTCCAAGCCCTATTCCCGTGATGCCCTCGCGCGCAAATTCCGGCACGTTCTGGCAAATCAGCGGCAACGCAACCTCGCCCGATTAATGCCTCAGCGAGCAACGCCGACCGAGCCATCCTCGCGTCGGAAGGCCCTTGTTTTGATTGTTGAGGATGACGCACTCATCCTGATGAACACGGCGGAAATGGTGAAGGAACTGGGACTGACCGTGATCGAGGCAATGAGTGCCGAAGACGCGATTTCCGCGCTTCAGACCACCCATGTCGACGTGCTGATCACCGACGTCAATCTACCGGGAATGGCTGGGCCCGAACTGGCTGCTCAGGCGCGCGCGCTCCTACCTGAAATAGGCGTGATTTTTGCTACCGGTGATACGCAACTGGAATTTGATCGCGCCGATCCCAAGGTTGCTCTCCTTGCAAAGCCATATGATGGAAAGGCGCTTGCAGAAGCTATTTCTGGTGCAGGTATCGATCTTATGTCCACGTCGACACCGTCTCGCAAAGACGCCAAATCCAGTTAGCGCGCAATCTCCGCGTTGACCGGGCGAACGCCTGCGCGCCCGGTCAATAACTCATAGCATTGGGTCAGTCTGTGACGGGCATGGCCGATTTAACATGGCCCGTTCTTCTGCCAGGATCCCACCCATGCATCCGATGCGAGCGTCCTTGGTCAATGGTCTGCGTCAATGCAGACGCGTGGGCTAACCGGTGAAACTCTTACAAGGGCAGTGCTTTGAGCAGAGAGGCTGCCGACACGATCTGGATATCGGAACCTGACGCTCGATATGCCTCAGCCCTTTTGAACTGCGCATCGTAACGGACATAGCCGAACGGCTCATCTGCCGCGACGACCAGCATCGTCGTGGTCGCGCCGACTGACGCCATGATCTTCCCACCATTGGCCGCAATGCGCTGCGCCAATGGACCGTCACGCGGCTCGCCAAGGATGGCAATGCGCTGGCCCTTGAGCATCCCTCCGGTCGCTGGCCTTGGCAAAGGCGGCGGACGTTTTCTGGGCGGTGGCGCCAGCCAGTCGGTCAATTGCGAGCCTGTATGGTCGATCGCCTTTACGATGATCATCCCTGCCGCGCGGGCATCGCTTAGTGCATCATGATGTTTGAGCGGGATACCCAGATGCTTCGCCACGATGTTGAGCCGGTGACTGGGAAGCTCGGGCCATACGCGCTTGGCAACGCGCACACTATCGAGCCATGTCGTCTCGACCATCGCGCGGTCATGGACCAGGCAGGCTGCGGCGAGGGCCCCTTTATCGAAATAGGAATGGGCAACGGTCGTGCGACCACTCAAATGACTGTGCACGACGGCATGGACATCGGCAAAGCAGGGTTGGCCCACGACATGCCTGGCGGCAATCCCGTGAATGCGCGTGTTGAAGCTGCTGAAATGATCCCGCGGGTCGACCAGCGACTCATACTCAAAGGTGACTGCGCCATTGCGGAACCCGACGATACCGATCTGGCAGATGCTACTGACGCGGGCGCATGCCGTTTCGACATCGATGACCACGAAATCCGGCTCTTTGCTTTCGTCATCGCCGGGATCGGTTGGATGGGGTGGGAACATGGAGGGGCCATAGGCGGTCTCAAACCCAATGTCCAAGCGCTCTGCTGGCAATGGCAGGGTTGCAAAGTCCCACCTCAGTGCGCGTAGATCATCTTGCGCGTCATGCCGCCATCAACGGCAATTTGCTGACCGGTGATGAAGCCGGCGCCATCGGATGCCAGAAACAGGACAGTTGCGGCGATGTCGGCGGGTTCCCCAACGCGACCAACCGGGTGCTGCTCCCGATCGATCGCACGATGCTCTACGGCTTCACGCGTTTGCGCTTTCGCCCAAGGCCGCGTCTCGATCCAGCCAGGCAGGATGGCGTTGACCCGGATGTCGGGACCAAGGCTGATTGCTAGAGCATGGGTGAGAGCGCATAAAGCCCCCTTGGCCGCCGCATAGGCTTCTGTATCGGGCTCCGATTGGATTGCGCGGGTCGACGCCATGATCACGATCGACCCCTTGCTTTGCCGCAGCAGGGGAACGGCGGCACGAACCATCAAAAAGGCGCCCGTTACGTGGCTGTCCTGCCATGCCTGCCATTTTTTGAGCTCAAGCTGCTCGATCGGGCCGTTGAGCGGATCAGCAAGGCCCGCATTGGATACGAGCAGATCAATGCCGTGGGCCGCGTCCCCTTCCCTATTCCATTCGATGATCTTCTCGAACGCCTTTTCGATGTCGCGCTCGCTGGCGACATCGGCACGAATGACGATAAGGTTTCCCGATGGTAGTTCGCTGCTCAAGCCACGAACCGCCTCGGCGTCGCGATCAAGCACCGCCACGCGCCAGCCTTGCGTCAGCAGAGCCTGGGTGATGCCCTTACCAATGCCCTGCGCCCCGCCCGTTACAATTGCCGTTTTCATAATATATCTAGTCTCCAGACGACAGGCGCAGGAAGTGCGTGCTCAGGCTATGCCGGCGCCGCCGGTCACACCAAAAACTTCGCCGGTGATGTAGCTGCCCTCCTGGCTCGCCAGCAGTACATAGACAGGGGCAATCTCCACCGGTTGTCCAGGGCGTCCAAACTCGCTCTGCTTGCCGAACTCCATCACCTTTTCCTGCGGTTGGCCACCGCTAGACTGCAACACTGTCCAGAACGGACCAGGCGCAACGACATTGGCGCGAATGCCCTTTTCGATCAGCTGTTTGGCCAGAGCCTTGGTGTAAGCAACAATTCCTGCCTTCGTCGTAGCGTAATCAAGAAGAATGGCGGAAGGTTCGTACGCCTGCACCGAGGCTGTGGTGATGACTGAAGCGCCAGCGGGCAAATGCGGCACCGCTGCCTGCGCAATCCAGTGCATGGCGTAGAGATTGGTCTTCATCGTGCGGTCGAAATCATCCGAGCTGACCTCGTCGATCGCGTCGCGATATTGTTGCCGGCCGGCACTGATAACCAGAATATCGAGGCCACCTAGTTGTTCGACGGTCTGGGCGACGAGGTCGCGGCACCAATTTTCATCCGTGATGTCGCCCGGCAGCGCGATTGCCTTTCTCCCTTCCGCTTCGATCAGCGCAACCACGGCTTTGGCGTCTTCTTCCTCGGCCGGAAGATAAGACAGGGCGACATCGGCACCTTCACGGGCATAGGCGATGGCGGCCGCGCGACCGATGCCGGAATCCGCGCCGGTCACAAGTGCCTTACGGCCCGTCAGCTTGCCCGATCCGACATAGCTTTCCTCGCCGTGATCGGGCTTGGGATTCATCTGTGCGGCAATGCCAGGAACGGGTTGTGGCTGCTTGGGGAAGGGCGGCACGGGATATTGGGTGCGGGGGTCCTGCAGGGTGAGGCGATCGGCCATCGGGGGCTCCTTGTTCAATTGTGCGATAGGTAGGCCACGAGGCCTGATTGGGCTGTCGATCGTTCGATCACTCCTTCCCGCGTGCGGGATTGGAGGCACCGACCAGTTCGGGCGGCTTTTTGAGGCCGAGCGTTTCTTTCTGCGTATCGGGGTCGATCTGACGATGGCGCCTGAAGGGTTCGAGCTTCTGAGGCTGACCGGTTTCCAGGCTTTTGAGAATGCCGGCGATCACCCGCACATCGGCAAAGCCTTCTTCGCCGTCTGGTTCGGGCGCGCGATCGTTGAGAATGCAGTCGGAGAAATAGCGCAGTTCGCCGCCAAACTGGTCCGTCGCCTTGTGCGGCACATGCCGACGCTCATCGCCGATAACGACATGCTGCTCCAGACCCATGCCGAACATAAAAGCGGGGTTCATCTGGATGCTGCCCTTGGTGCCCACGACGAAAAAGCTGTCGATTGTGTTGGCAAAGTAGGAAACGGTGAATTGCGCCAGCCGTTCGCCGGGGAAACGCAGCGTGACAGCGACGGTATCGTCCAGATCGCCGAAGCCTGCTTCAGGATGGCGCGTGGCGACAGCGGAAACGACTTCGGTAGGTTCACTGTCAAAGCAATATCGCGCCGCATTGATCGGATAAGGCCCCATGTCAAACAATGGGCCGGCCAGCACGCCATTCTTGGCACGATGATTTTTGGGATCGAGCATCTGCGCGAATGTGGAGGTGAAGGCGATCGTCTGTCCAAGCTCGCCCTTCTGGATACGCGCGATTGTGTCGAGAGTCGCCGGTTCGAAATGCAGCCGATACGCAACCATCAGCTTTGCGGCTGAAGCCTTTTCCGCAGCGAGAATCTCAAGTGATTTTTCCAGGGATATTTCGAGCGGCTTTTCTACCAGTACATGGATGCCCGCTTCCAGCGCAGGGATTACGAACTCGGCGTGACGCCAGTTAGGCGTCGCGACATAGATAGCGTCGATCGTGCCCGATGCCAGCAGGGCGTCGAATTGATCATAGCTATAACCGCCATCGACATCATATTTGTCGCACAAGGCGCGGAGCTTCTCCGGGTCGCTGGAAACAAAGGCCGCGATCGTCGAATTGCCGGTATGGGGAACGCCGGGCAACATCGCCTCCTGCGTGATGTCGCCCAGCCCGACAAAGGCGTAACGGACCTTTTTGTCCGATCCGAAACCGAAGGCGGATGCGACGCTCATATCTTTCTCCTGATGGACAGATGAACCTACGCAACGCCTGTCGACGGGATCGTCTCCATGGAAAAATGGCGGATCGGGCGCCTGTCTCATGAGTTGTGCCTGCATCCCGTCAAGTCGAACCCCAGGATATTGCCATCGTCACGCTACCTCATGATCGTCTCCAGGCACGTCGCAACGAAGAGGGCTATTTGGCTCTTGAAGACTATGGCGCGCTGGGTGACGGACGGTCGGTTGCGCTAAGCGGCGCCGACGGTTCGATCGACTGGTGGTGCGTACCCAATCTGGATTCGCCGCCCTTGTTCGACCGCCTGCTTGACCCGGCCGATGGCGGGTATTTCAGCATCGAACCAACCGAGGCCTATCGTGTCGAACGGCGCTACAGGCCGGAAAGCAATGTGCTCGAAACGACATTCGCAACAGCCAGCGGCAAGGCGCGGATTGTTGAGTCGATGAACAGCGGATCGGCCGGCCGACTGCCCTGGTGCGAACTGGCGCGCCGCATTGAAGGCCTGGAAGGTCGGGTGCATTTCAGGATGCAGCTTCGCCTCGGGCGGCGAGCCGACACCGTCTCACCCTATATGCAGGTAATAGGTGGTAATGATGTCTTCCATGTCGGGCGGGTGCTTGGATTGTGCCTGCGCAGCCAGGGTGTGACGATCACCATGAAAGAAGACGCAGGGCTATGTGCGTCGGTCAGCATTGCGGCCGGCGAGCAGGAAATCATTGCGATTGTGGCGGGTGAGGATGAGCCGCTGGTGGTCCCTACTATTGCGGAAATCAGCGCAAGGATCGACACATCGGATGAGGAATGGCGCGTGTGGGCGAGCAAGATCGTTCACGAAGAGCCAAGTCGCCCGCTTCTTATCCGCAGCGCGCTTGCGCTCAAGCTACTGCTTTTCTCGCCAAGCGGCGCGATCGCTGCAGCGGCCACCACGTCGCTGCCTGAACGTATCGGCGGCGACAAGAATTACGACTATCGCTACGCTTGGGTTCGCGATGCAGGCTATACCATCAAGGCGTTCTTGCGCATTGGGGCGCAGGCCGAGGCAAAGGCGGCGCTCAGCTGGCTGCTCAAGCAACTTGAAGAACATGGCCCGCGTGTCTGCTATTCGATCTGGGGCGGCGCGGTTCCGGACGCACGATCTGTCGCCGTGCCGGGCTATGGCGCTTCCTCCCCTGTACGCGTCGGCAATATCGCAACAGCTCAGCACCAGCACGGCGTTTATGGCGACATATTCGAGACGGCGTCCCGCTTCGTTGAAAGCGGCAATATTCTCGATTCCCGCAGCGCCGAGATATTGTCCCATCTGGCCGACGAATGCGCCGACCTTTGGCGACAGAAGGACAGTGGCATGTGGGAATTGCCGGACAAAGAACATTATACCATGTCGAAGATCAGCTGCTGGCAGGCGCTGGCGCGGGCGGTTGAACTAGCCGACGATGGCCATCTGCCGACCACCTGCCGGGACCGTTGGGCACGCGAACGTGACCGGGTGGAAGGCTGGATCGCTGAACATTGCTGGTCCGAAGCGCTGGGCGCCTACACTTTCTACCCAGGAACGGATCGGTTGGATGCCTCGATCGCGTTGGCGGTCCGCTTCCGGTTCGACGGGACGGATCGTCTGCGCCGCACGATGGAGGCAATTGACCGTGAGCTTGGAAGCGGTCCCTATCATTATCGCTACAGCGGGATGGAACAGGAAGAAGGATGCTTCCTGGCCTGCACCTTCTGGATGGTTGAGGCCTGGGCGCTTCTGGGCGAAAAGGCGAAAGCCGAACAGATGTTCGACAGCCTCATCGATGCGCTGGACTTGGGCTTAGGCGTTTATCCAGAAATGGCCGATCCTGTTTCAGGTCGCTATCTTGGCAATATGCCGCAGGGTCTGACGCACCTGGCATTGGTACAAGCGCTGACAATCTTTGTGGATGAGACACAGTGAAGCTGAGCCGTCTGCTTCCAATCACTCCGAAAATGGCTTCGCGAAGCGGAACATAGATGTTTTCAAAAGGGCAGTGAGGGCCCAGGCAATTTTCGACGATTTTCAAACGCATGTTAGGCGTCTCTCCGAGCCGTTATTGCCACCCATGTACATGCCGATTGCATGGTTCTGGTAGTCCGATACCGGAATGCGTCGTTCGCCGGTCGGGCTTGGAACGACAGCCTCCATCAGGACCTGCACCATCAGTGGCTAATAACGGCTCATCCTATCTACCTCCACCCACCGCAAACAGACGGTGCTGTGGAACGAGAACATTCGCGAGAAGTTTAGTTCAACAGACCAAAAATGCACAAGGAGAGTGACATGAGCATCGAAGGAAAGGCCAAGGAAGCCGCCGGCTACGTCAAGGAAGAGTTGAACGAGCACGGCAAGACACCCGAAGCGCAGAAGAAGGCGCAGGAGGGCCGCGATCTGCGGAATGAAGGGCGGGTCGAAGACGGCAAGGCGCCGAAGACCACGCCGGTCGGAAGCGACGCGGAGTAACCTCCCGCCCAGTCTCAAGCAAAGCGCCGCCCCTCACCGGGCGGCGTTTTCGTTTAGCGCACATCTATTTCAGCGGGATGTAACGGCAGATGAAGGGCGGCTGACCTAAAGCAGCGTGGGGCGTCAGATGAATATGCAGCCCGTCACCGATGAGCCCGTCGAGCGCGAACGCCTTCTCGGCTTCGTAGATGTCGTCGCGGTGCGCATCCTTCCAGTCTGAAATGGTCGCGAGCCCGCGAACCTTCGCCTCCTTCATGGAGGTGGCCACCACAAACATATTCCGATGCTGCTCAGCGAAGTCCTTGCCATCATAGCCGCCAAGATTAACGAACCACAGCTTCTCGCGAGCACCTGACGGTTCTGGCCGCAGGTCGACGGTCCAGCCATCGGCATGGCTGATCTCGGCGTAGCAATCGACGTGAAGCGTCCCCGGTGTGCCCCACCACTCGGCCCGGAGTTGGTCATGGGTCGCTTTGATCGTCTTCGCGACCACGAACCGAACGTCGTGAATCTCGATGTTCGCCGAGGGATGTTCGCCGCCGATGTAGATCGCCCAGAGTTTCACGAGGCCCTCTCCTCATCCCCGAACGCTTTGCCCTGTCGGTCTCTCATCGCATCAGCCGCCTGCGCCAGAGCCGCTCCGACCGTCCCACCCAACTCATGCGAACTGGTGATGCCCTGAACGAAGGGATGGCGTTCGAGGATGAACGGGATGCTGAGACAGAAAAGCCGATCGCGCGCCGGGTGATCGCTCACCGGATGGAAATCCTCGTCTACCACGATGCCCTTTATGCCCGGCGCATCGTCCTCTGCTGCGTCACGGATGACATCCTGCTCGAGCAATGTCGGAAACGGGAACTTCTCGGCTTCCAGCGGCCGCTGCCCGGTCGCGTCGATGAAGGCCGGAAAATGCCGACGCTCGCCCCCGACGGTGACGACTGCGCCCCGCTCCGACCCACCTGTATAGATCCTGTGATCCTCGCCCAGCGCGATGACCGAGAGATGTCCGGCGCGGTGCAACGCCAACAGCCGTTCTATCGAGAGATGCGGAACGGTCGCATACTCATCGACGAACACGGGCTTCAGATAGCGGTTGAAGCGCTTGAGCGCCTCCTCCTCAAGATGGGGCACGATCAGTCCCAGCACCTCGTGCATGCGCAGGATCGCATAGCGCCAGGGCACGGTATATTTCCGCTCGAAGTTTTCCCGCGCCTCGGCGACATTGGCAACCGCCCACTCGAATGGATCGGCGGCAACGCGGTCGGCGAAATAGCGGTCGGCGAAGTCTTCAAGCGATAGCTCGGAGAGCCCGACCTTATCCGCATAGCCCGGATCGGCGGCGGCCAATTCCGCCCGGAACAGATCGTAGGATCGGTCGAGCAGATGGGCGCAGTCCTCCGCGATCAGCCGTTCGATTGCCTCGGGCGTGCAGGTGGACAGCGGCTCGAACGGGATCGGATAGTAGAAATCGGCCTCGGGGAGCAGGCCCTTACGCGACATCATGGTGATACACAGCTTCTCGGCGCCTGGATGGATGCGGTAATCGATCGCCTCACCCTCGGTCTCGATCATCGTGCCGTGCGCGACGGCTAGCGCCACCGCAGCGTCGATCGCCGTTAGCGAGCTTCCACGGATCCCGATCGATACCGGCGGGATGCGCTGCAGCGCCGTCGCCGGCCACGGGCTCAGGAAGTAGCCGGGCCGCACCTCGGGTTCCTCCGGCCACTGATGGCCGGTCGCGAGCACGACGCGGTCGTAAATTCGTTCGCACGCCTCGCCATGACGCGGCTCGACCGACAGATGCAGGCCGTCATCCTCGGCGAGGATGTCGGTCACCCTGCAACTCGTGGCAATCTCGACGCTAATCCCTCGCTTCCGGGCCTCGTCGATCAGGCCGTTGAACTGATCGAGGAAATACTCGCCTAGAGCGACGCGCGGATAGAAGGCATGGTCGTCGATCTGATCCGGATCGATCCCAAGCCGCACCAGCCGCGCGCGAGGCTGCCGCTCTAGCCAGTCGATCAATGTCTCGCTGATCGGCGGGATCTCGATGGATGCGATGTTCGAGAGCATCGCAGGGTCGTTCCATCCCGGCCGGTAGGGCGTGCCAAGGCCAGCGCGAGGCTGCTCCTCGTAGATCGTGACCTGGGCCGTGCCGCTGATCTCCCGCAGGAATGCGCAGAAGGTGTAAATGGTGGTCGGGCCGGCGCCGACAAACGCGATCGAGAAGGGTGTCGTCATACGGCGGCAACCTCGACGCTCTGGCTGTTCATGACAGCGGTCCCGAAGGCCGTCAGGAACGCTACATCCGCGGCGTCGCGACCGATCCCGATCTTCGCCATGTCGCGCTCCTTGGCCATGCCCGTCGCATCGACCAGATGCCATTCCCCGCCCAGAAAGACCTCGGCGACCGCATGGAAGTCGGGCGGCTCTACGCCAAGCGCATATACACTTGCGATACGAGCCGGGATGCCGGCGGCACGGGCGAAGGTAATCATGACATGGGCGTAGTCCCGGCATATGCCCTGGCGCTTTACGAAGGTGTCGAGCGCCGTCGTCTCGGACGTGCTGACACCTGGAACATAGGCAAGGTGACCAGCGATCCAATCACGCATCGCGACGATCTTCGCTCCGTCCTCGACGCCGCCGAACTCCGTTGCAACGAAGGTCTCGAACTGATCTGAGGGGCAGTAGCGTGAAGACCAGAGATACTGAACGGTCTCACCAGGCAGCTGATGCGGCGCGACGAGCGGGAGGTTGAGGCAGTTGTCCAGCACCCGCTCGATGCGGACGGTGGCGCGATAGTCGACCAGCAACTGGCCCTGCACGCGCATCCATATCCTTTCACCGATCCTGTCGTGCGAGGCGACGCGCGCGAAATGCTCGGTGGGCGTGATGTCGATATGCGCAGCGTCGATCACCTGTTCGGGAATCGCGGCGGCCTCGATCTGGAGGAGCACGTCGGTCGGCTGCTCGAACCAATAGTCGAGACTGGCATGGATCGAGAGGCTCATCGTGCCCGCTCTCCCTTCAACCGCCGCGCATTGCCGGTCGCGGTGCGATGGACCGGTCCCAGAGCGCCCTTCCCCATCTTCGCCCCCGCAGTCATCACGCCAACTGCATAGTTGGCGCTCTGGCTGGCAAGCGTAGTCACCTCAGCAGCGCTTGGCATTCTCCCGGCAAGCATCATCATTCCCACCCGCTGCATCTGTGCGACCCAGGCCGTTTGCATCGCGATGGTGTCGCGGGCGATCACCTCCGCGCTGCGACTGAACGCCGCCACCTTTTCCGGCACCATCCGCGATAGCTCGACGTAGTTGCCAGTGAGGGGTGCGGCGGTCGCCGTCCGCATCATCTCCGTACGCGCCGTGATGACGTCGCCCGACGCCCTCATGGTCTCCGCACTGCGCAGCCAGGTAGATTGCATGTCGAGCCCGGCTGACACCATGCGCGACCAGGCGCTGAACGGATCGAACATCCCGCTCGCACTCATGCCAGCATCCTCAGCGAAGGTTCGCGTGCGTAGAAGCGCTGCGCGGCGGCCTTCACGAACGCGCCTTCCAGGCCAGTCACACCCCCATCGCGCTCTACCCCCGCCTTGTCGAGCAACGGCTGTGCTGCGTCGCTCGCGCCGATCGCCTTGAGATGCCCGAAAGCGTTCATCACGAAGTCGACCGCAGCTGCCTCCTTGACCAGAGCGGCACAACCTTCCTCCGACAGGATGATGGCCACCGCGTCGAAGATCTGGCTGGGCGATCCGGCGAGTTGACCATCGGCCTTCTGCATCGTTCCGTCGGAGAGCTTCGCGCCACCGACCTTGGGAGCAACCACCACCGCCTTGCCCTTGGCCTTCTTCACCGCCTTCATGACGGTCGAGAATTCGGCAGCGTCGGTCCCGTCTGCGATCAGGATGCCCACCGCACGGCCCTCGAGCGTCGCCTTCATATTTTTGTGAATCGAGAGCGCGTCCGACGGCTTCATGTCGATCGGCGTCTTTCCGGCCGGAGCCTTCTTCGGCAACTCGATCCCGAGGCCGGCGGCCACCCGCTTCGCGAGATCCTCGTCGACGTTCCGAAGATTGGCGACCATGCGGCCCGGCACTTGGTCGAGCAGGCCGACCTTCGACAGCTCGAACACGAAGGACGATGCGATATGCGCCTGCTCGCTCTCAGTCTGAGAACGGTAGAACAGCCGAGCCTGGCTGTAGTGATCGGCGAAGGTCTCCGAGCGGACCCGCAGCTTCTCGCCGCTCTCGTCCGGCCCCGTCGCGGCGTCCACCGTCGCAAACCCGGCCATAGGGCTCTCACGCGGTCCGCCCTCCACGCCATGTGCGGCGAGGCTGTTCGGCTCATAGTTGGCGCGCCCCTTGGGCACCATCGTCTGCATCTTGCCGTCCCGCTGGAAGTTGCCGAACGGGCAGCGCGGAGCGTTAATCGGAATCTGATGAAAGTTGGTCGTGCCCAGGCGCGAGTTCTGGGTATCGAGATAGGAAAAGAGCCGCCCCTGCAGCAAGGGATCGTTCGAAAAATCGATACCCGGCGGGATGTTCGATGGCAGAAACGCCACCTGCTCCGTCTCGGCGAAGAAATTGTCGACGTTGCGATTGAGGGTCAGCGTCCCGATCAACCGAACCGGCACATCTTCCTCTGGAATGAGCTTGGTCGCATCGAGCACGTCGTAGGGTTGGGCATCGGCGAAAACCTGGTCGAACACCTGGATGCCGAGATCCCACTGCGGAAAATCGCCAGTATCAATCGCCTCGAACAGGTCGCGGCGCTGATAGTCGTTGTCGGCGGCCTGAAGCTTGAGCGCCTCGTCCCAGATCGTAGACTGGATGCCGAGCCGCGGCTTCCAGTGGAATTTGACGAAACTCGCTTTGCCCGCCGCGTTGACCAGCTTGAAGGTATGCACCCCAAACCCTTCCATCGTCCGGAACGAACGCGGTAGGGTGCGATCGGACATCGCCCAAATCAGCATATGGGTCGTTTCCGGCATCAGCGACGCCCAGTCCCAGAAGGTGTCGTGCGCGCTGCCGGCCTGGGGATAACCACGGTCGGCCTCCATCTTCACGGCATGAACCAGGTCGGGAAACTTCAGCGCGTCCTGGATGAAGAAGACCGGAATGTTGTTGCCGACCAGATCCCAGTTGCCCTCACGGGTGTAGAACTTGACCGCGAAGCCCCGCACGTCGCGGGGCGTGTCGACTGAGCCGGCACCGCCTGCGACCGTTGAGAAGCGGACGAAAACCTCCGTCTTCTCGCCCTTCGTGAACACCGCGGCCTTCGACAGGTCGGAGATATCATCGGTCGCCTCGAACACTCCGTGCGCACCCGAGCCGCGGGCATGAACGATCCGCTCGGGAATGCGCTCGTGATCGAAGTGGAAAATCTTCTCGCGCAGGACGAAGTCCTCGAGCAGCGTGGGTCCGCGCGAACCGCTCTTTAACGAGTTTTGATTGTCAGATACGGGAACACCGTGGTTGGTAGTGAGGACCGCCGTGTCCAGACCTTCCGCACTCTGATGGGTCTCGCCGCCGGTGGGCTTGCTGCTGGACTTGGGTGACTTGGCCATGCCGGACTGTCCTCTCTACGCGGGCACCTCCGATCGCACCCACGCTAGTCCGCCATCACGATGCCAGCCTAGCTGCTCATCGGATGATCCAACGCTGGTGTTCGAAGCACGGACCGAGACATTCAGCCCGTTCCGCCCTAACGTGCGAGATGCGCTTTGGTCACCTTCGAGTACGACTATCTAGCATTTTTCGTGGATTCTTAATCTGCGTTTATAACGGTGAATGCGCGGTGACAGGCTTCATCGTGCGCATTCGAATGGATCGAGCTTGCATGGAAAATAGCAGGCGACCAACCTTGACAGGCATCCCTCCCGCCCCGGATTTGTTAGTTGCCCAGGGCATTCATTAAATCGGGCACGCGAACTTAGAACAGCTTTCGCAGCAATCCGGCATTTGTCTTGCCAAGCTCGATGATCTCGTCACCACGCCCGCTCATGATTGCTTTGGCCATATAGAGAGTAAAGCCCTTCATCTGCTCAAGCGTGACCTTGGGCGGGAGGGACAGCTCCGTTCGTGCCGTCACGGCATCTAACAAGGCAGGTCCGGGGTGCGACAGGACGTCGTGCATAGCGCTGTCCAGTTCCCCTGGATCAGAAACACGCACACCGTGAATGCCAATGCTGCGCGCCATGGCGGCAAAATCCGGATTATCGAGCGCGACCCCCGTCTCGATAAGGCCGGCTGCCTTCATTTCCATTTCGACAAAACCCAGGGTGCCGTTGTTGAAAAGGATGATCTTTACCGGCAGGTTGAGCTGCCGCAGGGTCAACAGTTCGCCCATCAGCATTGCAAGGCCGCCATCGCCAGACAAGGTGACAATCTGCCGATCCGGATAAGAGACCTGCGCGCCGATTGCCTGAGGGAGCGCGTTTGCCATCGAGCCATGATTGAAAGATCCAAGGAGCCGGCGACGGCCATTCATCTTGAGGTAGCGCGCCGCCCAGACCGTTGGCGTGCCAACGTCGCAGGCAAAGACTGCATCGTCGCTTGCTTGTTCGCTCAGCACCCGGGCGACATGCTGGGGATGAAGGATACCACCCGGTTTGCCATTGGCCAGCTCGTCCAGCCCGTCCCGCGCCTTGGCATAATCCTCTCTGGCCGATGCGAGGAAGCCATTATCGCGGTTGCCATGCACCAAGGGAAGTATCGCCTCGATCGTCGCGCCGACATCACCCAGCACGCCAAGATCGATCGGCGTCCTGCGCCCCAAATTTTCCGGCCGCACGTCGATCTGCACGACCTTTGCCTTGTTCGGATAAAATTGACGATAGGGAAAGTCTGTTCCGAGCATCAGCAGGAGATCGCATGCCATCATCGCCTCGTAGCCCGACGAAAAGCCGATCAAGCCGGTCATCCCCACGTCATAGGGATTGGCATATTCGACCCACTCCTTTCCGCCCAGCGCATGAACGATGGGCGCCTGGAGCGCACCGGCGATCTGCAGCAATTGCGTATGAGCATCCCTGCACCCCCGCCCGGCAAGGATCGTGATGCGGCCAGCCTCGTTGAGCATGGTCGCGAGTTTTCCAAGCTGGTCAGGATGAGCGCTCACCGTGGACTTAGCTGGCAGCAGCGCATCGACAGATCGCGCGATCTGCCCTTTGGCCGCCTGTAGCGCAACGTCACCTGGGATCGATACGACCGCAACGCCTCGATGCCCTACCGCCGCACGTATCGCTGTCTCAAGCGTTCGCGGCATCTGGTCAGCATCCGAGATCGTCTCGCAATATACGCTGCAATCCTTGAACAGGGCTTCAGGCTTGGTCTCCTGGAAATAATTAGAGCCGATCTCGGCGCTTGGAATCTGGGCGGCAATGGCAAGAACGGGAACGCGGGTCCGATGGCAATCATAAAGCCCATTGATCAGATGCATGTTACCCGGCCCACAGGACCCGGCGCAAACCGCCAGTTCGCCAGTAAGCTGGGCTTCAGCACCAGCAGCAAATGCGCCCGCCTCCTCGTTGCGAACATGGACCCAGTCAATATTGCCCTGACGCCGCAGGCTCTCGGTGATCCCGTTAAGGCTATCGCCTACCACGCCATAAATCCGCTTCACGCCAGCCAGATGAAGGGTTTGGGTGAAAAGGTCGGAAACAGTCATTTTGGACATCGGCGAACTCCGGGCAATTGGGTGGCATCAGGATTTTTGGCCTCTCTCCTGGCGCAGATGCCCGCATGGACTTTTACCCGGCTCGCACTCGCTCCGCTCACTTAACAAATGAACAGAGCGAACGTTGCGAGGCTCGACAGACTATAATGGCGGCGTCCTGTCGGACCACGCTGCGGGCTGAAGTAATTCCCGCCCAGGCAGGTGCGTCCATCCGATCTCGCTATAGTGTGGCACCAAAGCTCCAAGTGACCGTTTGTGCAAGGTTACCGGAAGAAGGAAGCACAGATGCCCCTCATCATCAACGGTTCTCCCGCCCCCATTCCCCATGATCCGCGCGTGTCGCTGCTGGATCTGTTGCGAGAGTCGCTGCATCTTCCTGGCACGAAAAAAGGTTGTGATCAGGGCGCGTGTGGGGCTTGTACCGTGCTTGTTGATGGCGAGCGAATATTGTCCTGTCTTGCCTTGGCTGTGCAATATGAAGGCCGGGAAATCACCACGGTCGAAGGGCTGGCAAGCGAAAATGGACTTCACCCGATGCAGGAGGCCTTCATTGTCCATGATGGTTTTCAGTGCGGCTATTGCACGCCGGGTCAAATCTGCTCGGCCATCGGCATGGCAGCCGAAGTCAGGCGCGGCGTGCCAAGCCATGTCAGCGCGGACCTCACCGCAGATGTGGCTTTGACCCGCGAGGAATTGCAGGAGCGCATGAGCGGCAATCTCTGCCGTTGCGGGGCTCATAACGGGATCATCGATGCCATCCGCGACGTGCTCGAAACCCCGGAGACAGCGGTATGAACCCGTTCAGCTATGTGCGAGCCGTCGACAGTGCAGACGCGCTGCGCCACCGGGCAGGCCATGAGGCCGCCTATCTGGGCGGCGGCACCAATCTGGTCGACCTCATGCGCGAAACGGTGGCGCGCCCAGAGAAGCTGGTAGACATTACCGGCCTATCGAGCGCAATCACCCAGAGCGATGATGGCGGCTTGCTGATCGGTGCAGCCGCGCGCAACACCGCGCTTGCCGAGCATCAGGCAGTGCGAACCCGCTACCCCGTGCTTGCGCGCGCCATTCTTGCTGGTGCCTCTGGGCAGATTCGAAACATGGCAACAGTCGGTGGTAATCTCCTGCAACGCACGCGATGCGCATATTTCTACGATACGGACGGGTCGTACTGTAATAAGCGGCGGCCGGCATCGGGATGCGACGCCTTGGAGGGTTTCAACCGCAACCACGCGATCCTTGGCGCATCACCGGCCTGCGTCGCCACGCACCCCTCCGACATGTGCGTGGCTCTGGCTGCGCTGGATGCGACGGTGCATGTGGAAGGGAAAGCCGGCCCGCGGACCCTGCCCTTAATCGACCTGCATCGCCTGCCGGGCGATCATCCGGACATCGACACCACGCTGGACCAGGGCGAACTTATCACCGCCATCGCCTTGCCGCCGCTCGCATTTGCAAGCCGATCGACCTATCGCAAGGTTCGCGATCGATCGAGCTATGCCTTCGCGCTCATATCCGTCGCCGCCGCGCTGAAAATCGAGGATGGAAGGATAAGCGATGCGCGGATTGCCTTGGGCGGCGTGGCGCACAAACCATGGCGCGCTTTCAAGGCGGAGGCCGCGCTGCAGGGCAATGAGGCGACTGAGCCGCTGTTCCGCGCGGCCGCTATGGCAGAGCTCGCGGACGCACAGTCGCTCAGCCAGAATGGCTTCAAGATCGAACTCGCGAAGCGTACCCTGATCGCCACATTGGCGGATCTCGTTGGAGGCGCATCATGAGCATTATCGACTCAGCCAAATCCGCCGCGCAGACTCTGGTGCAGAGAGCGATGAGCAAGCTGGTCCCGCTCGCGCCCGACAGCTGGATTCCCGGCGGCATCCCCGATCCCCTGATAGCCCGGAAGCATGGGCTGATCGGCACGCCCGTTTCGCGCCTTGATGGTCCACTCAAAGTCCAGGGACGTGCACGCTTTTCCGCTGAGGTGGATGCGGCCGATATCGCTTATGCCGCCCTCGTCCACGCCACCGTCCCGCGTGGCCGGATTGCAACGCTCGAAACGGCGGCGGCGCGGGCAGCGCCTGGCGTCATCCTAGTGATGACCCATGAAAATGCTCCCCGCATGAATGCGCCGGCCCTGTTCGGCTCATCGCCGACCGCGGTGGGACCGGCCGACCTGCCCGTCATGCAGGATGATCGCATCCACTGGAACGGGCAGCCGATCGCCATCGTGCTGGCAGAAACGCAGGAGCAGGCGGACCATGCACGGTCGCTGGTTGTCGCGACCTATAGCATCGAACCGTCCATCACATCGCTGAAAGCGGCGAAGGATGCCGGACCGAAGCCGGGCCTTTTCATGGGCGAACCGTTGCTGACCCAAATCGGCGACGCGGAAGCTTCCTTATCCGCAGCGCCCTATAAGGTCGACCACCTCTACCGCACGCCGCGGCACAACCATAACCCGATCGAGCTGCATGGCGCGACGATCTGGTGGGACGGCGACACGCTTGTGATCCATGACGCAACCCAGATGGTGACGGCTCAAAGCCTGACCATGGCAGGCGTGTTCGACCTGAAGCCTGAACAGGTTCATATTCTCTCGCCCTATGTCGGTGGCGGCTTTGGCAGCAAGGGCCTTTGGGTGCATCAGATCATCGGCGCCGCCGCCGCTAAGCTGGCGGGCAGGCCGGTGCGCATCGCCCTCTCGCGCGAAGGCGTGTACCGTGTCGTTGGCGGACGGACCCTGACCGAGCAGCGCGTCGCGATCGGTGCGGAGGCCGACGGGCGTTTCACGAGCATCATCCATAGCGGGATAGCCGCGATGACCCCGCACAATAATATGCCGGAGCCTTTCATCTTGGGCACCAAGGTCGGCTATGGCGCGGACAATTTCAAGTTATCCGTCGAGACGGTCGAGATGGACATAGTGGCCAACACCTTTATGCGCGCGCCAGGCGAGGCGGTGGGGACGTTCGCCCTGGAATGCGCGATTGACGAACTGGCAGCCGAAATCGGCATGGACCCGGTAGACCTGCGCATTCGCAATGAACCGGAAAAAGACCCCATATCGGGCTTGCCCTTTTCTTCACGCCACGTTGTCGAGGCATGGCGGCAAGGCGCTGAGCGGTTCGGCTGGGCAGAGCGCATCACGACGCCGGGCACGCGACGCGAGGGCGAATGGCTGATCGGCATGGGCTGCGCCACCGGCACCTATCCCTATTACCGGATGCCTGGCGCCGCCGCGCGGATCACCTTGACGAATAACGGCACCGCGACCGTCGAAATCGCCGCGCATGAAATGGGGATGGGCACAACCACCACGACAGCCATTGTTGCGGCCGAGCGGCTCGGCCTTTCGATGGACAAGATCAATGTCCGCTACGGGGATTCGACCATACCCGGCGCCATCATGGCCGGCGGCTCGCAGCAGACGGCTGCGATCGGCGGGGCTGTAATCGCCGCCCACAACGCGCTCGTAGCGCAGCTTCTCAAGATGGCAGGCAATGACTCGCCGCTCGCCGGGCTGTCCCCTGCCGAGGTTGGAAGCGAAGACGGCGCTCTTGTAAAGCTGGACGATCCGACCCGGCGGGAAAGCTATGCCTCTATCCTGAACCGAGCGCAGATGGACAGCATCGTCGCGTCTGAAGAAGCCTCGCCGCCGCTCGAAATAATGCACTGGTCGATGCATTCGCACAGCGCGATCTTCTGCGAGGTGGCGGTCAGCACAATCACCGCCGAAACGCGGGTCCGCCGTATATTGGGATCGTTCGACTGCGGCCGCATTCTCAATCCCAAGACGGCACGCAGCCAGTTTCGCGGTGGCATCATCATGGGGCTGGGCATGGCGCTGATGGAGGAGACGCAATTCGACGAGCGCAACGGCCGGATCATGAATCCAAGCCTCTCGGAATATCATATCCCTGTCCATCTGGATGTGCCCGATATCGACGTGATCTGGACCGACATTGCCGATCCGCACACACCGATGGGCGCGCATGGCATTGGCGAAATTGGCATTACAGGAACAGCGGCAGCGGTAGCGAATGCTGTCTATAATGCGACTGGCAAACGTATTCGGGATCTTCCCATTACGCTGGATAAGCTGTTCTGACGGCTATGCGCGAACGGCTCCGGATGGCACCTTGTGCATCACATAACGCAGCGGCATGAACTGCCCCGTCGCGGCGTTGATCGGCTGCGCCTGAGCCAGAGAAACCAGCGCCCGGAAATGGCCGCCGCATATGCATCACTTCTTCCCGGCAATGGCGGAAGCGGCAGGATCGCCTGGTCCAGATTCTCGAGACCGCATAGGCCACAGCTGGACCCCGACACCCGATGCCGTACCCGCTCGACCACAGTGGGCAGACAATGTTCGGCCAAGGTTACTCGCAGGATCGTGCCAGTCGGCCTGAGATGCGTCTCCGCCTCTCTAATGTCCTGCTGACCTAAGATCAGGCGTAAGCGAGGTCTGACGGCCGCCTTGCGCATCAAGGGTCCGACGGGTTGATTGCCGCTCTTTGAGCGGGGTGGCCGGTGTCGGAAGAGATCGAGGATTCAGCAAGCGGTGCAGCGACTACTCATATGTAAGCGCCGACGGAAGGCGGCGTTGACGTAGGGTTATTTGGGTTTCCGCGGGCGCGGCGCCCATTTCTTGGCGAGTGCCGCGAAGCGAGCGTGG
>NZ_FOGE01000043.1 GCF_900111125.1 Sphingobium sp. YR768
TATAGCTCGCGCTTTGTTACACACGCACAAAACCCATTCACAAAACAAACACTCAAAAAGGGCGATCCGGTGAAGGACCGCCCTTTTTGGCGTTCATAACGCTGCCCGAAATACCGGCAAAAAGCGTGACAAAATTGTAATTACACGCCCATCCCAGCGTAAGCATGGTTATAGTCGTAGCGCCAGATGCTCAGCTTCCGGCGGGCATCAGCCAGGCTGTCGAAGAGTTCTTCGTTGAGCAGCTCATCGCGCAATGAGCCGTTGAAGCTTTCGATGAAGCCGTTCTGCTGGGGTTTTCCGGGGTCGATGTAATGCCACTCGACCTTGTTCTTGCTGGCCCACTGCAGGATCGCCCGGCTCGTAAATTCAGTGCCGTTGTCACTGACAATGCAAGCCGGTTTCCCGTGTAGGCGAACCAGAGCATCCAGTTCGCGCGCCACTCGAGCTCCCGAGATGCTGGTGTCCGCGACCAAGCACAGGTTCTCCCGGCAGCAATCATCGTTGATCGCCAAAATCCTGAACTTGCGCGACGCGCCAAACGTATCGGCGACAAAGTCCATCGACCAGCGGTCACCGGGGTGAAGTGCCCCGGGCACTAGAGTACGACTGCCCCGGGCACGCTTGCGGCCACGCCGTCGGCGCACGGACAAACCTTCCTCTCGATATAGTCGGTAGAGCTTCTTGTGGTTCATGCTCATGCCCTTGCGCTCCAGCATGACGCCGATCCGGCGATAGCCGAACCGACGGCGCTCCCCTGCGATTTCCCGCATGGCTTCGCGGATGGCTCCGTGGTCCGGCGGGCGTTCGCGCCTGACCGTCTTGGGGTCGACGCCAATCAGCACGCAGGCCCGACGCTGCGAGACTTGGTAGTCCCGCATCACACCGAGCGCCACGTCGCGCCGCTGGCTCGGCGTCGTCAGCCTTTTCCCAGCAGATCCTTCAGGATCGCGTTATCCAGCATGCTGTCGGCCAAGAGCCGCTTCAGCTTGCCGTTCTCGTCCTCCAATTGCCGCAACCGATGGGCGTCTGATACCTCCATGCCGCCGTACTTCGCCTTCAGCTTGTAGAAGGTCGCCGTGCTCAGCCCGTGCTTGCGACAGACCTCCACTGTCGGCAGCCCAGCCTCCTGCTCCTTGATCATCCCGATAATCTGCGCCTCGGTGAAACGGCTTTTCCTGATGCGTCTGCTCCTTCTCGTGGGCAGACTCTACATCAGAATGAGGGACCTTCCGGGGGGCAGGTCAAAATGTACAAGTGGCGCCACCTCATCGAAAACTTCTTCTGTAAACTCAAAGAGTTCAAACAAATCGCCATGCGTGCTTGCAAAACAGACAGGAGCTTCGAAGCCATGATCTACATCGCCAAGTGTGGTGTTCCGGTATCGAGAAAACCCATCTCTTGAGGCAAGCCTTTTGCAGGCGATTTCATCTTGGGTCGGGCTCGGACGGTGCTATGGATTCGACACGTGGATTGCAAACATTGACCGGCATGCTGGGAACCTGCTTTTTGGCGGGCCTAAGGATGTCTGGTTGATAGACCATGGGCATGGTTTCACAGGGCCAGCTTGGACCGCGTCCGATTTAAAACCCGAGGGTGAATACATACATCGGTTGTCGTCATGGCTGACGCCTGCGATCGGGATGGACGATCGGAAGATTAAAGCAGGAGAAGCGGCGGGCCTTGAAGCTGTAGCGTCGAAGCTCGACCTAGATGCTTTGGTCCAGGCCAGCTTAGTCGACCGGATTTTGCCATCGGACGAGGTTGCAGCGCTCAAGCAGTTTCTTCGTGATCGGTGCTTGTATGTGGCATACTATTCAAACAAAGCTCTCGGCGTCCCGAGTATCATATGACCAGTATTGTTTTAACCTCTGATGCATTCCCGACCCTGATGGGCACCATCCGTGCGCATTGGGCGCCGATATTTCTGAGCCCTATTGAGGGAGCGTTTGAGCGGCTAGTGATCGGCGTCGCTGTGACCGACCAATCGGGGTTCGTGATCGAACAGGCGAATGCGCTGGAGCGTCTAAGGTGCCTCTACGGTGACAATGCCGAAGCCGCTATCTTCGCTGCCGTGGTTGCACTCGAACAACTAAACGACGAGTTCGCTTCGAGAGGATTTGCAGCCTTTTCTGACACCGGCCTCCATGTCAGTGGCGTCGAGATTGGACCTGTCCATGATACTGAGGGACGAAGCCTCAGGGAGATAGCAACCAGTTGGATGAAGGCCACCTCGTCGCTATACCGCCATGACGTCATCACTGGCGATACCGAAGATGAAGGAACAGCGGAAACACTGGGCGTCGGCGGCGATGGTGTAGATAGGCTGCCACGCTTGGTCATGGACTATGTTCTTCGCCAGGATGTCGCATTCTCCGGTTTCTTCCGGCAGGATTTAATCGGCGCGCAACGGCGGCGTAGAAGCCATGAAGTAACGATTGATTTCGCCGGGTCCCGGCTTGTAGCCAATTTTGGTGCCCTTCAACCAGGCAGCATCACGAAGTCGGTCGACCACATAAAACGTCGGCTTTGGGATTTGAAAGTCGATAGAGATAAGGACGCAGGTGCGTTTCTCAGTCGTCACCATGAATTGATCGTTCAGATGCCCAGCCCGCACGATCCAATCTTTACGGATAGGCAACATGCAGCCTTAAAGGAGGCTCACCGGGCGTTGGAAGAGCAAGCCGATCAGGAACAGCTTCGGCTACGCCCGCTTCCGACCGTGCAGGACATAGGCCAGCGTGTGATACTTGCCGAGTCGGGCCAGATCGCCTAGTTTGAGGACGGCTGACAGACGCAAAGGCAGCGTTTTACGGGCACTTGGCCGCTAGACCTTAGAAGGTTGGCACATCGGCTGTGGGTTGTTCAGGCAGTCCGACGGACCTCAAATAGTTCGTGGATGTGTCACACTGTTCCAGCGTGTTTAGAACCGACCCATTACCGAAATACTGAAATCTCTAATGACTAAATGGTGCTAAGTGTTTGATTTGTCTTGGTGACCCCTACGGGCGTATAACTTTAATCTCAGGCAGGTTCACGACGTTTCTAACTCTCCTGTAAAATCAGGAATTTGTCTTGTAAGGTGTTCGCGGTCGGTCGCTCCGATTTGCCTGAAATCCCATCACAGTGTGGGATCGATTGTGGGATCATTTCAGGGAGGAAATCGAACCGATGGCTCTTACGGCATTGAAGGTGAAGAACGCGAAGCCAGGCCGCCACGTTGATGGCCGTGGGCTATGTCTTGTCGTCAAGCCGAGCGGCGCGAAATCCTGGGTTCTGCGGATGCAGAAAGACGGCAAGCGTCGCGATTACGGGCTGGGGTCAATCTTCGACGTTTCGCTGGCCGAAGCGCGCGACGCGGCAATGGCACTGCGCCGTCAGGTACGGCTCGGCCTCGATCCTGTCGCTGAAAAGCGCAAGTCGCGGAAGGTGGTGCCGAGCTTCGAGACGGCGGCGCGTGATTGCTATGAGGCAATGAAGGAAGGCTGGAAGAACCAGCGACACGCAAGCTGGATTTCCAGCCTGGAAAATCATGTTTTTCCATTGATCGGTGCAAAGCCTGTGAATGAGGTGGAGAGTCCTATCGTGGTTGAAGTGCTGTCACCCATCTGGCTGGAAATTCCTGATACGGCTCGCCGTATTTTGCAGCGCATCGGCGCGGTCCTGGATTTTGCTCATATCAAGGGCTGGATACCCGATGAATTGTCTCTGCGATCGGTCCGTAAAGGACTGCCCCGGCAGGTGGAGAAAAGTGGGCATCTGGAAGCCATGGCCTATGATGATGTGCCAACGCTGATGCGCAGGCTAGCGACAGCCGCACGAACGACCGGCCGGGACGCGCTACGATTCACCATCTACAATGCCGTGCGATCGAATGAGACACGTTTCGCCGTCTGGACCGAATTCGATCTGGACAAAGGGGTTTGGACTATCCCTGGCGAGCGGATGAAGGCGGGCGATACCCATGTCGTGCCTTTGTCTGCGGCGGCGGTTGTGCTGCTACGCAAACGCTGGGACGAACGTAGCAGCGATACTGGTCTTGTATTCAGCAATGACGGCGAGAAGCCGATCAGCGATATGACCATGACCAAGCTTTTGCGGGACGACGGGATCAAGAGGGTAACCGTGCATGGTTTTCGATCCGCCTTTACCGATTGGACAGCGGAGCGAACCCGCTTTCCGAAGGAAGTTGCGGACAAGGCCTTGGCGCACAAACTGCCCAACAAGGTTGAAGCCGCCTATCGGCGCACCGACTTCTTTGAGAAGCGACGCAGTCTGATGGCACGCTGGGCCGAGTTTCTCGACCGTGGACCGGTCAAAGAAAACAAGGAAACCGGCCCTGCGCCATCTGAGGAGATCAAGCTTCGCGCTGCCGCCTGACAAGATCGTGAAGGCTGGCGGTGGTGATCCGGGTGGCTTTTCCCAGTTTCACCGCTTCCACTTCACCTGAAGCGATCATCGCATAGAGCTTGGTTCGGCCTACACCAATCATGCGAGCGGCTTCGTTCACCCGCACACAGATCGGCTCGGGAAGGGGAGGGGCAGGCGTCATGGCTGCCCTCCCAACAGGACTTCGCGATAGCCCACCGGATCGGCGATCCATCGATTGATGGACGATTCTCGCCAGCCGGCGCCATGGACGCTGATCCTGATCTGAGCAGGAAAAGTGCCATCTGCAATCTTGCGATATACGGTTGAGCGGGAAAGTCCGGTGCGGGCCAGAACGGTTTTCAAGCGAATGATACGATCACTATTGGTCATGGGGGCTGTCTCTAATCGCGTGTGATGCGCCTCCCGGTGACGAGCCTTCGATGCCTTGCAGCGCTGGACAAGAGTTTGTCCCACGCCGAGGCTGTCATGCTCTGCTGTGTTGGAGGCGCTGACGGCAGCCGACGTGCACGAGCGAAAGGCGGTAGGCGTTGGCACCGGGGGCTATCGCCGATCGCGATCAGCGAAGTTTTTGTCTCACCCGGTCCCAACATTCTGTTGGTCTAACGTCGTGTCTGCCTGCTGTAGGCGGCAAAGCCGATAATCAGGTCGAGTCGTTCATTGGACATACCTCTTATAAGGACGCCCGCCATGCGCGATGAAGCAGCCTGAATGCTCGATATGTTGCAGCCTGTTGTCAATGGGTTCGTCGTTGTGTTGATCGCGTTCATCTCATCTTTTGAGTTCGTCGCAGATGTATCCAAGGCAATTGTCAGTTAAGATCGGCTTGGTCGAACGAGCCATCACATCAAAGCTATAGCTCAAGTTAGATGCTTTAGTTGTCGGCGGCACGCATACTCGTCGACGTTGCGGTCTGCGATCAATATTGCGCAATCCCCAGTCACTAACCCCCCATATAGATTTATCGCCAAATTGGATCATGTTTGATTCGACGATGTAGTGAAGTGCGATTAAGCGCCGCCGATGCAAGCAGGCCGATCCGAAGATAATTTTCATCATCAGGCCGTCGTCCTGATTCGGCGAGCATTGGAAATATGCGATATTCTGGATTATTATGAAGCGGCATGCCATCTTCAAATGGGGTTAGATATGATCGATGATCCGGAGATGTTCCGGCGGATCATGAACAGCCGGAAAAAGCTTCTGTCGTTGCCGTGAGACCGTTCAGGAAGTTCCGAGCCATTTCCTCACCTCTCGTCGTAATCGATACGAAAATGCGGCGGCGATCATCTGGTGCACCATGGCGGTACAGCAAGCCTGCCCGGTTGAGTTTTTCGATATGTCTCAAGGCTGTTGTCGGCGGTGCGGCGCTTGCGATACAGGCACTTGATACCGAAATGCTTTTCCCCTCCATGGCGGCTGCAAACAGATCTAGTAAAATGTCCCAAGCTGGATCTTGAAACATATTAGGCATTTGAGATTCCCGAATACGCCTAAGACGTAGGTAATGCCGGGCAATGTCCGACATCGAATGATAGGTTCGCAATGTAGACCGGTCTTTCGCCAGTACATTCTGACGTATCGCTGACAATTCATTGATCATCGCTTCGATTTTTTCGAGATCGCCTCGATCGTTCAGCATCATTATGCTGCTCCGCCCTTTGATCGAGAAAAATGCCGATCGGCATCACCAGAAAAATCGGAAGCGACCAGATGCCCATAACTGCGTGGTAGATGTTCTGGTCTATATGCCTGGATAGGAACACCGCGATGTGGGCGGCGACCCCCGCGCTTTGGAGACCCGTGGTCCAGAGGGGCCAGAAGCGATTGCTGCGCAGGGCCACGAACATTAATCCCGCCAACAGAATTACATCGACCGCAAACAGCGGCCAGCGAACATTGTGATTGAGCGTGACGGCCTGCGTCACGAAAGCGGCGACGATCATCATGAGGCATGTGATGCGAGCAGTTTTGCCACCTATCATCACGGAATAGATCGCGCTGAGGATCATCAGCAAAATAAAGCTGGCCTTCAAAACGATCATCTCTTCTCTCGATCATTGTCGCCGCTCCCCGTCAAGCGCTCTGGGCGAGTGCGACAGTCGGCTCGGCTTGGGCCGATCCGATCAGGCAACCGAAATCGTAAACATCCAGATTGCTGTCATTTTTGATGGCAATCATCACCTTCTGGGCTTCGATCATATCGGCCCGGCTCTCAACGCATTTGTTCAGGCTCGCCGCAAGCGAACGAAGGGCGCGCTGCGAACGCACTGGAGGGAGGTCCGAGCCTTTCACTGCCTCGATGAACGTGGTCATCAGCCGGGCACGGTCATGAACGCTGGTATCAATGCTGACGAACGCCTCGCGGAGTTCATCAGCAACAACTTGACCGGCGGCGGGGTTGAATTTGGGCATAGCTTCTCCGTGGCGCGAAACGCGCTTCTTTGCGGTTGGTCATTTTGATCAGTTAAGGAGCGTGATGATGCCTTGGACGGTCACGATTGTCGCAATCAGTAGCAAAGCTGCGAAGAAGCCCACGCGGGAGATTGCCAAAATTCGCCGTGATGTCGTCAGGTCATTATCGGGCCCCCCGATCGGCGGAAGATCGAAGGCCCGGACAAGAAACCCTTGCTGGTTATCGATCTTGTCCGGTTGTTCTTCCGCCGATGCCTCAAGCGCAACCGCTTCCGATTGGGTACCCAATAGCTGGGGATGCCCTTCTTCATGCGAGACCAAGGTTCGCGCGGCCTCGCCTCTTGAGGAGACCCCAAGGATCCGCATCGCTCGTTTAACATGCTGATCGACGGTATCGAAGGAAAGCCCCAACTGAAGGCCGATTTCTTTGGATGAGTGCCGCGTGTACACAAGACGCAAGCATTGCTTTTGTCGCTCCGACAATCGTTCAACAGGCGTGCTGGACAGATCATTCATCCGAAGTGAAATCCACCGCAAGCCACAGGCGCAGCACACCAAAGACAAGCGTGTTGGATGACATCATCTTACCCCTCACCAGCTTTGCCCCCTCTCAAGCTGACTAAAACACGTATATTATGGCATGAGAGATTCGTGCAATCGTGGTTAATGGTGAAGGGCACATACAATGGGGCGAGGCGTACATCACGAGTTGACCGGTGTGCTTCTCGCGAATGGCCTGCTCCCCATGCTGCGCGTCGACGATGGGGGTGAATGGCGCTTGGACATCAGCGGCAGATATCGCCATTTATTGGGCAAGCGCGTGAGGGTTACTGGAAAGCGAAGCGATTTCGACATGATTAATGTCGAGAAAATCGACTTGGCATTTCCCTGACGGGCCGGATTCTATGCGTTTTCTTTACCGACCCTGTAGTCCCGGTCATGCGGTGATGCCGCTAACGCATGAAGGCTGGGGCTTTTAACATTCTGGTGGTCGAGATGGCTGACGGCGGCGCGCAGTGGACGCGCGGAACATAGGTCTTCATACGTCTAGATACCCTGCTTGACGCGTGCCCCGGCTCGCTGCAATCTCCCCGAACCAATTCGGGGGGATGCTATGAAAGTTAAGGCGTTTGTCGCCGTCGCACTCGCGACGGCTGTTGTTGCAACGGCTCAGATCGTGGCCGCTGCGCCTGCGGCCAAGCAGTATGTGGTCGTCAACGAGGAAATCGGGCTTCCGGTGTTTCCCTACGACATTACCGATCGCCCTTATCGGGTCATCGGCGAGGTGAAGGCAGGTGTGCGCAAGGCCACCATCTTCAGCAAGGCGCCCAGCCAGGAGAAAATCTATCGCGAGTTGTGGGAGCGCGGCGAGAAGCTTGGGGCCGATGCCGTGATCAAGGCGCAGTATGGCGACGCGCATGTCACTGCCCTGAGTTGGGGGTCCAGCAGCGCTACTGGCGTCGCCATCAAATTTCTCGATCCCGCAGCGCCCACGAGCAATTGATGCTGGCCCTTGCAGTAGTGCTGGCCGCCTCCACTCCGGGGGCGGCCGCTTTGCAGGATCAGCTGGCGCCGGTCAGTACGCCGCAGGCTGTCGCGACAGCGACGCCTGCCGCGCCGTCCGTCACCACGCCACTTCTCGCAGTTGGCACTCCCGTGCGTCTGATGGTCCTCAAGGAAATCAACAGTCGGACGGCGCGTCTGGGCGACAGATTCAAGCTGCGCGTTGACGAGCCAATCTACATAAACGGCGCGCCAATGGTGCCAGTAGGCGCAACGGCGTGGGGCGAGATAGCAAGCGTTGAGAAGAATGGCGCTGTAGGCAAGGCCGGGCGGTTGGGCGCAAAGCTTCTTTATCTGGACCTGCCCTCCGGTCGGGTCCCGCTTCGTGGCGAATATGCCGATCGGGGAGACGGCAACGGCGCAGGCGTCGTACTGGCCATCGTGGGCTTTGGCGTGCTGGGGCTGCTGACAGGCGGGGACAGTGCGCGGCTGAAGGCCGGTGACACCTTTACTGGTTATGTCGACGGCACGCCAACGCCGGCACTTCAATCCTCGGTCGTCGCGGCCCCATCCACGGCGCCGCTGCAGATATCGACCGCTCCCATCAACTGATGGCATCAGTATCGTCGACCAATCAACATATACTCTCACACGGAATCCCGTCGCCGTCCCTGTCCAGCCGTCCCAGGCCGCAATCGTTCAGATAGTGATATGCCTCGGCGCAGCTGTTCATCTGCCCGCATGTCCGCTTTGATCCGCAGCTACGGCTGAGATTGCCACCGCTCCGCCGGGAAGGCAGCGCGCTCAAGCTGTCGGATGTGGGCGAGTATAGCCGGGTTGGCCGTGAGGCTGGTTCCCGCTCAGGTTCCGGCTGGCTTTCGGACAGAAAGCGCTGGGCGACCCAACAATCTTGGCCGACACGGTCAAGGCTGACCCAAGCGCCACTCGTCTTGCCAGCGGACACTACGTCGCCCCGCACCAGCTTCTCAACCACTGGCGCACCTGCCTCTGAATCTGCACGGCAGTTGAGGGTGGCCGTGGTGACATACATGGTGATAGTGGCAACAGCCGACGTGTCCGGGCCGACTAACGAAAGAGGTGGCCCCGCGTCCGGGTGACTGTCAGTCCCGCCGCTGCACTTTCCCACGGCGAAGATAATCACCATACATAATGCAATCAGCCCGCATCCTGCATTGCCGCCGCCCTTCCGCGCCATCTCTCACTCCCCCGAAACGGGACAGTATCGGCTCGGAGCAAATGTTCAAGCCGGAGAGCTAATAGCGGATCGGCCAGCTCTCGAAGCACCTCTGCTGTCTTCTGCCGACCGCAATTTGTAGGAACGGGTGGTCGGCATTTAGGCCGCGTATCTCCAGTGGTGACGCAGCAGCATTGATGCGGTTTCCCTTTTGTTCAAACGTGCCGGTCAATACCCCTTTCGGGGGTGGTTTTTGACATCTGGCTTCATCGCTGGGTGCGAGGTGGGTTTCGCCATAATCGGCGCGTCATGGCCGACGTCCCCCATGATCCCGATATTTGACTGAACGGATGCGGAGCGCTGCGGTAGGCAGCGCGAAGTTTTTGGCTGCGGTCATCGCGTGGGGCGCGATGGCGTCTGTTTGAGTCTTATCGGCCGACGGCGCGGCGGGGGTGGGCGTCGCTGACCTCTAGTCCCACCGCGGCGAGCCGCAAGTCGGGGCTTTGCCCCAACTCCTCCACTACGTTGCGGCCCTGCGGGTGCAGCCCGCCTCGATCGGTGGGACTGCCGGTCCGCTCCTGCCGCCCACCCCCGCCCCTCCGGCGGCCGGTGCGATGCGGGAAGGAGAAAGGAAATGGGATATCAGGATAAGGGACGGGCCGGCGCTACCCTCTATAGTGAGGTGACGGATCGGATCATCGCCCAGATCGAGGAAGGCACCTTGCCATGGGTGCGGCCATGGGATGATGGCAGGGCGGCCTTGGGCTTGCCGCGCAATGCCGGCACCGACAGGCGCTATTCCGGCATCAATGTGCTCATCCTTTGGAGCCGCTTGTTCGAGGAAAGGCTATGGGTCGCAGCGCTGGCTGACCTATGCCCAAGCGCAGGCGATGGGCGGCAATGTCCGCAAGGGGGAGCGGGGCACTACCGTCTGCTATGCGGATCGGTTCACGCCCAAGGAGGGCGACAACGCCCCGACCGGCCTGGATGGCGAGCCACGACAGATTGCTTTCCTGAAGCGCTTCACTGTCTTCAACACCGACCACTGCGAGGGGCTGGGCGATCAGTCAATGACTGCTGTCACGACATGGAATGAGGCGCTGACCCTGCCCGTTGCGCAGGCGCTGATAGAGGCGACGGGCGCGGACATTCGCATCGGCGGCGGGGAAGCCTATTACGCCCCGCAGGATGACTATATCCGCGTGCCCCGGCCCGAACATTTCCATCAGCCGATAAACTGGTTTCGCACAGTTTTTCATGAGCTAGGGCATTTGAGTGGACACCGCTCGCGGCTGGACCGCTTGCCCGATACCGGCTTTGGCAGTCCTGCCTATGCGCGGGAGGAGTTGATTGCCGAATTGGCCAGCGCCTTCCTCTGCGCGGAATTGGGGATCGTGCCAACCGTGCGCCATGCCGACTATCTGGGCGCATGGCTGGCCGTTCTGCGCGAGGACAGCAAGGCGATCTTTCGTGCCGCCAGTCAGGCCAGCAAGGCCGCCGACTATCTGCTCGCCTTTGTCCAAGAGAAAGATCGTGGGGAGGCGGAGGCATGACCCACGATCCCCATGCCGCAGAGCGCCAGCGCTATCGCGCAGCGCTGGCCGGCCTTCCCGCCATTCCCCGCATCGTCTTCCTGCTGCACAGCCTTGATTGCCTGAGCTATGAGCAGATCGCCTTCCGCATCGGGGAGGATGTGGGCGCGGTGGAGCGGCATTTCGCCACCGCGCTTAAGCATCTGGTGCGGGAGATTGACGGGTCTCCGCAATGAATCGCCATTTTGGCGATAGTCTCCCGGCCGTGCCCGTTCATCTTCATTTGGTGGACGGGCGCTGTTTGGTTAGGAGGGGTGCAATGCGCAACGACCTCGACCATCTGCCGCCAGCCAAACAGCGCGAACTGGAGCGCGTAGTGCAGATCATCTTCGAGGAATTCGGGGACGCCAACAATCTCGCGACCGGCAAGCGCAAGGCGGGCCGCATCCACAAGATCATCCTCTACGGAAGCTATGCGCGCGGCGGCTGGGTGGACGAGCCGCATACCGCCAAGGGCTACAAGTCCGACTATGATTTGCTCATCATCGTCAACCAGAAGGAGCTTACCGACCGGGTTCAATATTGGGAGAAGACCGACGAGCGGCTGATGCGTGAACTCGCCATCACCCAGACGCTCAAGACGCCGGTGAATTTCATCGTCCACACCTTGCAGGAGGTGAACGACGGCCTCGCCCATGGGCGCTATTTCTTCATGGACGTCGCCGGTGAGGGGATCGCGCTGTATCAAGCCGACGAAAGCGAACTGCACAAGCCGAGGCCAAAAACGCCAGCGCAAGCGCTGACTATGGCGCAAGAGTATTTTGACGAGTGGTTTCCGACAGCTGGGGAATTTTTCGACGATTTCCGCTCAAACTTGGAGCGTGGCCGCTTCAAGAAATCGGCGTTTGAACTCCATCAGTGTGTCGAACGGCTCTACCATGCTGTGCTTCTAGTCACGACATTCTACACCCCTCACGTTCACAATCTGGGGTTCCTGCGCACCCAGGCCGAACGCCTCGATTTCCGCCTGTTCAACGTCTGGCCGCGCGATACGCGAGCCGAACGGGCGATGTTCGAGAAGTTGAAGGACGCCTATGTGAAGGCCCGCTACTCCAAACATTACACGATCAGCGAAGAAGAGCTGGCTTGGCTCGGCACCCAGGTCGAGGAGCTGGGCCGTGTCGTGCATAGTGTCTGCTCGGAAAAGATCGCCGCACTTGAGGCTGCCGCTTAGTCGATCAGGCTGCAGGCATGACAGAAAGCGCCCCCTCTATTGTCCCGCTGATGCACGACTAACCCGCGCCATCAGCCTTCCACATGGTCACCCTTTCTTCGTGCCGGGGGAACTCTCTGATGCCTCCGCTTCGAACGCTCGCTTGCCCTTGCGCTGCCAGAGTGCCAGCGCCTGAAGGCCTTCCTCACCGCGCAGCCGTTCGGCAAGCGTGAGAAATGCGCCATAGAGAGTGGCCCGATCGTCATCGGTCAGTTCCACCAGACCGGCCTTGACGACGAGGCCACCCAGCTCGATCAGATGCCGGGTCCGCTCCCGCCGCTTGACCGCCCATTCGCGCATGTCGGTTCGCGCCTTTCTGGCCTCAAGCCGATGCCTTGCCACCTTCAAGTGGTAAAGTGCCGAGCGGCTGGTGTTCAGTGCCGGCCGGAGGCTGAGCTGGCTTGCCTTGAAAGAAGGCAATGCCCGCCTTGCGCCAGCCCTCCTTCAGACCCCCGTCTTTCGTGGTGACGGCATGCAGCAGGGCGCCCGCCAGCAGATCAACATCAAGCCCATCCGCACCGGTCGCCGCGACCAGTTCGCCAAGCTGGCGTACCCGTCGCTCTTTGAGTTGCCGCGCCTTGTCCGCGAGCGCCTTGAGTTCCGAATCAAAATCACGCGGTTTGCGCATGGGAAACCTCCATCATCAGTTCATGCACCCATGATAGGGAAGGCGTCAGGACAAGACAGCAAGGTCGCCGGGACAGGCTGACACCGCCTAGTCCCGTCCGAGAAAATTTCGAGAAGGGCGCGCTTATACGTCGTTCCGACGTGCGCTTTGCTCCAGTAGATGGAGGATCGTCATGGCGATCTTCCATTTCTCCGTCCAGGTCATCAGCCGCGCAGCGGGCCGCAGCGCCGTGGCGGCGGCCGCCTATCGGGCGGGAGAAAGGCTGCATGACGAGCGCCTCGACCGCGACCATGATTTCCGCGCGCGCTCGGGCGTCGAGCATAGCGAGATATTGTTGCCTGAGGGGGCACCCGAACACCTGTCCGATCGCCAGACCCTCTGGAATGCGGTCGAGGCGGCGGAGAAGCGCAAGGATGCCCAGCTTGCCCGAGAGATAGAATTTGCGATCCCCCGCGAGATGAACAAGGCGCAGGGGATCGCACTGGCCCGCGATTTCGTGTCCGCCCAATTTGTCGCGCGCGGGATGATTGCCGACCTCAACGTCCATTGGGATATCGGGAGCGACGGCGAAGCGCGGCCCCATGCCCATGTGATGCTCACCATGCGTGCAGTCGGTCCGGACGGCTTTGGCAGGAAGGTGCGCGAGTGGAACGCCAATGAGAATGTCGAGCGCTGGCGCGAAAGCTGGGCAAGCCATGTCAATCAGCGCCTCGCCGAACTGGATATCGACGCGCGCATCGATCATCGCAGCCTTGGCGCTCAGGGCATCGACCTCGACCCGCAAAGCAAGATTGGCGGTCCGGCGCATCGAATGGATGCGCAGGGGCTGGAAGCCGACCGGGCGGAGATGCACCGCGCGATCGCGCGGGAGAATGGGGATCGCATCATTGCCGATCCGAACATTGCCCTGGATGCGATCACCCATGGACAGGCCAGCTTTACCCGCCGTGATCTCGCCATGTTCCTTCATCGCCACAGCGACGGGCAGGAGCAGTTCAACGCCGCCATGCAGGCTGTCCGCGCGGCGCCGGACCTTATCGCGCTGGGAAGGGACGGGCGCGGCGAGGACCGGTTCACCACGCGGCAGATGATCGAAACCGAACAGCGCTTGTACCAGGCCGCTGAACGCATGGCCCAGCGCGTGCAACATCAGGTCAGGCAAAAGGACCGCGATGTGGCACTCGCACATGCAGCGGAACGTGGCCTCGCCCTCAGCGGTGAGCAGCGCGATGCCTTCGATCATGTCACCAACCCGCAGGGTTTGAGCCTGGTGATCGGCTATGCCGGGACCGGCAAGAGCGCGATGCTGGGGATAGCCCGGCAAGCATGGGAAGAGGCAGGCTTTGAGGTGCGCGGCGCGGCCCTGGCGGGCATTGCCGCTGAAGGGCTGGAAAATGGATCAGGCATCGCATCGCGCACCATCGCCAGCCTGGAGCATGGCTGGGCAAAGGGGCGCGAACTTCTGACCGATCGTGACATACTCGTGATCGATGAGGCAGGCATGGTGGGCACGCGGCAGATGGAGCGAGTGCTGTCTTATGCCGCCAGCGCAGGCGCGAAGGTCGTGCTGGTTGGCGATCCGCAGCAATTGCAATCGATCGAGGCCGGTGCGGCATTCCGTGCGCTGCATGAACGCCATGGCGGGGTCGAGATTACCCAGGTCCGCCGCCAGCATGCGCCCTGGCAGCAGGATGCCACCCGCCATCTGGCGACCGGTCGGACCGGCGAGGCGATTGCGGCCTATGTCGACAAGGCGATGGTGCATCCGGCAGAGACGCGCGAGGATGCGCGGCGCGATCTGGTCGCGCGCTGGGATCGCGATCGGCGGGCAGACCCGCAAGCCAGCCGGATCATCCTGACCCACACCAATGCCGAGGTGCGCGACCTCAATCTAGCGGCGCGCGACGCGATGCGCGCCGCTGGTGCACTGGGCAGGGATGTCCAGGTCAGGACCGAACGCGGCGACAGACTGTTCGCATCGGGTGACCGTATCATGTTCCTGCGCAATGAGCGCAGTCTGGAGGTCAAGAACGGCACGCTCGGCACCATCGAACAGGTCAGCGAGGGGCATATGCTCGTCCGCACCGATGACGCCCGCGCCATAGGTTTCGATATCAAGGACTATCATCATTTCGACCATGGCTATGCCGCCACCATCCATAAGGCGCAGGGAATGACCGTGGACCGGGCACATGTGCTGGCGACGCCGGGCATGGATCGCCATGGCGCCTATGTCGCCCTGTCCCGCCACCGCGACGGCGTCGATCTCCACTATGGTGGCGATGATTTTCGGGATCAGGCCCGCCTTGTGCGCATCCTGTCGCGCGAGCGGACGAAGGATATGGCGAGCGACCATGAAAGAGGTCAGGCCCCAACGGATGATGCCGCCATGCAGGCAAGAGCCTTTGCTGAACGACGGGGGATCGACTGGCGCGCACTGGCCGTTGATCTGGTGCGTAGCGGCGCCAGAAAGGCGCGGGGTCTGTTCGACGGATTGCGCGCTGCTCTGCGCAATCAGAGCAGGGAAGGAGAGATGGAGCCGCAGGTGGCACCTGGCGCGGCCGCGTCTCCTTCTCCCTCACGGCGCGGCGCCCTTGTCGGGTTCCGACCCGACATGCCGCCCATACGCATGGCGGACGCCGCACACAGTGACCCCGAGCGGGAGAAGAAGCTTGCCGTACAGCGCCACGCCCGCGCTGTCGCGAGCATCTGGAAGATGCAGGATCAGGGGCTTCCCCTGCTTCCGCACCAGCGCACCGAACTCGACAAGGCGCGGGTGGCACTGAACCGGGCCGTCCAATATGGCGCAAGCGATATGGAACGCGCCTATCAGCGTGACCCCGCTCTCGTGCCGGACGCCGCCGATGGACGGGTTCGTGATGCATTGCAGGCGATGCGGATCGAAGCGGATATCCGCCGCGATCCCCATCTGCGAGCGGACCGGTTCGTGGAGGGCTGGCAGCAATTGGGGCTGCATCGCGAAGAGTTGCAGCGCGATGGAGACTGGCGCGGCGCGCGCGAGGTCAGCGAGCGGATGGCCGACATGGCAAAGGGCCTTCGGCGCGACCAAATTCTGGAGCGCGTGCTGGGCGGACGACGCGAGGAACTGGGGACCGACGGCGAGAGTCGCCGCCCGCTGGCGCAGGAACTCTCTCGCAGCATTGGCATCGACAGGGAGGCGCCTCGTGGCCGTGGCATCGACAGATAGGAGACGGGCGCTTGGATAGTGATTTGCCGGGCCATGGCGCCGATGATGAACCCGATCCGGCTGCGCTCGCCTTCGCGGAGCTTGGCGAAAAAGTGGAAAGGCTCGAAGCGGCCATCGCCACCCTGGTCGCCGGTCGCGAGGCTATACCCGATTATAGCGAGACATTGGGCGAGATCGCCTTCCTGATCGACAAGACCCGGCAGTCGCTCGCCACGCTCGCGCGTCGTCCGGCACTGGAGCTGACCCCGGACGCGATTGCGCAGAAGATCATGGTGGCAGGCAATCGGGCGCGTGAACAGGATGCCGCGACCATTGCTCAGGCGAAAGAGCGCATCGACAAGGCGGCTGGCCGAATGGAATATCTGCTCGGCCGGGCCGCATCGAAAGCCGATTTGCGGCGGCACCTGTTGTGGTCGGCCACAGGCGGAATGTTTGCGGGCATGCTGCTCTGGGCATTCGTGCCGGGCCTCGTCGCGCGCGCCATGCCCGGCAGCTGGCATGTGTCGGAAACCATGGCCCGGCAGATTATGGGCGAGGCGACCCTGTGGGATGCAGGCATCCGCATGATGCAGGCCGATAGCCCGCAAGCCTGGCAAATGGTTGAGGAGGCCGCCAGCCTGTGGAGAGAGAATCGCACGATCCTCAAAGATTGCCGGAAGGCTGCCGCCAAAGCCGGCAAATCCTTGCGCTGTACGATCGCGGTGACGCCAGCGACTGCGTCATGATGCTGGGGACGAGCGCACATATGGCACGGCCTGGCCGGATTAGGCGTTGCAGGACGTGACGGCTACAATAAGCCCGTCATAGCTTGGGACAGCGCGCATGGATCGCTTCTTGCGGCGCTTCGGGTGGAGACATGCATATGGATGCCGGTATCCTCTATGAAAGGCTCAAAGGGCAGCGACTGCCGGCCGCCATGTTGAAAGTCGGTCCAACCCTTGTCGATATCCGCATCAAGAAACTGCATCGCGGCAGCGCGAAGATATTGGGCAGCTATATTCCGGGCAAGGACGCCATCGTCAAAATCTGCGTCGATCATCTTTCCGTCGAAGGCGTGGTCCGGGTGCGCAATGACGTGCAATGCTCGATTGCCTTTTTGCGTCCCGCCCGTGCCGTAGGCAAAGAGGCGCGCTGATCCCTATCTATGCCAGAACCGCACATTCCTTTGCGTCTCTGATGGATGCGGCTATGCATGGGCCGTGACCATCCGGCAGAGGACGACGCAACCGACATGCCTGCGCAGCCCCAACCCTTTGCCTTGATCCAGTCAACTTGTCTGGAGAGCAGTGAGCCATGATGCCGACCGGCCTTGCCGCCGCCATTGGCTGGGTGCAGCAACTGTTGCTTGGCAGCGTTGCGACCGTAGCGGCCACGCTGGCGGTCGCCATTTTCGGGTTCCTGCTGCTCGACGGCCGCCTGAACTGGCGCCAAGGCTTGCGCACCCTGATGGGCTGCTTCCTGCTTTTTGGCGCGCCGGTTATCGCGGCGGGACTGATGATCCCGGCCACATCCATGTCGTCCGCTGGGGCAGGCCCGACGATCGAACCCGAAGTCACGGCCCCGCCACCACGGCCCCCGGAAAATTACGATCCCTATGCCGGCGCAGCCCTGCCGCAGGATTGGTGATCGTTAAAGATCGCTTTTGTCGACCAAAGTGCGAATGAACCGCCTGCCGCCACGCCGTTCCAACTGCACGAACAGATCGACCGTCTCGCGGATATAATAAGCGATATCGTCCCGGCTAAGGCGCGTGCCCGATTGAAGGATGATGAGCGCCAACTGCTCGATCGCCTTAGCCGGGCTGTCGGCATGGATGGTGGTCATGGAACCGGGATGGCCGGTATTGATGGCCCGCAGGAAGGTATAGGCCTCGCTGCCGCGCAACTCGCCAAGGATGATCCGGTCGGGCCGCATACGCAGAGACGCTTGCAGCAGATCGTCCGCCGTAACCCTGGCCTCGCCAAGCTCGCCCTTTACCGCAACCAGTCCGACCGCATTGGCATGATCGACCTGCAACTCGGGCGTGTCCTCGATCAGGATCAGCCGCTCATCGGGCGGTATCTCGCGGATCAGCGCGTTGAGGAAAGTGGTCTTGCCGGTCGAGGTGCCGCCCGAGATAAGGATGGTCTTGCGTGACCGCACCGCCTGCGCCAGCAGGGCTACCCTATCATCCATGCTTGCGAGCGCCTGATCGTCGATCGGCTCTTCCGGCGCATCGAAGGCGCCGCTGCTGGCATAGTCGGCCAAGGTGAGGTTGGCCGACACATGGCGACGGATCGCCAGCGCCAGCGGCCCGCGCGTGGCGGGCGGCGCGACGATCTGGACGCGTGATCCATCGGGCAGCCGCGCGGCCAGCAGCGGATGTTCGCGATTGATGCCCTGATGCGACAGGCTGGCAATCTGTCTTGCAAGCCGCCAGAGGCTTGGCTCGGTAAGCGCTGGCACCTCTTCCCGAACGATGCCGCCGCCCAGCCGTTCGATCCATATTTCGCCGGGATGATTGATATAGATATCGGTGACGTCGGGCTGGACCAGCACGGCCGAGATCGGCGCCAGATAGGCGTCGAGAAACGGAAAATCAGACAGAGGTCTGCTGTGAGCTTCCTCTGTCCCGTCGACCGGCTGACTCATCGGCGCAGGCCCGTGCCGCTAAAGTCGAGATCGCGGGCAACGAACACCGAGATCTCCGCGCCGGAGGCCACCTTGATGGTCGGCGCGCTATCGACATTGGGCAGGATATTCTGGACGCTCGAACCGACCTGGCCCGGCAGGCCGACGATCACGGAATTATTGCTGTTGGTGCGCGAGGCGACGTTGACGCCAACCGTCAACGCCGACTGCAGCACGGCATTGGTGACGCGCTCTAGGACATGGTTATTGACCTTGCCGCGAATGCCGGCGCCGCCCAGCACATCGGCGGCAGGCGATCCGATACGGATGGCGACACCATCGGGCCGGATGAGGCGGGTCCAGTTCACCAGCACGCGCTTCTGCCCCGATTTGACGTCGCCCGTTGCCTCGCCAATCAGGCGGCTACCACGCGGGATAAGAACCCGGCTACCATCGAAGCCGCGCGCATCGCGTGAGACGACCGCCCGCACCAGACCAGGGCGGCGGCTGTCGATCGGCGTTTCGAGAACCGCGCTGATCATCGAGCCTTGCGGCACGAGATTGGCGCGATTGCGGATGACGCTGGCGCGTACCGCCTGATCGTCGCCCGCGCCACTGGCCGCCGCCGATGCATTGCCCAGGCCGTCGCCCATTCCCAGATCGATGATCAGCGGAGAATCATCGCCCTCGGCCTTCGCGCGCGCAGGGGCGGAGAGTGGAGCAGGGGGCATGTAGGACATGGCGGCCGCAGGACTTGCCGCTTGCTGACTGGCGGCGGGCCGCATGGGAACTGGCGCCATGGCTGGTTCGCTGGTCAGTTGCAGCGGCGGCTGTGCAGGCTCTGGTAGCGCGGGCGGCAAGGCCAGCGGCTGCGGCGACAGGATGCCGACCTGTGCCGGCGCGCCCGCCTCGCTACGCTGCTGCTTGCCACGCCGATTGGCATCGAGGATCAGGAAGAGGGGGATGGCCAGCACGGCGCAGAGGGCGGCTATGGCAAGGCCCGAAAGGCCAGGCGAGGGCGTGCGCACGCGCGGGCGGACATCGCGGTCTGCCAAGGTCGGGCGGGGATCATCCTGCGGCCCGGTCATGGCTGTTCCACCGCGCTCTGGCGTGTGGCGACCGCCTTGCGCTTGCCCGCGCGGAAGACGAAGCGCGGGGCGATGGCGTCGACCACGAATGCCCCCTCGCGCATCGCGCCATTGACCAGCGTCTCATCCCCTTGGGCATCGATCGCATAGACAGCGGGAATGGCGACATCGGCCGGCCAGCGGATCATCGTTGCCAGCCCATCGTCGGACATGCTGCTCGGGATCAGTTCCTTTGCACCACGGATGCGATAGACGGCATGGCTCTCGCTCACCACCGTCGGCGGCGCCATGTCGATGCCGGCATAGCGGAAGCGCACGATATAGGGGGTAATGCCCATGTTCGACCCTGCCGAGAGCAGGAAGCTGTAGCGCCGTGCATCGGTCAGGACGATAAGATTGGTGTCGGTGGCGCCGTCGGTGGGCTTGATGAAGAGATGGTCGGCCCGCTTGTTGGGCGTCACTTTCCAGCCATCGCCTTCGCCGATCGCAACATTCTCGACCCGCTCGTCGGCCGCAAATTCAAGCGCCACGGTAAAGCCGGACTGGAGACTGAGCCGCACCACCTGATCGGCATCATAGTCGACCGTCTGGATGCGCGGGTCGCCCGGCGAGGGCTGTGGCAGCACCTCCGCCAGCGCCGGAGCGGCCAGTATTGCGAACAGGAAGATGGCCGCCTTGCGCATCATGGCCGACTTGCCTGGGACTGCGCGGGCGGCGCAGCCGGCACTGCCGCTTGCGACGGCAGGCCATTGGGTGTCGTCCCTGCAGGCGCCGTCATGGGCTCAGGCGCTTCCTGATCGCGGCGATAGCGCAGCACCTGGAAGCCCAGCGGATTGATCAGCCGATCCTCCATGGCCATGGGCGCATCGATGAAACGATAGCGGACGATCGAGACCCATGCCTGTCTGGGTCCGTCCACCTGCCCCTGATCCCGGCGTTCGGTTTCGAAGCGTATCTGGGCGATATTGGGGCCGAGCGGCGACACGCTCTTGATCCGAACAGCCAGCAGGGTCGTGCGGGGGAAACGCTGGAAGGGGCTGGCCGGATTGGAGGCCGGCATCATCGCCATATAGTCGCTGCGCGCCCGTTCCGCCGACCAGAGCCCGACCTTGCGATAATCGGCCTGAATGCTGTTGATGTCGAACTGTTCGCGGGCAATCACATATTGGGCGAGCAGCGACTGGGTAAGGGCCGTATCGGGCGCCAGACGCTGGCGGCCATCGCCCTTGAGCAACTGGACATAGCCCGTCGTGCGGTCGACCAGCAGCGTATTGGATTCCACGGTCTTGAGCGGCATCATCAGAACGATGGCGAGGATCGCCAGAAGGGCGATGCCGCAGGCCATACCCGCGATGATCCAGGCGATGCGACGCGACTGGCGCAGCCGTTCCTGCCCGTCCTCCGCCCAGCTTATGGCGCGGGCATAATAGGCTTCCCTGTCGATGGCGGTCTTGTCCGCCTTGCCTGTCTTATCGATCATGTCCGGCCGTTCCGCTGGCTTAGGCTTTTCGTTCTGCGCTGGGCGCCGGTGCGTCTGTAGGTCTGTCCTAGTGGCGTTGGCGGCGGCTCAGGCGCCTGTCCGTCCGCCAGCGCCATGCGTCGCGCGGCGGCTGGACCATCGCCTGCCAATAAAGGACGAGCCTTCCACCGATCGCTGATCGCGATGGCGTCCGAGATCAGCGCCGCGCGCGAGCGGCCTTCCTCTTGCGCCGCTATGGCGACTAGGCGGCCGTCCTGCTCGCGAGGCTGCGATGGGCGTGATGGCTGCCAGTGCTCGGACAGTCGCGTGCCGATTGCGCGCCCATGGTCGAGAAAGCGAAAGCCCGCCCCGACCTTGAGGGAGAGGCGCAGGGCAACCAGCAGGGCAATGAGAAAGATCAGCGCCGTCGCCAATATCTCGCCCGGCGCCATGACCGGCAGGGTGCCGACCGCCATGGCGTCGATCAAATGGCCCAGTTGCGGTTCGACGATCGACATCTCGATACCCAGCAGGACGGACGTCGTAATGCTGGCGATGGCAATGCCCAGCAGAGCGCGCACCCAGCCTTCGAACAGGCCGCGTGTCGTATCGAACAGCAGGCAGACAAAGAAGAGGGGGCCAAGCGCCAGAAGCAGTCCGGCAAGCAGGCGAACCGAGAGGAGAACGGCCAGGCCCGAAACAAGCAGGACGATGCCGGCCGCGCTCAGCAGGGGATTACCCGCCAGAGAGAAGGCCATCGGCTCGGGCATGGCCGATGCAGAGGCAGGGGCTGCGCCATTCTGCGCTGCGGCCGGATTGGCTGCAGGCGCGGGCGGCGCATCATGCGAGGGCCGGGTCAGTTCGGCGATCGTCTGATAGCTGCCCTGAAGCCGCGCGGGGAAGCTGCGACCCGGACCGCCACCGGCCCCCGGCAGGATGGAGACGATCTCGCGCGGCGTTTCGATCACCAGATTATAGACGACCGCGCGATAGGCCGACCATTGGGTGGCAAAGGCCAGAACCAGCCCGACCCTGGCCGCCAGCATGATGCCATCACGGATATGGAGCTGATCGCCCAGCAACAGCCGATAGCCCTGGATCGCGATCAATATGGTGAGGAGGCCACCCAGCGCCATGACGACCGGCGAATTGTTCGCCGCCAGCGCGCCATAGCCCCCTTCGCCCAGCAGCGCGGCCTGGCAATCGACATAGTGGGTGAGCGCCATGGCATAGCCCTGGCTCGCATCAAAGGGCGGGCAGCCTTCCATCAGGCGACCTTGAGCAGTTCAGGCAGCCAGGCTTGCGGATTGTCGCCGACACGCGCCCGGATATCGTCGAGCAGTCGGACGGTGCGTTCGCGGCCCGACAATATGGTGAGGATATCCGCTTCACCGCTCAGATTGAGGCGCGCCACGACGCTGTCATTGCCATGCTTGATCAGGAAGCAATGATCATTGTCGGCGAGGCTGCGGACCAGATCATATTCATGGGATGTGAGGCCAAAGCCGTCGCAATAATCCTCGCGCCTTGCCTTGGCATTGGCCATGAATATCTGGGTTGCAGCCTGTTCGACGATCGCGCTGGCGATCTTGCTCGACAGCGCGTCTTCGGCGCTCTGGGTCGCAAAGCCCACAAGCCCGTTGCGCTTGCGGATCGTCTTTTCCCAATCCTTGATCTTGTGGACGAAGATATCATCGTCGAGCGCCTTCCAGCCCTCATCGATGACGATGATTGCAGGGGAGCCGTCGAGCCGTTCTTCTACCCGATGGAAGAGATACATCATCGCAGGCGTGCGCAGGGTCGGCGTGTCGAGGATGCGGGTCATATCGAAGCCGATGGTCGGCGCGTCGACATCGATCCGATCCGCTGCATGATCGAACAGCCAGGCATGTTCGCCCTCGCCCCACCAGGGGCGCAGCCGCGACCAGAGATCATTGGCATGGGGCCGTTCGCTGCCCCGGAACAATTGCGCGACATAGCGCAGGCGGCGATGCGAACGGGGCACGCCATAGCTCGCGTCCACCGCTTCCTGGATATGGAGCATCTCCTGCGGCGTCAGCGCGTCGCCGGGGAGCGACACAAGACGGCTCAGCCAATCGATCAGGAAACGGCGATTGTCGGGCGTGTCGTCGATCTGGAGCGGGTTGAGCGCGGCCGACATGCCGGGCCGCAATATGTCGTAGACGCCGCCGATCGCGCGGATGAACAGTTCGGCGCCGCGATCCTTGTCGAAGAAGATGATCCGGGGATGGAATTTGCGGGCCTGGGCCAGCAGGAAATTGAGAACGACGGTCTTGCCCGATCCTGATGGGCCGATGACGGTGAAGTTGCCCAGATCGCCCTGATGGAAGTTGAAATGATAGGGGCCGGCAGCCGTCGATTCGAGCATGGTGACGGCATCACCCCAATGATTGCCGCTGGCCTTGCCGCTCGGGAAATTATGGTAGCTGGCCAGGCTCGCGAAGTTGCGCGACGAGATCAGCGCCCGCCGGGCGATATAGGGGAAGTTGCCGGGGAACTGCGCCCACCAGGCCGCTTCAAGGCCGATATCCTCGCGTACGGCGATAAGGCCAAGATCGGTGAGGCCCGACTGGACTTCGGCGACCTGCGCGTCGACCAGATCCATGTCCGTGCCGCGCACGGCGATGGTCAGATGATGCTCGCCAAAGGCGGCCCGGCCTGCGGCAAGATCATCCTTGGCGGTGCCCAGTTCTCCCCGCAGGCTGAGCGCCTCGTCGTCGGACGCGCGCATCCTGCGCAGCGCCAGGTTCATGCGGCCAAGCCCTGCCTGCCGATCGACAAAGCCGAAGCTCTGGCTCACCACCATCTCGACGGGCAGGCGCAGCAGATCGTCCAGCATCCCCGGCGTGGTCTTGCCGGGATAATCCTTGATCGACAGCAGCGCCTGAAACTCGCGGGGGCGATCGCCCGCTGCGGCCAGTTCGACCATGTCCTGGCCGAAGCTGATCCGCCGATAGGGCAGATATTCGCCGAGATCGCCTTCGGGCAGGCGCACCGGGCGCATCTCGCCATTGAGGATCAGGGAGAGAAATTCGAGTGGCTCGGAATAGAGGCCGCGTTCGCTGTCATAGACGCTAAGGACGCGGGGGCGGTAATGGCCCAGTGCCGCGACTATCTGTTCGGTCGCGGTATCAAGCGCCCGTTTGTCGGCGGCGCGGTCGGACGCTAGCGCGCCCGATCCGGTCAGTTTGCGCGAAAGCCGGTCTGCGATACCGCCACGCCCCTGCAAGGGGCGGCGTATGATGGTGAGAAAGAGATCATTGACATAGAGGCGGCGCGCACCGAGCCGCGCGCGCCAGGCGTCATCCAGCCGGGCGCTGAAACTGTCGGGGAAATCGGCCTCCAGCGACGTATCGACCCGTCGGCGCACGATATGATGATAGAGGGCAAAACGCGAAGAACCGATCGCCTGAAGCATCGCATCGCGAAGTTCCTTGCGATAGTTGAGTTCGTCCGTGTCGGCCGTTTCGAACAGGAAGCCGCCCAGATGGACGACCTGCATCATCATGCCATCGCGGGTCAGCAGCGTATGATCGTCGATCTGCGCCGCATAGGGTAGCCTGCTGCCGATCGATCGTTCGCGCCGCGCGGCTTTTTCGGTGGCGCTCAGGGATGATAGGAATTGCAACGCCAGCGCCGATAATTGGGGATACGGGGGCAGCGGGAAACCTTGACCAGCCATAGATCGAAGATGCGCGGTTCGCGCAGGCAGGCGAGTGTGCCGATGCCATGGATGATGAGCGCTGCGAGCAGTACCCAGATGGATTTGAGGATCAGAAACAGTTCGGTGGTGACGATCGCATTGATCACGAAAAAGCTGTAGGTGACGCCCGCGAACATTTGTGGCCGCGCGAGGGCCACGAACAGTGTATCGCGGTCGAGTCCGGCCATGAAGTCAGTAGCCGGCCGAGGCGGTGGACTGGATGCCGCCCACGATGCTGGCGGCACCGAACAGGATGAAGCAGCCCAGGATCACCACCGCGCCATAGCGCCAGTTCATCCTTCCGGTCAGCATCATGAAGCCTACCGCTGCGACCGCGATTACCGCGGCGACGGTTGCTACCGTGCCGAGTAGAGTGCCATGGAGCCATTGCAGCGCGCCTACGATCGGACCGGAGCCGGCGGGATCGCCATAGCCTTCCTGGGCAAGGGCGACTGTCGGAGCAGTCGAAATCGCCAGCATTCCGGCCCATGCGGCTTTGATAACATGTTTATAAAAGTGACGCGGCATTATCGGCATTATCAGCGATATCCTGATGAACTGACAGGTGACCCGTGTTTCGACTCAAGTTGAGAGAAGGATGCCAGCCGCAGTTAGCGGATCATCCGCCTAGAGGACATAGCCAAGCAAGGATTCATAGGCATATCCGGCTGCCGTGCCTTCATCATAACTGGTTGTGAAGAGATGATCTTTGAGGGTGGCGCTGTAGAAACGGTAGAGTGGCTTACGCCCGGTGCCTGACGCTGTGTATGCCCAGCCCATCTGCCCCTCATATGTAACCCCTTCGCAGGTGCTGGAGACGGAAATGAAATGGTCGGCATTGGCTGCGTTATAGCAGCGATACAGCGGTTGAGTGCCGGTCCCGCCACCCGGTAGGGATGCAAAGGGAATGCCTTCTGAGCCGAAGCCAGCCCCTTGCCCTTCCAGATAGGTCATCGTGTAGAAATGCTTGGAGCCGTTGTAGAAGCGAAAGATCGGTACCCGCGTGCCATCTTGCTTTGCGACATTGACGAAGCGCCGATTGTTTGCCGCATCATAGCGATAAATGGTCGTGGTTTTATTGGTCGATCCGCTGTCGGCAACCGATCCTGCGATGCGACCAAGGGCATCGTATGCGAAGCTGGTGGTTTCTGTACCCAAAGCGGATGCAGATGCTCCCAACAGCATTACGCTCAAGCATATTTTTGCGACCAATCGCATGACTTCCCCCGAATTTCCCCGCGTAACGACGTGATAAAGTAAGGCATGGGATAGCCGCCGAGGTCAACCCATTGCTTTCTCTGCCGCTAATTATGCATCGCGATTTGTGCTGGAGCAGTGACCGCAAACTCCCACGCCATTATCAGATATTCAGCCGCACAACTGTTTCGCAGATGGTGGCAGCGCCAGTCTTAAAGTTCAAGCTCGCTAATAACCTTGAACGCTAATCCGACGCTTCTCTCTCGAATAACCTGTCGATCAACGCCATGAAGTCACCGCGCGCCGGAGTGGAGTCCGGCCAATGTAGGTCATGTCGTCTGGGGCTCGGTGGCCGTCAACCCGATGGGCACGAACTTTGCCCGTAGAACCTCGAAGCAATTGCTTGTGCCAAGCGTAGAGCTGACCCTTTCAAATCCCATGCCAATGCGCGAATGCCACCATATTAGCGCCGAGTTGCGTCGTCTCCTTCAAGATCACCGTAGGCTCAGGATCTGTAATTGCAGAGCTAGGCGGTGTGATCCCTTGAGGGTTTCATGGATCTGTCCGCACTGGCCGAGCCGGAGCTTGGTCGTGCTGTATCGGGTCTCACAGAGGCGAACGTTGCATTGACTCGACGCGGGCTTTTCGGCCCATCTGACTACCTTCGCAGATCGTTCGTCCCTGCGTTCCCTCGCGGGACACCGCCCTCGGATTAGCTTTGATGCTTCACCGCTGGCAAACAGGTTCTATCCTACCTCACGCCTGGAACAAAGTGCCATCGCGCAGCATGGCATGCATGATGACCGCTAGGCGGCGGGCAAGGGCTACGCGGGCCTTTTTGAGGCCTCGGCGCTTGGCGATCTTCATGGCCCATGTCTTCAGGGCGAAAGTCTCCCGGCTTCGAGTGAGGATCGAGTTGGCGGCTTCGTAGAGTAGCTTACGCACCATACTGTCACCTTGCTTGGTGATCCTGCCGGTCCAGTCGAGCTCACCCGACTGATGGCGTCGGGGTACCAAGCCGAAATACGCGCCGGCATTGCGTGATTGCCGGAAGCGTCCGGCATCATCGACTGCAGCCGCGAAGGCGGCTGAGGTCTGAACGCCGACACCGGGTATGGTCATCAGGATTTCGCAGGCCTGTGACTGGCTGGCGATGATGCGCAGTCGCCGGTCCATTTCCTTGATCTGCTCGACCAACTCCGCGCGCACGGACAGCAAGGACGTAATAGCGTCGCCAAGGCCCGGAATGTGTACTGCCTGCATGATACGTTCTAGGGATGCCTTGCCTTGTCCAGCCCCGGGGCGATAGCCAAACGTGGCGCAAAGCCCGCGGATCATGTTGTCGAGCCGGACACGCGCTTCCACCAGATGGCTCCGCGCGGTGATCGCGCTGCGAACCCCATGCGCTGCCGGTGATTTGACGTGCACCTCCTTGTAGAAGCCCGTCCGCGCCAGTTGCGCGAGACCGGCAGCATCGTGAGGGTCGGTCTTGTTTGCCTTCATGGCCTTCAGACTCTGATGCGCCTGGCGGGCGTCAATGCATACTACCGGAACGCCCAGTTCGCGCAGACCAAGGCAGATCGCAGGCGACATGCGGCCCGTTTCGATCACGGCTCGCTCGATTGCGCCGTAGCGCTCCAGCATCATGGCGATGGCCTCAGGGGAGCTTTCCACCTTCTCCGACACAAGCTTGCGACCATTTTCGTCAACAATGCAGACCTGCGTGCTTTCCATCGACAGGTCCAATCCGGCATAATGCTTCACGGCTGCTTCCTTTCTTCAGGATTCGACAACCAGAAGTGTGCGCCTCAACCGAGGTCCGAGGAAGCAGTCGCAATTACACGATGACTCACTGATCAAAGCCAGAAGATGACGGTGGCAACGAGGGCGATGGCCGAGAAGAAGGCGTTGGGGCATCGGTCGTAGCGCGTCGCGACCCGTCGCCAGTCCTTGAGGCGGCCGAACATGATCTCGATGCGGTTGCGCCGTTTGTAGCGGCGCTTGTCGTTTTTGACGGCCTTGTTTCG
>NZ_FOGE01000058.1 GCF_900111125.1 Sphingobium sp. YR768
CGCTCAAGAAGGCGTGGAGGCCTTCCTCGGCAAGTAAGATGCCAAATCCCCCAGCAAACCGTCAGTAGCCGCGGTCCTCACCGGATGCGTACCTCACGTTTCGCCTTGTAGCGCGAATACAGACCGTCAATCGAGACCTTTGTCCTATCAGACGGTGCCCATTGCAGACTGGCGGTTATGCCAAGCCGTTCCCGATCATGGTCGACTTGACCATAACGCGGAATGCGCGGGTGAAAGGCGAGCGCGACGGCATCGCATTCGGCGTTGCCGGGGCGATAAGTGCCGCCGCTATTGCGGGCTGGTCTCCCAGCAGCATCGAAAAAACAGGGGATATTATCCACCGAATCAAAGGGCGCCTGCACCCAGCGCGACGTGCTGTTACCGGTTTCTATAGTTTTGAGCCGGGAATAAGCGGCCGACACAGATGCCCCGAACCGGCTATCGTCCGACTTCCAAGACACCACGCCCGCAACCCGGGGACCGGCCGTATCGGCCAGATCGTTATAGCTGATGCTGCTGGATCCGACAAAGGTGAAGCCGGACTTTCCCCGAAGCGGATTGCCTGTGTTGAGATCAACCACCGCACCCAACGATCCTTCGTCGAGCGAAGCCTCTGCCGTTTTACGGACGACGATCGAACTGAACAATTCCGACGCAAACACGTTGAAATCGAATGACCGTTCCCGCGTCGCATTAAAGCCGTCGCTCGATGTCGCCACCGTTTCCAGACCGTTGACTCGCACACGGGTAAATTGCGCCCCCAAGCCGCGCACAGTGATCGCACGCCCTTCGCCACCGTCGCGCTGGATCGAGATCCCAGGCACGCGTTGAAGCGATTCCGCAAGGTTTTGGTCAGGGAATTTCGCAATGTCCTCAGCGACGATCGCATCGACTGATGCTACCGACCGCCGCTTTACATTAAGAGCAGATTGAAGCGACTCTCTATATCCCGTGACGATTATATCCTCCACTTGATTATTATCGAGTGCAGCGCCTGCACTCTGCGATTCCGCTCCAATTCGTTCGATCTCCTGAGCGAGCAATTGTTCTGGTAATAACGCGACCATCGCCATCACACCCAAAGACACGCTCGACAATCGATCGGCATTTTTCTTAAATTTATTATAATAAGCCATTGTCTACATCCTCCCTTATATTGGTGTCAGCAGAGCTGTTGATGGGTGAGGTGCGCCCGATATGGCAGCGCACTCCATCCGATTCATTTCGCTACCAACGTTATTCCGATCAAAAGCGCGAATTCATCGGGATCGGATCGATGATTGTGCGTCGAATGCCAAATCGGCAATCTAGCCAAAATATATACTTTATTTTCTATGGCTTGAATTGACGGATCGCGAACTTGTCGGCCTAAGCGGACAAATGTCGCATCTGCCGCGCAACAAAATATCTACGAAGGGCCATAAACGAACAGACGGTGCGACGCCTGAAATACCGATCTGCACCTGCGGATACCGGATCGAAATCTGTCAATTCGGCTCGCGCAATGCGTCCAATGTCCTTTCGTCTCCGAGACTAGAAACAGGTCAACACCGCTGGCCTGGATCCCACTTCCACGCCCCAACAACAGAAGCAGTCCAATGAGATATAGATGTATAATTATGCATCTATTTGATTTCGAAGCGCGTAGTCTGACTTATACGTCGCAACCTGTCACTTCGCAGCCGCCTCATACACGATCTCGCCACCGATGATTGTCGTCACAACCTTGATATTGTGGAGATCGGTCACTGGAATTGCATGGGGATCGCGATCAATCACGATAAGATCTGCATAAAGGCCATTTTCGATCGCCCCGGTAACGTTGCGATGCCCGCGTTCGCGCGCGCCGCTGTCCGTGAACATCGTGATCGCCTCGTCAAGTGTCGCTATCTCGCTGGGCGCGAGCGGCTTACCCACACCGCCCGGTGGCAGCCGGGTCACCATCGTCTCAATTTCCAACCAGGGATTGGCCGTGGGCGGCCCCGCCGGCCAATCCGATCCGGCCACCGTCAGAACATGTTGGTCCAGGAGCTGGCGTACGGGCTTCCAGTGCGCCATGCGCTCGACGCCTACATTTCTCTCAATCTCCTCAGTCATCGGTGCGCGAAAGAGGGAATAGGGCGAAATATCGACGGAAAGGTTCATGTCCGCCATGCGCTTCAGGTCAGCAGGGGCGATAAAGCTGGCGTGCGCAATGGAGTGGGTTGGCCCGACGACACCGGTATTTCGCCGCACCTTGGCGATCGCATCGATCACGGAACGCACCGCCCCATCGCCGATCGCGTGCATCTTGACGGTCACACCTTTCTGATCGAGCCGAGCTACGATGTCGTCGAGCAACGGTTGCGACAGCTTCATACCGTTACCCGTCTCCGCGCCTTCACCATGAATGACGTAGCCGTCCAGCATCGCTGCCGTTTGACTATTGCTTGCAACCCCGTCGATCCCGAGTTTCACACAGTCGGTGGTCAGTCGTTCACGGCTGAACTCGTTACGCGCGATGACCATCTGGCTCAATTTGCCATCCCAACTGCCATCCCCATTGCGTCCCGGGGCAAAGTGGATGCAGGTTCGCACGCGCTGCTTGAGTCGACCGGCATCGGCGAGGCCGACATAGGCCGCGACGGTATCGGCATCGGCACCCGCTTCGGTAAGAGAGGTGACGCCCCAACTTGCAAGTTGTGAAAGGGTCCAGGCAAGGGCCTCCTGCTTTTCTGTCACAGTCGGCCGAGGCATATATTTGCCGACCAGCGCGCGCGCGGACATTTCGTTCAATACGCCGGATGGCTGGCCGTCGGCGCGCCGAACGATGCGGCCGGCCGGCGGATCTTTCGTATCACGGGTTATGCCTGCAAGTTTGAGTGCCGCGGAATTGACCCAGACGTTGTGAAACCCGACATCGACCAGCAGAACCGGGTTATCAGGCGAGACCGCGTCTAACATCGCACGGTCGGGCGGCGTCGAACCGAACATATCCGCCTGATAACTCCCGCCAGAAATCCATTGCCCCGGCTTGGCCGCCTTCACGCATTCTGCAATCCGCGCAGTGATCTGCGGCGGCTTGGAGGCCGGCAGAAAACGACAGCTTTTGTTGAGCAGCCCTGCCTCCACGGCGTGAATATGGCTGTCGTGAAAACCCGGCAAGACTGTCCGTCCGTTCAGATCGACAACTTTCGTGCCTACCCCTCGCAGCAGATCGAGCGACCTGTCATCGCCAAGCGCTACGATACGCCCGTTGCGAACGGCGATCGATTGAACGACCCCGTTCGGCGTGACTACTCGGCCACCGCGTAGCAGCAGGTCTGCCGGCTCAGAAGATATAGTTTGCGCAGATGTCGCCGATGACAAGAAGGCGACGACACCGGTGAGTAAGTATAAATTGCGATAAGTCATAACTATTTCCAATCATAAATATGGAAATGAAGAAATTAACACCGTATGAGTCGCAAGTTTTTGTTCAATCTAGATTAATAATTGCATATTTCATGCAGAATTATTTACATCTCACGATATTTTGATCGCAAAAAATGATATTATAACCCGAATGAATTATCTTAATGAGTATGTCTGATATCAATAATACCCTAAAATCGATTAAGAATTATACCAAAGTGAGATTGTATCTATCACCGTAATTTCTACTTATTTGACAATTACGCCGTCGCAGATCATATTCGTGCCTCGAAACCGCGCTTCGAAATGAACTTTTCAAGTAATTCGAAGAAATCACCCTGTCCCCCCGCATACTTGATCTGTCGTATGAAACCCTCATCCGGAGCGAGGACTAAGGCTCACTCAGATTTAACGCCCGCTTACCGACGGAAATGCCGTATTTCCTATATCGGGCATGATGTCCGGCACCTCATCCAGATCGAGACCACAGGTCTCAGGCAGCAGCGCGATTGCAAGCAGCACGAAAAAATACGCGCTGCACCCAACAATCGCCATCGCGCCGCGCAAATCCAGAAGGCCGCCAGTAGCGCTCAGCACGCCCACCAAGGTAGGAAAGCAAGCACCGACCCCGCGACCAAAATTATACGAAAAACCTTGGCCGGTCGCACGAACCGCACTGGGAAACAGTTCGGTGAAATAAGGTCCGAGCGCGCTATAAATACCAAGCGTGGCAAAACCAAGTATGAAGTCGAGAGGAAACAGCATAGCCATTGATACCGGCAAATACAGAAAAGCCGGGATCGCCATCCAGTTGAGAAGCGTGAAAAGTAGAAAATTGCGGCGACGCCCGATCCAATCCGAAAGATAGGCCGCGACGATATAACCAACGAAAGAACCGGTGGTCAGCATGATCATGTGATAGCCGACCTGTACCGTCGTTAGATTATGAAGGCTCTTAAGGAGCGTGGGCAACCATATAACCATCGAGAAGCCGCCCGCTTGCACGCCCAGCGCCAAGATTGAGGTCAACACCGTGATCCGCAGCACTCGAACGTGGAAAATCATGAAGGGACTTACATGCCCGGCCCCCGCCGCCCCTCGGGCCCGCTTGGCGTTCAGAAAGACGGCAGGTTCAGGTAGGTTGCGTAGGGCTAGGAAAACAAAGATCGCAGGCGTGACGCCTAACCAGAACATCCAACGCCATGCTTCAGTCGCGGGCATGAAAGCGAACAGAACCGTCGACATGATAGCGGCAGCGCCGTAACCGATCGCGTAGGCACTTTGGACCGTACCGACCGCCTTCCCGCGATACTGCGGCCGAATAATTTCCCCCATTAACACCGCACCAGCCGCCCATTCGCCACCAAAGCCGATGCCTGACAAGATACGAGCGATCAGAAGCTGTTCGAAGGAATTGGCAAAGCCGCACAGGATCGTGAAAAAGACGAACCAGGCAATCGCTAGCTTCATGACCTGCACACGTCCGATACGATCGCATAATACGCCACCAATCCATCCACCCAATGCAGACGATATAAGCGCAGAGGTCCCAAGTAACCCCGCCTGTGCCGTCGACATATGCCAAGTTGCGATCAGGGTAGGAATTAGGAAGCTGTAAATCTGTGTATCTAACGCATCAACGGCCCATCCGCCAAAACAGGCGAAGAGCGTTCGCCTTTCGATCTTATTCAGCTTCTCAAACCAATCAAACATTGCACCCCACCTCCCACTATCGCCGACCTATATTTGATCAATTGCGATTTAATATATTCTACATCGCCAAATAGAATCTGGCACCTCCAATATATTATATTGTTTCTATGTAGGTATATTCGCCATTATTTGAGCTACGCCCTTGGCGCCAGATAACAGGATGCTTTGGTCGGACCCGCAAACGAATAACGTAATTCCGATGGCTATCATGTCGGGGACAATGTCGACACTGGACACAAACAACCCCACGGTGCGCCCATGGCGTCGACCCACTTCAGCGATCGTGCGTATGGCATCACCGAGCCGCGGATCGTTCGGACCGTCATACCCCAAGGACAGGCCAAGGTCAGCCGGCCCTATGAATAAGCAGTCCACCGAGTTGTTCGCGGCAATCTCTTCCAGCCGCTCCATCGCCTCGGAATCTTCAATCTGACAGCAGATGATATTGTTCGCATCCGCTCGGCCCCGATATTCACAACTATCAATCTGACCATAGTTGCCTGCGCGGGTGGAAGGCGAAAAACCCCGCTTCCGTCGAGCATATCTCGCCGCATCTGCAACCAACTCAACGTCAGCCGCCGATCGGGTATGCGGGACCATCACGCCATGGGCGCCCATGTCTAGACAGCTATTGATGAAGGACGGTCGATGGTCAGGGATACGCACTAAAGCAGGTAGGCCGAGCGCATGCGCTGCGAGCAACGCGCCATCAAGCCCGGCAATGTCATAGGGCGCATGTTCGGCATCGAGCACCACAAAATCTAGTCCCGACCGGGCAAGCACCTCAACTGTCTGCGGGCATGTCGTCTTAAGGAACGTGCCGATGACCGGCACGCCCTCACGCATTCTCTTACGGAGCAAGGGTCCGTGAGTGTGGATTGGAGACATTCGCCAGTCACTCCCCCCAACATAAACTCGTCCCGCCTAGGGAAACGATATTCCATTTTGATAGGCGTTGGGTTGATCGATGTCAAACGGTATTGCAAATTTCTGTATCGCAATTAGATACGTTGGACCTTATTGCGATACAAACACCGGTTGACGCATGCTGGGATGGTGCGTCGATGCAGGCAAAGATCGAAGGAAAATGGCCTAATGTATGACAGTTCCGACCCGCGCGCAGCGCTGGCTTCATCGCCTAGACAATCCATCGCATCCACTTTTGCAGCTGCTGAATATGGACGCTTTTATGAGTCGTCACCGACAGAAGAGACCGCGCACGGCCGCAGCTGGTATTTCCGCGGCCAGAATTTCGTCCTGCATTATATGGATGCCGCGATGGGCGCTGAACTCACGAGGGATGATCAATCCGACGAATATGTCGTCATCATGCCAGATATCGACAGCCAGATCACTATTGAAGCCCAAAACAAGACCAAAAAGGTACCAGGCAGGCACCTGGTCGTCATCCCGCCAGGCAGCAGTCGCATCACGGTCAACGCTGCCGGACCGGTGATCCGCCTGCTCACCATGAACGCACGGGACCTGATGAGCAAATGCTCGAACGCGCAAGCCTATCATGACCCGCACCCCAACATCCCGCCTTTCGCGCCATGGCCCGTTCCGCGCGATGGTCACGAAATCCGGGCCTATCCGCTTGACGTACCGCCCGAACCTGGCCGCTTCGGTTCGATTTATCGCTGCTCGACTTTCATGATTAATATACTTGAGCCATTCGAGGGCCCCCGTGACTCCACTAAGTTGTCACCGCACTTCCACGATGATTTCGAACAATGCTCGCTCGCAATCGAAGGCAGTTTCATGCACTATGTCCGCTGGCCCTGGACAACGAACCTCCACGCTTGGCGTGATGATGACAAAGAGTTTTGCGGATCGCCTTCCGCCACAGTCATCCCTCCCCTAGCCATCCACACCTCCCGTGCCGTCGGAGACGGTACGAACCGGCTCATCGACATCTTCTGCCCCCCGCGCATCGACTTTTCGCAGAAGCCCGGCTGGGTGTTGAACGCAAAAGATTATCCGATGCCGAGCAACGAATAGCGCCCCAACCCGATTCCCAATCAAGACTGTCACCTTCAGGAGAGTAATAATGTCTACGCAGGCACCAAGTCCGAATAACGCATTGATCATAGAAGAACTTTTGATCGGTGCCGTCGACCTGCATTGCCATTCGGGTCCATCGGTAATGCCGCGTCGGTTCGATCATATCGACGCACTAGAACAGGCGGCAGCGGTCGGAATGAAGGCCGTGCTTTTCAAAGATCATTATTATTCGGTTACTCCAGTCACAGAAATGCTGAACAAGCGTTACGCGCATCTGGGTGTCACCATGATGTCGGGCGTACCACTCAACAATGCCACGGGTGGCTTCAACCGCTACGCCGTCGATCACGGCATCCGGCTTGGCGCACAACTGGTTTGGATGCCCACTTTTTCGTCGGCCAATCACATTGACCATCACAATCATGGCCGAACGACGCATTTCCCGTCCACCAAAGACGCGATGTTGGCACCGACCCCGCTTACTCCGTTTGGCCCGAACGGCGAGCTGATTGACGAATTAAAGTTCATTTTGGACCTAATCGCCGAAGCCGATATCGTCTTGTCGGGCGGTCACCTGCACATCCAGGAAATTTGGGCGGTGTTCGAGGAAGCCAAGAAGCGAGGCGTCAAGCGCTTCTTGGTCAACCATCCCACATTCGTGATTGATGCGACGCTGGAAGACATCAGCAATCTTGCCGCGTTCGGCGCTTATATCGAACATTCGCTATGCATGTTTACCGAAAATTCGCCCTTCAAGATGTTCGAGCCTGAGGAACTGAAGAGGCTGATCACGGCAGGCACTGTGGATCGCACTATTCTGGGCTCCGACCTTGGGCAGCAGGGCAATCCAACACCGGTCGAAGGCTTTCGATCAGTGATCGCACTGTGCCTGGAAATCGGCTATTCGACGAGCGATATCAAAAAAATGATATCAACCAACGCGATGGCTCTGATGGGTTTATGACCGACGAGCCTTGAAAAGAGGCGAACCGCAAGAATGGTGGAAGATCGATCGGGTGTGAAGTCCCTGAATCTAGCGCTCGATGTGATAGAGGCGGTAGCAGCGGCCAGCGAGGATATCGGCGTTACCGAACTGGCCTCCCGTCTCGGACTGACAAAAGCAACCGTATTCCGCCATCTGCAAACCTTAGTGGAGCGCAATTACCTAGCTCAAGACTCGCGCACCACGCGCTATCGATTGGGACTTCAGTGCCAGCTACTCGCCCAGCTTGGGAGCAATCAGGTCGATTTGCACAGCGCGTCGGAAGAGGCGGCCCACTGGCTGAGGGATCAGACTGGGCTTTCGGTGGCAGTTTCCACGGTACGCGCGCGCAGCGTCGTCGTCCTCTCGATGGTGGCTGCGCCAACGCCGGTCCAAATCGGCGTCCGGCCCGGAAGTTCACTGTCGCTACACAGTTCGGCACAAGGTCGCGTCGCGCTAGCATTCGGCAGCAGCGCGCTGCAGAACTTCGCGCGTAAGCAGGAATTCGCAGCAAGCACGGACCATACCCTTACTGGCTGGGATCGACTGGAAGCCCACATCGCACAGGTACGTGTACAAGGATGGTCGGATGCACCCGAGCAACTCGCCCTTGGGTTGAATGCCGTAGCGGCGCCGATCTTCAACGGCAACGACGAATGTATCGGCACGATTGCCGTGGTCGGTCTGATACAAGACCTGCCAAGGACCCCCCACCCCCAGGTTACGCATGCCGTCATGGTCGCGGCATCGCGGGTTTCAACAATTCTGGGGTATCAAAAGCCGTAAAAAGAGTCCGCTAAAGCCGTGGCCACCGCAGAGTAAGCCGAGCGATTAAAGCAGATTTTGCCCGCTCCGAAGGTCGCCAGTACCCTAGGCGACCGACTCTTTATGTCGCAACCAGATGCGGATGGAAGCGAGTTGGACTGAAGCGAGGAAGTTGTCATCTCGCTTGTCGTAACGGGTTGCTACAGCGCAAAACGTAGGCATTCGGTGAAGACCGCGGGCTACTGGTGATCGCGTTTATGCTCGCCGAGCAGGTCTCGAAGGCACTCGATACCATCTTCGGACAGGGCCAGCACAGCATGCTCTTCGATGCCGTAAACCCAGATAACGCCGTCTTCGGTGTCCATTTGCTCGGTGAGTTCTTGGAGCAGGTCCTCGCTTTCCTCCCATTCTTGAGCGACTTTCGCGAGGGTTGTCACTGCGTAGACCTTGTTCCGCTGCATCAGGCTGCTAGAGCATAATCCGATCACTCTGGCTCATATCCGGTAGCTGTGAAATAGTTTGCGCATTCTTCGTGAGTGAAGCGTGGCAACGCGTCACGTATCGCATGCCATAGCTCCGGGATAGTTCGGGCGGCGGCTTTTCGCAGGATAGCCTTGAGTTTGGAGAAGGCGTTTTCGATTGGGTTGAAGTCGGGGCTGTATGGCGGCAGGAACAGCATGCGCGCTCCAACCGCTTCGATGGCTTCACGGGCAGCCACTGCTTTATGCGCCGGCAGATTGTCGAGGATGACGATGTCGCCAGGATGCAGCGTTGGCGCCAGAACCTGCTGGGCATAGGCAGCGAAGCATTCGCCGGTCATGGGACCGTCCAGGACCATCGGCGCAGTCATGCCCGTCAGGCGCAGCGCACCGGTGAAAGTGGTGGTTTTCCAATGGCCATG
>NZ_FOGE01000010.1 GCF_900111125.1 Sphingobium sp. YR768
GGCCGCAATGCCGGTGATCATCGTGGATCTGGGTGGCAAAGGGCGCGTGAGCATATCTGCGTCGGCACCAGCTGCCTTGGTGTCGGCAGCGCTCATAGGTGATTGCCGCGTCCCATGCCGTGTTGTCGCCGGTCAGGTCGTCCGACCCCCGCCCCGGCGAATGCTCGAACAGTACGGTCTCCGCCGTGGCATCAGCCAGATCGGGGAACATCGCCCGGAGCATGTTCGTCGCCAGGCAGTCGTCCAGCCGCAACGGGCCCATCGCATTGAAAACGAGCGGATGGCTGGACAGGAGGTTGGTCCACAGGCGTTGTTCATCCGATGTTGCCCAAGGCTCGCGATAAGCGTGTTCCAGCCAGACCAGCCGGGCGATTTCCGGTGACATGAAGTTGCCGCCGCGCCGTGCCGCGGTGTCGCTGATCCGGGAGCCGAGCCAGCGCTTGTCGCCATTGGGCGAAACATGCCGCCCGATGCGCAGTTCACTGCCAGCGCGCCAAAGGCTCTGGAGCAGTCGGGCGCAGGATCGGAAGCGGTTGTCGTTGGGCTCGTTCACCCGGTAGCGGGTCAGGACCGCATCAGGGACGATGGGTAGGTGCGTTCGTTTCAAGGTAGGTTCTCCATGTCGGCAGGAATTGCAGACGAGGAGAATTCATTTGGAGGCAGCAGGACGTAACGCACGGCCATCCTGTTTTACGATGTTTTAGGCCTGTCGCGCCACAACCGGGCCATGGATAAGGAAGAACGCCCTCTCACCCGTGACGATTTCGCCGACCAAGAGGAATGGCTGCGCCACTGTCACGAGGGAGGAATAGACCTTGCCCACGATAACGAACATTTCGAGGGCGTGATAGGCTCTGGACCGTATGCCCGCCTCCAAGGGGCGATCTACGGTACCAGCAAACTGGATTTCTTGCGTACATGGGCCAAATGGGGCGTCTCGTGGTCCCTAAGATGGCGGCAGTTCGTTAAGGGCTATGAAGCCATTGCTTTCGCCAACTGCGTGGGCCTCGTGCTAGACTCCGCCATTCACATTACCTGGTCTCTGCAAGGCATCCACTCTGATCTGGTCGTAGCCGACCGGCAAAAGGCATTTCTGGATGCTATCCGTCGATGGTTCGAACGGCATGATGAGCCTGCCGCCTTCTATTGGGTTCTGGAGCGCGGGAGTCGCCGGGGTCTGCATTCGCACATCGCTCTGCGCATCCCTCCGCACCTGACCGCAGAGTTCTACACCTATGCGAACGCCACGCTCGCCCGGATCGTGAAAGGCCCTCTTATCCACCGGCATGGTGAGCGCACGATGCTGATCCAGCCGCGTAGGGGGCGGGACATTGTCGCACAGTGGAAGTTGTTCGCTTACCTCATGAAAGGTTTGGACAGCAGCTTGATCTTGATTAATCGCGCAAATCCAGCGGCCTCACGAAGGGTCTCGAACTGGACGTTCATCAATTTCAAGCCGCAAGGCGAGATCTCTGTGAAACGAATGGGGGTTTCTCGCATCCTTGATGACGCCACGCGACGTCGATGGAGGGCGGTCAACAACTTCCCCAGCGTGCTGATTAGCATGAACGGGCCGCCGTTCGATGATCGCTATCTGCAATGGTTCTATGCCAATCGGGATGACATAGTGATGCCGACCATTTGAGGCAAAACCAGAAAACGGAAGCGTCGAAATCAAGAAACGGAATGCCCAAAATCAAGAAACGGAAATGGGCCGAAATAACCATCTGATAAATAACGACAAACAGACCACCCGCCGCCTGTGCGATTTTCCGGCTGCGTGGTTCATCACATCAAGCCATTCGCACATCAAAATAATTGGATTTCAGGCAGGCGAAGGAGGATTGATGGAAAGGGATAAAGGGGAAGGGCATAGAGGGGGAAGGCATAATTAAGGTGAAGGAGAAGATGATGAAGGTGTTGATATAAATAGCGCTGGCCACAGCCGTCCGACACCTGATCGAACGGCAAGTGCCCCAGCGTTTCAATCGATCGGCGGCAACTTCGAGCCCCAGATACGTTCAAGCAGGGTTTGCAGCCCAGCCAGGCCGCGAAGATCTAGCTTTCTCTGATTATCGTAGTGCAGCGTACCCGTGGTCGGGAAGAAATTCAGGTTTTCGAATTTTAGCTGCGTTGGCGAAGGTCGATACACCGGTATCTTCGCCTTCCGGCACCATGCAATCGCCGCCTTCATCTGCGGGCCGTCGCCGGGCTCATCCAGTTCGGCATCATGGGTAAAGCGCATGTCACGCCTCCCCGCGATAGGCAGGCTGAGCCGCAAGCCACGCTTCGGCAGCATCCATGGGAACGAGCGTGCGCCGTCCGACCTTGATCGCTCGAAGCGCTCCCTTGCCGATCTCCTCATAGGTTCGGGTTTTCCCCATTCGCGCCCATTGGCTAAACTCATCGATGGTGAGGGCGGCAGGCTTGATTGTCGTCATCGGCGTCACTCCATGATTGAGGACGCATATGGAGGAAGCTCCCAAAGGGCTCTCAGGCGGGTCGAGCGGCAAATGTTGGAAGGATGCAAGGCGCGGCGGACTTGGTTCGTCGGTGCAGCGCGTGTAATGTCGGCGCCATGGACCTGAAGCCAATCATCGCTGTGTCGGTCGGGATCGCGGTCTATCGCGGTATCGTCTGCCCGTTGCTGGACCGTTATCGCGGTTGGCGTGGTGGCGATCGTGTACAGGTCGCCCGCCGCAATTGGCGCGGCGTCTATGTCCCCGATCTGCGCGTAAAGCGAGCGGAGCAAATGTTCTGGCTGGCATTTCTAGGCGTTGTTGGCATTGGCTTGGCAGTTGGATGGACCGTGATGGTGCGCTAGCAGATTCAGCCTTCCTTACCCTTCGTGCCGCTATAGGATCGGGATCAACAAGGGAGGCGATATGAATTTCACAACGGTTGACCTGGAACTGGCGACGCTTTTCTATCCTCCGCTTGTCGAACTTGGGCGACGCAACGAAACACGGTCGTATAAGGCATTCCTGATAGAGGTTCAGGCGCTGCATCCCGGCAATGAAATTTTGGCGCGTGCTGTGCCTTTGAACGTGGGACGCCGGTTAGACGTCATCCGCGTCTTCACCCGGTCAAAGAATTATCCCGACTTGGGTTGCCTGATAGTCAGCGGAGCGACCGGGGCGCCCGGCACCGGATATGACGGGAACGTCACCCTAGAACGTGAAAGGGTCGCAAACTTCAACTGGTTTGGCGTTACCGATGAATTCAGCCTCGAAGTGCAGCGGCAAAAGCAGGCGATCACGAAAAAGCCGAAACGTGACCGCCAAGAAGCCATCAAGCTCATGTCCGAATACTACCAGCAGAACCGATCTGTCTATGATGGCCGCATTGTCGAGCGCCGCGAAAACCTCATTACGCTGCTGATGCAGGGTGAGGAAATCACCGATGCATTTGAGATGGCAGCCGGCGAGTTTCGCAAGGTGCCTGACAGCATAGTGTTGGCCTAATAACTGAGCGGCGCGACCGCAGCCTGGCTTCCGACCCCGGCACCGAACATGCCCAGCCGCTTCGGACGCGATGCCTGAATGAACGCCTGATAAGCCAAGTTCCGGGCGAGGATGTCATCGATAGCAGACAGCCCAGCGGCTGGATCTGGATTGAGCAAGATCGGCGCAAGTGCATCAGCTTTCGCCTTGGCGCGCTTACCCATACCCAGCGCCAGCCGGCTCTTTAGTCCTGCCCCCGCAAGGCGGGCAGCCGTTCCCGGAACCGAAGCGCCGTGCGTCGCCAGCGCAGCCCCAGCATGGAGAGCGCCCTCCATCATCGGATTTTCGAGGAAAGACTGATCCGCGATCTGGTTGCGAGCTGTGCGGGAGTTTCCAAGAATAGCGTTGGTCGTCTGCTGAAGACCGCCCTCCAACTCGCGGACGCGCAGCAGTCGGTCAACGCCGGGGGTTTCCGGATAGATCGAGGACAGCCGATCACGGGCGACCGGGGAACCGAGCGTCGCTTCCCATGGATTGCTGTTGTCCCGGACACGACCGGCATGATTGACCATGGCACCGCGATAGCCGAGCTGCATCTGAGCCAGATGCTCAGGTGTCTGATCGCCGACCTGCATGGCCAATTCATCGGGGTGCAGAGAATAGGCATCACCACCACGCGCCAGAGCATCACGTGACGCCATCGGCCCTGCATAGGCGGAGCGGGCAGCAGCATAGTCTGGGTTCAGCCGATCTACTTCGCTGAGCAATTGGCCGCGAACGCCGTTTTGCGCGCGGCCCGCTTCATCCAGAACGAGGCGGCCCGTTAAGGGATTGCGCTTGTCCTCCAAGACGTCGTCCATGCCGCGCTTCACATAGTCGAGCGTCTGCGTGGTATAAGCAGGGACGCTGGCGGCGGTGCTGGGATCGGGTGAAGCCCGCAAGGCTTGCTCCGTTGCCCGAAGCTGTGCGCGGGCCGCCTCGACCTGATCTCGCGCGCGACCAACATCAGCGCTGGGGCTCTGCCGCGCCGCCCGGTACGCATTCTGCGCCTCATCCAATGCAGCGCGGGCGTCGAGATGACGGGCAATCGCATCATTGGGCTGCGGATTCAGCACGACATTGCCCTCAGCATCAAGGGCGAACCCAAGTTCATCAGGAGATCGGCGCTCATTGGCCGCGATGGTGCGAGCCCGACCAAGCGCCTGCCGCCCGAACGGCGTTCCCAAAACTGCGTCCAGTTCCGGCGTGCCGGGGATCGGTTGGCGATAAGCCGTGTCGTAGAGGTCGGATGCTGCCGACCGCGCCTGCGTCATCATGTCGGCGCTCAACTGCGGGATATTCGCCGTCGGGCCAAGATCGCGCTCAATGGCAGACGTGAAGCGATCATACTGCCCGCGGTTGCGGGGGATCAGGATGTTTTCAGCATATGCGGATGCGTTCGGGGAACGGCGCACGGCTGCTCCTGCCAATTCGCGCAGATTGGGGTTGGTGTCAGCCAGCGACATGGGAACGTTGAGGCTCACGGCCGAAGCGGGGCTTCGTCTCGCAAAGGCTCTTAATGCGCTCGGGCAGTACGGCGAGGCCCTCGACATCCTGTCGGACGCCAGGGCGCGGTCCCCGCAGATCCGCGACACCCCATTGGTCCATGATTTGGATGTGACCAGGGCGGTCCTCTACCGCGAGCTCAACAGACCTGCGGATGCCGAACCAATCTATCGCGCGTTGATCGCGATCTATGATGCCGATCCGACCCTCAGCAGAGCGAACCGCGTGACGCTGCTCAACAACCTTGCCGAGGTCGAAGCCGCGCAAAGGCATTTTGCGGACGCCACCAAGGCGCAACGAGATGTCGTCGCCGAGCGGACGCGAATGTTCGGCGAAAGCGGGCTTGAAACCCTGTCCGCGAAATCGGCCCTTGCTGCCTATCTCTCCAATGATGGATCGGCGGCGCTTGCGGAGGGGATCTCACTTCATCGCCAAGTGCTCACTGCGAGGAGAGCGCTCTCGCCACCAAACGAGCTGGCCGTGGCCGCATCGCTTCATAATCTTGGAACGTCACTGGATCAGGCCGGTGAATATCACGAAGCGAAGGAGAAAGTACTCGAAGCCGTTGCGATCCGGTCCCGAATGCTAGGGCCGGATCATCCAGACACTATCCTGTCCCGGCGCGAACTCGCCGGCATCATGATGTCTGCTGGAGATCTCGCGGGGGCCAGAGAGACCTATGCTTCTCTGATCACATCGATGGAGCGCACACGGGTAAGGGCGACGGCAACGGAGGAGCAGCGCCGAAGCTATTTCAGCCAGTCCGCCCAGACCTACAAGCTGATGGCGTTTCTGGAAGCGCAGGCAGGCCGGAACAGCGCGTTTGCGTATGCCGATGCGGCGCGATCGCGCACCTTGCTCGAATTGACGACCTCCTCGGAGGCCCTGCGATCGGCCGGGGATCTTACCGGTACGGAGGAACTCGGTGCGGCACGGCGCGCGCTCGGTCGTCTGGCGACTGCCGACACAAGCCAGATGAATGACGCGGACCGCATGCAGCACGCAGTTGCAATCGATGCTGCCGCCGCTCGTGTTGGTCACGCAGAAGCGGCGCTTCAATCGCAGCACCCCCAGCTTCAATTCTCGTCCAAGTTTCAGCCGATAGATCGCTCGCGCCTCCGCCTGGCCATGGGCGACGGCAGTGCGTTGCTCGACTATATCGTGCTGGGTGACCGGGTTCTGTTGCTCTGGATCAGCCCTGACGGGACGATGGGAAGTGCAAATTCCGCCATCCCGGGATTGGCGGAGACGGCAAGATCCTATGTGGCGATGCTGTCTGCCCCGGCCCTTGCGGGCACCGCAGCCGACCCGCTGGCGGACCGGGCAGTGTTTGCATGGAAGGATGGTTCGTTTCGCCTGCGCAGGATCGACGAGGCAATTCCCGACGATGCAGAGCTCGTGAACGATGTTGGGCCGATACGCGACGCCCTGGCGCATGGCCTGCTTTCGGACCTTCCGCCGGAGGTCCAGAAATCAACACGCTGGATCGTCGTCCCTGATGGTCCGCTCGCGGCAATCCCGTTCGACACACTCTTCGTCAATGGGGCGCCGATCGCTGCGCGCACCGTCGTCTCCTACGCGCCGTCGCTCGGCCTCCTGATCGACCTTACCGATCGACTGAAAGCGCACCAGTCGCTGAGAGGGGACGCGGTTATGGTCATTGGAGCACCGGCCTTCGACCGTGTGCCGGCTGGGTCTCCCCTACAGGCATGGAGTGCTCTACCGGGCTCCAAGACCGAGGTGTCGGATCTTGCTCGCCGATATCGGCTGACCCCGGGGAAGACCGTCTTCACTGGCACCGACGCGACGGAGGCGAGGCTCCGTCAGCTTGACGAGCACGGCGCGCTTATGCGCTACAAGCTGATCATCTTCTCCACGCATGCGGTCGTTGACCCGGCATCTTCCGAACGCAATGCGATCATCCTGATGGGGGACGGGCAACATCCTGACAGCGACGGGTTTGTTCGGGCGTCGGAACTTATGTCCCTGCGTACCAGCGCCGATCTCATCGTAGTGTCTGCTTGCGAGTCCGGTGTCGGCGATTGGCTGGACGGTGAAGGAGCAATGGGTCTGCCGTTTGCGCTATTTGCATCTGGCAGCGCCAGGACATTGCTCACCCACTGGTCGGTCGGCGACCAGAGCTCTGCGACGTTCATGATGCGCTTTCTCGATAAGATGGATCACGGTGCGAGCGCAGCGATCGCGCTTCAGCAGACAAAGGCGGATTTCCTAGCAGGTCGCATGGGAGAGAAGTGGTCCGCCCCTGCCTACTGGGCGGCCTTCAGCCTCTTCGGAGCGCCATAGCGGCTCGATCGCGTGAGGCATTAGCGACATCTCCAAACTCGGCCAGATAACGGTTGGCTCAACTAGCTGGACTGATCGCGGCTCCGAAACGGATCTCCAGGAGGTGGGACGCGAGCCGCTTCAAGATTTACCCGATCCGACAGCCCCGGACGTCGATGGACGCCCATGGATTCGCAGAAGAGGACTCGAAAAACGACCTATTCCGGCGCAGAAAACCGCCATTTCTTGAGAGGTGTCATGAGGCGATACCCTCAACGATACCCTGGGACTTTTTATCGGAATGGTTCGAGTCCTAAAGGCTCCAGATCGTCAGCTTACATCGCCGATTCGTCGCCCCCTTTGCATTGGGGTCCTCCTTGACCGACCCATACGATCGGGCGCTTGTTCTGAGCGATACGAACATCCTTTATAAATCAAATAATTCTGATATTTGATCGATAGAAAGGGGCGCTATCGATCATGCGTTGGAACTGGCAACAACCCGACTGGCCTAACTTCGCCTACGATGCGACGCGCCTGAGGACCCGTGAGGACAAGTTTCTGAAGGGTGCCGGTATCCTGGTCGGTGTCATGGCTCATCTCGATTCCGATGATCGCCAGAACCTTTCCATCGAACTCTTGGCACAGGAAGCCGTCGATAGCTCTGCCATCGAGGGGGAGATCCTTGATCGCGCGAGCGTACAGTCGTCTGTTGCGAAGCATCTGGGGATCAAGGCCGATCACCGCCGCGCCAATGCCGCCGAGGCAGGCGCTGCAGAACTCATGGCGAACCTCTTCCACAGCTATGGCAAGCCGATCAGCGACACCATGTTGTTCCATTGGCATGCCTTGCTCCTGAACGGCAGGCGGGACCTCGCCGACATAGGCCGATATCGAACCCATACCGATCCCATGCAGATCGTCTCGGGAGCCTTGCACGCGCCCAAAGTGCATTTCGAGGCTCCACCATCGCAAGCGGTGCCAGGCGAGATGGACGCATTCATTGCCTGGTTCAACGATACAAGGCCGGCCGGCCCTTCACCGGTGAGCGTACTAACGCGAGCCGGTGTTGCTCATCTATGGTTCGAGTCCATTCACCCCTTCGAAGATGGCAATGGGCGCCTCGGCCGCGCGATTGCGGAAAAGGCTCTGGCCCAAGGGCTTGATGCGCCCGCGATCACGGCCCTTGCAGAGACAGTCCAGCGCAATCGCAAGGACTATTACACGCAACTCCAACGCGCGAGTTTGTCCAACCGAATCGACGATTGGCTCGAATGGTTCTCCGACATCGCACTTGCAGCCCAACAGCGCACACTTGATCGGGTTCATTTCCTTCTGGCCAAGGCCAAGCTGCTCGACCGCCTCCGCGGACAGATCAACGCACGGCAAGAGAAGGCCCTGCTCCGCATTTTCGCCGAAGGACCGGATGGTTTCAGGGGCGGGTTGAGCGCGGCAAACTACCGGACGATTACCGACGCAGCGCCAGCGACGGCCACTCGCGATCTCACGGAACTGGTCGAGTTGGAAGCCCTTCGCAAGGAAGGGGAACTGAAGCACACAAGATATTACTTGAGCCTTGGCGAATGACCAATATCGCCTCGCATGTCGGACATTCCCGGTCGGAGTCTGGCTGAAGCGCCCGCGCCAACCGGCGGTCAGTAGCCGGCTCTCACCTTTATGTCGTGAATGACCACCGAGCCGGTCTAACTGAGCAACGTCGGTACAACAAGCCCAACACCCTTGCCCGAGCGCGTCGGCGCGAAGGCCATGACATGCTCTGGGCCGCTGGCCTTGATAGGCGTTCCGGCGGCCGTCATGCTGAGTCTTGCCGAGACGAGCCCCCTCCCTCTCACCCGCCCTGCTTTGAGGATATCGTGCGTTCGACGACCACGAAAGGAGCCCAATAAGCCGGATGCGCGTATCCTTTGCGTACCTTCAGCGTTCGCATTGATCGACGCAGGCGTTCTGCCACGTCCGGCGTCGATGACAGCGTCACCGCAGTTTGCGACATGAGTGAGGCAGCCGAGAGGCTCTCGACCTTCCACTGTGTCGCGAGGATGGTGCGAGATCCGGCATAGAGGAAGGCCTGCGCCAAGCCGGAGAGCGCTTCAGCGCCCGGCTGGCCATTGCCGCTAGCGGTCTCACAGGCGGATAGAATTACCGTGTCCGCCTTGATGTTGAGGCCCTCGATCTCGTCGGGGTGAAGCAGGCCGTCGTTACTGGTGCTCCGGCCTGGGCCAGGCGTGAACACTATCGCCGGGCGAGGCGTCTTATAGGTCACGCTCTCGGTGACGGCGTGGGAGGCAATCGCGATGATGTCGTATGACTTCACAGCTTCTGCACGAAACCGAGCTTCGGTCGCCTGGGCGCCCGACAGGATGACCGAGCGACCGCCCGAGGCGGAAGTAATGGCGGTCAGTTCTCCAAGAGCGCCGGGGAGCGTCTGACCTTCCGCAGCGGCTGCAGGCCTAACCGGGACGGGTGTAAATGGCTTGGCCCCATCGATTGTGAGATCGCGGAAAAAGCTCTGCGCTGTGACGCGGGGATCGCCTATGGCGAGTACCGAAGGCTGACTCTTGCCTGCCGATGCCGGCGCTTTCGCAAGGCCCGAGGGATCGAGGACCAGTGAAAGTGCGGCTTGATCGATCAGCCATTTCGCGCTTGTGGACTCGCGGAGTGCAGCAAAGGGCAAGCCGTCGAGGGGAGCCGTTCGGCTGATATAGAGCCGTTTGAGCGTGGTCAGGCGCGATGCGAACGGAGCGACTAGTGTGCGATAAAGCAGCGCGGAATCGCGTTCCGCAAAAGGGCGCGTCGTTGCGCCTTGTGCCGTCACGCGAAATTCGGTGCTGGCGCGGAGACGTCCGACCGCGGCCGCGATATCGGCACGGACAAGCTGGAGCCGCTCGATCTGAAGGGCGTCGTGGGTGAGCAGGGCAGCAAAACCACGATCACTGCCGACTGCGAAGATGAGGATCGCGGCGCCAGCAGGGAGCTGCGCACGAATTGCCGCGGTGGTGCTTATCGGAGCGAGGCCGAAGAGCTGGAGCTGTGACTGGGTTTGCGACGCTTCAGCAACCTTGGCCGCGGCAGTCTCATGGCCCTTGGCGGCTGTCTGCGCCAGCGTCTGGAGCTCCTTTTCGGGTGCACCACGTGCGACCGCATTCGCCAGCGCTTGGTCAGCCTGCGTCGCTAGACGTGCTGCTTCGAGCGCGCCCGCGGTTCCGCTGTCGCCGCCACTGCGCATGGCGCTGCTCGCCAGCGATCGGCTCAGTTGCGAACGCCCGGCACGCAGCAGTGCGCGGTCGGCGGCCTCGCTATTTCCCGCGGCTAGCGCCACCTCGAGCAACGCAAGGTGTGCGTCGAGCGCGCCCTCGTTGCGGTTCATCGCCATGCTGCGCGCGTCGCGCGAGGTCGGTGTGAACGCATCAAACTCGCGGCTTGCCTCCTCGAGATAAGGCAAGGCCTCGACAGGGCGAGCGTCTGCCAACAAGGCAAGGCCGGTGAGATAGCGTGTGCGCGGCGATACTAGGCCGTCTTTGAGGAGTGCACTGGCGGTGGCGGGCTCGGCGCCCTTGAAGAAGGTAAGCGCCACGGCGGGGCGACCGAGTAGCAAATCGGTTTCGCCGGCGCGTTGCAGAACGTAGCTTGTCAGCCCCGCCTTGTTGCGATCACCGATGACTTGTTCGAAGGGTAGTGTCTGACCGGTCCAGGAAGCAAGCGGATCGCGAATGCCCGAGTCACGTTTCGCTTTTCGCCGGGCTATTTCGATCAACGCCTGCCATCCCGCCACGCCCTTTCGACGCTGTAATTTGCCTAAATCGAGTTCGACTTGGCCAGAGGCTTCGCCATAGTCTTTCGGCGCCGCGACGAGCTGACGCAGCGCTGCTTCCGCAGCTGTGTCGTCGCCGAGAGCGAGCGAGCTTTCCGCCAGCAATCGCAGACTCTGACCGTGGTTGGACCGGGCAATTCCGCGCTTCATCTCGAACATCTGCTCGGTCAGGCAGGGTGCTAGTTTCTCCTGAACCGCGTTGAGCTCGGCCTCTTCCGTGTCCGGAGGAGGTTGGCCGGCGGGCCGACCGGCAATGCGCTGCATCACGGTCGTTTGCTCAGCGACCAAGCGACTGCAGCGCTCGCTGGCCTCGATCTGCGTAGGGCTTTCGTCAGCGTAAAAGCCGGTCGGGCCAAGCTCGGGTTCCAGGAGCGAGAGGCCGCGCTGGGCAAGGTCGCGCGCGGTGGCGTATTCGCCTAGAGTCATGGCAACAATGGCGAGATTGGCCAGATTTATGCGATATTGCATATCCTTCGGGTCGACGGGCGTATGGGCGAGCGTGTCGGACAGAACATCGCGGTAGGCCTCGATCTCGCCAAGCTTCATGCGGGTCTGGGCCAGCTGTAGCTTCGCATCGGCGACCGCGATCCGGTTCGCCGCGGAAGGAGTGTCGGCGAGGGCCTTCTCGCGAAAACGCAGGATTACCGCCGCGATCCGGGCCGCGTCGGCCGTTCGGCCGAACAAAGAATATTGGCCATATACCTGTATCAGGCCGAATATCTGCACGCCGCTACACTTGGCTCCGTCGTCGGGACGCAGTTCGCGGCCGAACAGATTGAGTTCGGGCTCAGTTGGACTACGCTGCAGACGTTCCTGCATTTCGGCTATGCTCGCAGCCGGTTTTCCGCACTGGACCATCGGGCTGGGATCAGGATCGACATCGCCAGCAGCGGGCTCGGCCGGGGTAGAATTCGCCGGAACGGCAACACCTGGAACACCTGCTGCCGGAGCAGCCGCGAGAGTGAGGGCCAGAACGCTAGCCAGCATTGTGCAGCGCAATCGTGATGGATGCTTTGCCGAAGCGGCTGCGCAGCTCGACTGAAATTGGCTTGGCGGCGGGCGGGCGTGGAGGTTCCGGCTCGGCGAAAAGGTCACGCACGACGGCGACCTGCCGCGCGGCTCGAGCCGCTCCAGCGCCGGTCTGCGGCCCGCTGGCGAGAGCGGAAACTCTCTCCAATTCAGGGTCCGGTTTGTCGGAAACGAAGATCATGAGCTTTTCAACCCCCGGAGGTCCGCCGACCTTCAGCCACTTCGTCGGATCGCCCGGAATGCGGATTGTTCCTGACGTCGGCAGTTCCGATACGCCTGCGACAGGAAATGCGCGGCCAACTGTCCCACTAGTCCCGAGGTCGAGAACGTAGACGTAGCTGGGTCTGGGAACGCTCACGGTGAGCGCGATCCTGTCGCCAGTGTGCACGGTCGCGCCATCGGGCAGAATTGCGCCGTCACTGTTCGTGAGCGTCAACGTGGCGAGAGATTCGGGCGACGCATTCGCCGCGACCTTCGGTGCGGTTTCGAGCGCGACCGAGGCGTCCGGTGTTACTTCCCTCAGTTTTCCGTGCTCGGCCAATTCTCGGATGTTCATGTACCAGGCGTTGGCCTCGTCGGCACGTTTGAGATAATCCTCGCGGCTGATCTCGCCGGCGGCGAGCCTGCGGCAAAGGCGGGCAGAACTTTCGATGTAGAACTGAAGGCGGTCTGTGATCGTCTGCTGGGCGGCGGGCGATGCGGTGCCGTTGAGCTTCAATTTGTCGAGCGCGGCATCGAAGTCGAGCTTCTCGCCGGCGATCAGAAGCTCCGACGAACAGCTGTCGCGCTTCGAGACAAGCACATAGACGAGTAGCGCAACGACGAGCACAAGCGCTGCTGTCGGCACTCCGTAGCGCACGAGTTGGCTATTGCCCGTTCTCGAAGTGCTCGACCGGCTGCTTCTCACCAAGACGCCTTCCCTCGTGTCTGGATCTGCCCAAACTACTTGTCAAAGTGCTGCAATTCCTAACCTTGGTCTAGTAAGGAAAAAATGCTGAAACTTACAAGGTGGGCTCTTTACGCGCCGCATCGATACAGCTCCTGCCATCGTAAATTTCCGCCGAGGCCAGCAGCCGACGACCTTTGTTCGCGCTCCTAGCCGCGCGCGCCAGTCGCCTCAAACCCGCTGCGTCAAAGTCGTTCCGCAATCCGATCGTTGCACCCATTTACATGCTCTCCAACCGGCAACCATCGAGTTAGAGTTTCGTCGCTTTGTGAATCCCCCTCGTGAATCAGCGTCATGGGAGGTTGGCATTAATCTTGGAAATGAACAATATTTCGTTGGCGTTTCATGTTCCTTGCCAATAGAGTGAGGCAGGTCGGGCGCAACAATCCAATAAAACATTCGGCAAGTCTTCGAAGGATTCGTCATGCCCGATGTTCCGCCTACGCGTAAGCTCACCATAATCGCCAAGGATCCGGGATTGCGGATTGGCGGAGCTTCCGGCCCGATGGCGATGGTGCAAGTTTCCGTGCCCGCGGAAAAACTGACCTGGGGGCCGACCGGCTATCGGGTCAAGGTGGTCGACTACAACAGTAGCGAACGCAAGCTGTACAAGGCGCAGAAGCATTATCAGGACAGCAAAGGCGCGCTGGTCGATCCGTTCGCGCCGCAAAGGGGCGAGACCCTGCTCGACAAGACCTATCAGACACGGCTGATCGCCGATCCTAATTTTCACTCACAAAACGTCTATGCGATAGCCATGCGCACGTTGGGCATTTTCGAAAGGGCGCTGGGCCGACGCGTGGCGTGGAGCTTCGGCGGGCATCAGTTGCACATCGCGCCGCACGCGTTCGAGCAGGCCAATGCCTTCTATTCGGAGCCCGACTGGGCCTTGATGTTCGGCTATATCCGCGACGCAAAGGGGCAACCGGTCTTTGCCTGCCTAAGCCACGATATCGTTGCGCATGAGACCACCCATGCCCTGCTCGACGGGTTGCGTACGCGCTTTACCGACCCTTCCGGTCCCGATCAGGGCGCCTTCCATGAAGGTTTCGCCGACATTGTCGCGCTGCTTTCGGTCTTTTCGCTCGAACCCGTCGTTGCCGCGGCCATCGGCGAAGACGGGGAATTCTGGCGCGATGGAACGCGGATCGCGCTCGTCTCGGCCAGCAAATTCACGCTCGACCGGATAAAGAAGTCGATCCTCCTGGGCATGGCGAAGCAATTCGGCGCGGCGATGGAGGACGGCAAGCGCGACGCGCTGCGGCGTTCGGTAACGATGAAGGTTGAAGAAGCGCAGACGCTCCGCGAAGGCAGCGACGAGCACGACCGTGGTGAAGTGATCGTCGCGGCCATGATGAACGCTTTTGTCGAGATGTGGCTCGACCGGATCCGCCAGCTCGGCAAATTTGAAAGCCGCTATTACAATCTCATGGCGGTGGTCGAGGAAGGCGCCAAGGTTGCGGGCCATCTGATCAACATGGCGATCCGCGCGCTCGACTATTGTCCGCCGGTCGATATCGATTTCTCGCAGTATCTGGCGGCCCTGCTCACCGCAGACCGGGAACTGGTGCCCGATGACGAGCATGGCTACCGCAAGCGGATACGCGATGTCTTCGGCCGTTACGGAATTTCGTTGCCCGCGAAAGGCTGCGACAACGAGGGCTGCTGGTCCCCCTGCGCCTATGGCCGCGAGCTGGAATACGCCCGATCCAACTTCGGCGAACTGACCCGCAGCAAGGACGAGATGTTCCGTTTCATCTGGGAAAACCGTGATCGCCTGGGCGTCAATTCGCGGGCCTATGCCGAGGTGCTAACCATCGAACCGGCCGTGCGTGCTGGCCCCGATGGCATCCTACTCCATGAAACGATCTGCCAGTATTACCAGCGGGTCGATATCTTCGGCGCCGAGTTCGAATCGCTGCTCGGTGCGGAACGGCCCGAAGGACTGAGCTCGCGCGATCGCTACACGGCCTTCGGCGGCGGCGTGCTCGTCTTCGACCAATATGGTCAGGTGAAATATCATATTGCCAACCCGATTGACGATCCCGAGCGGCAGCAGGCCCGTGCCCGCTACCTGATCGATACCGGCCAGGTCGGCCAGAGCGGATCGCCGTCACGCATGCGCTTCGCGCTTGACCATCTTGAGCGAATGGAAAGGGGGGTGCCGCAATGACCGCGACACCGCTCAGCGCGACCCTCTTCGCCTATCAGGTGGGGTTCGGCGACTGTTTCCTGCTGCGCCTGACCTATACCGACGGTACGCGGCGGCACATGCTAATCGACTTTGGCACCACAAGCCTTCCGGTCGATGCCCCCAAGGACCAGATGGTGCGGATCGCCCGCGACATCGAGACGAAATGCACCGAATCCGGAGGCTCCGGACTCGATATCGTCGTCGCCACCCATCGCCATGCCGATCATGTCAGCGGGTTTGCGACCAATGCAAGGGGTACGGGAACCGGTGATATCATCGCCGGGCTCAAGCCTTCGGTGGTAATCCAGCCATGGACCGAAGCGGCTGAAGCCCCGGTCGATTGGGAAGGGCCTGGGGGGAGCGCGGCAAAGCCGGCCTTCCGCCGACACGCCAGGACGCTCAAGGCGATCGAGGAAACGGCTCGCAACGCGCTGCGCTTCGTCGACAATGCCGAGAAAGCGAAAGCGATCTCGCCGAGCCTGGCCGCGCAGATGCGCTTTATCGGAGAGGACAATCTCTCCAATGCTTCCGCAGTCAACAACCTAAAGATCATGGGCAAGCGCACTGAATATGTGTTCCATGGCTGCAAGCTCGACCTGTCTGGCGAACTGCCCGGGGTGACAGTCGATGTGCTCGGCCCGCCGACGCTGCGCCAGACCGAAACCATCCGCAAACAGGTCGCGCGTAATAAGGACGAATTCTGGCAGCTCGCCGCACGCCGCATGGGCCAGGCGGCGGACATTGGCTCAGGAACCGCGCTGTTCCCCGGCGCCCCGGCATTCAGCGGCAAGCGCATGCCGGTCGAATATCGCTGGCTGCAGCACCGGATCGACGAGACGAGTGCGGAAGTTGCGCTCGGCATCGTGCGCGCACTGGACGACCAGATGAACAACACCAGTGTCATTCTGGTGCTGCGAGCAGGAACGAAAACACTGCTGTTTCCAGGCGACGCGCAATGGGAGAACTGGGCCTATGCCCTGCAATCCCCGCTCGCCGCGCTGCTCGACGATGTCGATCTCTACAAGGTCGGTCACCACGGCAGCCTCAATGCGACGCCGAAATCGATGTGGAATCGGTTCAAAAAGAAGGGCCCGAAATCAAAGGCGGACCGGCTCACCTCGGTCGTATCGACGCGCAAGGACAAGCACGGCCATGAAAAGGACAACACCGAGGTACCGCGCCGGACACTGATGACCGAGTTGAAGGCTCAGTCGACGCTTCACGATACCGAGGATCTCGGACCGACTGGATTATACGAGGTGATCGAAATCCCGCTCGTGTGACGGGTGGTCAGAAAAAAGAGGGAGAAGCCATGCCATTCGTCCGCAAGAACCTTTCGGCGCTGCCCAAGTGGGATCCGGCCATCCTGTGGTATGCCCGCGGCATCGCAGTGATGCAGCTGCGTCCCCTCAACGATCCCACCAGCTGGCGCTGGCAAGCCGGGGTGCACGGGTTCGGCCCGGGCAATCTCGAACCCGGCGATCCGCCGATCGGCAATGCCACGATCGACCGTTACCTTGCCCAGTGCCAGCATGGCAGCTGGTATTTTCTGCCTTGGCATCGCGGTTATCTCTCGGCTTTCGAACGCATCGTGCGCGCGGCGATCGCCGCGATCGGAACTGTCGAGGCAAAGACTGCCGCCAAGACCTGGGCCTTGCCCTATTGGGACTTGTCCAAGCCAAATTGGCGACTGATCCGCGAGGAATTCCGGGTGCAGACCTTGCCGACCGGCGAGGATAATCCGCTGTATGTCGCCGAGCGCAATCCGGGGTTCATTACCGGCAATGTCGGCATCACGGCCAAGGGCGTTGCGCTCGACAAGATACTGAAGACTCCCGATTTCGGGGGAAGCGGCGGTGGAGGCGGGACTGGGTTCGGTGGCCCAGAAACCGACTTCTTTCACGGTCCGGGTGCGCTCGGCGCGCTCGAGGGCGGCATTCACAACTATGTTCACGGCCAAGTCGGCGGCGCGGACGGCTTCATGTCGGATTTCGACCATGCCGGCCTCGACCCGCTGTTCTGGCTCCATCACTGCAACATCGACCGGCTGTGGGAGGTCTGGCGCAAGCGCGACAGCCTGCACAAGAATCCTGCCGATCCGAAGTGGCTCAATGGCCCGAAGACCAAGAAATTCCGCCTCTATGACCAGACCGGGCACGAATGGATGTTCACCTCGTCCCAGATGGCCGACACCAATGTGCAGCCGCTCGATTTCAGCTATGAAGATGTCAGCGATCCGCTGCCTGGCGTGGCGATACCCGGCCATCTTCATGGCTTCGCCAAGGCGGCGCCAGCCTCCACGGGGATAATGGCGATGTTCGGCAAGAACCGGCAGATCGAAGTTCTGGGAGCGACCACGCCAGGTGTGTCGCTTGGCAGTGGGCGGCAAAAGGCCCGGGTCGCCTTCGCTGCGCCCAAGAAAACCGGAGCCCCCGGTCTCAAAGGGTTCCTGGGCGCGAAGCCCAAGGCGGAGCGCTATCTGCTCAATCTGGAAAATATCACCGGCACCCGGCGCGGTCTTTCCTATGCGGTCTATGTCAATCTGCCCGACGACGGCGACCCGGAAACCGACGAGCACCACTTCGTCGGCATGCTCAACCTGTTCGGGGTCGAGCGTGCCAGCGATCCCGCGGACAGCCATGGCGGCAGCGGGCTTACCTTCGTTTTCGATGTGACCGGTCTGGTCCGGGAGGAAGGCGTAGCCATCACAAAGCCCGGTGCGATCTCGGTCGATTTCGTGCCCGAAAACGCGGATACGCCCGACAACGCGGCGCATGTCGGACGGATCAGCCTGGTGCGCGAGACCGCGTGACCGGAGCCGCCGGACAGTTTCTGCACTGGCCGCTGGTGGCATCATTAGCGGGATGGATAGCCTTGGCCGTCATGCCTGCCTTGCCCGATCTGTCGCGGATTTGCGGCGCACCGCTGTTTTCGCTTCCTCGCGCGGAGAGCCTGCGGCTTCTTCTGGCGCTCCACCCACCGGACCTCATGGTGCGACATTCCTTGCTGATGGTCGTCACTATGATGTTGCCGATGCTGGTCGTTCCATTGGCGCATATCGGCAATCGCGCGGTCCGCTTCGGTGGCGCGGCGCAAATGCTGTTCCTGCTCGGATATTGTGCGCTCTGGATCTTGGCATTCGTTCCGCTGATGATCGTGGCCTGGTTGGCGCGTCAGGCACTTGGCCCCGGGCTCTCCACGCTTCTGGGCGTAGTGCTGATCTGTGCCTGGCAGGAGAGCGGAGCGAAATGGCGGGCGCTCTCCCGGTGCCATGTTCGCCCTGCGCTGGGCGGCACGACCGTTGCCCTTTTTGGGGATGCTTTGCGCTACGGGATCGGTTCGGCGCGATGGTGTATCCAATCATGTTGGCTGGTCATGTTTCTATGCCTGATATCGGAGGACGTTACGGTGATGGCCGCACTGACACTGGCGCTCGGTTACGAGCGCTATGTCGACGGCCGGCCCGTCCGCCTGACTCGTTTGGTGATGCGATTGCGGCACGCATGCTCAGACTGGAAACCCAGCGCTTTGCCTCGACCAAGTGCTGCGTAAGAATGTCGATTGTGGAGAAATTCTGATGTCAGCCATCTTCCAATTCGCCGTGCGATATGTCCTTCCAATTGTTCAAAAGGTTTTTCCGCATTGGACTCAGCGCCTTTTGATCAACCTCGTGATCAAGAAGGAGCGCCACGCTCGTCCGCACCCCTTTTCGCTTTGGACCGGCGCGAGTGCCGGTAAACCAAAAGAAGGTGGTACATCGAAAACTGCGTCACTCCTTTCGGCGGACGACCCGGCATCCAGGTTGACTGCCAAGTCGAAGTTCACACCATCGGTCTATGTGAGTTGGACCGGCCTCGTAAATCGCCGATATACAGGAAGACACCTGCCGCCGGTCGAGGGATCCTACATCGACAGCCTGCCTGCGAAGGAGGAAGTCTTCCAAAGGCTCCTCCTGCGGAAGGAAGGGCAATTTGTCCCGAGCGACAATACGTCCGCGCTTTTCTGCTTCTTTGCCCAGTGGTTTACCGACTCATTCCTGAGAACCAATCCGCTGGACCGCCGGCAGAACACTTCGAACCACGAAATCGACTATTGCCAGATCTACGGTCTTGACGGTTGGACCACCCACCGCTTGCGTGAACGCAGACTTGGCAGGATGCTGCTGGAAAACAATATGCTGCCGCGGCTAACAACGCCGAATGGCGACGTGCGCGAACAGTTTCACGAGATCGGCTATATCCGGGCGAAACGAGCGATTGCGAACAATCAGATTCCCGGTGCTGGGCTACGCGACGCTCTAGGCCTAAGCCTCGGCGAAACGCTCGAACCCGGTGGCGCGCGCTGGACCCATATGTATGCGACAGGTCTGGAGCGCGGCAATTCGACGATCCTGTATACTGCAATTTCGACCATGTGCGTACGCGAGCACAATTACGTCGCTGGGCGCTTGGCGACAATGCACCCCGAATGGGACGATGACCGCTTGTTCGAAACGGCGCGGCTGATCATGATCCGCAATGTTCTGCAGATCGTTGTCGAGGACTACATCAACCACATTGCCGGCATTGCCCGCTTCAAGTTGGAGAGGCATTTTGGCGAGCACGAGCGCTGGTACCGCACCAATCGGATTTCGCTTGAGTTCAACCTGCTTTACCGTTGGCACAGCCTGGTTCCCGACCATTTCGCTGTCGGCGGCCAAAGCTATGACCACAAGGGATATCGCTTCAACAACGGCCTGCTTGAACGCCATGGGGTCGAACAGTGCATCAATGCAGCCTCAATCCAGCCGGCCGGCCGCGTCCAGCTGCACAATACCCCCTATTTTCTCGAAAAAGCCGAACTAGCGACGCTCGACATGAGTCGCACCTTCGCGTTGCGGCCTTTTGTCGAATATTGTGAGCGCTTCGGCGAACGCCCCCCGGCATCGATGATGGAACTGGTTGGCGGTGATGCCAAGGCAGCGGCGGAGTTGACCGAATTGTATGGCACTGTGGAAAGGGTCGAACTGCCGGTCGGCCTGATTGCGCAGGCGCGCGATAAGAGCCGACCCGACGCTGTTCTGCCGCCTTTGGTCACGACCATGGTCGCCGTGGATGCCTTCACACACATCCTGACCAACCCCCTGTTGGCAGATCAGGTTTATGAAGCCGCGTTTTCAGGTGGACTGGCTACACTGGCAGATGGCGGAGGCGGCATTGCAGGACTGATGGCCCGTAACGCTTCGTCGGGTATCACTGTGAAACCGAGCTTTGCGCTCCGTTGACGGCTGGGGATCGATGAGCGGAGAAGCTGGTTTCGAAATTTATTCGACCACCGAGCATGGCCGCCGCCTGAAACGGTTGGATGTGTTTTTGCCGTCTGCCGGACGGCGCAGGGTAGCGTGTCGATCGCGAGGGAAGAATGATCCCGATCAGCTGAGCACCCGAGCTTCTCCGGATTGCGGATGGCACAGATCGCGGTACAGATCGTGACTCTCAGCATTGCCGCAGTGCTCACTCGCGTCCGGCCGGCCTCCTACGCCACCGAGCGCGATGAAGATGGGCGATAGCTGAACGATGGCTCCCGGCCAGCAGGCCAGCACTGACGGTCGTCCGTGACGCCGACGTTATCGCCTAGTGGGCGTACCGGTCGACATCTCAAAACAACGCTTGGGCGCCCCGACAGCAGCGGTCAAGGTCACCAAAGCTGCCGCGAAATCTCTTTCGCTGGACGTGTGCGAACACCACCGGACGTCCTTGGATTCCCAGAAGAGGACTCGAAAACGCAATATTTATCCCTATAATTCAGTATCTTACTATGGACGCCATCGATCTATACCATAATCGATACCCTGGGACTTTTTGCTTCGGAGGTTCGAGTCCCTCGGCGCATGTTCAAGCGCGAAATTGAGTCCGTCAGCGGCGTGATTCGCTCCAGGCGTTGATCGGCACGAAAACCTAATTTCCGCGCAGCACGATAACCTAAAATCCGAACGCCCCAGGCAACTCGACCCAAGCCCAGGGGCCGGCCGGGTCATCCCGCCTTGATGAGCAAGCGCCTGGCCCGATCGGCAATCAGATCGGCAAACCTGGCAAAGTTCTCACTGCCTGGCAGCCTCTGTTTCAGGCTGCTGTCGGGCGCGTCTAATTGCGCCAAGGTCGCTTCGCACAACTGCCGTATGCGACGCCGGAGATAAGGGGCACCAATATTGACGTCCTCCGCGAACTGATCCCAGTGGCGCGACCCGATCTCTTCCAGCGTTGCCTTCTTCGCAATTTTCATCGCCAGCTTGGGCGACAGATCGCGATAGGCGACTGTGGCAAGTAGGTCATAGAGCGGCGCCAGCCGGATTGCCCCATCGATGTGCAGCAGGCTGAAATTCTTGGCGTGCGCATCGGCATTGCCGATGATCAGATTGAAGATGGCCGCATCCGCCAGCTTCAATATGTCGCGCGCGGGGCGGGTGGCGGCCTGGCGTAGCAGAGCGAAGCTGTCCTTGAACGTGGGGCCGCCTTCGCTGGCATATTTGCGCTGTGACGGGACGCCCAACGCCTGGGCAAAATCTTCCTGATGAAGGCGAACCAATCGGCCGTCGGCATCCCGAGTTCGGTCGTAACGCTCGATCAGCAGGAAGGATTGATCCTGGACCCTCCGCATGGTGACCGATGCCACGTCCAGCCCGATCTCTCGGGCCAAGGTCATGCAGTAATATTCGTTCTCGGTCGTCTGCTCGAACCGCGCGATCGGTGGCTTGAGAATATGGCTGGTGGGCTGCCCCGGTGCCGGGAGCGCGATATGATCGTCGATCAGCAGGACGGGCAGCTTGGACTGCGCGCCCGCCAGGGATAGGCGCAGACCGCCTTCACCGGCGAGCATAGGCCGCATCGGCAGATGCTGCAGCAATTGCAGCAAATGCTCATCATCAAGAATGTCAGGCGCTACGCTCGCAGGTGCTGGTGGAAGCTGACCTTCCGGCAACAGCATCAGTGCCCCGGCGACTTCGCCGCCGAGATGCTCCAGCAACTGAAATTCATTTCCGGCCGAAATGCCTAATGCCCTGGCGATCGCGCTACGCTGCCCCTCTTCCGGCAGGATACCGCCGAAGAAGGAATGACATACCCGTCTGCCAAACGGCTCCACCTGCTTTGGCAACGAGAAAGACAGCGCTGGCGCGTCGGCGTCTTCGAGCCATTCGGATGCGTAGCTGAACCCCATGTCGCCATAGTCGTTGAGGTGCAGGAATCCGGCGACCTTACCGCCCCACCATATGGAAAGCTGCTTGCTCATTTGATGCGTGCCGGCGTTGCAATGGAAACATCGCAGCCGAGGGTCGCAAGAACCTGCAATGCCTTGCCCAATTGCAGCGTCGGCTTGCCTGCCTCCAGATCGACGATGAAGCGCACTCCGACACCGCAAGCTGCGGCGAGCTCTTGCTGCCGCAACCCTTGCGCCTTGCGTTCTTCCCGAACGATCCTGCCAAGTGCGTTGCTATCCATATTCCCGAGCGGGAACATAAATCATCCGACCCGCCTAAACAAGGCGATTATTCCCGATCGGGAAATTATCTGATGACCGGATCTTCGAAGGGCTGAATTATTCCCGATCGGGAATTTCCTAGCAACTCTACGAAATCAGCCCGGAAAACGCCATGTGACAAAACCTATGACATAATTTATTATAATCCGAGGATTTGTCACATGACCACTAACCCCGCAAGCCAGCGTGATTGCCTGACCAGCCTACTGCGACGCAGTGTTCTTCTGCGTGCTCGAGAGCTTCGCAACGCCGGGATAGCCTCGGAAACGATTGCACGCGCGGTGAAGGCCGGCGAGATCGAGCGTGTAGCGCGCGGACTCTACCAGCACCCGGACGCACCGATTGATGCCGCGCACACACTCGCGGAGACCGCGAAGAAAATCCCCAAGGGCGTGATCGCCATGGTTTCGGCGCTCGCATTCCACGAACTCACCGACCAGATGCCGCGCAGAGTGTGGCTTGCGATCGGCCGCGGAGACTGGTCACCCGTCGCTTTCTATCCTCCCACGCGGATTATTCGGCTCAGCGAGAAATATCTCCATCAAGGCGTCGAACATCACATCATCTCGGGCGTCAGCGTCCCGGTCTACTCGGTTCCGAAAACGCTCGCCGATCTGTTTCGAAACTCCAGGCTGGTCGAACGCTCCATTGCGGTGGAGGGGCTGCGCGCGGCCCTTGCCCGGCGAAGAGCGACCCCGAGCGTGATCGCGCAAGCGGCCATCGCCGGCGGCGCATGGCGTATCATGCGGCCTTATCTCGAAGCTCTCACCTGCTAGCGCTCGACCAATCGCTTGATGCATCGGTAGGGGATGAACGTGGATCGCCCGATCTTGACAGTTTCGATCTCGCCGGATTGGATAAATTCATAGAGGGTCGAACGGCCGATACCCGTCACCTTGACCGCCGTCTTGATCCGCACGGTGAGCGGTTCCATCGGCAGTGCATCCTGCTCGGCTATCGCCTCGAGCGCTTGCTTCCGACGCTCGCTGTTGCTCAGCCCGCGGGTCATGATCTAATCCGCGAACGCGCGAACCCGCGATCGCTTTCGAGAAAAGCCGTCAGCATCGCGGGGATGAGTTCAGCGATCGGTTCTTCACGCCCATAGGCTGCGGCGTAGAGCGCGGCATAGTCCTGCAGCATCTGGTGCAGGTCGGGTGTGACGGTGATCGGCAGTTTGATCGGCGTCCTATCCGGCAGCTTGGGAAGCTTGAGTTCCGGCATGTGTTCCTCCTAACCGCGCCACGGCGCGAGAATGAGATCGCGATGTACGATGAGCCCGACGGGCGCGCCGGGCCGGATGGTGATGGTCGGTTGGATCTGCAGATTGCGGGATGTGATCTGGTCGCCGGCGCGTGACACGTTCTGCTGCGTCGATTCCCGGATCGCCTGGACGAGATCGCTCTCGCCGGAGAAGGTCACGTTCGAGCCCACGCCGAGCAAGGTCGAGATCGCGACGCCCTTGAGCAGCGTCTAGGTGTGGAAATCCACACGAGCACATGCGCCAACGCCTTTGGCCGCGAACGGCTTGGACATGCGCGTCGGCCACCCGGCCGCACGATGGCGGATCCATTTCATCTCGCACGAGGTTCTCACGCCTCGGCGCCATGCATCGATGGCGCGCCTTCAGCTTATCGCAGCTCATCCAAGACGCAAGCCCGGCTCTGCGGGACAAGCCGATTTAAGGCTCTGAACACGCATAATATCCGTCAAATCGAGCAGCGTCACTGCCGATGAATTTTTCTTGTCGGGTATCTCTGAATCCGAGCGTCATGGAATGATGGAGAAACGGTTTTGAGCTGCGGATCGGCAGCTTCCGGCGTCCTCATGCATGTGGCTTTGGAGTGAAAGACTGTCCGATGGATATGCCCACCACGCCGTTGGTCCCTGTGCTGCTGTCCCGTACCGAACTTCACGCCCTGGTCTGGGCCGAACCTCTCCGCCACCTCGCAGGATGCTTCGGCATCTCGGACCAAAGTCTCGCCAAACTCTGCGACCGTTTCGATATCCCGCGTCCTCGGCCTGGCCACTGGAACAAGGTCGCGGTCGGCAGGGAGATCGCCATGCCGGTCCTGCCGCCCGCGAAAGCCAGCATGGACGAGACGATAGAAATTACGCCCCAGTCGGCTGGAGGCACGGCAATGGAGGGAGACGCTGCTCTTGCGGCGGCCCGCCATAATGGCAAACCGGTGCGCGTGGCGGAGCGGCTCTCGGATCCGCATCCCATCATTGCCGGCTGGCTTGCAAATCGAAGGGAGGCGATCGCCCGGGGCCGGCTGGTCTATGACATCTGGCCCAATCGGCCGGTCCGGGCTGCGCCTTTCAAGCCCATCGAACGGCGTCGCCTCAGAATATTGGACGCCCTGTTCAAAGCCCTGGAGGCGGAGAAGATCGTCATTGCCGAGACAGACCGGCATGGTCCCGTTGCGCGGTGCGGACGGGACGAGATCGCATTTCAACTCAGGCCCCGGCTCAAGGAAGTGCGCCAGCCCCTCGCCGCCGAAGAGAGACGGTGGCATGGCTCCGGCAGGCAATACAGGCGAGAGCTGGTCGAGACGGATGTGCTGGTCTTCGAGATCAGGCGTTGGTTGCCCGGCGATTTGCCACGCATCTGGCAGGACGGCCCGAAGGGCATGATCGAGGACAAGGTGGGCGACATGCTGGCGACCGTGCTTGCGGCATTCCCGATGATGGCCGCAGCCCGGGAAATGGCCGAAGAGCGGCAACGACTGCGGGAGACAGAGGAACGGAAGCGCCAGATGTTGGCGCAGCAGCTCAAGCTCGATCGCGACCGCTTCCGATGCTTCCTCGAGCAGGCCGGCAGATGGCGCGAAGCGGGACTGGCGCGAGATTTTCTCATGGCGCTGCGTGCCGCGATCTCGGACTCTTCATTGGAGATTGGCGGTAGGACGGCCGCCGAGTGGCTGCAATGGGCTCAAGGGCATGTGCAGGCCCATGATCCCCTCACACAGGGCTCGTCCGCTGTCTTCCGGTCGATCGCTGAAGTGACGGAGAGGACTTACCGTGATCGCTAGGTTGGGAGCCTCAGGCGCGTCGGAAATTGGGCTTCAGAACCCTCGCGCCCTCGCGCATCTCGTCGAGCTGATCCGACCAGTACTGCATCATCCGCACGCGCTCGTCCCAATATTCGCCGCGCGTGTAGGCACGCCGGATGGCGTTGGTCTCCATATGCGCGAGTTGGCGTTCGATGGCGTCGGGATTGAACTTGCCCGTTTCGTTGAGCAGCGTCGCCGCCATCGCCCGGAAGCCGTGCGCCGTCATTTCCTCCTGGCCGAACCCGAGCGCGCGAAGGGCCGCGTTGACCGTGTTCTCGGACATCGGGCGACGCGGCGAGCGGAAAGAGGGAAAGCAATATCGTCCTGTGCCCGTCAGCTCCCAGAGCTGCTCGAAGAGCGCGATCACCTGCGTGGACAGCGGCACGCGGTGCGGCCGTCGCATCTTCATCTTCTGCTCGGGGATGTTCCAGACCGAGCGGTCAAAGTCGAATTCGCTCCACTCGGCCTGGCGCAGTTCGCCCGGGCGTACGAACAGATGGGCCGACAGCCTAAGCCCAAACAGGGTGATGGCATGGCCGGTATAGCCCTCGATCGCGCGCATGAGCTCACCCGCGCCCTTGGGCGTGGTGATGGCAGCGAGATGCTTTGCCTTGGGAACGGTCAGCGCGCCGCGCAGGTCACGCGCCGGATCGGTTTCGGCCCGCGTGGTGGCGATGGCGTAGCGGAACACGCGGCTCAGCACGCTGCGCATCCGCCGCGCGCTTTCGTATCGTCCGGTTGCCTCGATCGAACGGAGCACGGCAAGCACTTCCTGGGCGGTGATCTTGGCGACGGGGCGGTTGCCGATCCTGGGATAGGCCTTGGCAAGCAGCCAGCGGATTTTGCTCAGGGTAATCTCCGCCATCCCTTCGCGTTCCTGCTTGGCAACCCATTCCTCGGCGACCAGCTTGAAGCTGTTTTCCTCGGACAGCATCGCGCGTGCCTCGGCGAGCTTGGCTTCGTACGAGGGATCGAGGCCGGCGGCGATCAGCTTGCGGGCTTCGTCGCGCCGCTCGCGCGCATCGGCGAGACCGACGTCAGGCCACGCGCCGAAGGAGAGCGTGCGCTGCTTGCCGAGATAGGCGTAGTTGAGACGCCAGAGCTTCGTGCCGTTCGGCTTGACGAGGAGATAGAGGCCGGCGCCGTCGGTGAGCTTGTATTCGCGCTCCCTCGGCTTGGCGCTCGTGACGGTCGTCGCGAAGAGTTTTCCCATGGTATCGGCCCGTCCATAAGGGGCCTTCGATACCATGCAGGGTACCATATTTGTTCCCGATTGGTGCCGGATCAGCCCTGATTTGACCGGACGGATATAACACAAAAAGCGGCTGAAATCAGCCGCTTTTCGGATGTTCCCGGACGTCGCCGGAAGAACAAATGGTGCCCAGAAGAGGACTCGAACCTCCACGACCTTGCGATCGCCAGCACCTGAAGCTGGTGCGTCTACCAATTCCGCCATCTGGGCACGGGGTAGGAGTGCGCCTCTAACGGCGACCTCAAATGCTGTCAACGCATTGTCTGTATTATTTTTTGGGTTTCGCAAAAAAGCCGGTTTTGGGGCAAAGCATGGCGTCTACAACAGGATGACCCGATCGATGACCGCCGCCGATGCCCCGCCGCTCCAATTCCTTGCCCGACCTGATGGCCTGCGCCTGGCCTATCGCTTCAGCAGCGGTGATGGCCCGACCCTGATTTTCCTGCCGGGCTATATGTCCGATATGGAAGGCGGCAAGGCGGTGGCGTTGCATCAATGGGCGCAGGGGCAGGGCCGGGCCATGCTGCGGCTCGATTATGCCGGCAACGGCGCCAGCGAGGGGCGCTTTGCCGATGGCACGTTGGCAAGCTGGCGGGACGACGTGCTGCTGCTGATCGACCAGTTGAAGCCGGGGCCGGTGGTGCTGGTCGGATCGTCGATGGGTGGCTGGCTGGCCTTGCTGGTCGCGCTGGCGCGGCCGGATCGGGTCGCAGCCATCGTCGGCATTGCCGCCGCGCCCGACTTCACCCAATGGGGCTTTACCGACGCGGACAAGGCGCTGCTGGCGACCGAGGGGCGGATCGAGGAGCCAACCCCCTATGGCGACCAACCCTATGTGACCACATTGGGCTTCTGGGAATCGGGACAAGCGCTGCGCCTGCTGGAGGGCGAGATCAGCTTTGATGGCCCGGTGCGGCTGCTCCATGGACAGGCCGACTCCGATGTGCCGTGGGACATTGCCCTGCGCACTGCTGCTCGCCTGCGTTCATCCGACGTGCAGACGCTGCTGATTAAGGACGGCGACCATCGCCTGTCGCGCGACGGCGACATCGCGCTGTTGATCGATACCGTCGCCAGCCTGTTGGACAGTCTCTGATGCCCTTTTTCCTGCCGATCCTGCTCCAGACCCTCGATCCCGAGATTGAGGCGGTGATGCGCCACAGCCGCCAGCGCAAGCAGGAAGAACGCGCCGCCGCTGCCGACAATGCCGCCGCTGCGGAAACAGCGAAGGCCAAGGCGGCGGCTGGCACGCCCGAGCGGGACGATGGCCGGATTCCGGTCCCCGCCAAATTCGCCGGTCCTTTCCAGGCGTGCCTCGACGCCGCGACCCAGTCGCCGGACGAGGGCGTCAGTTTCGCGCAGAAATGGCGGATCGACGGCGGCAGCTTCTATGCGCGCCATTGCATGGGCTTCGCCTATGCCCGCGCCGAGCGCTGGACTCCGGCTGTCGTCGCCTTCGAACAGGCGGCGGAGGAAGCTGAGCGCGGCAATGAGATGGCGCAAAGCGCGCGCCTGTGGGCGCAGGCGGGCAATGCGGCGCTGGCCGGCGGCGATGTCGCCAAGGCGCGGACCGATTTCGACGCCGCGCTGGCACGCGGCCTGCCCGATGGGCTGGAGAAGGGGGAGGTGCATCTGGACCGGGCGCGGGCGCTGGTGGCGCTGGGCGAAGTCGATGCGGCGCGCGATTCGCTGGACGTGGCGCTGGTGCAGGCGCCCAAAGACCCCTTGGGCTGGTTGCTGTCGGCCACGCTGGCGCGCCGGTCGGGCGATCTGAAGCTGGCGCAGGCGCATATCGCACGGGCCGTGCAACTGTCGCCCGACGACGCCTCCGTCGCGCTGGAGGAGGGCAATGTCGCGGTGCTCAGCGATCATGCGGATATTGCCCGATCGGCCTGGCAGCGGGCCGTTCGCCTATCCCCGGATTCGCCGTCGGGCAAGGCGGCCAGCGATAACCTGTCGCGGTTGCCGGCGGACAAACCGGCGGGCTAGCGATCCGCCAGCAAGACTTTGTCACGGAACGCCCTTTCCTCTGGCCCGTTCGTCGGATGCGGCGGGCCGGATGAAGGAGACGGCGAGATGGACAGCAAGATCAAAAATATAGTGGCGATCGGACTATTGGTCACGGGTGCGATGGCCACCAGCGCCTGTTCGCGCGGGGCGACGCGCGGCGGGTTGATCGGCGGTGCGGGCGGCGCGGTGGTCGGCAGCGCGACCGGCCTTGGCACCACCGAAGGCGCGATCATCGGCGGCACGGCGGGCGCGATCATCGGCGACAAGAGCGATTGTTCGCGCAAGGACCGCCGCCGGGGCCGCTGCTGACCCCGCGCCGCCTTTCTATTTCAGGTAGAAGTCGACGGTCGTGACGACGCGCACCTTCTTGTACGGCGTGTCGCTGCCGCCGTCGCCGCCTTCGCCGTCGCGGGCGTCGATCGAGAAATAGCCCTGGGTCGCGCTCTTGATGCCGCCCACGCCCGCGCCGCTATCTTGGGCGAATTGTTCGGCGGCGGCGCGGGCATCCCTGGTGGCGGCGGCGACCATCTGCGGCTTGACGTCGTTCAGCCTGGTGAAGCTGTAGCGCATCCCTGATCCCTCTTGCAGCGTCACGCCGCGGCGGACGAGGTCGAATTGCTGGGCGACGGCCTTCTGCGCGCGGGCGATATCCGTCGTGCGCAGCAGCATCCGCTGGGTGATGGTGATCGTGTTGACGCCATTGTTGAGATATTGGTTCACCCCCGCGCCGACCGGCTTCAGGTCGTCCGGCCGGAAGCCAAGGCTCTTGAAATATGCCTGCAATTCCCTGGTATTATTGTCGATTTCGGTGCGCACGCTGGGCAGGTCGAAACCGGTGGCCGAATAGCTGATCGACCAGGTGGCGAGGTCGGCCGTCACATCTTTTTCGGCCAGCCCCCGGACCGTGACCGACCGGTCGGCTGCCTTGGCGCGCTTCAGCCCGTCCCCCAGCAGATAGCCGCCGCTCACCACGCCCAGGGCAAGCAACGCCGCCGCTCCCAGAAAAACCTTGTCTCGCCCATCCAACATCATGCTGCTTTCCTCTTCCGTCCGGTGATGCGCGACCTTATCTTGGGGACATATCTGCCAATCCATAGATGAACCGTTGCTTTATGGCGACGAACGGAGAATCAGACTTGCCCAAATTTCTGCACAGCATGATCCGCGTGACTGACGTGGACAAGACCAAGCATTTCTTCGAATTGCTGGGCCTGAAGGAAGTGAAGCGGTTCGATAGCGAACAGGGCCGTTTCACGCTGGTTTATCTGGCGGCGCCGGGTGATGAGGATGCGCAGGTCGAACTGACCTATAACTGGCCGGCGGCAGATGGTAGCCCGGCCGAAATCTATGATGGCGGGCGCAATTTCGGCCATATCGCCTATCAGGTCGAAAATATCTACGACACCTGCCAGACGCTGATGGATGCGGGCGTGACGATCAACCGGCCGCCGCGCGACGGGCATATGGCCTTCGTCCGCACCCCCGACGATATCTCGATCGAATTGTTGCAGGACGGGCGGCTGGAACCGGCCGAACCCTGGGTATCGATGCCCAATATCGGCAGCTGGTAAGCCAATGCTGGAGGTCGTCCGCATCCCCGTTCTCAACGACAATTATGTCTGGCTGCTGCATGATGATGCCAGTGGTCAGACGGTCGTGGTCGATCCGGCAGTGGCGGAGCCGGTGCTGGAGGCGGCTGCGATGCGGGGCTGGACGATCGACCAGATCTGGAACACCCATTGGCATGGCGATCATGTCGGCGGCAATGCGGCGATCAAGGCGGCCGCCAAAGCCTGGGGCGGCTGCATCATCACCGGCCCGGCGGCCGAGGCTGGGAAGATCGGCACGCTCGACCGGACGGTGGGGGAGGGCGACAGCGTTCGCATCGGCGATCATGTCGCCACCGTGATGGCGGTGCCGGCCCATACCGCCGGGCATATCGCCTATCATCTGGCGGAGGATCATATCGTCTTCGTCGGCGATACGCTGTTCGCCATGGGCTGCGGGCGCCTGTTCGAAGGAACGGCGGCGCAGATGTTCGCCAATATGGCGCGTCTGGCTGCCCTGCCGGACGACACGATCGTCTATTGCGCGCATGAATATACGCTCTCCAACGGCCGCTTTGCGCTGGGTGTCGAGCCGGACAATGTCGCGTTGGCGCGGCGGGTCGCTGCGGTGGAAGCGGCGCGGGCGCGGGGCGAAGCGACCGTGCCGACCAGCATCGGACAGGAGCGGGCGACCAACATCTTCATGCGCGCGGTCGACGTGGCGCAACTGGCCGCCCGCCGCGCCGCGAAGGATGCGGCCTGACGGTTTTTATCCTATACTGCCGTCCTGTCGGCATGATGAGGCGGAGAGTCGCAATGCGTGCGTGGATGATGATGGCACCCCTGTTGGCAGCGGCCGGCACTTTGGGGGGCTGCACCGGCAGCTATGAACCCAAACCCCTGACACCCAAGCAGACGGCGGACCTGGACAAGGCGCTGGCGGGCAAGGTGGCCGGCGAGAAGGTCAGCTGCATCAACCGGGAGCCGCAGACCAACCTGACGGTGATCAGCAATAATGTGCTGCTTTACCGGGTCAGCAAGAAGCTGGTCTACAGGAACGACCTGATCGGCAGTTGCAACGGCCTGACCTTCGGCGACACGATGATCGTGCGCAGCTTCGGCTCGCAATTGTGCCGCGGCGATTTCACCACCACGGCCAATCTGCAAACCGGCATGACATCAGGCGCCTGCGCGCTGGGGGATTTCATCCCCTATCGCACGCCCAAGCCCTGACGCCTCATCCCTTGTACAGCGCATCCAGACGATCCGCATAAAGTTTGCGGATCACATGGCGCCGGATCTTCATGGAGGGCGTCATCTGTTCATTCTCGATCGAGAAGGCTTCGTCCGCCAGAATGAAGCGGCGGACCCGCTCGATCACCGACAGATCGTCATTCACCCGGTCGACCGCCGCGCGTAACGCCGACTGATAGGCCGGGTTGGCGGCCACGCTGTCCAGCGCCACGCCCTGTTCGATCGCCCATTCGCGGGTCCATTCGGCGTCCGGCACGATCAGGCCGACCAGATAGGGGCGCCGGTCGCCATGGACCATCGCCTGGCCGATTTCGGGCTGGAGCGTCAGCATCCCCTCCACCTTCTGCGGGGAGACATTGTCGCCCTTGTCGTTGACGATCAGGTCCTTCTTGCGGTCGGTGATGCGGATGCGGCCGCGCGCGTCGATCTCGCCAATGTCGCCGGTATGCAGCCAGCCATCCTTCAGCACCTTTTCCGTTTCCGTGGGATTGCGCCAATAGCCGTGCATGACCAGTTCGCCGCGCACCAATATTTCGCCATCCTCGGCGATCTTCACCTCCACGCCGTCGAGCGGCGGGCCGACCGTATCCATGGCGATGCCGGCGGCGGGGCGATTGCAGCTCACTACTGGCCCCGCCTCGGTCTGGCCATAGCCCTGAAGCAGGGTCAGGCCCATCGCGTGGAAGAACAGACCGACATCGGGATTGAGCGGCGCGCCGCCGGACACCAGCGCCTTCATCCGGCCGCCGAAACGCGCGCGCACCTTGGGGATGAGGGTGCGGGCGAGCAGCGCCTTCATCGGCAGGTCCAGGATCGATCCCTTGCCCGCCTGCTCCTTCGCCGCGATGCGCAGCGCCTGATTGAGCAGATAGGCCGGGAACTTGCCCTGCTTCTCGATCGACTTGATGATGCGGGTCCGCAGCACTTCGAACAGGCGGGGGACGACGACCATGATCGTCGGCCGCGTCTCCTCGATATTGGAGGCGAGCTTCTCCAGCCCTTCCGAATAATAGATTTGTCCGCCCAGCAGCATCGGCAGGAACTGGCCGCCGCTATGCTCATAGGCGTGGGACAGCGGCAGGAAGGAGAGGAAGACTTCGTCGTCCCAGCCGAAATCTTCCGCCACGACCTTACCCGCGCCCTCCACATTGGCCAGGATCGCGCCATGATGCTGCATCACCCCGCGCGGGGCGCCACCGGTGCCGCTGGTGTAGATGATGCAGGCCTGATCGTTACGGGTCGCGCTCTGGCTGGCGGCAACGGCATCCACATCGGCCGCCGGATCGCTGGCATGGGCGGCGATCAGGTCGCTCCACACATGGCAGGCGCATGTGCCCTGCGCCCCGCGCAGAGGCTCCATGCCGATGACGAAGGCGGCTTGCGAGCGCACCACCGCCGGCATCAGCGCCTGCGCCAGCTTGGCGGTCGACACGATCACGGCGCGCGCGCCGCTGTCGGTCAGGATATGCTGGTGATCGCGCGTGGTGTTGGTGGTGTAGGTCGGCACGGTGATGCAGCCCGCCGCCATGATGGCGAGGTCCGCGATGCAGAATTCCGGGCGATTCTCGCTGACCAGCATCACCGGATCGCCGGGCTTCAGCCCCTGCGCCTTCAGCGCGGCGGCGAGGGCGGCGACCTGCCGCGCAACCTCGGTCCAGCTCAGCGATTGCCATTCTCCGCCGCTCTTGCGCCACAGGAAGGGCGTATCGCCCTGCTCCTGCGCGCGAACGAAGAACATGGTGACGAGGCTGGGAAATTTCTCGATGGCCCTCAAGGCTCGACTCCTGCGGTTTTCCGGCGCCTCTGACGTGCGCCTGCATGATCGGCAAGGCTATAATAGCGCCTTGCCGTAACGACCATGCTTTTCCGATGGTTTCCTTTAATCGAAAAGACCGTCCTGCGCGCCTGCGGGCGGATTGAGGCCCAGATGCTTCCAGCCCGGCCCGTTGAGGCAGCGCCCCCGCGCGGTGCGGGCGATCAGGCCAAGCTGGATGAGGTAAGGTTCGATCACTTCCTCGATCGTGTCGCGCGCTTCGGACAGGCCTGCCGCCAGCGTTTCGACCCCCACCGGACCGCCGCGATAGATATCGGCGATCATCATCAGATAGCGCCGGTCCATCAGGTCGAGGCCAAGCTGGTCGACCTCCAGCCGGCGCAGCGAAGCATCGGCAACCTTCGCATCGACGGTGGGCGCGCCCGCGACATTGGCGAAGTCGCGCACCCGGCGCAGCAGTCGCCCGGCGATACGCGGCGTACCGCGCGACCGGCGGGCGATCTCGATCGCGCCGTCGGGGGTGATGGGCAGGTCCAGCAGCCGGGCGGCGCGACGCACCACCAGTTCCAGTTCCTCGACCGTGTAGAATTGCAGCCGCACCGGAATGCCGAAGCGATCGCGCAGCGGCGTGGTGAGCAGCCCCTGCCGCGTCGTCGCGCCGACCAGCGTGAAGCGCGGCAGGTCGATCCGCACGGAGCGCGCCGACGGCCCTTCCCCGATCATCAGGTCGAGCGCGCGATCCTCCATCGCGGGATAGAGAACTTCCTCGACCGCCGGATTGAGGCGATGGATTTCATCGACGAACAGCACGTCGCCCTCATCCAGATTGGTGAGCAAAGCGGCCAGATCCCCCGACTTGGCGATGACCGGGCCGGATGTGGCGCGGAAGCCCACACCCATTTCCTTGGCCACGATCTGCGCCAGCGTGGTCTTGCCGAGGCCGGGAGGGCCAAAGAACAGCACATGGTCCAGCGCATCGCCCCGCGACTTCGCCGCCTGAATGAAGATGCGCAGATTTTCGCGCGCAGCCTGCTGCCCGACGAACTCGTCGAGCGACTTGGGTCGCAACGCCGCGTCGACATCCTCGGGACGGCGGGCAGGGGTGAGGAGGCGGTCGTCAGTCATGGGCAATCCGATGCCGGCAACTTAGCCATGATTTCGGCCAGAATATCTCCAGGCTCGGCATCCAGAACGCCAGAGGCCTCGCCTTCCGCAATCATCGCTTTCAGCCATTCGATCTCATTCTGCTCGTCCATCACTTCATCCCGTCATGCTGAACTTGTTTCAGCATCCATCGCGCGGCACCGCCTGACTGAGAGGCGGCAAGCCCAACCCTACCGCCAGATCGGCCCAGTGCGTATTTTCGGATTCGATCAGGTTGATCTTCCATTGCCGATGCCAGCGCTTGAGTTGCTTCTCCCGCCCTATCGCCTGCTCCATCGTATCGCATGGTTCGTAGCGGACGAGCATATGCACGCCATATTGCCGCGTGAAGCCCGGCAGCGCATCGGTGCGATGCTGCATCAGACGGGCGAGAAGGTCTGATGTGACGCCGATATAGAGCGTACCATAGGGCTGACTGGCAAGGATGTAGACGTACGGTTCCTTCATCCGCCCCTCGCTCCGGTGATGGTGGCATAATGGATGCTGAAACAAGTTCAGCATGACGAGTAGGCAGAAACCTCACTTCGCCGCCTTCCGCAGCGCCAGCCGCACCAGTGCGTCGAGGCTGGCGCCATCGCCCAGTTCTTCTTCGGCCGCGGCGACGGCAAGGCTGGCTTCATGGGGCTTGAAGCCCAGATTCTGGAGCGCGGACAGGGCGTCCGCCGCGAAGCCGCCGGTCGGCAATACGGCAATGCCGCCCACGCCAATCGGGCCGCCGGTCGCGACCGCGCCGATCTTGTCCTTGAGTTCATTGACGATGCGCTGGGCGAGTTTCGGGCCGACTCCGTTCGCGCGCGCCACCATCGCCTTGTCTCCAGCCGCGATGGCGCGGTGCAGGTCGTGCGGCTCCAGCGCGGAGAGAATCGCCAGCGCCACGCGCGATCCCACGCCCTGCACATGGGTCAGCAGCCGATACCAGTCGCGTTCCTCGGCGCGGGCGAAGCCGACCAGGCGGATGGCGTCGTCCGACACCAGCATTTCGGTGTGGATCGTCACCGCTTCGCCTACCGGACCCAGCGCCGCGAGCGTACGCGAGGACGCGCCGACCAGATAGCCCACGCCACCCACATCGATGATCGCATGATCGATGCCGGTGCTGTCCAGCAAGCCCTTGAGTTTCGCGATCATCTGCCTTGCCCCTTGGCACGCTGCCCTTTGGTCATGATCTGTTCTTTACAGCCTGTCGCGCGCCACGCCAGTCAAAAGCGCGGCACCTTTTCCCATCCCATGCGTAGTGCAGCGCGACTTTGCCAAACAAGAGGATGGCCGTATGTTGATGACTGCCCCCGTGCTTTCGCCGAAAGATTTCGAATTCCCCTCGATCATGCTGTCGGGCGTGGTCGACCATGGCATGTATCTGCATTTCAAGAATTGCCTGTCCACCGCGCCGCAGACCGGGCTGGTGGTGGTGGAACTGTCCACGCTGGGCGGCGATCCGGAAGTCGCCCGGCTGATGGGCGAGGATATCCGCTTCCATTCGGACCTCTATCCCGAACGGCGGCTGGTGTTCATGGGCCGCACGGCGGTCTATTCGGCCGGCGCCACCTTCATGAGCTTCTTCGCGACCGAGAATCGCTATCTGACGCGCGGCACGCGGCTGATGATTCACGAACGGATCATCACCAAGTCGATCCAGCTGGCCGGCCCGCTTTCCAGCTGCATCGCAACGCTCAAGGCGACTCTGAACGAGATCGAATCGTCGATCGCGATCCAGAATGAGGGGTTTGAGAATCTGATCCTGGGATCGCAGGTGACGATGGAGGAACTGCTGCAAAAGGCCCCGGAAAACTGGTATCTGGAAGCCAATGAGGCGCAGGCGCTCGGTCTGATCGCGGGCGTATTGTAAAAGCCTTGCCAGGGGAGCCGCATGCGCCTTTGATAGCCGCCATGCGCTCCCCCACGCTCTTCCCCTGGCGCTATGGCATGTTCCTGGCGCTGCTCGTCCTGATCGGTCCGCTGCTCCTTCTCCTGCCCTGGCACGAAGCGGTGATGGCGGGCTTCGATGGCGCGGCGATCGCGTTCATGCTGTCGGTGATCCCGCTGATCGATGCCGACCCCGCGTCGATGCGGCGCAAGGCGCTGACGAACGACGCCAATCGCGGCCTCATGCTGCTGCTGACCGGCATCGTCAGTCTGGTGATCCTGGTCGCGGTGGGCGTGGCGACCAGCCAGCATGGCGGGCCGGACGCGATCAGCATCGCGCTGCTGCTCGCGACCTTGCTGATCGCCTGGCTCTTTTCCAACCTCGTCTACGCCATGCATTATGCCCATATCTTCTACCTGCCCGGATCGGGCGGGAAGGGTCAGAGCGGGAAGGACAGGGGTGGGCTGGATTTCCCGGATACGGAGGAGCCGGGCTATTGGGATTTCCTCTATTTCGCCTTCACGCTGGGCATGACATTCCAGACGTCCGACGTGTCGATAGGGTCGACGGTGATGCGCCAGACGGTGTTGTTCCAGTGCCTCGCCGCCTTCCTGTTCAACCTCGGCATCCTGGCCTTCACCATCAATGTGCTGGGCGGATCAGGCGGCTGATTCCCAGCGCCCCGGCCCGTCATGGCCAGCTTCATCATCGGCATCGTCGCGCAAAACGGCAAGACTTTCCCACCAGGCTTCCTCGGGCTGGCGGAAGGTTGCCACATGGCCATGGCGTGGCCGCGCGCGCCAGATCCGGCCCTTGCGATAGAAATGCCAGCGCGAATCGCAGTTGAGCGGAATCTGCTCGAAAGAAGGCGGCCCATCGGCGGGATCATCGACCTGTCGCAATTGCCCGGGAACCTCACGGACGCTGCCATCGGGAAACTGCACGGCGATGGACATGGACTTTTTCCTCTTATCGGGCCCGCTCGGTCTGCATAACGATCTGAAATTACTTCGGTTCACCGGGCTTCACCGCTTTTGCGACGAATCGCCGACGTCAGGCCCTCTCCTGCCTTCATGGCTTGATTACGAATCTTTGCTAAAGGCTGATGACGATGAGCAAGGCCGATCCCTGTCCCAAGTCCGCCGTCAGCCATGGCGTCGGCATCGCTGGCCTGATGGGCCTTGCCGTATGGACGCTGGTGGCGCGCCATTATGGCATGAACGGTCCCAATGCCGGGCTGGCCGCCGTGGTCGCCTGTGGCCTGCCGATGGTGCTCTGGTCGCTGATCGTCGACAAGGTGCATCGCAACGCTTCGACCGGCATCGACTGGCAGGCTGCCCCACGCCCGCTGCGTGACGTGCTCGACACCAGCATCGTCAAGATCGCCGGGCTGTGGGCGACATGGCTTGCCATCGCCATCTTCTACTGCATCGCGCGCTGGTACTGGAGCGGCAGCTATCGCTTCTCGATGGACCTGTTCATGGCCGCCGCGCCCTGGCTGCTGGCGGCGTCCATCCCCTATATGCTCTGGATCGACCGGCGACTGACCGACCCGAAGGATGCCTGCTACAGTTTCGGGCAATGGGTGATCGGCGGCGCGGCCGGCGCGCCCGACATGGCGCAGGTTGCCCACCATGCCCGCGCCTGGGCGGTGAAGGGCTTTTTCCTCGCCTTCATGGTGTCGATCGTGCCGGGCAATTTCGCCAGCGTGGTGGAATGGCGGATCGACCATGCGCTGTCCAATCCGGTGGCGCTGGCCGGTTTCCTGATCGCGGTCATGTTCATGATCGACGTCTGTCTGGCGACGGTCGGCTATATATTGACCTTCAAGCCTCTCGATTCCCACATCCGCACCGCCAACCCCTTATTGGGCGGTTGGCTGGCGGCTTTGATGTGCTACCCGCCCTTCGTGCTGATGGGCGGCGGCGGCCCGCTCGATTATCATGCCGGCGGCGCGGAATGGGATTATTGGACGCAGGGATCGAGCGCCCTGCAATGGCTGCTGGGCGGCTGGCTGGTGCTGCTGACGGGCATTTACGCCTGGGCGACGGTGGCGTTCGGCATCCGCTTTTCCAACCTCACCCATCGCGGCATATTGACCCATGGTCCCTATCGCTGGACGCGTCACCCGGCCTATCTGTCTAAAAACCTGTTCTGGTGGTTTTCCGCGCTGCCCTTCCTGACGGTCAGTGGATCGCTGACGGACATGGTGCGCAATTGCGCGATGCTGGCCCTGACCAACGCGGTCTATTATTGGCGGGCGAAGACCGAGGAGCAGCATCTGGGCGCTGACCCCGATTACCGCGCCTATAGCGACTGGATGGAGCGCAACGCGCCCGTCCCGCGCTTCTTCGCCTGGGCGACCGGGAAGAAGCGCGCGACGATGGCGGTCACGACGCAGCCAGCGGAATAAAGTGCTCCGGCGAAGGCCCGAGTCCAGTTCCGCCGTGGCGCTTTATATAGAGGGTGGAACTGGATTCCGGCCTTCGCCGGAAAACAGCACTGCCTAGAAACTTTCCTCGCCATAGACGCGGCTCAGGTCGCCGCCCCATTCGCCATGATAGCGTTCCAGCAGCCGTTCGGCGTTGGTCTTGCCCGAAGCGACCACTTCGTCGAGGAAGGACAGATAGCCGGTCTCATTGTCGCCCGCGCCGTTGAGGCGATTGCGTGCGGCAAGGCCCGACCGGGCAATGTCCACCACTTCCTTCGCAATGTCGCGCAGCTTGGCGCCACCGCCGATCGGCGCGTCGAGGCCCAGCTTGGGCACGCTATCGCGCAACAGCTGCCGTTCTTCCATGCTCCAGTCCTTGACCACGTCCCAGGCCGCATCGAGCGCGCCTTGATCATAGAGCAGGCCGACCCACAAGGCCGGCAGCGCACAAATGCGGTTCCACGGCCCGCCATCGGCGCCGCGCATTTCCAGGAAGCTCTTCATCCGCACTTCGGGGAAGGCGGTGGAGAGGTGATCCTCCCAATCCTTCTCGGTCGGCTTCTCGCCCGGCAGGACGGACAGCTTGCCGTCAAGGAAGTCGCGGAAGCTCAGACCCGCCGCATCGATATAGCCGCCGTCGCGATAAACGAAGTACATCGGCACATCGAGCGCATAGTCGGCATAGCGCTCGTATCCGAAACCATCCTCGAACACGAAGGGCAGCATGCCGGTGCGGTGCGGATCGGTGTCCGACCAGATATGGCTGCGATAGGAGAGGAAGCCGTTAGGCTTGCCGTCGGTGAAGGGCGAATTGGCGAACAGCGCCGTCGCCAGCGGCTGAAGCGCCAGAGACACGCGGAACTTCTGCGCCATGTCCGCCTCGCTGCCATAGTCGAGGTTGGTCTGGATGGTGCAGGTGCGCAGCATCATGTCCAGGCCCATCGACCCCACGCGCGGCATGTGCCGCAGCATGATGTCATAACGGCCCTTGGGCATGATGGGCAGCTCTTCGCGGCTCTTGTCCGGCCACATGCCCAGGCCCAGAAAGCCCAGGCCCAGCATGTCGCCGACATATTTCACCTGCTCAAGATGGCGGCCGGTTTCGGCGCAGGTCTGGTGCAGATTGTCGAGCGGCGCGCCGGACAGTTCCAGTTGCCCGGCCGGCTCCAGGCTGATCGTGCCATCGGCGCCGGACAGGGCGATGATATTCTCGCCCTCGAACACCGGGCTCCAGCCATAGCGGGTCAGGCCGATCAGCAGCGTGTGGATGCCGCCTTTTTCCTCATAGGCCGGGGCGTGATGATCCTTGCGGCTATAGACGAATTTCTCATGCTCGGTACCGATCCGCCAGCGTTCCTTGGGCTTTTCGCCCTTGGAAAAGGCCGCGATCAACTGGTCGCGGCTTTCGATGACGGGATCATGATCCCCGGAGTCGGTTCTAGTGCTCATGCCCCGCCCTTAGTGCTTCCCCAACGCGCGTCAAATAAGAGCGCGCGGCCGACAGATAAGTTGCGCCTATCAAGAGCGCAATAACATGGCGAAATGAAACTATTCCCAATCGCCATTGATCGTCATCCACGCTGCCGTCGCTGCGATCGCAGCCGTCTCCGCGCGAAGGATACGCGGGCCGAGCGATACCGGCACTGCGTCCGGCGTGGCGCGGATAGCTTCGCGCTCAGCCGGATCAAAGCCGCCCTCCGGTCCGACCAGAAAGGCGGCGGGGCCGGGATGGGCGCGCAGCGTCGCCTCCAGCGGGGCGCCGCCCGTCTCATCTGCGAAAAAGAGGTGGCGACCGGCCGGCCAGCTTTTCAGCAAGATGTCCAGCTTCACCATCTCGGTGAGTTCGGGCAGCGCGGTGCGCCCGCATTGCTCGGCCGCCTCCACCAGATGGGCGTGCAGCCGGTCGAGGTTCAACTTGTCCACAACGGCCCGACGGGTCAGCACAGGCTGGAGCCGGGCGACGCCCAGTTCGCACGCCTTCTCTGCGATCAGGTCGATCCGTCCCTTCTTGATCGGCGCGCAGCAGAGCCAGAAATCGGGGACATGCTCGGGCGGTTTCGTCTGGCTGATACATTCCAGCACCAGATCGCGCTTGCGGATATCGCGCACCCGCGCCGCCCATTCGCCCGATCGGCCGTCGAACAGCAGCACGATATCATCGGGCTTCACCCGCATGACGCTGATCAGATAATGGGCCGGATTGCCGTCTACCGGCACGGCGACGCCTTCGCCCAATTGGGTTTCGACATGCAGGCGCGGGGCGCTTTGCGAGGGCCAGGCGGGGGTAGCGGTCATCTCGTCTCTTGTCTTGCCGGATACATGTTCTTCCCTAAAGAGAAGCATGGCCCTTCGACAAGCGTTAGGGCGGACGGAGTCGCAGTTGAATCAAAGCATCGTTCCCGACAGTGAAGCGCGCGGCCTGCTCGCGCGGTTGCCGGATACCCCCCGCACGCTGGCGCAACTGGCGCGATTCGACCGGCCGATCGGCTGGTGGCTGCTCTTCTGGCCCGGCGCATGGGCGGTCGCGCTGGCCGGTGGAGGCTTTGCGCGCTGGCCGCTGATCGGCTGGCTGCTGCTGGGCAGCATCGCGATGCGCGGCGCGGGCTGCGTCTTCAACGACATTGTCGACCGTGATCTCGACCGGAAGGTCGCGCGCACCGCCGCGCGTCCGCTGGCGAGTGGGGCGATGGCGGTCAGGACGGCATGGTTGTGGCTGGTGGCGCTGTGCCTCATCGGCCTGATCGTGCTGCTGCAACTCACTTTTTATGCCCAGATTGTGGCGTTGGGCAGCCTGGCGCTGGTCGCCGCCTATCCGTTCATGAAGCGAATCACCGGCTGGCCGCAGCTGTGGCTGGGCCTCGTTTTTTCCTGGGCGGCGCTGGTGGGCTGGAGCGAGGTGGCGGGCGCACTCACTTTGCCGGGCCTTCTGCTCTATGCAGGCAGCATTTTTTGGGTGGTGGGCTATGACACCATCTACGCGCTACAGGACCGGGAGGATGACGCGCTGATCGGCATCGGCTCCAGCGCCCTGTCGATGGGGCGGCATGTGCGCGGCGGGGTGACGCTGTGTTACGCACTGGCACTGACGCTCTGGGCCTGTGCAATATGGCAAATACGCCCCCAATCGTTAGCCTTGGCAGCCCTGCTGCCTATGGCCGTCCATCTGCTGTGGCAGGTGGGCACCCTGAAAGAAGATGGAGTCGATCCGCTGCGTAAATTCCGGTCCAACCGTTTCTCCGGTTTCCTGATGTTTCTGGGCTGTCTGGTCGTGGGGAGCGCATCGCTTTGACGCCGCAACCGGGTACGGACTGCTGGCGGATAGCCCGCGCCGAAAAGGCCAGCGTCATCATCGACGCGGACAATTATTTCCGTCAGGCCCGCGCCGCCATGATGAAGGCGACGCGCCGCATCATGCTGATCGGCTGGGATTTCGATCCGGCGATCAGCCTGCTGCGCGAAGATGAGGCGAAGGATGGCGCGCCGGTCGTCATCGGCGATTTCATCACCTGGCTGGTGGAACGGACCCCGGGACTGGAAATCTTCCTGCTGCGCTGGGATGTGGGCGCCATGAAATCGATGGTGCGGCCCTCGCATCTGGTGACGACTTTGCGCTGGATGGCGCATCCGCGCATCACCGTGAAGCTGGATGGCCATCATCCCCCGGCCGCATCCCATCACCAGAAGATCGTGGTGATCGACGATTGCTTCGCCTTCTGTGGCGGCATCGACATGACCGGCGACCGATGGGACACGCGCCACCATCGCGATGAAGAGCCGGGGCGGCTCCATCCCGATGGCACACCTTATGCCCCCTGGCATGATGCGACGACGGCATTGATGGGACCGGTCGCTGCCGCGCTGGGCGAACATGCGCGCAATCGCTGGGTGGGGGCGGGCGGAGATCCGCTGGAGCCGGTCGACGGCGTGCAGGATTGCTGGCCGGACCATCTGCCGGTGCAGTTCGAGGGCGTCGATGTCGCCATCGCCCGCACCGCGCCCAAGATGGACGATCAGGAGGAACTGACCGAAATCGAGCAGCTTTACCTGCACCAGATTGCGGCGGCGAAGCACCGCATCTACGCCGAAAGCCAATATTTCGCCTCCCGCCGCATTGCCGAGGCGATCGCCAAGCGGCTGGTCGAGCCGGACGGCCCGGAAATCGTCATCGTCAATCCCGAACAGGCTGATGGTTGGCTGGAACAGCAGGCGATGGACTCCGCCCGCGCCCGCCTGTTCGAAGCATTGAAGGCGCGCGACACCCATGGTCGCTTTCGCATCTATCACCCCTTCACCAGTCGCGGCGTGCCCATCTATGTCCATGCCAAGATATTGATCGTGGACGACCGGCTGATCCGTGTCGGCTCCTCCAACATGAACAACCGATCGATGCGGCTGGACACCGAATGCGACGTCTGCATCGACACCGCGCTGCCCGGCAATGACGGGCGGCAGGCGACGATCCTGAAGATCCGTGACGACCTGATCGCCGAACATCTCGACCTGCCGGCCGAGCGGGTGTCGGCGGTGATTGCCGAACGCGGCCTGATCGCGGGGATCGAGGAATTGCGCCAGAAGCCCGGCCGCACCCTGCGCCCCTATGTGACGCCCGACCTCAACGAGGTGCAGCAATGGATCGCCGACCATGAGGTGCTGGACCCCGAAGGGCCGGAGGAAATGTTCGAACCCGTCAGCGAACGGGGCCTGTTCCGCCGGATGAAGGGCTGGTTCGGGCGGGGTTAAAGCGCGGCCAGCGCTTCGGCGATCCGCCCCACCGCGACGTCGAAGCCCTCCGCCTGCTGCGCGAAGCCCAGTCGCATATGGGCGGGATGGCCGAAACAGTCTCCCGGCGCGAGCAATACGCCCTGCGCCGCGAGACTCTGGCAAAAGGGGCGGCTGTCTCGGCCGTCCACCAGCCAGGGGAAGGCGGTCGTCCCGCCCTCCGGCCGCACCCAGTCAAGCCGACCGCCCGATTCCGACACCAGCCTGTCGAGCATCGCGATATTATTCTGCGCGACTAAACGCAGCCGCGCGAGAATGGCTTCGCTGTGCTGCAAGGCCTGCGTTGCCAGCCGTTCCAGCAAAGGCGAACTGCTGATCGTGAAATAGCTGCGGGCGTCGACGATCCGTGCGCGCCGGTCGGCGTCAGCATCGATCAGCCAGCCCGTGCGCAGCCCCGGCAGCGACAGCGCCTTGGACAGGTCGCTGGTGACGATGACATTGGGAATGCCGGCGGCCGAAGTCTGCGGCGCGGCGAAATAAAGCGGGTGATAGACTTCATCCACCAGCAACGGCACGCCGCGTTCGGCAAGGGCGGCGGCCAGCGCCTCGATTTCGGCGCGCGGCATCACAGTGCCGGTCGGATTGTGCGGCGTGTTGAGGATGACCAGCGCCGTGTCGGCATCGACCTGCGCCAGGATCGCGTCGGCGCGCTGCGCGAACCTATCCGACCGCTCCAGCCGATAGCTGCGTGCTGAGAGTCCCCAGGCCTGCGCCACCGCCGCATAGGCAGGATAGCCCGGATCGGGCAGGACGATATTCGCGCCCGGCTGTGCACTCAGGCAAAAGAGGATCGATAGCGCTTCCGACGATCCGGTGGTGGCAATCACCGCATCCGATTCCACACCGTGAAAGGCGCCGATCGCTTCGCGCAACGGTCGGCTGCCTTCGGGCGGCGCGTAGCTCAGGACAATGTCGTCGATAGCCAACGGTTCCGCACTCAGCGCACACAGGTCCGCAACGCTCCAGCGCGGGCCGGTGCTTGATGCCAGATTATAAGCGATCGGCGGGGTCGCGAAATCATAGCTCGACAGCCAGTGATCGAGGGCGAAGGGGGGCAGTTGCACCATGGGCATTCCTTGTCGTTGCGCCGCGATGCTGATGCGCCATCACGGCAGGAACAAGGACCGATCGGGGCGGGCTGGCCTTATTCCGACGCCAGCAAGGCCTCCGCGCCGTGCAGGTTGACCGATACCAAGCGGCTCACCCCCCGTTCGACCATGGTGACGCCGAACAGGCGGTGCATGCGCGCCATGCTGACGGCATTGTGGGTGACGATCAGGTAACGGGTGTTGGTCTGCGCCACCATCGCGTCCAGCAGGTCGCAGAAGCGTTCGACATTGGCGTCGTCCAGCGGCGCATCGACCTCGTCCAGCACGCAGATCGGCGCGGGATTGGTCAGGAACAGGCCGAAGATCAGCGCCACGGCGGTCAACGCCTGCTCGCCGCCCGATAGCAGGGTCAGCGCGGCCAGCTTCTTGCCCGGCGGCTGGGCCATGATTTCAAGACCGGCTTCCAGCGGATCGTCGCTGTCGATCAGTTCCAGATGCGCCTGTCCGCCATTGAACAATGTGGTGAACAGACGCCGGAAATGGCCGTCCACCGCCTCGAACGCGGCCAGCAACCGCTGCCGCCCCTCGCGATTGAGGCTGCCGATCGACCCGCGCAACTGATTGATCGCCTGCGTCAGCTCCGCGCTTTCGGCACGGCTGGTTGCCTGCGTGGCTTCCAGTTCCTCCAGTTCCTGCGCCGCGACCAGATTGACCGGGCCGATCCGCTCGCGTTCGATCACGAACCGGTCATGCTCTGCCTGTTCGGTCTGGGCCAGCCGCATGTCCGCACTGGAAAAGCCCAGTTTCTCCGGCAGCACCGGCGGCGGGCATTCGAACCGTTCGCCCGACAGGCGATTGGTTTCGATCCGTCGTTCATCGGCCGCTTCGGCACGGGCGACGGCGGTGGCGCGGGCTTCCCGTGCCGCGGCCAGCGTTTCGCCCGCCTGCGCGGCCCGCCCTTCGGCACTGCGCAGCGCGCCTTCCGCTTCCATTTCGGCGTGGCGGGCGTGATCGGCGGCGTCGGTCAGCGCGCTGCCCCGGTCGCTCAGATCGGTGATCGCCCGCGCCAGCGCATCGGGCTGCGCCTCGATCGCGGCGTGCTCGGTCGCAATCTCTTCCGCCCGGTCGACCATGGCGGCGATGCGCTTGGCGGCCTCCCCGGCGCGGGCGCGCCATCCCTTCGTCTCGGCATCGGCAGCCGCCTGTCGCTCGCGATCGCTGGACAAAGCGCGGTCTGCCAATGCCTGATCGGCCTGCAACTGGCTGACGGCGGCGCGGGCCTTCTCGCTGGTCTGCACCAGCGCAGCGACCAGCGTCCGGGTTTCCGCACCATCGGGCACAGTGGCGCGCGCCGTCCCGGCCTTGTCATGCTCGGCCTGCGCGGCGGTCTGATCCCGCCGGGCTTCGGCCAGTCGTTCCTCTATCCCTTCGCGCCGCCCGGCCAGTCGCTCCAGCGCCGTCGTCGCTTCGTCAGCGGCGCGCAGCGCGGCGCGCAGCCGCTGATCGGCCTGCGACAATGCCGTCCGACCCGCCGCCAGGGTCTGCGCTGCCGCCTGCTCGCGCGCCTTGGCCTCCTCCTGCGCCGTGGCGGCACCATCCACCTCCGCCTGTGCAGCGGGGCGGGCGGCAGCAATCGCCTCCAGCCGGTTAAGACGGATTAGTCGCTCGGCCGCCGCCGCGCCGCCTTCCAGCGCGATATAGCCGTCCCAGCGGCGCAACCGCCCGTCCAGCGTGACGATCCGCTGCCCGACCGCCAGGGACTGGCCGTCATCCTCCTGCGCCACCGCAACCTGCGCCAGACGCCGGGCAAGTTCCGTCGGCGCGCTGACATGGGTGGCAAGCGCGGTCGTCCCGACAGGCAGCGCCGGATCGGCGGGCAGAGCATCGGCCCCGGCCCAGCGCCTTTTGCCCTCGGCCCCGACCGGCGCTTCCAGATCGTCGCCCAGCGCGGCCGCCAGCGCGCGTTCATAGCCGGGCGTCGCCTTCAGATGATCCAGCGCGCGGCTGCGCTGGCCGCTGCCGCTATCGATGGCCCGCTTCAGCGCCGCCGCCTCGCTATCCAGCGCCGCCAATCCCGCGCGGGCAGACGCCAGCGCGGCTTCGGCGCTGGCGCGCGCTTCAGCGGCTGTCTGCCGATCACGATCGGCGGTCTGGATAGTAGTTTCGGCCGCATCGCGATCGGCCCCGGCCTGCGCCTGCGCATCGATGGCGGCGGCACGCTGCGCTTCCAGCGGCGCCGCGTCGGGCAGGGCGCCCGCTTCGGCGGCCAGTCGCGCCACATCCCGTTCCGCCCGGTCCAGCCGGCTGCGCGCTGCCGTCAGAGCCGCCTCCGCGACCCGCAATTCGGCCTGTTCCGCCGCCTGTTTCGCCATCGCCTTGGCCAGGTCCAGCTCGGTGTCGCGTGCAGCCGCTTCGGCCGTAGCGATACGCACGGCAAAATCGGGGCGCAGCTTTTCGGTGTCCGCGATCCGCGCCTTCAGCGTCGCGATCTCGGCGGTCAGCCGGGCGATGGCATCCGCCGCATCATTGGCCAGCGTCCCTTCGCGCGCCCGGTCTTCTTCCAGCCGCTTCGCCTGCTGGGCCAGATCGGACAGACGGCGCACCACCGAGTCCCGCTCGGTCCGGAGCGCCGCGAGCCGGTGGCCGGCTTCATTGGCGGCATCGCGCGCTTCTTGCGCGGCGGCGCGGCGGTCGGCGAGTGCGGCGACGGCGGCCTGCGCATGGGCGGCGGCGGCCATCTGCCCCTCCTGCGCGGCCGATACGGCGGAGTCGGCCTGCTTTGCCTCCGCCCGAGCGGCTTCCGCGCTGGCATTGGCCTCCCGCCACCGGGCAAACAGCACCCGCCCTTCGGCGACCCTGATCTGGTCGGACAGGCGGATATAGCGTTCGGCCGCCTTGGCCTGTCGCCGCAAGCTGGACGCCCGGGCGTCCATGTCGATCAATATTTCGTCCAGCCGCGCCAGATTGGCCTCGGCCGCGCGCAATTTCTGCTCGGCATCCTTGCGCCGGACATGCAGGCCGGCAATCCCCGCCGCTTCCTCCAGCATGGCGCGCCGTTCCTGCGGCTTGGCGGCGATGACGGCGGCGATGCGCCCCTGGCTGACCAGCGCCGGGCTATGCGGTCCGGTCGCGGCGTCGGCGAAGACCAGCGCCACATCCTTGGCCCGCACATCCCGGCCATTGGCGCGATAGGCGCTGCCCGCGCCGCGTTCGATGCGGCGCGTGACTTCCAGTTCGCCGTCCGCGCCCACATCGACCGCATTGAACAGCTCGCCCTGTTCCTGCACGGTCAGCAGCGAGACTTCGGCAAAGTCGCGCTGCGGCCGGCTGGTGGTGCCGGCGAAGATCACATCCTCCATGCCGCCGCCGCGCATGGATTTGGCGCTGGATTCGCCCATCACCCAGCGGATGGCTTCCAGCAGGTTGGACTTGCCGCAGCCATTGGGGCCGACAATGCCGGTCAGGCCCGGTTCGATCCGCAACTCCGTCGCATCGACGAAGCTCTTGAAGCCGGAGAGCTTGAGGCGCTTTATCTGCACGGCATCGTGCCGGGGCAGCCTGCCGCCCCGGCCTTCCTATGCGCGCGCGCTGATGTCAGCCCCCCCTGCGCCAATCAGAGTCCCGCTTCCTTGAGCTTGGGCTGCAACGTCGCCCAGGTGGCGGTATTCTGCACCACCACTCCGTTCAGGACGAAGGTCGGCGTGCCTTCGATATTATACTGGCTGTTGGCCGCTTCCACGCCCTTGGCCAGCTTGGTCGCGGCCGCTGTGTCGGCCAGGCACTGCTTGGCCTGATCGGCGGAAATGCCGCGCTGCTGGGCGAATTCGACCAGTCCGGCAATCTGGGCGATGGCGCCGGGGCGCTGCGGCGCGGGCAGTTGCTCGACCGCCTTGAACGCCGCGTCATTGCCCTGCACCTTGTCGAACATCGCGCCCTGATTGGCGAAAAACTGTTCCGACAGCGGATAGAAGATGTCCTTGCCGCCGCACCGGGCCAGCAGCGCGGTCGACAGGTCGATCGGATCGCGCAGATAGGGGCGGAATTCGAAGCTCATCTTGCCGGTGTCGACGATCTTCCTGATCTCTTCCGACGCTTCTTCGGAGAAGGCCTTGCAATGGCTACAGGTGTAGGAGCCGAACTCGATCAGCTTCACCTTCGCATCGGGATTGCCCATCAGATAATAGCCGTCCGGCGTCTCGGCGAGCGTTTCGGACCAGCTGGTGCCGGCAGGCGCGGCCACGGCGGCAACCGGCTCACCGGTCGGCTTGGCGCCTTCCTCGCTCTTGTTGCAGGCGGACAGGCTGAGGCTCAGGGCGATAAGGGCGATACCGGAAAGGGCTTTCACGACGGGCAAGGCTCCGATGATGGCTATGGGGAAGGGGGTTTAGATCAGCGGGCAGCGGCGGGCAATGCGGCCTGAAGAATGGCCCAGGTCGATCCCTGCACCAGCGTCCCGTTGACGACGAAGCCGGGGGTGCCGGTGATCTTCACCTTGTTCCACGCTTCGTCGGTCATGGCCAGAACCTGCTTCATCGATTGCGGGCTGGCGATGCAGGCGTTGAGCTGCGCATTGGTGAAGCCGCGCTTGTTCATCAGCGCATAAAGGCCGGTCTTCTGGCCGATATCCTGCAATGCGGGCACCTGCTCGGTCGGCTTGGTCGCGTCGCGGTCATAGGTTTCCAACTGCTCCATCCAGGCGGTCTGGTTGGCGAACAACGCTTCATGATTGCCCATGAAACGGGCAGGGCCGCCGCAGCGGGCCAGCAGGGCGGCGGTCAGGTCATATTTGTCGCGCACGGCGTTGCGCACCTCGACCGCGACCTTGCCACCCTTCACATAGCCCGCTTTCAGCGGTGCGCTCGCCTCACCAACGAAATGAGCGCAGTGCGAACAGGTATAGCTTACATATTCGACCAGCTTCGTGGGGGCCGCCGGATTGCCCATAAAATGGCCGCCGATCGGCGTGATGGTGACGCGGCTGACCCAGTTGACGGCGGGCGCGGCGATCAGGGCGGCGGGAACGGCGATCAGGGCGAGCGACAGGAGTTTTTTCATGGGGCGGGTCCGTAACAAGAGCCGGCTGAACCACAGCCGAACTGATATCAGTTGATCTTGGGCAAGCCGCTGCTGTTGGCAAGCCCCTGCGCCAGCGATTCCAGCACCGCGCGCAATTCCGGGTCGCCAATGTCGCGCAGCGAATCGCCCAGTTCGACCGGAATGGGCTTCAGGTTGCGTGGCGGCGGGCGGCGCTCGGCGTTGGCAGGACGCACATCGCCCTGCCGCATCGCCACCTTGGCGACGGCGGCATAGCCGAAGAAGCGGTTCACCCGCTCGACAATGTCCGGCAGCACATGCTGGACCATCGGCGCATGGCCGCTCATGACGGTCAGTTGCAGCGTGCCGCCAGCCTTCTGGCCCACCGGGAAGCGGATCGATTCGGGCGCGCTGATACTGGCATAATGCGGCCCGACAATTTCCGCCCAGCGGGTCACGATGCTGGACTGGACGAAGCCGAATTTGCGGAAGGCGGCCCGCCCGATATCGGGCATCAGGTCGGAAATCCGGCGCGGCGCGCCGATGCGTGGCCGTTCTTCGGCCGGCACTTTGCGACTCTTCATTTTCGGTGGGACCGGGCGTTCCGTCATGGCGCGCTTAATGGCATAGGGCCGCCATGCGCGTCGAGGGTAGAGAAACAAAAATCGCGAGCGACCTGCTCGCTCATTACGACGTCCATGCGCGCCGCCTGCCCTGGCGCGCGCCGCCCGGCGCCAATGCGGCTGATCCCTATCGGGTCTGGCTGTCGGAAGTCATGCTGCAACAGACGACGGTGGCGGCGGTCGGCCCCTATTTCGCGAAATTCACCCAGCGCTGGCCGACGGTGGGGGATCTCGCCGCCAGCGCCGATGCCGATCTGATGGCCGCCTGGGCCGGGCTTGGCTATTATGCCCGCGCGCGCAACCTGCTGGCCTGTGCCCGCGCCGTCGTGCGCGACCATGGGGGGGACTTTCCCGATACGGAGGATGGCCTGCGCGCGTTGCCGGGCGTGGGCGCCTATACCGCCGCCGCCGTCGCCGCGATCGCCTTTGGCCGGCGGGCGGTGGTGGTCGACGCCAATGTCGAGCGGGTGGTGGCCCGGCTTTTCGCCATCGATACGCCGCTGCCCGCTGCCCGGCCGGAGATCCGCGAGGCGGCCGACCGGATCACGCCCGATGCCCGCGCGGGCGATTTCGCGCAGGCGATGATGGATCTGGGCGCCACCATCTGCACGGCGCGCAATCCGGCCTGCGGCATCTGCCCTTTGCGGGACGATTGCGATGCCGTCCTGACCGCCGATCCCGCTGCCTTTCCGGTCAAGGCGCCGAAAAAGGCCAAGCCCCATCGCCTGGGTCATGCCTGGTGGATGGAGCGCGACGATCATGTCTGGCTGATCCGGCGGCCGGACAAGGGATTGCTGGGCGGGATGCGCGCGCTTCCCAGCTCCGAATGGAGCGCCGCGCCCGATGGCATGCCGCCGGTCCCCGCACGCTGGAGCGCGATTGCAGAACCGGTCGTCCATGTCTTCACCCATTTCTCGCTGGCGCTCAGCGTCCACCATGCCCATGTGAAGGCCGCGCCAGCCGGGGAAGGCGAATGGTGGCCGATCGCGCGGATCGAGGAGGCGGGCCTGCCCACCCTGTTCGCCCGCGCCGTCGCCGCGGTGAGAAAGGAAAAAGATGCACGGGACTGAGATGCATAAGGTGCTGCCGGGCTTTGTCGGCGGCACGCTGGACCGGGTGGACCCTATCCGCACCAATGCCGCGCTGCTGGCGGAGACATTTGCCGATCCTGCCGCCCGCCTGCTCCTGCTGGACGGGCTGGAACCGGTCGAGGCGGACGGCCATCTGGTGCTGGAGCCTCTGGCCGCCGATGCGCGGGTCGAGGATCATGTGCTGCTGGGCGTCGACCCTTCCGGACGACCGATCTTTGCGCGCCTGATCGCCGATCTTGGCCCCGGCCTCAGCCCGACACCGCGCAGCCGCGCCATCGCCGATCAGGTCCCGGCGGAGGAGGTCGCGCTCTACGGCACGGCGCGCAGTCTGGTGCACTGGCATGCCCGGCATCGCTTCTGCTCGGTCTGCGGCGGCGCAACCGATCCGGTCAAGGCGGGCTGGTCGCGCAAATGTACCGACTGCGGATCGGAGCATTTCCCGCGCACCGACCCGGTCGTCATCATGCTGGCCGAACATGGCGGGCGGGTGCTGCTGGGCCGTCAGCATAGCTGGCCGCAAGGACGCTATTCGGCGCTGGCGGGCTTTGTCGAACCGGGCGAGACGATCGAGGAAGCGGTTGCGCGCGAATTGTTCGAGGAAGCCGGCATCCGGGTGCGCGATGTCCGCTATGTGATGAGCCAGCCCTGGCCCTTCCCCTCGTCCCTGATGATCGCCTGCATCGCGCAGGCCGATGATCCGAGGCTGACGCTGGACCAGACCGAGATTGAAGACGCCTTCTGGTGCGATCTGGCGGGCGTCCGCGCGGCGATGGCGGGGGAGGCGGACGCCCCCTTCCTTGCGCCCACGCGCATGGCCGTCGCCTGGCATCTGCTCGACCATTGGCTGGCGGGTGCAGGACCAGCGCCCCTACCTCCGCCAGTGCCCCCGCTTGTCCGCTCCGAAGCAAGCGCGTAAGGCCCTGCTCTTATCTTCGCCCAAATAAGGACTATCTCTCCTCCATGCTCAGCCTAGAAGAAGCCCAGTCGCGCGCGCAGGATCTGGTCAGCGCCGCGCGCAAGGCGGGCGCGGATGCGGCCGACGCCATCTATGCCTGCAATGCGTCGACCAATGTGTCGGTCCGGCTGGGCGCGCTGGAGGATGTCGAGCGGTCCGAAGGCGAGGAGATCGGCCTTCGCGTTTTCGTCGGCCAGCGCTCCGCCAGCATTTCCGCGTCGGACATGAACCCGGCGACCTTGTCGACTCTGGTCGATCGCTGCATCGCCATGGCGCGCGAAGCGCCCGAAGATCCCTATGCCGGACTGGCGCCGGAGGACCGGCTGCTCAGGAAGCGCGCGCCCTCGCTCGATCTGGCCGATGTGGAAGAGCCCGAACCCGCCGCCCTGCGCGAACGCGCGCTGATCGCGGAAGAAGCGGCGCGCGGCGTGCCGGGCATCACCAACAGCGAGGGCGGCGGTGCGTCCACCGGCCGCAGCCAGGTCGCGCTGGCCACCAGCCACGGCTTTGCCGGCGCCTATGCCGGCACCAGCCATGCGACCTGGGCCAGCGTGCTGGCGGGCGCAGGCGCCGACATGCAGCGCGATCATGCCAGCCACAGCGTCCGTCACCTCGAAGATCTGGACGATGCGGAGGCGATCGGCATTCGCGCCGGCCAGCGCGCGGTCGCGCGTCTCAACCCGGTGAAGGTCGAAAGCGGCGTCATGCCGGTGATTTTCGATCCGCGCATCGGCTCCAGCATGATGGGCCATCTGATCGGCGGTATGGTCGGCCCGGCGATCGCGCGCCGGTCCAGCTTCCTGCTCGACATGCTGGGCGAAGCGATTTTCGACAGCAGCGTCACCATCATCGACGATCCGCTGTTACAGCGCGGCCTGCGCTCGCGCCCCTTCGATGGCGAGGGGCTGCCGGTGGAGCGGCGTGCGCTGATCGACAAGGGCGTGCTGACCGGCTGGCTGATGGACAGCGCCTCGGCGCGCCAACTGGGCCTCGAACCCACCGGCCATGCCAGCCGGGGCGGGGCGGGAGCGCCCGGCGCCAGCGTCACCAATGTCCATATGGAGGCGGGTAGCGTCTCGCCCGGCGATCTGATGGCGGACGTGAAGCGCGGCCTCTATGTCACCGAACTGATCGGCATGGGCGTCAATGGCGTGACCGGCGACTATAGCCGGGGGGCGGCGGGCTTCCTGATCGAAAATGGCGCGGTGGCCCATGCCGTGTCGGAAATCACCATCGCCGGTAACTTGAAGGATATGTTCAAGGCGCTGGTGCCGGCCAACGACCTGCAATATCGCTACGCCATGAACGTGCCGACGCTGCGCATCGACGGGATGACCGTTGCCGGGGGATGACGCCCGATTACGCGCCGTCGTGTCCGCCGTGGCGGATGCGGCCGATCATGCGCTGACCCTCTGGGCGGGCGGGGAAACCCGCGTGCGCCAGTGGGAAAAAGTGCCCGGCCATCCGGTGTGCGAAGCCGATCTGGCGATCGACGTCATGCTGCGCGAAAGACTGGCGGCGATCGATCCGGAAGCGGGCTGGCTGTCGGAGGAAACGGCGGATACCGTCCATAGGCTGGGCGTGCCGCGCGTCTGGGTGGTCGACCCGATCGATGGCACGCGCGACTATCTGCGTGGCCGCCCCGGCTGGTCGGTGTCAGTGGCGCTGGTAGAGCATGGCGCGGTCAGCATCGGCATTCTCGCCGCACCTGCCCGCAACGAACTATGGGTGGCGCAGGCGGGCGAAGGCGCGACCCGCAATGGCCTGGCCTTGCGGGCGGGCGCCCGCAGCATCCTGCCCGGCGCCCGCGTCCCCGCCGATCAGTTGCCCAGGGCCGATCGCGATCTGGTGGCGGTGGACAAGCCCAACAGCATCGCCCTGCGCATGGCCATGGTCGCTGCGGACGAAGCCGATCTGGTCGCCACCGTGCGCTGGGGCAATGAATGGGATGTCGCCGCATCCGCGCTGATCTGTAGCGAAGCAGGCGCGATCGTCACCGACGCGCTGGGCGATCCGCTGCGCTTCAACCGGCCCCAACCCGTGGCGTTCGGCCTGCTCTGCGCCGCGCCGGGCATTCATGCCGCAGCGGTCGACCGTCTGGCGCCCCGTGCGAAAGAGATATTGGCCAAGCCCGGAAGCTAAGCGCCGCTCTGCAACCTGCTGACGATGGCGCGGGCGGCACGGGTGACATCGTCCCAGGTCACGGCAAAACCGGCTTCGTCGCCAAAATAGGGATCGGTCACGCCGCTGCCCTCGCGCCCCGGCACCATGTCCATCAACAGGCGCAACTCGGCCGTCCCATCCGCCGGGCGGATGCGCCGCAAATTGCGCAGATTGTCGGCATCCAGCGCATAGACATGGGTGAAGCGGTGAAAATCCTGCGCCGTCACCTGCCGTCCGCGATAATGGGAAATGTCGATGCCGTGGGACAGCGCCTGCCGCTGCGCCCGCGCATCGGGCGGGCAATCGACATGCCAGTCCCCGGTCCCGGCCGAATCGACGAGGATGTCCAGCCCGGCCTTCTCCGCTTCCGCCCGCAAGGCCGCTTCCGCCAGCGGCGACCGGCAGATATTGCCCAGACACACGAACAGGATGGACGGCTGGCTCATCCCTCGGCCGCCGCCGTCGACAGGCCCAGCCCCGGCAGGCCGATCGATCGCTTGCCCGAAAAATCGGTTCGCGCGACGATGACGCCCAGTTTCTCCATATAGTCGATCAGCCGCCGCACCCGACCCGGCGATGATGTGCCATAGGCGCGGGCCAGCGCGCTGTCATCGGGGCAGGGCTGCCCGTCCAGCGCTGCCCGCGCGATCAGCAGGAAGGGGGCCAGCATATCCTCCGGCACCGGTTCCGCCGCCCGGATAGCATCCTGCCAGCGCGGATCGTCGGCATCGACCATACCCGCCTGCGCCATGGCGAAGCGCTTGCGGAAGGCAGGCAGGTCCAGCGGCAATCGCTTCAGCCCCTTCATCCGGCAGCGGACGCCGAAATCCTGATACAGCGCCGCCACACTGGGCGCGGCATCGCCCAGATCGGCGACGATATCCTCCAGCACGGCAATGACGACCGGTTCATTCTCGCCGAAATCCAGCTCCGGCGCGGCGGGCTTGGCCGATGGCGTATCGGCCAGCGCACGCATGATTTCCTCGGCCGGGCGCGCGGTCGGTTCGGCGCGCGGCGGGGGGGGCGGCAATGCCTCTTCCTCGACCCGCGCGAACAGCATCTCCTGAAAATCCCCGCCCGTCGTCACCGGCGGCGGCATCAGCTTGTGCGTCCCGCCGCGCGTCCCGGTCTTCACCGTGCCGATCTTCACCCCCACCGGCCGCCGCGCGATGGCGGGACCAAGGCCCAGAAAGCGCCCGCGCTCCAGATCGCGAATCTGCTCCGCCTGCCGCCGTTCCATGCCCAGCAGGTCGGCCGCACGCGCCATGTCGATGTCCAGAAAGGTGCGGCCCATCAGGAAGTTGGAGGCTTCGGCCGCGACATTCTTGGCCAGTTTCGCCAGCCGCTGCGTCGCGATCACGCCAGCCAGCCCACGCTTGCGGCCACGGCACATCAGATTGGTCATGGCGGCCAGTGAAAGCCTCCGCGCTTCGTCCGACACATCGCCGGCGGAGACGGGCGCGAACATCTGCGCCTCGTCCACCACCACCAGCGCCGGATACCAATGGTCGCGCGGCGCATCGAACAGGGTCGACAGAAAGGTCGCGGCGCATTTCATCTGCGCCTCCAGTTCCAGCGATTCGAGACTGAGCACCACGGACGCGCGATGTTCGCGGATGCGCATCGCCATCTTGATGATCTCGCGCTCATTATAGTCGCCTGCGTCGATCACCACATGGCCATATTCGTCGGCCAGCGTCACGAAATCGCCTTCGGGATCGATGACAACCTGCTGCACCATCGGCGCGCTTTCCTCCAGCAGGCGGCGCAACAGATGCGACTTGCCCGACCCGGAATTGCCCTGAACGAGCAGCCGGGTGGCGAGCAATTCTTCCACATCGACCAGCACGTCCTTGCCGTGGCTGTCGGTTCCTATGCTGATGCTGGCGGTCACTGATGCCCTTTGGCCCAAGCGGGCAGGGGAGCGCAAGGGCCTGTTGGGACAAACGGTCCGCTGTCCCCGGCCCATGTTGATCCGCTAAGGGCGAAGCAGAAGGAGTCTTCATTTGCGGTTTTCCATTGCGGCGGCGCTGATCCTGCTGTCCCTTTCAGCCTGTGGCGACGATCGGCGGGAGGAACGGCTGCGCGCGGCCGGCCCCAACCCCTCGCTCGATGCGCTGATGAAGGTCGCGGATGCCGATGCGGGCGCGCGCAAATTCGGCGTCTGTGCCGGTTGCCACAAGGCGAGCAAAGATGCCCCCGACTTTGGCGGCCCCAATCTCTATGGCGTCTATGATCAGGTGATGGGCCAGCATAGCGACCGCTTCGGCTATACGCAGGCGATGATCGACAAGGGCGGCCGCTGGGACGCTCCGACTCTCGACGCATGGATCGCCAACCCCCGGCAGGTCGTGCCCGGCACCAACATGCAATTTGCCGGCATCGCCGATCCGCTCGACCGGGCGGATATCATCGCTTATCTGCGCCGCCAGTCCGATCCGAAGCCCTGAAACAGCGGTGTAGGACGGTCATCTACGAATATACGATCGGGTGCCTTGACCACTGCCATGCCGCAGTGCAGCATCACGTGCTATGGAGAGTCACGCAACCGCCCAATCCGCGCCTGCGATCACGCAGAATCCCGATATCCGCTATCTCGGGCGGCTGCTCGGTGACGTCATACGCGCCTATGGCGGCGACAAGCTCTACAAGCAGACCGAATATATCCGGTCCGCCTCGGTCGACCGGGCGCGGGGCTTGCAGGGCGCGGACCTGACCGACACCGGGCTGGAAGCGCTGAACCTTGACGATACGCTGAATTTCACCCGTGGTTTCATGCTCTTCTCAATGCTCGCCAATCTGGCCGAGGATCGGCAGGGCGTCGCGGCGGAACCGGGCGCGGACGTCGCTTCCGCACTCGCCCGGCTGGAAGCGGAAGGCATCGGCCGCGACGCGGTGCTCGATCTGCTCGCCCATAGCCTGATCGTCCCGGTGCTCACCGCCCACCCGACGGAGGTGCGGCGCAAGAGCATGATCGACCACAAGAATCGTATCGCCGACCTGATGCTGCTCAAGGATGCCGGTCGCACTGAAACGGACGAGGGCGAAAATCTGGATGAGGCAATCTTCCGCCAGATCGCCTTGCTCTGGCAGACGCGCCCGCTGCGCCGGGAAAAATTGTTCGTCGCTGACGAGATCGAAAATGTTCTCGCCTATTTCCGCGACACCTTCCTGCCCGTGCTCCCCGCCCTCTATGCCCGTTGGGAGCGGGTATTGGGCGCCCGCCCGCAAAGTTTCCTGCGAGTCGGCAGCTGGATCGGCGGCGACCGCGACGGCAATCCCTTCGTGCAGGCGCCGCAGCTCGAATTCGCGCTGAAACGCGGCTGTCAGGCGGCCATCGCTTATTATCTCGATGCGCTGCACGCGCTGGGCGCCGAACTGTCGTTGTCGACCGAACTCGCCCATGTGCCGCAGGCCGTGCTGGACCTGGCCGAAGCCAGCGGCGACGCCTCGCCCAGCCGCAAGGACGAGCCCTATCGCCGCGCCATTTCCGGCATATACGCCCGGCTTGCCGCCACCTGCGTCGCCCTGACCGGCGGGCAGCCCGCCCGACCGTCGGCGCTCAAGGGCGAAGCTTATGCCACGCCGCAGGATTTCCGCCGCGACCTCGTCACCGTGGCGCAGGGGCTGGCGAGCGAGGGCGATGGGGCGCTATCGACCGGAGGGGCGCTTGGTCGCCTGATTCGCGCGGTCGAAACCTTCGGCTTCCACCTCGCCACGCTCGACATGCGGCAGAATAGCGCCGTGCATGAACGGGTCGTGGGCGAATTGCTGAAAGTCGCCGGGGTCGAGGCGGATTATCTCTCGCTCGACGAATACGCCCGCATCGCCCTGTTGCGGAAGGAACTGGCGAACAACCGGCCGCTGGGATCGCGCTTCTCCGATTATTCGGAGGAAACCGCGTCCGAACTGGCGATCGTCCATGCCGCTGCGACTGCGCACAAGCGCTACGGTTCGCCCTGCATCACCCATTATATCATTTCCAAGGCGGAAAGCGTCTCCGATCTGCTGGAGGTGAATATCCTGCTGAAGGAAGCGGGCCTGTGGCGTGCGGGCGTGGACGGCGCCGCGCCGCAGGCGGCGATCATGGCGATCCCGCTGTTCGAAACCATCGCCGATCTGGAGGCCGCGCCCAGCATCATGACCGCCTATTTCGGCCTGCCCGAGATCGCCGGCGTGGTGAAGGCGCGCGGCCATCAGGAAGTGATGATCGGCTATTCGGACAGCAACAAGGATGGCGGCTACATCACCTCCACCTGGAGCCTGTACAAGGCCAGTCAGGCGCTGGAGCCGGTCTTTGCCGATGCCGGCGCCGCGATGCAGCTCTTCCACGGTCGCGGCGGCGCGGTCGGGCGTGGCGGCGGATCGGCGTTCAAGGCGATCCAGGCGCAGCCGCGCGGCAGCGTGCAGGGCCGCATCCGCATCACCGAACAGGGGGAGGTGATCGCCGCCAAATTCGGCACGCGCGACGTCGCCATGACCAATCTGGAAGCGATGACCAGCGCGACCCTGCTCGCCAGTCTGGAGCCGGAGGGGATTTCGGCGCGGGACGCGGCGCGATTCTCCGGCGCGATGGACGAACTGTCGAAAAACGCCTTCGCCGCCTATCGCGACCTCGTCTACGGCACCGATGGCTTCAAGGAATTTTTCCGCCAGCTCACCCCGATTCAGGAAATTTCGGGCCTCAAGATCGGCTCCCGCCCGGCCAGCCGGACCAAGAGCAATGCGATCGAGGATCTGCGCGCCATCCCCTGGGTATTTAGCTGGGCGCAGGCGCGCGTCATGCTGCCGGGCTGGTATGGGGTGGGCCATGCGCTGACCCTGTTTGAGGACAAGGCGCTGCTGGCCGATATGGCGCAGCATTGGGCTTTCCTGAAATCGGCGCTGGCCAATCTGGAGATGGTGCTGGCCAAGTCGGACCTCGGCATCGCCGCGCGCTATCTGCCGCTGGTCGAGGATCAGGCCAAGGCGGAAGAGCTTTTCGGCCGGATCAGGGATGGTTGGGGACAGGCGCATGACGGGCTGCTGGCGGCCACCGGCCAGTCCCGCCTGCTGGAAAAGAGTCCGGCCCTCGAAACCTCGATCCGCCTGCGCCTGCCCTATATCGAACCGCTGAACCTGCTTCAGGTCGAATTGCTCAAGCGTCACCGCGCGGGTGAGGATGATGCGCGGATCAAGGAAGGCATCGAACTGTCGATCAACGCCATCGCCACCGCGCTCCGCAACAGCGGCTAGCGGAGAGGGATTTCCCTTAAAATCGCCCATATGGCCTTTTGCAACAAACCGGACATTCCCCGGACGCACATCAGGCCTATCTCTCTCCTTGTCAGCGGCGCCTCTAGACAGACCCCCCTCTGTTGCCGCTGGCACTCCCCCTGAACCTCGACCCCCGGCATTTGCCGGGGGTTTTTCTTCGCGCTTCAGGTGGCGGGCGGCAGATAGGCCCGGCTATTGTTGACCGGTGGCAGCAGCGTCTGCATCGCACGCAACATGCGCTGCACCTGCCGCGCTCCGTCTCCGTCACATCCAGACTGGAAAATGAAAGAGCCGCCGGCAGCCCCCTTGTCGAAATTCACGCCGGCCACCGTGCGGCCATCGAAAATATAGGTGCAGCCCGTCGGCAGGACGAAAGGCAGGTCGGCCGTCAGCTTTTCCGGCCGCAGCCGTCCGAACATGCGGCGCAACTGCATGGCCCTGCCTTGGGGTAAGCCATATATTTTCCGACTATCGATGAAATGGCCGTCAACCCCGCCAAAGCAGCAGACATGGTGGTCGTCGCCACGCTCGACCGTCATTCGCCCATCGGGGGCCAAAGTGTAGGACAGGGTTCGGCTGAGGTCGCCATCGCCATATTTGCGGAACTGCAAGGTAATGCTCTCGCCCGCCAGCGTCGCATCGCTCGCAACCGGCCAGTCGCCGACAAGGCTCTCTGTGCGGGGCCTGTTGCCGCACCCGGTGATCACGGGGAATGCGGAACGGCTGCAGTCCAAATGCCGTCCCGCACCCCAACTCCCGCCAAAGGGAGATGATCCGTGCGCAACGTCGGGGTGGATCGACGATGCGCGATGTCAAAGCGCGCGGGCGAGCCGTTCAGCCCGCCCGCGCATCCATTCAGAACTTGGCGACAACACCCGCCATCGGGCGGATCGAATGGAAGTTGCCGGTGGTATCTGCCTGCACGCGCAGGCGGACATTGCTGCTCTGGGCCGAACCACCCATGTCAGCGGGCGACAGTTCGACGCCCGCGCCATAGGTCATGCCATGATAGTCGCGGCTATCCTTGCCCAGCGCGTCGAAATTGGTCCACTGATAGCCGACTTTGGTGAAGATCAGGCTGTCCTTGCCTGCCTTCACGCCGACGCGGCCCGCCGCGCCATATTCCCAGTCGATATCGCCGCTCACGCCCTTCGACGCGGTGCCTTCGACACCGACGACGACCGGCCCGGCAACATTATAATTCACGCCAGCGACACCCTCGACCATGCGGCCTTTATAGCCGACCGGCGGAATGCCTTCCTTGCTGGTTTCGCTGTCATAATTATGCACGCCGGCCATCACGCCGACATAGGGCTCAAGGCGCTTGGTGGAGCCGGCATCGTCCTGTGCAAAGGCGGCGGCGGGGAGCAGGCACGCAGCAGCGGCGGCCGTGAAAACCAGTGTCTTCATGGGTGTGACCCTTTTATTCGTTGATGATTGGAATGCGGCGGTGTGGACCCGCCGGGCCTAACGGAGCGCTCAAAGCGGCTCGGTGTCGGCAGGGGAGAAATGGATGAGCGGGCCGGAAGGTTTCCTGAACGACATCGAAAAATCGGGCAAAAGCCGATTATGTGACGGAAAGAACACGCTTTCTGTCATTTCCATGAACAGAAGGCGGCTTTTCTGAACCTGCGATAAATGCTGGCATGGAAAGGATAATCCATTCACAACCAATTCAAGCTGGCCGCGTTACGCAGGGCATAGGATGATTTGAGGAGACAGGCGATGACGGGCATCCGACATCGGTTTCTGGCGGCCATGGGCCTTGCGGGCACATTGATGCTTAGTGGCTGCTATGATGATGGTTATGGCTATGGCGGCGTCAGCGTCGGCAGCGGCTATTATGGCAATGGCTATTATGGGAACGATTATTACGATCCCTATTATGGCGCGGGCTATTATCCCGGCGGCTATGGCTGGTATGACGGCTTCTATTATCCGGGCAACGGCTATTATGTCTATGATCGTGGCGGTCGACGTCACCGCTGGAATGACGGCCAGCGCCGCTATTGGGAAGGCCGCAGGGGCGATCGTCCTGGTGCCGGACGGCCGGGAGACGGTCGTCCAGGGGATGGGCGCCCCGGCTATGGACGCCCCGGTGATGGTCGTCCGGGCGATGGGCGTGGCCGCGATCGGGATGGCAATTGGGGCAATCGCGACCCCAATCGTCCGCCGGGCGATGGCAATTGGAACGGGCAACGTCCGCCACGGGGCGGCGATCGTGGACCGGGCCGCTGGCGCGGCAATGACGGTGCTCGCCCGCAACCCCAGCCCGGTCTTCGTCCCCCGCAGCAGGCGCGTCCGCAACCGCAGCCCCGCCCGCAGATGAGCCAGCCACGGGCCGATCGTCCGATGCGCGCGCCCAGCCGTGGCGGCGCGATGCCCCGGACGCGCGACAACTGATGCTGGCAGGGATCAGGACCTCCATATTGCTCCCACTCCTGCTCGTCGCCGCGTGCGACGGGCGGGAAGAGAGCGCGATCGACAATCTGGCCAACGGCGCCAACAGCACACAGGTCGAAAATAACGTTCGCGCCGAAGCGATGGCGTTGATGGAACCGCTCAACCCGCCGGCCCCCGGCACGCCCGGTGGCCTGCCGGTCGATCCCGCGCCGCTGGCCGAAGGATCGATCGATCCCGACAGCGCACAGGGCGCGGCGCAGGTGGTGCAGGGCTATTATGGCCTGTTGGAAGAAAAGCGGTTCGAGGATGCGCAGGATCTCTGGGATCCGGAGGGGGCAATCGGCGCGCAGGACGATGCCCATTTCGAGGCGCGCTTCCGGGGCTTCGGCGAAATCCACGCCAATATCGGCGCCCCGTCCGATCCCGAAGGTGCGGCCGGTTCCTCCTATGTCACCGTGCCGGTGCAGCTCTATGGCCGGATCAAGGCCAATGGAAAGCCCTTCTACACGCTGCGGCAGGTCGTGCTGCGCCGGGTCAACGACGTGCCCGGATCGACCGAGACGCAGCGGCGCTGGCATATCGAATCGATTGCCGCCTATGTGCCGCCCAAAGTGCCGCCGGGGGACAATGCAGCCGAACCGCCCAAAGCCATCTCGATGACAGACGGCATGGCCGACAAGCCCTGAAAATAAATATGCCCGGCCTTTTGGAAAGGCCGGGCATATTTATTTATCCATCAATCCAGGCGGCTGGCGCTCAGGCCACGGTCGCCTTGATGATCTTGCCGGGGGTGCGCGGCGGCTCACCCTTGGGCAGCGCGTCGACATAGTCCATGCCCGACGTCACTTCGCCCCAGACGGTGTACTGGCCGTCGAGGAAGGTGGCATCGTCGAAGCAGATGAAGAACTGGCTGTTCGCGCTGTTCGGGTTGGACGAACGGGCCATCGAGCAGACGCCGCGGACATGCGGTTCGCGGCTGAATTCAGCCTTGATGTCGGGCAGCTTCGATCCACCCATGCCGGTGCCGGTCGGGTCGCCGCCCTGCGCCATGAAGCCGGGGATGACGCGGTGGAACACGACGCCGTCGTAGAAGCCATCCTTGGCCAGCGTGGTGATGCGTTCGACATGGCCGGGCGCCAAGTCGGGACGCAGCTTGATCACGACGTCGCCGCCGCTGTCGAGGGTGAAGGTCAGGGTTTCGTCGGCCATGGGAATCCTCTCTTGCCGGGGAAGGGTATGGGGAGCCCATATAAAGGCTAATGAGGCGGATGGAAGCGCTGTCCCCCCATTGCAATTCTTTTGTGCATCGGCGAAAGCGACAGAATGTTACAGGAACCGGACAGTAGGGGGCGCTATGAGCGAGCGCGGCGATACAGCCGAACCCCTTGTGCATGGGGAAGAATTTGACGACATTCTGATCGATCAGGCCGAAACCGGCCTGGACGAGGATGACCGGCTGAAACCTGAATTCCTGACCGCCGTGCTCGACGCGGTGGAGGATGGCGACAGCGAAGCGGCGCGTGACCTCGTTTCGCCACTGCACCCGGCCGACATCGCCGACCTTCTGGAACTGACCCCGTCGGAGCGGCGTGGCGCCGTGGCGGCGGCGCTGGGCGATCTGGTCGGCGCGGAAGTTCTGTCCGAACTGAACGATTATGTCCGCGACGACCTGATCGGCGCGCTTGCGCCAGAACAGGTCGCCGAATTCGCCGCCGAACTCGACACCGACGACGCCGTCGCCATCATCGAGGATATGGAGGAGGCCGACCAGCAGGCCGTCCTCGACGCGATGGAGCCGGAAGACCGCGCCGCGATCCAGAGCGCGCTGTCCTATCCGGAGGAATCCGCCGGCCGTTTGATGCAGCGCGATCTGGTCGCGGTGCCCGAACATATGACCGTCGGTCAGGTGATCGACTATCTGCGCGACAATCAGGATCTGACCCGCGACTTCTGGGAAATCTTCGTCGTCGATGCCGCGCACAAGCCGATCGGCACCTGCCAGCTCAGCTGGGTGCTGACCTGCCCGCGCGGCATCGCCATGGCGGACCTGATGAAGCGCGAACAGACGCTGATCCCGGTCGACATGGATCAGGAAGAGGTTGCGCTGCGCTTCCAGAAATATGCGCTCATCTCCGCCGCCGTGGTGGATGGCAGCGGGCGCCTGGTCGGCATGATCACGGTCGATGACGTCGTCCACATCATTTCCGAGGAAGCGGGCGAGGATATCCTCCGCCTGTCGGGTGCGGGCGAAGGCGACATCAACCAGCCGATCCTGATGACGGTGCGCACGCGCCTTGTCTGGCTGGTGGTCAATCTGGGCACCGCGATGATCGCCGCTTCGGTCGTCGGCCTGTTCGAAAACACGATCGAGCATCTGGCGCTGCTGGCGGCGCTGATGGGCATCGTGTCGGGCATGGGCGGCAATGCGGGCACGCAGACGCTGGCGGTAATGGTGCGCGCCATCGCCACCAATCAGGTCACGAGTTCGAACACCATGCGCATGATCGGGCGCGAATTCCGCATCGCCGCGACCAACGGATCGGTGCTGGGCGTGCTGATCGGCATCGGCTCCTATCTGGTCTATGGCCAATTGGGACTCTCGTTGGTGTTCGCCGCCGCGATCCTGATCAACAATATGGTGGCGGGGCTGGCCGGTGTGCTGATCCCGGTGACGCTGGACCGTTCCAATATCGATCCGGCAGTATCGTCGGCCGTGTTCGTCACGATGATGACCGACTCGCTGGGTTTCTTCACCTTCCTCGGGCTGGCGACGATCTTCCTGACCTGACGCATTGATCCATAACAGCCCCGCGCCCATCTAGACCCGCTCATGCCGCTGCACATCACCAAGATCGCCTTTCAGAGCGAAAGCCCCGCCACCCTGCGCGCCTGGCTGGAAAGCCATGCCGGGGAGGCGCGGATCACCACCCGCTATCTGCCCAAGCGGGTGGAGGAGATGGCGGGCGGATCGCTCTACTGGATTCACGGCCATATGCTGGTCGGCCGCAGCCCGATCCTGGGTTTCGAGGAGACGGGGCAGGGCCGCTACTGGGTCCGGCTGGAACCGCGTCTGATCCCCGTGCGCAGCCAGCCCAAGCGCGCGCATCAGGGCTGGCGCTATCTGGAGGGGAAGGACGCCCCGGCCGATCTGAACGATGGCGAGATGGACGACCGAGACGCCATGCCGCCCGCGCTGCTGGGCGAACTGACGCGGCTGGGGCTGGTCTGACCGCAATCGCGGCGGGCTGTCAGATCCCGTTTGAAAAATGCGCGAAAGAGCGCATTTTTGTAGCCGCACCGGCCTTCAAACGAGGCACGTGACTCGTTTGAACCCCACCCGACCGTCCACATATGGTACCCTGCTGGGCGGTCGGGTGAGGGCCGGTGCGGATGCGCCAAAGGCGCATTCCCGAACAGACTCTCAGATCCCGCCTTCCCCTGTCTGATACATGCGCTTGCAGTCGCAGTAGTATTTCACCGCAAAACCATGGGGTGAAACCGCCTATGTTAGGCATGTCGCAGCCGGGGAGGTGCATATGGCGGGTGTCATCACAGACGCATGCATCAAATGCAAATATAGGGATTGCGTGGAGGTTTGCCCTGTCGACGCCTTCTATGAAGGCGAGAATATGCTCGTCATCAATCCGCTGGAATGCGTCGATTGCGGTTGTTGCATTGAGGAATGCCCGGTGGACGCCATCGTCTTCGACACGGAACCGCGCGCTCAGCCGTGGATCGAACTGAACGCGCAATATTCGCTGCTGTGGCCGAACATCGTCGCCAAGGGCAAACAAGGCTTACCCGACGCAGACCGTTTCCGATCGGAAACCGGGAAATTCGATCGCTATTTTTCGCCTGAACCCGGAGCAGGTGATCCACTGCCGCGCATCAGGTCAACGCACGTCGACTCCTGCGCCAAATGCAAGCAGAAGCCCTCCCTGTTGCGAAGAGTGATGCTGTTGATCGGCGGCCTGGCCCTGTTTTTTGCTCTTTCCGCTGGCGCCTTGATCTTGCTGGGCATGCTGCTCTTTTCGTTCAATCCCGGTCATTAGAGCAAGCAGGGTGCAACGGGGGCAGTCTCACCCCTTCCGCCCGATCCCCCGTTCGATCAGCGCGTTGGCGATGGCGGCGATGTCTTCGGCCGGGCGGCTGTCGTCCCATACGCCATAGCGCAGCCCCAGAAACACGTTCATGCCCATGATCGCCCAGGCATGGACTTCCTCCACATCGGCGCGCACGTCGCCGCGCTCCGCCGCCTTGGTCAGGCGGGATGCCATGCGGCTGGCGGTGTTCTCATAATGGGCGCGATAGGCGGCCTGATCGACAAACTCCGCCTCGTCGATGATGCGATAGATTTCCTTGTGCGCGCGGGCGAATTCCAGAAAGCTGAGCAGACCGACCCGTTCGGCATCGATCCCGTCGCGCGCATCGGCGATGCGTGGCGATACATAGTCGCGCACCTGCCCGGACATGTCGTTCACCAGCGCGCGGAAAATATCGTCCTTGCTGTCGAAATAGGTGTAGAAACTGCCCAGCGCACAGCCCGCCCGGCGGGTGATGCCGCTGATCGATCCTTCGTGAAATCCCTTCTCGCCAAATTCGGCCGCAGCTGCGGATAGCAGCGCGCGGCGGGTACGCTCGCCCCGTGCGGTGCGCGGCGTCTTGTCGTCCTTTGCGGCGGCGTTTTCCGTCATGTCCACTCCTGAAATATTGTGTTCTTTTTGCCGCAGCACCACGCTCTCGTCCCCTGCCTCTTATTTCAAGTTGAAAGCTGGTTCAACTTTCATTATCGAGTCGGTCAAGGCCAAGCGACCCGGCAGACCGGGCGCGCCAATTTCAGGAGAGGACCGACCCGATGAAGGCCCATCAGACATTACGTGCGCTTGCGCTTGCTTCCGCCGCCTGGGGTGGCGTGATCGCCCTGCCCGTGCTGGCGCAGGATAATGGCCCGGCGGTGGACGATACCGGAACCGATATCGTCGTCACCGCCCGTCGCCGCGAAGAAAGCCTGCTGAGCGTGCCGATCGCCGTCAGCGCCTTTTCCGGCGAGGCGCTGGAGCGCAGCGGCGCGCTGGACATCACCGATATTTCCAACGTTACCCCCAACACCACGCTGGAAAATTCGCGCGGCACCAATTCGACGCTGACCGCCTTTATTCGCGGCGTGGGCCAGCAGGACCCGGTGCCGGGATTCGAAGCGGGCATCGGCATCTATCTGGACGATGTCTATCTCAACCGCCCGCAGGCGTCGGTGCTGGATATCTATGATGTCGAGCGGATCGAAGTGCTGCGCGGACCGCAGGGCACGCTCTATGGCCGCAACACCATCGGCGGTGCGGTCAAATATGTGACCAAGTCGCTGCCCGACGAATTTTCGCTCAAGCTGCGCGGCACCTACGGCACTTATGATCAGGCGGATGGCGTGCTGACCGTCAGCACGCCGATCAGCGACCTGATTCGCGTCGGCGCATCGATGGCGCGGCTGTCGCGTGGCGGCTTTGGCGAGAACCTCACGCTGGGCATCGATAACTACAATAAGGACGTCTGGGCCGGGCGCGGCACGGTGGAGATTGGCGGCAACGGCCAGCCGGTGCTGATCCGCATTTCGGGCGACTATACCCGCGACAAGTCCAATGCTCGCAATGGCCATCGCCTGATCCCCGGCCTGATATCGGGCGCGCCCGTGCTGGACGATGTGTTCGATACCCGCGCCGGGCTCAACAATCCGAAACAGGATGTGAAGGCCTATGGTCTGGCGATGAACATCACCGCCGAACTGTCCGATCATTTCACCCTGCGGTCGATCAGCGCCTGGCGCAAGGATACCAGCTACACCCCGATCGACTTCGACGCGCTGCCTTCGGTCGATGTCGATGTCCCCGCCGTCTATCGCAACGAGCAGTTGAGCCAGGAATGGCAGCTTCTCTATGAAAGCGACCGGGTGAAGGGGCTGCTGGGCTTCTATTATCTCGATGCGAAGGCGGCGACCTCCTTCGACGTGCTGCTGGGCCTGACCGGCGCGGCGATCGGCTTCCCCGGCCTTAATGGCTATACGGCGGGCGATGTGCGGACCGACACATGGTCGGTGTTCGGCGACTTCACCTTCGATTTTACCGACCAAATCAGCCTCTCGGTCGGCGGGCGCTACACCAATGACAAGCGGTCGGCCTATATCCTCAAGCAAAACCGGATCAGCGGCACCTCGCCCGAATTTGGCGGCGCCGATCCGATCGTGATCGCTACCGCGACCAATTTCCGTGGCACCCGCACCTTCAAGGAATTTACGCCGCGCGCGTCCTTGAGCTACAAGCCGGCGCAGGACCACATGGTCTATGCCTCCTATAGCAAGGGGTTCAAGGGCGGCGGCTTCGACCCGCGCGGGTCGGGCACATCGGCGCCCGACAGCAATGGCGACGGGGTGCGCAGCTATCAGGAAATCTACGACTTCCTGTCCTTCGACCCGGAAAAGGTCGACAGCTATGAAGTCGGTTACAAGGCTTCCCTGTTCGATCGCCGCCTGAGCCTCAGCCTCGCGGGCTTCTACGCCAATTACAAGGATGTGCAGATTCCCGGATCGGTCGGCTGTCTGGTCGGCGGGTTGCAGAGCTTCTGCGGCATTACTACCAACGCGGCCAAGGCGGATATAAAGGGCGTCGAGGTCGAAGCTAATGCCCTGCTGGCGCGCGATTTTGCGGGTGACGGATCAAGCCTGCGCTTCGTCGGTGCGCTGGGCTATGTCGACGCCAAATATAAGCGCTTCATCGGCCCGACCGGGGTGGATGTGTCGGATATCCGCACCTTCCAGAATACGCCCAAATGGACAGTGTCGGGCACGTTGAGCGGCGGCGTGGCGATGGCAGGCGGATCGCTCGACCTGTCGACGACCCTGTCCTATCGCAGCCTGACCCATCAGTTCGAAGTGCCGATCCCGGCGCTCGACCAGCCGGGTTATGCGCTGTGGGATGCCAGTATCGTGTGGACCTCCGCCGACGATCATTATTCGTTGGGCCTGCATGGCAAGAACCTGACCGACAAACATTATATCACCTCGGGCTACAATTATCAGTCGGCCACCGGCGTCTCGACGCTGGGCCGGGAAGGCGTGCTGACCGCCTTCTACGGCAATCCGCGACAGGTCTTCCTGACCGGCACGGTAAAATTCTGATCTTCGCCCAACCCCTCCCGTTCGGTTCGAGCTTGTCGAGAACCCGGCGCATGTGGTTCTCGACAAGCTCGAACCGAACGGAGATGGGTAAGCGCCTATGACCGACCGAACCTCTTCCCCCGCCTATCGTGGCGTCGTGCTGGCGATGCTGCTGCTGGTCTATACGTTCAACTTCCTCGACCGGCAGATTCTCGGCATCCTCGCCGGGCCGATCAAGGCCGAGTTGCAACTGACCGACAGCCAGCTCGGCGCGCTGGGCGGCATCGCCTTCGCGCTGCTCTATTCGACCTTGGCGATCCCGCTGGCGCTGCTGGCGGACCGGACCAGCCGGACCTGGGTCATCACCGTGAGCCTCGCCATCTGGAGCGGCTTTACCGCCCTGTGCGGCGTGGCGGGGAATTTCACCCAGATGTTCCTGTTCCGCATCGGCGTGGGCGTGGGGGAGGCCGGCGGCGTCGCGCCTTCCTACGCCGTCATCAGCGACTATTTCCCCCAGCATCAGCGGGCGCGGGCGCTGTCCATCTATTCGCTCGGCATTCCGCTGGGGTCGGCGGGCGGCGTGCTGCTGGGCGGCTATATCGCGCAGACGGTCGAATGGCGCACCGCCTTCATCGCAGTGGGCATCATGGGCATCCTGATCGCGCCGCTCTTCCGTCTGGTGGTGCGCGAACCCGCGCGGCCGGCGCAGACAGGCGATGCCGTGCCGGTCAGCGCCGTGTTCGGCATCCTCGCCGCCAAGCGCAGCTTCTGGATGCTGGCGCTGGGCGCGGCATGCAGTTCGATGTGCGGCTATGGCGTCGCCTTCTGGTTGCCCAGCCTGCTGATGCGCAGCTTCGGCCTGGACCTGATCGGCGCGGGGCAATTTCTGGGCGGGCTGCTGCTGCTCGGCGGCGTGGCGGGCGTGCTGCTGGGCGGTTTCCTGGGTGATCGCATGGGTGGCCGGGACAAGGCCTATTATGCCTGGGTGCCGGCGGTCAGCTATGTGGTCGGCATGCCCCTGTTCGTGATCGGCGTGCTGTCGAACAGTGTTACCTTCGCCTTCGCCCTGTTCCTGATCCCGCAGGCGCTGGTCTATGTCTGGCTCGGCCCGGTGCTGACCGCCGTGCAGCATCTGGTGCCGCCACAGATGCGGGCCAGCGCCTCGGCAACCTTCCTGCTGATCAATAATCTGGTCGGGCTGGGGCTGGGCAGCTGGGCGGTCGGCAGCCTGTCCGACGCGCTGACGCCGACTTACGGCATTGAGTCGCTGCGCTATGCGATCGTCGCGGCGCTGGGTTTCTATCTGCTCGCCGGACTGTTCATGGCGCTGGCGGGTAAGGCGCTGCGCAAGGATTGGGTCGCGGCGTAACGCCACGACCCACCGGGTTTACCGTTCCTTGGTCGCGCTGAACTTCACCTTGGGATGGCGTTCCTGCTGATAGCCGATGTCCCAGGCGCTCCGCGCCATGAAAACCAGATTGCCGTCCCGATCCTTGGCCATGTTGGCGCCATTATAGCTGACCAGATCCTTGATCGCGGCATCATCGCCGCTGAGCCAGCGGGCCGTGTCGAAGGGGGAGGGCTCCAGCCCCGCCGCGACCTTATATTCGGCCTCCAGCCGGGAGATCAGCACTTCGAGCTGAAGCTGGCCGACCACGCCGACGATCCAGTTGCTGCCGATTTCCGGATAGAAGACCTGAATGACGCCTTCTTCCGACAGGTCGTCCAGCGCCTTGCGCAGCTGCTTGGTCTTGGTCGGGTCTTTCAACTGCACGCGGCGCAGGATTTCCGGCGCGAAATTGGGCAGGCCGGTAAAGCGCAGGCCCGGCTTTTCGCTCAGCGTATCGCCCACGCGCAGCGCGCCATGATTGGGGATGCCGATGATGTCGCCGGGGAAAGCCTCGTCCGCCAGTTCACGATCCTGCGCGAAGAAGAGGATCGGCGAATGCACCGCCAGCGCCTTGCCCGATCCCGACGGCGTCAGCTTCATGCCGCGTTTGAACTTGCCCGACACCAGCCGCATGAAGGCGATGCGGTCGCGGTGCATCGGGTCCATATTCGCCTGCACCTTGAAGATGAAGCCGGTGACTTCGCTCTGGTCGGGTTCGACGGCGGCGGGTTCGGCCGGTTGCGATCGGGGCGCGGGGGCATGGGCGGACAGGGCATCGATCAGTTCGGTGATGCCGAACAGCTTGAGCGCCGACCCGAAATAGACCGGGGTCAGATCGCCCGCCCGATACCGGTCATGGTCGAATTCGGCATAGCCGCCCTGCGCCAGCTCCGCCTCTTCGCGCAGTCTGTCGAGCGCGCGGTCGGACAGATGATCGGCCAGCGCCGGATCGTCCAGGCCATCAAACTGGTGGCGCGTGCCGTCAAATTCGCGGCTGGGGCCGACCGGCTGCATCAGCCGGTTAGTGGCGAAGTCGTAAATGCCTTCGAACTCGCCGCCCATGCCGGCCGGCCAGCTCATCGGGCAGACGTCGAGCTGCAACTGATCGGCCACTTCGTCCAGCAGGCCAAAAATTTCGCGGCCTTCGCGGTCGACCTTGTTGACGAAGGTGATGATCGGCAGGTTGCGCAGGCGGCACACCTCGAACAGCTTGCGCGTCTGCGGCTCGATGCCCTTGGCCGCGTCGATCACCATGACGGCGCTGTCGACGGCGGTCAGCGTGCGATAGGTATCTTCGGAAAAGTCTTCGTGGCCCGGCGTGTCGAGCAGGTTGAAGGTGATCGTCTCGCCATCGCGTGTCCGCTCGAACGTCATGACCGAGGAGGTGACGGAAATGCCGCGCTGCTGCTCGATCTTCATCCAGTCGGAGCGGGCGCGGCGGTTGGCGCCGCGCGCCTTGACCTCGCCCGCCAGATGGATCGCGCCGCCTTCCAGCAGCAGCTTTTCGGTCAGCGTGGTCTTACCGGCGTCCGGGTGGGAAATGATCGCAAAGGTGCGGCGGGATGGGATGGTCATGATGATTTTCTGGGTCGCGAGTAACAAAACCCGTTCACCCTGAGCGAAGTCGAAGGGCTCGCCTGAACGGAGTGAAGGCACTTCGCTACGCTCAGTGGAGGGCTTCGACTTCGCTCAGCCCGAACGGAACCAAGGATGCGCCGTTACACGTCTGCCAGCGTCACGTCCATGCGGAAGCTGCGGCTATCCCCCGGCAGCAGCGCCATGATGCCCTGCTTGGCCCAGACATCGCCGTCAAACCCCTCCAGATCGGCCATCCCGGCCCAGGGTTCGACACACAGATAATGGGCGCCCGGCTTTTGCCACAGGCCCAGCCAGGGCGTGTCGGGGAAATCGATCTTCAGATGCGGCCGGCCCGGCGCGCCCCAGGTCAGCGACCGGCTGGCCAGATCGTCCCAGATCAGCGCATCGCCTTCGAACATGGCGTGGGTCGGGATCAGCGTGTCGCCCTCGACCGGCGAGGCTATGGTTTCGCGCGCGATCAGGCCCGGTTCCTCGCCAACCTTGCGGATCGGCGCGGGTTCGGGCTGTTCGAAAGTCACGCGATGCGCCTCCGCCGCGCCGCCATAAGGCAGCGGCCAGGCGAAGGCGGGGTGATAGCCGAAGGAAAAGGGCATGAGCGCCTCGCCCCGGTTGCTGACGGTGGCGGTCATGCGCAGGCTGGCGCCCTCCAGCACGAAACCCATGTCCAGCCGGAAGTCGAACGGATAGGCCGCGCGCGTCTCCTCATCCGCCTCCAGCCGCAGCAGCAGGCTGTCCTCTCTCTGTTCCACCACCGCAAAGGGCTTGCGCCGGGCAAAACCATGCTGCGCCATCGGATAATCCTGCCCGTCGAGCCGATAAATGTCGCCGCGCGATCGGCCGACAAAGGGAAAGAGCAGCGGCGCATGGCCGGTCCACCAGCGCGGATCGGCATCTGTCATCAGTTCGCGACCCTGCGCATCGGTCAGCGACCAGAGTTCGGCCCCCAGCGGATCGATGCTGGCGGACAGAGCGGAGGACGAAATGGCGAAACGGGTGTCGGACAAGGCTATCGGCTCCTGCGGGAACGGTATTTTCGCATAGCCCGGTGGCGCGCCCCTGTCTCCCATCCAGATTGTTTCGCAAGGGAACCGACAGGCCCCGTCACTGGTTTGGCGAAGCGGAGGATCTGTCATGAAATCATTTGCCATTGCCATCGTCCTGGTGGGCCTGACGCCGTGCGCGGCGATCGCCCAAAATCAGGATAAGCCCAAGCAGGAAGAAGCCGACCAGAAGAAGGACGGCAATCTGGACAAGGCGGGCAAGATCGCCACCCAGCCGGCCCGCGACGTAGGGCTGGACAAGGAGGAAATTCCGCCCGTTCTGCTGAAGGCGGTGGAAAATCCCTATGCCGCGCCGCCCTCGCGCACCTGCAAGGGGCTGAAGGCGTCGCTGGGCGAACTCAATGCCGTATTGGGCGAGGATTTCACCGTCGGCGCCAAGGCGAACGAGAATCGTACCGGCAAGATCGCCGAGGCGGTCGGCAAGACGATCGTCAATTCGCTGATCCCCTTCCGCGGGCTGGTACGCGAAATCAGCGGCGCGGCCCCGGCCGAACGCCGCTTGCAAGCGGCAGTAACGGCCGGCATCGCACGCCGCGGCTATCTGCGGGGCATGGCGGCGGCCAAAGGATGCAAGGTCGCGAGTTGAGATTCCAGTGCTCCTGCGAAAGCAGGAGCCCAGTTCTGCTTTCGCAGGAGCAGCTTGAGATCGGCGTAAAGCGGGTTTCGCTTTCGCCATTTGGCCCTATATGGCGGGCATGACCGACATGCGCTCACTGGCCGACATTCAAGAAGAGTTTGAGTTCTTGGAAAAGGACGATCGACACCGGCTCATTATTGATCTTGGTCGATCGCTGGAAGCCATGCCTGATGTTTTAAAAACTCCCGCTACGCTTGTCCGGGGATGTCAAGCTCAGGTCTGGACCTACCCGATACGCAATGACGACGGCTCCCTACATTTCTTGGCAGACAGCACGTCGGCAATAACTAAAGGCATTATCGCTTTGGTTTTGACGATCGTTCAAGATCAGCAGCCGAAAGAAATTTTGGCTGTCGACATGGATGAAGCGCTTCGTCCATTCGAACTGCAAAATCATCTGACATCAAATCGAACCGGTGGCATCCCCAACATGATCGCCCTGATCCGCGAAACGGCCGGGCGCTACACGGGGTAGGGCGCAGCCTACCACGCAACTTTCCCCGCCATCGAAACATTATCCTTCCGTAACCGAATGGAAGGAGAGAGGCGATGCGCGCCATCCTGATGATTGCGGCCGTGGCAACGCTGGCCGCCTGTGCCGAAAAACCCAAGGCCCCGACTCAGCGCGAGCAGATCGGCCAGTCGTGGAAATATGAGGGCGGCGAAGGCAAGGCCGCCAAGGTCGCCTATATCGGCAGCACCAACAGCGTGGTGACGATGACCGCGCCCGACACTTTTTCGGTGCTGTGGTCCAGCCGCTCAAGGAAGGCGGGGCTGACGTCACGGTGAAGCTGGTGGGCGCGCCCTTCACCTGCGACCTGTCCGATTGCCGGGTGAAGGCCACCACCGACGATGGCAAACAGCATGAATGGAAGGGGCGGATGGCGACCAATGACGACGGGATCGCCATCGCGCCCTCGCAGGGGGCCTATGACGCGATCCGGGACGCGAAGAGCGTGAAGGTCGATCTGGTGGTTGACGGCAAGGAAAAGACCGCACCCTTCCAGTTCAACGTCGAAGGGCTGAATTTGAAGGGCTGAGTCGTCCTTGCGAGCGCAGCGAAGCAATCCACTGGCGTACCCATGGATTGCTTCACTGCGCTCGCAAGGACGGATATTATTCCTGCAACGACACACCGGGACTGCGCGGATCGGCCGCGCCGACCCAGCGACCGTCCGGCATGCGCTCGGCGGCATTGGCCTTCAGGCCCAGCTTGCTGATGCTGACGCGATGGCCCAGTTTCTCCAGCGGCCCCTTCATCGCTTCCAGCGAGGTGCCCTGTTCCAGCACCAGACCGTCGCCATTGAAGAATTCCAGCCCATGCGCGATCGAATCCTGCGCGGACAGGCCCCAGTCGAAATGGGCGATCAGCGCCTTGGCCACCTGCATGATGATGGTCTTGCCGCCTGCTGCGCCGACGGTGAAGATGGGCGTGCCCTTTTCATCATAGACGATGGTTGGCGACATGGAGGAGAGCGGGCGCTTGCCCGGCTCCACCCGGTTGGCGACCAGCTTGCCGTCCCTTTCGGGCGAGAAGCTGAAATCGGTCAGTTCATTGTTCAGGATCACGCCATTGGCGATCAGTTGGCTGCCGAAGAAGCTTTCGATCGTGGAGGTCCAGCCCACAATGTCGCCATCATGGTCCACCGCGACGAAATGGCTGGTGCCGCTTTCGGGCTGGGGCAGCGATGCCGTGCGGGGCTGCGCGCCGGGCGGGGTGCCGGGCTTGTAGACGTTGAGCGCCTTGTTCAGCCGGATCAGCGAAGAACGTTGCTTGAGATAAGCAGGGTCGATCATGCCGCTGATCGGCACCGATACGAAGGCGGGGTCGCCCAGCCAGGTGTCGCGATCGGCATAGGCCAGCTGCATCGCCTCACCGATGACATGCCAGGACCGAGGATCATCCTTGCCCCATTGCGCCAGCGGGAAGCGCTCCACCATGCCGAGGATTTCGAGCACGGTGATGCCCCCGGCCGAAACCGGCCCCATGCCGCACACGGTATAGACGCGATAAGGACCGCAGACCGGCTTGCGCGGTTCCGCCTTGTAGGCGGCGATGTCCGCTTCCGTCATCGGCACCGGATTCTTCGGTGCGTTGGTGACGGCCTGACTGATCAGCCGGGCATTTTCGCCCTTGTAAAAGGCATCCGGGCCCTCCGCCGCGATCCGCTTGTAGAGCGCGGCGAGCGGCGGATTCTTCAGCAGCGTCCCGACCGGCGGCGGGGCGCCGTCGACCCAGAAATATTTCTGGATTTCCGGGAAGTCGGCCCAGATATTTTGCGTCGCGCGCAGCGCCGTGGCTGTGCGTTCGCCCAGTTGATAGCCATCCTGCGCATAGCGGATCGCCGGCTGGAACAGATCGGCCCAGGGCAGCTTGCCCCATTTCTTGTGCGCGTCCCACGCCAGGCGCAGATTGCCCGGCACGCCGGCCGAATAGCCACCCGGCCAGGCTTGGATGAAGGGCAGGGGCTTGCCGTCCGGTCCCATGAAGCGATCCGGCCGGGCGGCGGCGGGCGCGGTTTCGCGGCCGTCGATCGAGTCGAGCACGCCGGTCTTGCCGTCATGATGCATCAGGAAACCGCCACCGCCGATGCCGCTATTATGCGGTTCGACCACGCCCAGCGTCAGCATCATCGCGATCGCGGCGTCGGTGGCGCTGCCGCCCTTGCGCAATATCTCCTGTCCCGCCTGCGCCGCGCGCGGATCGGCGGCGGAGACGGTAGCGTTGGTCGACACCGGCTCCCGCGCGGCGGCGGGCAGGGGTGACAGGGCAAGGAGGGCGACGGAGGCCAGCAGGCCAGAAATGCGAAGGATCATGGCCGCCACCCTATCGCCCTGCCGCCGCATCGCAACCCCTTGGGATAGACGCAGGTTATGAGGCGAAGCCCGAACCGGTCAGAGTCTGTTTGGCCATGCGCCCTTGGCGCATCCGCACCGGCCCGCACCCCCACCCGACCGCCCAGATATGGTACCCTGATGGGTGGTCGGGTGGGGGTGCGGGCCGGTGCGGCCTTGAAAATGCGCTCTTCCGCGCATTTTCCAAACAGACTGTCAGGCGTCGACGCCGACCAGCTCCGCAATGGTCTTCACCCCGTCACGCGTCATCAGCGCTTTGAGGCCCGCATTGATACGCTTCGCCAGATACGGCCCTTCATAGACCAGCGCGCTGTACAACTGGACCAGCGATGCGCCGGCGCGGATGCGGGCATAGGCCTGTTCCGCATTGGCGATGCCGCCCACGCCGATCAGCGGCAGGCGATCGCCCAGCAGGCGGCGGAAATCCTTCAGCCGCGTATGCGACAGGTCGGTCAGCGGCGCGCCGGACAGGCCGCCCGTCTCGCCGGCATGGGCCGATCGCAGCGCCGGGCGGGTGATGGTGGTGTTGGACACGATCAGCGCATCGACCCGATGATCGATACAGGCGGCGGCGATATCCTCCACATCGGCTGGTTCCAGGTCGGGCGCGACCTTCAGGAAGATGGGAGGGCCGCCTTCGGGACGCGCCGCCATCACAGCGCCCAACAGATCGTCCAGCGCCGCCCGCCCCTGCAAGGCGCGCAGGCCCGGCGTGTTGGGGGAGGAGATGTTGACCGTCAGATAATCGGCCAGCGGCGCCATGCAGGTGACGCCGGTCGCATAATCGGCATTGGCGCGCCCGGCGGCCGTCGCCTCCTTGTTGGCGCCGATATTGATGCCGATGACAGGGCCGTCGCCTACCGCACGGCGATAGCGGGCGATGCGGTCGGCAGCCGCGCCCTGTCCGCCATTGTTGAAGCCGAAGCGGTTGATGACGGCGCGGTCCTCGACCAGACGGAACAGGCGCGGCTGCACATTGCCCGGCTGGGCCAGCGGGGTCAGCGTGCCCAGCTCGGCAAAACCGAAGCCCAGCCCATGCATTTTGTGCGCGACCCGGCCATCCTTGTCATAGCCCGCCGCGAGCCCGACCGGGTTGGGAAAGCGGATGCCGGCCACCACCGATTGCAGCATCGGATCGGGCGCCAACGGCGCGGCGGTGGGCATCATCCGCAATGCAGCGATCGACAGATTATGGGCGCGCTCGGCATCCAGGGTGAAGAGCAGCGGGCGGATCAGGCGATAGGACATGGCGCTGCCTATGCCAGCGATGCGCCGGGGCGTCGAGTCGCTGTTGCCAATGAGACACTATAGCGGGGCAAGGTTATTTCATGACAGAAAACGTCATGATTGAGACCGTTAGCAATCGCAAAATGTCCGATCTATCCAATAATATTTCACCGATTCCGGCGTAAAGCCGTCTTGCGACCCGAAGGCTCTTAGGCCCATGGCCGATGAGACCTTTTCCTGACCCGGCGGTGAAAACCGCCGGGTCATTTTTTTACCCGACGCCATGTTGGCGGCATAAAAGTGACAGTTTCCCAGCCATTCCGCTTGCGCCGCCATGCCATTGGCGCATAGTGTTTTTCCTTGGGGTGAAGAACATGGGGTCGCATCATATCGACACGATCGGTGGCGCAATCGCGCTGCCGGACGAGCGTGGGCCGCTTTCCTACACGGTGGCGGCGACGCAGGGGCCTGTGCGCCTCAGCTATGTCGCGCCCCCTGCCCATTTGCGCGCCTATTTCGGCTCCCTCTATCTCTTCAGCGTTTCGGCCGATCGTTTCGCAGACGCAACACGGGCTGACGTGCCGCAACTGCGCTTCATGCTGGAGGGCGGCGGCGATTATCATTTCCAGGACGGGGTCGTGACGGCGACGCCCGACGTCTGCCTGCTGGGGCCGACCACGGCGGCGACTCGTTTTCAACTGGACCGGCCGGTGCGCGTACTGGGTATTTCCATCCTGCCGGCGGGATGGATGGCATTGCATGGCGGCGACGCCAGCCTGCTGGCGGACCGGCTGTGCGATCTGGCGGCGGAGAAGGGCGACCTGTATCGCCTGCTGCTGGACCGGCTGCGCGGGGCGGATGACGATGTCGATGCGATGGCGGCCCTGTGCTGGGCGGAACTGGGCAGGCTGGTGCGGCCGCCGCGCCCGGCGATATGGGAATTGCTGGCGGCGGTCGATGCCTGGCTGATGGACGAAGGATCGCCGCGGATCGAGACGCTGGCGGAAACCACCGACCTGTCGCCGCGCCAGCTCGCGCGCCTCACCAACAAATATTATGGCGCCCCGCCCAAGCTGCTGGCGCGCAAATATCGGGCGTTGCGCTGTTCGGCGCGGATCGCGCTGGACGGGGAAAGCTGGCAGCAATTGTGCGAAGAGGCCGGTTTCTATGACCAGTCGCACTTCATCCGGGAGATCAAGCATTTTATCGGCCTGACCCCGCACCAGTTGCAGACCGAGCCGTCGGCGGTCGCCCAACTGACCCTGTTGCGCCGTTCGCTGGGTGGCGATGTGGCCGTGCTGAACCGGCTGAGCTAAGCCGCGCCCAAGCAAAATTTCCTTGATTAAACGCCTCTGTGCGACCACATGCGCCCAATCGGATGGAATCAGTCCGATTTGAGAATGGTTCGCAATTTATGAAGGGCGCGTGACGCGACATGAAACTGTCGAGCTTCGCTGACTATGCGGTCGTGCTGATGTCCGCCGCCGCGCGCCATTGTGGCGCCGCGCGGATGAACGCGACCACGCTGAGCGCCGAAACCGGTATTCCGCTGCCCACCGCGCAGAAGCTGGTGAGCCGCCTGTCGGCCGCCGGTCTGCTCGAATCGAGCCGGGGCACCGGCGGCGGCGTGCGCCTGTCGCGCCCGCCGGCCACCATCACGCTGGCCGATGTGGTGGAGGCGGTCGAAGGACCGATCGCCATGACCGCGTGCAGCGAACAAGGGGCGCATGACTGCAATCTGGAACAGGATTGCCGCATCCGCCCGCACATGAATGTGGCGAACAATGCCATCCGCGAAGCGCTCGCGGGGGTGACGATCGCCAGTCTGACACGAGAAATGGCATGACTGAACAAGCAACCACCGTTCGGAATCAGGAAGCGCAGGACGCCGCTGATCGCGCGTCGACCTACGAACATGGCTGGTCGTCCGCCATCGAGCAGGATTTCGCGCCCAAGGGGCTGAACGAGGATACGGTCCGCTTCATCTCGGCCAAGAAGAAGGAGCCGCAATGGCTGCTCGACTGGCGGCTCAAGGCCTTCGCCATGTGGCAGAAGATGGAAGCGCCGGACTGGGCCAAGCTCAACGTCCCGCCGATCGATTACCAAGATGCCTATTATTACGCCGAGCCGAAGAAGAAGGTGGAACTGGATTCGCTGGATCAGGTCGATCCCGAAATCCTCGCCACCTATCAAAAGCTGGGCATCCCCATCGCCGAGCAGGAAATGCTCGCCGGCGTGAAGGGCAGCCGCAAGATCGCGGTCGATGCCGTGTTCGACTCGGTCTCGGTCGCCACCACCTTCCGCAAGGAGCTGGAGGAAGCGGGCGTTATCTTCCGCTCGATCAGCGAAGCGGTGCGCGAATTCCCTGACCTCGTAAAGAAGTGGCTGGGCAAAGTCGTGCCGATGCACGACAACTACTTTGCCACGCTCAACTGCGCGGTCTTTTCCGACGGCACTTTCGTCTACATCCCCAAGGGCGTTCGCTGCCCGATGGAGCTGTCGACCTATTTCCGCATCAACGCGGAAAATACCGGGCAGTTCGAACGCACCCTGATCGTCGCGGACGAGGGTGCCTATGTCTCCTATCTGGAAGGCTGCACCGCGCCGATGCGCGACGAAAATCAGCTGCACGCCGCCGTGGTGGAACTGGTTGCGCTCGACGATGCCGAGATCAAGTACAGCACCGTCCAGAACTGGTATCCCGGCGACGAGAACGGCAAGGGCGGCATCTATAATTTCGTGACCAAGCGGGCGCTCTGCCAGGGCCGCAACAGCAAGGTTTCGTGGACGCAGGTGGAAACCGGGTCGGCGATCACGTGGAAATATCCGTCCTGCGTGTTGAACGGCGAGAATAGCGTCGGGGAGTTCTACTCCGTCGCGCTGACCAACAATCTGCAACAGGCCGACACCGGCACCAAGATGATCCATAATGGCAAGGGGTCGCGCTCGACCATCGTGTCCAAGGGGATCAGCGCGGGGCGCAGCAACAACACCTATCGCGGCCTCGTCCGCGTGGCGCCGGGCGCGGAGGGCGTGCGCAACTTCACCCAATGCGACAGCCTGTTGCTGGGCGATCAGTGCGGCGCGCATACCGTGCCCTATATCGAAGTGCGCAATCCCAGCGCCCAGATCGAGCATGAGGCGACGACGTCGAAGATTTCCGACGACCAGCTCTTCTACGCGATGCAGCGTGGGCTGGATCAGGAAAGCGCGGTGTCGCTGATCGTCAACGGCTTCGCCAAGGAAGTGCTGCAACAGCTACCGATGGAGTTCGCGGTCGAGGCACAGAAGCTGCTAGGCATCAGCCTTGAAGGCAGCGTGGGATAATATCATTCCCCCGTCATGCTGAACTTGTTTCAGCATCCATTTCGCCGTCGCAGGCGAGGGTTGGGGGAGAAATGGACCCTGAAACAAGTTCAGGGTGACGTGGAATTTAAGAGCTTGAAGGACTGAGACTTGAGCGACGAAGACGATATCCAGGATGCCCTCGCCGATTTCGCGGAGGATGTTAGCAACGGGCAGTCATGGACCGCCGCGATCCGTATCCTGACCGAGGATTATGAGCTGGAAGAGGGCGAGTTGCAGGCCCGCGCCGCCAAGGATTTCGGCGATCTCGACGCCTATCAGGCGGAAAGCCGCGCCGCGCTGGAAGCGGGCGATGTCGCTTTCACCGAGAAGCTGCGCAAGGACAAGGCGTTCCACAAGGCGAAGGCGCCCAATCTGGCCCGCATGGGGCCGGTCAGCGAATTCGTCGTCGCGCTGCTGGAAAAGGGCGCGCCGGAGCCGGACGCCGACTGGTGGCCCTATATGCCGATCAAGCGCCATATCGACACGCTGTTCCCCGCGCCGGGCGATGTGCGGGACATGGCCTTCTGGACCGCGCGGACGCTCCAGCGCGCGCAGAGCAACTGATTTTCGGGGATAAGTGATGCTGACGATCGACAACCTCACCAACGAAATCGACGGCAAGGCGATCCTCAAGGGCCTGTCGCTTCAGATCAATGCGGGCGAAATCCACGCGATCATGGGGCCGAACGGCGCCGGCAAGTCGACGCTCGCCTACACGCTGGGCGGCCGCCCCAATTATGACGTTACCGGCGGCACCGCCACCTTCGAAGGCGAAGACCTGTTCGAAAAAGACCCGCATGAGCGCGCTGCTGCCGGGCTGTTCCTGGGCTTCCAATATCCGGTCGAAATCCCCGGCGTCTCCAACCTGCAATTCCTGCGCGAGAGCCTGAATTCGCAGCGCCGCGCGCGCGGCGAGAAGGAACTGAACGGTGGCGAATTCATCAAGCTGGCCAAGGAAAAGGCCGGCCTGCTGGGCCTCGACATGGAGATGCTCAAGCGCCCGGTGAATGTCGGCTTTTCCGGCGGCGAAAAGAAGCGCGCCGAAATGGTGCAGATGGGCATTCTCGATCCCAAGCTGGCGATTCTCGACGAGACGGACTCGGGCCTCGACATCGACGCGCTCAAGATCGTGGGCGCGGGCATCAACGCGATCATGCGCAAGCCTGACAAGGCGGTGCTGCTGATCACCCATTATCAGCGCCTGCTCGACTATGTGAAGCCGGATTTCGTCCACGTCCTGGCCGCTGGCCGGATCGTCAAGTCGGGCGGTCCTGAACTGGCGCTGGAACTGGAGCGTGAAGGCTATGCCGAGGTGGTGGCCGCGTGATCCCTGTCCTACACCGATTCCTGAAGCCTAGCATGGCCATGCAGCTTTCCGATAATTTCCAACTTGCGACATATAATGTCGAAATTTGCGGGAAATATGCGAAGTTAAGGGGGCAGGCATGACCGCGCTTGCTATCCCGACTCGCAAGGATGAGGCCTGGCGCTACAGCGATCTGGAAGCGGTGGCGACCATCTGGCCCGTGCCCGCACCGACGCGGATCGACGTGGCGGAGGGCGAAACGGCGCGCCATCATCTGTTGCAGGATGCAGGCGAAGGCGCGGCGGCGGTGCATGACTATGTCATCACCATCGCCGACGGGGCGCGGTGCGATTTCCATGTGCTCAATATCGGCGGCAAGCTGGGGCGCGTGACCTTCACCGTCACGATCGGCAGCAACGCCCATTTCGAACTGAATGGCGCGATCCTCGGCGGCGGCGACCAGACGCTGGAAATCATTACCAGCGTCACCCATGCCAGGCCGGATTCGACCAGCGGCCAGACGGTCCGTTCCATCCTGGGCCAGCGCGCGACGGGCAGCTATCTGGGCAGCATCAACGTCGCCCGCGATGCGCAGCGCACCGATGCGTTTCAGTCGATCAAGGCGATGCTGCTGGATCGGACCGCCACGGCCAATGCCAAGCCGGAACTGGAAATCTTCGCCGACGACGTGAAATGCGCCCATGGCGCGACCGTGGGCGAACTGGACAAGGCCGCGCTCTTCTACATGGCGTCGCGCGGCATGGATCCGGCGACGGCCAAGACGCTGCTGCTGCGCTCCTTCGTCGCGGGCGTGTTCGACGATGTGGCGGACGAAGCGGTCAAGGATGCGCTTGAAGCCGCTGCCATCGCCAAGCTGGAGGCGCTGGTATGACCGACCTCGCGCAGGGCCTGCGCTTGCGGGACGATTTCCCCGGTGTCGGCGACTGGCATTATCTGGACAGCGCCGCCACCGCGCAAAAGCCCAATGCCGTGATCGACGCGATCGCCCGCGCCTATGGCCCCGACTATGCCACCGTGCATCGCGGCGTCTATGAACGCTCGGCCAATATGACGCTTGCTTATGAGGCCGCTCGCCGCAAGGTCGCCGGCTTCATCGGCGCCGCGTCGGACAGCGAGATCGTCTATGTCCGCGGCGCGACCGAGGGCATCAATCTGGTCGCACAATGCTGGGCCGGCACGCAGTTGAAGGCCGGTGACCGCATCCTGCTGTCCACACTGGAGCATCACAGCAATATCGTCCCCTGGCAGATCGTCGCCGAAAAGGTCGGGGCCCAGATCGACGTGGTGCCGCTGACGCAGGACGGCCGGATCGATCTGGACGCGATGCGCGCGATGATCACGCCGCAGCACCGCATGGTCGCGCTCGCCCATGTGTCGAACGTGCTGGGCAGCGTGCTCGATTGCCGCCGCGCCGCCGACATCGCCCATATGGTCGGCGCGAAAATCCTGATCGACGGCTGTCAGGCGGTTCCCCGCCTCGCCGTCGATGTTCAGGCGCTCGACTGCGATTTCTACGTCTTTTCCGCGCACAAGCTTTACGGCCCGACCGGCATCGGCATATTGTGGGGGCGCAAGGAGTTGCTCGACGCCATGCCGCCTTATCAGGGTGGCGGGTCGATGATCGACAAGGTGACGTTCGAAAAGACGACCTACGCCCCCGCGCCGACCCGGTTCGAGGCTGGGACGCCGCATATCGTCGGCGTCGTCGGCCTGTCCGCCGCGATCGATTATGTGCAGGGCATCGGCCTGGACGTCATCCACGCCCATGAATGCGCCATGGTGGCCAAGGCTCGCGCCGCGATCGGCCAGATCAACAGCGTGCGCGTCTTTGGCCCCGAAGATTCGGCCGGCATCCTCTCTTTCGAGGTGGGGGGGGTGCATCCGCACGATGTCGGCACCATATTGGATGAAACGGGTGTCGCGATCCGCGCCGGCCATCATTGCGCCCAGCCGCTGATGCGGCATCTGGGCGTCGAGGCGACCGCACGGGCCAGTTTCGGCATCTACAGCGACGACAGCGATGTGGATGCGCTGGTCAAAGGCATAGAACGGGTAAGGAAAATCTTCGGATGATCGAGGAAAAGAAGATCATGGTGGAAGAAGTGGACGCGGTGGAAACCCCGCCCAAGGCGCGCGTCGAAGAGGCGGAGGCCGCGCCGCGCCAGCGCGACTATCTGGACGGCTTCCTGACGCAGGCGCCCAGCGCCGTGCCCGCGGGCGAACCGGGCGGCGATCTCTATGACGGCATCATCGATGCGCTGAAGGAGATTTTCGACCCGGAAATCCCGGTCAACATCTATGATCTGGGTCTTATCTACGGCGTCGACGTCACGGCGGATGGCCATGCGGTCGTCACCATGACGCTGACCACGCCGCATTGCCCGGTCGCCGAATCCATGCCCGGCGAAGTCGAACTGCGCGTCGGCGCAGTCCCCGGCGTCGGCAATGTCGAGGTGAATCTGGTCTGGGATCCGCCATGGGACCCCGGCAAGATGTCGGACGAAGCGAAGCTCGAACTGGGGATGCTCTGATGACCGTGGAAACCAAGACCCGCGCCCGCCCCGCCGCCGTCCTCCTGACGCCCAGCGCGGAGCAGCGCATCGCCGATCTGATGGCGCAGGCGCCCGACGGCACGATCGGCGTCAAGCTGTCGACCCCCAAGCGCGGCTGCTCGGGCCTCGCTTACTCGGTCGATTATGTCACCGAAGAAGCCAAGTTCGACGAGAAGATCGAAACCCCCGGCGGCGTCCTCTATATCGACGGCGCCTCGGTCCTCTATCTCATCGGATCGACCATGAACTGGGTCGAGGATGATTTCACCGCCGGCTTCGTCTTCGCCAACCCCAATGCCAAGGGTAGCTGCGGCTGCGGCGAGAGCTTCACGGTTTAATCGCTATCGGTGCTCCTGCGAAAGCAGGAGCCCAGTATGGAGGGCAGGCCGGTCGACTCTGGGCTCCTGCTTTCGCAGGAGCACGGAGGAACGGGATCATGCCCCACATGCTCATCCTCGGCATGGGCTATACCGCCTCCCGCCTTGCCTCCCGCCTGCGCGCGCAAGGATGGCGCATCACCGGCGTCCGCCGCAGCGCCGACGCCGAAACTCTCGCCTTCGATGACGACAGCGCCGTCCGCGCCGCCATCGCGCAGGCCAGCCACATCCTGTCCTCCGTTCCGCCCGAAGCGGAGGCCGATCCCGTCCTCACCCGCTACGCCGCCGCCATTGCGGCCGCGCCCGCCATCTGGACCGGCTATCTCTCCTCTACCGGCGTCTATGGCGATGCGGCAGGCGCGTGGGTGGATGAAAGCAGCGCCACCGGGTCCGGCCGCCGCGCCGCCCGGGCACAGGCCGATGCGGACTGGGGGGCGCTGCGCCCGGATATGCGCCGCTTTCGCCTGCCCGGCATCTACGGTCCGGGCCGCAGCGCGCTGGATCGCGTGCGGGCGGGGCGGGCGCATCGTATCGACCTGCCCGACCAGATATTCAGCCGCGCCCATGTGGATGACATCGTCGCCGGGGTCATCGCGTCGATCCACGCCGGGCCGCCCGGCATCTATAATCTGTCGGATGATCTGCCCTGCGCGCAGAATCGCCTGATCGAGGAAGCCTGTGCCATCCTGTGCCAGCCTGTCCCCCCGCTCCTGACGCTGGAAGAGGCGCAATTGTCGCCGATGGCGCGCAGCTTCTATGCCGAAAATCGCCGGGTCGCCAATGGCCGGGCCAGACGCTTGCTGGGCTGGTTGCCGCGCTATCCGACCTATCGCGAGGGGCTGCGCGCCTGCCTCTGATCATTTCGTTTCGTGGTTTACGCCTTGTTAACCGAGACGGTCGACAAGCGGGGCATCGCTTCATAAAGGGATGCCGCATGACCCATATCGACAGTCAGATCGACCGCAGCTTTGCCGCGCTCAGCCATCGGATGAACGATGTCGCCATGCCCGGCCGCGCGGCGGCTGCGCCCCAATCGATCGCCAGCCTGCTCGACAAGGTCAACGCCGCCAAGCTGCGCTATCAGCCCGGCGCGATGCGTTAACGCGCCTTCGATCGCAGGGCGATCGCCATGCCGGCAACCGCCAGCAGAGCGCCGACAATGGACAGCGCCGACCAGCGATAACCCTCCACCAGCGTAGAGATCAGCATCGCGATCACCGGGATCAGCACGCTGGTATAGGCGGCCCGCCCCGCGCCCATGCGCTGGATCAGGGTGAAATAGAGCGGGAAGGTCACGACCGATCCGGCCAGCCCAAGCCAGCCGACCCCCAATATATAGCCGATGCGCGGATCGAATGTCGGCGGCCCGACCGTCGCCCAGGCATAGAGCGCATCCACGCCCGCGCCGATCAGCATCGCCCAGGCCAGCACCGCCACCATCGGCAGCCGCCGGGCAATCTCCATCCCCTGCATCACATTGGCGGTGGACGCGCTCATCAGCCCTGCGAAGGAGAAGGCCGCGCCCAGCAGCACCATGTCCGGCCGCACGGTTGCACCATGATATTCATGCAGCAGCATCAGCAATATGCCCGCCACCGCCACCACCGATCCACCGATGAAGGCGCGACTGACGGGCTGACGAAAGATCAGGAAGGCCAGGATCGAATTGGGGATCAGCAGCATCGCATAGACGACCGCGACCAGCCCTGAAGTCAGATAATGTTCCGCCCGATAGACGAAGTTGAAATTCAGCACGAACTGCGCGACGCCCAGCAGCGCCGCATAGAGCAACCCGCTGCGCCCGATGTTGAGCGATATGCCGCGCCACCGCGCAAAGGCTGCCATGGCCACGCCGGCCAGCAGGAAGCGATAACAGACGGACCAGCTGGCGGGCACCGACCCGATCTGGTCGCGGATCACGATCCAGGTCGAACTCCAGATCAGCGTGACCAATATGAAGGGGATGGCGACACCGCCGCCCCGGCCTTCAGCCACCGGTCAGGGCTTTCAGCGCCTGCGCCAGCGGCGCGACACTTGCTGCATCCTGCGCCCAGTTGGTGACGAGCCGGGCAGCGCCTTCGCCCCAATCGTAAAAGTCGAAGCCCTGCGCGCGCAGCGCTGCCGCTTCCTCCGCGCTCAGCCGCACGAACAGTTCATTGGCCTGCACCGGATGCATCAGTCGCCCGGCCGCGCCGTCCGCCAGCGCCTGCGCCGCGCCATTGGCGGCGCGGGCATTGCGCAACCACAGATCGCCCTCGATCATCGCCAATATCTGAGCGGCCAGATAGCGGCCCTTGGAAAAGAGATGGCCCGACCGCTTGCGCCAGCGCTGGGCTTCGGCGGCGCGGGCATCGGCCGCCTCGCCGAAGAAGAGCAGCGCCTCGCCGACCATCCCGCCATTCTTGACGCAGCCGAAGGACAGCGCGTCCACGCCCGCGCGCCAAGTGACATCGGCGGGCGCGCAGCCCAGATGCGCCACCGCATTGGCGAAGCGCGCGCCGTCCATATGGAAGCCCAGACCATGCGCCTTCGCCACCTCGCCCAGCGCCGCCACCTCGGCCGGCGCATAGACCAGCCCATATTCGGTGGCGTTGGTGATGCTGATCGCGCGGGCCGGCGCCTGATGCACATCGGGGCGTATAATCTTCAGCCGCTCGGTCACGATTTCGGGCGTCAGCTTGGCGCCCTCGCCCGGCAGCGGCATCAGCGTCGCACCATGGGTGAAGAAGCCCGGCGCGCCGCATTCGTCGGCGATGATATGCGCTTCCTCATGGCACAATATGCCGCCATAGGGCGGGCACAGCGTCGCCAGCGCGATGCAGTTCGCCGCCGTGCCGGTGGACACCCACAAGGCCCGCACCGGCGTTTCGAACAGGTCGGAAAAGGCCCCGTCCAACCGCGCGCTCCATGCGTCGCCATCATAGCCATGGTCGGCATGATCGGCGGCGGCGATCGCGGCCATGACGTCAGGGCAGATCGGCGTGACATTGTCGGAGAAGAAATGCATCGCGCAGCGATAGCGGGGCCGCCGCAGCGCGGGAAGAGGCCAGCGCTGCCCGTCTGGCCCTTTTGCGGAAAAATGGGTCAGCATATATGACCAATTGTTTCGGGCCGCGCTCTGTGACATAGGCGGCCCCTTCCGAGCCATTACCAAGGAGACTCACCATGGCCGCCGAGCAGACGTCGCGCTTCACCGTCACCCGCAACAGCCAGGCTGTGACGGCAGACCAGCGCGCTGTATTGCTCGAAGATCCCGGTTTCGGCCGGCTCTTCACCGACCATATGGTGACCATATGCTATACCGAAGGGCAGGGCTGGCACAGCCACAAGGTGGAGCCGCGCGCGCCCTTCATGCTCGATCCGGCCTGCGCCGTGCTGCATTATGCGCAGGAAATCTTCGAAGGCATGAAGGCCTATCGGCTGGAAGATGGCAGCGTCGCCATGTTCCGCCCGGAAGAAAATGCCCGCCGCTTCGCCGAATCGGCCGAGCGCATGGCGATGCCGGCGATCCCGCAGGATCTGTTCCTGGAAGCGGTCGAGCAACTGGTGAAGATCGATGCCGACTGGATTCCGACCGGTGAAGGCAGCCTCTATCTGCGCCCCTTCCTGTTCGCCAGCGAAGCGTTTCTGGGCGTCCGCCCGTCGAACGAATATATCTTCTGCGTCATTGCCTCGCCCGCCGGCGCCTATTTCAAGGGCGGGAAGAAGGCCGTGACCCTGTGGGTGTCGGAACATTTCACCCGCGCCGCGCGCGGCGGCACCGGTGCGGCCAAGTGCGGCGGCAACTATGCCGCTTCGCTGGTCGCGCAGAAGGAAGCGATCAAGCATGGCTGCGATCAGGTCGTCTTTCTCGACGCCGCCGAAAATAAGTGGGTCGAGGAACTGGGCGGCATGAACGTCTTCTTCGTCATGGATGACGGATCGATCGTCACGCCGCCGCTGACCGGCACGATCCTGCCCGGCATCACCCGCAATTCGATCATCTCGCTGGCCCGCGCCAAGGGCCATGATGTGCGCGAGGAGCCCTACAGCTTCGCCCAGTGGCGCGCCGACGCCGCCAGCGGCAAGCTGCGCGAAGCCTTCGCCTGCGGCACCGCCGCAGTCGTCACGGCAATCGGCACGGTCAAGAGCACGGATGGCGACTTCACCATCGGCAATGGCGACGGCGGTCTGGTGACGGAAACGCTCCGCGCCGAACTGACCGGCATCCAGCGCGGCGTGGTCGCCGATCCCGCCGGCTGGGTCCGCACGCTGTAATCGAAGCGGTCAAACACCACCTCCGTTCGCCCTGAGCTTGTCGAAGGGCGCGCGCGGGCTTCGACAGGCCCTGCCCGAACGGAGGTGGTAGAAGCTCTTACTTCCCAATCCCTTCCCAAGCGCCTAGACACGCCTTCATGGAACGCTTCGATGTCGTGATTTTGGGTGGCGGGCTGGTTGGCCTTACCCTGGCTATCGCTCTTTCCGGCCATGGCGTGCGCTGCGCCGTGATCGATCCGGCCGATCCGGTCGCCACCACCGCCGCCGGTTTCGATGGCCGCGTGTCGGCCATCAGCTCGACCAGCTTCGCCATGATGAACGCGATTGGCGTCGGCAAGCATCTGGCGGGCAAGGGCTGCCCCATCGACCGCATCTGGGTCAGCGACGGGCTGGAGCCGGGCGCGCTCGATTTCGTGCCGGATGAGGATGACGGCGTGATGGGGACGATGGTCCCCAATCGCGACCTGCGCATCGCGCTGGCGCAGACGGCGGCAGAAGCAAAGAATCTCACCCTGTTCCAGCCCGACCGCGCGGTGCATGTGGACCGCAATGCCGATGGCGTGTCGCTGACGCTGGCGAGCGGCGCGACGATCGAAGCCGCGCTGCTGGTCGCGGCGGAAGGGCGCAACAGCCCCACGCGCGAAGCGGCGGGCATCAACACGACGCGCTGGCAATATAAGCATACCGCCATGGTGACGGCGATCGACCATGAAGTGCCGCACGCCAACACCGCCTATGAAATCTTCTATGTCGGCGGTCCCTTCGCGCTGCTGCCGATGCTGCCGGGCACTCGCTCCGCCGTCGTATGGACCGTGCCGACCGAGCAGGCGCCCGCGATGATGAAGCTGTCCGAACGCGCCTGGCTGGCCGAAGCGCAGAAGCGGATCGGCGGTTTCCTCGGCGAGATCAGTCTGGCCGGCCCGCGTTCCTCCTATCCGCTGGGCTTCCACCATGCCGCGCGCATCACCGACACGCGCCTCGCGCTGGTGGGGGACAGCGCCCACGCCATCCATCCGATCGCGGGGCAGGGGGTCAATCTGGGTTTCCGCGACGTCGCCGCGCTGGTGGAAGTGCTGGTGGAAGGCATGCGCCTCGGCCTCGATCCGGGCGATGCGCAACTGCTCGCCCGCTATCAGCGCTGGCGCGGCCTCGACACGATGATGACCAGCGTGGCGATGGATGGCCTCGTCCGTCTGTTCGACATACCGGGCAAGATCCCATCGCTGGTCCGTCGCGCGGGACTGGCAGCGGTGCAGCGCAGCGGCATGCTCAAGAACCGCTTCATGGCCGAAGCCCGCGGTCAGTCCGGCGCATTGCCAAGGCTGCTCACGGGCGAGATGGTGTAGTGCGGTAATACCCGCTGTTACCAATGCGCCTGGCTTGGTTCCCACGCCACCACATGCTTATCTCCTCCTCGCGGCAATGAAGCCGTGTATCAATGAAGGAGTACGCATGACATTTGCAGATGCGTGCATCGCCCTTGGGGTGATGATTGCCTTTGCGACCTTGGTCCTCAAGATCGTGGAGGTTTCGCGCTCCGAATAAGGTGTGCGACGGACAAGGGGCGGGCGGCAACTCGCCCCTTGGACGAGTGAACCCCCGCCACGGCAATGACGGGGGTTCTGGTATCAAGGGATGACCCATGACATTTGCATTTATCCGTATAAGATAAAATTGCTAAAAATTCAAGTCGGCGTCACAGCATCCGCCGCAGCACATCGTCCTTCAGCATGAAATGATGGCGCAGCGCAGCGCCCACATGCAGCAGGATCAGCGCGACCCACAGCCAGGGCAGCAATTCATGCGCGCCACGGGAGAGGCCGACGATCGCGTCCCCCTTCGCCACGCCAAATTTTGGCACGTCGAACAGGAAGAACCAGTTGAGCGGACGCGGCCCGGCCGACGACATGATCCATCCCGACAGCGGCAGGATCAGCATCAGCGCATAGAAAATGAAATGCGTCGCATGGGCGGCGCCCTTTTCCCACAGCGGCATCGCGGCGGGCAACGCCGGCGCGCGATGGGTCAGCCGCCAGATGATCCGCAACAGGGTCAGCACCAGCACGGTCAGGCCGATCGACTTGTGCACGGGCATGACGGCCCAGTCCTTGGGCAGCGCCTCATGCGCGAAGCCGAAGAAGAGATTGCCCACTATCAGGACGGCGATGATCCAGTGCAGGGCACGGGCAACGGAGGTATAACGGGCCATGGGCTGCTCCTTTTGGGATGTCGGCCAAAGCCATGACCATCCTACCCGATGCCCATGGCCTCACTCAGTTATGGACCGCCCGCTGGGACGGCCCGTCAACCCTGACGATTGGCGACCAGATTGTCCACCACTGACGGGTCGGCCAAAGTGCTGGTGTCGCCCAGCGCCTGCGCCGACACCTCGCCCTCGGCAATCTTGCGCAGGATGCGGCGCATGATCTTGCCCGACCGTGTCTTGGGCAGGCCCGGCGCGAACTGGATCGCGTCCGGCGTGGCGATCGGCCCGATTTCGGTCCGCACCCATTGCACCAAAGTCTTGCGCAGCGCGTCGTTCGCTTCCTCGCCGCTGTTCAGCGTGACATAGGCATAGATGCCCTGTCCCTTGATATCATGGGGGAAGCCGACCACCGCTGCCTCGGCGACGCTTTCATGCAGCACCAGCGCGCTTTCGACCTCGGCCGTGCCCATGCGATGGCCCGACACGTTGATGACGTCATCGACCCGGCCGGTGATCCAGTAATAGCCGTCCGCATCGCGCCGTGCGCCGTCGCCGGTGGTATATTTGCCGGGGAAAGTGCTGAAATAGGTCTGGAAGAAACGCTCATGATCGCCCCACACGGTGCGCATCTGTCCCGGCCAGCTTTGCGCGATGACCAGATTGCCCTCGGTCGCGCCCTCCAGAACCTTGCCCTCGCCATCCAGTATCTGCGGCACCACGCCGGGCATGGGGAAGGTCGCCGAACCCGGCTTCAGGTCGGTGGCGCCCGGCGTCGGCGCGATCATTGCGCCGCCCGTCTCGGTCTGCCACCAGGTGTCGATGATCGGACAACGATCTTCGCCCACGACATGGTGATACCAGCGCCAGGCTTCCGGGTTGATCGGTTCGCCCACCGTACCCAGCACCCGCAGCGACTTGCGGCTGGTGGAATGCACAAAGTCGTCGCCCTCCTTCATCAGCGCGCGCAGCGCCGTGGGGGCGGTGAAGATGGTCTGCACCTGATGCCGGTCGACCACCTGCCAGATGCGCGCCGGCGTCGGATAATTGGGCACGCCTTCATACATCAGCGTGGTCGCGCCATTGGCCAGCGGCCCATAGACGATATAGCTGTGCCCCGTGACCCAGCCGATATCGGCCGCGCACCAATAGATGTCGCCGGGCCGATAATCGAAGCACATCTCATGCGTCAGGCTGGCCCAGAGCAGATAGCCGCCCGTCGTATGCAGCACGCCCTTGGGCTTGCCGGTGGAACCGGACGTATAGAGGATGAACAGCGGATCTTCCGCCTGCATCGGCTCGGGCGGGCAGTCGGCGGACATGGTCGCGGCTTTCTCATGCAGCCACAGGTCGCGGCCATCCTGCATCCGGATCGCGCCGCCCGTGGCCTTGACCACGATGACCTTCCTGACGCTGGGGCATTCCTTCAGCGCGGCGTCGACATTGGCCTTCAGCGGCACGCTCTTGCCCGCGCGGCGGCCTTCGTCGGCGGTGATGACGATGTTGGAATCGCAATCGATGATGCGGCCCGCCAGCGCTTCGGGCGAAAAGCCGCCGAAGACGACGCTGTGGATCGCGCCGATCCGCGCGCAGGCGAGCAGGGCAAAGGCCGCTTCCGGGATCATCGGCAGATAGAGGGTGATGCGGTCGCCCTTCTTGGCGCCCGCTTCCTTCAGCACATTGGCAAAGCGGCACACTTCTTCATGCAGTTGCGCATAGCTGTAGCGGCGCGGCTCCGCATCGGGCGAATCGGGTTCCCACAGGATTGCCGTCTGGTCGGCCCGCTCCGCCAGATGCCGGTCGACGCAATTGGCGCTGACGTTCAATATGCCGTCGGCAAACCATTTCACGCCGAAATCGGCTTCGTGGAAGCTGCTTTCATTGGCTTTCGTCGGCGCGCTGATCCAGTCCAGCCGCTGCGCCTTCTCCAGCCAATAGGCATCGGCATCGTCGATGGAGCGCGCATAATCGGCCTCGCGCGCGGCCCGGTCCATCAATGCTCCCTTGGCCCAGCTTTCGGGCACCGGGAAGAAATCGTCAGACATCAAGCATCCTTTCCATCGCGAAACCATTATTGCGGTCACTTCTATCGCCTTGATAGCAGGATCGAAAGGCAGGACCATGCCCTTTGCCGCCATCCTTTTGGCCAATATTGCCATGCAGCATGATCATCGTCGGGGCATTTTGCCGCTTCCCCCAATGCGCGGGCGCGCCTAACAGGGATCGCCTATGTGGTTGCTTTACCAATTCCCGCTCTGCCCCTTTTCGCGCAAGGTCCGGCTTCTCCTTGGGGAGAAGGGGATCGGCTATGATCTGGTGCGCGAATCGCCCTGGGCGATGCGCGACGAATTTCTCGATCTCAATCCCGCCGGGCTGACCCCGGTGATGGCGGACGAGGAACGCGGCGTCACCCTGATCGACAGTCAGGCGATCTGCGAATATTTTGAGGAGACGGTGGAGAAAGTCCCGCTCGTCTCCGGCACGGCGGCAGGCCGGGCGGAAGTGCGACGGCTGACCGCCTTTTTCGACCAGAGCTTTTATGGCGATGTGGTCGGCCCGTTGCTGCACGAACGGATGAAGAAGCGGCTGATCGAACGGGCGCCGCCGGACGCGCGCGTGCTGCGCGAAGCGATGAAGCGCGCCAATGTCCATATGGACTATATGGATTATCTGCTCGACCATCGCAGCTGGATGGCGGGCGGGACGCTCAGCCTGGCCGATATCGCGGCGGCGGCGCATCTGTCGGTGGCGGATTATCTGGGCGGGATCGACTGGGCCGGGCATGAACCGGTCAAGCGCTGGTATGCCGGCTTCAAGTCGCGGCCATCCTTCCGCCCGCTCCTGTCGGAACGGATGGAAATCATCACCCCGCCGCCCCATTATGAAAAGCCCGATTTCTAGAGTATCGAGCGTTAAATTGGGATCACCAATCTCCGTTCGTCCTGAGCCTGTCGAAGGACGTTGCGCGCGTCCTTCGACAGGTTCGGGACGAACGGATCATATTAGGGCCGATCGACATTCAGATGATGACGGAGCGAAAATGGTGGATTTTCGCGACCCGGAGCGCAGCGTACTAAAAGTACGTGAGCACCGGAAGCGCGGAAAGCCGCCATTTGCAGCCCGTCAGGGCTGAATGTCGATTGGGCCTAGAAGCGCGCTGCGATAAACGTGCATGCGAAGGCCGTCAGTCGGTCTCCGCCGCCAGATAGACGCGATTGCGGCCATGTTCCTTGGCCAGATACAGCGCGCGGTCCGCCGCCTTGAGCGCGGCGCGCGGGTCTTCATAAGCCAGCACATTGGCGACGCCGGCGGAAAAGCTGACCCGGTCCATGCGCTCGCCATTGGTGCGGTTGACCAGGCTGCGATTGGCCAGATCCTCGCGCACACCGTCCACCGCTTCGCAGGTTTCGGCTGCGGTCTTGCCGCGGAACAGCATCACGAATTCCTCGCCGCCATGGCGTGCGACATGGCAGCGATCGTTGGAAATCTTGGCCAGCAGGCCCGCGACGAACTTCAGCACCCGATCGCCGGTGTCATGACCGTGGGTATCGTTGATATTCTTGAAATGGTCGATATCGCAGAAGGCGACCGACAGGGTTTCATGCTGTTCCTGCGCCAGCGTCAGTTCCTCACGCAGCACGCCTTCAAAGGCGCGGCGGTTGGGCAGGCCGGTCAGATGGTCATGCTCGGCCGCGCGGCGGGCCGTCTCCAGGCTCGATTTCAGCGCTTGCGTCTGCTTCTGATTTTCGCGCAGCTGGCTTTCCACCTGCCGCGTCTTTTCCACCATCGATCGGGTCAGGCCGACCAGTCGTGACAGCACCGGTTCGCTATCGCCACCGGCGGCCAGATCCTTGGCCTGCTCCTGAAGCGCGGCGCCATAATCCTTCGCCGAATTGCGCGATTCATGCATCAGTCCGGTGAACTGGCCCAGATTTTCCTCGACCTTGTCCAGCATCGACGCCAGCGATTCGGGCGTGATTTCATCGGCGCGCTGTTCGGCGGCGACCGATTCGATCCAGCTATTGGTGATCTTGCCTCGTTCCATCATGACCGCGCGGATCGCCTTTTCCACGCCGATATTGGCGCCGGTCAGATAATCGAGCGCGACGCTGAAATTGATCGGCGTCAGGTCCAGGTCATGAGCGAACAGGAAATCGCCGATATCCCCATAAAGCTGGCGACGGCGGTTGATTTCCCGATTGGAGGCGGTGCCGGTTCGCGGCCGCTGCTCTTCCTCCTCCTCCGACTCCTCGACCTTGCCGGAAAGCCCCCTGGCCCAGCGCGCCAGACGGTCGGTTAGCCCATGTTGCGGGCTAGCGGATGAAGATGTTGCCCCAGTCATGATGGCAATAACGGCTGCGGCCAAACAAGGTTAAGGGGGCGGCCACAAAGAATCATGGCGGCACCCGATCCTTCAGATATCTGCGGCAATCAGCCAGTCGCGGAAGATGCGCACGGCCCGCGTCTGCAACGCCCGCGGGCGACAGACGAAGAAGTAGCGATAGGGGCTGTCGACATGGATCGGGAACAGCCGCATCAGCCGCGGATCGCCCGACTGTTCATAATGGCTGGCATGCATCACCGCCACGCCCAGCCCCTGCGCCGCCGCCTCCAGCATCAACTGGCCCGAATCATAATTGTCGATCGCCAGCGGTTGCAGGTCGGGCAGGCCGGCCGCTTCCTTCCAGGCGTCGAAAGACAAGGCCATGTCGCGATGCAGCAGCACGGTCTGCTGCGCCAGCTCCTCGGGCGATTTGAGCGCCTGCGGCCCTTCGCCCAGTTGGCGCCGGCCGATCAGATAGACTTCCTCATGATCCAGCTCATGCGCATAAAGCGCCGGATCGATATCCTTTGCCATCAGCACGATCGCCGCGTCCAGCCCTTCGCCGAGGCGCGCTACGGCGTGCGGCGTCGTTTCGATGTCGATATGCAATTGGGGATGCTGCTGGCGCAACCGGCCCAGATGCGGGAACAGGCGCTGAGTCGCGAACAGGGGCATCACCGCCAGCCGCAGGCGCAGCTGGTTGCCGCCGCTCTGGATATTTTCCAGCGCCTGGCTCAGCGAATCGAGTGCGGGGGCGATATCGTCCAGCAGGCGCTGCCCGTCGACATTGATCTCCAGTGCCTGATGCTTCCGGTCGAACAATGGGCGACCGATAAAGCGTTCCAGCGCCTGTACCCGGCGGCTCAGCGCCGGCGTGGACAGGGCAAGCTCTTCGGCGGCCGCCTTGACGGAGCCAAGGCGGGCGACCTGAACAAAGGCCTCAAGGGCCGTTAGGGGCGGCAATCTGCGCATAATCTGTAAAATTCCGAAGCCGATCCGCTGCGCCGCGTCAATTCTATTTATCGAACGGCGCGCATCCTGGTTCCAAGCATCCTATGCACAGAGAGCAGGAAAATGGGAGAAATGGCAAGATGCATTTTTTGCAACTCATCGGATTATTTCGCACTTGCAAAAAATCATGCCGCACTGCACATAGAACAGGCCTTTCAGGCATCCTCTCCTAAAAACTTTCAGGGCTGGCTTTCGGGCTGGCCCTTTTTTTGTCCGGCGCGGTTGTGACCACGGGGTCTTTCCGATCGTGACTGCGTTTCCTATCTCCTTGGCGAACCATAAGCGGGGATGATGCGTGGCCGATCAGGAACAGACAGGACGCCGGATTCAGGTCGCCAATGCGCGGCCGGAGGATGCAGGACGCGGATTGGCGCGGCTGCCGCTGGCCGTCATGGCCGAACTGCATCTGGCCGAAGGCGATGTGATAGAGATTGTCGGCAAGCGGCCGACCTCCGCCCGGGTGGTGCGCCCCTATAAGGAAGATGAAGGGCTGGACGTGCTCCGGCTGGACGGTCTGCAACGCGCCAATGCCGGTGTCGGATCGGGCGATTTCGTCCAGATCGCAAAAATAGAACCCCGTCCGGCCCAGCGCGTGGTGTTCGCGCCTGCACAAAATAACCTGCGGTTGCAGGGCAATCCCGAAGCGCTCAAGCGTGTTTTCTTTCAGCGGCCGCTGGCGGCGGGCGATGTCGTCGCGACCGCCGGGCAGCAACAGGTGCCGCCCGGCGACATGCCGCCGCAACTGCGCCAGATGCTGGCCGCACCGGCCTATGCCCTTCAGGAAATCCGCCTGGTCGTGGTGTCGACCGTGCCCAAGGGCGTCGTCCATATCGACGCGGAGACCGAAGTCGAACTGCGCGCCGAATATGAGGAGCCGCGCGAATCGCGCCGGGCCGACGTCACCTATGACGATGTCGGCGGCATGGCCGAAACGATCGACCAGTTGCGCGAAATGGTCGAACTACCGCTGCGCTATCCCGAACTGTTTGAACGGCTGGGCGTCGATCCGCCCAAGGGCGTCTTGCTGCACGGCCCGCCGGGCACTGGCAAGACCCGGCTCGCCCGCGCCGTCGCCAATGAATCGGAAGCGGAATTTTTCCTGATCAACGGGCCGGAGATCATGGGGTCGGCCTATGGCGAATCGGAAAAGCAGCTGCGCGAGATATTCGAGGCGGCGGCCAAGGCCGCGCCCTCGATCCTGTTCATAGACGAGATCGATTCGATCGCGCCCAAGCGTGGCAATGTGACCGGCGAGACGGAAAAGCGCCTCGTCGCCCAGTTGCTGACGCTGATGGACGGGCTCGAACCGCGCACCAACCTCGTCGTCATCGCCGCCACCAATCGGCCCGAGGCGATCGACGAGGCGCTGCGCCGTCCCGGCCGGTTCGACCGGGAAATCGTTGTCGGTGTTCCCGACGAGCGTGGCCGCCGCGAAATCCTGGGCATTCACACGCGCGGCATGCCGCTGGGGGACAAGGTCGACCTCGCCGAACTGGCGCGCATGACCTACGGCTTCGTCGGTGCGGACCTCGCGGCGCTCAGCCGCGAGGCGGCGATCGAGACGGTGCGTCGCTTCATGCCCCGGCTCAATCTGGAGGAAGGCACGATCCCCGCCGACGTGCTGGAGGAACTCTCCGTCACGCGCGAGGATTTCATGGCCGCGATCAAGCGGGTCCAGCCTTCCGCCATGCGCGAAGTGATGGTGCAGGCGCCCAATATCGGCTGGTCCGATATCGGCGGGCTGGACGATGCGCAGATGCGCCTGAAGGAAGGGGTGGAGCTACCGCTCAAGGACCCCGACGCCTTCCGCCGCATCGGCATCCGCCCGGCCAAGGGCTTCCTGCTCTACGGCCCGCCCGGCACCGGCAAGACCCTGCTGGCCAAGGCGGTCGCACGGGAGGCGCAGGCCAATTTCATCGCCACCAAGTCGAGCGACCTCCTGTCGAAATGGTATGGCGAAAGCGAACAGCAGATCGCCCGCCTGTTCGCCCGTGCGCGGCAGGTGGCGCCCACCGTCATCTTCATCGATGAACTGGACAGTCTGGTCCCCGCGCGCGGCGGTGGCCTTGGTGAACCGGCGGTGACGGAACGGGTGGTCAACACCATCCTCGCCGAAATGGACGGGCTGGAGGAGTTGCAGTCGGTGGTCGTCATCGGCGCGACCAACCGGCCGACGCTGATCGATCCGGCGCTGCTGCGGCCGGGCCGGTTCGATGAGCTGATCTATGTGCCGGTGCCCGATCAGGCCGGGCGGCGGCGCATATTGGGCATCCATACCGGCAAGATGCCGCTGGCGAACGATGTCGATCTGGACGCGCTGGCGGCGCAGACCGAACGCTTCACCGGCGCCGATCTGGAAGATCTGGTGCGGCGGGCCGGTCTGGTGGCGCTGCGCCAGTCGCTCAGTGTCGCCTCGGTCACGCAGGCGCATTTCGACGCCGCGCTGGAGGATACGCGCGCCTCGGTCACGCCGGAAATGGAGCGCGAATATGAGCAAATCCAGTCGCAACTGAAGCAGCGGGCGATGCAGGTCGATCCGATCGGCTTTGTCTCGCCCGGCATGTTGCGGCCGCGCGATCGCGCCGATTGACGGCAGGCGCCGGGGCGGCGGATTGAACAAGTCCGCCGCCCTTGCGTTTTGTGACGGCCTTATTGCAAAGCCGCTTGCCAGTCGGCTTCGGATTTGCAAGGCCGTGACCATGATAGAGACAGGCGAGCGTTGATGGCCTCCATTCCGTTGAAGAAGAACAAGAATAAGGCTGGTACCGGGTCGACCGGATCATTCTTCCGCCAGTGGGGCATGTTCTTTCGCCAGTTCATGAAGCATCCCGGCATGATCGGATCGGTCATCCCCTCGTCCGCTACGCTGGTGGACCGGATGCTGGATCAGGTCGACTGGCGCAACACCCGCCTGTTCGTAGAATATGGACCGGGCGTGGGGACCTTCACCCGCTCGATCCTCGATCGGTTGCCCGCCGATGCGACCTTGCTGACGATCGACCTCAATCTGGACTTCGTCGCCTATCTGGAGGCGGAGATTGACGATCCCCGCCTGCGCGTCGTCCATGGCTCGGCCGCAGACGTGCGCCGTTTCATCAAGGAAGCGGGCCATTATCAGGCCGACTATGTCCTGTCCGGAATCCCTTTCTCTACCCTGCCGGACGGCGTGGGCACGGCGATCTGCGCCGAAACCCGCGCCGCGCTGCGTCCGGGCGGCGCCTTCCTGATCTATCAATATTCGCGTTATGTCTGCGACATGCTGACGCCGCTGTTCGATGATGTCAGCGACTCGCTGGAATGGCGCAATATCCCGCCCTGCCGCATGATTCGCGCGGTGAAGCAGGATCTGATGGCACAGGCCGCCTAATTCTTGAATTCGATCAAGAATAAAAAAGGATAAAGTGCCGCCACGACATCTTGTTTGACTTCACCTGTCCTTCGGATAACGCCGATCCGGGGCATGGGGGCATTTAGAGATGGCGACATCCGCCAGCAGCAAGGATGACTGGGCCGACATCTTCCTGTCGGCCGCACTGGAGCCGGAAAAATGGGGACAGGCCATCCATGCGATGGCGCAGGCGACAGGATCGCGTCATGGCCAGTTGATCGGCTTTGGCGCGGGCGCGTCCGCCTTCAACTGGATCAGCGAGATCGACGACAGCATTCTCGCCAAAAGCGCGTCGATCGAACAGAGCGCGCCGGATCTCAATTTCCGTGTCGCGGCGGATCGCCTGCCCGATCGGCCCGCCATCGTCCACGAAGCCCATTATGATATCGCCCGCCGGTCGCTGCGTGCCGACGATTATCTCGACCTCTGTTCGGATTTCGACATTTTCGACGGCTGTCAGTCCAAGCTGGTGGCGAGCGACCATCAGATGATCGGCCTCGCCCTGCTGCGCGGCAGCAAGGATGGCCGGACGACCGAGGGGCAACGCGCCCTGTTCGCAGACATTGCCGGCCACGCCCGCACCGCCGTCCGCCTGCAACAGGCGATCGAGCAGCAGGGTTTCGCCCTGCTGGCCGGCACGTTCGAGGCGATGGACCGGGCCTGCTGGCTGCTCGACGCAACCGGGCGGGTCGGCGGCATGACGCCCCGTGCGGAAAATCTGTTGTCGACCAGCCGTATCCGGGTCAGCGATGGATGGCTCGCCAGCGACCGGGCGGACGAGACACGCGCCATCCTGCGCGCCGTGCGCACCGTCATCGAACCGCCCGGCCGCGCCGCCGATCCGGTGGCGCTGGCCGATGCCGATGGCGGGGTCGCGATCATGCTGGAATTTTATCCGCTGCCGGTGCGGCCCTGGGCCTTGCCCTTTGCGCCGCGCGCCATTGCGATCGCGCGGGTCGGCGCGCCCAGCGACCGCCATGTGCAGTTGCTGACGCGCACCTTCCGCCTCACGCCCGCCGAAGCGGACATCGCCATTCGTCTGGCTGCCGGCCAGTCGCGACCGGACATCGCCGCCGCGCGGGGCGTCTCCGCCGCCACGCTGAAGGTTCAGTTGCGCAGCATCTATGACAAGACCGGATGCCAGCGGGAATCCCAGCTTGTCCGCATCGTCGGCCTGATCAGCCACTGAGATTTTCGCCGCATTTCTGAGGCTCTACCCCTTATGGGGTATGTGGGCGACCGGCGAAGCGGATAGGAAGGATGGCGAGGCAGGGTTCTTCTGCCCGCCGATGGCCGGACCATATGCGACCCATGGTTCGGCCGTCGGCACCACCTCCTCGATATCCGTGATCATCGACCTGACAGGCTTTTGCCGGATGGCGCTTTCATGCTACAGGCGCGGCCGATCTTCCGGCGAGAGCTTTGCATGAACGACCTGACCCAGACCCCCGAAATGCTGATCGCGATGCTCGGCGCGCGCGCGCGCACGGCCGCCGCCGTCATCGCGCAGGCGAGCGACGCGCAGAAGGCGGATGCCCTGCGCCGCGCGGCCCAGGCGTTGCGGGATCAGGCGCCGGCGATTCTCGCCGCCAATGCCCGCGACATGGAAAATGCCGCCGCCAACGGCCTGTCGCCCGCGATGCTGGACCGGCTGCGGCTGGACGAAGGCCGGATCGAGGGCGCCGCCGCCGGCGTGGAGCAGGTCGCCGGCCTGCCCAATCCGCTCGGCAGCGTGATCGACAAGGTGGTGCGCCCCAACGGACTGGAGCTTTCCCGCGTGCGCGTGCCGCTGGGCGTGATCGGCATCATCTATGAAAGCCGCCCCAATGTGACGGCGGATGCCGCTGCCCTCTGCCTGCGCGCCGGCAATGCCGTCATCCTGCGCGGCGGCAGCGAGGCGAAGGAAAGCAACCGCGCCATCCACGCTGCGATGGTGGAAGGGATCGTCGCCGCCGGGCTGCCGGCCGAAGCCGTGCAACTGGTCCCCACCACCGATCGTGCGGCGGTCGGCGCGCTGCTAAGGGCCTCGGAATTTGTCGACCTGATCGTGCCGCGCGGCGGCAAGAGCCTGGTCGCGCGCGTGCAGGAGGAAGCGCGCGTGCCCGTGCTCGCCCATCTGGACGGCATCAACCACAGCTATGTCGACGGCGCGGCCGATCCCGCCATGGCGCGCAATCTGGTGGTCAATGCCAAGATGCGCCGTACCGGCATTTGCGGATCGACCGAAACGGTGCTGATCGACCGCGCCTATGGGCAGGCGCCCGCGCTGGTGCAGGCGCTGCTCGACGCGCAATGCGAAGTGCGCGGCGACGAAGCGATACAGGCGATGGACGCCCGCGTGATCGCGGCGTCGGAAGCGGACTGGGATACCGAATATCTGGACGCGATCGTGTCGATCCGGCTGGTCGACGGCGTTGCGGAGGCGATCGCCCATATTGCCGCCCATGCCAGCCATCATACCGATGCGATCATTACCGACGATGCGGCGGTGGCCGAACATTTCCTCAATGCCGTCGACAGCGCGATCGTGATGTGGAACGCCTCCACCCAGTTCGCCGATGGCGCCGAATTCGGTCTGGGTGCGGAAATCGGCATTTCCACCGGCCGCCTCCATGCACGCGGTCCGGTGGCTCTGGAAGGGCTGACCACCTATAAATGGATCGTGCGCGGCACTGGTCAGGCGCGGCCGTAAAAGTCCATGGTAACGCAACTGCCGTCCGCTTGATAAAACACAATTTTAGGACGTCGCTGCAATAAGGAGGTGTGTAGGGAAAGGGCGTATTATGGAAGTGATTATACTAATCGTCGTGGTTGCGGTGGGTCTATTTTATCTTCCTCAGCTTTTATCCGATAAGAAAACGAAATTGTTCCGACGGGTTTGGTCTACTGAGCGATCTAAGCCGTCGCAATATGTGATCGATGCCCAGCATGAAGCGGTCAATGAGCTCTTTGCTATGTACTCTATCGGAGAGACGGGCACGCCTGAAGCGCTTCGAACCCCGGTAGCGACCCTGATGGCAGATGCGATTACCTTTGACCTGAAAAACCCGGTAAGTGGTGGTGTTAAGGTGGCCGATGTATTGTCGCGCCACATCAGAATTCAGTTTTCGCTCAATAGCTGACTGACTGCTACAAATAGGGGAGGCAGACTCTACCTTTTCACCACCTGATCGATTGCGCGCAGCGTTTTAAGCATCGGCCCGACCCATCCCAGCGGCAGCATCACCGGCCCGTCGGACGGCGCATTGTCGGGATCGTCATGCGCTTCGGCAAAGATCGCCGCCACGCCCGCCGCCACCGCGCTGCGCGCCAGAACCGGCGCGAATTCGCGCTGGCCGCCGGACGCCGTGCCAAGCCCGCCGGGCTGCTGCACTGAATGGGTGGCGTCGAACACCACCGGATAGCCGGTCTGCGCCATCGTAGGCAGCGCGCGCATGTCGCTGACCAGCGTGTTGTAACCGAAACTCGCCCCGCGCTCGGTCAGCAGGATGCGCTCATTCCCGGTCGATGCGACCTTCTGCGCCACCGCCGCCATATCCCAGGGGGCCAGAAACTGCCCCTTCTTGACGTTGATCACCGCGCCCGTCTTGCCCGCTGCGACCAGCAGGTCGGTCTGGCGACAGAGAAAGGCGGGGATTTGCAGGATATCCACAGCCTGCGCCGCCGCTTCCACCTGTTCTGGCCCATGAATGTCGGTCAGCACCGGGCAGCCCAGCGCCGCCTTCACGTCGGCCAATATGCGCAACCCAGCGTCGATGCCGACGCCGCGCCGACCCGATACCGATGTGCGATTCGCCTTGTCGAAACTGCTCTTGAAGATGAAGGGCGCACCCGCATCCTCCGCCGCCTTCGCCAGCGCCTCTGCCATGAACAGCGCATGGTCGCGGCTTTCGATCTGGCAGGGGCCGGAAATCAGGACGAAGGGCAGGTCGTTGCCGAAGGTGACGGCACCGACCTTCACATGCTTGGGATCGCTCATGCCGCTCACTTGGGCGCTTTGGCGAAGCGGCGCAACAATTGTCCGCGCCACAGCCCCTTGCCCGGATGATAGTTCCAGCAGAACCAGCCGAAGGTCAGGCAGGCGAGCAGGGCGGGCAACGCCATCGGATCGCCATTGGATTTCATATGCCGATAAAAATGCATGTCGGCACGCCACCGGTCCCGCTCGCTGCCGCCGCCATTGATGCCGTACATATTGTCATGCTTCCGGCAGCCAACATTGCGGTTGTACTTACGGTGGTCGATGAAATAGCAGTAATCGCGTTCGGGCGTGGTCATGTCCCGATTAGGACCGGGGCAGTGCAGAAATTCAAGCGTAAAGTCTTCTACCTTGGCGGTTTCGATCCACGCGGCGTTCGTTTCTATCATCAGCTTTACCGCGATCAGGCGGCGCGCCATGCCGCGCTGACCGGCGATCCCATTGCCGTGGGCGGGCGACAGGCGGGCGCAGCAGGCTCGGTCGTGTCCGCGCGCTGGGCTGTGGATAACTTGGCCGCCGCAGTCGAAACCGACTATGAATATCTCCGCTGGGAGGATCTGATCGGCAAGGTCTGGATTCGCAATCCCATGAGCCTCGCCCTGCGCGCCGCCCGCGCCTATGCGGGCCATGCGCGGCTGATGGACTTCGCCCGCATGCGCCGCCTGCGCAAGGGGCCGGTCATCACCATCCTCTATCCGCCGGTGCTGGCGGTGCTGATCCCGCTGCTGCTGGCGCTGGTGCCCGCCTTGCTGCTGTCGTTGCTGCTTCCCTTCTGGGCGGGCGCGATCATCGGCATGGCTTGCAGCGCCTTCCTGTCCGGCCGCATCCTCGCCAAGCTGGTGGTGCCATGGCTGCTGCGCTTCATGACCTATCATGGCGCGCTGGCGGCCGACGGGCCGGGCGATGCGCTGGATGAACGGCTCGACCAGTTCGTCGCCCGCATCGCGCAGGAACTGGACGGCGACTGGGATGAGGTGCAACTCGTCACCCACAGCGCGGGCACGATCCTCGGCATGCGGCTGATGCGCCGCCTGATCGCGCTGCGCAGCGGCACGCTGCCCGATCATTTCGTGATGCTGGGTCTGGGGCAGGTGGTGCCGGTCATCGGCCTGCGCCGCGACGCCGACTGGTATCATGACGATCTGCGCGCCTTGGCCGACACGCGCTTCCGCTATGTCGACATCAGCTCCCCGCCTGATGGCGCGGCCTATTATAACGTCAATCCATTTCGCCTTGTCGCGGATCAATGTGCCGCCCGCGTCGACATGCTATCGCCGCGCTTCCATCTCTTTTATGAGCCAGAAAATTATCATGGGGGCTGGTCGAACAAATATGAGGCGCATTTCGATTATCTGCGGGTGGGCGACCGCCTGTCCCCGATCGACTTCATCAGCCTGACCGCCGGACGCCGCACCGTGGACGAAGCCGTCGCCGCCTTCAGGACGATCCCGTGACCGATCTCTTCACGCCGCCCTATCCGCAGCCGCCCAGCAGCAAGCGCGGCCTCATAAAGCGCTTCCTGCGCGGCTGGCATAGCTGGATTCATGTGCTCTTCGACAAGAGCTATACGATGAAGATGGGCGAAATCCGCACGCCCGGCCGCACCATGTATATCGCCAACGAATTGCCATTGGTGGACCAGATATTGCGCGGGGGCACCGCCTATCCCAAACATAGCGAACTGGTCCGTAATCTCGATCCGCTGATCGGCAATTCGGTCTTTTCAGCCAATGGCGAGGATTGGGAAAGCCAGCGCGCGATGGTGAACCCGGCTTTCGCGCACACCGCGCTCGGCCGCTCTATGCCGCTGATGGTGGCGGCGGCCGACGCCCTGCTCGCCCGGATCGACGCGGCGGATCGCGCCAAACCGGTCGATATCGATCCGATGATGACCCATGTCGCGGCCGACATCATCTTCCGCACGCTGTTCAGCCAGACGCTGGACGAGGCCCGCTCCAACATCATCCACACCGCCTTCGGAAAATTTCAGCGGCTGGCCCACAGCGCATCGATGCTGCGGCTCTACGGCCTGCCGGCGGGTTGGTTCGAAAAGCGATCGCGCAAACCCGCCCGCGCCATCCACGACGTGTTCCGCCCGATCGTGGAAGCCCGGTACGAGGCTTTTCACACCCGCGGAGAAACCCTGGAACGCGATATCCTCCAGTCCCTGATCGAGGTGAAGCATCCCGAAACCGGCGTCCATTTCACCTGCGATCAGGTGATGGAACAGGTGTCGACCATCTTCCTCGCGGGACATGAAACCTCGGCCAGCACCATGACCTGGGCGCTCTATATGCTGGCCGAATGCGCCCATATTCAGGACCGGGTCCGCGCCGAAGTGGCGGATGTGGCGGGCGACGCTCCGTTCACCGGCGCGATGCTCAAGGACATGGGGCAGGTCCGCAACATCTTCAAGGAAACGCTGCGCCTCTATCCGCCCGTCTCCTTTCTGCCGCGCGAAGTCACCTGCCCCATGCCGATGCGCGACAAGCAACTGGAACAGGGGGCGATGCTGGTGGTCGCGCCCTGGTTGACCCAGCGCAACAAGGACAACTGGGCCTGCCCCCATGCCTTCGATCCCGACCGGTTCGACGATCCGGCCAATGCCGACATGGCGAAACAGGCATGGTTCCCCTTCGGCCGGGGACCCCGCGTCTGCGTCGGCGCGGGCTTCGCCCAGCAGGAAGTGATGACCGTGATCGCCTCGGTCATCCGCCGCTATCGCCTGACCGTGCCGACAGGCTTCAAGCCCGAACCGATCAGCCGCCTCACCATCCGTCCCCGGACCGGGATGCCGCTGCTGTTCGAGCGGGTGGGGTGAAAGGGTATGTCGAAACCGCTTCAGATTGTGGCGACCGACGTCCTCTTTTATCACGAAGCTGACGAGCGGGCTTTTTTCAAGTGGCTCGACAGGATGGTCTTCGTTGAGACTTACCGTGGGGAGGTCGGAGATTTATTCATCAATTTGAATCGCCAGCCGACCGATGCCGACATTTGGGAGATCATCGGATTTTGCCGCAGATATGGCATCGGCATGTCGCAGCTTGCTAAATTCGAGACGCCCGAAAATAGCTCATGGTTTCGTGATCCCGACATGTTCTGGCATCGAGAGATATTCGACGATGCCGGCAGGACGAACGGCGATTGATTCGAGCATCGTGCGCAAAATCGGGGTCACCTTTGTGTCCGTTCGCCCTGAGCCTGTCGAAGGGCCGTACTTCTTGAAGAACAGGGCAGGGCTTGGACAGGCTCTCCTGAGCGAAGTCGAAGGGCCGAACGGGTCTTATTTAAGGCTCGATGCTCTACCGGGTAGCGCTGCTCGACGGCAAAGTGACCTGCACCTCCGTCGGGATCGGCGCAGCCATGATCCCGATTCCCGCCACGATGCCCAGTGCCCCCCAGATCCAGCGCTTCGCGCGCAGGTCCATGACGCCGCGCGCCAGACAATAAAGCCCGGCCAGGACCAGGATGATGGCGGCAATCATGCAACTTCCTCTTCTTCGGGGGCGACGTCGACCATGACGGACAGGCTCTGGCCCGTGCCGCCGATGAACAGCCCGTCCATCGGCGCGACCTCGGCATAGTCGCGGCCCATGGCGACGAACAGATGCCCGTCGCCGGTAATACAGCCATTGGTGGGATCAAAGCCGATCCACCCGCGCGTCGGCCCGCACCACAACATGACCCAGGCATGCATCGCGTCCGCCCCCACCAGACGCGGCATGCCCGGCGGCGGATCGGTGCGCAGATAGCCGCTGACATAGGCGGCGGGCAGTCCGGCCAGCCGCAGCGCGACCACCATCACATGGGCAAAATCCTGGCACACGCCATGGCGCGCCGCAAAGGCGTCGGCGACCGGCGTGCCGGCATCGGTCACGCCGGGCTGATAAGCGAATTCCGACTGGATGCGCAGCGCCAGCGCCAGCGCCGCGGCGACGATCGGCTGGTCGGGCGACAATGTCTCGCCCGCCCATGTCCCGATATCCGCCAGCAGCGGCGCGCGGGGCGAGGCATAAAGATAGTTGGCCGGTGCGGAAGGCCCCATGCCGCGATCGACCAGCGCCGCCTGCGCCACGGTGCCGATGTCGGGATCGTCAGGCTGGGCGGTGATCGCCCCGCCCTGAACCCCTGCACGAAAGCTGCTTTCGATCACCAGTTCGCGGATCGATCCTTCGATCACCAGCCGGGATACCTGCACCGGCCAGGCCGCCGGGCGCGATTCGATCACCGACGGGGCTGGATTGACCGACAGCGCATGATCGGACGTCCATTGCCCCGGCCAAGGGGCGGGCTTCAGCCGCAGGTTGAACCGGGCGACCTGCACGGGCGCGGCGTAGCGCAGGATGGTGCGATGGCGGACATGGTAGATCATGACAGAAGGTCCGCATTTTCCGTCTTGTGGAGTTGCAGGAAGTAACGTTGGCCGATCGCGTCGGACAGGCCCAGCAATCGGCTTTCGGCGTCGGCAATATCCGCCAAGGTCAGCATGTCTCCGGTCAGCGGGGCCAGCCGCGCGACCAGCGCGTCGGCCAGCCGCCGGGGCTCTTCCGGCATGCCATCGGCGCGCAGGGTCGGCAGGGCGGCGACATGCTCCGCCAGACGCAGCGCCTGATAGGCGATGGCGCGCGGATTATAGGGTTCCAGCGCCAGCAGATCGCGCACTGGCGGCAGTGCCGGGCCGGTCAGGTACCGGGTGCGATAACTGATCTGGCTGTCCATCAGGTCCAGCAGCACGGTCAGGTCGTCGGCCGACGCATCGTCGCCGCCGAACAGGCTGATCAGCCGGCACCCATTGGCCGCGCGCTCCATGCGGCGGCCCATATCGTGGAAACGCCAGCCATCGGTGCGCCCCATATTCTCTGCCGCCAGACCCGACAGCGCGGAAATCCGCTCGATCATCCGGGATGATGCGTCGAGCAAAGTCTCCGTCACTGCGCCGTCGAAACTGGGCAGGGGCAGGCGCACCAGCCGCCAGAAATCGCTCGCCAGCCGGTCCCGCAACCCTTCGCCGATATTGGCGACCACGGCCATCAGCGCCCGCACGCTGCCGGGTTGGCGCGCATCGCCCAGCGCGGTGGCGCAAAGGGGGCCGATTGCCGCGCCACTGCCCGACACAGCGCCCCATTGCACCAGCAGCCCGACCAGCCGCGCCATGGCTGGTGAATCGAGCGACGGGCCCAGATCGGCCTCGATCGATCCGCCCGCGATCGCGCGGATCAGCCGCAGCGTCATTTCGGTGCGCTCGATATAGCGCCCCAACCAGAAAAGATTGTCCGCCGCCTTGGCCGGCAGCATGCCGCCAACCCGCCGGATCGCGGGTGTGCCCGATCCCAGCAGCGTGTCGGGCGGCACCGGCTTGGCGTCGATGACGCACATGTCGGCCGACATGTCCGCCTGCCCCATCAGCGCCGCGCGAATATCGCCATGGCCGGCCAGTCGGCCAAAGGCGCCGGGCATCACCCGCCACTGGCCCGCCCCGTCACGGGCCACGAAGACGCGCAGGGTAAAGGGCAGGGGGGCGATCCGGCCATCGATCACCGCCGGGGTTGTGGATAACTTCACCACCTCCTGCCCGACATAGTCCATCGGCCGCCGCGCCATCGCCGCCAGCAGCGTATCACGCTGTGCCGCGTCGAGCGAGGCGCCCGGCGTGAAATGCGCGTCGGGCAGGCCAGCGACATCCTGATCGAAGGCGGAACCGACCACCAGATTGTCGAGCCGGGCGCGGACATGCTCGCGCTCGCGCGTCTGGCCGCACCACCAGGTGGCGATGTTGGGCAGGATCAGGTCCTGCCCCAGCACCGCCTTGGCCAGTTGCGGCAGGAAGGCGGCGAAGGCACGTGATTCGATCACGCCGGCGCCCGGCCAGTTGCCGACCATCAGCCCGCCGCGTGCGCAGGCGTCATACAGGTCCGGCACACCGATCCGCGATTTGCTGTCAAATGCCAGCGGATCGAGGAACCGGCTGTCCATCCAGCGCCACAGGCCGTCGATGCGCTTCAGCCCCTGAATCGTGCGAATGAACAATCGCCCGTCCGACACGATCAGATCGTCGCCCTCGACCAGCAACAGGCCGAGGTAACGGGCCAGATGCGCCTGCTCGGCATAGCTTTGATTGAAACGGCCGGGCGTCAGCAGGCCGATGCGCGGATCGGCGCGGGCGCAGTCGGCCGCCAGCCCCCGGCGCAGATCGGCGAAGAAAGGCGCAAGTCTGCGCGCATGCATCGCGCCCAGCAGGTCGCCGGTCGCGCGCGAGAGGGCCAGCCGGTTTTCCAGCGCATAGCCCACGCCAACGGGCGTTCGCACCCGGTCCGCCAGCACCCGCCATTCGCCCGCCGGGCCGCGCCCGATATCGGCGGCGTAGAAATGGAGATGATGGCCGCGCGGCGGCGGCGTACCGGTCATCACCCGCCAATAATGCGGGCTGCCGGTAACGATGCTGGCCGGCAGCTTGCCGTCGCGCACCAGCGACTGGGTGGAATAAATGTCGGCAATCACCCGTTCGAGCAGTTCGGCCCGCTGGGTCAGGCCCTGCTCGATATGGGTCCATTCCTCTGCACCGATCAGCAGCGGCACCGGCCCCAGCGGCCAGGGGCGTTCCTGTTCGTCGCCGGTCAGGCGGAACGCCATGCCCAGATCGCTCGCCTGCCGCCCGACATGGTCCGCCAGCCGCGCCGGATCAGCCTGCGCCTGCGCCGACAGCCTGCCCAGCATCGTGCGCCAGTGCGCCGCCATGTCGGGCGATGCATCGGCGAACAGGTCGCCCTTCGGCGCAGCCTTCAGATAATCGTCCGCCCAGTCGTCAGAACAGGGCGGCGCAATTGCATCGGCAGCCATCACATGCCCGGATGTTTGAAGCGCAGGTCGAGCGTCATGGGAAATTCGCCGGGCAGTTCGGCGGCCGGCATGTCGACCGGGCCGGGTGTGTGGCCATAATCCTGAAAGCGCGCCTTGCGCCGCGCTTCGGCTTCATAGCCATTGATCGGCAACGTGTCGTAATTGCGCCCGCCCGGATGCGCGACATGATAGACGCAACCGCCCAGCGATCGGCCGCTCCAGCTATCCAGCACGTCGAAGGTCAGCGGCGCATTGGACGGCAGATTGGGGTGCAGGCAATTGGCGGGCGTCCAGGCCTTGTAGCGGACACCGCCGACCCCTTCGCCCGGCACGGCGGTTGCGGTCATCGGCACCTGACGCCCGTTGCAGGCAATGATGTGCCGCCCGGCGACCAGACCGGTGGCGCGCACCTGCAACCGCTCGGTCGAGGAGTCGACATAGCGCACCGTCCCACCGATCGCGCCGGTTTCGCCCAGCACATTCCACGGCTCCAGCGCATGGGTGATCTCCAGCGTAACGCCGCCGGCTTCGACCTCTCCATGAATGGGGAAGCGGAACTGGCGCTGCGCCTCGAACCAGTTGGGATCGAAGTCGTAACCCGCACCGCGCAGGTCGCCCAGCACCTCCAGGAAATCGGCCCAGACGAAATGGGGCAGCATGAAGCGGTCATGCAGCGTCGTGCCCCAACGCACCAGCCCGCCCTGTTGCGGCTGACGCCAGAACCAGGCGGCGAGCGCCCGGATCAGCAATTGCTGGGCCAGGCTCATCTTTGCTTCGGGCGGCATTTCGAAGCCGCGAAACTCCAGAAGGCCAAGGCGGCCCGTGGGGCCGTCGGGCGAAAACATCTTGTCGATGCAGATTTCGGTGCGGTGGGTATTGCCGGTCACGTCGACCAGCAGGTTGCGGAACAGCCGATCGACCAGCCATGGCGGCGGCAGACTGTCCACGCCCTCCTTCACCGGATCGGGCACCTGCGCCAGCGCGATCTCCAGCTCATACAGGCCGTCATGCCGTGCTTCGTCGATGCGCGGCGCCTGACTCGTCGGGCCGATGCACAGCCCAGAAAAGAGATAGGAGAGCGAAGGATGGCGCTGCCAGTAGAGGACGAAGCTCTTGAGCAGGTCCGGCCGGCGGATAAAGGGAGAGTCGTTCAGGCTCGCCCCGCCCAGCACGATATGATTGCCGCCGCCGGTGCCGACCGAACGGCCATCCACCATGAACTTGTCGGCGGTCAGGTCGCATTCGCGGGCCAGCGCATAGAGCCGTTCGGTGATGGCTACCGTCTCGTCCCAGCTACCGGCGGGATGGACATTGACCTCGATCACGCCGGGATCGGGCGTGGCCTTCAGCACATCGAGGCGCGGGTCCGGCGGCGGCGTATAGCCCTCGATCCGCACGGGGATGCGGGTGGCTTCCGCGACCCGCTCGACCTGCGCGATCAGCTCCAGATAATCTTCCAGCGTCTGCACCGGCGGCAGGAAGACGGACAGGCAATGGCCGTTGGGTTCGACCGTGATGGCGGTGCGGACGGCGCCTTCGATGATGACTTGTTCGACGCGGGTCTGGGCCGCCATGCCGCTTTCCGCTTCGGCCACGCGCTGGACCGGCTGAGCTAGCGCTTCCTCGCGGGTTGCCGCCTCGCTCACCTGCACGCGATAGTCGGCCAGCGGGCCGCGCGGCTCGCTGGTGTCGCGAGGGTGGATATAGGGATAGTCGGACGGCGGCACATAGGGCAGCGACCCCAGCGGCAGGCGATAGCCAAGCGCCGAATCGCCCGGCACGGCGAACAGCTTGCCGCGCCGCAACTGCCAGATTTCGCTCTGCCAGCGCGGCGTGGCCACCGCGCTCTGCCAGCGCTGCACCGGCAGCACATAGCCGACCGGCTGGTCGAGGCCGCGGCTGAACGCCTTCACCATCCGGGCGCGGGCTTCGGGGTCGCTGATCTCCGGCGCGTCTGGCGTGGTGTTGACCGGCAGGTCGGCTTCCTTGACCGCCCAGACCGCCGGATCTTCATAAACCGGATGGGTATATTCGGCCGAAAAGCCCATATTGCCGGCAAGGGCAGAGAGAAAAGCTTGCGCATCTGCCGCCGTCACCGTCTTCGCGCCTTCCGGCGCATCATCGGTAGCGATCAGGTCGGCATCGCGCCACACCGGCACGCCATCCTTGCGCCAATAGACGGCATAGGCCCAGCGCGGCAGGCTTTCGCCCGGATACCATTTGCCCTGGCCATGATGCAGCAGGCCGCCGGGCGCGAATTCGGCGCGCAGCTTGCGGATCAGCTTGTCGGCATAGGCCGCCTTGGTCGGGCCGACCGCATCGCCATTCCATTCGCCCGCATCGCCGCCATTTTCCGCGACAAAGGTCGGCTCGCCGCCGGTGGTCAGGCGCACATCCTGCGCTTGCAGGTCGGCATCCACCTTCACGCCCAGCGCCATCACCGCGTCCCATCGGGCGTCGGTGAAGGGCTTGGTGATGCGCACCGCCTCGGCAATGCGCGACACGTTCATCGCGAATTCGAAATCGACTTCGGCCGGTTCGGCCATGCCGCTGATCGGCGCGGCGGAACGATAATGCGGCGTGGCGCAAAGCGGGATATGGCCTTCGCCCGCGAACATGCCGCTGGTCGCGTCCAGCGCCACCCAGCCGGCGCCCGGCACATAGGCTTCGGCCCAGGCATGCAGGTCGACCACGTCTTGGCGGACGCCCTTGGGGCCGTCCAGCGGCTCGACGTCTGCAACCAACTGGATCGAATAGCCCGATACGAAGCGCGCGGCAAAGCCCAGCCGCCGCAGCAACTGCACCAGCAACCAGGCCGAATCGCGGCAGGAGCCGGTGCCGACGTCCAGCGTCTCTTCCGGCGTCTGCACGCCCGCTTCCATGCGGATGACATAGCCGACCCGCTGTTGCAGGCGGCTATTCACCTCGACCAGAAAATCGACCGTGCGGGACGTATGTCCGTCATATTCGGCGACCAGCGCGTCGAACAGCGGCCCCTGATCCTCCAGATCGAAATAGGCGGCCAGATCGGTCTTCAACTGATCGTCATAGGCGAAGGGATATTCCTCCGCATAAGGCTCCACGAAAAAGTCGAACGGATTGATGATGTCCAGATCGGCGAGCAGGTCGACCTCGATCCTGAAATGATCGATCGGGTCGGGAAAGACGATCCGCGCCAGCCAGTTGCCGTGCGGATCCTGCTGCCAGTTGAGGAAATGGTTCGCCGGTTCGATCTTCAGCGCATAATTGGGCACTTTGGTTCGACTATGCGGCGCGGGCCGCAATCGGATCACCTGAGGGCCCAATCGGATTGGGCGGTTGTAGCGGTAGGATGTCAGGTGGTGGAGTGCGGCCTTGAGCATGGCCGGATCAAACGCCAGCCCCTGTTGCAATGCAACAGCCAATCGTTTCGCGGGTAAAGATTCTGCCGGGTAAAGCCCCGGTGCAGGGTGATGGTGCGGTCAAGAAGACTCGAACTTCCACGGCCTTTCGGCCACAACGACCTCAACGTTGCGCGTCTACCAATTCCGCCATGACCGCACAATCAAACAGGAAACCGGCGGGGCCGGTGCCTTGGTAGGAGGCGGCCCTTAGCAAAGGCTTTTGGGTCATGCAACATATGATCTGCATCCGCGTTGTGATTGATCGGGAATGAGGATGCCGCAGTCGTGAGAGGAAGCTGCCGGCACGGGAGCAGGCGAAGATGGCGATGCATTTCTGGATGTCGGCGGGCGGGACCGTTGTGGCGGCGTCGCTGATGGGCCTGGGTCTGGGTGGCTATGTCACCAGCCCGCAGGGTCGGTCCCCCGCAGACCAGCCCGTCACGGATTCCGCTTATGACAGCCAGCCGCTGGCCGATACGACGATTGTATCGCAAGATCGCCCGATCGCGATCCACTGCACCGGCTGCGGACCGACCTTGGCGGAACGACGCTGGAAAGCGGATATGGCAGGGCTGAATCTGGATGCGATGCCGCCCGACGCCAGCGACCTGGTGGAACAGGATTATCAGGCGGTGGAAGCACCGGAAAATCTGCTGCCCGATGGTCCAGCGCAGCCGGTCCATCCATTGCCCCCGCAGATCACGCGATTCGCGGCAGGGGAAGCGCCGCAAGCCGCGGGAATCATGCAGGTCGCGGTGGAGGATGCCCCGGCACCGCCGCCTGTCGTGGCGACGATACCGGGGCAACCCAGATAGGAGAGGGTCTTACTCGGCCGCGACCGTTTCGGCCGGCGCATCGCTCAGCGGATGGGCGAGGCGGCTGACCATTTCCTTCGGGCATACCTGCCAGATGTACCGGCGCCAGCGATCCCAGTCGTCCAGGATGGTGTTCGACCATTTGCTGTCGGTGGCAACCGCATGTTCGGCGATCAGCGCCTTGGCCTGCGCCTCCCAATGGGCGCTTTCCAGCCGCTGCCAGATGATGCTTTCCGGATTGGCCTGCGTCGGGAAGCTGCCATCCTCATCCAGGATGAAGGCCATGCCGCCGGTCATGCCCGCACCGAAATTGGCGCCGGTCTTGCCCAGGATGACCGCCGTGCCGCCGGTCATATATTCGCAGCCATTGGCGCCGCAGCCCTCGACCACCACCTGCGCGCCCGAATTGCGGACCGCGAAGCGCTCCCCGGCCTGACCCGCCGCGAACAGCTTGCCGCTGGTCGCGCCGTAGAGGACGGTGTTGCCGATGATCGTATTGTCCTTGCTCGAAAGGGGCGATGAAACGGTCGTGCGCACCTTGATGATGCCGCCCGAAAGGCCCTTGCCCACATAGTCGTTCGCGTCGCCGAACACTTCCAGCGTGATGCCCTTGCACAGGAAGGCGCCCAGCGACTGACCGGCGCTGCCGCGCAGGCGCACGGTCAGGTGTCCGTCCGCCAGCGTCGACATGCCGAACTTCTCGGTCACGGCGGAAGACAGGCGGGTGCCCACGGCGCGATGCGTGTTGCGCACCGTATAGGTAAGCTGCATCTTCTCGCCGCGCTCGAACACGGCGCGCGCATCCTTCATCATCTGCGCGTCCAGACTGTCGGGCACCGGATTGCGGCCGTCCAGGCTGAAACGGCGCTGATCGTCGGGCGCATCCACCTTGGCGAGGATCGGGTTGAGGTCGAGATCGTCCAGATGCTCGGCGCCGCGATTGACCTGCTTGAGCAATTCGGTGCGGCCGATCACCTCATCCAGGCTGCGGAAGCCCAGACGCGCCAGGATTTCGCGCACTTCCTCGGCGATGAAGGTCATCAGGTTGATGACCTTCTCCGGCGTGCCGGTGAACTTCGCCCGCAGCTTTTCATCCTGCACGCACACGCCGACCGGGCAGGTGTTGCTGTGGCACTGGCGCACCATGATGCAGCCCATGGCGACCAGCGACAACGTGCCGATGCCATATTCCTCGGCGCCCAGGATCGCCGCGATCACGATATCGCGACCGGTCTTCAGGCCGCCGTCGGTGCGCAGCTTCACGCGGTGACGCAGGCCGTTCAGGGTCAGCACCTGATTGGTTTCGGACAAGCCCATTTCCCAGGGCGTACCGGCATATTTGATGCTGGTCTGCGGGCTGGCGCCGGTGCCGCCGACATGGCCGGCGACCAGAATGACGTCTGCGTGGGCTTTCGCCACGCCAGCGGCCACGGTGCCGATACCGGCCTGGCTGACCAGCTTCACGCACACCTTGGCGCGCGGGTTGATCATCTTGCAGTCGTAGATGAGCTGCGCCAGATCCTCGATCGAATAGATGTCATGGTGCGGCGGCGGGCTGATCAGCATCACACCCGGCGTCGAATGGCGCAGGCGGGCGATGAATTCGGTCACCTTGAAACCGGGCAGCTGGCCGCCCTCGCCGGGCTTGGCGCCCTGTGCGACCTTGATCTCGATTTCCTCGGCGGACCCCAGATATTCGGCATGAACGCCAAAGCGGCCCGACGCGATCTGCTTGATCACCGAATTGGCATTGTCGCCATTCTCATAAGGCTTGAAGCGGTTCGCATCCTCGCCGCCTTCGCCCGACACGGCCTTGGCGCCGATGCGGTTCATGGCGATTGCCAGCGTTTCATGCGCTTCGGGGCTGAGCGCGCCGAGCGACATGCCCGGCGTCACGAAGCGCTTGCGGATTTCCGTGGTGGCTTCCACCTCGTCGATCGGCACCGCTTCGCGGGCGAAGTTGAACTCCATCAGGTCGCGCAGATAGACAGCCGGCAAATCGCGCACGCCGCGCGAAAATTGCAGATAGGTCGAATAGCTGTCGGTTGCGACCGACGTCTGGAGCAGGTGCATCAGCTGCGCCGAATAGGCATGCGCTTCCCCGCCCTGACGCTGGCGATAGAAGCCGCCGATCGGCAGGCGCACGGCCGCCGCGTCGAACGCCTTTTCGTGACGCAGCATCGCGCTGTAGTGGAGCGAGGCATAGCCTTCGCCCGAAATCTTCGCCGGCATGCCGGGGAACAGATCGTTGACCAGCGCGCGCGACAGGCCAACCGCTTCGAAATTATAGCCGCCGCGATAGCTGCTGACGACCGCGATGCCCATCTTGGACATGATCTTCAGCAGGCCTTCGTTGATGGCGACGCGATAGCGTTCGATGCAGGCGTCCAGCGACAGGTCGCCGAACAGGCCGCGGCTGTGACGATCCGCGATGCTGGCTTCGGCCAGATAGGCGTTCACCGTGGTCGCGCCCACGCCGATCAGCACCGCGAAATAATGGGTGTCGAGCGCTTCGGCGGAGCGCACGTTGATCGACGCATAGCTGCGCAGCCCCTTGCGCACCAGATGGGTGTGGACAGCTGCCGCCGCCAGCACGCCGGCAATGGCGGCGCGGTTCGCATCGACGCCCTCGTCCGTCAGGAAGATTTCGGTACGGCCCTCGCGCACCGCCTGTTCGGCTTCCTCCCGGATGCGGGCGATGGCCGCACGCAGTTGCTCCTGCCCGCCGGTCGCGGGGAAAGTGCAGTCGATTTCCGCCACGGCGGGACCGAAATAGGCCTTCAGCCGCGCCCATTCATGGCTCGTCACCACCGGCGATTCCAGCACCAGCACATGGCTGTTCTGCGCATCTTCCTCCAGGATATTGTGGAGGTTGGAGAAGCGCGTCTTCAGGCTCATCACATGCCGTTCGCGCAACGGATCGATCGGCGGGTTCGTGACCTGGCTGAAATTCTGACGGAAGAAATGGCTGATCGTGCGCGGCTTGTCGGAAATGACGGCCAGCGGCGTATCGTCCCCCATGGAGCCGATCGCTTCCTTGGCATCCTCCACCATGGGGCTGAGGATCAGCTCCATATCCTCCAGCGTCAGATTGGCAGCGACCTGACGACGGGTCAGTTCGGCCTTGTCCCAGCCGGGCAGGGCCGTCGGCGCGTCGGCCAGATCGCCGACGGTCAGGAAGTCCTTGATCAGTTCGCCATAGGGGCGTTCCCCGGCGATCTGGTCCTTGATCTGCCGGTCGTCATAGAGTTCGCCTTCCTGAAGATCGATCGCGATCATCTGGCCGGGGCCCATGCGGCCCTTCTTGACGATGGTGGTTTCGGGAACCACGACCATGCCGGTTTCGGAGCCCACGATCAGCAGATTGTCGCCGGTCAGCGTGTAGCGCAGCGGGCGCAGCGCATTGCGGTCCACACCGGCCACCACCCAGCGGCCGTCCGTCATGGCGAGCGCGGCCGGGCCATCCCACGGCTCCATCACGGAGGCGAGATAGTCGTACATGTCGGCATGCGACTGGGGCAGGTCGGCGCTGGCCGATTGCCAGGCTTCGGGCACCAGCATCAGCTTGGCCGTCGGCGCATCGCGGCCCGAACGGCAGATCGCCTCGAACACGGCGTCCAGCGCGGCGGTGTCGGATGCACCGGCCGGGATCACCGGTTTGATATCCTCCGACTGCTCGCCAAAGGCCAGCGAGGCCATCTTGATCTCGTGGCTCTTCATCCAGTTCTTGTTGCCGCGGATCGTGTTGATTTCGCCATTATGGGCGAGGGTGCGGAACGGCTGGGCCAGCCACCATTGCGGGAAGGTGTTGGTCGAATAGCGCTGATGGAAGATCGCCACGCGGCTCTCGAACCGCTCGTCCTGAAGGTCTGGGTAAAAGACCGACAGCGATTCGGCGAGGAACAGCCCCTTGTAGATGATGGAGCGGCAGGACAGCGAGCAGACGTAGAAGTCGTTGATCTGGTTCGCGATCACCTTCTTCTCGATCCGGCGGCGGATCAGGTAGAGGTCCTTTTCGAACTCGGCCTGATCGCGCTCCTCCGGCATCGGGCCGGCGATCATGATCTGTTCGATTTCGGGGCGGGTAGCCTGCGCCTTCTGGCCGATGACCGACACGTCGACCGGCACCTGACGCCAGCCATAGATGGTGTAGCCCGCGTCGATGATCTCGCTCTCGACGATGGTGCGGCAGGCTTCCTGCGCGGAAAGGTCCGTGCGCGGCAGGAAGATCATGCCGACGGCGAGACGGTTGGGCAGCGGCTTGTGGCCCGAATCGGCGATCGCATCGTCGAAGAAACGCACCGGCAGGTCGACATGGATGCCCGCGCCGTCACCGGTCTTGCCGTCCGCGTCCACCGCGCCACGGTGCCACACGGCCTTCAGCGCATCGATCGCGCTCGCAACCACGCGGCGGCTGGCGCGGCCATCCGTTGCGGCGACGAGGCCCACGCCACAGGCGTCGCCCTCCAGATCGGGATGATACATGCCCTCGGCAGCGATGCGTGCGCGCTCTTCGGGGCTGGCCATGAAATTGGTGTCGGTCATGATGACTTACCCTTGCTTGTGGCCATCCGTTTTCCGGTCATGGCCGCTGTCAACTTGCTGGAGCCGGATGATGCCGGTTCCGATTGTCAGTTCGCCTTCTTGGCATCCGCGCCGAGCAAGGCGGTCAGACGATCGCGTTCGGCCTTGCTCAAATCATTATAGGTGCGCGGTTTCGGCAGTTTCGCGAGTTCGGCTTCGGACGATTTCAGAATGTCCGGCATGGCCCGCATCATATCGGGCATGATCTTCTGCATGCGGCCGATATAGTGCGGATCGGTCGCCAGCTCCATGAAGCCCGCCCCGAACTTGCCGCCGGTCGGAGTCTTCAGAAAGGCTGCGATCTGGTCCAGTTCGGCCGCATCATAGCGGTGGGCAAAGGCTTCGGCCATGCCTTCCCGCATATCCGGTTCGTACCGGCCCATGAAGCGACCCATTGCCGGCATCATGGTGTTGACGATCACGTCCATCCGCTTGCGGAAATTGGGATCGATGATCGCCATCATCTGCTCGATCGTGGCCTCGCCCAGACTGTCCGCTTGTTCCGGGTCCATCCCGCCGACCTTCAGGAATTCGCGGATCGGCATCTTGGTCATGCCGTCCATCATCGGGCCGATCATCTTCTGCATCATCGGCCCCATCATCCGTTCCATAGTGCCGTTCGGCAGGATGATGGCGGCGATGGGTTGCGCCTTGGCCAGCAGCGTCGGATCGACCGATGCCGTGGCTTCGGCCTGCGCGCCGACCGGCTGCGCCTGTGCCGCGACCGGAGCCGCCAGCAGGAGCAGGGATAGGATAGCGGCGCGCATCACGCCGCGACCTTCTCGCCAGCCTTTGCCTTGGCTTTCAGATAGCGGTGCATATGGTCGGTCACGTCGCGGCCGTCGCGGATCGCCCAGACGACCAACGATGCGCCGCGCACGATGTCGCCCGCCGCGAACACGCCGTCCATGCTGGTCATCATCGTCTTGTGATCGACGCGCAGCGTGCCCCAGCGGGTGACGGACAGGTCTTCCGCACCGAACAGGCGGGGCAGTTCTTCCGGGTCATAACCCAGCGCCTTGATGACGAGATCGGCCTCCAGCGTATGTTCGCTGCCCGGATCGGGTTCGGGCGCGCGGCGGCCCGAAGCATCAGGCTGACCCAGACGCATCTTCGTCACCTTGACGCCAGTGACATGCTCCGTGCCTTCGAACGCGATCGGCGCGGTCAGCCAGACGAACTCGACGCCTTCTTCCTCGGCATTGGCGACTTCGCGCTGCGATCCGGGCATATTTTCCCGGTCGCGGCGATAGAGGCACTTCACCGACTTCGCGCCCTGGCGGATTGCGGTGCGCACGCAGTCCATCGCGGTGTCGCCACCGCCGATGACGACGACATTCTTGCCCGTGGCGAGCAACGTGCCATCCTCATGCTCCGGCACGGCATCGCCAAATCCGGCCTTGTTGGACGCGGTCAGATAATCGAGCGCCTTGACCACGCCCGGTGCGCCGACGCCTGGCGCCTTGATATCGCGCGGCTTGTACACGCCCGTCGCGATCAGGATCGCGTCATGCTTCTCGCGCAACTGCTCCATCGTGGCGTCGCGGCCGACCTCGAAGCTTTCATGGAAGACGATGCCGCCGTCCTTCAGGCGCTGGACGCGGCGCATGACGACGTCCTTCTCCAGCTTGAAGCCGGGGATGCCATAGATCAGCAGCCCGCCGGCCCGATCGTGCCGATCATAGACATGCACGTCATAGCCAGCCACGCGTAGATATTCTGCGGTGGTCAGGCCCGCCGGACCTGCGCCGATCACGCCGATCGACTGGCCGCGCGGCTTGCCGGGGACCAAAGGTTCGACCCAGCCTTCCTTCCAGGCGGTGTCGGTGATGTATTTCTCGACGCTACCGATGGTGACGGAACCATGGCCGGAAAATTCGATGACGCAGTTGCCCTCGCACAGCCGGTCCTGCGGGCAGATGCGGCCGCAGATTTCCGGCATGGTGCTGGTCAGGTTCGACAGTTCATAGGCTTCGCGCAGGCGCCCTTCGGCGGTCAGGCGCAGCCAGTCGGGGATATGATTGTGCAGCGGGCAGTGGGTCGAACAATAGGGCACGCCGCATTGCGAGCAACGCGATGCCTGTTCCTCGGCTTTGTCCAGAATGAAGGACTTGCTGATTTCCAGAAAGTCATCGGCGCGATCATCGGCCGCGCGCTTTTCCGGGTAGGCCTGCGCCTTGCCCACGAATTTCAGCATCGGATTGTCGCCCATTACCCTGTCCCTGCCTATGTTGCTGAAGCGCGCATAGCATAAAAACCCACGGAGTCACGTGGATTCTGGCATATAGGACAGTTATAATGACCTATTATATAGCTGTTTTTGCCTTTTTTGAGAATGGATCGCAAATAATGCCAGTTTATTAGGTCCGTATCGGAACTATCTGGCCGTGAGCCAGATGAGCGCGGCGATGCCTGCGATGATTCGATACCAGGCGAAGGGGGCGAAGCCATGTTTCGACACCAGGCCGACGAACCATTTGATGACCAGCAGCGCCACGATGAAGGCGACGACAAAGCCCAGCGCGATACTGTCCCAGCCCACGGCCGCGCTGGTAATCTGGTCGCCCTTCTTGAGCAGTTCCAGCGTCGTCGCGCCCAGCATGGTCGGGATGGCGAGGAAGAAGCTGAATTCGGCCGCCGTGCGTCGTTCCACGCCCAGTGTCAGCGCGCCCATGATCGTCGCGCCCGAACGGCTGACGCCGGGGATCATCGCGATACACTGGATCAGGCCGATGCCGATCACGCGCAGCACGGGAATATCGGCAATGCCGTGGAAACGCTGTTCCTTTACCGCCCGTTCGATCAGCAAAATGGCGATGCCGCCGACGATCAGCGCCCAGGCGACGACCTTGGGAGCGCCGAGCAGCATTTCGACATAGTCATGCACCGCAAGCCCGATGACGGCCGCAGGAATGAAGGCGATGATGAGGTTGCGCAGGAAGCGCCAGCTTGTCGGCTCGCGCCGCAACAGGCCCATGCCGACCGCCCAGAAGGTGCGCCAGTAAAGCACCACCACCGCCAGGATCGCGCCAAGCTGGATCACGACGTTGAACATCGCCCAGGTGGCGGCGTCATAGCCCAGCAATTCGCTCGCCAGGATCAGATGGCCGGTCGAGGAGACGGGCAGAAATTCGGTCAGCCCTTCGACGATGCCCAGCAGGATGACGGTCAGATAATGGAGGTCCATGGATGGTCCCTAATGTCCTGGCATAAAAAACCTCCCCGGTTTGCGGGGAGGGGCATGAAAAGCGGGGCAGCGTGATGCGTGCCCCGCCCTGTCATTTTCGGTTGCAGTTCAGGCGCTCGCCCGGCCGGCAAAGCGGCCGTGGCGGCGATAACGCACCATCCACTTGTCGGCGACCGCGCCCATCGGCGTCGGGGCGACGCCCAGCGCCTCCAGTCCTTCCGAGCCTGCCGTCGCGACATTGTCACGACCCAGCATGGCAAGCTGGTCGCGGGTGATGGGGCCGCCTGGCAGCAGCGTCAGCAGCGTGGCGAAACCATTGGGCACTTCCACTAGAGGCTTGTCGCGACCGATCGCCTTGGCGATCCAGGCGTTGATCTCCTTCATGCTCAGCACTTGCGGACCGGCGACTTCATAGGTCTTGCCGCCGAAAACGCCCGGCTGTTCGGCCGCATTGGCGATCGCCTGCGCCACATCGGCGACATAGACGGGCTGGAACTTGGTCGCCGCGCCGATCACCGGGATCACCGGCGCGGAGCCGATGATCTGGGCGAAGCGGTTGAGGAACTGGTCTTCCGCGCCGAAGATGATCGAGGGACGCAGGATGGTCGCGGTCGGGAAGGCGGCCTTGACCGCGGCCTCGCCAGCCGCCTTCGACCGGCCATAGGCCGACGGGCTGTTCGCGTCCGCGCCGATCGCCGAGATATGGACCAGCGCCTTCACGCCGGCGGCTGCCGCGGCCTGCGCGACATTGGCGGCGCCTTCATGCTGGACCGCGTCGAAATCGCCCGACAGGATGCCGACCAGATTGATGACGATGTCGCTGCCCGCAATGGCGCGGGCGACGGTCGCAGGCTTGCGGATGTCGGCGCCCACGAACTGGCTCTGGCCCAGATTGCCGAGCGACTTCACCTTGACCGCGACGGCCAGGTCGCGCTGGGCGATCCGCACCCGCGCGCCGCGCGCCATCAGCGCCTGCGCAACCTGCCGGCCTAGAAAGCCGCCGCCGCCGAAGATCGTAACCAGACTGTCCTTCATCACGCGCGTCCCATGTTCATCGATAAGGGGAATGACTCTGCCAATCCCCTTGCAACTTCCGCCGCGCGCTGACAACCGCCCGCACGCTGCACGGTCCGCTTTTTAGCCGATCCAGCCCTGCAAGTCAGCGAGCATCCACAGGCCCAGACCCAGGAAAAGCAGCGCAGCGCCGACCTGCAAGGCGCGCATCGGCACCTTGCGCCCCAGCGCTTCGCCGAACAGCACGGCCGGCACATTGGCCAGCATCATGCCCAGCGTCGTGCCGGCGGTGACGGCGATCAGATTGTCGAACCGCGCGCCCAGCGCCACGGTCGCGACCTGCGTCTTGTCACCCATCTCCACCAGGAAGAAGGCGATCAGTGTGGTCATGAATACGCCGGCCTTCGACGGTGCCTTGAGCGGGGCATTTTCGTCGATCTTGTCGGGGACCAGCGTCCAGGCGGCCATGGCGATGAAGGAGGCGGCAACCGCATAGCGGAACCAGCCCTGCGTCAGCACGCCCGCGATCGAATGGCCGACCAGCGCGGCGAGGAAATGATTGGCGAGCGTCGCAAATAATATGCCCAGGATGATCGGCACCGGCTTCCTGAAGCGGGTGGCGAGCAGCATGGCGAGCAACTGCGTCTTGTCGCCCATTTCGGCGAGCGCGACCAAAGCGGCGGAGGTAAGAAGAGCTTCCATCTGACTGTTCCGGGGCCGGGCGAAGATTGACAGACACAATGCCACCGTCGCTTCCCGCCCGGCCGGACAGAAAAGCGCCGATGCCATTGGTCTCGCCCGATGCAGCCTTTGGCTGCTTCCCATACGCCATGACCTCTCGGCCAAATATGTTGACGTATGGCCCGTTCCGGCAATCGGAACGGCTGGCTACTCCCCAGATGACGCGCTAGCCTCTAGACGAGGCAGGCGGGGAAGGCAAGCCATGGCGCAGGCGAACAAGACGGTCGAGACGGACGCAGCGGTCGAGGATTTTCTGGCGCGGGTCGAACCGGCAGAGCGGCAGACGGATGGCCGGACGGTCACAGCGCTTATGGCGCGCCTGTCGGGCGAGGCGGCGGCCATGTGGGGGCCGAGTATCATCGGTTTTGGTCGCTATCATTATCGCTATGACAGCGGGCGGGAAGGCGACATGTGCCGGATCGGCTTTTCGCCGCGCAAAGCGGAACTGGTCTTCTATCTGGCGGGACTGGAAGATGATGATTTAGCGCTGCTGGGCAAGTATCGCCGTGGGAAAGGCTGCCTTTATGTCAAGCGGCTGGCAGGCGTCGACATGGCGGTATTGGAAGCGCTGATCGTCAGGAGCATCGCCCATATGGATAAGGTCTATCCGCAATGAAGTGTCTGCTGCCGATCCTTGCCCTGCTGCTGATCGCATCGCCCGTGCAGGCGCAGGTGGAGGAGGCGACGATCGCCTCCCTGTCCGCCGATCTGGCCAGCGGACGGACGAGCAGCGAGAAGATGGTGCGGGCCTATCTCAAACGCATCGCCGCGATGGACCGCAAGGGGCCACGGCTCAACAGCATCATCACGCTCAATCCGCAGGCGATTGCACAGGCACGCGCGCTGGATGCGGAACGGCGTGCGGGCAAGCTGCGCGGGCCGCTCCATGGCGTGCCGATCCTGCTCAAGGATAATATCGAGGTGGCGGGCATGCCGACGACCGTCGGATCGCTCGCGCTCGCCCGCAACGATCCGGGCCGGGATTCGCCCGTGGCTGCCGCGCTGAAAGCGAAGGGCGCGATCATTCTGGGCAAGACCAACCTGTCCGAATGGGCCAATTTCCGGTCGGAACGGTCAATGAGCGGATGGAGCGCGGTCGGTGGCCTCACCCGCAATCCCTATGCGCTCGATCGCACCACCTGTGGCTCCTCCAGCGGATCGGGGGCGGCGGTGGCGGCCGGCTTCGCGCCCGGCGCGATCGGCAGCGAGACGAACGGGTCGGTCATCTGCCCGTCATCGATGATGGGTCTTGTTGGGCTGAAGCCCACGATCGGCCTGATCCCGCGCACCCATATCGTGCCGATCAGCCACAGCCAGGACACGGCCGGGCCAATGGCGCGCAGCGTGCGCGACGTCGCGATCCTGTTGTCTGCTCTCATCGCCAGCGATCCCGGCGATCCGGCCACCGCTGACGCCATGGCCCATGCAAAGGATTATGCCGCCGCGCTCGACCCGGCAAAGATCAGGGACATGCGCATCGGCGTGCTGCGCGGCGGGGCACAGCCGGAATTGCTGGCCCGCTATGAGACGGCGCTGGCCGTGCTCAAGGGGCTGGGCGCGACGCTGGTCGAGGTGAAGAAGCCCGCGATGGAGGGCATGTCCGCCGCCAGCTACGACGTGCTGCAATATGAGTTCAAGGCGGACCTGAACGCCTATCTGGCGACGACCCGCGCCGATCAGGTGCAGGTCCGGACGCTGGAGGATCTGATCGCCTTCGACACCGCCCATGCCGATCGGGAAATGCCGCTGTTCGGGCAGGAGATTTTTGCGATGGCGCAGGCCAAGGCGGGGTTGGACGATGCAGCGTACAAGGCAGCACGGGAGAAATCGCTGCGGCTGGCCGGACGGGAAGGGATCGACGCCATGCTGGCCGACAACCGCGCTGACCTGCTGGTGACGATCAGCTACGGCCCGGCCTGGCCGTCCGATACGGTGTGGGGCGATCAATATGAGGGGCCGGGCGGATCGACCGGCCCGGCGGCGATTGCGGGCTATACGCATCTGACCGTGCCGATGGGGTTGGTGCGCGACCTGCCGGTGGGGCTGAGCTTTATCGGTACGGCCTATGCCGAACAGACATTGCTGGATGCAGGGCTGGCCTATGAACAGGCGTCGGGCATCCATGTCAGGCCCTCCTTCCGCCCGACCGCCGATACCGGCCCGGAACTGGAAGGCCATCTTCCCTGATTTTTACGGCCCGATTCTTACGGTTCGCCGTTGCTTTCCTGCATCCGCCGTTCGGCGAACCATTGTTGCAGCATCTGGGCGGTACAGCCGGTAAAGCCGTTGCTGCCGATGACCGAACAACTGTTGGGCAGGGTCTGGCGCTGCGTCTGTTCCATCGTCGCCACCTGGCTGCCCCAGCCCGGACCACCGACGGGTTCGGGCTTTTCGCGCAGCTTCTTGGGGATGCGATAACGTTCGGATTCGGGCTTGCGCGCGCATACGACAATCTCGTCTCCCTTGCTCTCTGGGCAAGGGTCGTCGCCATAGACCAGCAGGTTGATGATGCGATCCGGCGGCGGCTCGGGCTGCGCGAGCGCGGGCGCGGGGAGCATCGGGATCAGCAAGGCGCCGATCAGGGGAAGCACGACAGAGCGTCGCATAGAAATATCCTTCATATCCCCTGTCGAATGCCGGGTGCGCCCCGCGCCCGGCGATTCAAGGCGAAGACGCCACCGGCGTTCCCGAACCGTCATGGCTGGGGCGGCGTGCCCTTTTGCTCCTGCTCGGCCTTTTCTTCCGCCTTCACCCGCTCTTCGATCGCCTTGCTGTCGGCATCGATCGTGGACAGGCGCTTGGCGCGCTCCGCTTCGACCAGATCCTTCCAGCTGGCATTGTCCGCCGCCTGTCGTTCCGCCTTGGCAAGGCGGGCGAGCTGGGTGAAGCAGCCGGTGGTGCCGCCCGCGCCCACGGGCGAGCAGCTTTCCGTGCCGCTGGCGCCGACATATTCCATCGACCGCACCCGTTCACCCCAGGCCTGATGGCTGGGCATGTTGGGGTCGCCACGCAAAGGTTCGGGGATGCGGTAACGCTCTTCCTCGCCCTTGCGCGCGCAGACGACGATATCGTCGCCCTTGCTCTGCGGGCAGGCGTCTTCGCCATAGACGATGACGATATTGACTTTTTCCGTCGTGCTGCTGGCCGGCTGCGCGATGGCGGGGACGGACGCGCCCAGCATCATGCCCATGGTCAGGCTGCTGGCGATCATCGGAATCCTGTTCATATATCCGTCCTTATCAGATGCGCTTCGACAGCGCGATGGCGGCGCGACAGCCCAGCCGGATCGCCCCATAGAGCAGGGGATAGGCCGGCACCTGCTCCGCGCCATGGGCGATGGCGGCTTCGCGATGCTCGACCTCCTCCGCCTGGAAATCCGCGATGGCGGTGGAGAGTTCCGGATCGTCCGATCCCAGCTGTTCCAGCTGGTCGGCATAATGCTGGTCGATTTCGGTTTCGATGGCGGCGGTGCAGGCCATGGCGGCCCGTGGCCCCATCGCCGCCGTGACCGCGCCCAGCGCAAAGCCCGCGACATTCCAGATCGGCGCCAGCACCGTAGGGCGTACGCCGCGCCGGGCGATCATCGCGTCGAAGGCGGCGCGATGCCGTTCCTCCTGCGCCGCCATGCCCGCGATCAGCCGGCCATAGGGGTGGCGATCGCCCATCACCGCCAACTGCCCGCCATAGATGCGCACGGCCCCGAACTCGCCCGCCTGATCGACGCGCACCATGGATGCGCGGTCGGCCGGGGTGGACCGCTTGCCGGGACGCGGAAAATCCTTTGCGGCGCTCATGCTTTCCTCGCTTTCAGCAGCAGGGCCAAGATGGCGAGTGCGACGGCGCTGGACAAGAGGCCGTTATAGCCCGCCATCGAAATGCCGAACAGGTGCCAGGGGGCGACATCGCACCGCACGATCGGACTGGCCATGATCTGGTTGAGCAGATCGGTGGCGCTGCCCCCGGCGGGCGAAGTGGAACAGGTGGTCAGCCCTTCCCACCAGCCATATTCGACCCCCGCATGGAACAGGCCGATGAGGCCGCTTACGCCCACGGCAATACCGGCGAACCCGGCGAACAGGCCGCTGATGCAGGCGCGGCCGCGCGCGGGATAGGCGATCAGCGCCAGCGGAATCGCCGCGAAATGGGCATAACGCTGCCACCAGCACATTTCGCACGGGTGCAAGCCGCCAATATATTGGAAAGCATAGGCGCCAGCCAGCATGAGGAGTGGCGCAATCAAGGCCAGAGCGCGCGCCTTGGCGAGGGAGGGAGACAGGCTGTTCATGATGCCCGCTTAAACCCTCGTCCGCCTTTCGTCATGCTGAACTTGTTGAACGATAAGGATGTCCTTCGGTTCGGGCGCGGCCAGAACCGAAGGACATCGGATCATTTCGCCGCCGGCTTGCGGGCCTGCGCCTGCGCGATGGTCGCGCCCGGCGTGCTGGCGAGGCGCGAGATGGTCTTCAAGGCATAGTCGAGCTGGAAATCCTCCACGCCCTTCTTCTTCAGATCCTCGGCCGACATGGCGAAGCGTGGATCGTCCTTCGTGTCCTCTTCCAGCGCCTTGTCGTCGGTCTTGATCTCGTTGATCAGGTGACGGCGCAGATCGCTTTCGCGGAATTTCGGTCGGTTCTTGTAATCGGGGTCGGACAGTTGCGGCACGCGGATATCCGGCTGGATGCCGCCTTCCTGCACGCTGCGGCCCGACGGCGTATAGTAGCGCGCCGTGGTCAGCTTGAGCGCGGTCGTGCTGGACAGCGGCAACATGGTCTGGACCGATCCCTTGCCGAAGCTGCGTTCGCCCATCACCAGCGCGCGATGCTGATCCTGCAAGGCGCCGGCCACGATTTCGGAGGCCGAGGCGGAGCCCGCATCGACCAGCACGATCACCGGCAGCCCCTTCGCATCGTCGCCGGGCTTGGCGTAATAGCGCTCGACATCGCCCTTCGCCCGGCCACGCTGCGATACGATTTCGCCCCGCTCCAGGAAGGTATCGCTGACGCTCACCGCCTCGTCCAGTAGGCCGCCGGGGTTGGAGCGCAGGTCGAGGATATAGCCGGTGGGCTTGTGGCCCAGCGACTTGTCGATGCTGCGGATTGCCGAGCGGACGTCCGCCCCGGTGTTGGCCGAGAAGCTGACGATGTTGATGACGCCGATATTGTTCTTCACTTCCCATTTGACGGGCTTGAGCTGAATGATCTCGCGCGTCAGGGTCAATTCGATCGGCTTGTCGCGACCGGCGCGGACCAGCGTCAGCTTCAGGCTGGTGCCCGGCGCGCCACGCATCTTGTCCACCGCCTCGTCCAGCGTGCCGCCATAGATCAACTGCCCGTCGATATGGGTGATATAGTCGCCCGCCTTGATACCCGCGCGCCAGGCGGGGGTGTCCTGCGTGGGCGCAATCACCTTGACCGCGCCATCCTCCTGCGTGACCGACAGGCCCAGGCCGCCATAGCTGCCCTCCGTCTGGGTCCGCAGATTCTGGAAGTCGCGCGCGTCAAGGAAGCTGCTGTGCGGGTCGAGGCTGGCCAGCATGCCGTCGATCGCGCCCTTGATCAGCTTTTCATCGTCGACCTTCTCGACATAGTCGCTGCGCACCTTCTGGAACACATCCATGAATTCATCGAGCGCCTTGTAGCTCGACGCTTCCCCATCGGCGAGAGCGGCAGTCGTAGCAGGGATGAGCGCAAGCGCCCCGAGCGCAACCGCGCCCTGGAGGAAGGTGGATTTCATGGCTGTCCTAGATTCCGGCATCTGATCCCCGATATAGGCCGATTCGCGTGCCAACGCAAAAGCGCGCTTCGATGGAGTGTCGCGCAGGGTCGATGAGCGTCGGGTTAATGGGGCCGATCAGATTGAAAGGCGATGCCCAGACAAGCGGCAGCATCATGCAGTCTGCGATCCCGCGTCCATAATTTTGCGCCAGGCATCAACCGGGTGGACGCCAGCAGATGCGAATCGAGATAGCCAATGCCCAGATCGAAAAGCGTCGCTTTCTCGATCAGCAATCTTACCTCGCCATGGTCCGCTTCAATTGCCTGGGGCAGATCATCAAGCATCTCCAGAACGTCCTGCCGTCGCCGCAAGCTACCCATGGCAATCTCTCCGGTGACGAGGGCATGTCCAAGAACTTGGCCATCATTGAGCAGCGCTTGCAACAGCGGGTTTTCACTGCGCAGATGGTCAATCCATATCGAGCTATCGATCAGGATCACGGCATGGGTGAACGACGACGGGGTGCTGCCTTGGCATCGGGGTCAGAGCCGCCCAAAAGGGCAAGGCGCCGCGCTGCTTCGCGGTTCACCAATGCTTTGAGCGCTTCCCGCAGCAGTGCCGATTTTTCGGTGAGGCCAGTATATTGCTGGGCCTTCGCCATAAGTTCGTCATCAAGAACGACGGTTGTGCGCATCATCTTTTCTCCGCAAGGCACAAAAATTAGCATCAAATGATGCCGTCTTCAATACCTCACCCCAGCCCCACCAGCGGCACGATATCCACCGGGCGTCCGTTGCGACGCAGTTCGACGGTGATGTTCGGGCGTTCGGGGCCGGTGATGCCGACGGGGTCGCCCTGGCGCACGCTGTCGCCGACCTGCGCGGTCACGCGGTGGAGGCCGGTGATCAGGGTGGTCCAGCCCTGGCCATGGTCGATGATCAATATCTGGCCATAGTCGCGATAGGGACCGGCAAAGGCGACGCGACCCGCCGTGGGGGCGATCGCCTGCGCGCCGGGCTGCGTCACAAGTGTCAGGCCGCGCGAGCGGACGCCGCCGTCATTCACCTCGCCCATGCCGGTGACGAGCTGGCCGATCACCGGCAGGCGATAGGGTGGCGGGCCATCGGCGGCGTTTTCGCGTTCGGGCGCGGGGGCGGCGGCCTGATCGGGGCGGGCAGGGCGCAGCAGCGGGCCGGACAGGGCGGCCAGCCGGTCGCGCAAATCGCCGGCTTCCTCCAGCCGGTCCATCAGGTCGACGATGTCGCGAGCCCGCTCGCCCAGCGCCAGCGCGCGTTCGCTCTCCAGCCCCGCATTGGCGCGATAGTCGCGGGCGGCGACGCGCTTTTGCGCTTCGAGGGCGGCAAGCGCGGTCTGGCGATCCTTGCGGTCGGCCTGCGCCTTGCCCAGCGCATCGGCGGCCTGCTGGGCGGTGGCGCGCAGGGCGCGGCTCTTGTCCAGTTCCTGCCGCAGACCTGCGGTGCGTTGCTGGATCACCGGCAGGATCTGGCCCAGCACCGCGCGCATATGCACGGCATCGGCCACCGATCCGGGCTGGACCAGCGCCAAGGCAAGCGGACGCCGGGCCATCATCTGGAGCGCAGCGGTCAGCCGGACCACGGGCTCCTGTTTGGCCGCAAGGCGCGCGGCCTGCGCGCGTTGCAACCGGGCGATGATGGCGATGCGGGCCTGCGCCGCCTGAATATCCGCCTCCGCCTGCTGGATGCGGGCAGCGACGGCGGCGGCGCGGCGACGGGCCTGTTCGGCTTCGTCGCGGGCGGCGCCGGCCTGTTGGTCGAGGCGCGCGGAGCGGTCGCGCGCTTCGTCCGACTGGCGGCGGGCGTTTTTGAGCGCCTGCTGTTCCTGCGCCAGCGTAGTGCCGGCGGTGCCGGACAGGATGATGGCGCTGTCGTCGGCGGCGGGCAGGCGCGTGGCGGCGAGAGCCAGAAGGCCCGCCAGTCCGCCAGCGATGAGGAGATTGCGCTTCACCCGATGCCCTGCCTTATTTCGCCCTGACTAGGCGGAAAGCAGGCGGCTTTCTAGCGGCGAACGTCGTTCGCCGCTCTTTCTTTTGTTGGTCGCATTCTGCGAGTCGTCGGCTGTGCCAGCCGACTCCAGAATGCTTCAGCCTTCGCGATGATAGGGGTGGTTGGAGAGGATGGAGCAGGCGCGCCAGAGCTGTTCGGCCAGCATCGCGCGGGCCATCATGTGCGGCCAGGTCATCGCGCCAAAAGCGATCAGCAGATCGGCATTGGCCCGGTCGGCATCATCGAAGCCGTCCGCCGCGCCGATCAGGAAGCGGCATTCGCGCGTGCCTGCGTCGCGCCAGCCCTCGATCCGGCGAGCGAAATCCATGGAGCCGAGCTGTTTGCCCTTTTCGTCCAGCATGACCGTGACGGTGCCGGGGCCGACGGGGGGCAGCTTGCCACCCCGGTCGGGCATTTCGGTGATCTTGTGCGGCATGGTCAGCCGCTTGACATAGCGGTCGACCAGTTCGGCCTCGGGCGATCGCCCGATCTTGCCGCGCGCGATGATGTGGAGGAGCATAGCTACACCCAAGCCCGTTCGCCCTGAGCTTGTCGAAGGGCTCGGCCGACCGCAAGGGAGGCCACTTCGCTTCGCTCAGTGCAGGGCTTCGACTTCGCTCTCCTGAGCTTGTCGAAGGTCCGAACGGTCGTTTATATTCTCAGGCGTTGCCCGCGACCGGTGCGTCGACGAAGCCCCACATCCGTTCCAGATTGTAGAAGCTGCGCACTTCCGGCTTGAACAGATGGACGATCACGTCGCCGGCATCGATCAGCACCCAATCGGCGACGGGCAGGCCTTCGACCCGTGCGGAGCGGCCCGTTTCCTTCTTGATGCGTTCGGCGAGGTGCTGGGCCATGGCCGCGACCTGGCGCGACGAACGGCCGCTCGCGATCACCATATGATCGGCGATGCTGCTCTTGCCTTCCAGCGGGATGGAGATGGTTTCCTGTGCCTGATCGTCGTCGAGCGACTGCATGACGATGGCGTGCAGGGCGGCCACGGATTCTGCGCCAAGCGCGGTATCGTTGGCAGGGGCGAGGTTAGTCAATTAAGCTCCAATCTGTTTGTGCTGGCCGCATTTCCGAGCCGGATGCCCGCCTGCGGCGGTCCTCCTCGAAATGCTTCATACGACCAACCGGCGCGTGAGCGGATCGCGCACACACGTTGCTTCATATTCGCGATGCCAGAGGGGGTCCGCCTGCCGCAGCAGGGTCGCCGATCTTGGATCAGGGCGAAAGCGCAATAGCACGAGCGCCGGTGGTCTCCAATTCGTCCAGTCTGCACTCTGGCGCGCGGACCGGACGAAGCGCCGCAGCCAGCTCATGGCCACAGAGCCACGGGCAGCCTCATTATAGCCCGGACGGGCGATTACGGCAATGGGCATTTGTCGGGCGATGCCACGCCAGTCGCGCCACTGGCCAAATTGCGCCAGATTGTCCGCCCCCATCAGCCAGATGAAGCGGTGGCGGGGGTAGCGTCCGGTCAGCGCGCGGAGCGTGTCGATGGTGTAGCGGGTGCGCAAATGCCGCTCGATCGCGGTGGCGCGAATCGGGGCGCGACGGGCGACCTTGCGGGCATGAGCGAGGCGGGCGGGTAGCGGGGCCATGCCCTTGGCGGGTTTCAGCGGATTGCCGGGCGAAACGAGCCACCAGATTTCATCGAGATCGAGCGCGTCTTTGGCAAAGAGCGAAATGGCGCGATGCCCGCCATGGGCCGGATTGAAGGAGCCGCCGAGCAGGCCGATGCGTTTCATGACGCTGCCATGCCAGCGCCGGGGCGGGGCGGCAATGGGCCGCGGGCGCGCGCCGGGGCTGCATCGGGGCGGCGGGCGATAGGAACATGCGCGCTTAACTTCGCATATTTCCCGCAAATTTCGACATTATGAAACAAAAGTTGGAAATTATAGTACGCAGGGCATAATCCGCTGGACCGTGCATCGCTTATAGAGCGCACCGCTGAAATAGGACAGATTTCAGCAGCCCATCCCGGCCTTGCGGCGGCGCTGATAGGGGATCTTGTTCAGTTGCGCGATCAGGTCCGCAAAGGGATCGTCGCGCACGGGGCGGTCTTTTCCGATCGGGGGCCGATCCGGGATCGGGACGGTGCGCCGACGCAGCGGGCGGCGCCCCAGCAGGGCCTTCCACATGATGCTCTCCTGTCCGCGACCACGGGGGATTATGGTCGCTTATAGAGAAGATACGCGGCGGCGGCGGGCTTGTTCCGTTCTTTTATTCGGCGGCGGGCAGCGCCTTTGCCTCGTCCGCCTGCGCGTCGCGGGCGATCACGTCCAGCGGCTCGACCGTCTCAATTTCCTTGCCGCCGGTTTCGATGTCGAGATCGCGGAACTTGCGGCCGGTGGAAAGGACGCGGCTTTCGAAGCTGCCGATGAAGCTGTTATAGTTGGACACAGCGCTGTTGAGGCCGGAGCCGAGCTTGCGCAAATGGCCGGCCGCGACCGCAAGCCGCTCGTACAATTCCTTGCCCAGATGGCCGACCTGCTGCGCCTGTTCCTGCATCTTGGCCTGCCGCCAATGGCCCGCCAGCGTACGGGCGAGGGGGAGGAAGGTGGCGGGGCCGCAGATGATGACGCGATTCTTGGCGGCGCGTTCCCACAGGTCCATGTCCGCCTCCAGCGCGGCGGTGACGAAATTGTCGCCGGGGACATACATGATGACGAAGTCGGGCGCCTTGTCGAACTGTTCCCAATAGGCCTTGCGCCCCAGCGCGTCGGCATGGGTGCGCATGGCGCGGGCATGGTCGAGCATATGGGCGTCGCGCAGCGCCGGATCGACCTGATCGACGGCATTCAGATAGGCGACGAGCGAGCATTTGACGTCCACCACCATCTGCTGGTCGCCCGGCAGATTGATGATGAAGTCGGGTCGCATCCGGCCATCTTCGACCGCGACCGATACTTCCTCCTGAAAATCCACGAAGGGGGAGAGGCCGGCGGTCTCGATCAGATTCTTGAACTGCTGTTCGCCCCAGCGGCCGCGCGTCTTGGGCGCGGCGCGGAGCGCATTGACCAGCTTGGCCGTCTCCTCGCGCACCTGTCCCTGCCCCAGATGCACCTGCTGCACCGCCTCACGCAGTTCGGCATAGCTGCCGACGCGATCCTTCTCGACGCGGGCGAGCCCTTCCTCATAGCGTTTCAGCGTGGTTTCGACCGGATTGAGCAGGGTCTTGAGCTGCGCCTCGCTCTTCTCATTGGCCTGGGCGAAGCGCTGGTCGGCGCGGGTCAGGAACTGGGTCTGGGCCTGGTCGAGCAATTTGCTGCCAATCTCGCTGAACTGGGCGGAAAGCTGTTCCTTCGCGTCCTTCAGGGCGGCGATCTGCTGTTCGAACGCGCGGGTGCGGGCTTCGATGTCGGATTTGAGGCCGGCCAGTTCGCGCAGGGCGGCTTCGCGTTCGGTCTGGATCGCCTCGATCCGATGGGCGGCGGCGGCCTGTAGCGCGTCTACCTTCTCGCTGGCGGCAAGCTGGGCCGATTCCAGCCGCTGGTCGGCCGCGTGCAGCGCCGATTCGACCCGGGCGATCTGGGCATGGCCCTGCGTCACCCGTTCCTGCTCCACCGCCAGTTCGGCGATGGCGGCGTTGCGCTGGGCGGCGGCGAGGTCGAGTTTCGTGGCCAGATCGGCCTTCTCGGCGGCGAGCGGCGCCAGCGCCCTGCCCTTGAGCAGCCAGCCGACGGCAAGGCCGATCAGCAGCGCGATGACGATCAGAAGGGCGGTCAGGCTGTCCATGGGATTTGCTTTAACCTCATTAGGCTCCGTTCGCCCTGAGCGAAGTCGACGGGCTGGACCGACCGAAAGGGAGGTCACTTCGCTTCGCTCAGTAGAGGGCTTCGACTTCGCTCAGCCCGAACGGTGTTTTCTATTATTGGATGGTGTCTAGAACGAAACGGGAACCTAAACGCCTCCCGTCTTCCCCGCAAGTATGATCATGCCGCCTGTGCGGCTGGCGCGGCGAAGCGGCTGCGATAGTCGCCCGGCGACAGGCCGACGAGGCGGTGGAACAGCTTGCGGAAGGCGGCGGCATCCTCATAGCCGACGCTCCAGGCGATCTGGTCGACGGTGCGTCTGGTGAATTCCAGATGTTCGCGCGCCTTGGTGACGCGCAGATGCTGGACATATTCGATCGGCGTCATGGCGGTGGCCGCCTTGAAGCGGCGCTGGAAGGTGCGCTCCTCCATGCCGACCTGCGTCGCCATTTCGCCGACGCTGATCGCCTTCGCTTCCCGCGCGGCGAGCCAGTGCTGCACCTTCAATATCGCTTCGTCCCCATGGGTCAGGCGCGGCATGAAGCGGGCGAAATGCTTCTGTTCGCGCCCGGCGCTGTCGATCAGCAGGAATTTGGCGGTGTCGAGCATCACTGTCGGCCCCAGCAACCGGTCGACCAGCCGCAGGCCCAGGTCGGTCCAGGCCATCAGGCCGCCGGCGGTGATGATGTCGCCATCATCGATGACGATGCGGTCGCAATCCAGTTTCACATCGGGAAAGCGGGTGCGGAACTGGTCGGCGAACCACCAGTGGGTGGTGGCGGGCCGGCCGGAAAGCAGGCCTGTCGCCGCCAGCAGGAAGGCGCCGCCGCAATTGGAGGCGAGGGTGGCGCCCTGGGCATGGCGGTCCACCAGCCAGCGGGCATAGGGCGCGGCCTCCTGTGCATCGGGCACGCCGGTCAGGCGACCGGGCACCAGCCAGATTTCCGGGCGGGTGGCGTCGCCCAGTTCCGGGTGCGTGTCATGGCTGCGGGCGAAACCGCCATCGGGCTGATGCTCCCAACGACTGACGCGCAGGGTCTGGCCGCCATGGTCGATCGAAAATTGCCCGGCGATCGCGATCATGTCCGTCAGCCCATAGGCCATCGACAATTGGCAACGGGGATAGAGGAGAATGCCGATTTCGGCTTTCGGCAGAGGGGCTGGGGGCATGTGAACGCTCCGATGTCGGAATCGGCCCGCTTAATGTCGGAACCGCCAATCCCGATCCTCCGCGATTCCCCCTAATTCTGCAAGCACAGGGCGTGAGAGACGCTCTTCCAGAGACGGAAAGGGACTTTCATCATGAGCAATTTCATCACCACCAAGGACGGCACCCGCATCTTCTACAAGGATTGGGGGCCGCGCGATGGTCAGCCGATCATCTTCTCCCATGGCTGGCCGCTGTCGGCCGACGCCTGGGACGCGCAGATGGTCTTCTTCGCCCAACAAGGCTTCCGCACCATCGCCCATGACCGCCGCAGCCATGGCCGGTCGGATCAGGTGTGGGACAATAATAATATGGACCAATATGCCGACGATCTGGCCGACCTGATCGCAGCGCTGGACCTGAAGGATGTGGTGCTGGTCGGCCATTCGACCGGCGGTGGCGAAGTCACCCGCTATATCGGCCGCCATGGCACCAGCCGGGTCGCCAAGCTGGCGCTGATCGGCGCGGTGCCGCCGCTGATGCTGAAGACGGAGGCCAATCCGGGCGGGCTGCCGATCGAGGTGTTCGATGGCATCCGCAAGGGGACGTTCGACAATCGCAGCCAGTTCTTCAAGGATCTGACGATCCCCTTCTATGGCTACAACCGGGAAGGCGCGGTGATCTCCGAAGGTATCCGCGACGAATTCTGGCGGCAGGGGATGATGGGTGGCCTCAAGGGCCAGCTCGACTCGATCCGCGCTTTTTCGGAAAGCGATTTCCATGCCGATCTGGCGAAGGTCGATGTGCCAACGCTCGTCCTGCATGGCGATGACGACCAGATCGTGCCGATCGGCGCGGCCGCCCTCTCCACGGTGAAGATCGTTACGGATGCGGTGCTGATCGTGTATGAAGGCGCCGACCATGGGCTGACGCAGACTCATCAGGACCGGTTCAACGCCGACCTGCTCGATTTCATCAACGGCTGACAACAAAGTTCCGTTCGCCCTGAGCGAAGTCGAAGGGCTCGGCCGACCGAAGGGAGGCTGCTTCGCTTCGCTCAGCAGAGGGCTTCGACTTCGCTCAGGGCGAACGGGATCAAAATTGCTCTATAACTGGAGACATCCCATGACCAAAGACACCATTCTCATCACCGGCGCGTCGGACGGTATCGGCGCGGTCTATGCCGATCGTTTTGCGAAGCGCGGCGCCAATCTTATCCTCGTCGCCCGGCGGGCCGAGAGACTGGAGGCGCTGGCCGCCAGCCTGCGCGAAACCGGAGTCGCCGTCGAGGTGATCGCGGCCGACCTGTCGAAAGCCGACGATCTCGCCCGGATCGAGGCGCGGCTGCGCGATGATGACGCCATCACCGGCCTGATCAACAATGCCGGGATCGCCGGCGAACAGGCCTTTACCCAGACGGACCCGGCCTATCTGACCGGCCTTATCGACCTCAACATCCTGGCGGTGACGCGGTTGTCCCGCGCTGTCGCGCCCCGCTTTGCGGCGAAGGGGGCGGGGACGCTGATCAACATCACGTCGGTCACGGCGCTGATGCCCGATGGCTTCACCGCGGTCTATCCGGCGAGCAAGGCCTATGTGCTGGCCTTTACCGAAGCGTTGCAGGTCGAACTGGGCGCCAAGGGGGTGAAGGTGCAGGCGGTGCTGCCCGGCATCACCCGTACCGCCATCTGGACCGCAGAGCAGATCGCCAACATCCCCGCCGCCATGGTGATGGATGTCGAGGTGATGGTCGACGCGGCGCTGGCTGGGCTGGACATGGGCGAGCCGATCACGATTCCCGCGCTGCCCGACAATGCCGACCTCGACGCCTATCTGGCGGCGCGGGCGGCCTTGCGGCCCAATCTGTCGCTGAAAGACGCGGCGGCCCGCTATCGGGCTTGAATAGCAACACTGTTCGCCCTGAGCCTGTCGAAGCCCCCTCCTTTCCTAAAGAAAAGAGGCCCTTCGACAGGCTCAGGGCGAACGGAATTGAGAGAGCTTTCCAAGGAGAAGCATCATGATCCTCGGTCTTTCCATTCCCGTCTTCATCGCGCTGCATGTCGCGATCAGTCTGGTCGGCATCGTTAGCGGCCTCATCGCGCTGCCGGCGCAGGCGCGGGGGCATTTCCTGCCGCGCACGCAGGCGATCTTCCTCGTCACCACCCTGCTCACCAGCCTGACCGGCTTCCTCTTTCCCTTTCGCGGCTTCACGCCCGCGATCGGGGTGGGGATAATCTCGACGCTGGTGCTGATCCTTGCCTTCGTCGCGCTCTATGGGCTCAAGCTGCGCGGACGGGCGCGCGCCGTCTATGCAGTGAGCGCCACCGCCGCCCTGTGGATGAACCTGTTCGTTCTGGTGGTGCAGAGCTTCCTGAAGGTGCCGGCGCTCAACGCCTTCGCACCGACCGGCAAGGAGCCGCCCTTCCTCGCCGCGCAGGGGCTGCTGCTGATCGTCATGCTGATCCTGGGCGCGGCGATCCTGCGTCAGCCCAGCCGCGATCAACAGCCCTTCCTTACCCCCCGAATGTGACGCCGATCCACAGTGTACGCGGCGTGCCCAGATCGATTGATCCGCCCGAATTGCGGGTGACCACCGCCTTGTCGAACAGATTTTCGCCGCGCGCCACCAGGTTGATCCCATGGCCGACCGGCAGGCGGGCGATGGCGTCCACCGTCAGTGCGTCGGGCAGGACGTCGCTTTGCAGGTCGTCCTCATATTGTTTGGCGACATAGCGCAGCGTGGTCGACAGCGACGGGCCGGAGGCGGGGCTGTAGGCGACCGTGGCGCTGGCGGCATGGCGCGGTGTCTGGGCCGGGGTGAAGCCGTCGAAGGCGGCGCCCGGCGCATGCACGCGGCTGTGGCTATAGGCGTAGGAGGCCGACAGGTTGATATCGCCCAGCTTTGCGGCGGCGGTCAGTTCCACGCCCTTGGCGACGATCCGGTCGACATTCTGCCGCTGGCGCGTGTTGGTGGCGATCGTCACATTGGCGATCGCGTCGTCCAGCCGGTTGTAGAAGGCTGTGGCCGACAGGGTGATCCCCTTGGCCGGGGTCAGGTCGATGCCCGCTTCCGCACCCTTCAGCTTTTCCGGATTGAGCGCGGCATTGGCCTGCGTCGTGATCGGGAAGACCACGAAGGGGCGATAGAGTTCGTTCAGGGTCGGCAGGCGGAAACCGCTATAGGCCGATGCCCGCAGCGCCACCGCATCAGCCACATGATAGAGCGCGCCGATCCGGCCGGACGTCTCCCAGCCCGACCGGTCGGCATAGTCGCTGCCGGTCGCTGCGCCGGTGGAGGCGCTGACCTGATGATAGAAGCCGTTGGTGATCGACCAGCGATCGGCGCGTGCGCCGCCGGTCAGCACCAGATCGCCGAGCGTCCAGTCATCCTCGATGAAGATGCCGCGCGTCCACTGATCGCCGCCGGCATGGCGCAGGAAGGTGCGCGGATTGGCGGCGACATTGGCGTTATAGGCATCCTCATACATGTCGCCGGTGGCAAAGCGCGTATCCACGCCCAGCCGCAGCATATGGGCGTCTCCCACGGGCGGCCGTATCTCGATCTTGCCGCCGATGCCGGTGGAGGGCGTGTTGCGCTGGTCCAGCGACTTGCGGAAAGTGGAGGAGGACATCACGATATTGGAGAAGTTGCGCGCCTGGATATAGGCCAGCGCGTCCACCTGCCACGGTCCGCGATCGATATAGCGGATGCTGGCATCCTGCCCCTGGCTCATGCTGTCCGCGCCCTTGAAACGCAGGGTGCGATTATCCTCGAACAGGGTCGCGCGAAATTGCAGTTCCGAGCGAGCGGACAGGGGCGCTACGGCCCGCAAATTGGTCGACCAGCCATCATAGGCGGCGGGCACGGTGGCAGAGACACGCTGGTCCTTCGGCGTGGTCTGGAAGCCATCGCCCCGGTCCCAGCGGCCCGACAGCGAGACATAGCCGCCGCCCAGATCCTGGGTCAGTCCAGCGGACAGCTCGGTCGAATCGCGGCTGCCGTAGAAGGCGCTGGCGGTAAAATCGGGCAACTGGTCGCGCGTCGCGCTGGCCATTTCGATCGTGCCGGCCACCGCGCCCGCGCCAAAGGCGCCGATGCCGCCGCCGCGCGTCACCCGGACCACCGACAGGCGTTCCGGGGCCAGCGCGCTGAAGGGAATATAGCCGAAAAAGGGATCGGCGACGGGCACGCCGTCCAGCAGCATCAGTGTCCGGCTGGACGCATTGCCGCCCAGCGCCCGCAGCGTCGCGCCCTGATTGGAGGGGTTGGACGAACGGCTGTCCGATCGGCGGAACTGCTGGAACCCGGCGACGTCCCCCAACACGCTTTCGATCCGGTCCGACGCGCTGTCCAGCAGGCGCTGCCGGTCGATCACCACCGATCCATAGGCTGGCGTGCCGGGCGGCAGATCCAGCCCAGCGCCCGTCACGATGATGGCGGATGCGTCCCCGGCGGCCTCATCGGGCGCCTGCGCTAGCGCGGCGGTCGGAACGGTCAGCAAAATGGCAGGCAGCACGAAATTTTTCATAGCGATCCCCTCGCGCCCCTATGCTTGTTTTTCAAGCCTTGATCAAAAAAGGGCCGCATCCCTTCTAGGATGCGGCCCCCGCTTCGTGACATTGGTCCTTCGGTCAGAAGAAGAGAATTGCGCCTGCCGCGACGGCGTCCGACGTTGCCTTGTTGCCGTTATGCGCTTCCGACTTCGTATTCACATATTCGGCCAGCAGCGTGACCCAGCTATTGAGGCCATAGCGGACCTGCCCGACCCAGCTGCTATTCTTGTCCACCAGCGTCGGGTTGGCCAGCGCATCGGCGGCATTGGCATAGTCGAGATTGCTCTCGCCATAGCTGCCGCCGACCGAAATCTTGCCGAAGGTCGCCAGTCCCTGAAGATAGAAGCCATGGCTGTCGCGCTTGTTGCCCAGCCCATCGGTGTCGAACAGGTTGAGCGCGGTCGTGCCCAGCCCTGACGCATCATAATAGGTGCCGACCACCGTGACCGGGCCGAAAGTGACCTTCGCGCCCGCATCCCAGCCCCAGCCGGTATAGTCGGGGCCCAGGTCGACATTATGCTTCTGCGTGGTGCCCGACAGCCAGAGGCGGGTCGCGACGTCGCCGAATTTGCCGTCATAGATGAACTTGGCCTGGAAACCGGGCTGCTTGTTGGTTTCGGCCGGGCCGGTTAGCGAAGAGAGCGGTTCGAAAATGCCGATGCTGGCGGTAAAGCCGCTGAAGCTGGGCGTGGTATAGGTGATCTGCGGCTGGAAATCGGTGTAGATATAGCCGGTGCCGATCCGCCCCAATGTGGTGTTGGACGGGGCGACATTGCCGGCCGGGGTGCCCGACGACAGCAGGGTGATATCGTTCAGGATCGCTTCGGACTGGAACAGGCCGATGTCGCGGCCGATCTTCACCTCGCCGAAACCGGCCCGGCCGAACGTCAGATAGGTCTGGCGGAAATCGATGCCGCTGGTCTGGAGCGCGCGGGGATTGCCGCCGCTGTTCGCGCCGCCACCCGAATAGCTGACGCTGTTGATGCCGGGATACATGCCGAAATGCGCGCCCACGTCCCAGCCGCCCTGCGTCGTGGTTGCCTCCACCTTCAGGAAACCGGGGAGCAGGCCGTTGCGCACGGCCGAGGTGCTGCCGCCCACGGTCGCGACGCCGCCCGTCACCGCATTGGTCGCGCTGGGCGCATCGCCATTGTCATGCACATAGAAACCGTTGACGGAGCCGGAGAATTTCAGCGTCACGTCGCCGACCTGAAGCCCCACGCCGCTTTCTGTCATCCGCACATAGCCCGCGCCGCCCGATGCATCGGGCGTTACGGCCGGGGCGGGTGCGGCGGCGGCCTGCGCCGTTTCGGTAGCCTGCCCCTTCACCAGTTCCTGATATTCATCGTCGGTCAGGATGCCCTTTTCGTGCAGCCGCTTCAGCAGATCCGCAGTGGTGCCGGCCATGGCCGGCGCTGCGGTGGCGGCGAGCATCAGCGCTCCAGCCGCGCTCATCAGGCGCAACGTCCCCTTCATATCATCCTCCCTGTCTTCACGCCGTGTTCTCTCCGGCTGGGGCGGAGAGTGCGGCGGAAGGGGGACCCAAGAAATTGAACTTAGGTTCTCGTCCCTTCGGACAGGCGGGACATCAGGGCGCGGCGACGATTCCCCACGGTGCTGCGCCGACCGCGATGGTGCCTGTGACCTGCGCCTTGGCCAGATCGATCACGGACACATTGTCCGAAAGGCCATTGGCGCTGTAGGCGCGGGCGCCATCCGCGCTGATCGCGACATGCCACACGCGCTTGCCCACGGGCACATAGGCCCGCACCTTGCGCGTCGCGACATCGACGATGGCGACATGATCGGCCCGGCCCAGCGCGATCACCGCCGTCTTGCCGTCGGGGGTAAAGCGGATGCCGCAGGGCAGGATGCGATGATCGGGGATGCCGGTTATGGCGAAGTGCAGCGTGTCGCTGACCTGCCGGGTGGCGGTGTCGACAATCTGCACCGTGCCGCCCACTTCCGCCGCGACCCATAGCTGCGCGCCATCGGCGGTAAATTCCACATGGCGCGGGCGCAGGTCGACCGGCGTTTCGGCGACCATCGCTTTGGCCCCGACATCGATCCAGTTGACGACATTATCTTCCTCGGACGTGACGACCACCCATTTGCCGTCCGGGCTTTGCGCCACCCCCTCCGGCTCGCCGCCGACATCGACCTGGAAGGCGACGCTCCGGCTGGCCAGATCGATTGCGGTCAGCGCCGAATCATCCTCATTGGCGACGAACAGGGTCTTGCCGTCGCGCGACAGGAAGAATTGCTCCGGGTCCTGGCCCGACGGCAGTTCCGCCACGACCGCGCCGGTCGCCCGGTCGATCACCTGCACCGCATGGTCCAGGCTGGCGCACAGATAGATATAGCGCCCATCCTTCGACACGGTGATGCCGCGCGGCCGACCGCCGACCTTCCATGTCGCGTTCACCGCGCCCGCTGTCGCGTCGATCACGCTGACGCTGTCGCCCCGCTCATTGGAGACATAGAGGGTTTCGGCCTGAGCCGCAGCGGGCAGCAGCATCAACCCCGCGATGACGATGCATTTCATTCTCTTCCTCTCCATGCCCTCATTCTTGCCCCAAGGGTCTATCCGCAGCCCTGTCTCTACGGGATTGTACCAATGGCCAATGGGGGCGCGGCCCGCCCTTGCCTACACTCGGGCTCATCAGGGGAAAACCGACCGGGTGAGGATATAATGATGAATGTGGGAAGGGTCGCGTTGCTGGGTGCCATGGCTGCTCTGGGCATGACCGCGACAAGTGCATTGATGGCGCATGGCGACGTGACGCCGCAGGCGGTGGATACGTCCGCGCTGCCGGATATCGGCGAGGCCTGGCTGGAGAAAAATCCCTATAGCGGCAATGCCAAGGCGATCGAGATCGGCCAGTCGGCCTATGGCCAGAATTGCGCGCGCTGCCACGGGCTGGACGCGGAGAGCGGCGGCATCGCCCCCGATCTGCGCTACCTCGAAGCAGGCGAATCGGGCGATCAGTGGTTTGCCGAACGCTTCCGTCATGGCTCCAGCCATGATGGCAAGGTCTATATGCCGCCCTTCGGCGACGTATTGGGCCAGAAGGCCGGCTGGGCGATTCGCGCCTGGCTCGAAACCAAGCACGAAGGCTGATCGCCATGCTCTCGCGGCGGAGGCTGATCGGCGGGGCGGGGGCGGCGCTGGCGCTCGGGCTGATGCCCGGCGGCCTCAGCGCCGCACCGCTCGCCAAGGTCAAGGCGCTCGGCACCATCCGGGTGGTCGTCTATCAGAATAATCGCCCATGGTCCTGGGAGGAGGGCGGCAAGCTGGTCGGCCTCGACGCCGATCTGGCGCAGGCGATCGCGACCAAACTGGGCGTGCGCGCGGATGTAGCCCAGCTGGTGGCGGACGAAAGCGCCGACGATGATCTGCGCAACGGCGTGTGGAAGGGCGGGCTGCTCGGCTTCACGCCCGGCGACATCATGTTGCATGTTCCGTTCGACCGGGTCTTCGCCGCGCGCAACGATCAGGTGGCGATCATCGCGCCATATTATCGCGAGAGCTTCGGTCTGGCCGGTAGTGGCGGCATGGCGGTGGAAGCGATGCCGACCGAATGGAAGGGCCGCAAGCTGGCGGTCGAGCTGGACTCCATTCCCGACTTTTACCTGATCGGCAGCTTCGGCGGCGTGCTGGCCAAGGATGTCACCCATTATCCGACCGGGTCGGATGCCGTCGCCGCGGCGATGGCGGGGCAGGCCGATGCCGTTCTGGCGAGCCGCGCCCAGATCGAGGAGGGCGCTCACCGGTCCGGCGGCAAGCCGCTGGCACTGCGCAAGGGGCCACTGCCCGCCTTCGCTTCGCCCGGCTGGGACATCGGCATGGCGGTCAAGGAGAATAGCCGCACGCTGGGCGACGCGGTGGAGGAAATCGTCACCGCCATGGGCACGAGTGGCGAAATGAAGGCGCTGTTCGATCGCTATGGCGTCACCTGGACGCCGGCGAACGCGGCGGGGTGAAGGGCCGACCCAAGGTCCAATTGCCGCTTTGTCGGGGCGGCATAGTCTGCACACAAACGGGGGGCGTAGAGCGCCCGTTTCAATAGGGAGGATGGTTATGAAAGGACCGATGATGCGGGCGCTGTCGGGCGCTGCCGCACTGTCGCTGGCGGTCGCTGCGGCGCCGTTGATTGCGCAGGCTCCGCAGGGGCCGACGGACGCGGATCTGATGAACGACGCGGCCTCGACCGGCGACGTGCTGACCTATGGCATGGGGCCGCAGGCGCACCGCTTCAGCACGCTGAAGGCGATCGATACGAGCAACGTGTCGAAGCTGGTCCCGGCTTTCGCCGCTTCGCTGGGCGGCGAGAAGCAGCGCGGGCAGGAAGCCCAGCCGATCGTCTATGACGGCACCATCTATGTGACGGGCAGCTATTCGCGCGTCTTCGCCTTCGACGCGCGCACCGGCGAGGAAAAATGGCAATATGACGCCCGCCTGCCCGATGGCATCATGCCCTGCTGCGACGTCGTCAATCGCGGCGCGGCCATCTATGGCGACAAGATCATCTTCGCGACGCTGGACGCGCGGCTTGTGGCGCTCAACCGCAACACCGGCAAGGTGATCTGGAACAAGCAGATCGCCGATTATAAGGAAGGCTATAGCGCCACCGCCGCGCCCCTGATCGTCAAGGGCATGGTCATCACCGGCAATTCGGGCGGCGAATTCGGCGTCGTGGGGGCTGTTGAAGCCCGCGATGTGAACACCGGCGAGCTGATCTGGCATCGCCCCGTGATCGAAGGCCATATGGGCACGCTCAAGGGCAAGGATAACGGCATCACCGGCAAGCTCAACGCGACCTGGACCGGCGACCTGTGGAAGAGCGGTGGCGGCGCGACCTGGCTGGGCGGCACCTATGACCCGGAAACCAACCTGCTCTTCTTCGGCACCGGCAACCCGGCGCCCTGGAACAGCCATCTGCGCCCCGGCGACAATCTCTACACCGCCTCCACGCTGGCGATCGACCCTGACACCGGCGTCATCAAATGGCATTTCCAGACCACGCCGCATGACGGCTGGGATTTCGACGGGGTGAATGAATTCATTCCGTTCGACGCCACGATCAACGGCAAGCCGATGAAGCTGGGCGCGAAGGCTGACCGCAACGGCTATTTCTTCGTGCTGGATCGCACCAACGGCAAGTTCATCAGCGCCAACAAGTTTGTGATGCAGACGACCTGGGCGAACGGCTTCAACAAGGCCGGCAAGCCCAACTATATCCCCGAAGGTCGTCCGCCAGCCCCCGGCGAAGGCAAGGGCAAGCCGGTCTTCGCCTCGCCCTCCTTCCTGGGCGGCAAGAACTGGATGCCCATGGCCTATAGCCAGGATACCGGCCTGTTCTACATCCCGTCCAACGACTGGGGCATGGACATCTGGAACGAACCGATCGCCTACAAGAAGGGCGCGGCCTATCTGGGCGCAGGCTTCACCATCAAGTCGATCGCGGAGGACCATATCGGCGCGCTGCGCGCCATGGACCCCAAGACCGGCAAGATCATGTGGGAATATAAGAACAAGGCGCCCTTGTGGGGCGGCGTTCTGACCACGGGCGGCAACCTCGTCTTCACCGGTACGCCCGAAGGCTATCTGAAGGCCTTCGACGCCAAGACCGGACAGGAATTGTGGAAATTCCAGACCGGCTCCGGCGTGGTGGGTTCGCCCGTCACCTGGGAACAGGATGGCGAACAATATGTGGCGGTGATGTCCGGCTGGGGCGGCGCGGTGCCGCTATGGGGCGGCGAAGTCGCCAAGTCGTTCAAGGATATCAACCAGGGCGGCGCCCTCTGGGTGTTCAAGCTGCCTAAGTAGAAAGGATCAGGACAATGATCGTCATGGGACGTGGACACTATGCGCAATCCGCTCCGGCCATCCCGCCCGGCGCAATGCGGCTTGCCACGTCCCATGATGTGTCCGATCATCATGTGCAGGGGCAGGATATGGGACATTATATGGGCGGGGACGCGATCATGGAGCGGGTGCTGATCATTGATGATCATCCGCTGGTGCGGGATGGATTGCGCAGCGTGATCGCGATCAGTTTCGACAATATCGAGATTTTCGAGGCGGCGGGTCTGGATGAGGCCGTCGCGACGCTGGAAAAGCAGGATAATTTCGACCTGATCCTGCTCGACCTCAATATTCCCGACGTCCGCCGTCTCGATGGCCTGAAGCTGCTGCGCGATCGGTTTCCGATCCTGCCGGTGGTGATGGTGTCCGGCGCGTTCGACCGCGCCATCGTGCAGGAGGCGCTGGCCGCCGGCGCGGCTGGCTTCATCCCCAAATCGCTCAAGCGCAGCGCGATCGTCGACGCCCTGCACCGGGTCGTGTCGGGCGAAATCTACCTGCCCGAAACCATGGGGGAGGGGGCGGCGCCCTCAGCCGAGGAAGATGATATCGCCCGCCGCATCGACAGCCTGACGCCACAGCAGAAGACGGTGCTGGGCCATCTCGTCAACGGTCGCCTCAACAAGCAGATCGCCCACGACCTCAACGTGTCGATGACGACGATCAAGGCGCATGTCTCTGCGATCCTCCAGAAGCTGGGCGTCCTCAGCCGCACGCAGGCGGTGATCAAGGCCAATCGGGTGCATTTCGGCGAGGATTAGGAAAGACGATGCGCCGTCCCAAGCCGGGACGGCGCATTCCTGCCGATCGATCAGAAGGTCAGCCCGACACGGGCATAATAAAAGCCGCCGGTGAAGCCGATCGGCGACGTGCCGGCGTATAAGCCCTGACCCAGCGTGGCGCTGACGTCGCTGGCGCGGTTCTTGTCAGGATAGACGTTGAAGATATTGTTGGCGCCGATCGCGATGTTGATCATCGGCGTCACCTGCCAGCTTCCCTCCAGGTCCGTGATCCACTTGGCGCCATAGCTGCGGTCGTTGGGATAGGTGGTTACGCCATTGCTGGTCACGCCATTCTGATAGGATTTGAAACCGCCGAAACGGGTCAGGCGGGACGACAGGGTGAAGTCGCCCATCGTGGCAAGATTGCTGATCGACAGCTTGGTGCGCGGCAGATTGTTGGTCATGTTGCTCTGGCGCGCGCGGTCGAACAGGACATAGCCGGTCGATGCCAGTTCGGCCGGGTTGTCGATGATATGGGTGATCTTGGTCCGGTTATAGTTGAAGCCAAGGTTCCATTGCATCTTCACTGCATCGAACAGGTCGTGCCGGTAGGAGGCGACGACATCGATGCCGCGGGTGCGGGTATCGATGGCGTTGGTATAATATTGCGCCGTCAGCGTATTGGCTTCCGATGCCGGGATGCCGCTGGCGATCAGGATGTTGGAGATGGCCGTACCGGTCAGCGTGCTGGTGATGGTGATGCGATCATCCACGTCGATCTGATAGGCGTCGATCGTCAGGCTGAAATTAGGCAGCGGCGTCAGCACCACGCCCGCCGAGATGTTGAAGGATGTTTCGGGCTGGAGCGGCTTGGCCCCCAGCGCGATGGCGGCAGGATCATCGACCGCCAGCGTCTTGATCTGGAGCAGCTGGTTGGGAACGCCGTTGACCGTGCGGAACTGGTTGGTCGTCTGGGTATAGATTTGCTGGGCCACGGCGGGGGCCCGGAAACCGGTGTTGGCCGCCGCGCGGAAGGCGATCCAGTCGGTCGCGGCGTAACGGCCGTTCACTTTCCAGATCAGCGTATTGCCGCTGCCATCGTCATAATGTTCGAACCGGGCGGCCGCGCCGATCGTGATATCCTTGGTCGGGTCCCACGCCACATCGGCATAGACGGACAGATTGTCGCGCGACATATAGGCGGCGTCTTCCGGCTGGAAACCTGCCGAGCTTTGCGCACCGGGCGTCATGCCCGACACGATATAGTCGCCGACCAGATAGCTGGCTTCGTCGCCGGCAAAGGTCTGGTAGCGTTCATGCCGATGCTGGGCGCCGGCCGACACCTGAAGATTGCCGCCGCCGACGTCATAGCCGCGCGTGATGTCGAGCGATGTGACGAATTCCGACGACTTGAGTGTACCGATATAGAATTCGGTCGGGCTGAGCGTCCCCATCGAGGGATTGAGCGTGCCTTCCGACGATTGTCGGGCCCGGTTGCGGCCATAGCCGGTCGAGAAGTCCCAGTCCCATCCGGACAGTTCGCCCTTGGCGCCGACGGTGAGTTCGAAATCCTCTTCGTCGATCATGACATGCGGGCGATAGCCGGTCGGATAGATGCCCATGACATTGTTGATGTCCTTGGGATAGCGATAGCTGTACCACAGGTCCGAACGGCGCTGGCTGTAGGTGCCAAAGGCATAGAGCTGCACGCCGCCCAGATCATAACCGGCGTTGAGCGCGGTGTTGATGCTGCGCGAGGGCATGACGCCATAGCTGGTGGTGACGATCCGTTCCGTACCGACAGCGGCCGCATCGCGCGGATCGAGCGCACCATTCACCAGCGGATAGAGGCAGGTCGTGGTCGCCGTCACCGAACAGTCGGCCAGCGGCAGCGCCCGGTTCGACATTGCCTGTTTCTTGAGGTTCAGCGAGAAATTGGCGAAGCCATTGTCGCCCAGCTTCATGCCGACATTCAGGTCCGCCTGATAGAGTTCGCCGTCCGACCGGTCGAAATTCTGGCCGGCGGTGAAATTGGCTGATCCGCCCTTCGCATCGTCCTTCAGGATGATGTTGATGACCCCGGCGATGGCGTCCGACCCATATTGGGCGGCGGCGCCGTCGCGCAGCACTTCGATATGGTCGACGGCGGAGGTCGGGATCATGTCGAGGTCGGCCGGGACCGAACCATTATAGAGGGACGACACGGCGTTGATCAGCGACGTCTTGTGCCGACGCTTGCCGTTGACCAGGATCAGCGCCTGATCGGGGTTGAGGCCGCGCAGGCCGCCGGTCGCGATCACCGTTGAGGTCGCGCCACCCGCGCGCACCGGCAGGTTGAAGGAAGGGACCAGCGTATTGAGCGCCTGAAACACGCCTGCCTTGCCGGTGCGGGTCAGGTCTTCGCCCGAAATCACGTCGATCGGAGTGGGGCTGTCGGTCACGGTGCGCGCCTGACCGCGCGACCCGGTGACGACGATGGCGGGGGCGGCAGGCTCATCGGCCAGACTGGCTTGCGGAGAGAGCGCCGCGCTGCTCGCCTGCGCCGCAAAGGGCAGGCCGGTGACACCAAGGCTGGCGACTTCCACGCCACGTGCCTTTTGCGCCGGATTGCTGAGCGACAATGCGATGACGTCCTTGCTGTTCAGCGTGACCTTCAGGCCTGATCCGGCGATCAGCCGCTGCAAGGCGACGTCTGGCGTCATCTTGCCGTTGACGGATTGCGCATGCAGCCCCGCGACCTGATCATAGGGGAAGAGCAACTGGACGCCGGACTGGCGCGCAAACAATGTCAGCGCCGTCTGCATCGACTGGGCCGGAATCTTGAATTTTGCCGGTTCGGCCGCGCTGGCGGAAGACTGGGTGGCGAGGGCGACGATCGCCGCCGTCGCGCACAAGGACAGGTTACGAAAATTCCGCATCTATTACCCCCCGTGAAATATTTGAAATCTCAGTGGTGGATACGGAGGCGGATCGCGTTTCTGCTAACGACGCTTAAAAATATCTCATTTTTGTGACCCCGGCGCTGCGGCTATCGGGGCATCCTGTTTCACCGTCACGGGGATGAAGGCGAAACAGGAGAGATGAGAAAACAGGGGAACAGCGTGAACATGGAATCGATCAGGGCAAGGCTGGATTGGTTCAAGCAGGCGATCCTGCCGCATGAAGGGGCATTGCGATCGCGCTTGCGCCGCATCGTGTCGCGCAGCCATGATGTGGACGATCTGGTGGCCGAATGCATGACCCGCGCTTATGCGAACGGTGACATTCACCGCACGCATAGCGGCAAGGCATTTCTCTTCCAGATTGCCCGTAACCTGCTGATCGATGAAGCGCGGCGGGAAAAGATCGTTTCGCTGGAACTTGTCGCCGAACTCGACATGCTTCAGGTCGACAATTCGACCGAAGAAGCCTTACAGGCGCGCGACGAGTTGCGTCATCTTCAGGCTATTCTCGACACATTGCCGCAGCAATGTCGCCGGGCCTTCATAATGCGCCGGGTTCATGGAAAATCCGTGAAGGAGATAGCAGAGGAGATGGAGCTATCCGTCTTTACGGTAGACAAGCATTTGACGCGCGCAGCTGTGAAGATAATGCAGGCCATCGGTCAGTTTGAGGGTTCCGGATTTGGTTGGTCGCTACACAAGCGCACAGGACATGCAGGCGATCGAGGCCGAAGCGGCGCGCCTGTATCTGAAGGCGCGGGCGAGCGACGCGGCCGATGACTGGAACGCGGCCTATGCCTGGGTAGCGGAAAACCCGGCCCATGGCTTCGCCTTTGCCAAGGCAGAGGCCGGATGGGAACTGGCCGAACGGCTGAACGAACTGCCGGCCAGCCAGGATGAGGCCCCCGCACCGCAGGCCGTCATTGCGCAGGCGGAAGCAAGGCCGCTGATCGGCAGGCGCCGTCTGCTCGTCGGTCTGGCGACGGCCGCCGCAGCCATCGGCGTGGCCTCTACCGTCGCCTTGCGGCTGTTCGACACGGTCGACCATTATCGCACGGCGCTGGGCGAAACCCGCACGGTGCGCCTGGCCGACGGATCGCTGATCCACCTCAATACCAACAGTTCGGTCGAGGTCGCCCTGCGCGATGATATGCGGTCCATCAAGCTGCTGCGGGGCGAAGCGCGTTTCGATGTGGCGCATGACGCAAAACGGCCGTTTATCGTGAATGCGGACGGGACTCTGGTGCGCGCGGTCGGCACCATGTTCAATGTGCGCCTGCGGGCGGACGTGACCGAACTGACGGTGATCGAAGGGATCGTGGCGGTGCGCAACGGCGATTCCGCCGTACGACGGATCGAAAGCGGGCGTAGTGCCGCCGTGCGTAGCGGCAGCATCGCCGTTACCCATTTGGAACCCGCCAAGATCAAGCAGCGCATCGCCTGGCAGGACGGCATGGTCGAGTTTGAAGGCGATACGCTGGCGCAGGCGGTCGAAGAGTTCAACCGATACCGCGCGACGCCGCTGGTCATCGGCGATCCGGAAATCGCCAGCCTGCGCGTGGGCGGGGCTTTCCGGCTCGACCGGTCGCAGGATTTCGTCGATGCGCTGGAAAGCGGCTTTGCCATTCGGGCCGTGCCGGGCAGCGACAATTCGATAATATTGGTTTCTGCCAACGGCGATTAGCAGAATGGCGCCCGCCGCCCGTATCAACGGGGATGGATCAGCTTTCTTCTTTCGCGTCAGCCAGACTATCGCCGTCCTCCGGCACGGCCGGGCAAACCACCATATCCCGCCAGGATCGCTTGCGGTCGATTCTGGGCGGATCGATCGGCAATATGATCGAATGGTATGACTGGTATGTCTATTCGGCCTTCACCCTCTATTTCGCGCCGATCTTCTTCCCCTCGGACGACAGCACGGCGCAGTTGCTGAACGCGGCGGCGATTTTCGCCGTCGGTTTCCTCATGCGGCCGATCGGTGCCTGGGCGATGGGCATCTATGCCGACCGCCGGGGGCGCAAGGCCGGGCTGACCCTGTCGGTGATGATGATGGCGGGCGGATCGCTGATGATCGCGGCCATCCCCAGCTATGGTGCGATCGGGGTCGCCGCGCCGGTGCTGCTGCTGTTCGCGCGGCTGATACAGGGGCTGTCGATCGGCGGTGAATATGGCGCCAGCGCCACCTATCTGTCGGAAATGGCGCAGAGCGACCAGCGCGGCTTCTTTTCCAGCTTTCAATATGTCACGTTGATCGCAGGGCAGTTGCTGGCGTTGTGCGTGCTGCTGCTGCTCCAGCTGTTCCTGACCGAACATCAACTGGAAAGCTGGGGTTGGCGCGTGCCCTTCGTCATTGGCGGGGTGATGGCCATCGGCGTCTATCGCCTTCGCCGGGGCCTCAAGGAAACCGAAGCGTTCGCAGAAAGCGCGGCAGTGAAGGAACAGCCGCAGTCAAGCGGATGGAATCTCATCCGCCGCCATCCGCGCGAAGTGTTGTTGGTGATGGCGTTGACCGCCGGCGGCACGCTCGCCTTCTATGCCTACAGCACCTATATGCAGAAATTCCTGGTCAACAGCGCTGGGTTCGGCCGCCAGACCGCGACCGCCATCATGGCGTCGGCGCTGTTCATCTACATGCTCCTGCAACCCATGGCGGGGTGGCTGTCCGACCGGATCGGACGCAAGCCGCTGCTCATCGGTTTCGGCGTCAGCGGGGTGCTGTTCACCACGGCGATCTTCACCGCGCTGGAAAGCGTCACATCCTCCTTCGGCGCCTTCCTGCTGGTGCTGGCCGGTTTGGTGATCGTCACTGGCTACACGTCGATCAATGCCATTGTGAAGGCGGAGCTGTTCCCGGCCAATATCCGGGCTCTGGGTGTCGCCTTGCCCTATGCCCTTGCCAACACCCTGTTCGGCGGCACGGCCGAATATGCCGCGCTTTGGATGAAGCAGGCGGGGATGGAAGGCGGCTTCTACTGGTATGTCACGGCGATGATCGCCGTGTCGCTGATCGTCTATCTGCGCATGCCCGATACGCGCAAAATCAGCCAAATCTGAAGAGAGGGAAGAAGAAGCCCATGCCATCGCTGAACCGGACGCTTTGTCATATCCTGCCGCTGATGCTGCTGTGCCAGCCGGCAACGGCGCAGGACGCCCCATCGCCGGTCGAGCCGGCCTTCACCTCGGTCCAGCCGGGCGACTTTGCCATTGCCGGATCGCTGTCCAACAGCTGGGCGGATTTCGACAATGATGGCGATCTCGATCTCGCTGTGTCGCTCAAGGGCGGCGACATTCGTCTCTACCGCAACGACAATGGCCGGTTCGTCAATGTCGGGCCGCAACTGGGCCTGCCGACATCGGGGCCGGAAATGCGCGGCGTCGCCTGGGGCGATTATGATGGCGATGGCTGGGTCGACCTGCTGGGTGGCGCGACCATGCCGGGTGAACTGAGCCTGGTCTTCCACAATGACGGCGGTAAGGCATTCACCAATGTCGCGCCCGAAATCGGACTGACCATTCCCAACCGCTCGGCGCGCCAGACCAGCTGGGTCGATTTTGACAATGACGGCAATCTGGACGTCTATGCCGCCAACCGCATCGGCCCGAACAGCCTTTATCGCAACGACAAGGGCAAGTTCGTCCAGGTTTCGGCGGGCACCGGCGTGTCGGACTCCCGGCCCACGGTCGGCGCCTGCTGGTTCGATTACAATCGCGACGGCTTTCTCGACGTCTTCCTGGCCAATCAGTCTGGCGCCACGGATGCGCTCTGGCGCAACAATGGCGACGGCAGCTTTACCGATGTCGCGCCTGCACTGGGCATGGACAATCCGGGCCGCACGAAGGAGGAAGGCGGGGTCGGCTGCGCCGTTGGCGACTATGATAATGACGGCTTTCTCGACCTGTTCGTGCCCAATTATGGCGTGAACACGCTCTACCATAATAATGGCGACGGCAGCTTTACCAACGTCGCCGGGGCAATGGGCGTGGAGATCGACAATCATGCCGTGGGCGCCGCATGGGGCGATTATGACAATGACGGTTTCCTTGACCTCTATGTCACTTCCTATCATGGCCCGCGTGACCAGCAGCAGCCCAAAGACAGCCTGTTCCACAATGAAGGCGGCAAGGGGTTCCGGCAGGTTCTGACCGAAACGTCGAAGCTGAATGTCGGCGATCATGGCGTGCAATGGGTCGATTATGACCGGGACGGCGCGCTCGACCTGTCGGTCATGCGGGGCTACACCAGCCAGGGCGGGCATTTCCTGTTCCATAATGATCTGGATCGGGCGGCGGCAAAGCGCGGCCTGTCGGTAACGCTGCTCGACGTGAAGGGCCGCTTCACCCGCATGGGGGCGGAAGTGCGCCTGTATGACAAGGCGGGCAAGATATTGGCCACGCGCCAGCTTTCGACCGGTGACGGCTATAATTCGGAAAATGCCGCGCCTCTGCATTTCGGCCTGAAGTCGATGGATGCCGTGACGGTCGAGGTGACCTGGATGAGCCGCACGGGACGCAAGCTACAGACGGTGCGGAACATTGCCCCGGCGCGCTATGCCGGAAAGACGCTGGTCATCAGGCAAAAATGACCCGGGATCGGGCGTGGCGGTGATGATGTGCGCCACGCCTGATGGGTAGGTCTGGCGGATAAGCTGTTGCTCTCTTCCGGAGCAGGGCCATGCTGCGGGAAAGAGGCAGCTTGCTATCGATCCCTATTCTCTATGCTGTTCCGGCAGGATCTTTTCCACGATCACCGGGGCGACCGGCACCGGATCGACGGCGCTTTTGACCAGCGTGTCGAGGCTGGAGCCATCAAGGCCCAGTTCCTTCATCAGCCCGTCGATCACAGGAGCCTGCGCGCGGTAGCGCAGGGCAGCGGAGACGGCGGCGCTGGCCAGATTCTGGTCGCCGCCAGCGCCGATGATCGCGCCGTCGCCACCGCCATGACCGCCAGTCAGCCCATCGACCTGCACGATCCTGATCGAGTCGATGGATTCCATCGGTTTGGCGGCCTCGCGGATCAGGTCGGGCAGCACTTTGAGCAACGCCATCTTGGTCTGGAGCGACATCTGGTCGGATGACAGCAGGTTTGCGGCCTCATTGACCGCGCGCTGGCCGGCCGCTTCCACTTCGAAGCGGACCCGGTCGGCCTCCGCGCGCAGCTTGGCGGCTTCGGCTTCACCCTCGGCCGCGACACGCAGCGCTTCGGCCCGGTCGGCGGCGACATGCTTCTCGGCCTCCGCCTCGACCCGGATCGAAATGGCGGCGCGCTCGGCCTCACGGGAGGCGTCGATCAGTTCGATGCGCTTGGCGCGCTCGGCGATTTCAGTGGCGCGGGATGTCTGCACCTGCTCCTCGGCGGCGACCGCCTTGGCACGGGCTTCGTCGGCCTGCGCCTTGGCCTGACTTTCCTCGCGGCTTTTGTTCTGCACTGCGATCTGCTGTTCCTGCCGGGCGAGTTCGAGTGCCTGCGCCTGCGCGATCTTCGCCTGCTGCACGGCGCGGTCAGCCTCGATTTGCTGGCTGTCGACCAGCTTCTTCGCCTCGATCTTGGCCTGCTCGGCCTCCTGGCTGCGCAGCGACTGTTCGCGGGCGACCTCGGCCGATTGCACGGCGCGGCGCATTTCCACTTCTCGCTGCTGCTCCAGCCGGGCGAATTCGGTGTCGCGCGCAATCAGCATCGACTGGCGCTCGGCCTCCAGATTCTTCGTCTCGATCTGGACGCGCGTATCTTGCTCGATGTCGTTGCGGGTCTTCTTGCGCAGCTCGATCTGTTCGGTCAGCTTGGTCAGACCCTCGGCATCGAAGGCGTTGTTGGCGTTGAAATGCTCGATCGACGTCTGGTCGAGGCCGGTGAGCGAAACGCTCTCCAGTTCCAGACCGTTCATGGCGAGATCGACCGACGACACCTGCTGCACCTTCTGCACGAAATCGCCGCGCTGTTCGTGCAACTGGTTCATGGTCATGCCGGCCGCGACCGAACGCAGCGCGTCGACGAACTTGCCTTCGACCAGTTCCTTCAGGGCTTCGGGGTTCATCGTGCGCATGCCCAGCGTCTGCGCGGCGGTGGCGATCGACTGGGCATCGGGACGGACGCGGACATAGAATTCAGCCTTCACGTCGATGCGCAGCCGGTCGAGCGTGATCAGCGCGTCGCTATTCTTGCGCTCCACCGCCAGGCGCACGGTGTTCATGTTGACCGGCATCGTCTCATGGAAGATCGGCAGCACCAGCGCACCGCCGTTCATGACGACCTTTTCCCCGCCAAAGCCGGTGCGGACAAAGCCGATTTCCTTCGATGCCCGTTTATAGAGGCGGGCTATGATGACGCCGATGACGAGCAGGGCGATAACGCCGACGCCCGGCAGGACGACATAGGGAAGGATGGAAAAGCTTTGCTGGACGGCAGGCAGGTTCATGTCTGTCTCCTGGACTTTGTGGGGATTTAAATTCTCGGCAGATAATGGTCGCCATGGGAAATGGCGCGGAACAGATGCTCTTCCCGGCGGACGAGCAGGATGGTTTCTCCTTCTTCCAGTGTCTGATTGCCATTGTCGGGCTCGACCATGACATAATGGGCCTGACCATGATGATCCTCGACCCGCGCACGGGCGGGCGATCCGCCGGTGGCGCGGCCGGTGACGATCGTCGCGCGGCTGCCGACCAGATGGTCGAGCGAAATGGCGGTGGTGTGATCCTGTGGCAGGAAGGGGGCGACGATGCGCGCGGCAACGCCGGTGGCGGGCAGGGCGGCGACCGCCGCGCCGGGGACGGCGATCCACGGCGTGATCATGCCGCCGAACATATCATGCGCCGCCTGCTGCCCCAGCAGGCCGATGATGGCGAACAGGGTGAGGAACAGGGCGACCAGCGCCAGCAAGGGAAGACGGCCCAGACCCAGCCAGCCGAGCAGATCGGCATCCGTATCCAGATCCAGACCGGCATCGCCGGCAAAGCCCAGCGCCTGCACGGCGCCGATCAGCAGCATCAGCACAAGCGCCGACACGAAGACGATATTTTCCGGCGCGAAAAGAAAGGCCTCCACTCCTAACCTCCTGATTCGCCAGCGATGCTAACCGACGAATGGAGGCAGGGACAGGACAAAGCGACTCAGGTGTATTATTTTACTGCATCACCACGTCGCGGCTGAGATAGACCTGCGCCACGCGGCCATCCTTCATCGCGCAGGTGAAGCGACGGGTGGTGCCGCTGGCGGCGCGATAGCTGGCGCGGGTTTCCACTTCGCCATCGATATTGGTCGTGCCGCTTTGTCCGGCGCGGGGCGCTTCCATATGGCGGATTTCGGCATAGCCGCTCTGGCCCTGGGCTTCGTCCCGCGCGGCGAGCGCGCAGGCGTCGGTCAGCGCGTCATCCCCGGCGGCGACATCGGAAAAGTCGGCATCGTCGCTGCTGGGGGCGCTATGGACGTCGGCGCCATAGTCGGTGCCGCTGCTGGGCGGCGGCGCATCCTGATCGCCGTCATAGCTGTCGTTGCGGGCGGTCTGCGCCTGCTTGTCCTTGTTCAGCGAGGAGGCAACGATCGCCACCGCGCCAACCAGCGCCGCGACGCCCACCGCATCGCCGAAGCCAAAGCCATTGCCGCGATGGCGATGATGATGGTCCCAGCCACCACGGCCACCATAGCCACCGCCCCAACCGGGCTGCGCCTGTGCCGTGCCGACGCTACCCAGCATCAGCCCCGCGCTTACCAGCGCTCCGGTCATCCAGCGTGCCTTGGTCCCGATCATCTGCCTGTCTCCTGCGATGGATGGAGGCATAGCCGGGACAGGCTGTCGCAAGGCTGAACGGCAGGGGCATATGAACTGATCCCGCCTCTATCGTCATGCTGAACTTGTTTCGTAAGCGCCGACGGAACCCGGCCTTGTGCGGATTGGGGTGGGCGTGAATTTCGCGGGGCAGATGGAGGCCTTGCGAGTGGATATCGAGCAGTCAA
>NZ_FOGE01000069.1 GCF_900111125.1 Sphingobium sp. YR768
CATGGCCATTGGAAAACCACCACTTTCACCGGTGCGCTGCGCCTGACGGGCATGACTGCGCCGATGGTCCTGGACGGTCCCATGACCGGCGAATGCTTCGCTGCCTATGCCCAGCAGGTTCTGGCGCCAACGTTGCATCCTGGTGACATCGTCATCCTCGACAATCTGCCGGCGCATAAGGCAATCGCTGCCCGTGAAGCCATCGAAGCGGTTGGAGCGAGCATGCTGTTCCTGCCGCCATACAGCCCCGACTTCAACCCAATCGAAAACGCCTTCTCCAAACTCAAGGCTATCCTGCGAAAAGCCGCCGCCCGAACTATCCCGGAGCTATGGCATGCGATACGTGACGCGTTGCCACGCTTCACTCACGAAGAATGCGCAAACTATTTCACAGCTACCGGATATGAGCCAGAGTGATCGGATTCTGCTCTAATCCGGGGGTTCAGAGCGCCAGACCCGGAAGCGTTCTCAACACGGGAACGCATTCGCCTGTTTGCGAAAACGCCGGTGCTGACACTCACCGCGTTCAACGCAAAAGGAAGCAAGACGGCGGTGATGACGTTCGGCAGGATCATGCAGGACGGAAAGCCCTCTTTCTTCCGTCCGCTGTCCGCAGCCGAATTGTCCCTCATCAAGGCGTCGAGTCGGCTGCTGGTGTCATCGGCGCAATGGGCTGCGGTATTCACCGGACGCGGCGCGGCAAGGCAGCTTAGCGGCGTGCAATCCTGACGGCAGGGTTCAAGGGGCAGGCACGCCCCTTGCTCATGGGGGTGTAGGGGGAGTTGGAACGCTCCCCCACGAGTGATGCACCGACGATACGGTGCATGACATCAGAAGGCTCGATGCCGTATGATGTTACTGGCCGGGGGGATGCAACGGGGGCGCGCAGCGGGACCCCTTGCCAAGATGGTGCGGTATTACCGCACACATCTTGCGATCAGCTTTAGCGGATCGGTTCTGTACTGCCCTTCGTGTTTGCGATCAGCGAAAGCCGAAACGGGTCAACCGATCCATTTCCTTCATGAGCCGCGCGGCATGACTATTTTGCAGTTCGCGGGCAATTCGAAACGCATGGCTGTTTTCCATCTGCTGCACGATCCGCATCGAAGGGCTGTTCTGGTGTGCCGCGATAGCCTTCATCGCCGGACTTAGATCAAGGCCACGGGCAATACGCATCGCAGGCGTATCGAGCAACATTGCCAGGTGGCCGATCCTTGCCGGCCTGCTGGACTGCGCAGACGCCGTGCGCCGCTCTACCTCTTCGCGGGCTTTGGTTTCTACGCGCAGCCGCGCATCGGCCAGATAGCCTTCCTTGCGCTCCTTCCATTTCGCCTGCCAACGGCGCAGTTCCGAAGGCGTCGCTTTCTTGTTGAAGCAACGCATGGCCGTGGTCGGGCGAAGCCCTGCATTGATGACAATCATGTCAGCGACCGCCGACAGGGCGGCATCGTCGTTCTTCTCACTGCCTTTGGGGCGGCCTTTTGATTTTGCGTCAGTCATGTTCCGACCTCCTTTCGTTCTCACAAGGATGGCACGACACAGGGCCGTTTCAAGCGAGAAGAAAGAACACCCATAAAATAGTTGCGAGAAAAAATCCCGCCACCGACAAGGTGAGCGAGATTAAATGCCGCCCTCCGGTTCGGACCTCGTTTTCCGAGAGAGGCTCGAAGTCGCCCATGCGGCGCAGGATATGGATATTTATGGATAAGGTTATGACTCGCTGACAATTGTCTTTTTGGATATTTATGGCTATATTTATAGCTATGTCGTTCAGAATCGACACCTTGACCATCACCACCGAGACGCTTTCGCTCATCGCCGAACTGGATGAGTTCAAAGGCGCATGGACGGCATTGCGAACTCTCGCCCCGGAACGCCTATCGGCCTTGCGCCGCGTCGCCACGATCGAAAGCATCGGCTCTTCCACCCGCATTGAGGGAAGCAAGCTGTCGGACAAGGAAGTCGAACGGCTGCTGTCCAATCTGGAAATTCGCCAGTTCGCTACCCGCGACGAACAAGAGGTGGCGGGCTATGCCGATGTGATGGATTTGGTTTTCACTAACGCCAACGCCATCAGCCTGACCGAAAACCATCTCAAGCAATTGCATCGCGACCTGCTGGTTCACAGCACCAAGGACGCATGGCATCGCGGCTCCTACCAAACCAATCCCAACCATGTCAGCGCGTTCGATGCGGACGGCAAGGAAATCGGGATCGTTTTTGAAACGGCGAAGCCGTTCGACACGCCGCACCTCATGACCGAACTGGTAGCGTGGTACAATGACACGCTGGCCGAACGGTCATTGCACCCTCTGCTTACCATAGCCATTTTTGTGGTGGTCTTTCTCGAAATTCATCCGTTTCAAGACGGCAATGGGCGGTTGTCGCGGGTTTTGACCACCCTGCTGTTGCTTCGCAGCGGCTACGCCTATGTCCCCTATAGCTCCCTTGAAAGCGTGGTCGAACAAAGCAAGGAGGGCTATTACATGGCCCTGCGCCGGACGCAGGGCACGATCCGCAGCGATGCGCCCGATTGGGCACCGTGGGTTCATTTCTTTCTCCGCGCCCTACAACAGCAGAAAGCGCGGCTTCAACAAAAGATCGAGCGCGAACGGATCATGATCGAAACGCTGCCCGATCTGTCCATTCAGATTCTTGAATTGGCCAAAGCGCATGGGCGGCTGACCATTGGTCAGATTATCAAACTGACCAATGCCAATCGGCACACGACCAAAAAGCATTTGCAGGCTTTAGTGGCCGCCAATCATCTTACGCAGCACGGCATGGGCAAGGGGACATGGTATGGCCGGGCATAATGCCGCCCTCATTGAGGAGGCCTGAGGCACATTCGCGGGAATGATCGCAACGGCGATTGCGACCACTTCCCTGAGCTATCCTCGTTTGTCGCCTTTGGCCCGGCCCTGATTGCGTTCGACGTTCCGAATAACATCGGCATCAGTGAGATGGGGCTTTCGGGTTTCCGCTTCGGGAAACAGTTTCAAATGGCCGTCAATTGCACCGCTCAGAACGCCAGATGCAATCTCAATGGCCAAGATCATGTAGGATTTCTCCTGCTCGGTTTCGACGCCCTTACCTCGATCATGTTCGAATAGCCTGTAAAATGAAATAGGTCCGGTATGTGTATGTTGTGACAAAAACCGATAGGAGAAACGAAACCCTTCCTTGTCGGCCCCCATCCTCTCCAGAACATCATCTTGTATGAAAGGTGTCTTATGGCCCTTGAGGGCTTCGCGGCGCGCCTTTTCATCATATGTTTTCAAATATGCGTTTTCATCAAACCGCTTGATAAGGTCAGCCATAACGGCGTCATCTTCATTGTTAAGTTTGTCCTCAGGGAACAACGTAAGCGTGGCGCCGAGGCCGCCTTGCGCGGTAGCGGGATGAAGGGCTGATTGCCGCTCGGATAGGGAGCGGCGATGGATAACGAGATCGAAGGTGGACCAGCGAGCGCTCATATGAGTGCTCATACGAGCGGTCGTATGAGCACTCGGATTGAGGTCGTTGCGGGTCGGCGCCGCTGGACAGTGGAGCAGAAGCTGGCGATCTTGCGCGATGCCTTCGACCCCGAGGGTTCGGCTGGTGACGCCTGCAAGCGACACGCGATCGGCAGCGGGTCGATCTACACCTGGCGTCGGCAGGCGATGTCGGGCGAGCTTGGCGGTGCCAGGCCAGCAGCATTGCCCAGTTTCGCGGAGGTCGAGCTTTCTGCCCCGGTTCCGGCACTGTCGGCGCCCGGCGGTCCTATCGGGATCGAACTGCCCTCGGGCGTGAAGCTGACCGTGGACGCCGGTGTCGATGCCGAGGCCCTGGCACGGGTCATTGCCATTCTCACGCGATGATCCCGCTGCCACCTTCCACCCGGATCTATCTGGCCTGTGGCGCCACCGACATGCGCAAGGGTTTTGACGGTCTGGCGGTGCTGGCCCAGCAGGTGCTGGAGCAGAGCCCGCATTCCGGAGCGCTGTTCGCCTTCCGGGGCAAGCGTGGCGATCTGGTGAAGTTGCTCTGGTATGATGGCCAGGGCCTATGCCTGTTTTCCAAGCGGATGGACCGTGGCCGGTTCGTCTGGCCAGTGACGAAGACGGGCAAGGTCGGCCTGACCTCGGCACAGCTTTCCATGCTGCTTGAAGGCATTGACTGGCGACGCCCGGAGCGGACAGCCGCACCGCTGCTGGCAGGCTAAAAAGTACGGATCCCTGTGGGTTTATCTGGCATCGATGATGCCGCTTTGATACTATTCAAGGGTGTCGGATCGAGGCTCTTCCCCCGTCGATAAGGACGCCCGCATCGCCGAGTTGGAGGCCGCTCTGGCGGCCCGCGACACGCTGATCGATACCTTGCGCTTCCAACTGGCCCAGCTCCGGCGGCTCACCTTTGGCCAGTCTTCGGAGAAGCTGTTCCTCCAGATCGAACAGCTCGAACTCACCCTTGAGGAGTTGGAAGGCGAAGCTGAGCTTGCCGATATCCGCAAGGTCCAGGCAGATCAGAGGGAGCGACCGGCGCCGGTCCGCGCTTTGCCGGCGCATCTGCCACGGGCCGAACGCCGGATTGAACCGGAAGCAGGCACCTGCACCTGTCCTTCCTGTGGAGGCGCCCTGCGTCCGCTCGGGCAGGACAGCGACGAGATGCTCGATGTCGCGCCGGTGCAATGGCGCGTCATCCGCACCGTCCGGCCTAAATATAGCTGCCGATCCTGCGAACAGGTCGTGCAGGCCGCGGCGCCCGTAAAGGCAATTGCACGGGGCAAAGCCAGTTTCGCTACGCTCGCCCATGTCGTCGTCGCCAAGTTCGATCATCATCTCCCCCTCTATCGCCAGGCCGAGATGATGGCGGCGCAGGGCCTGGATATCGACCGATCGACGCTGGCAGGCTGGGCCGCACAGGCCGCACATCTGCTTGACCCGATCGTCAGTCGCATTCGGGAAGAAGGGATCAAGGCCGGCAAGATCCATGTCGATGACACGCCCGTGCCGATGCTGATGCCCGGCAAGGGCAAGACGGTGCAGGCGAGGCTCTGGGCCTATGTCGTCGATGATCGTGCTGCTGGCGCATCCACGCCCGCGCTGGCCTGGTATCGCTTCACCGCGGACCGCAGCGGCGTCCACCCGCAAAGCGAGCTCAAGGACTTTACCGGGCTGCTACAGGCTGATGCCTATGCGGGCTTCGACAAGCTCTACAGGAGCAACCGCATCCAGGAAGTCGCCTGCTGGGCGCATTTCCGGCGCAAGATATTCGAGAACCACGCCACCAGCCCGACGCCGTTGACGAGCAACCTGCTGGATCGGATCGCCTCTCTCTACCGGATCGAGGAAGAGATACGCGGGCAGCCACCCGACCAGCGCCGCCGGCATCGGCAGGACAGAAGCAGGCCTCAGGTGAACGAGTTACGCTCGATCATCGACGATGCCCTGCGCCGCCTGTCGCCCAAGTCCAACATGGCCAAGGCGCTCAGCTATGGCCGCAAGCGCTGGGATGCGCTCACCCGCTACATCGACGAGGGCATTGCCGAGATCGACAACAACATCGCCGAGCGCGCGATCCGTCCCGTGGCGATCGGCCGCAAGAACTGGATCTTTGCCGGATCGAAGGCCGGCGGCGAACGGGCTGCCGCCATCTATTCCGTCATCGAGACCGCCAAGCTCAACGGCATCGAACCGCAGGCCTACATCGCCGATGTCATCGAGAAAATCGCTGGCGACTGGCCCGCTACTCGCTGGGATGAGCTCATGCCGTGGAACTGGCATCCGAGCGAGCAAGACGTCGCCCAAGCCGCATAACTGCGGTGCTCAGGCCACGCTTACGGAACAACCGCCCTCGCGAGCCGTGATCATGGCAGTACAGCAGGATGAAACGACCTTGCCGTACATCCTCGTGAACATCGTCCTCACATAGCCAATACCAGAGATAGGCCTCGGCTAGAGTATAATCCGATCACTCTGGCTCATATCCGGTGGCGGTGAAGTAGTTTGCGCATTCTTCGTGAGTGAAGCGTGGCAACGCGTCACGCATCGCATGCCATAGCTCCGGGATAGTTCGGGCGGCGGCTTTTCGCAGGATAGCCTTGAGTTTGGAGAAGGCGTTTTCGATTGGGTTGAAGTCGGGGCTGTATGGCGGCAGGAACAGCATGCTCGCTCCAACCGCTTCGATGGCTTCACGAGCAGCCACTGCCTTATGCGCCGGCAGATTGTCGAGGATGACGATGTCACCAGGATGCAACGTTGGCGCCAGAACCTGCTGGGCATAGGCAGCGAAGCATTCGCCGGTCATGGGACCGTCCAGGACCATCGGCGCAGTCATGCCCGTCAGGCGCAGCGCACCGGTGAAAGTGGTGGTTTTCCAATGGCCATG
>NZ_FOGE01000024.1 GCF_900111125.1 Sphingobium sp. YR768
ACCCATTCCGGTTGACGAAAATGATCCCGCTCAACACCCGGCGATCGTCGACACGCGGTTTGCCATGGCTCTTGGGAAAGTAGGGCTCAAGCCGACCAGAATCGACGCTTTCTCACTTTGGCGACTCAGAAAAAGGCTGACTGAAGAAGTGACGGGACACACGGCTTTACAGGCGATGCGATGATCCGGAGGCCCTACTAAAAACAAGACACAGACAACTGATTACATACGGTTGTTTTGGCTATTGCTCAGCACCTGAAGGAGTGGCATCAAAAGAACAACAGGGATGAAAACCGAGCCTAGTTCGCATTAGGGGGGGGGGCTGACTTTGCTCACCAGTGTGCAATTCGGCGTTAATGACAGATGGCAACCGCTCGCCATGCTGCCAAAGCATGATGGTTGTACGGTTCAAAACGGGGGGGATACTGATGAAAATAGTTGGTCCGGCTGTGCTTATTGCGGTCGCCTACTTACTCGCGCCTGATGCATGGGCGCAGGAACAGGTGAAAATCGAATATGACGCGCTTGGCCGCATGACGAATGCGGCGCGTGAGAGCGCCCCAATTCTGGAACGACAGCCGTTTACACCTATGACGCGGCCAGCAACTGAACCAGCGGGGCGGCGTCCGGTGCGAGGAAGCGATTAGTGGTGGTGCCGCTAAATGGGTTTACAATGATCCCGCTCAACTGAAGCTGCCCCGTGCGCCCAAGCGCATTACCTATATCGATGAAAAATGGTGAGTCTTATGACAAGTCGCCTTGCGCTATGTCTTGTTGCCGGAATGGCTGCGTCAGCGGGGTTCGCCCTGGCACAATTGCCCCCCCCGCCCAAGGAGCAGATGGTTGATCCGAACGGAATAGATGCAAGAAACGGAAACGAGACCTGGTCTTTTCCCGAACTCGGCATAGGTCCTGACGGCGAGATGGGATTGCATCTTAGTCGGCAGAAAAATGAGGGGGTCATCCGAGACTCTTTCGACAGCACCTTCCTCTCGCACTCCAGCCCTCAGACCGGTGTCTGGTCGATATCGGCGACGTTTGGCGGAATTGGCGGATCATTCGGTACTTACGGAAAGTCGCCGGGCGACTTTTATAGCCGCGATCCCGACATGTATCAGCATCTTGATGGTGCGGTCGTGAATTTCGGAATTTCGATCCTGGCCGAGCCAAACGAATACGACTTTGAGAATATCTACAAGCTCGCCGACTTTATTAGATATCCGAGTGGGGCGACGACATATCTCCATTACAAAACTGCACAGGTGTCCGGCCCCTATGGCACACTCACGGTTTCACGAGTGCAGTCAGCAACCACCAATACCGGTTATCAGATCAAATTCAGCTACGCGAGCAGTGATCCATACAACGCTGCGTGGGGAACCCGTGTTTCCGCGACAGCTGTCAACATGGCGGTCGAATACTGCGATCCCTCAGCAGACAGCTGTTCTTTGCAGTCCTGGCCCACCACCACTTATTCGCAGGTTCCATATGGGTCAGGCGGTGTCACCCGGTCTGCGAGCCGGCCTGACGGCACCGTTGCGAACATGACATGGGTAAATGCCAACGGTATAGGAGATTTTATCTTGTCCGACACTGCAGACCCTTCATCGGGCCGACGCTATGCCTACACCTCCATCTGGCAGTGCGAGAACCCCAACCAGGATCCATCATCTTTCTGTTCGATGGGAAGTAACAGCAGGGTTTCCCTGTTCACCGACGGAGGCAGATCCACATCCTACACCTACAGCCTAGTAAGCGGAGACATAAGGCAGATCAGCGCGGCTACGTCCGGTATCGGCACTACAATTTATAACTCCGATGGTGCGGGCGCACTGGGCGTCAGAGCGGCGCGCAATGAGTTGTCCCACACCTCCAGCTTTAATTATGATAACAATGGTAAATTGGTCAGGGCGCAGTGGCCGGAAGGCAATTACACGGAATATGTGCGAGACGCTTACGGTCGCGTGACGCAAGAAATCGTTCATTCCAAAGGCAATGCTTCGACCATATCGACAAGCAGAACGTTTGGTGCGTGCGCCTGGGGGGTCTTGACCTGCAACAAACCGACGTCCGAAACGGACGCAAACGGCAGGACCACGGACTATCGCTACAACGCCCGAGGGCAAATGACAGCGGAGATTCAGCCGCCCGACACTAACGGCGTTCGGCCGCTCCGGCGCTGGGAATATGAGGACCGGTATGCCTACGTGAAGGCTGCTAATGGATCATTCGTCCCAGCTTCTTCCCCGGTCTCGGTTCCCGTTCGCGAGATCATCTGTCGCTCCACATTCAATGGCAATATGTTGGCACCTGCCTGCGGGAGCACCTCAGACGAAGTGGTGACCGTCTACGGGTATGGCGGACAGGGAAGTAAAAACCCGCTTCTTGTGAAAAGCTTGCAAGTGACTGCGGACGGCAAAAGTCTTCTCACATGTTACAGCTACGACAGTTTTGGCAATCGTGTCTCGGAAACCTCCCCGCGAGCAGGACTGGCAACCTGCCCCTGATCCACCGGCCAGAAAGGCTTCGACATGCGTATCTACGTGCCAGCCGCACTTGTGGCAGCAGTGATTGGCGGATATGCCCACGCGCAGCAGATCCCGGTTTCTTTTGGAAGAGCCGTCCGCTATGATGCGGGAGGTAGGGTGACCGGGACCATCCTCTCGGATCCTGATGATATAGGCGCACTGAAGTATCCGGCAACACGCAGTCGCTACGACAGTAACGGCGATCTTGTACTGACTGAAAAGGGAACGCTAGACAGTTGGCAGTCGGAAGATGTCGTGCCGCTTCAGTGGCCTGGCTTCACGATCACCGAGAAGGTCATCTATAGTTACGACGCCCAACATCGTCGGACACTGGAGAAGCGGTTGACTGGAAATGACACGCTGGTGGCCGTAACCCAGACGAGTTACGATGCGCGTGGCCTTCCTGTCTGTACAGCCATTCGTATGAACCCCTCGGCATTTGGGTTGCTGCCCGATGCCTGCGTGCTGGGCGCGCCAGGTTCCAACGGTCCCGATCGCATAACCCGAAATCTCTATGATGCGGCGGGTCAACTGCTGCAGGTTCGCAAAGGGGTCGGTACCTCCTTGGAACAGGCCTATGCGACATACAGCTACACGCCCAACGGCAAGCGTGAATATGTGATCGACGCGAAAGGCAACCGGGCAAAGCTGGAATATGATGGCTTTGACCGGCAGGTGAAATGGATATTCCCATCCACAACATCCCCTTCTGCGTTCAATCCTTCGACTCCGGCTAATGCCTTGGCGACGGCGGGGGCGCTCAACGCCGCGGATTTCGAGCAATATGGCTATGATGCCAATGGCAATCGCACCGGACTGAGGAAACGCGACGGCCGGTTCATCTGCCAGAAGTTTGACGCGCTCAATCGCGCGACCAGCAAATTTTATCTGGCAGCAACCGCAGCCTTGGCGCAGTGCCAATCGGCAACGCCTTCTGGCGGCGATGCGGTCTATTATGGTTATGACCTGCGTGGGCTGCAAACCTTTGCCCGTTTCGGCTCAGGCGCCGTCACGTCCCAGGGAATTACCAACTACTATGATGGGCTTGGTCGCCTGTCTTCCAGCAAAAATAATATGGGTGGCACCGAACGTGTCTTGGCCTTTCAGTATGATGCCAATGGCAATCGCACGCGACTGACCTATCCCGATAATAACTACATAAGCTACGAATATGACGGGTTGGATCGCATGACGCTGATCAAGCAGGGCGCCAATTCAGTGATCGGGACTATCGTCTACAACAATCGGGGCGAGCGAGATTGCTGGCTGGCAAGTGCCGTGTCGACCTGCGGTACCGCTGATGCCAACAAGTCCGACTACAGCTATGATGCTATTGGTCGGCTCGCGAGCCTGTCGCACGATCTTGCCAGCACGGCGGCGGACGTCACCTTCTGCATGGGCACGATGAGCGGCACGACTTGTACGCCGTCCTATAATGCCGCAAGCCAGGCGCTCGCCCGTACGACCAGCAATGATAGTTATGTCTGGACCGGGCATGTCAACACGGATCGCGCCTATACGGTCAATGGCCGCAATCAATATGCGGCGGTAGGTAGTTCGACCTATGGCTATGACCTCAACGGCAATCTTACTTCCGATGGCAGCAATGCCTATCTCTACGATATAGAAAATCGCCTAATCGGTTCTTCGGGGGCGAACAATGTCACGCTGACCTATGACCCAATGGGCCGCCTGTTCCAGACTGCGGGAAGCGCGACGACGCGCTTTCTCTATGACGGGGATGAACTGGTCGCTGAATATGACGGCGCGGGCGCCTTGCAGCGTCGCTATGTCCATGGCCCTAATGTCGATGAACCGCTCTTCTGGTATGAAGGCTCTGATCTTGCGACTCGGCGGGTCTTGCGTACCAATCATCAGGGCAGTGTGGTGTCCATCGCATCCAGTGCCGGGTCCAGCGTCGGCATCAATAGCTATGACGATTATGGTATTCCGGGTAGCGGCAATATCGGTCGCTTTGCCTACACCGGCCAGATACGCATCCCGGAACTGGGCATGTATTATTACAAAGCCCGCATCTACTCACCCACTCTCGGGCGCTTCATGCAGACCGATCCCATCGGCTATGAAGATCAGATCAATCTTTACGCCTATGTCGCAAACGATCCGATTAACGGCATAGATCCGACCGGCATGGCGGGCTGTAGCGATATGGGCGACCAAGGCCTGTCAGGTGCTTGCTTTGATGCCTCAAACTTCAAAGATAATAAGGCGGACACCACCAAAAATATCGTTTCTAACGCCAAGGCAGACTCTGCAGTTGCAGCAGCTGGACCAAGCTACGCGGTGAATGGCGCAGAAAAAGGTTATCGGGTTGATGGTTCAAGTGTTTCCGCCGCCGGTACGCCGGGCGATAGGGGTTCGACGGCGACAGTCTCGTTCAAGCGGTCTGAGCTGGCGGGCGCGGATGCGTTTGGCCACTCTCACGCAGAGGACGTTAACGCTACAGAGGCACAACAAGGTATCGTGAGTGGACCTGGTACAGATGGTGCAAATCCAGGGCCTGGCGATGGTGCAGCTACGCTTCAAGCTGGCATTCCCAACTACATCACCCATCAGGGTCGGACTATCGTCATTGAGGTGTCTGGCGGCCAAGCTCGGGTGAGGGTTGTTGGTGGCCAAGTTAACCGGACAGAGCAGCAGAAAATTAGTCAGAGATTAAGGTCAATGCAGAGGATTATGCAATGAAAAGGCCTGTCATAGCACTATTTATATTATCTTGTATCTCCGGATGTACGACAATGGATCGGACCAATGGCAGAAAAGTTATAACTGATTTCTCAGATCTGAAGCAAAAGCTAGGATCTACGATTTACGTTAGGGGTATAGTATCTCAAACGCACGGAGCTGCAGGGCTTTATCTGAAAGAACGTGATCTTCGATTGGAAAATGGAAAATGCATTTTGCCGCAGCCTTTTGAAGGGTTGGTGCACGGAGCGCATGTCACTCTATCCGGAATATTACAAAAAACCGATTGCGGCAAAGGACGAATCTGCATGAATGTTTGTGATCAGTACATCTTGCGACGAGAAATCTCTACGAGGCCATAGATATGTTGATAATTTATTGGTATTTGCCAATATAAGGTTTGTAGCTGCGCCGATAATGTTGGCCCTGACGTGATTTTTGTGACGGATATCATGTTGAGGTCGCTGCGTCGGGACTAGGCGATCGCGGTTCGGTTGGCTCTGACGCACGGCCGACAGGCATGGGAGCCGACACGGGGCGTAGGCTCAGTCGCGAAAACGCTGCCGGTGTCGAGATACGCTCAATTTAATGATTGTGCAGCCACCTGAAGACCCGCAAAAACCGTTATCGTTTGGGCAACGATGATGATCAACTGATGGAGCGCGATCGCGGACGTCAGCTATGGATCCCAAGTCTCTGTTCAGTTTGAGTGATCACCTTAAGGCATTGAGCAACGAGGGCGATCCGCCTCGCCCTATGTTTTGCAGGAGACGGTGGATTTCGAGTATTTCTGGGCGTGACTGGTCGCAGGGCTTGGTTATGGTGATGGAGCCAAAGGCGGGCGCCCGCCAGTCGATCCGGTGATGATGTTCAAGGCCCTGATCCTGCCGGCGCAGCATAATCTATCAGACGCCCGCATGGAGTTCATGATCCTCGATCGGCTGAGTTCTACGGATGGTCTTGGGATCACGACCAGTGCGTCGGGCGATGGCGCATGGGTACGGCCTTGGCGATATCGCTGCTCTGGCTGACCTATCCGGGTTGGGCCGCATCGATCGGGCCTCAAAGCTGGTTATGGCCTGAGCGGGTCGCGCGTCGCGTCGTGGGCGAAGCATCGCTCTGGGATGCTGGAACGAGAATGATGCGCGTGGCCAATCCTTCCGGTTGGCATGCTATCGTTGAGGCTACTGAGATGCGCCGGACTAACGCTGACGCCATACACAAATGCCAGATGGCGGCTGCCAGGTCGGAAAAGATCGTTCGTTGCGCGATCGATATCCGATAAGACGGGTGGAATTGATTCGCCGCCACGCCCATATTCTCTCAACCATCCATCCCCTTTTTCCGCTTCCACCGCAGAGGTGTGAGCAGCTTGCTCAGATCGCCGGAAGGCTTCATCTCATAGCTAAGGCGCGATGACCGCGCTGCGTTGAGGGAAGCATGATTTGACCCAGATTCTCGATCCGCTTGTGTCGCTCGCCTTTTCCTTGCGATCGAGCCCCGGCGTTTATGCAATGTTGCTGGGTTCGGGCGTGTCGCGCTCGGCTGGCATTCCGACGGGTTGGGAAGTGGTGCTTGACCTGATCCGGCGTACAGCTGCTGCGCAATCAGAAGAAACTGGCGATGCTCCTGATCGCTGGTACGCCGACAAATACGGTAAGGAAGCAGGCTATTCGGACCTGCTCGACAGCCTTTGTCGTACCGGTATCGAACGCCAGCAATTGCTGAAAGGCTATTTCGAACCGGATGCGGACGAGCGCGAACAAGGTCTGAAGGTGCCGACGCCCGCGCACCATGCCGTGGCTGAACTTATGGAGGCGGGGCTCGTCCGGGTCATCGTCACCACCAATTTTGACCGTCTGCTGGAACAGGCGCTCGAGCAGCGAGGTATTGTGCCGGTGGTAGTCGGCAGTTCGGATCAGGCAATCGGCATGATCCCGCTGACTCACCAGAAGCATTGCATCATCAAGATTCATGGCGACTATCTCGATACCCGGATACTCAACACCGAAAACGAGCTGGCCGCTTACGACCCGGCGATGGCTACACTCGTCGACCGGGTATTCGATGAGTTCGGGTTGGTGGTCTGCGGCTGGTCCGCTACCTGGGACCATGCGCTACGCACCTCGATCGAGCGGGCTACTAACCGGCGCTATGCCTGCTTCTGGACGACGACGGGTGAGCTATCCGGAGAAGCCAGTGCCGTGATCACCAGTCGGCGGGCGGATGTGGTCCGGATCAAGTCAGCAGACAGCTTCTTCGAGAACCTGCTGGACCATGTGCGCGGTCTTGAGGAATTCGACCGGCCGCATCCACTAAGCGTGCAGGCTGCCGTTGGTGCCGCCAAGCGTTATCTGGCCAATGCCGAACAGCGCATTCGGCTGCATGACCTGTACCGCGACGCTGTGGCGGAGGCGAAGGCGGTATGGACCGGCCCGGCATTTCCGCCCCATGGCGATAGTCCGACGGCTGAAACGATTTCGGCGCGGATCAAGGCCTATGACGCAGCCGGCGCGACGCTCGTCGCACTCAACGCCACGATCGGCATATGGTCACGCGGCGAACAGGACGATCTGCTCGTAGACGCGATAGGCGAGATCGGCCGTGAGCAGTTCATCAACGGCTCTCAATACACTGTCTGGGGCAATCTCAGGCCATATCCCGGCACACTGATGCTCTACGCCGCAGGAATGGCGAGCCTGATTGCCAGGCGGCCGGCATTGCTCTCCCGGCTTCTGTCTGTACGGACCTCGATTATCGGCAACACGGACGCAGCGGCGGTTTCGAATCTTATCGCCTTACGCCTAGCCGAGGCTGAGCACGTCGCTCCCTTGTTCGGTGGCAAAAAGCACCGTGTCCCGATGAGCGACTGGCTACACGATACGTTACGCGAGACGTTTCGGCCTTTCATAGCTGAGGACGAGGACTATGATCTCCTGTTCGACACTTTCGAATATCTCTTCTCGCTTGCCTTCGTCGGGCTGGAAGCCTCGAACAGCGGCTGGGTACCGGTCGGGGCATGGGCTGCCTATCGGCACAAGAACCACGAACTCATCCTGGCCGGCCTGAAGGGGGCCGAGGTTCGCTATGGTGGTAAAGTGTTCGCGGAGGCGTGCGTTGCGCTCACCCGGAATGGCCGGTCGCTTGACGAAAATGTCGCAGCGGTGGAAGCCCATGCCGGCAAGGTCCACTTCTACTAAGGTCCAGTATCGACAATCCTCTGCGCCAAAATTTGTAATGTCCCCGCGAGAAGAGACTTTCGCCATAATTCAAAGTAGTGACGCGGCGGCGTATTTTGATAAAGAGAAGCAAGTCAAGCAACGCGAGAAAGGTCCTATTCTTTGACAATCGCCGATCCAGTAAGCGAACTCCATTCGACCGCGCTCTTCTCGCAATTACGCCTGCTTAATGCGGACTATGCCGACAGGGCCATCACCTTCCTTGAGGCCGTCGCGCCCATCCTTGCGAGCACAATCACTTATTTTCCTTTATATACGCGACACGATGCGCATCATGGCTTTCGGGTTATCAAGCGCATTGAACAGATACTGACCCCTGCAAGCTTGAGTGCAACAGTCCATGAGGCTTTGACCGCACCAAGCATCTATCTGTTGATACTTGCTGCCTACGCCCATGATTTGGGTATGACCGTCTTTGATGACGAGGCTGATCAGCTTTGTGCCGAACTCGGAATTTCGAGGATGCCGGGCTGGGAACTCGACCCTCGGCTACAAGCCTATCTTCGGCGCGAGCACTCTCGACGGGGCGGGTCGTATATCGGTGAAAATGCCGCTCGTCTTGCCGTTCCGGTACCGCTCGTGGACGCGCTTGACCGAATTATGCAGGCCCACAACCTGTCCATCGACACTCTCGAAACTCAGATATCCTCGGCCTATGCCGCTCAAGAGAAGCGGATCGACGTTCGCCAGCTCGCAATCATTCTATGTGTGGCGGACGCGCTCGAATTTAGTGACACCCGCGTTATAGAGGGTGTGTTTGAGGCGATCGCAGCCGACCCGAGCCCGGCGGCCCATATTTCCTATTTGGAAAACATGAAGCATGTTTGCATCGGCGACAGTCTTGCGATCGATGAAGACGGACGGGTCCTGGTGTCAGGGACGTTCAGAGATGCGGCTGTCCTGGCACTCGCTCATCGGACCTTCGATCAGATGGAAGGCTGGATACGGGGCTATTGCGATCTGGATCGGCGCCTTGATCCCTCAAGGCTTCGTATTCGGCCAGAGCCTTTCCTGCGTACGCTCGCGTTCCCCGGCGGTCGTTTCGAACGGCTGGGAGTGCGGCTCAACACACGCAACGTCATCGATCTGATCGCATCGAATGCTGTCTGGAAAAACAACGCCGGTCTTCCGATCCGGGAACTTCTGCAGAACGCTGTGGAAGCATGTCGATATCGGCAATATCATTCCAGCAAAGCAGATGCTTATTCCCCGAAAGTCGACATAGTGTTCAACCGGGCTCGTCATGAAATTGTCATCTCTGACAATGGGTGCGGAATGACCGAGCGCGTCGTACTCAATAACCTGCTTACGATCGGGAGCAGTCGCTCCGCGGAGCCGGGCTACGGCAACGCCGACTATGCTCCGATCGCCCGCTTCGGGATCGGCTTCTGGTCGGTGTTTACGATCGCGAAATCAGCCGATGTGATCACTGCCTCGTTCGAACCATATCGGGGCGATCCGAGTGCTGCCGCTGCCGCAGACGGCATCTCGTTCAAAGTCGCGCTTGATGACCTGCACGATTATACCGTGTTCCATGCGACACCTGCGCGCTGCGGGACGACCGTTACGCTGCATCTTCGCGATGATGTTGCGCTCGACGACATTTACGAACGAACAAGGGAGCAGATACTCTGCTCAGAAATCCCTATTAGCTTTCGGTTGGATGACGAGGAGTCGACCCTGCCCGATCGTCCCGCTCTGCCAGAGGACAGGCTACTCGGAAGCCGGGCTGCGATCGTCGACGAATACGGCATACAGGTCTTCCGATGGTCAGGTTCAAAGGGTCATACCGATGCTTCACTGCTTCTCGCCTACCGAATGGTGGACGGGAAGCCGACATTCTTGCTTGAGTCAGGAGTGTCGATCCTTAACGCTCTCCCCGGTCTCGCAAGGGGAGTTACCGGAATATGCGGCTTTACGGTGCCGCTTCGTCTCCGGCACCTGTGCATAGATTTGTTCCGGGTTGGCACCTGCACAGCCAATCGAACGACGCCACGTGGCATCGGCTTTTCGCTGGACCGAACCCAAATGATCGAGAACGAGGCATCCCTCCAGTTCGAGGAAGAGGTGACCGACCTCATTCATGAGGGTTATCGCGCTTTTTTGCGGGAGACCGGAGGGCAGGATCTCCCAACCGTGGCAGCGCTGCGCGAACAGGCAGCCATGCACGGCGGCAACGTCTATGATGTGTTTACCAAGGACGAGCTGTATCAGGCTGTGCGTCGTTTTCCGGATCTCGCGCCTATCAGACTCTATCCGTTCTCCCAGTCGAAACCGATCTACATCCAACCTGACGAAATTCACAAAGTGCCTGGGCAAGCTTTCCTGTTGCAACAGACGAGGTTCGCAGGCGTCCAGGGTCCGTTGCAGGTCGACCCAAGCAGCAAGGGGAGCATCGGACTTGCGCGCACGCTCGCGCCGCTATCAGGTCCAGACGTAGCCACGGTATATGCGATGGCGACCGAGCGCTCCGCCTCGTGGCTGTTCGATGCCGATCCGAATAGCGCAGTCGTGTTCGTCCAGACTCCGATATACGGGACCGTGCCTCTTCTGCTTGTTGATTTGCAGGCGGTTGACATTCGCAGGCCTGCTGGTGTGCTAGCGGAAGTTTCCGGTCGTTGGAGTGGGGCTGTGTATCTGCGAGACTTCGAACATCCGAACGGCAAGCCCTATGTCTTCCTTGGCCGGTATCGCATCGTGGTCAAAATCGACAGCCGCCTCGCTAAGGAGATTGCCATTCTGGTCCGCGATGGTCGTTCGTCGAAACTCGCTGATCTCGTAGCTGACCTCCAGGAGGACGAGGCTGGCTATCCGCCAGCTAGGTTAGCCGGACTGCTGTGATCCATCAAATCGCTGCAGCCAGCGCGACTGCGGCCTACGTTTGATGCCGTGATCTGACCCCTACTGAGTGGCCCATGGACTATGATAGTCCGGACCAGGAAAGGGACGACGAATGCCGAGCAAGAAGCACAAACCGGAAGAGATTATCGGCAAGTTGCGTGAAGTTGAGATCGTGCTGGCGCAGAATGGTACGACCGCCGAAGCCTCCCGTCGGATCGCTGTTACGGAGCAGACCTATTATCGCTGGCGCAGGGAATATGGCGGCCTGAAGACGGATCAGGCGCGGCGGGTGAAAGACCTGGAGAAAGAGAACGTGGCTTCGCCGGGCGATCTCGGATCTGACATTGGACAAGCTGATTTTGCAGGAGGCTGCCAGGGGAAACTTCTGAGCCCTGTGCGGTGGCGGCGTTGTATCGATCATGTCCGACGACAGCTTCCGGTGTCCGAGCGACGGATATGCCGGGTATTGGGTCAACATCGATCGACACAGCGCAAGGTTGCGCGCGGGGCGGCTGACGAGCAGGCACTCACGGAGGATATCTCCCCACCCAGGTCATGGCCGACTATCTGGCGCAGCGCATGACGTCAGCGATCGACGGCATGCTCTACCGCTCGACGCAAACGGGATCGAAAGGGCGCAACATCATGCTGTTCCCCCCCGCAGCAAGGGTCGAACCGCTCGATCCCATGATCGACATCGAGGCACATGCAAGCTGGATGGAGCCCGAAGATGACCCGGACAGCTTTTCCCTGACCGTCAAGCACCGGACAGAAGCGCACTCGAAATGGAGCAACCAGAACTAGTCGGACGAACGTCGCCCGCCCCTGCGGCTTGACCTCGACAGCCTTTCCCTCGTCTATATATAGGCGACACGCTATCAGACGCGGCAGCGGTCGCTCACCATCTATCCGGCAGGTAAGCCGGCGGCCGATCCAGGCTTTTGAGATTTGGGCGACACAGACGCGCGGGACAGGAAAAAACAATGGCGAAAGACGATTTCCGCTGCGACCTTTGCGGCAATTATGCGCCGGCCCATCGACCAGATTGTGCCTTCGGCGTGAGCACTCGTCGCCCTGCTGCAGGACAAACGCGCAAGCCGGCATCGCCTCCCGCCAGGCGGGCCTGATTACCCTGTGCCTGCCTATGCCGCACCGAGTGCGCTTTTCCTGCCAGCCGCGCCACTCCTCGCCTTCCTCCTTCCGGCAGTGGATCGCAGTCCGCAAGGGCCGAGACCCGGCGCAGCCGGGGCTCGGTCGGAGCACAGCGGAGATAAGAGCCACGGTGCACGCGCAGCGGGCAGCCGCCAGCCCCTATCCTTGCGCGCACGCACCAGCAGCGCGCCAAAAAGGATATGCAGAGCCGGCGCTGCCGCTCTATAAGAGCCTTTCATGCCCGATTACGACTTCAGCCAGCTGAGCCCCCATGATTTCGAACTGCTTTGTCGCGATCTCTTTCAGGGCGAGACGGGCCTGACGCTGGAATCCTTCAAGTCGGGCAAGGATGGCGGGATAGATTTTCGTCATGCGCGCGGCGGCGCGAACATCGTCATCCAGTGCAAGCGGTTCGTCGAAACCGGGGTAGTCGGTCTCCTGCGTGAGCTAGGCAAGGAGGCCGGCAAGGTGGCGCGCATTGCCCCAAATCGCTACGTTCTGATGACCGCAGTGCCCTTATCGGACGCCAACAAAACGCAGATCATAAAGGTGATCGGCAATAACTATCTCGCCAAGGCCGACATCTATGGCCGGGCCGATATCAACAACCTGCTCGGCACGCTCCCGGAGGTCGAAAGGGCGCACTACAAGCTGTGGCTGGCCAGCACCAACGTGCTCGAATCGGTTCTCCACAATGACGTGGTCATGCAGACCCGGTTCCAGGTCGAGAAGATTCATGGCGAGATCAAGCGCTATGTCCAGGGCAACGCCTATCCGCGCGCCCTCGCCGCGCTCGACAAGGACCGCGTCGTGATCCTTTCAGGCCTGCCTGGAGTCGGCAAGACGACGCTCGCCAACATGCTGCTCTACGAGCATCTGCACCAGGAATATGAGCCGGTCGTAATCCGTCAGGATTTTGCGGAGGGCGAACGCCTGTTCCGCAAGGGCAGGCGCCAGGTCTTCTATTTCGACGATTTCATGGGCGTGACCTTCCTTGGCGACAAGGGATCAGCCGACCAGCAGCGCGAATATCGCGCCATCCTCGACTTTATCGAGATGGTGGCGGGGTCCAAGGGCAAGCGGCTCATCCTTACGACCCGGGAGCAGATGTTCCGTCAGGCCTGGGCCGCCTCGGAACAGATACGCAATGCCGGGCTCGACGAGCGCAGGATGGTCATCCACATGGGCGATTACAGCCGGCGCCAGAGGGCCGAAATCCTTTACAATCATCTGTTCTTCAGCGACCTGCCGACGGAGTACAGGGACGAACTTTTGCGAGGCGAGTTCTATTTCAAGATCGTCAAGCATGAGAAGTTCAACCCGCGTCTGATTGAGTGGCTGTCCTCCTATCGGCAGGTGCAGCGCGTCGCTGTGAAGACGTATCAGACCTTTGTCGAAGACATGCTCGCCAACCCCGCCGAGATCTGGCACCATGCCTATGAGCAGCAGATCAGCGACGCGGGGCGTTCTCTCCTGCTTGCCTTGTTCAGCCTTGGCGGTAGCGCCAGCGATGCGGATCTGCGGGAGAGCTTTGGCTCCCTTCACGCGCGGCGCGCAAAGGTTTACGGACTGCAACGCAGGCCGGACGATTTCAGCGCCGCCCGGGCCGAACTGCACGGCGCCTTCATACGACCGACGGTCTACGGCGCAGTCGAGTTCGTGAACCCGTCAGTCCAGGACTGGCTCAACAGCGTCGTTCGTACCCAGCCCGATACCGTACTCGATCTGGTCCTGGGAGCGGCATTCTTCTCTCAGATCGAGCGGATCTGGCGGTTTGCGAACTCAAAATTCGCTGGAGAAACCCGCGATATCCTGTGCCGGCACATAGAAAGGCTCGCACCTCATATCGAGCGGCTCGCGCTTCGCCAGCAGAGCGGCGGCTCGACGGCAGGCACTTCTACATATGTCGGGCCGAGCTTCGAAAAACGCATCTCCGTCGTTATCGAGATGGCAGATGATTTCCGGGCTCCCGTCTTACTGCCGTTGATCGAGGCGATCATCGCACGTATCGATAAAGTGCGCGAAACCCAATATTGCACCATTGCAGACATGATCACCGCCATAAAATGCTATCGGCGCGTGCAGTGGGAGGCGCTGGACCTCATCCAGCCATTTTTCGATCGTTGCGGCGATGAGCTGGTCGAAAGCGCGATCGCTGAATGCAGTTCGGATGAACTGCGAAACATTCTGTACCTGTTCGAAAACAACGACGCATCCGAGATGGGCGCCGAGCATCCATTGCGCGAAGCCCTCCAGGACGCCTATGATAACTTCGTGGAGAACAGCTTTTCCGGCGAACTCGGCACCTGCCAGACCGAGGGATCTTTTACCGCCCTCATCAACGACCTGGAATATTTCGGACGGGTATTCGATGTCGATGTGTCCCACCAGATTTCGTACATTAACGAGGGGCTGGAGGAATATCAGCTGGCCGAGGATCAGCGCGCCGACCAACAGATGGAGGATTACCGGGAGCGGCGCAGCATCGAACGTACCAGTGACGAGGGCATACGCGACCTGTTCAGCTCCCTTCGAACGGAAGGCTGATCATCTCCGCCAGCCCGCACGCGCACCGTCAATCTGGGACCGTCGTCCCCCAAACATATGAAAACGATAGAGGACCGGCCGCCTAGATCTGCAGCCAGCGTTTCATCTGTGGAAAGGGCGTTTCCCGATACCCGGCTCGACCCGCACGGCCGGTCCCAGCGCCTTCAAAAAGGCAGTCGTGCGCGCGAAGACCCCCTCGAAAACGATCATGGCGACCCGAGGAACGAGCAGCCCGGATCCCGGCGGAGAGGCTCGAACAGATATCGTGAATGGCGTCAATCAGGATGCACCACCGCCCAACGGCACGGGCGACAAGACGATCGCAAATTTGCCTGATATCTCCCACAGGTGTCCAGCAACGGTCATGGAGCAGCAGCAGGAATGACAGCCAAGCAGACGCCAAAGCCGATTTCCCAAAAGCCCCTGCCCTCAGGCGTCCGCCTGTCGCTAGAAGCATCGGTCCAGCGCGAAGCGCATGGGCATATGGGACATCCCGATCCTTATCAGATGCGCGAGTTGAGGGCGCAGGAGGTGACTGCCACGGCCTCGATCTGGATGGCCTTCGCAGCGCTCGCTACCCTTCTGGTCACATCGGCCGGTACATTCTTCATCTGGCGGCAGATCCGGTTGACCCGTGACGCCGTGCGGGAAGCCATTGCGGCGACAAATGCCGCGGTGGAGGGCAATAACATCGCGCGCGAAATCGGTCAGGCTCAGGCCCGCTGCTATCTTTCACCGCGAGACGTGAAGTTCCGGATAGACACCTACGCTGCGCCTCATCTCTATATGACCGTACTCAATTCCGGCCAGTCTCCGGCCCGGAACTTCCGATGGACCTTTCAGGTGACCATGAGGCTCATGCCTGACGGCTGGCAGTGGGGAAGCCGCCTGATCGAACCGGGCGGCGGGCGCGATATCGCGGCACAACAGGGAGAAGCCGTGCAACTGGGCATAGCGGCGGCTAACGCTATGCCCCAAGGCCAGCTGTCGGATCTGCTGCTTGAACCGACTGTCCGCATCGAGGCCAGAATAGTCGCCAGATGGTCCGATGTCTTCGGCGTCGAACAGGAGGAGACCTGGTTTTACCAAGCCATCGCTCCAACCGGACTGGACATGGACATACCGATGATAGTCGACTTCCCGGCGCAAGCCTGATTCGCAAAGACCCAGCAAGCGCGGCAGGCGGGCGCCGGACGGAAGAAATGACGCCCCCAAGGCTCGCACGGTGAATAGAGGCTTCAACCCGCGGTCAGGGGAGGCCAAGTCGAAGTTTTGCATCCCGCAGCAAATGTGGGACCGCGTGTGGGATCAGATTTCGCAAAATCTGAAATTATCACGCAGTATCAAGGCGTTAAAGCGCTTGACTGGTGACCCCTACGGGAATCGAACCCGTGTTTCAGCCGTGAGAGGGCCGCGTCCTAACCGCTAGACGAAGGGGCCATGGGCCGCATCGGCGGCTGGCAGGGGAGGGGCTTTAGCAGGCGCGCCGGTCGCGTCAAGCCCCAGTCTCACAAGGCGACCTCATGGCAATGGCAAACCACGCCAAAGCATGCGCCTCCCGCCATCGCCCATTAAAAAACCACCCCATGCAAGCATGGGGTGGCCAAGGTTCAGGGAGGAGACGCTTCCAAAGGGGGAAGCGCCCATATGACACACCCGAAAGGGGGGCAGGTGCGCCATATATTTGATAGATAGGGCAGGTCGCATCCCCTTGCAAGAGGGGCGCGGCCTGCCTTCCATCAAATTTTTCAAACCGTTCGGGTTAACTTCTCATTCAGGCTTCAGCCGGCTCCGGCGCGGCGGGCACGGCGATCGGGCCCTTGCCCTGGCCGACCTGACCTTCGAAGATTTCGCGCATCAGCTGGAGCGAGAAGAGGTGCGCATAGATCAGCGGCAGCATGCCGTTCTGGTTGATCTTGCGCAGCTGGTCGCCACGCAGGTCGCGCAGCTTTTCCTCGTTGATCATCTTGAAACCGCGATAGACGAAGGGCTGCTCGGCGATCGGAGTCTGGATCGATACTTCGCCGTCCATCAGCAGGTCCATTTCCTGAAGATCCTTCACGAACTGGCCGGTGCGGGCCGCCGCCTGCTCGAAATCTTCGCAGAATTTCAGCACGCCCTGGGTCAGCTCGCTCGGCTTGCCGTCCACGAACAGCGGCTGGCCTTCTTCACCCGCGCCGACCGCCGGGCTGGTGGGGTCGAAGCACAGCGACAGTTCGTCACTTTCCTGACGCAGCTTGGCCAGCATCCAGGGGTAGCGGCGAACATAGGCCGGGACATAGGCCGGACCGCGCAGCTTGCCTTCGTCATCGACGAAGATGTTCACGCCTTCGTTCAGGCCCATCAGCAGCAGCGGCACGGAATCGGCGCCGGCCGAAAAGATGATCGGCGCAAAACGCTGAGCCGGCACGAATTCGTCGATGGTCAGCGGAACGGCATGCTGCGACACCAGGAAGGGGGCAGCCTCGACCGGCTTCACCTTGTAATCGATATGATCGACACTGCTCAGCGGCAGCAGGTCATTGTAGAAGATCGGCAGGGTATTCACGGGCGCGCTGGCCATGGTCAGGTCCATTCTCTCATAAAGCGGCGTGTTTTTGGGCACGCCGCAGGTCGCAACTTTGGGGCAGGGCGATATAGGCCTTGCGAGCCGGGCGCAATCGCTTTGTCAGCGGCGCGCGCCTACCGCATGATCAGCCTTCTCCGGGCAGCGGAATGAGCTTGCCGGGATTGAACAGCCCTTTGGGATCGAAGGCCGTCTTGATCGCGCGCAACGCCCCGATTCGGGCCGGTCCGGCCAGCCGCCCCAGTTCGGTTCGCTTCATCTGCCCGATGCCATGTTCGGCCGAAATGGAGCCGCCCGCCGCAACCACCGCGTCATGGACGAAGGCGTTGATCGCCTGCCCCTGCGCCGCGATCCAGGCCGGGCCGTCGCTCGTCCCCCTGGGCGCGCGAACATGGAAATGGACATTGCCGTCGCCCAGATGGCCGAAGGAGGAAGCCGTCGTGCCGGGGAAGGTGGCTTCCGTCGCTTCCGCCGCCTCTATCATGAAGGCGGGCATCTTCGCCACCGGCACGCTGATATCATATTGCAGCGCCGGCCCCTGCGCCCGCTCCGATTCCGACAGCGATTCGCGGATGCGCCAGAAGGCTTCGGCCTGCGCCTCATTGGCGGCGATGGCGGCGTCGACCGCAATCCCCCGTTCGAACGCCTCGGCCAGCGCCCCTTCCAGCCGTTCGGCTGGGGAGGGATCGGACAGGTCGGCATGATCCACCTCGATCAGCACATGCCAGGGCGTGCGCGTTTCGATCGGCGAGCGGGTGCCGGGAATATGCCCCAGTACGAAGCCCAGCGTGTCATCGGCGATCACCTCGAACCCCTCGACACTGTCGCCCAGCCGCTCTTCGGTCAGGCGCAGCAGCCGCAGCGCATCGGCCGGCGTCTCCACCCCGACCCAGCCGACACCGCGCGCGGCGATCGCCGGCACCAGCCGCAGCGACGCGGCGGTGACGACGCCGAGCGTCCCTTCCGCCCCGATCAGCAACTGTTTGATGTCATAGCCGCGATTATCCTTCTTCAGCGCATCCAGCCCGTCGAAGATGCTGCCGTCGGGCAGCACCGCCTCGATCCCCTCGACCAATGCCCGCATCGTCCCGTGGCGAAGCACCTGCGTCCCGCCCGCATTGGTGGACACCAGCCCCCCGACCGTGGCGGAGCCCTTTGCGCCCAGACTCAGCGGGAATCGCCGTCCTGCCGCTTCGGCGGCGTCATGCAGCACGCTCAGGATCACGCCAGCCTCGCACAGCGCCAGATTGTCGTCGGGGGAAAGGCTGCGAATATGGTTCATCCGCCGCAGCGACAGGATCAGCGCGCTGCCATCGGCCGGCGGCGTCGCGCCCCCCACCATCGACGTGTTGCCGCCCTGCGGCACCAGTGCGATACCCAGTTCCGCCGCCAGCTTCACCGTGTCGGCGACCTCCTGCGTGGATGCAGGGGAGAGGATCGCCATGGCTGCGCCATGATAGCGCCCGCGCCAGTCGCTGGTCCATGGGCTGATATCGTCCGGATCGGTCACGACCCCCTTGGGGCCGAGCAGGGCGATGAAGCGATCTATATGCTGCTGTTGTATCATGGGACGATGCTATGCCCCGGAATTCATCGACGGTTCAACCTTTCGGCGATAGCGTGCCAGTCCCAAAAAGGGGTTCGACTTGCTTCCATCCGTTCTGCTGCTGCTGATCGCGCCCGGCGCTGAGCCTGTGCAAATGGCGCAACTCACGATTCAGCAGCGTATTATCATCCGCGTGCCGATGGCGAAGAAGGGCAGGGCGCCTGCCCGAATCGCGCCGGAAGAGCAGCAGGCTTGGGAAGAAAAAAAGGGGCCGCGCTGCGTCGCCCTGCGCTCGATTCGCGGGGCCAGCATCGTCGTCGGCAATGGCGTTGACCTGATTCTCGCGGACAATCACCGCTATCGCGCCCGGCTCGAAAAGGGTTGCGACTCCGACGGATTCTATTCCGGCTTCTATGTGGAGCCGGATGATGACGGTTCGCTTTGTTCGGGCCGCGACGAATTGCAGGCGCGCAGCGGCCTTAGCTGCGGGATCGACAGCTTCCGTCGCCTGATCCCGATCGACGAAGAGGATTGATCCTTCTCTATAGGCGGCAAAATACGCGAATTTCTTGACAAGTGGCCGATATTTCCGCAATGCGCGGCCGATTTCCTGCATGCGGACGCGCATGTCGGCCACCTCCTGTCCGGACATATGAATGACTTTTGCCGATCTCGGCCTTTCCGACGAATTGCTCAGGGCCGTAACCGAATCCGGTTATGACACGCCGACGCCGATTCAGGCGCAGGCGATACCCCCCGTGCTGATGATGAAGGACATCATCGGCATCGCCCAGACGGGGACCGGCAAGACCGCCAGCTTCGTGCTGCCGATGATCGACATTCTCGCCCATGGCCGCGCCCGCGCGCTGATGCCGCGCAGCCTGATTCTGGAGCCGACCCGCGAACTCGCCGCCCAGGTGGCGGAGAATTTCGAGAAATACGGCAAATATCACAAGCTCTCCATGGCCTTGCTGATCGGCGGCGTGCAGATGGGCGATCAGATCAAGGCGCTGGAAAAGGGCGTCGACGTGCTGATCGCCACGCCGGGCCGCCTGATGGACCTGTTCCAGCGCGGCAAGATCCTGCTCAACGGCTGCTCGATGCTGGTCATCGACGAAGCCGACCGCATGCTCGACATGGGCTTCATCCCGGATATCGAGGAAATCTGCACCAAGCTGCCGGCGCAGCGCCAGACTTTGCTCTTTTCCGCAACCATGCCGCCGGTGATCAAGAAGCTGGCCGACCGCTTCCTGTCCAATCCCAAGTCGATCGAGGTGGCGCGCCCCGCCACTGCCTCCACCAATATCGTCCAGCATCTGGTGAAGGTCGATTCGCGCAAGAAGCGCGACGCCCTGTGCGACATGTTGCGCGTGGCGGACGTGACCAGCGCCGTCGTCTTCTGCAACCGCAAGACGACCGTGCGTGATCTCAACAAGGCGCTGCAACGGCAGGGCTTCCGTTCGGGCGAAATTCACGGCGACATCGACCAGTCGTCGCGCATCGCCGAACTGGAACGATTCCGCGACGGCACCGTCAATATCCTCGTCGCGTCGGATGTCGCGGCGCGCGGTCTGGATATCAAGGGCGTCAGCCACGTCTTCAACTTCGATGCACCCTGGCACCCGGACGATTATGTCCACCGTATCGGCCGCACCGGCCGGGCCGGCGCGACCGGCGTCGCCTTTACCTTCGTGACCGAGGCGGATGCCGAAGCGATCGACAATATCCAGAAGCTGATCGGCACCAAGATCGCCTATGCCCCATTGCCGGGCGGGTCGAGCCGTGAGGAGGAAGCGCCGCAGGAAGGTCGTCGCAGCGAAAGCCGCGACCGCAAGCCGGCCCGCCGCGAAGAAAAGCCGCGCGACGACAAGCGCCGTGAGGATCGTCCGGCCGAACGGGCTCGTGAGGATCGCAACGAAGAACGTCCGGCGGCACGTGCCCGCGACGATCGTCCGCGCGAAGACCGTCCCCGCACCGAACGCAAGGATCGCACGCCCCCGCCACAGCGTCGCCGCGATCCGGTGGACGATGGCCCGGACGACGGCTGGAACGGCCCCGTTCCCCACTTCCTGTCGGTCGGCTTCACCGGCTGAGCCTGTCGAAGGGCCGTACTTCTTGAAGAACAAGGCGGGGCCTCGACAGCCTCAGCCCGAACGGTTCTTATTTACGGCTCGATGCTCTAATCACGGGCTTCTATCCATAGGCTGCAACGAAAGAGGCACCCCTGAGAGGATCGGGGGTGCCTCTTTCGTTGCAGCCTGCCGCTGAACCCGGCATGATCGGGTTGGATTGTGATGACATTGTTCTGATTTAGCGCCGTCATTGCGAGCGCAGCGAAGCAATCCACTGGCGCGCCCATAGATTGCTTCGCTGCGCTCGCAATGACGATTCATGCTGATGTCATTCCACTATAATAGGCAGAGGTGGGGCATGAAGCCGGACAATATCGAACGTCTGACGAAGCTGGAGGCACTGCGCGCAGCGGGCGTGCTGACCGACGAAGAGTTTGCGGAGGAAAAGCGCAAGCTGCTCTCCGCCGGATCGACCCGCTGGCCGCTGATCCTCGGCGCGGGCGTGCTGGGCATCGCAGCCCTGCTGGCCATCGGCGCATGGTTGATGCCGGGCCAATGGTCGACTTCGGTTGCGCCGCCACAAGCCACCACGCCGCAGCCCGTCCTTACCCCGTCCGCGCCGGTCGCCACCACGCCGCCAGTCGCCCCGGCGGAACGTCTGGCCCGCGCGTTCGAGGCGGCGACCAGCCATCGCCGTCCCTTCGTGCAGACGGTGGAGGGCGAAGCCTTCACCATCACGCCCGTCCGGATCGTGGACCTGCCCTTCGGCCCCGCGCTGATCGCCACGCGCGAAATGAAGGATGGCTGCCACGCCTGCACCGGCTTCCTCAGCGTCTACTATCTGGCGGAGGATCAGGGGAAGACGGTCGTGCGCGCCGCCTATCCCGAAGCCGTGTCAGGCTGGGGATGGGGCTCCGGCCCGTCGGACTGGGATATTACCAACCGCTTCACCGCCAATCCCGCCATCTATGCGTCGGGCGGCTATACCGGGCAGGGCGTCACGGAATTAAGCGCGACCATCACGGAGCTTCGACCGGAAGGGCCGATCACACCGGAGTTGATCGGAACGGGCTATAGCGACGCCGGTGCGATCTCCGACGATAATCCGCGCAAGGCCTGCGAACTGGAGGGCCGGATCGCCAATGTCGTCAGAGACAAGGGCTTCGATGTCATCGTGACCGGCTCCGTCAGCCGGACGGAACATTATGGGAAGCGGCAGGGCAAATTCGTGCCCATGAACAAGCAGGACTGGGGATTGCCCTGCGGCGGGTGAGGGGGCGGTCGCCTGTCCTATTCACGCGCCCTTTGCTAAGGGACGATCACGACATGCTGATCCGCTGTTGGAAATAAAATTTCCAACATCTGTTCGGAAAGAACAGGATTTACGGGAAATATGCGAAGTTAAGCGGGACGAATCCAACAGGGGCAGCCATCCGGCCGCCCCCGCAGGTCGCTCTTATTTCGGGTCCAGCCGGGTGATCCCGCCCATATAAGGGACCAGCGCGTCCGGCACGATCACGCTGCCGTCGGCCTGCTGGTAATTCTCCAGCACCGCGACCAGCGTGCGTCCTACCGCCAGCCCCGACCCGTTCAGCGTGTGCAGGAAGACGGTCTGCTTCGATTCTTTCGGCTTGAACCGGGCGTTCATCCGCCGCGCCTGGAAATCGCCGCAGTTGGAGACGGAGCTGATCTCGCGATAGGTGTTCTGGCTCGGCAGCCAGACTTCCAGATCATAGGTCTTGCGCGCGCCAAAGCCCATGTCGCCCGTGCACAGCAACATCTTGCGATAGGGCAGGTTCAGCGCCTGCAAGATGCCCTCGGCCGCCCCGACCATCCGCTCATGTTCCGCCGCCGAGTCTTCGGGCGCACAGATGGCGACCAGTTCGACCTTCTCGAACTGATGCTGACGAATGAAGCCGCGCGTGTCCCGCCCGGCAGAGCCAGCCTCCGACCGGAAACAGGGTGTCAGCGCGGTCAGCCGCAGCGGCAGGCTGTCGGTCGGCACGATCTGGTCGTTCACCAGATTGGTCAGGCTGACCTCCGCCGTCGGGATCAGCCAGCGGCCATCCGTGGTCTTGAACAGGTCTTCGGCAAATTTCGGCAACTGCCCCGTGCCGAACAGCGCCTCATCCTTCACCAGCAGCGGAACGATCGTCTCTTCATAGCCGTTGGTCGCCGTCTGCGTGTCCAGCATGAACTGCGCCAGCGCCCGGTGCAGCCGCGCCATCTGTCCGCGCAATGCCGTGAAGCGTGCGCCCGACAGCCGTGCGCCGCCCTCGAAGTCCAGTCCCAGCGCCGGGCCGAAATCGGCATGGTCCCGCGGCGCGAAATCGAAGCTGCGCACCGTGCCCCAGCGGCTCAGTTCCACATTGTCCGTCTCGTCCGCGCCTGCCGGCACATCGTCGGCCGGCAGGTTGGGGATGGCGGCCAGCAGGGCGGTCAGCGCCTCGCCCGTCTCGCGATCGTCCGCTTCCAGCGCCGGCATGTTCTCCTTCAGCGCGGCGACCTCGGCCTTCAGCGCCTCGGCCTTTTCCATATCCCTGGCCGCCATCGCCTGACCGATCAGCTTGCTCGCCTCGTTGCGGCGGGCCTGGCCCTGCTGCAACTGGGTCTTGATGGCGCGGCTCTTCTCGTCGATCGCCAATATCTCGGCGGACAGCGGCGACAGGCCGCGCCGGGCGAGGGCGGCGTCGAAAGCGGCGGGATTTTCGCGGAGGAAGCGGATGTCGTGCATGGGTCAGCCCTATGCCGCTGTGCGACGGGCCGCGCAACCCTGTGCGCTGCCGTCCGTTGGTCTGACATCACGGATAATGCAAAAGGAGACGGCGATGCAGATCGATCATGACGCGATGATATTGGTGGCGGACGGGCGCAAGCTGCTCTTCTTTCGGAACAAGGGCGATTCCGCCTTCCCGCAACTGGAGGCGGAAGCGGTCAGGGTGCAGGATAATCCCTCTCATCTGGAACAGGCATCCGACCGGGTGGGCCAGTCCTCCTCCACCGGCACTGCATCCGGCACGATGGGCGAAAATAACTTTCACGAACTGGAGGAGCAGCGCTTTGCTGCGCAGGCCGCCGAGCTGCTCAAGCAGCGCGCCTTCGCGCAGGATTATAAAAAGCTGATCATCGTCGCGCCGCCGACGGCGCTCGGCGAAATGCGCAAGCATCTGCACAAGGAAGTGCGCGACCGGCTGGTGGGAGAGATTGCCAAGGATCTGACCAACCATCCCGTACCCGAAATCGAAAAGCTGATCGCCGCCAGCTAAGCTGCGCGACCCAAAGCCCAAAAAAGAGGGCGGCCCGAATATCGGACCGCCCTCTTTTTTCTGTCCGCTGTGTCTGCCGTCAGGCCGCCGCCTGCGCCTTGCGATCGGCGAAGCGCTTGCGCGCGATCAGCGCGACCGCTGCCGCACCGAACAGAAGCACCATGGGCGGCGCCGGAACATCGGTGCCACCGGTGCTGCTCGAGCCCCCGCTCGAGCTGCTGGAAGAGGAACTGCTCGACGAGCTGCTGCTCGACGAGGAGGAACTGCCGCTCGATCCGGTGCTGCTGCCCGTGCTGCCGAAGCTGGACGAACCGCCCGACGAGGAGGAACTGCCGCTGGACGAGGAACTGCTGCTGCTTGATCCGCTCGACCCGCTGGAACCCGAGCTGGAATGATCCGGCTTGTCGGGCTTGTGCGGCTTGCCGCCGCTCGATCCGCCCGAGCTGCTCGAAGACGAGCTGGAGGAGGAAGAAGAGGACGAACTGGAACTGGAGGAGGAAGACGAGCTGGAGCTGACCCCCGACGAAGTCGAAACGCCGCCGGTGGAGGTGGAAACACCACCCGTCGACGTAGAAACGCCGCCAGTGGAGGTCGATACGCCACCGGTCGATGTGGAAACGCCACCCGTGGTCGAGCTGGTCGAGCTGCTGATGCCGCCGGTCGAGCTGCTGGTCGAGGAGATCACGACCGAACCGCCGCTCCCGCCGCCACCGCCGCCGAAGAAGCCACCGATGAAGCCACCGCCGCCAAAGCCGCCGCCACCGCCCATCACGACGGGCACCGATCCGCCACCGCCCGACATCACCGGCATTTCGGCCGGGGGCAGGGGGATGGGGGCTGGCTGGCTGGTGACGGTCACGACCTGAGCCGGTGTGACGGTCTTCACCGTCTGGACCGTCTTCACGACCTTGCGCTTCACGGTGCGCACGGCATAGCGCTTCTTGGGCGCCGCCTTCATGCTCTTATAGCTGTGGACCACCGCCGGACGCGTGTTCTCGGCCACATGGACGGCCCCGCCGCCAATGATCGCCCCGCCGCAAGTGCAGGCACATAATTTTGCCAATGCCATCCGTACCGACATAGGATCCACTCTTATTCTTGTTTACCCCTGGGCCGCCGCCGATTTGTGGCCGGATGCGGTTGAGGAACTTCCCGTACGTAATAACGCAAAACAAACGGTTAATCGCAAGTCTGTTAACCCTGATTCCGCCTTTCAAGTCTAGGGAAATCCTTCCTTTGCTTGAAGGAATATGGTTAACGTCCCACATTGGTACGCAGGCGGCCGACAGGATAAATTAACCTTGTTTGGCTTTTCGACCACCGGTGATTTGCCGGACCCGGCCTCGAAGGCCGATCTTGCTGCAAAAACACGCAGTTCTTGGCGGGGAGGCGCAGATTGCCCGCTTGTGTCGGTCTGCCCCGATGGCTATGAGGCCCGCACAATCAAGTCATGGGCGCCCGGACACTATAAGCGCTGGGGCCTTTCGAGTCGGAGAGCCAGATGGCATCGGTGCTGAATTCCGATAAAGACGGCGAAAAGCCGCCCAAATCGACTGTAACGCTTCCCGCCGACTATCGGCCGTCGCCTGACGAAGAGTTCATGAATCCCTTGCAGCTGGAATATTTCCGCCAGCGCCTGTGGGACTGGAAGAAGCAGATCCTCGCCGAGGCGGAAGGCACGCTGGCGGTGCTGCAAAATGAACCGCTGCGCGAACCCGACCTGAACGATCGCGCGTCGAGCGAAACCGACTGGTCGATCGAACTGCGCACCCGCGATCGCCAGCGCAAACTGATCTCGAAGATCGACTCCGCGTTGCGCCGTATCGATGACGGCGAATATGGCTATTGCGAAGTTACCGGCGAACCCATTTCGCTGGGTCGGCTGGAAGCGCGGCCGATCGCGACCATGACGGTCGAGGCGCAGGAGCGGCACGAGCGGCAGGAAAAGATCTCCCGCGACGATTAACGCTTTGTCCACCACCCCGCGATTAGGATGACGATCATTCGGATATCATTTAATCGCGGGTCAGTTCATGGACGAAGAACGGGATATTTCTGATCGGGGGCCGGCACGTGCCGCGCCGCGCGACAGCCTGTTTCTGCTGACGACGCTTTGTACGCCCGAAGGCGCGGAACTCGGCAAGGCGCGTATCCGCAACCTTTCGGCCACCGGTCTGATGGCCGATTGTGAGCGGGCCATTGCCGTCGGCGCCAGCGTCATGTGCGATTTGCGCGGCGTAGGGAAGGTGTCGGGCATCATCGCTTGGTCGCGCGACGACAAGATCGGTATGGCCTTCGACGAAGCCATCGATCCCCAGCTTGCGCGCAAGCCGGTCAGCGGCAAGGGGCAGCAGGGCGTGCCGGATTATCTGCGCACGCATCAGATGCAGGCGCCGCGCCGCTGAACGCCCTTCCTTTTCAGGAAAAATAAAAGCCCCGCGACCATTGGTCTTCGGGGCTTGTTGCGCCGTAGCTATGCCAGAGCACCAGCGACCGGAAGGGTCGGATCGGCGGTCTCCGCCGCCGGATCCTGACCTCCTCCCAGCACGCAACACGGATGTCAGTGTTGCGCTGCCATCTCCTCTTTCAACCGCAGTTTCTGCTTTTTGAGCGATGCTACCAGGATGGCGTCGGGCATGGGCCGACTCGACTCCGCCTTGATTCGGGCCTCAAGGCCGGCATGCTTTGCTGAAAGAGCTGAAACGTGGCTGTTTTCCATGACATTCTCCTTACGAGGGGTGATGGACGACAAAGTAGATCATGATTCGCATGGCTTGTCTTGCGGTGATTCGCGCTTTGCGATGGACCGCCTGCAAATTTGCGATGGCCCGCACGATCCTGCCCGGCTATCAGGGCGGTTCGAGCGCAGGTCAGGGAGGCAATGGGCGCGGTGAGCCGGGAAGACATTATGCGCCGTCTGGAGTTGCTGCGGGTGGAGCATCGCGACCTCGACAGCGCGATCGCGGCCCTTGCGGAAGCGGGCGGCGGCGACCAGATGCAGATTGCGCGGTTCAAGAAGCGCAAGCTGCGTCTGCGGGACGAGATCGCCTCGCTGGAGGATTCGCTGGTTCCGGACATCATCGCCTGAGCGGCTTTCCTTGCAATTTCCGGTTAATGGTTCGCTAACCGATCCCAAATGGGACATTGCGTGCCCCGGCGGCCATTTCGAGCCAGCCAACAGGCCTGACAAATTTGTAAAAATATGGCAGCAACGCGGGATGCGGAATGCAGCCTTTCTTGATCCTGGCCTTCATCGCCGTCTGGTCGACGGCCTCTATCTGGAAGCCATGGTGATGGCGGATGAGGCGCGCACTTATTTCGATGGCAGTGCGTCTCTGGATGATGGCGGCAATGACCCATTGCGCCGTGTCGCTTTCGCCTGCGAATCGCTCAAGGTGACGACGCGACTGATGCACATCATCGCCTGGCTGCTCAGCCAGCGGGCCTGGCAGCGCGGCGAGATTGGCGACGCGGATCTGGTCGACGAGAAATATCGGCTCGGCCGCGCAACCCAGACCGATGCCGAACTGGCGGGCAGCTTCCCCTTCACCGCCCGCGCCTTGATCGAGGCGAGCCAGGAGCTGTACGACCGCGTCGCCCGGCTTCAGGACCGGATGGACCTGATGACGGGGCAGGGGGAACAGGGCAGCGCCGGTCCGGCGCGTGCCTTGTGGGACCGGCTGAGCGGCGCTTTCTGACATTTGGCGGACAATTGACGCCGGCTGGACGCTTCCGGGCTGGCTTTGGCGCACAAAGTTGGGCTAGACCAGCGGCATGACCGATGGTTTGCGGATCAGACGCCGCGTTTCAGGCTGCCCGCACACCGCTCGGCTTCTCCTTGCGCCGTTGCTGTTGACTGCCCCTTGCGTCGCGCGGGCGCAGCAGCCTGCGTCGGCGGAAGCCGCGCCCGATCCAACTCAGTCGCTGGAAGCGATGCCCGATATCGGCGTCGACTGGCCGGACATGGGGCAGCCCGATACCGTCACGCCCTTGCCCGACGACCCCGCCGATGCGCAGGCACAGGCGCCCGCCACGCCGACGCCGAATGTCGATCCGGCTCAGCCCGCCGATGCTCAGCCCGCCGCCGAAACGGAGGTTGCGCCGCCCGAAGACAATGTCGGTTTCACCGATGCCGGGGAAGAACGCCGCTACACGGTTCAGTTGACCGGGATAGACGCTATCGCCGATGCGCAATTCACCCTGCGCTTCGATGAATTGTCGGTCCTGCGGCAGGGGCAGGGCAAGTCCGCCAACCTCGCCCAGATCAACCGGCGCATGAAGGAAGATGGCGAACTGCTCGACCGGCTGCTGCGCGCCAAGGGCTTTTATGCCGCCCGCATTCGCAGCGCCGTCGCCGCGCCTCCACCGGGCAGCGACCGCCTGTCCGTCACTTTCGACATCGTGCCCGGCACCCAGTATCTGCTCGATTCCGTGGACGTAAGCGGCTTGGCCGAAACAGCCGACCGCGAGGCCGATCTACGCGCCGCCTTCCCGCCCAAAACCGGTGATCCGGTCGATGCCGACAAGATATTGGCCGGGCGCGATGCGCTGGCGACCAAGCTCGCCGAAAGCGGCTTCCCCTTCGCCAAGGTGGACGAGCCCGAAGTGCGGATCGACCATGAAGAGCGCAAGGGCGATCTGGACGTCATCGTCACGCCTGGCGGTTTCCGCCGCTTCGGCGCGATCAAGATGGCGGACGACACGCTGTTCGATGCGCATCATGTGCAGGAAATCGCCCGTTTCGATCCGGGCGATCCCTATATGGCCTCCGATGTCGAGGATTTGCGCCGGGCGATCGTCGCCACCGGCCTCGTCTCTTCGGTCAGCCTGACGCCCAGGGATGCGGGCGATGGCGAGCATGTCGATCTGGACGTCGGCCTGCGCCCCGCGCCGCTGCGCACCATCGCGGGCGAACTGGGCTATGGCACGGGCGAAGGCTATCGCGCCGAAGTCAGCTGGCAGCATCGCAATCTCTTCCCGCCCGAAGGCGCGGCGACGGTGCGCGGTGTGCTGGGTACGCAGGAACAGACCGGCTCCTTCACCTATCGCCGCAACAATTTCAAACGGCGCGACAATGTGCTGACCGGTCTGGTGTCGATCAGCAATATCAAGCGGGACGCCTATGATGCGCGCACCATCACCCTGTCCGGCTCGATCGAGCGGCAGAGCAATATCCTGTTCCAGAAGAAATGGGTCTGGCGCTTCGGCGGGGAACTGATCGCGTCGGACGAAGCCGATGCCTTCAGCGGCGGCGCACGCCGCACCTTCCTGATCGGGGCGGTGCCGGTCAGCCTGACCTATGACGGCAGCGACGATCTGCTCAATCCCAGCAAGGGCTTCCGTCTGGGCGCTCGCGTCAGCCCCGAACTTTCCTTCCAGGACAAGACTTTCGGCTATGCCCGCGTGCAGGTCGACGCCAGCGTCTATCAGCCGGTGAGTGATCGGGTGGTCGTGGCTGCCCGCACCCGCTTCGGCACGATCCTGGGGTCGAGCGTTGAGCAGATCGCACCGTCCCGCCGCTTCTATGCCGGCGGTGGCGCGTCGGTGCGCGGCTATGGCTATCAGGCGATCGGCCCGCGCTACGGCGAGGATGACGATCCGGTCGGCGGCAAGAGCCTGGCCGAATTCTCGCTCGAAACCCGCGTCCGCTTTGGCAATTTCGGCGTCGTGCCCTTTGTCGATGCCGGCAATATCTCGACCAGTTTCCTGCCGCGCTTCCGCGACCTGCGCGTCGGCGCGGGTATGGGCGTGCGCTATTATAGCAGCTTCGGGCCGATCCGTGTCGATGTCGGCACGCCGATCAATCCCCAGTCGGGCGATCCGAAGGTCGCCGTCTATGTCTCGCTGGGGCAGGCCTTCTGATGGCGGAAGACGCGATCCCGGCTCCGCCCGTGCCGCCACCGCCACCCGCGCCACGCCCCCGCCGGGCATGGGACGGGCGCTGGCAGCGCTGGCTGCTGGGCGTCATCGCCAGTCTGCTCCTGATCGTCGTCGGCGCGCTCGTCTGGCTCGATACTACGCCCGGCCATCGTTTCCTTGCCTCGCGCATCGCCACCATCAAGCCCGTGTCCGGCCTGCGCATGCGCGTCGACCGGATCGATGGCAGCATCTATCGCAAGCTGGTCCTGCACAATCTGGCGCTGTCCGATCCCAAGGGCGTGTTTCTGGACGCGCCGCGCGTGGAACTGGACTGGTGGCCCTTCGCCTGGGTATCGAACCGGCTGGACATAGACCGTCTGGTGATCCCGCGCGCGACCCTGCGCAAATTGCCCAAGCTCAACCCGACCCAGCGGCAGGGGCCGATCCTGCCGGGCTTTGACATTCGCCTGATGCAATTTTCCGTCGGTCGGCTCGATGTCGCCCCAGCCATCGCTGGCCGGGCGCAGGTCGCGACCATGGCGGGCGATGCCGATGTGCGCGGCGGCCGGGCGATCATCGATCTGACGGCCCGGACGCTGGACGGCGGCGACGCGCTGACGATCGCGCTGGACAGCCGCCCGGACAAGGATCGCTTCTCGCTCGACGTTACGGTCAATGCCCCCAAAGGCGGCGTGCTGGCGGCGATGGCGGGGCTGAAGCAGGCGGCCAATCTGCGCATCGGTGGCAAGGGTAGCTGGAGCCGCTGGGATGGGCGCCTTTTCGCCACGCTGGACGCCGTCCCCGCCGCCGATTTCACGCTGGCCGCGCGCAGTGGCGCCTATTCCGCGCGGGGTTCGATCGAGGGCGCGGCGATATCGGGCAACGGCCTGCTCCGCCGCATGGCCGATCCGCGCCTGATGGTCCGCGCTAATGGTACGATGGTCGATCGGGTGATCGACGGCCATGTCATGCTGCAATCCACCGCCTTCGATCTGGGGGCGGACGGCGCGATCGACCTGCGCAACAATGCGCTCGACAATATGCTGCTGACGCTCAAGCTCGCCCGCCCGCAGGCGCTGCTCAAGACGATGCGTGGCAGCGATATCAGCGCAAAGGTCCGGCTGGACGGCCCGTTCGCCGCGCTGGGCTATGAATATCTGCTCACCGCCAAACAGATCGCCTTCGAAAAGACCGTCATCCATGACGTCCGCGCCGAAGGCAAAGGCCGCGCTGGCAAGGGGCCTGCGCTGATCCCGGTCAAGCTGCGCGCACGCCGTCTGGACGGGCAGGGCGACCTGATCGAAGGTATAGTGCGCAATTTCCAGATTGATGGCGTGCTGCAACTCAAGGGGCAGCAGATCGTCAGCAATCCCATGCCCTTCCGGTCGGACAAGCTGCGCGGCAAGCTGGTGGCGACTGCCGATCTCAAGACCGGCCGCTATGACATCGGCCTGGACGGGCAACTCACTAATCTGTTCATTCGCGGCCTTGGCATCGTCGACCTGACCTCCCGCCTGCGTGCCGCACCGCGCGCCGATGGCGCATTCGGCCTGACCGGCACTGCGCTGGCGCGGGTGCGGCGGCTGGACAATGAATTTCTGCGCTCGCTGGGCGGTGGTCTGCCGACGGTGCGCGGCGGGCTGGACCTGCTCAAGGGCGGCGAACTGGCGCTGACCAATTTGACGCTGGAGTCGCCGCTCCTCACCCTGACCGGTCGCGGGCTGCGCCATCCCGACCAGACGCTGCATCTGGAAGCGAGCGGACGGCATCAGCGCTATGGCCCGCTGCAACTCACGCTTGATGGCATGATCGAGCACCCCACCATCGACCTGCTGCTGCAACGGCCGATGGATGCGCTGGGCCTGCGCGATGTGAAGGCGCATCTGATCCCCGATGCCAGTGGCTATAGCTATGTCGCCAATGGCGGATCGACGCTTGGGCCTTTCGCCGGCCGGGGTGTGATCCTGTTGCCGCCCGGTGGGCAGGCGGTGGTGCGCGTCGCCAATCTCGCCGTGTCGGGTGTCACCGCCAGCGGGGATATCCGGCCGATCAATGGCGGACTGGACGGGCAACTGGCGGTCAACGGCCCGGTCACGGGCTATATCGGTTTCAAGCCGATCAATGATGTCCAGCAGGTCCAGCTTCAACTCAACGCCAGTGACGCCAGCTTCGAAGGGCCGACCGTCATCGCGGTGCGGCGTGGCACCCTCAACGGCACGATCCTGCTCGATCCCGACGGCACGACCGTCACCGCCACGGCGCAGGCGCGGGGCCTGCGCGTGGGCGGCGTGCTGCTCGGCCGCTTTGCCGCCAATGCCGAACTGGTCGATGGCAAGGGCAAGATACGCGGCAGCCTGGCAGGGCAGCGGGGCCGCATCTTCGATCTTCAGGGTGAAGCACAGGTGGAGCCGGACAGCATCCGCCTGTCGGCCGGCGGCACCATCGACAAGCGCGCCATCCGGCTCGACCGGGCGGCCCTGCTGACACGAACGGAGGATGGCTGGCGCCTGTCGCCCGCGACGATCAGCTATGCCGGCGGGTCGCTGCAACTGGCCGGTGAACTGGGTGCCGCGTCGACCCATGTCGAGGCACGGATGCAGAAACTGCCTTTGTCTTTGCTCGACATCGCCTATGACAATCTGGGGCTGGGCGGCATGGCGACCGGATCGCTCAGCTATGTGCAGCCGCGCGGTGGCCTGCCCACCGGCAAGGCGGAACTGCGCATCCGTGGCCTGTCCCGATCCGGCCTGTCGCTCAGCTCCCGCCCGGTCGATGTCGGCGTCAACGCGATCCTGTCGCCGGATCGGCTGGCGACGCGCATGGTCTTCGTGTCCGATGGCAAGACGATCGGACAGGCGCAGGCCTTGCTCAACCCGCTGGGCAGCGACGGCAATCTGGTCGACCGGCTGAACAAAGCGCCCTTCTTCGCCCAGTTGCGCTATAATGGCACCGCTGACACGCTGTGGCGCCTGGTGGGCGTGGAGATTGTCGACATTGGCGGCCCAGTCGCCGTATCGGCCGACATGCGCGGCACGCTGGGCGAACCGGCGATCACCGGCACCTTCACCACCGATAATGCGACGATCAACAGCCCGGTTACGGGCATGCGGCTGAACGGCGTCAAGGCGCGCGGTCGCTTCTCCGGCGCGCAACTCGTCATCTCCAGCTTTGCCGCCAACGCGCAAAATGGCGGCACGGTGAACGGCACCGGCCGCTTCACCTTCAACGGTATCGCGGGCGTCGGCATGAACCTGGCGCTTCAGGCGGATAATGCCGCGCTGCTGGAACGGGACGATATCGCCGCGACCGTCACCGGCCCGATCACCATCCGCTCCGATGGCGTGGGCGGCACAATCGGCGGCGACCTGACGCTCAACAAGAGCCGCTTCACCATGGGCCGCGCCGCCGCCGTCGCGGAAATCCCGGAACTGCGCGTGATAGAGGTCAACCGCGCCGGTGACGAAATCGAACGCGCACGCGCCGTTACCCCCTGGACCCTCGCCATCAAGGCACGGGCGCGCAACCGTCTGGCCGTCACCGGGCTGGGCATAGAAAGCGAATGGCGCGCCAATCTGGACATTGGCGGTTCGGTGACCAATCCCGCGCTGGCGGGCACGGCCGATCTCCTCAAGGGCACCTATGACTTTGCCGGCCGCCGCTTCGACCTGCGCGAAGGCAAGATCCAGTTTGACGGCCGCAGCCCGATCAACCCCACGCTGGATATCGATGCGGAGGCGGACGTCAGCGATCTGAGCGCCACCATCCATGTCGGCGGCACCGGCCTCAAGCCCGACATCACCTTCAGCAGCACGCCCGCCTTGCCGCAGGACGAACTGCTCTCGCGCATCCTGTTCGGCACCTCGATCACCAGCCTGTCCGCACCCGAAGCGTTGCAGCTGGCATCGGCGGTGGGTTCGCTTCAGGGCAATGGCGGGCTGGACCCGATCAATGCGGTGCGCAAGGCGGCCGGGCTGGACCGGCTGCGCATCATCGCCGCCGATCCGACCCAGGGGCAGGGGACATCGATCGCGGCGGGCAAATATCTGACCCGCAAAACCTATGTGGAACTGATCACCGACGGACAGGGCTATAGTGCGACCCGGATGGAATATCAGGTGACTCGCTGGCTGTCGCTGCTAGGGGCGATCTCCACATTGGGGCGCCAGAGCGCCAACGTGCGGGTGTCCAAGGATTATTGATGTGACCAAAAGCCGTATCGACGCCACCACAGCGATCAGCGTGATGGACCTGTTCACCATCGGCATCGGCCCGTCCAGCTCGCACACCGTCGGGCCGATGCGCGCGGCGCTGATGTTCATGGACACGCTGCCGTCTCATCCCGACCGGGTCCAGTGCGAATTGTTTGGATCGCTGGCCCTGACCGGCCGGGGCCATGCCACCGACAGCGCCATCCTGCTCGGCCTGTCGGGCTATCGTCCGGAAAGCGTCGATCCCGATGCCATCGCCGATATTCTCACCGCGATTCGCAGTGATCGCCGCATCCGCGCCGGCAGCGCCCTGGACCATTGGGTCGCGTTCGAGGAGGATCGCGACCTGCTGTTCCGCATGGGCGAATTTCTGGAGGCGCACAGCAACGGCATGCGCTTTACCGCCTGGCTGCCGGACCGGGCGGAACCGCTGGTGCGCGACTATTATTCGATCGGCGGCGGAGCGGTGCTGCCCGGTGTCGTGCCGGTCAGCGACGATGCCCCGCTCGGCCACAATGTGGTGCAGCCCTATCCCTTCTCCTCCGGCGTCGAAATGCTGGCGCAGGGGGAAGCCAGCGGCCTGTCGATCGCGACTCTGGTCCTGCGCAACGAAGGCGCCTGGCGCGTACAGGCGGAAACCGACGGCTTTCTCGACAGCGTGATCGACGCCATGTCTGCCTCGATCGATCGCGGGCTGGAACAGGAAGGCCTCCTGCCCGGTGGCCTCAAGGTCCGCCGACGCGCCCGCGCCATTCATCAGCGCCTGCGCCTGCAACAGGATGCGCTGGGACCGGCCCAGATTTTCGAATGGGTCAGCCTGTTTGCGCTGGCGGTGAATGAGGAAAATGCTGCGGGTGGCCGGGTCGTCACTGCACCCACCAATGGCGCGGCGGGTGTGATCCCGGCGGTCCTCCATTATTATCGCCGCTTCGTCCCCGGCGCCGATCGCGATGGCGAGCGCCGCTTCCTGCTCACCGCCGCAGCGATCGGCTTCCTCTACAAGAAGCGCGCCTCCATCTCCGCCGCCGAAATGGGCTGTCAGGGGGAAGTGGGCGTCGCCTGCTCCATGGCGGCAGCCGGGCTCGCGGCGGTGCTGGGCGGCACCAACCAGCAGATCGAAAATGCCGCCGAAATCGGCATGGAACATAATCTTGGCCTCACCTGCGACCCCATCGGTGGGCTGGTCCAGATCCCCTGCATCGAACGCAACACGATGGGCGCCGTCAAGGCGATCAACGCCGCCTATCTCGCGCTTCAGGGCGACGGCCGCCATATCGTTAGCCTGGACGCGGTAATCGAAACCATGCGCCAGACAGGGGAGGATATGGCCAGCCGCTACAAGGAAACCTCGCTCGGCGGCCTTGCCGTCAATGTGGTGGAATGCTGAAGCGGGTTCCTTCGCTTCATCGCTTCCGCGCCACATCTGCCAGACGAACAGAGCCGATTTCGTGTCATTAATATCACATAATCAAACGTTTATCTGGCGTTCATGAAACAAAGGCGGCCGCTCCGGCTTCATCGCCTCACCCCGTCGAAAGGGGAGAGAATGACGAACGGAGTATCTGTTATGCGTAAGTTGATGGTCGCAACCCTTCTGGCCGGCGCAACCGTCGCCACCCCCGCGCTGGCGCAGGATGTCGGCCCGACCTTCACCGGTCCGCGCGTCGAAGCGATCCTGGGCTATGACCGCACCGGCGCCGGCAGCGATGTCGATAATGACAATGGCCGGGACGATCAGAATATCGATGGCCTGCTCTATGGTGTCGGCGCTGGCTATGACGTCAACCTCGGCAGCGCGGTTGTCGGCGTGGAAGGCGAATATACCGACTCCACCGCCAAGAGCAGCCGCCGCGACTTTTCCGATCAGTTCGGCTTCGGCCGCGTGAAGCAGGGCCGCGACCTCTATATCGGTGCGCGCGCCGGTATCCTCGCCAACCCGCAGACGCTGGTCTATGTGAAGGGCGGCTATACCAACACCAAGCTGGACGTGCTGGCCGGCGACACCGACGAGACGACCGACACCGCTTTCAAGCTGGACGGCTGGCGCATCGGTGCGGGCGTGGAACGGGCGATCAACGCCAACACCTTCGCCAAGGTGGAATATCGCTATTCCAAATATGAGGATGCCCACATCAACTTCGCCGACGGTTCGACCAGCAGCGAATTCGGCATCGACACCGACCGCCATCAGGTCGTCGGCAGCATCGGCTGGCGTTTCTAAGGTTTCGCTCCTTTAGTCCGCACTGCCCCCGTTCGGTTCGGGCCTGTCGAGAACGCTCTCGCGCGCCGGTTTGACGGGGAACGGAGCAGACTGAAGGCGCAAAGCAGGTCGAGGGGGAAGGGGCCGGTCATGCGATCGGCCCCTTTTTCCGTCGTCACGCCGATGCCCCCTATCTGCCCGCCTGCGGGGATGCTATTTACATCCTTGTGAGTAACGCGATTCCCCATCTGTATCCGGTCGGCATCGACCCCGAAGACATCGACTTCATGGGTCATGTCAACAATGCCAGCTACCTCAAATGGGTGCAGAATGCCGTGCTGGACCATTGGCGCGCACTGGCCCCGGCCGAAGCGGTCGCCCAGCATCTGTGGGTCGCGCTCAAGCATGAAATCACCTATCGCAAGCCCACTTTCCTCGACGACGAAGTGATCGCCACCGTCCTGCTGGAAAAGGTGCAGGGCGCCCGCGCCTTCTACGAAACGGTGATCCGCCGGGGCGAGGAAGTGCTGGCGGAGGTCAAGTCCAGCTGGTGCTGCGTCGATGCCAGCAGCCTTAGGCCGGCGCGGCTGACGCGGGAAGTGATCCAGCATTTCTTCCCCGGAGATGAGGGCGAAGAGCGCGCCTGATCGACGGGCGGCTTATGGTTTGAACGGTGGAAAGCGAGCATAATTTCCTCTCCCATCGGGAGAGGAAGGGGCCCGCTCGGCGCAGCCGAGTGGGAAGGTGAGGGTGATGCTTTACCCTCACCCTTCCGCCGTGCTTCGCACGGCTCCCTCCCTCTCCCAGCGGGAGAGGGAATTTGACCAATCCCCCTACAGCGTCGCCTCAATTTCCCGTGCGGCCATGTCGGGATTTTCCGCCTGGCTGATCGGGCGGCCGATCACCAGCATTGATGCGCCCCGGTCCAGCGCCTCGCGCGGGGTTACGGCGCGCTTCTGGTCGCCCATGGCGCCGCCCGTCGGGCGCACACCGGGCACCACGAAATAGCCGTCATTCCAGGCCGCCTTGGCGATCGCCACTTCCGCGCCCGAACAGACGATGCCGTCCAGCCCCGCGCTCTGCGCCAGATCGGCGAGACGTCGCACCTGATCCTCCGCCTTGCCGCCCACGCCGATGTCCAGCAGGTCGCCATCGTCCAGGCTGGTCAGCACGGTGACGGCGACGACCTTCGTATTCACGCCCGCAGCAGCCTTCGCATCCTCCAGCATGGCGCGGCCGCCGGCGGCGTGGACGGTCAGCACAGCCGGCTCCAGCAGGTGCAGGGCCTGCACCGCCTTGGCCACCGTATTGGGAATGTCGTGCAGTTTCAGGTCGAGGAAGATCGGCAGGCCGAACTTCATCATCTCATGCACGCCATGATGGCCGTTGGCGCAGAAAAATTCGAGGCCCAGTTTCAGCCCACCGACATGATGCTTCACCTGCCCGGCAAGCGTCTGCGCCTTGCTCAGGTCGGGCGTGTCGATGGCGACATAGATGGGGCTGCTCATGCTGGTCCTGTAAGGCTGGGATTGGCGGTAGGGGAGTCCGTAATCGCCGCAACGGCGGGCTGTTCGGGCGCCAGAGCAGCCGGTGTCGGCGCTGGCGGGGGGGAAGCCGCCGCGGCGGTCGCGGCGGCGAGCGCCCGTTCGCTGCTGTCCAGCCGACGCTTCAGGCGCCAGCGGGTGGCCCGCGCCATGATCCAGAAGGGCAGGGCGCCCAGCAGGAACGCGCCGATCAGCAGGACGGGCAATTTGGTGTCCATCACCATGTCGCCCCACAGGCGCACGGTCACGGGAACATAATTCGCCATGCAGAAGAAGGCGAGCCCCACGGCGATGACGACCCAGAAGGCTGTCCGCAAAAATTGCATAGGCTTGAAACCCCTTGCTGCTGCTTTCGGGCAGCTTAGGCGATTGCAGCCGATTTCGAAAGCGTCGGATCGATTTTGTCTATGGCGATGGTCATGGACAGATGCGCCGCTGCTCCGGCGGGCAGTACGGTCATGCCGCCCCGGTTGATCGCGTCCGGCATATGGCTGACCGGTTCCAGACAGAAATCCTTGCTGCCGGGCGGGCGATAGACATGCAGATAGTCGGCGCCCGTAGCGTCAACCGTCAGGCGCAGCCCATCGCCACGATCGACCACCGCCGGGCCGGTCCAGCCGATATAGGCATTGTCGACCAGCGTGTCGCCGCGCACGATCGCGGGCTGCGACCAGTCGCCCAGTGTATCGGCGGGCGCTTCCTGGTCGGGCAGCATGTCGGGCGTCGAGAGCCACAGGCCGCGCGCATCGAAGCGCAGCGTCGTCGCTGCATCGGCCAGAAAATAGGGATGGAAGCCCAGACCTGCGGGCATCGGGGCGTCACCGATATTGGTGAGAGACAGCGACATGGACAATTGGGTCGGGGTCAGTGCGACATGCTGCTCCGCCCGATAGGTCCATGGCCAGCCTGCATCGCCTTCATGCACATGAGTTAGGCGCGTGGACGAAACATCTGTCTCGCTCGCTGTCCACTTCGTCTGCCAGCCAAAGCCATGGATGCTGTGCGGATGATCGCCGAAATTGAGCGGTAGCTGATAATCCTGCCCGTCAAAGGCGAACCGCCCATCCGCTATGCGATTGGCATAGGGGACGAGCGGGAAGCTGGCCATCGCCAGCGGATCGGCAGCGTCGGCAGGCGCCCGGCGCAGCAGGTCGACGCCATCCAGCGCCAGCGACAGCAGCGATCCGCCGACCGTGGGGGAGAGGGCCGCTTCCAGCCCTTCCGCCTTTAGCGTGATAATGTTCTTGCTCAGCCGACCATATCCTCAAGCTCGCGGCCCTTGGTTTCATGCACCATGGCGCGGACGAAGAAGAAGCTGATCGCCGCGAACAGCGCATAGCCGGTGTAGGTGACGACCAGCCCCGGCGATACGGCCAGCGAGGGGAAGCTGACCGAAATGGCGGCGTTGGCGATCCACTGGGCAAAGCCCGCGACCGCCAGGCCCGATCCCCGGATCTGGTTCGGGAACATTTCGCCCAGCATCACCCACATGATCGGACCCCAGCTGAGGTTGAAGAAGATCACATAGAGGTTCGCCGCGATCAGCGCCATCAGGCCGTTATGGCCGGGCAGGCTGACGCCGCCATCCGCGCCGGTGACGGCGGTGGAGAAGGCATAGGCGACCACCGCCAGCGTCACGGCCATGCCGGCCGATCCGATCAGCAGCAGCGGCTTGCGGCCGATCTTGTCCACCAGCATGATGGTGCCAAGGCACGCGCCGATCGACAGCACGCCCGACAGGATGTTGATCTGAAGCGCATTGTCTTCCGAAAAGCCGACGGCTTCCCACAGGGTCGCGCCATAATAGAAGACGACATTGATGCCGACCAGCTGTTGGAAGACGGCAAGGCCAATGCCGGTCCACACGATCGGGCGGATCTTGCCGGTGGTCTTGCTGATCAGGTCGGACAATTTCGGGCGGTGATGATCGGCGGCGAGACTGGCGCGGATTTCCGTCACCTTGCGCGCGGCTTCCTGCGGCCCGAACAGGCGGGTCAGGACTTCCAGTGCGCGCTTGTCCTGTCCGCGCGCGACCAGATAGCGGGGGCTTTCGGGAATGACGAGCAGAGCGAGGAAATAGATGGCGGCCGGGATCGCCTGCAACCAGAACATCCAGCGCCAGGCCGGAAAGTCCAGCCATAGCGGCGCGGTCGATCCACCAGCATAGCGGGCGAGCACGAAATTGGCGACGAACGCGCCGGTCAGGCCGGAGATGATCATCACCTGCTGCACCGACGACAGCCGGCCACGCACATTGGCGGGGGTGACTTCGGAGATGTAGACGGGCGAAATGACGCTGGCGGCGCCGACGCCCAGACCGCCGATGATGCGGGCGATGATGAAGATGGCGGAGGAGCCGGCCGCGCCGGCGACCAGCGCGCTGACGAGGAAGAGGATGGCGGCGAGCATCATCACGCCGCGTCGACCGATAATGTCGGCCATGCGGCCTGCGCCGAACGCACCGATCGAAGACCCGACCAGAATCGCGCCGACATTGACGCCGATGCCCAGCTTGCCCAGATCGAAGGCTGCTTCCAGCCCCTTCTGCGTGCCGTTGATGACGCCCGAATCATAGCCGAACATGAAGCCGCCGATCGTCGCGACGGCGACAATCGCGGCGATGAAGGCCATATTGACCCTCTCGGCGCTCCCCTCACTCATTATAAAGTTCCTTCCAAATCTCTCATTATATCGTTGCGATGTGCCCCGGCAGCCCCGCGACGCCCGGATCGAAGGCGAACAGATCGCCTGCCAGAGGCTGTTCTGTCAACGCTGTCATATCCAGCCCCTTGCGCGCCGTCGTCGCATAGGCGGTCCGAAGGTCCGGGCCGCCAAAGGCGATCTTGGTAATGTTGGCGACGGGGAAGCGGATTTCCCGCATCAGCTTGCCGGCCGGATCATAGCGGCGCACCGCCCATCCGCCGAACAGGCCGGTCCACAGGCAGCCTTCGGCATCCACGGTGGGACCGTCGGGATAGCCTGCACCCTCCTCGATCTTGGTGAACAGGGTCGTGTTGCCGACCGATCCGTCCTGCTCCAGTTGCGTGCGCCAGATGCGCTTGCCCAGCGTGTCGGTATGATAGAGCGTGCGCCCGTCCGGCGACAGGGCCGGGCCGTTGGTGATCGATACGCAGGGAAGGCCAGCCTCGACGCAGGCGCCTTTGTGGAAGCGGTAGAAATAGCCGCTATCGGCTTCCTCCGCATCATCCATCGATCCGAACCACAGCGCGCCGTCCGGCGCGACGCAGGCATCATTCTGGCGATTGCCGGGCAGATGCGCTTCTGGCGCGTGGATCAGCGTGAAGCTGGTCTGCACCGGGTCGAAACGATGCACGCCCGATTGCAGGCCGACTGCGAACAGGCCGTCGTCGGTGGGCACTATCCAGCCCACCTGACCCGGCGCCGCCCAGCTTTGTCCGACATCGATCGCCGGATCATAGCGATGGATGCGATGCGCCTTGATATCGACGAACCACAGCGCCGCGTCGCGCGCGACCCAGACCGGGCCTTCGCCCAGCGTCGCGCCGACCGACAGGACGCTTTGCGGCGCGGTGGAGAGATCGGCCGTCATGTCGTCAGCGCCAGCCGGCATCGATGAAATAATCATGGGCAGTGCAGTAACGCGCATCGTCCGACGCCAGGAACATCACCAGCGCGGCGACATCGACCGGCAGGATGCGGCCATCAAGGCACTGGGCCGCGACGATTTCCGCTTCGCCTTCGGGCGTGTACCATTTTTCCTGACGCGGCGTCTTCACATTGCCGGGGATGATGGTGTTGACGCGAATATTGTCGCGGCCAAGATCACGCGCGAGACTGCGAGTCAGGCCTTCGATCGCGGCCTTGGACGTCTGGTAGAGGACCAGTTCGGGCAGGGCGAGGTGCCAGCTGATCGACCCGAAATTCAGGATCACGCCGCCGCCCGCGCGCTTCATGGCCGGGACCACGGCCTGCGCCGCGAAGAAGAGGTGGCGCAGGTTCACCGCCATCCGCTCTTCCCAATAGGCCGGGGTCACTTCCTCGATCGTGTGGCGGTCGTCATTGGCGGCGTTGTTGATCAATATGTCGATCCCGCCCAGTTCGTCCTCGACCTTCGCCATCATGGCCTGCACGGCTTCAATGTCGCGCAGGTCGACGGCATGGAAGATCGGCGTGAAGTCTGCGTCGGCAAGGCGCGCGACCAGCGCCTCGCTCGCATCCACGGCGATGTCGCAAAAGGCGACCTGCGCACCCTGACCAACGAAGGCCTCGACCAGTCCTTCGCCGATGCCGCTGCCGCCGCCGCTGATGAAAACCCGCTTGCCCCTGAGACTCGGATAAAGAGCGCGGCTGGGGTAGATGGCGTGGCTCATGCGGTTTCCTTTTCCGGCGCGGTCAGCAGGCCGCGCGTCGCGAGATTGGTCATCAGGGCGGTCAGGCCGAAGGTCCAGGGCGCGGCGTCCTTGGACGTGACGACTGTGTTGACCAGCTTGCCCAGACGCGGGGTGGAGATGGCCACCACGTCGCCGACCTTGTGGGTGAAGCCGCGGCCCGGATCGTCGCGATCCTGCACGGGGGCGAACAGCGTGCCCAGGAACAGGGTGAAGCCGTCGGGATATTGATGTTCGGACAGGGTCTGACGCACCAGTTCCAGCGGATCGCGGCTGATCTGGTTCATGCTGCTGACGCCTTCCAGACGATAGCCTTCCGGCCCGTCGATGCTCAGCTCGACCTCGGCATTGCGCACGTCATCGATGCCATAGTCGCCATCGAACAGGCGGATGAGCGGGCCGAGCGAGCAGGACGCATTATTATCCTTCGCCTTGCCCAGCAGCAGCGCCGAGCGCCCTTCGAAATCGCGCAGGTTCACGTCATTGCCCAGCGTCGCGCCGATAGCGCTCCCGGCGGCGTTGACGATCAGCACGATTTCCGGTTCGGGGTTGTTCCAGGTCGAGTCCGACCGGATGCCGATGTCCGCGCCCGGACCAACGGTGGAGAGCACCGGCGCCTTGGTGAAGACTTCCGCGTCGGGGCCGATCGCGACTTCCAGATATTGCGACCACAGGCCATCCTCGATCAGCGCGGCCTTGAGCGCAGCGGCTTCTTCCGTGCCCGGCGCCACGGCGCGGATCGATCCGCCGACGCGCTCTTCCAGACGGCCGCGAATCTCGGCGGCGGCGCTGGCGTCACCGCGCGCACGCTCCTCGATCACCCGCTCCAGCGCAGACAGGGCGAAGGTCACGCCACACGCCTTGACGCATTGCAGGTCGACCGGGCTGAGCAGCGGGAGGTCGAGGTCTTCCAGCGGGCCAAGCGCTTCGCCCGATTCTGGCGCCAGCGGCAGCTTCTCGACCAGTTGCGCCACGGTCGGCGCGACCCGGCTCATATCATAGGCCAGGCCGTCGGCGACCAGGATGGGGGAGGGGCCAGCGGCAGTCTGCACACGGCCAAGGAACAGGCCGCTGCGCCAGTCGGCAGGCAGGCTATCGAGCAGGGAGAAATCGCCCGGCATCATCAACTCCTAAATGGAACGGTTGTAAATTGATAGCGCTACCAACATCGAACCGCGCGCGGAGTCAAGAGGTGTTGCGTAAAAGGCGCGTAAGCGAAAAGTCGTAGGGCGTGGGCGTCTTGTCCCTTTTCCATCACCCGGCTTTGGGGCATAGATGATCAGACCATGAGCAAGCCCGAAGACAGCGCGCCGCCCGCCGGCGCAGACGCCGCCGCTCCCGCAACGCCTGATAAGGCCGCCGATGCTGGCAAGACCGACCTTGCCAGCGCTGCGCGCAAATCCGCCAGCAAGGGCGTATGGATGGGCACTGCCGTCGGCATCGGATCGGCCGCGATCGTCGCCGCACTGCTTTACACGCGGAAAAAGGGCTGATCTGCCCTCTCGCATTCTAAATTTTTCCGGCAGCAGACGACGGCTCGACCTATGGCGTTCGTCGGTGGAAATGTGACGACTTTACTCTGATCCATGCCGTCATTGCGAGCGAAGCGAAGCAATCCATGGGTGCGTCTGTGGATTGCTTCGCTGGGCTCGCAATGACCATTCAGGCGGATGTCATCGCGCTCTCAGACTTTTCGCCCATCTCTTTCCGGCTGTGGAACGCGCATAAAAATAGGGCGGCATGGCCTTCGTTCCATGCCGCCCCCGGTGCGACCCGGCAGGCTCTCTTATGTCCCCGCCTTCGTGACAGGCGTTTGGGGAAGCGGCTTTAGCCTGCGCCGCCACTCAGATAGCTGATCAGTTCCGGCTTGCTGACGCTGATGCTCTTGTCCTTATCGGCCGTGGAGAAGGCGCCATTGGCCCAGGCCATGACCTGATCGGTCGGCAGTTGCGATCCAGTCGCCTTCATTTCCTGTGTCTTGAGCGCGACCACCCAGCGCGAAAATTCGGACTGGTCCAACTGGCCGTCCTTGTTTGCGTCATAGGCCGGAAATTCGCTGTCGACGATCGATGCGACCGCGTTCGCCGGATTAGAGGGGGCCGGATTCGCGGGCGCAGCGGGCTGGGACTGGGCCGGACTGGCCGGAGTTGCGGGTATCGCGCCCTGCTCCGGTGCGGTCTGCGCCATGGCGGGGGCCGTCACGGCGATGGCAGCGGACAATAATAATATGCGGACCATGGCAATCTCCTGTCGCCTTGCATATGGGGGAAGAGGATAGTTTCGCTCTTCCTTGAAAATCTATCGTCATAATGGACGAGAACAGGGAAATGTTCCTGAATATCCATTCATAATGCCGAATTTGACTTGAAAAGAGGCACGGTTCGTCTCTCATTTTGGTATCTGGTGAAATAAACGGGCCGACGGGCGATCATAATGTTTCGCGATTTGCCCCGCCGCCCCGACGCTGCTAGGCGGCGCGGCAATCATTCACCCTCCAGCCGCAGGATTCGCCCATGGTCCCCCGCTATTCCCGTCCCGCAATGACCGCCCTCTGGGAGCCGGAAGCCCGCTTCAAGATCTGGTTCGAGATCGAGGCGCACGCGACCGAGAAGCTGGGCGAACTGGGCGTCGTCCCGCCGTCCGCCGCCAAGGCGCTGTGGGACTGGTGGGCCACCAACCCCGCGATCGACGTGCCCGCGATCGACGCGATCGAAGCCGTCACCAAGCATGACGTCATCGCCTTCCTGACCTGGGTCGCCGAACAGGTGGGCGATGAAGCCCGCTTCATGCATCAGGGCATGACCAGCTCGGACGTGCTCGACACCTGCCTTGCCGTTCAGTTGACCCGCGCCGCCGACATCCTGATTGACGATCTGGACAAGCTGCTGGAAGTCATCAAGCGCCGTGCCTTCGAACATAAGCTGACGCCGACCATCGGCCGCAGCCACGGCATCCATGCCGAGCCGGTGACGTTCGGCCTGAAGATGGCGGAAGCCTATGCCGAATTCAGCCGCTGCAAGACCCGCCTGATCGCGGCCCGCGAAGAAATCGCCACCTGCGCCATTTCGGGCGCCGTCGGCACTTTCGCCAATATCGACCCGCGCGTCGAGGAACATGTCGCGCAGAAGCTGGGCCTCGCGATCGAGCCGGTGTCGACCCAGGTGATCCCGCGCGATCGCCATGCGATGTTCTTCGCGACACTCGGCGTGATCGCCAGCTCGATCGAACGTCTCGCCGTCGAAGTCCGCCACCTCCAGCGCACCGAGGTATTGGAAGCCGAGGAATATTTCTCGCCCGGCCAGAAGGGCTCGTCGGCCATGCCGCACAAGCGCAACCCGGTGCTGACCGAAAACCTGACCGGTCTGGCCCGCGTCGTCCGCGCGGCTGTGGTCCCTGCGCTCGAAAATGTCGCTTTGTGGCATGAGCGCGATATCTCGCACTCGTCGGTCGAGCGCTTCTTCGGCCCCGACGCGACCATCACGCTCGACTTCGCGCTGGCGCGTCTGACCGGCGTGATAGACAAGCTGCTCGTCTATCCTGAGCGGATGATGAAGAATCTCGACAAGATGGGTGGCCTCGTCCACTCGCAGCGCGTGCTGCTGGCCCTGACGCAGGCGGGCGTGAGCCGCGAGGACAGCTATCGCTATGTTCAGCGCAACGCCATGAAAGTGTGGGAGTCGGACGGCCAGCTGTCACTGCTGGAACTGCTGAAAGCTGACGCCGACGTCACTGCGGCGCTGCCGGCCGAACAGATCGAGGAAAAGTTCAACCTCGATTATCACTTCAAGCAGGTCGACACGATCTTCGCCCGCGTGTTCGGCGAAGCCTGATATCCTATAAACCTTGTGCTCCTGCGAAAGCAGGAGCCCAGGGATGCTAGGTGACGCCTTTCGCTCTGGGCTCCTGCTTTCGCAGGAGCACGGGGTGCCTTAACGCCCGCCGAGTCGCGGGCGCATCCGTGGCGCGGCGTCCGACTGGCGGCGGATCAGCTCATAATCCAGCACCAGATGTTCGGCCGCGTCGCTGCTTCGGCGGCCCTTCAACTGGCGCACCAGCACTTCCACCGCTGCGCGCGCCATGGCGCTGATCGGCTGGCGGATCGTCGTGAGTTCCGGCCAGATGGTGGTGGCGAGCGAAGTATCGTCGAAACCGCAGACGGTCAGGTCGCCCGGCACATCCAGCCCGGTGCGATGGGCGATCGCCACCGTGGCCGCGGCCATATCGTCATTGCTGGCGAAGATCGCCGTCGGCGGATCGATCAGCGATAATATCTGTTCGGCTGCGTCCAGCCCCGACCGGTAGGTAAAAAAACCCTGCGCTATCAGTTCGTCCTGCACCGGCAGGCCGGCTTCGCCCAGCGCCGCGACATAGCCCTCGAACCGTTTCGCGCTGGCGCTCTGATTCGGATTGCCCTTGATGAAGCCGATCCGGTCATGCCCCAGCGCAATCAGGTGGCGCGTCATTTCATAGGCGGCATGCCGGTCGTCGATGCTGACGGCGGCCAGATCGGACGGCGCGCGGCCGGTCGCCACCGCCACGGCCGGAATGCCGGCCCGGTCCAGCGCCTCCACGAGTTCGGGCAGGTCGCACAGCGGCGGCGGCAGGATTACCCCGTCGATGCGCCCGCGTTGCAGATGAGCGACGACCGCCTCGACCGATGTGTCGTCGTCCCATTTCTCCACCACCAGGTCGACGCTGCTGCGGGTCGCCTGATCCAGGCTGCCGACCAGAAATTCGCTGAGATAGGAAGAGGAGGGGTTGGAATAGAGCAGGCCGATCCGCGTCTCTTCTCCCCCGGCGAGCGTGCGCGCGGCGGCGCTGGGCGCATAGTTGAGGGCGGCGATGGCGGCTTCCACCTTCTCCCGCGTGGCGGCCCGCACCACCTGTTCGCCGTTGATCACGCGCGACACGGTCATCGGCGACACGCCGGCATGGCGGGCGACGTCGTTGATGGTGGGCGCGTTGCGCTGGCGGCGGGAAGATCGGACGTCGCTCAAAATAGGTGGGCTTTCGCTGGGATGATGTCGCGGCCGAAGGGTTGCGACATCATCTGTAATATTTAAAGCGAAAAATCAGTTATGCCCCGGCGCATAGGGGAATTTCAGCGCCTTGTACCAGTCGAGATCATGCGCGGGCGCGGCCGATCCGGCGGGCAGGGGGCGTTTCGACACCGACTGGAAATAGGCGATGCTGGCGTCCCGCCACCATAGAGCTTCGCGATGCTGGATGGTCAGGAAGGCCTCCGTCTCGGCGAAGCGCTCCGCATCGACATAGGGTTTCAGCGATGCCCATGTCGTCTGCATGTCCGTGACATAGCGGACCCCACCGTCATAATGATGGATGAGGCCATCCCACAGCGTGTCGCCGGACTTCAGGCGATAGTCCCAGGGCAGGTGATGGAACCAGAGCAGTTCATTTTCCGGCGTCGTCTTCGCGCTGGCCAGCAGCTTCGCGACTGGCGGCGCATATTGGCCCACGGCGTCGCTGCCGCTCTTCGTCCGGTCAAAGCCGATGCCGTTGGCGTCGGCCTTATGATAATAGACCGGGTTCCATTCGGGGCGGGCGAGGTCCGACACCCATGGCCCCGGACCATAATGATGGCCGGTGTCCATGACATGGGCAAGGCCGAGCGGCGTCATGTAATCGACGGCTGCCTCGCGCGATCCCATCATCATCTTCACGACCGGCTGCACCAGCTTGGGATCGGGGGAGAAGGTCATCTCCGCCCATTCCTTCGCAATGCTGTCGGCCGACAGGCTGGTGTCCCAGGCGAGGCGGCCGAAGGCATACCAATCGGCTTGGTTGAAGATCGACCCGCTCCAGTCGCGATCCATGCCGATATTGGCGACGCCCGCAATGCCGGTCAGCTTATGCCCTTCCAGCGATCCGTCGATGACCTTGGACACCGTCGATCCCTTGCCCCTGGCATAAGTGTCGGCGTCCAGCGTCTCCTCGAACAAGGGGCCAAGATAGGTCAGGTGCGTCGACTGGCCCAGATATTCCTTGGTGATCTGGAATTCCATCATCAGCGGCGTTTTCGGCATTGCGCCGAACAGCGGATGGAAGGGCTCGCGCGGCTGGAAATCGATCGCGCCATTCTTCACCTGCACGATGACATTGTCGGCAAACTTGCCGTCCAGCGGCTTGAAGTCGGTATAGGCCTGCTTGGCGCGATCATCGGGATTGTCATGCGCGTAGACGAAGGCGCGCCACATCACGATGCCATTATGGGGCTTTACCGCCGCCGCCAGCATGTTCGCGCCGTCGGCATGGGTGCGGTTATAATCCTGCGGTCCCGGCTGGCCTTCGCTGTTGGCCTTCACCAGAAAACCACCGAAATCGGGAATCGCCTTGTAGATTTCGTCCGCCTTCGCCTTCCACCATGCGGCGACCTGCGGATCGAGTGGATCGGCTGTCTTGAGGCCGTCCAGTTCCATCGGCGCGGTCCATTTGACCGACAGATAGACCTTGATGCCATAAGGGCGGAACACGTCCGCCAGCGCCGCCGCCTTGGCGATATAGGATGCGGTCAGACTGTCCGCCTTCGCATTCACATTGTTGAGGACGGTGCCGTTGATGCCGATCGAGGCATTGGCGCGGGCGTAATCGGCATAGCGCGGCCCCTTCCAGTCAGGGAGCCGCCACCAGTCCCAGATGGATTGCCCGGCATAACCGCGCTCCACCGTGCCATTGAGATTGTCCCAATGGTTGAGCAGGCGCAGGCCGATCTTGGGCGCGCTGCGGATATCGAGATTGTCGAGACTCTCGCCGCTCTGGGCGAGGCGCAGCCAGTTATAGGTGCCTTGGAGCAGACCCACATCGCTGTTCGCGGCGATCAGCGTCACCGCCTTGCCATCGATCATGGTCGAGCGAATCGCATAACCCTCGCTGCCCAGACCGTCCGTCGTCACCGGCAGGGCAGGGGTGGAGGCGGGCGTCGCCAGCAGCAGCGCGCCTTGCTGGAATGTTGCTGACAGCGCCGGTGTCGTGCCGGACATGCCGGCAATCGCGCGCTGCAATTCCTGCGTGGCGATGGTCAGTGTCGGCCCGGTTCCGGGAGCGACGATGGCGGTCGCATGGGCGGAAATCGCGGCGCTGCGCGGGGCATCAGCCTGGGCATAGCGCAGCCACAGATCATAGCCGTCCTCGGCCTGCGCCGTAGGTGCCATCACGGGCGACAGGCTGGTTCCGGCCATGGCAATCATCCAGCAAAACAGGCGCGCTCTCACTCTTCCCTCTCCCTATTGCGTTCCATGTCAAAGCCGGTTCGACGGGCATTGACAAGTGCGTTTGTCCGAGCAATGGTAACGCTATCAGTTTACTCGCGGCAAGCGGAAAGTCGCCGTGATATAAAAATGGAGAGGGGTTCCGTGATCCGTACCAGCAAAATCCTGTGCGCCGCATCGGCGCTGGCCTTCTGTATCGCCTTGCCCATGGCGCCGGTTCAGGCTGCGCCCGCGACGGCTGCGTCGGCCAAGCCGGTCTACAAGGATGCGACCGCCCCGATCGAGGCGCGCGTTGACGATCTTCTCTTGCGCATGACGCTGGATGAGAAGATTGCCCAGATCACGACGGTTTGGCTCGACAAGGTCAAGATTTTCGACGACCAGCTTCAACTCGATCCCGCCAAGCTGGCCGCGCAATATCCCAATGGTCTGGGTCATTTCACGCGCCCTTCCGATGCGAAGGGTGCCGTCAGTCCTCGGGTCGCACCAGGACGCAATCCGCGCCAGACGGTCGCACTCGTCAACGCTCTGCAAAAATGGGCGACGACGCAGACCCGCCTCGGCATCCCGATCCTCTTCCATGAGGAAGGGCTGCATGGCTATGCCGCCGTCGGCGCGACCAGCTTCCCCCAGTCGATCGCCATGGCGTCCTCCTTCGATACGGACATGTTGCGCGACGTCAACAGCGTCATCGCGCGCGAAATCCGCTCGCGCGGCGTGCCGATGATCCTGTCGCCGGTGGTGGACATCGCCCGCGATCCGCGCTGGGGCCGGATCGAGGAAACCTATGGCGAAGATCCTTATCTGGTCGGTGAAATGGGTGTCGCCGCGGTCGAGGGGCTGCAAGGCGTCGGCCGAGAGCGCAATCTGCGCGATGGGAAGGTGTTCGCCACGCTCAAGCATCTGACCGGCCACGGCCAGCCCGAAAGCGGCACCAATGTCGGTCCCGCACCGGTCAGCGAACGCGAACTGCGCGAGAATTTCTTCCCGCCCTTCGAACAGGTGGTGAAGCGCACCGGCATCGAAGCCGTCATGGCCAGCTATAATGAAATCGACGGCGTCCCCAGCCATGCGAACCGCTGGTTGCTGGAAAATATCCTGCGCGAGGAATGGGGCTTCAAGGGCGCGGTCGTCTCCGACTATTCGGCGGTCGACCAGTTGATGAGCATCCACCATATCGCCGCCAATCTGGAGGAGGCCGCGATCCGCGCGCTCGACGCGGGCGTCGACGCCGACCTGCCTGATGGCCTGTCCTATGCGACACTGGGCAAGCTGGTGCGCGAAGGCAAGGTCAGCGAGGCGAAGGTCGATCTGGCCGTGCGCCGCATGCTGGACCTGAAATTCCGTGCCGGCCTGTTCGAGAAGCCCTATGCCGATGCCGCCGCGTCGGAAAAGATCACGAACAATGCCGAGGCCCGCGCCCTCGCGCTGAAATCGGCGCAGCGGTCCATCACCCTGCTCAAAAATGACGGCATGCTGCCCTTGAAGCCCGAAGGCACGATCGCCGTCATCGGGCCGAGCGCGGCCGTGGCGCGTCTGGGTGGCTATTATGGACAGCCGCCGCACACCGTGTCGATCCTCGACGGGATCAAGGCGAAGGTCGGCGCACGCGCGAACATCGTCTTCGCGCAGGGCGTGAAGATCACCGAAAATGACGACTGGTGGGAAGACAGCGTCACCAAGTCCGACCCCGCAGAAAACCGCAAGCTGATAGCGCAGGCGGTGGAAGCGGCGAAGAATGTCGATCGCATCGTCCTGACGCTGGGCGACACTGAACAGTCGAGCCGCGAAGGCTGGGCGGACAATCATCTGGGCGACCGTCCGTCGCTCGATCTGGTTGGCGAGCAGCAGGAACTGTTCGATGCCCTTAAGGCTCTCGGCAAGCCGATCACCGTCGTCCTCATCAACGGCCGCCCGGCCTCGACCGTGAAGGTCAGCGAGCAGGCCAACGCCATCCTGGAAGGCTGGTATCTGGGCGAGCAGGGCGGCAATGCCGTCGCCGACGTGCTGTTCGGCGATGTGAACCCCGGCGCGAAGCTGCCCGTCACCGTGCCCCGCTCGGTCGGGCAACTGCCGATGTTCTACAACGCCAAGCCCTCGGCGCGGCGCGGCTATCTGTTCGACACCACCGACCCGCTCTATCCCTTCGGCTTCGGCCTCAGCTACACGACGTTCGACCTGTCGGCGCCGCGTCTGGCGGCCACCCACATCGGCACCGGCGGCAAAACGACGGTTTCGGTCGATGTCCGGAATACCGGCGCGCGGGAAGGCGACGAGGTCGTCCAGCTTTATATCCGCGACAAGGTCAGCAGCGTCACGCGGCCGATCAAGGCGTTGAAAGGCTTCCAGCGCGTGACGCTGAAGCCGGGTGAAGTGCGCACGGTCAGCTTCACCATCAGCCCCGAAAGCCTCCAGATGTGGAACGACCATATGGAGCGCGTCGTCGAACCGGGCGATTTCGAGATCATGACCGGCAACAGTTCGGTCGCGCTCAAATCCGCCACGCTGACGGTGAAGCCATGAGTCTCGCTCGTCGTCAGGCGCTCGGCCTGCTCGCCTCGACCTCCTTCGCGGTCGTCACGCCTGCCTTCGCGAAGAAGGCGGACGGTCCGCTCTACAAGGATGCCTCCGCCCCCATCGACCTGCGCGTGCGTGACTTGCTCGGCCGTATGACGCTGGAGGAGAAGGTCGGCCAGATTATCGCATTGTGGGCGACCAAGGCGGATATCATGGACGACCTGATCTTCTCGCCGGCGAAGGCGAGCAAGGCCTATCCCAACAGCTTCGGTCAGATCACTCGCCCGTCCGACCGGCGCGGCGCGCCTGACGGATCGCAGCAGGCCGGCGGCGTCGGTGCGCGCTGGCGCACCCCGGCCGATACGGCCGCCTTCGTCACCGCCGTCCAGAAATGGGCGATCGAGGAGACGCGGCTGGGTATCCCGGTGCTGTTCCACGAAGAATCCCTCCATGGCTATATGGCGACCGACGCCACCATGTTCCCGATGGCGATCGGCATGGCCGGCGCGTTCGACCGCGAGCTGATGCGCGACGTCCAGTCGGTCATCGCCCGCGAAGTCCGCGCGCGTGGCGTGCATCTCGCGCTGTCGCCGGTGGTGGATATCGCCCGCGACCCGCGCTGGGGCCGGATCGAGGAAACCTTCGGCGAAGATCCCTATCTCTGCGGCGAAATGGGCGTTGCGGCGGTGCTGGGCCTGCAAGGCGAGAGCAAGCAGCTTGGCCCTGACAAGGTGATGGCCACGCTCAAGCATATGACCGGCCACGGCCAGCCCCAGAGCGGCGAGAATATCGCGCCCGCGCCGATCAGCCAGCGGGAGTTGCGCGAGAATTTCTTCCCGCCCTTCCGTCAGGTCGTGAAGCGCACCGGCATCGCCGCCGTCATGCCGTCGTACAATGAAATCGATGGTGTCCCCAGCCACCAAAATAAGTGGCTGCTCGGCGATATTTTGCGCGGCGAATGGCATTTCGATGGCGCGGTGGTCAGCGACTACGGCGCGGTTCACGAACTCGACACCATCCACCATGTTCAGCCCGACCCGGAGGCATCGGCCCGCGCCGCCCTCCGTGCCGGCGTCGATTGCGAGTTGCCCGATGGCCAGACCTATCGGACGCTCGTGGAACAGGTCCGCGCGGGCAAGGTGCCCCTCGAAGCGGTCGACATCGCCTGCACGCGCATGTTGACCCTCAAGTTCCGCGCGGGCCTGTTCGAAAATCCTTGGCCGCGCCGCGATTATGATGCGCTGACCGGCAATCCCGAAGCCCGCGCGCTGGCGCTGAAGGCTGCGCACAAATCGATCGCGCTGCTCAAGAATGACGGTACGCTGCCGCTCGCCGCCGGTGCGCACAGGCGGGTCGCGGTGATCGGGCCCAATGCCGCCATTGCGCGGCTGGGCGGCTATTCCTCCATCCCGCGTCAGGACGTATCGCTGCTGGAAGGCGTGCAGGCCAAGCTCAAGGGCAAGGCCGAGGTCGTCCATGCGCAGGGTGTCTTCATCACCCAGAGCGAGGATCGTTCGGTCGATGAAGTCTATCTGGCCGATCCCGCCAAGAACCGCGCGTTGATCGCCGAAGCGGTCGAGGTGGCGAAGGGCGCGGATATCGTCCTGCTGGCCATCGGCGACACCGAACAGACCAGCCGCGAAGGCTTCGCCAAAAACCATCTGGGCGACCGCACCAGCCTCGATCTGGTGGGTGAGCAGAATGAGTTGTTCGCCGCGATCAAGGCGACCGGCAAGCCCGTGATCGTCTGCGTCATCAACGGCCGTCCGCCCAGCTATCCCGCCTTGGTCGAGGGGGCGAACGCCCTGCTGTTATGCTGGTATCCGGGGCAGGAGGGCGGGACCGCCATGGCCGATATCCTGTTCGGCGACGTCAACCCCGGCGCGAAGCTGCCCGTCACCGTCGCGCGCGATGCGGGCCAGATCCCGATCTTCTACAACCGCAAGCCCAGCGCCCGTCGCGGCTATGTGTTTGAGGATATCTCGCCGCTCTTCCCGTTCGGATATGGCCTCAGCTACACCAGGTTCGAGATTGGAAAGCCACGGCTTTCTTCTGCACGCATCGGCACAAGCGGCAATGTGACCGTGGAAGTCGATGTGCGCAATGTCGGCCAGAGGGCAGGGGACGAGGTCGTCCAAGTCTATGTCCATGACCAGGTCGCCAGCGTCACCCGCCCGATCAAGGAATTGAAGGGGTTCGAGCGCGTCACGCTCGCGCCCGGCGAAACGAAGACCGTGCGCATCCCGCTCGGCCCCGATGCCTTCACCCTGTGGAATCTCGACATGGAAGAAGTGGTCGAACCCGGCCTGTTCGACATCATGGTCGGACCCGACAGCAAGAATCTACAGACCGTCACGCTCGAAATCATCTGAACAGGACCGCCAAAATGCCCAAGATTATTGATGCCAAGGTCATCGTCACCTGCCCCGGCCGCAACTTCGTCACGCTCAAGATCATCACGGAAGACGGCGTTTACGGTCTGGGTGACGCGACCCTCAACGGCCGCGAACTGTCGGTCGCCAGCTATTTGCAGGACCATGTCATTCCCTGCCTGATCGGCCGGGATGCGCACCGGATCGAGGATATCTGGCAATATCTCTATAAGGGCGCCTATTGGCGTCGTGGCCCGGTGACGATGTCCGCCATCGCCGCCGTCGACACCGCGCTGTGGGACATCAAGGGCAAGCTCGCTGGCCTTCCGGTCTATCAGCTGCTGGGCGGCGCCAGCCGTGAAAGCGTGATGGTCTATGGGCATGCCAACGGCACCACGATCGAGGATACGGTCAAGGTCGCGCTGGAATATCAGGCGCAGGGTTACAAGGCGATCCGCATCCAGTGCGGTGTGCCCGGCATGGCCAGCACCTATGGCGTGTCGAAGGACAAATATTTCTACGAACCCGCCGACGCCGACCTGCCGACCGAAAATGTGTGGAATACCAGCAAGTATCTTCGCATCGTTCCCGAACTTTTCAAGGCGGCGCGCGAAGCGCTGGGCTGGGACGTGCACCTGCTGCACGACATCCATCACCGTCTGACGCCGATCGAAGCCGGTCGCCTCGGTAAGGATCTGGAACAATATCGCCCCTTCTGGCTGGAAGATGCAACCCCGGCGGAAAATCAGGAAGCCTTCAAGCTGATCCGCCAGCACACCACGACGCCGCTGGCGGTGGGCGAGATTTTCAACTCGATCCATGATTGCCGCGAACTGATCGAAAATCAGCTGATCGATTATATCCGCGCCACCGTGGTCCATGCCGGTGGCATCAGCCACCTGCGCAAGATCGCCAATCTGGCCGACCTCTATCAGGTGCGCACCGGCTGCCACGGCGCGACCGACCTGTCGCCGGTCTGCATGGCCGCCGCGCTGCATTTCGACCTGTCGATCCCGAATTTCGGGGTGCAGGAATATATGCGTCATACGCCGGAAACCGATGCTGTCTTCCCGCATGCCTACACGTTCGAAAATGGCGCAATGCATCCGGGTGAAGCGCCGGGTCTGGGCGTCGACATCGACGAGGAACTGGCCGCCAAGTACGAATATAATCGTGCCTTCCTGCCGGTAAACCGGCTGGAAGACGGCACCATGTTCAACTGGTGATGGCTATGTTGGAGCTAACTCCCTCTCCCATAGGGAGAGGGAAGGGGCCCGCGGCCGCAGGCCGTGGGAAGGGTGAGGGCGGGGCGCAAGTCGCCCTCACCCTTCCGCCGCTTCGCGGCTCCCTCCCTCTCCCAGTGGGAGAGGGACAATGACAGATGCCGTTTCCAAACTTCCTTTGGCAAAACCCTCCGGCCCGGCAAAACCCTCTGGCAAAGTCCGCTGGATCGTCTGCGCCCTGCTGTTCGCGGCGGTAGTGCTCAGCTATATCGACCGGCTCGTCCTGCCGACGCTCAAGCCCGACCTTCAGGCCCGCTATGGCTGGAGCGAGAGCGGCTATGCCAGCCTCGCCATCTGGTTTCAGGCAGGTTACGGCATCGCCTATGTCGTCTTCGGGCGACTGATCGACCGGATCGGCGCGCGGGCGGGCTATGCGCTCGCGGTGACGCTGTGGACGATCGGCCATGTCGCGCACATCTTCTTCACCTCGACGGCGGGGATGTTGCTCGCCCGCATTCCGCTGGCCATCGGGGAGGCGGGGACATTCCCCGCCGCCATCGCCGCGACCAATGAATGGTTCCCCAAAAAGGAGCGGGCGCTCGCCATCGGCATCTTCAACGCCGGATCCAATGTCGGCGCGATCCTCACGCCTTTGGTGGTGCCGATCATCGCGGTGACGCTGGGCTGGCGCTGGGCCTTCATCCTGACCGGTCTGCTGACCGTCTTCTGGCTAGCCGCCTGGCTGACCTTCTACCGCCGCCCGCGCGAGAAGAAGGGGCTTTCCCGCGAAGAACTGGCCTGGATCGAAACCGATCCGGTGGAGCAGCATCGCCCGGTCAAATGGCTGACCCTGTTCGGCTATCGCCAGACATGGGCCTATATGGCGGGCCGCTTCATGATCGATCCGGTCTGGTGGACCTTCCTCTTCTGGCTGCCTGACTTCTTCAACAAGCAATATAGCGTGAAGATGCTGGACTTCGGTCCGCCGCTGATCGCCGTCTATCTGCTGGCGGACGTCGGATCGGTGGCGGGCGGCTGGGCCTCTTCGCGTTTCATGGGCCGGGGCTGGAGCGTCAATCGCGCGCGCAAGACGGCGATGTTCCTCGCTGCGCTCTGCGCCGTGCCGATCGCCTTTGCCACCCATGCACCCAATATGTGGGTTGCCGTCGGCCTGATCGGTCTGGCCTGCGCCGGGCATCAGGGCTTTTCCGCCAATCTCTACGCCCTGCCGGGGGACGTCTTCCCGCGCCATATGGCCGGGTCGGTGGTCGGGCTGGGCGGTCTGGCCGGTGCGATCGGCGGCATGCTGATGGCGAAATTTGCCGGGGTCATCCTGGAAACCGTCGGCAGCTATGGCCCGATCTTTGCCGTCGCATCCTGCGCCTATCTGGTCGCTCTTTGCACTATTCATATTATCATAATACGTTATCAGGTCGTTGACACCGGTATCAGTGGAGTCGAATCTTGACGAAGCCCTTGCATCTCCATCCCGATCGCCTTTTCCCGGCGGAACCGACGACCCGCAGCCTCGCCCGCGCTCTGCATGCGTCGGTCAAGGATCTGCCGATCATCAGCCCGCACGGCCATACCGACCCGCGCTGGTTCGCCTATGACGAGCCGTTCGCCAATCCGACCGACCTGCTGATCGTCCCCGACCATTATGTCTTCCGCATGCTCTACAGCCAGGGCGTGAAGCTGGAGGATCTGGGCATCCCGACCAGGGATGGCAGCCCGACCGCCAGCGACCCGCGCGCCATCTGGCGCCTGCTGGCCGAACGCTATCATCTGTTCCGTGGCACCCCGTCGCGCATGTGGCTGGACTGGGTGTTTGCCGACGTGTTCGGGCTTGAAGTGCAGCTGGGGGCGGCGACCGCCGACCTTTATTATGACAGGATCGACGCCGCGCTGAAGACCCCGGCTTTCCGCCCGCGCGCCCTGTTCGAACAGTTCAATATCGAAGTGATCGCCACGACCGAAGGGCCGCTCGATCCGCTCGACCATCATCGCGCGATCCGGGAATCCGGCTGGAACGGCCGCGTCGTCACCGCCTATCGCCCCGATCCGGTGATCGATCCCGAACATGACGGCTTCCTTCGCAATATCGAGCGGTTCGGCGCGATCACGGGCGAAGACGTATCGACCTGGGCCGGCTATCTGCGGGCGCACCAGAATCGCCGCGCCTGGTTCCGCGAAGCAGGCGCCACCTCGACCGATCATGGCCATCCCAGCGCCGCCACCGCCAACCTGTCCCGCGCCGAAGCCGAAGCGCTCTATGCCAAGGTGCTGGCCGGTCCCGTCACGCCCGCCGAAGCGGAACTGTTCCGTGGCCAGATGCTGACCGAAATGGCGCGCATGAGCATCGAGGATGGCATGGTGCTGCAAATCCATCCGGGCGTGTGGCGCAACCATAATGCCGGGGTGATGGCTCGCTTCGGTCGCGACAAGGGCGCCGATATTCCGATGGCGACCAGCTATGTCGATGCGTTGAAGCCGCTGCTCGACGCCTTCGGCACCGATCCGCGCCTGTCGGTGATCCTCTTCACCCTGGACGAAACCAGCTATTCGCGCGAACTCGCGCCGCTGGCCGGCCATTATCCGGTGCTGCGCCTTGGCCCGCCCTGGTGGTTCAACGACAGCCCTGAAGGCATGCGCCGCTTCCGCGAGCAGGTGACGGAGACGGCCGGCTTCTACAATACGGTCGGCTTCAACGACGATACCCGCGCCTTCCTGTCTATCCCCGCGCGTCATGACGTCGCCCGGCGGATGGATTGCGGCTGGCTCGCGCAACTGGTCGTGGAGCACCGGATCGAAGAGGATGAGGCGTTCGAACTGGCGCACGCGCTGGCCTATGACCTCGCCAAGCAGGCCTATAAGCTGTGACCCGGCTATCCTCGCAAACGCTGGCACATTTGCCCGCCGATGTGATCCGTCCTGCCTATGATCGCGCTGCCGTGACATGCGGCGTCGTCCATCTGGGCATCGGCGCCTTCCATCGCGCGCATCAGGCGGTGGTGTTCGACGATGCGCTGAACGCGGGCGACCTGCGCTGGGGCATCATCGCCGCCTCGCTGCGATCGCCGTCGGTGCGCGATCAGATGGCGCCGCAGGATGGCCTCTACACCATGCTGGTCCGCGACGGCGCGGCCGAGCAGGCGCGGTTGATCGGCGCGGTGCAACAGGTGATCGTCGCACCGGAAGAGCCACAGGCATTGCTTGCCGCCCTGGCATCGCCCGACACGCATATCGTCACCCTGACCGTCACCGAGAAGGGCTATAAGCTCGACCCGGCGACCGGCGCGCTGATCGAAAGCGACCCGCAACTCGCCGCCGATCTCGCCTCGCTGGAGAGGCCGCAGACCGCGCCCGGCTATCTCGTCGCCGCGCTGGCGCTGCGCAAGGCGGCTGGCCTGCCGCCCTTCACCGCGATCAGTTGCGACAATCTGCCGCACAACGGCACCCGGCTGCGCGCCGCCGTGATCGCGCTGGCCCGTCGCCATGACCCGGCGCTGGCGGACTGGATTGCGGAGGAGGGGGCTTTCCCCGAAACTATGGTCGATCGCATCGTGCCCGCGACTACGGCCGAAGACATCGAAACGTTCACCGGTCGCATCGGGGTCGAGGATCAGGCCATGGTCAAGACCGAGCCTTTCCTACAATGGGTGATAGATGATCGCTTCTGCGGCCCGCGTCCGGATTTCGGCGCAGGCGTGCAGGTCACGGCCGCCGTCGCTCCGTGGGAGGAGGCGAAGCTGCGCCTGCTCAACGGCGCGCATAGCGGCATCGCCTATCTGGGCGGCCTCGCGGGCATTGATCATGTCCATGAAGTGCTGGCCCTGCCCGAAGCCCGCCATTTCGTCGAAAGCCTGTGGGACGAGGCCGAAACGACCCTGTCGCCCCCGGCCGAACTGGATGTCGCCGCCTATCGCCGCGACCTGATGGCGCGTTTCGACAACCCGACCCTGAAGCATCGCACCCGCCAGATCGCGATGGACGGATCGCAGAAGCTGCCCCAGCGCCTGCTCGCCACCATCGCGGCCCGGCTGGCGGCGGGGCAGGGGATCGATGCCCTTGCGCTGGCGGTCGCCGCCTGGGTCCGCTGGCAGGCGGGGCAGGATGATCTGGGGCAGCCGCATCAGGTGGACGATCCGCTCGCCGGGCCGATCGCAGATGCCCTTGCGCAGGCGCGTGAGACCGAATCCCGCATCGCCGCCATTCTGGCTTTCGACGCGGTCGTGCCGCCGGAACTGGCACGCGACCCGCTGCTGGCGGATGCGTTGACGCGCTGGCTGACGGTGCTGGAAACGCAGGGGGCAAGGGGCGCATTGGCGGCTTTCCGCCAATGACAACGTAGACACCTATATCGTTACCATTTCCAATGCCGCCGCATCTTGACAATCAGGATGCGGCGTTTATTGAAGCATAAGTGATAGCGCTACCAGTTTGGCCCACCGGAGAGTCGGGGGCAGCGCTCAGGGAGAGGAACAGACCAATGTCTTCACGCACGCACCATTTCCGTATCGCGTTGCTCGCCGCATCGGCGATCGGCTCGCTGGGCCTGTCGCAGAACGCTTTTGCACAGGATACTGCGCCGCAGGCGGACGCCGCAACCGTTGCGCCGCAGGACAGCGACGTCGCGGACATTGTCGTCACCGGCATTCGCGGATCGTTGCAGAGCGCTACCAATGCGAAGAAGAATGCTGTCGCTTTCGGTGACTCCATCTTCGCCGAAGACATTGGCAAGCTGCCCGCCACCAACCTCGCCGAAACGCTGAACCGCATGCCGGGCGTCCGCCTGAAGCGCGATAATAATGGCGAAGGCACGCAGGTGTCGATCCGTGGCCTTGGCCCCAGCTTCTCCAAGGTGCTGCTGAACGGCGCGCAGATTCAGGTGGCGTCGGATGGCGGCACCAATGGCGGCAGCGCCAACCGCGAAGTCGATCTCGACTTCTTCCCGTCCGAACTCTTCACTCGCCTCGATCTGGCCAAGAGCCCGACGGCGTCGACGCTGGAAGGCGGCATCGCCGGTACCGTCAACCTGCGCAATGCACGCCCCTTCGACAAGCCGGGCACGCATGTCACGGTCGTGGCGCAGGGCCAATATACCAGCCCCAATGACAAGGTCTCCCCACGCGGCGCGATCGTCGCCAGCCACACTACCGACACGTTCGGTATCCTGGTCGGTGTCGCCGGCGTGAAGACCAAGACCCGCATCAAGGGCTTTGAGACGGTGGGCTGGGCCGATGGTAGCCTGGGCGCCGGCGATCCGGGTAATAACAACTTCTCCTGGGCCTCGGTCGTGCCGCGCAATGCCGGCCATGGCCTGACGGCGGGCGATCCGGTCGATGTCGTCGCCACATCCGGTCTGACCCGTTCGGAACTCAGCACCGCCTTGCTGCCGCGTCTCGGCCGTGAAAGCCTGACCGAAGGCACGCGGTCGCGCATTTCGGCGCTGGCCTCGCTCGAATGGCGGCCCAGCGACGAACTGCATTTCGCGCTTGACGGTCTGTGGGCCAAGTCGGAACGCGATTATAGCAAGGTCAACATGAACTGGCAGGTGCGCAACAGCGGGCCGGGCAGCAGCGCGCAGGCGACCGGCGGCATGATCCCCATCGACCTGACCGTCGATGACAATGGCGTCGTCACCAGCGGCACCTTTGCCAACTCCTCCTATTTCCTGGAGGCGAGCCTGTTCAAGCAGACGACGAAGTTCTGGAACGTCAACCCCAGCGTCACCTGGGAACCGACCGACAATCTGAAGGTTGAACTCAACGGCAATTATTCCAAGAGCCGCTTCTTCCGCGAACAGCCGACCTGGGCGTTCCAGACCACGCCGCAGTCGGGCGTCGACGTCTATTATGACAATACGGGCAAGGGCGATTATCCGTCGATAACCACCAACATTGACCTCAACGATCCCAATAATGGCAGCTGGCAATGGTATCGCCAGAATGTGCAGCTGGTTCGTCGCAGCACCACGACCAAGGGCGCGCATCTGGACGTGACCTATGGCGACGAAATGCTGAACGTGAAGGTCGGCGCGGCCTATGACCAGGCGATCCGGTCGATCCGCGCTTTTGACAACAGCGCCAATTATCAGCTGTCGGTCTGCGGGTCGGGCTGCACCGGCGCAACCGGTTCCATCACCACCGGCCAGATCGCGCAATATCTCAAGAGCAGCTCGGTTGCCGGTTTCGTTGTCCCCGATTTCAATGCCATCAAGCAGGCAACCAACTATGCCAGCTACCGCGACAATGCGCCTGAAGCGATCGGCGCGGTGACCGGCGGCGCGACCGGCGACATGAACGAGAAGATTTTTGGCACCTATTTCGAAGTCAACGGCGTGACCCAGATTGCCGGCAAGGACCTGCATGTGAATGCCGGTATGCGCTATGCTCATACTAACCAGTTTGTTGTTGCGCCCAGCCAGCTGCCGGACAAAAGCGTAGTCAACTATGCGGCACGATCAAAATATGAGAATTTCCTGCCGTCGATCAACCTGACCTACGACGTCACGGACAATATCAAGCTGCGTGCATCGGCTTCGCGGACGATGACGCGCCCGGATGCTGGCCAAATCCTGCCCGGAATCACCTTCTCCGATCCCTCGGCGCTGGTAGCTAGCGCGGGCAACCCGGACCTCAAGCCCTACACGTCGGACAATTATGATATTGGGGGCGAAATCTATACCGGCGGCATCGGTTATGTCGGCGTCTCGTTGTTCATGAAGAATGTCCAAGGCTTCACCACTACACAGGGGCGCCAGGTAACTTTCGCCTCGCTCGACATTCCTTTCGATACCCTCTCGGCGCCCCAGAAGGCGGCTATGCAGGATCGGGCGGAGGATCAGCCCGGTCGTCCGGGCATCCCGATCCCCGACCAGATCATCACCCTCAACCGTCCGGTCAACATCTCCGATCTGAAGATCAAGGGCATCGAAGGCACCTGGGTCCAGCCGCTCGACTTCCTGGTGAAGGGGCTGGGCTTCTCGGCCAACGGCACGCTGCTCGACCAGTCTTCCTCTTCGGGTCTGGTGGCCGAAGGCGTCTCCAAATATAGCTATAATCTTCAGGGCTTCTACGAAAATGGCCCTGTGTCGATCAGCCTGAACTATGTCTGGAACAGCAAGTCGATCGCGCTCAACGGTCCGCAGAATGGCATCACCGGTGCCGATCTGAAGGCGGATGCCCGTGGTCAGCTCGACATGTCGGCCGGCTATCAGTTGCCCTTCTTCAACAAGGCGCTGCGCCTGACCGCGGACGTGCTCAACATCACCAACGAGCCGATCCGCACCACATTCGAATATGATAATGCGGCCTATTCGGTCTATTATCCGGGGGTGACGGTCCTCGCCGGCATCCGGGCCAACTTCTGATCCTACCCAACGACCAACTGAAGGGCCGGCCGCAACGCCGGCCCTTTTCGCAGGGAGGGGAAGCGAGGCAAGGCTGCCATGATCCCGCCCTACAAAATCCTTCCCATGTTGGATTTTATCTGGTCAATCCTGTGCCATGACACAGCAGCATTCGGCCCAGTCCCATCCCTTCGCACATCCGTATGCCGCCGACGGTGGCATAGCCCGACTCCCTCACATGTCGCGTTACCGTCGCCTTTGTGGCGCTTCACTGTGGCGCCAGAAGCGCGTGACAGGCGCGTTGATGCCGCTTTTGTGGGCCATAATCAGTGGAAAACGCCCGGGAATGCGAAGCCAGTGACGGTGTGAACTTCGCTCCTGTGATCTTGTAAAGGCAGACAATGATGCGTCTCTCCCTTCTGGCCGCTCTCCCGTTCGCTCTGATCGCGATGCCAGTGCAGGCAAAGACCTGCACGCCGACCTGGGTGGCCGGTTGGGCCTCGTCCCAATTCCGCCCCACCGGCGACGCCGAGCTGCCCGTCGGCACCCTGCGGGACCAGACGCTGCGCCAGATCGTCCGCCCCTCCGTGTCCGGCGACCGGCTGCGGGTGCGCCTGTCCAACCTTGCCGGAATCACGCCGCTGCGCATTGCCGGCGTCAGCATTGCGCGTGCGCTTGGCCCGGCATCGGCCGCGGTCGATCCCGGCACGCTCATCTCGCTGCGGTTCGACGGCGCGCCGGAAGTCGTCATCCCGGCCGGTGCCGACTATCTTTCCGAGCCGGTATCTTTGCCGGTTGGCGCGCTGGAGAACATCGCTATTTCGATCCGCTATGACGGCGAACCAGAACAGACATCGCATCCCGGATCGCGCGCAACCTCCTGGCATTTGCCCGGCAATCACCTGACCGATGAGACGATGGCGGGCGCGGCCAGCTTCGATCACTGGTTCAACCTCGCCGCGCTGGAAGTCGAGCGCTGCGCACCGGCCAAACTGATCGTGGCGCTGGGCGATTCCATCACCGATGGCAAAGGCTCCACCACCAACGGCAATGACCGCTGGACGGATGTGCTGGCGCAGCGTCTACAGGCCGATCCGAAGCGACGGGACATGGCCATCGTCAATCAGGGCATTGGCGGCAATCGCCTGCTGAACGACGGGCTTGGCCCCAATGCGCTGGCGCGGCTGGACCGCGACTTGCTGGCCCAGCCCGGCGTCACGCACCTGATCCTGCTGGAAGGCATCAATGATCTGGGCACCCTGACCCGCGACGCACCGGTGAGCGCGGCCGAGCATCAGGTCCATGTCGCCCGGATCATCGGCGCCTATCGCCAGATCATCGCCCGTGCCCATGCCAAGGGGATCAAAGTGATCGGCGCGACCGTCATGCCCTTCGTCGGCAATGATTATTATCACGCCGATGCACAGAATGAGGCGGACCGGCAGGCGGTGAACAAATGGATCAGGACGCCGGGCCATTTCGACGCGGTGATCGATTTCGACCGCGTGACCCGCGACCCCGCGCATCCCGACCGGCTGCTGCCTGCTTATGATGATGGCGATGCGCTCCACCCCTCGCCAAAGGGGTACAAGGCGATGGGGGAGGCGGTGCCGCTCAGCCTTTTCGACTGATCCGCCTGTGCCCGGCTTCCAGCACCGTTTCCATCGCGACGAAGGTGGATGTGCTGGCGACATGGGGCAGGGCGCTGATTTTCTCGCCCAGAACGACCCGGTATCGCCGGATATCGGACGTCCGCACCTTGAGCAGATAGTCGAAATTGCTCGCCAGCATATGGCACTCCTCGACCTCCGGGATGCGCCGCACCGCCGCGTTGAATTCGCGCAGCGCCGCCTCCCGCGTGTCGGATAGTTTCACTTCGGTAAAGGCGATATGGTCCATGCCCAGCTTCGCCGGATCGACCATCGCGCGAAAGCCGCGAATGACACCGGCCTCTTGCAAGCGCTTCAGCCGCACCTGGCAGGGCGTCTTGGAAAGGCCAACAAAAGCAGCAAGATCGGTAACGGTCATCCGCCCGTCATCGACCAAAGCAGCTATGATACGGCGGTCGAACTCGTCCAATTCGAGTGTTTGGGGCTTATTCTCCATCCGATTTACCTATCATCGGCCTTTTAATAAGTCACTCTGTCCATATCCTGCGCCTTCATAAGACGGAACGAAAAGCTGATCCGGGTTATTCATGGCGTATGACCGACCAGCCCTTCGCCAGCTTCGCCCCCGCCATTCGCCAGCCCACCCCGCTGCGTCAGGCGATCAGCGCCGCCTATCGCCGCGACGAGGCGGAGGCGCTCGCCCCCCTGATCGCCGCTGCGACCCTGCCGGCAGAGACGAAGGCCGCGATCGCCGACACCGCCCGGACGCTCGTCACCACGCTGCGCGCCAATCACAAGGGCACCGGCGTTGAAGGTCTGGTGCAGGAATATGCGCTGTCCAGTCAGGAGGGCGTGGCGCTGATGTGTCTGGCCGAAGCGCTGCTGCGCATCCCCGACACCGCCACGCGCGACGCGCTGATCCGGGACAAGATCGCCGATGGCGACTGGGGTTCGCATCTGGGCGGCGACAAGTCGCTGTTCGTGAATGCTGCCACCTGGGGGCTGGTCGTCACCGGCAAGCTGGTCGGCAGCGTCGATGATCGCGGCCTTGGCGCGGCGCTCACCCGCCTTGTCGCCCGCGCTGGTGAACCGGTCATCCGCCGCGGTGTCGACCTCGCCATGCGGATGATGGGCGAACAATTCGTCACCGGCGAGACGATCAGGGAAGCGCTCAAGCGCGCGAAGGAGTTGGAGGCCAAGGGCTTTGCCTACAGCTATGACATGCTGGGGGAGGCGGCGACCACGGCGGCGGACGCGAAGCGCTATTATGCCGATTATGAGCAAGCGATCCATGCCATTGGCAAGGCGTCGGCTGGACGCGGCATCTATGCCGGCCCCGGCATCTCGATCAAGCTTTCGGCGCTTCACCCGCGCTATGTCCGCGCGCAGGCCGATCGCGTGATGGGCGAATTGCTGCCGGCGGTGAAAAAACTGGCGCTGTTGTCGAAGGGCTATGACATCGGCCTCAATATCGACGCGGAGGAGGCCGACCGGCTGGAACTCTCGCTCGACCTGCTGGAAAGCCTGGCGACCGACCCGGATCTGGCGGGCTGGAACGGCCTGGGCTTCGTGGTGCAGGGCTATGGCAAGCGTTGCCCCTTCGTCATCGACTGGATCATCGATCTGGCCCGCCGTGCCGAACGCCGCATCATGGTCCGTCTAGTCAAGGGCGCCTATTGGGATGCGGAGATCAAGCGGGCGCAGGTCGATGGCCTGACCGACTTCCCGGTCTATACCCGCAAGGTCCATACCGACGTCGCCTATATCGCCTGCGCGCAAAAGCTGCTGGCCGCGCCCGACGCGGTCTTCCCGCAATTTGCGACGCATAATGCGCAGACACTGGCGACCATCTATCAGCTTGCCGGGCCGGACTTTGCGATCGGCAAATATGAGTTCCAGTGCCTGCACGGCATGGGCGAGCCGCTCTATGAGCAGGTCGTCGGCGCAGCGAAGCTGGATCGCCCCTGCCGCATCTATGCGCCGGTCGGCACGCATGAGACGCTGCTCGCCTATCTGGTCCGCCGCCTGCTGGAAAACGGCGCGAACAGCAGCTTCGTCAACCGCATCGCCGACCCCGAAGTGTCGGTCGAGGACATGATTGCCGATCCGGTCGATGTGGTGCGGGCCGTGGCCCATCCCGGCCATCGCCATGATCAGATCGCACTGCCTGCCAATCTCTATCCCGAACGCCGCAATTCCGATGGCCTCGATCTCAGCAACGAAGATGCGCTTGCCAGCCTGAGCGAGGCACTACGCGAAAGCGCGACCATCGGCTGGACCGCTGCACCCGAAGGCGCGACGGGGCCGTCGCGTACCGTGTTCAACCCGGCCGATCATCGCGACGTGGTGGGCCGCGTCACCGAAGCCTCGGTCGAAGAAGCCCGCGCCGCCGCCATCCGCGCGGCCACGTCGAACTGGTCGACCATCGCCGTCGCGGACCGCGCCGCCGCGCTGGACCGGGCCGCCGATGCGATGCAGGCGCGCATGCCGATCCTGCTCGGCCTTATCGTCCGCGAAGCGGGCAAGTCGCTGCCCAACGCTATCGCCGAAGTGCGCGAGGCGATCGATTTTCTGCGCTATTATGCGGCGCAGGCCCGTACGACATTCGGCCCGGCGCAGATCGCGCTTGGCCCTGCCACTTGCATCAGCCCCTGGAATTTCCCGCTCGCCATCTTCACCGGGCAGGTTGCGGCGGCACTGGTGGCGGGCAATCCGGTGCTGGCCAAGCCGGCGGAGGAAACCCCGCTGATCGCGGCAGAGGCGGTGCGCCTGCTGCATGAAGCCGGTGTTCCGGCCGATGCGCTGCAACTGCTGCCCGGCGATGGCCGGATCGGCGCGGCGCTGGTTGCGGCGCCCGAAACGGCGGCGGTGATGTTCACAGGATCGACCGAAGTCGCCCGGCTGATCCAGCGCCAGCTTGCCACGCGCCTGTCGCCATCGGGCCGTCCCATCCCGCTGATCGCCGAAACCGGCGGCCAGAATGCGATGATCGTGGATTCCTCCGCGCTCGCCGAACAGGTGGTTGCCGACGTCATCGCCTCCGCTTTCGACAGCGCAGGCCAGCGTTGCTCTGCGCTGCGCATCCTCTGCTTGCAGGAAGAAGTGGCCGACCGCACGCTCACGATGCTCAAGGGCGCGCTGGCGGAATTGCGGATCGGCCGTACCGACGCGCTGAAGGTCGATATCGGTCCGGTCATCTCCGCCGAGGCCCGTGACGGCATCAACAAACATATCGATGCCATGGCGGCGCTGGGCCGCAAGGTCGAACAGAGCATATTGCCCGCCGAAGCCGTCCACGGCACCTTCGTCGCGCCGACGATCATCGAGATTGAATCTATCGCCGATCTGGATCGCGAAGTCTTCGGCCCCGTCCTGCATGTCCTGCGCTTCCGGCGCGACCGACTGGATGCGCTTGTCGATCAGATCAACGCCACCGGCTATGGCCTGACCTTCGGCCTGCACACCCGCCTCGACGAGACCGTCGCCCGTGTCACCAGTCGGGTGAAGGTGGGCAATATCTATGTGAACCGCAACGTCATCGGCGCGATCGTCGGCGTGCAGCCCTTTGGCGGCTGTGGCCTGTCGGGCACCGGCCCCAAGGCGGGCGGGCCGCTTTATCTGGGCCGTCTGGTCGGGACGCCGCCGGTCTTTGCTGCGCGGGTCAGCCATTTGCGATCGCCGCTCCACGCCTTTGCCGACTGGCTCGACGCGCAGGGTGAAGGGGAGGCCGCCGCACAGGCGCGCCGCACCGGGGACGCATCTGCGCTGGGCGTCGAAATGGCGCTGCCCGCCCCGGTCGGGGAACGCAATATCTATGTGCTGCATCCGCGTGGCCGGATATTGCTGCGTCCCGCGACGCGGCAGGGACTGTTCCGCCAAATGGCCGCGATCCTGGCCACCGGCAATCAGGGCGTGGTGCAGGGCATGATGATCCCGCCGGGCCTGCCAGCCGAAGTCGCCGCCTGCTTCAGCGCTGACGCCAGCGGTTCTTATGCCGCCGCGCTGGTGGAAGGGGACGCTGCCAAGATCGCAGCGACGACCCAGTGCGTCGCCGATCTGCCCGGCGCCATCGTGTCCGTCCATGCCGACGATCATGGCCATGGCTATTGCCTCGACTGGTTGCTGGAGGAACAGTCGACGTCGGTGAACACCACGGCGGCCGGTGGTAATGCCAGCCTGATGATGATCGGCTAGGGCGGCCCGCTTCAGATATGATCCGTTCGTCCTGAGCTTGTCGAAGGACGTTGTGCGCGTCGTTGACCTTCAGTCGCCTGCGGCCCGACAAGCTCAGGACGAACGGAGATTGGGTGATCCCAATTTAATGCGCCACGCTCAAGTGCGCCACCGGCAAGGCAGCGCTAATCCAGTCGTACCTTGCCGCGTCCCTGCTTCACCGAACTGCGCGCCTTCTTGGTGTCGACACGCCGGGCCTTGGCGGCCTTGCCGGGCTTGGTCGCGATCCGGCGGGCATCGCGTTCATGCGCCCTGGCGATCATCTCCATCAGGCGGTCGCGCGCATCCTGCCGGTTCGCCTCCTGCGTGCGGAAGCGATTGGCCTGAATCAATATCTCATTGGCGGAGGTCAGGCGCGATCCCGCCAGTTCCTTGATCTTGCGATAGGCATGGACGGGCAGGCCCAGCTTGAACAGGTTGACGCGCAGTTGCACCGCGGTCGCCACCTTGTTCACATTCTGCCCGCCGGGTCCGCCCCCGGTGATGAAGCGCTCCTCCAGCGCATCATCGGGAATATCAAAGTCCGGCATCATCCAGTATCTCCGGCCCGAAACCGGCCGCGACGAAGGTGGCGGGCAGGGGAGCAGTTGCCTCAGCAGCGGGCTTGTCGCCACGCGGCATGCTCAGGAACCGGCTGTGCAGCAGCATCGCGCCCTTCCCATCGCCATAGACCGGATCGCCGACGATACCGAAGCCCAGGCCATGCTGGGCATGGACGCGAATCTGGTGGGTGCGGCCGGTTTCCGGGGTGAAGGCGATCAGCGCGCGGCCATCCTTCTCCGCCAGCTTGCGCCAGTGGGTGACGGCGGGCTTGCCGGCCTTCGCCGCGATCATGCGCCATCCCTGCGCGGCGGTGCTGACTTTCTTCAGCGACAATTCGATCGTGCCTTCCTCCTCTGCCGGCACGCCTTCCAGCACGGCGAGATAGCGTTTCGTCACCGTGCCCGCCTCAAACGCGGCGGCGAAGCGCTTGTGCGCCTTGGGATTGCGGGCGAGCAGCAGGCAGCCGCTGGTGTCGCGATCGAGGCGATGCACCGGCAGCGGCCACCGCTGGAACCCGAAGGTCAGCGAGGCGAGATGATTTTCCAGCGCGATCGACCCGTCGCGCGGGGCATCCACCGGCAGGCCGGCGGGCTTGTCGAGGATCAGCGCCTCGCCATCGATAAACAGGACATGGTCGGTCAGCAGGGCCAAGGAAGAGGTTCCGATCGCATATAGGAAGAATTGACGTAATTGCCGCATCCTATAGGGCGTGGGGGCGATGGAGAATAGGGGGCATCAGCAGGCCCCATATCGGCTCGACTGGGTCGATGTGGCGCGCGGCATCGGCATAGGGGCGGTGGTAGTCGGCCATGTCTGGACGCGCGGACCGCTGCGCGATGCCATGTATGCCTTTCACATGCCGCTATTCTTCCTGCTGTCGGGCATGCTTTCGCGGCCCCATCCGGTGGGGGCCTTCACCCGGCGGCAACTGATCAGCCAGATGCGGCCCTATGCCGCCTTCCTGGTCCTGCTGATCGTCGCCGACCAGATTATCGAGCGGCTGAAGGGGCATCTGCCGATCTTTCATAGCTGGCCTGAGGATATGGCGCCGATCCTGCTGGGCGGCTTCTGGCTGCGCGGGCCGTTCACGATTTTCTGGTTCGTGCCCTGCCTGATGGTGGCGCGCATCCTGTTCAATGTGGCGCTCAACCGCTGGCCCGATCCTCTCGACCGGCGCTGGGCAGTGCTGCTTCTGCCGATGCTGCTGATCGCCTATGCGCTGGGCTGGTGGACGCAGGCTTCGCCGCTGGGCCTGCTGAGCGTGCCGATGGTCTTTGTGCTGCTGTGGGTGGGGGCGGTCTGGCCACGGGTGCGCTGGCATAATGGGCTGATCCTGCCGCTGGGCCTGTTGGCGGGGGCAGGGCTGTCCAGCCTGTTGCCGACGCTCAACATGAAGGTCGCGGATTATGGTGCGCCGCTGCTGTCGATCGGGGCTGCGGTGGCGGCATCCTTGCTGATCTTCCGCCTGTCAGCGTGGATTGCGAACCATACCGCGCCGTTGGCGGCGCTGGGACGAGCGTCGCTGGTGATCATGTATCTGCATGTCGCGGTGATCCACTATCTGACGCCCTATCTGGGCAAGATATGGCTGTTGTCTGTGGCGCTGGTTTTGCCTTTCGCGGCCTACCACGTGATCCGGCGAACGCCGCTGCGGCGGGTTTTTCTGTAGTCGAGACTCGATGGCGGGGAGGGGTGTGAAGCGGCCTTTTCCATAACGGCTACAGCAGATAGATAAGTCGACAAGCAATGCATGCTCAGGAAGAACGAGTTTGCGAGTGATCCCCAAGCTCTTCGGGGCATTCAAGCCCCGTGGGCAATTCGTGCTTGGGCGGCAAATCGGTTCCACACTGTGCCCCGGTATGGTTCTACCGCCTTCATTTGAATTATTTTTCCAATGGATCGAGGGTAGGCGATGCTTTGTAGACACGCCAAATGGCAGGATTGGCTTTCTCTTTCCTGAAGATGAAATGAAGCGAGACTGGACTGACCATGGGCGACCGGGTGGCACTGACATTGGCTTCGCCGCTGAAGGCAATGTAAACCTAAAATATTGGTTTAAGACCACTAACCCTGAGGTGATGAGCCGGCTCTGCGTCTTTGCTAAGTCGGGTGGTGACGCCTCGATGTGAGTAGCCCCTAGATTTCTGGACGCCTTCTATTCTAATTTTGAGGACAGGAGGGGACGATGGGTAAGCCCAATTTCAGCGATGAGTTCAAGGCT
>NZ_FOGE01000025.1 GCF_900111125.1 Sphingobium sp. YR768
ACGCCATCCGGGGTAGTGCCGCAGAAGTGCAAACCCGTTCGGCACGGCGTGTAATTGGAGTTGCCGTCCCCATCTATCGTCGGGGCTTCCAGACGAATTCCGCCTGATGTATCGAAAGCATTAGCCATGGCGAACCTCCATTCGCGTGGTCAGGGCCGGGCAGCGTTGGCGCGCTGTTTCGGCCCGATTTCGGTTAGCCATGGAGGTCGGGTTTTCTGGAGTTTTACGTCGCGATTTTGCGATCGTTAGACAAACCAACACCATGGCCTGCCTCGATCTTACGCTCCACTTGGGTGCACCATTTTTCAATGACTTAGGTCAAATCCCCCCTTTCTTGATGATCGTACGGGATGGCGAGGCCTCTCCTAGAGCAGCCGTCCACGGCTTTGTTCAAAATCGAGTAGCCAACGCTTCACTTCGACGCCGCCAGCGAAGCCGGTGAGCGCGCCATTGGTGCCGACGACGCGGTGACAGGGCGCAATGATCGAGATGGGATTGCGTCCATTGGCGGCGCCGACAGCCCGGCTGGCGGTGGGGTGGCCGATGGCGCGGGCCATGTCGCCATAGCTGCGGGTTTCGCCGAAGGGGATGGTGCAAAGCGCTGCCCAGACCTTCTGCTGAAAATCGGTGCCGCGAACATCGAGCGGGACGGTGAAGTCTTGCAACGTACCCGCAAAATAGGCGGTCAGTTGTTGGGCCGTCTGTGCCAGCACCGGGTGATCGTGGCTCTCTTCGCGTAAACTCAGGCGGACGCGGTCGGGATCGTCCTCTTCCCACAATATCGCCACCAGTCCCTTGTCACTGGCAACCAGCGTCAGGGCGCCGACGGGCGACGGGAAAAGGACTTCGACGAGGGACATAGAAAAATCTCCGCTACTCACCCTTTGGCAAATAGCGGAGATTTTCGGCCGAGGCTTCCCCCGGCTTGCTTTCAAAGTCGGCGGAAGCCTTATTTCAGGCCGCCACCCATCGCCCGATAAAGTTCGACCATGTTGGTCGCACGGGTCAGGCGGGTAGCAACCAGGCTCTGTTCGGCACTGTAGAGCGACCGCTGCGAATCCAGAGTCGTCAGGAAATTGTCCACACCGGCGCGGAAGCGGGCTTCAGACAATGTGTAGGCGACCTGCGCCGAATCCCGCTGCGACGTCTGCGCTTCAAGCTGCTGCGTCATCGTGCCGCGACGGGCGAGCGCATCGGCGACTTCGCGGAAGCCGGTCTGCACGCTCTTTTCATAGGTGGCGAGCATCGCGTCATAGGTCGCCCTGGCATAGCGCAGATTGCCCTTGTTCCGGCCGAAGTCGAAAATGGGCAGGGTCGCGCTGGGCGCCACCGACCAGGTGTCGCTACCCGATTTGAACAGGCCGGACAGACCAAGGCTAACCGTTCCCAACGCCGCCGTCAGCGAAATGGTCGGGAAGAAAGCCGCCCGCGCCGCGCCGATATTGGCATTGGCGCCGCGCAGATTATGCTCTGCCGAAGCGATGTCCGGACGGCGCAACAAGACATCGGACGCGATATTCGCCGGCAGATTGTCGAGCGTCGCATCTTTCTGGTCCAGCGCGTTGGGCAGGTCAGAGGCTGGCACAGTCGTCCCGGCCAGCAGGTTGAGCGCATTCTGATCCTGCGCCACCAGCGTCGTGGCCGCTGCGATATCCGAACGAGCGCCGTCATAGCTGGTCTGCGCCTGACGCACTTCCAACTCGGACGCCACGCCCTTGGCAAAGCGCGCCTTGTTCAATTCCAGCGTCTTGCCGAAGGCCTGTTCCAGATCGCGCGCGATCCGGAGCCGTTCCTGATCCGCCGCCATGGTGAGCCAGGCATTGGCGGTTTCGGCGATAAGCGCGGTCTGCGCCGCATTGCGGGTTTCGACGCTGGCGAAATATTGCTCCTGCGCCGCCTTGGTCAGGTTGCGGACCCGGCCGAACAGGTCGATTTCCCACGAGGAAATGCCAAGCTGGGCCTGATAGACATCGGTGTTGAGCCGCTGGCTCTGACCGAACTGGACGAGCGGCTGTTCCGAATAGGTCGCCGTGCCGGTGCCTGCCACGGTGGGCAGCAGGTCGGCGCGCTGCACCTTATATTGCGCACGCGCCTGTTCGACATTGGCGAGCGCAATCCGCAGGTCGCGATTATTGGCGAGCGCGGTTTCGATCACCCGCGCCAGACGGGCGTCAGTGAAGAAATCGCGCCAGGCGGTGTCGGCAGGGACGATCGCCCCTGCCCCGTCATTGGCGACATAAGCGTCACCCTGCGGCGTGCCGGCCGCAACCGGCAGGTCTGGCCGCACATATTTGGGCGCCATGTCGCAGGCGGCCAGCGCCAGCGAAAGTGTGACGGCGCCCAGCGCTTTCATGTTGCGCATGGTCTTCAAGCCTCCTGCGGCGCGCGCGGCGTTGCCGTATCGTCGGCCGCTTCATGGTTTTTATGTTCGCGGAACAGCCGCTTTACGACGGTGAAGAAGACGGGGACGAAGAAGACCGCCAGCACCGTGGCCGACAACATGCCGCCCACGACCGCCCAGCCGATCGCATTCTGACCGCCCGCCCCTGCGCCCTTCGACAGGGCCAGCGGCAGCACGCCGAAGATGAAGGCGAAGCTGGTCATCAGGATCGGCCGCAGACGCAGCTTGCCCGCTTCCAGTGCCGCCTGTGCCGGGGCCATGCCTTCGCGCATCTTTTCCTCGGCGAATTCGACGATCAGGATCGCATTCTTCGCCGACACGCCGATCGTGGTGATCAGGCCGACCTGAAGATAGATGTCGTTGCTGAGGCCCGCGAGCCGCGCAGCGATCACCGCACCCAATACGCCCAGAGGCACCACCAGCATGACCGCGATCGGGACCGACCAGCTTTCATACAAGGCCGCAAGGCAGAGGAAGACGATCAGCATCGAGAGCGCATAAACATAGGGCGCCTGCCCACCGGACGTCTTTTCCTCATAGGAAATGCCGTTCCAGCTATAGCCGATACCGGCCGGCAGCTTGACGGCAAACTCCTCCATCACCTGCATCGCCGTGCCGCTCGACACGCCCGGCGCAGGCGCGCCCTGAATGTTCATCGACGGCACGCCGTTGAAGCGTTCCAGACGCGCCGGACCCTGTATCCACTCGGTCGTGGAGAAGGCGGACAGCGGCGCCATGGTGCCGGTGCTGCCGCGCACATGGAAGGCATTGATCGCATCGGGCGACATGCGGAACGGAGCGTCCGCCTGCACATAGACGCGCTTCACGCGATCGCGATCGATGAAGTCGTTGATGTAGGACCCGCCCAGATTGGTGCTGATCGTATCATTGACGTCCGACTGGGCGATGCCCAATGCGCCGGCCGCGGACTGATCGACGTTCAGCTTCAATTGCGGCGTATCTTCCAGACCATTGGGACGAACCTGCGCCAGACGCTTGTCCGCCATCGCCATGCCAAGCAGTTGATTGCGGGCTGCCAGCAGCTTTTCATGACCCAGATTGGCCTGATCGAGCAACTGGAAGTCGAAGCCGGACGCATTGCCCAGTTCCTGCACCGCCGGCGGCACGAAGGCGAAGGCCATGCCCGCCTTGATCTTCTGGAACGCCATATTCGCGCGCAATGCGATCGCGGGGACGCGATTGTCCGTGCCCTTGCGATGCTCCCAGTCCTTCATGCGGACGAAGACGATACCGACATTCTGCCCCTGTCCGACGAAGCCGAAGCCTGCGACCGTGAACACGGCGGAGACATTCTGCTTTTCATCGACCAGATAATGATCGCGCATCTTGGCGAGCGTGCGCTCGGTTTCCTCCATCGTCGTACCGGCCGGCAGTGACACCTGGTTGATGATCATGCCCTGATCTTCATCCGGCAGGAAGCCGCTGGGCAGACGCAGGAAGATGAAGGCCATGCCGACCACGATCAGGCCATAGACCAGCATGGTGCGGCCCCAGCGATGCTCGACCTTTTCCACACCCTTGCCATAGCGCACGACGCCCTTGTCGAAGGTCCGGTTGAACCAGTCGAAAAAGCGGCCGAAGATCGAGCCGATCGGCCCGTTCCAGCTATGACCATGCGATGCCGGCTTCAGGATCGTGGCGCAAAGCGCCGGCGTCAGCACCAGTGCGACCAGCACCGACAGGATCATCGAGGAGACGATCGTGATCGAGAACTGGCGGAAGATGACGCCGGTCGACCCGCCGAAGAAGGCCATCGGCAGGAACACCGCCGACAGGACGAGGCCGATGCCGATCAGCGCGCCGCTGATTTCGTCCATCGACTTGCGCGCCGCTTCCTTCGGGCTGAGCCCTTCATCCTGGATCAGGCGTTCGACATTTTCCACGACGACGATCGCGTCGTCGACCAGCAGGCCGATGGCCAGCACCATGCCGAACAGGGTGAGCGTGTTGATCGTGAAGCCCGCGGCACTCAGGATCGCCAGTGCGCCCAACAACACCACCGGGACGGCGATGGTCGGGATCAGCGTCGCGCGCCAGTTCTGAAGGAACAGGAACATGACGACGAAGACCAGCAGCACCGCTTCGAACAGGGTATGGATGACCTGTTCGACCGACAGCTTCACGAAGGTCGAGTTGTCGACCGGGAAGTCATATTTCACCCAGCTCGGGAAATTCTTCGACAACTGGTCGACGCGGCTCTTCACCGCTTCCACCGTGTCGAGCGCATTGGCGCCCGGCGCCAGCTTCACGCCGAAGCCCGATGCCGGATGGCCGTTGAACTTCACGCCAAAGCCGTATGTTTCCGCGCCGAGTTCCACCCGGGCGACGTCGGACATCAGCACCACCGAGCCGTCGCTGTTGCTGCGCAGGCGGATGTTGCGGAATTCTTCCGGCGTGCGCAGGCGCGACTGGGCGGTGACGGTCGCGTTGAGCGCCTGTCCCTTGATCGAGGGCGAACCACCGATCTGGCCAGCGGAAACCTGCGCATTCTGCGCCGTGATCGCCGATTTGACGTCACCAGTGGTGACGCCCAGATTGGCCATCTTATAGGGATCGAGCCAGATGCGCATCGCATATTGCGAGCCGAACAACTGGGTATCGCCGACGCCGGTCACGCGGCTCAGCGGGTCCTGAAGGCTCGACGCAATGAAGTCGCTGGCATCTTCCTGATCATGGATGCCGTCATCGGAATAGACGGCCATGATGAGGAGGAAGCTGGAGGTCGACTTGCCGACGCGCAGCCCCTGCTGCTGCACTTCCTGCGGCAGCAGCGGCGTTGCCTGCGACAGCTTGTTCTGCACCTGCACCTGCGCGATGTCAGGGTCCGTCCCCTGCTCGAACGTCAGGCTGATGTTCAGATTGCCCGACCCGTCGCTGGTGGACGAGAAATAGCGCAGATTGTCGATGCCCTTGAGCTGTTGCTCGATGATCTGCGTGGTGGTGCTTTCCAGCGTCTGGGCGTTGGCGCCCGGATAGCTGGTCTGGATCGTCACCGCCGGCGGGGCGATTTCCGGGAACTGCGCAACCGGCAGCGACCGGATCGCGAGCAGGCCCGCAAGCATGATGACGATGGCGATGACCCATGCGAAGATGGGCCTGTCGATAAAATAGCGGGCCATGGCTTAGTTCGCCCCGCCCTGGGCTGCGGTTGCAGTCACCTGCTGCGGCGCGCCGGGCTTGACGACGGTGCCGGGACGCAGGTTGAGCAGGCCTTCGACGATCAGCTTGTCGCCGGCCTTCAGCCCCTTGGTCACGATCCACTTGTCGCCAACCGCGCGGTCAACCTCGACCTGACGCAGTTCGGCTTTGTTATCCTTGCCGATGACCATCGCCGTGGCGCGACCGCGCGCATCGCGGGTAATGCCCTGCTGCGGCGCGAGGATCGCCTGACTCCGCTGGCCTTCGACCATCTTCGCGCGGACATACATGCCCGGCAGCAGCAAGCCGTCCGGATTGGGGAAAGTCGCGCGCAGGGTTACGGCACCCGACGTGGCGTCGACCGTGACTTCGGCGAACTGCAAGCGACCCTCGATCGGATATTCGCTGCCATTGGGCAGGATCAGGCGGATACGCACGCCATTCGCGTCGCTGACGCCGCCAGCCTTGATCGCCTGCTTGAGGTCGATGATCTGCGCCGCCGACTGGGTCACGTCGACATAGACGGTGTCGGTACGCTGGATGGTGGTGAGCGGATCGGTCTGGCCGCTCTGGACCAATGCGCCCGGCGTGAAGAGCGAGCGGCTGATACGGCCGGAAATGGGCGCTCGGATACGGGTGAAGTTCTGGTTCACCTGCGCAGCCTGTACCGATCCCTGGCTGGCCGCGACATCGGCGCGCGCCTGCTGGGCGGCGGCATCCGCGTCATCATATTCCTGCTTGCTGACCGCATTGATCGCAGCCAGATCCTTGTAGCGCTGCGCCTGCAATCCGGTGGAACGGATCGTCGCCTTCGCCTTTGCCAGCGACCCCTGCGCCTGCGCCAGCGCGGCGCGATAGGGCGCGTCATCGATTTCGTAGAGCATCTGCCCGGCGTGGACGAAACCGCCCTCCTGGAACAGGCGGCGGCGAATGATACCGCTGATCTGCGGGCGGACTTCCGCCGTTTCAAAGGCCGAAATGCGGCCCGGCAGTTCGTTGAGCAACGGCGCCGATTCGACCTTCAGCGTCACGACACCCACGGCTGGCGGCTGGGGCGCGGGCGGCTGACTGCCCCCGCACGCGCTCAGCGTCAGCGCCGACGCGCACGCCAGCAGCCCGATGATTGTCCCCTTTTGCATCGTCTGAATTCCGTTTCGAAGTGGATCATGATTTCGGAATGAACGTTCATTCCGCTTGCCGGGCAGGTATGATCATGGCAGAGCGAATTCAAGAGGCAAAAAACGCCAGAGGGTATAAAATGGTTGCGGTGCAGCATGAAAAAAATGGAAAGACGCGGATATTGGAGGCCGCACGCACGCTTTTCGACAGCCATGGTTTTCACCAGACCTCTATGGCAGAACTTGCCACAGCTGCTCAAGTGTCCGTTGGACAGATATATCGCCTGTTCAAGGGCAAGGAAGATATCATCGAAGCGCTCGTCCATGACGATGCCGACCAATGGTGCAGCGAGATGGCGAATATCCGCGTCCGGCTGGATATGGGCGAACTGACGATCGAGCAGACATTCGAACAATTGCTGCTGCACACGATCGACGAAAAGGACGAGGCGCTCGCGTTCGACATATTGGCCGAGAGCTTTCGAAACCCCGCCGTGGCCGACACGATCGCAGCCATGTGCGAGCGGTTCCGATCCTTCATCCGTTACTTCGCCTGTGCTGCCAACGACCAACTGTCCGGCGATGCGCTGGACGCTGCCGAGGAAATGATATTGGGCTGCCTGTTCGGGCTGGGCCATCGCAGCATTTCCCGCCCGAAACTGGCGCCAGCGGATACGGCGCGCCGCACCGGGCACATGATTCTTACTGCCCTGCGCGGCGTGACCTGAAGGCGGCCTATAGCCGCCCGTAGAGTTGCGCCGTTTCCTGCACGCATCGCGCCCAGCTATAGCCAGCCGCCACGGCAAGACCGGCCTCTGCCGCCGATTGCCGCCAGTCTTCATCCAGCAGGCCGCGTTCCAGATCCCGGGCGAAGCGGTCGACATCGTCCGGATCGGTCAGCATGGCCGCACCGGCGGTGACTTCGGGCAGGCAGGAAATATCGGCAACGATGGTCGGCACGCCACTGGCCATCGCTTCGATCGGCGGCAGGCCGAAGCCTTCATAGACCGACGGATAGACGAACAGCCTGGCTCCGGCATAGAGGGCGGGCAGCGCCGCTTCCTCGACATAACGGATATAGCGCAGCCAGCCTTCCCGTTCCGCATCGGCCATGTCGCGCAATATCGCGTCGCTCAGCCAGCCGGACGACCCCGCGAGCACCAGCGGGCAGCGGTTTCGCAGGGCCAAAGGGAGCAGGCGCCAAGCCTTCAGCAATTCGCCGATCCGCTTGCGCGGTTCGATGGTCGACACGCACAGGGCATAGCCGCCGGGTGTCAGGCTCATCCTGGCCAGAACCGGCACCAAATCTTCCGACGCACAGGGATGGAAATTTGGCCCCACCCCCTGATGAATGGCCGTCACCTTGTCGGGGCCAAAGCCGGTGAAGGCGATCACTTCCTGCCGTACCGTTTCCGACACGGTGATGATATGCGCCGTACGACCAAGGGTGGCGGCGAATTCCTGATCGAACTGTGCCCGCCGCTCCGCCGGATGAGTTTCGGGATAGCGGAACACCGAGAGGTCGTGGATGGTGATGATCCCTTGCTCGGCAAATTCGGGCAGGAAGAAATTCGGGCCATGGCAGACCGAAAAATGCGCGATCGTCCGATCCCGCAGGCGGCGCGACGTCTTGCTGACCTTGCGCATCCAGAGTTCGTAGGGTGATTTATTGCGGCGCGGGCCATCGATGAGCAGCTTCGCCGGATCGGCGATCCAATGGTCGTTCCGGACATAGCGGACCGACGCTATGCCCGGCTCCACCGGCAAGCGCTGCGCCAGTTCCCAGACATAGCGGCCGACGCCGGTCAGTTGTGGACTGAGCGCCTCGACCGACAGGATGACGCGCTTCTTCATGCCGACCTTTTGCTGTTGTAGAGCCGCCCGTAAAGCGCCACCGTATCCCGAACGCAAGCGTCCCAGTCATATTTCGCTGCCACCGCCAGTCCGGCCGCGCGGGCCTGCGCGCGCCATGCTTCGTCCTCCAGCGCCTGCGTTATGTGGCGGGCGAAGCCGTCGACATCATCGGGTTCGACCAGCATCGCCGCGCCGCCGGTGACTTCGGGCAGGCAGGAGGCGTTGGCGACCAGCACGGGCACGCCGCTGGCCATCGCTTCCACGGGCGGCAGGCCGAAGCCTTCATAGACCGAAGGATAAAGAAACAGGCCGGCGCCAGCATAGAGGATCGGCAGGTCTTCGTCCGGCACGAAACCCAGATAGCGGACCCAGCCCTGCGCCTGCCCCTGCTCCATCAGCGCGCGAATATCCTCGCTTAGCCAGCCCTTACCGCCCGTCACCATCAGCGGCCAGCGGTGGCGCAAGGCGGGCGGCAGCAACGACCAGGCCTGCAACAACTGCGCGATCCGCTTGCGCGGCTCGACCGTTGAGACGCACAGGGCATAGCCATTAGGCGTCAGGTCGTAGCGGGTGAGGATAGGCACAATCTCTGCGGCATCGCGAGGATGGAAGGCAGCGTCGACGCCAAGCGGGATCGCCGTCACCTGCGCAGGATCGAGTGCGAACATGTCGATCACTTCCCGGCGCACGGTATCACTGTCGGTGATGACATGGCCCGCAATCGCCAGCGACTGGCTGAACCGCCGTTCGAAATGGGCGATGCGATCGGCCGGATGCGTTTCGGGATAGCGCAGGACGGACAGGTCATGCACCGTGACCACGCCGCCCTCCGCCCAGTCAGGCAGGAAATAATTCGGCCCATGGAAAAGATGCGTGCGTCCGAACCCGCGTTGGGAACGGTTACGCCACCAGCGCGGCCGCCAGTCGCGCGGCAACGGGCGATCCGGGTCGAGCAGGCCCGCGGGGTCGGCAATCCAATGGCCACTGCGCCAGAAACGCACGTCTTCGATAACGGACAGGGACGCCATCCGCGACGCCAGCGCCCAATTATAGCGACCGATGCCCGAGAGATGCGGCTCCAGCGCCTCGACCGACAGGATGATCCGCAGACTCATCGCGCCATTTCCACGACGGAGCGAGACGGCATGTCAGATATCAACGACGCAATCCTTCTTCGCAAAATACGCAATATGCCCCTTTGGGAAATCCTGAAGAAAAGAACAAAACACGCAAAATGCCGGATGCACTTCCCATCGCATGCCCCCCACCATCCGCCGCATCATTCGCGCGGCAATGTTGCAATGCCGCAACTTATGACGCCCTTTGTCATTAATGAGAATAGATGATCGGGAGGCGAATGATGATGACCGACAAAAGCTTCGACCGCAGCTACTTCTTCGAAAGACTCGAACGAAATCGGGAACTTGCGAAACAGAGCCAAAATCCGGTCATTCGCGACCTTCATCTTGAATATGTTCGACTTTACCAGCAATTGATCCGCGAAGAACAGCCGGCCTGAGCGCAGCGCGGGACTGCCTTTTCCTGCCGCCCGCACGCTGCTGCCCGACGCCCTACTTGGCCGCGACACCCTCCGGCAGGACGATGGCCGACCAGCTTTTTGCGGGCACCAGATATTTGGCGGCCAGCGCCTGCAACTGTTCCGGCGTGACCGACAGCATATCCGGCGACATGGATTTCATCGCTTCCACATAACGCGGATCGTGGGTCGCCCCTTCCATCTGGTTCATCCAGAAGGCGTTGCCGGTGCTGGCCCGCATCAGAAGCTGCTGCATGGGCGCCACTGCGCGTTGCAATTCATCGGCGCTGACGGGGGTCTTCACCAGATCGGCCGCCGTGTCCTTCACCACGCTGTAGAAATAATTGATCCGATCCGGCCGGACCTGACTGGTGACGAGGATATAGCCGCCACTGTCATAGGAGAAGGGCCAGTTATTCTGGACGCTGGGCGAATAAGCGGCGCCTTCGGTCGAACGCAGCTTGTCGAACAGGCGATCGTTGAAAATCTGGGTCAGGATTTCGAGCTGGCGCCCTTCCTTCTGAAGCGCGAAGCCGCCCGAAGTTGGCCAGGCCATGACGGCCGCCGCCTGTTCTTTCTCCCCCTTGTGCCGCAGCACGACGGGCGTTTCGACATGGGCGGGGAAGCGCATGGCACGATTGGCGGCCGGGACCGGCACATCGGGCCGCGCCGGCAGCGCGCCGAAAGTTGCAGCCACTGTCTGGATCGCGTCCTCCGCCTTCACCTGCCCGAAAATCTGGATTTCAATCGGGCCGGACGCCAGGATCGGTTCCCAGGTGGCGCGGAAGGCCTGCGGGGTCAGCGCATCGATTTCCGCGCGGGACGGGGTACGGAAACGCACGTCCTTGTCATGCAGCAGCCAATTGAGATCGCGGCCCAGCACGGCGTCGGGCGAGCGTGACATGGCATCATAGGCGACCCCTGCCCCGGTCTTCACCCGCGCGATCGGCGCCGGGTCCCAGCCGGGCTGCGCCAGCTTGGCGGCGAACAAACGCAACTGGTCCTTATAGTCGGCCGGGCGCGTGACCACCTGCATTTCAAAGGCATCATCGTCGATGTTGAAGCCCATGCCCATGCGTCGGCCGTTGGTCAGGTCATCCAGTTCCCGCTGGCCCAGTTTGCCGATGCCGCTGGCCACCAGCGCATAGTCGGCCGCCCAGCCCGGCACGGGCTTCGTCGGCGAGAAAGCCTGCTGCCCATGGCCGAAGCGAACGTTGATCCGCACCTTTTCCGTTTCGATATCATTGGCGAACAGGGTCAGCTTGACCCCGTTGGCGAAGGTGATTTCCTCCATCCCCTGCAAGCCGATCGGCTTGCGCGACACGACGGTTCCGGGCGTCCCGAATTTCGGCAGGTCGTCCATGGTTACGGCCTTGTCCGCCAGGCGGGCATTGGTCGCAGCCTTGACCGGCGTGGCGACGGCAGCCGCCAGTTTTGCGTCCAGCCCCGGCTGCACCTTGCCCGTCACCATCAGCGCACGGAACACACCGGCCGAAAAGAGCCGGCGGGTGGAATCCAGGATTTTGTCCGGCGTCATCGTCGGCTTGCCAGCGCGGAAGATATCGACCGCCGCCTGCGGGCTGACGGTGGTTTCGCGAATGTCGACGGCGCTGACCAGATCGCTCGCCTGTTTCGATCCGGCTTCGGTGTCGGCATTTTCGACGCCGATGGAAAGTGCGGTATCCATCTGCGCATATTCGCGGTCGATCTCCGCCTGGCTGGGCGGCGTCGCCTTCGCGTCCTCGATGATGGCGCGGACGTCGGCCAACGCCTTTTCCCAATTTTCGCCGGTCGGGACGATGGTCAGGAAGGTGCCATCGACGGACCGGCTGACATCTTCCTGATCGACACCGGCCTGAAGGAAACTGCCGCCCGCGCGCGCCGCCTGTTCCAGCCGTCGGCTGACGATCTGCAACGCCAGCATGTCGGTCAGCTTGTCCTGATTATAGACGATGGTGTCGGCATGGGGCGTCCAGGGCCGCAGCCAGGCCATCGTCAGCCCCAGCGGCACGCCGGGCTCCACCACCACGCGGGTCGCAGGCTGTTTGGGATCGGGCGCGCCGAAATCGGGCAGCGGCGCCCCCTTGCCCGGCACGGTCCAGCTACCGAAATTATCCTTGATAAGCTGTTCCGCCTGCGCGGGATCGATGTCGCCAGCGATGGCGATCACGGCATTTTCCGGGCGATACCAGCGCTGGTGGAAGGCCTCGATCTTCGCGGCCGTCGCGGCGTTGAGTGTGGCCACCGTGCCGATCGGCGCATGATCGGCCAGCGGCTGACCGGCGAAGAAATGCAGTCGGCTGGCGTCGGACAGGCGCATTTGCGGCCCGTCGCTTTCGCGCCGTTCGGCCAGCACGACGGCGCGTTCCGCTGCCACCGCGCTCTCGACGATATTGGGATCGGTCATCATGCCGGACAATATCTTCATGCTTTCGCCCAGACTCGCCGGTGTCGCCTGCGGCAGGTCGAGCGCATAGGTGGTGCCGGTCGGTGTGGTCTGCGCATTGCTGTCGCTGCCGAAGGTCACGCCCAGCCGCTGCCAGATACGCTTGGATTCGCCGTCAGGCACATGGCGCGATCCGCGCATCGAAAGATGTTCGATATAATGGGCGTAACCCAGTTCGTCGGGCTGTTCCATCAGCGAACCGGCGTCGATCCGCAACCGCACCGACACCTGGCCCGGCGGCACGCCATTGCGACGGACCGCATAGCGCAAGCCGTTGGACAAGGTGCCGAAACGCCATGCGGCATCGATCGGCACATCGCTATTCTCATAGAGCCAGGGTCGGACCTGAGCCTGGCTGGCCCCCTGCGTCGCAGCGGGTGCAGCGGCGGTATTGGTTCGCGCCGCGAGCGGCGATCCCGACAGGATCAGGGCGATGATGGAGAGCGAAGCTGCCGGACGGCGAAGGGAAAAATGCATAGGCAGGAGAACCTAACGGCATTTTTCTGAATGGCCACTGACAAAGCGGACATGAACTTTTTGTTCGTCGCCATGCCAGAGCGAGGGCAAGCAGATATTTAAAAGGCCGCCACAGGATATGCGGCGGCCTCTGTATTTTTTAGCGCGGTGCGCCGGTCCGCTGGACCGCGCCCTTGTGCGCGCCCACGCCGCCGCTCTTGCGGCGACGGTTGAAGGGCCGCTTCTCGCCGCCTTCCGAATCCGCGCGATGCGCCCGGTCGGGTGCGCCGCGCTGCTGCTTCTGGCCGTCCTGATAGCGGCGCTGCCCTTCGGCGCGCTTGGCCTGCTGCTGCGGGCTCTGGCTCGGCCCCTTCTTGGGCGCGGCAGGCTTGGGCAGGTTGCGCACCGCTTCCAGGAAATTCTCCGGCAGCGGCTCGATTTCCAGCTTGACGCGCGTCGCCTTCTCGATGGCCTTCAGATAGGGGCGCTCGTCATCCGCCACGAAGCTGATCGCGATGCCATCAGCACCCGCGCGCGCGGTGCGGCCGATGCGGTGAACATATTGTTCGGCCACATTAGGGATTTCGAAGTTAATGACATGGCTGACGCCCGAAACGTCGATGCCGCGCGCGGCGATATCCGTTGCGACCAGCAGCTTCACCTTGCCCTGACGGAAGGCCTGGAGCGCGGTCGTACGCTGGCCCTGGCTCTTGTTGCCGTGGATGGCGAAGGCGTCAATGCCCGCCCCCTCCAGGAAACGCACGACGCGATCCGCGCCATGCTTGGTACGGGTGAAGATGAGCGCGCGGTCAATATCCTCATTCTTGAGGACGATGTGCAGCAGCGCCTGCTTTTCCGCCTGATTGACGAAGGTCATCCGCTGGCGCACGCGCTCTGCCGTGGTGGACTGCGGGGCGACGCTGACCTTGACCGGATTGTTCAGGAACTGGGCGGCGAGCGCCTCGATCTCCTTGGGCATGGTAGCCGAGAAGAACAGGTTCTGACGGCCGGTGGGCAGCATCTTGGCGACGCGGCGCAGCGGGTGGATGAAACCCATGTCCATCATCTGGTCCGCTTCGTCGAGGACGAAGATTTCCGTGTCCTTGATGGTGAAGGCGCGCTGGTCGATCAGGTCGAGCAGACGGCCCGGCGTGGCGACGACGATGTCGACACCAGCGGACAAAGCGCGGATCTGCTTGCCGATCGGCACGCCACCGAAGACGGTTTCCACCGAGAGGCGCATGAAGCGGCCATAATCGCGGAAGCTCTGCGCGATCTGCGCGGCGAGTTCGCGGGTGGGCGACAGCACCAGCATCCGGCAGCCCTTGATCGGGGTCGGCTTGGGATTGCGGGCGAAATAGTCGAGGCTGGGCAGCGCAAAGGCTGCGGTCTTGCCCGTGCCGGTCTGGGCGATGCCGCACAGATCCTTGCCTTCCAGCAGGACGGGGATCGCCTTTTGCTGGATCGGGGTGGGATTGGCATATTTCTTGGCGGCGAGCGCCTTCAGAATCGGCTCAGAAAGGCCGAGGTCGGTAAATTCCATGGATATTGCTCACAAGTCGGCCGGGCGCCGACTGTCTGCAAGACGCAGAGAGGGCGCAAGGCGGGTTACGAAACGACCCGCGTGAAAAGGGAAGCCTCAAGCTTGGCGCAGACTGTCATTGGCCGGTCCTTGCACCCTTCGGAGGAGAGGACGATCACGCTGCCAATCGCTGGGGGTCACAGGGACCATCTGCTGCGCTGCGGCGCCTATGGCCGAAACGGAGGCAAAAAGCAAGCGGCCCCACTTTTCAGTCGGGCCGCCGCAGACATTATTCGCTATCAGAGGGCGACTTCGGCATGCTTGCCCTTCAGCTCGCCGCGCACATCGCCACCGAACAACATCTTGAATACGCCACCGATCGACAGATCCGAACGCCAGATTTCCGCCATACCAAGGTCGAAGCGGAGCATCAGCAGATTGGGATCGTGACGGCCGCCCGGATACCAGGCCTCCACCTGTTTCGACCAGTAGCGATCGATCACCGCCGGGTCGGTTTCGGGCACAAGTACGCCTTCGATACAGGCGAACAGATAATGATCCTTCGCCGAAAATTGCGCCATGGCCGGTCCGCCCGGCGCCAGTCGATTATCTTTCGAGGTGTAGAACCAGAAGCAGTGATTGGCCTTTGGGTCGAGTTGCGCCGTCATGGGCAGGCTATGGCCGCCAGCGCCCTGCAAACCCACCATCAGGAAAGGGCTGCTGGACAGTTCGACCCAGAAGCGATCACGAATTTTATCTTGGTCAGTCATGGTCCAGTCTCCTTGCAGCTTTCCCTCTCAATCGCTGGCGTCAGATGAAGTTCCCGAAACGCTTGATCTTGGCCGCGCCAGTCGCCACATGGGCGCCATGCTGATCGAGACCGAACTCACGCCCAACCCGGCGACCATCAAATTCCTGCCCGGCCGTGAGGTCATGGGTTCGGGAACGCGCGATTTCGCAACGCCCGAGGAAGCCGAAGCATCCCCGCTGGCCGACGCCCTATTTGGCCTGGGCGACGTCACCGGCGTCTTCTTCGGCAGCCATTTCGTGTCGGTGACGATCGCGCCGGGTTCGGAATGGTCCGATGTGAAGCCCGATGTTCTGGCGACGCTGCTGGAGCATTTTTCCGCCAACATGCCACTGTTCGTCCCCGGCAGCGCGGCGGGCATTACTGTCCCGGCCGAAGACAGCAGCTTCGCCGATGATCCGGAAGACGCCGAGATCATCGAACAGATTCGCGACCTGATCGAAACCCGCGTCCGCCCCGCCGTGGCGAATGACGGCGGCGACATCATCTATCGCGGCTTCGACAAGGGCACCGTCTATCTTCAGATGCAGGGCGCCTGCTCGGGCTGCCCCTCCTCCAGCGCCACGCTGAAGAACGGGATCGAGCAGTTGCTCAAACATTATGTCCCCGAAGTGACCGAGGTTCGGGCGGTCTGATCGGAGTTGGCTGATCCAAAGGGCAGCATTTGCAATTCCGGGCCAATCGATTAACCGCAGCAGGGACTTCCGCATCGGGCGGAGACTTGATGGGAGTATCGCTTGCGCCTTCTGGTGATCGACACCGCGACCCAGGCCCTTTCCGTAGCGTTGCTGGACGATGGAAAGCGGGTCGGCCATTTCCATGAGATCGTCGGGCGCGGCCATGCCGAAGCGCTGCTGCCCGCCATTGCCGCTCTGCCCGAGGGCGGGCGCGCCGACGCGATAGCAGTGGATGTCGGGCCGGGGAGTTTCACCGGCGTTCGCATCGGCATCGCGGCGGCCCGCGCATTGGCGCTGGCCTGGAATATCCCCCTGCATGGTTACAGCACGGCATCGCTGATCGCTGCGCAGGCCGCGCGGCAACATGCGGGCGGCCCGATCGCAGTGACCATCACCGGCGGCCATGGCGAACTCTTCTGGCAATGTTTCGAAGCGGACGGTCGCACAGCGGTCAATGCGATCGCTTCCACGCCAATCGCATTGCTGGCGGAGCAACTGGATGCATCGATCTTCTATGGCACCGGCGCAGAAGCGCTGGTCACGGCGCGTGGCGCGGGAACGGCGGTCGCCATTTATCCTGACGCCGCAGACTATCCTCTGATCGCAGACCTGCCTCCCCTGCCCCCCAGTCCGATCTACGGCCGGGGCGCGGACGCAATGACCATGGCGGAGCGCGCGGCATCATGATGACCGGCGCCGTTCTCGACACCTATGATCAGGGTGATCGCAACGCCTTGTCCGATGCGATGGAAGTCATGGTTCGCGCCTTCGACCCGGTTTATGGCGAAGCCTGGACGCTGTCGCAGCTATCAGGCGTGATGCTGATGCCGGGTACTTGGCTGACCGTGGCGCGACTCGACGCGATGCCGCTGGGCTTTGCGCTGGTCCGATCCGTGCTGGACGAATGCGAATTGCTGTTGCTGGCGGTCGACCCGCTATGGCGTGGCCGGGGGGTCGGCGAAACGCTGTTGCGCGACAGCCTGCGCACTGCGCGCCGTAGAGGCATCACATCCATGAACCTGGAAGTGCGATCCTCCAACAATGCGATCAGACTCTATGAGAAAACCGGGTTCGAATATGTTCATCGCCGCCCCGGTTACTATCGCGGCAATGACGGTCAACTTCATGACGCGCTAAGTTTCCGCATAGACATGCTGGCCTGACCCAATAAAGTCTTGCGAAAGGCCTTGCGCGGGTCTAGCGAACACATACCGCTCCTGAAATAAATTTCCTTGGGCGGGTCGCACCAAATATAGCCTTCGTAGGAAACAGGAAAATGGAAATCGAATCGGCTCAGAGCGAGCTGCTGATTACTTTGACGTCGGACATCGTTGCCGCGCACGTCTCCAACAACAGCGTCGCTGTGTCGGACGTGTCGTCGCTGATCCAGAATGTGCACGCCGCACTTTCCGGGCTCAGCCAGCCTGCGCCTGTGCCCGAAGTAAAGCCGGAACCGGCCGTGTCGGTGCGTTCCTCGATCAAGCCTGACTTCATCATCTGCCTGGAAGACGGCAAGAAGCTGAAGATGCTCAAGCGCCACCTGATGACCCATTATCAGATGACGCCCGACGATTATCGCGCCAAGTGGGGCCTGCCCGCCGATTATCCGATGGTTGCCCCCAACTATGCCGAACAGCGCCGCAACCTGGCCAAGAAGATCGGCCTGGGCACGAAGCGCCGTCGTACGCGCAGCAGCAAATAATCGACCGCGACGACGTAAAAGTCGTTTATGGAAAGGGCGCGTCGCCGACGCGCCCTTTCCTGTTTTGGTAAAAGTCGCTAGGCAAATGCCCTAGTCTTTCGCCCAAAGTCATCAAGCGAGCCCGCATGAACCGCAAAATCGACGTTGAAGCCCTCTGCCACGAAAAAGGGCTGCGCATCACCGAACAGCGCCGCGTGATCGCGCAGGTGCTGAGCGACGCCACCGATCACCCCGATGTCGAGGAACTGCACAAGCGTTCCGCCGCCATCGATCCGGGCATTTCGATCGCCACCGTTTACCGCACGGTGCGCCTGTTCGAAGAAGCCGGCATTTTGGAACGCCATGATTTCGGTGACGGCCGCGCCCGTTACGAAGCGGCACCCGAATCGCACCACGATCATCTGATCGACGTCGAAACCGGCAACGTCATCGAATTCGTCGATCCCGAACTGGAACTGCTCCAAAAGCAGATCGCCGAGAAACTGGGCTTCCGCCTGGTCGATCACCGCATGGAACTGTACGGCGTCGCGCTCGACCGCAAGAACTGACCTGTCTTGGCCAGCCTCCGTCGCCTGTTACGGATCGGGGCGCTGGCCGGCAGCCTGCTGCTCTGCCTGATCCCGCATCTGATCTGGCGCCTCCTTCGCCGCCGATCCCCATGGCCGCAGCGCTTTCTGGCGCTTGCGGCCCGTTCTGTTGGCGCGAAGGTGCGGATCGAAGGCAAGCCCCATCATGGCGACATGGTTCTGCTCGCCAACCACATTAGCTGGATCGACATATTGGCGCTGGGCGGCGCGACCGGCGCGGCCTTCGTATCGCATGACGGCGTGGCGCGCTGGCCGGTCATCGGCTGGCTGGCCGCGCAGAATAATACGCTTTTCGTCTCGCGCGAGCGACGCGGGGCGCTGTCCGGACAATTGGATGCGCTGCGGGCGGCGATGCTTGGTCATCAGCCGGTGGCCCTGTTCCCCGAAGGAACGACGAGTGATGGCAGCAGCCTGCTCCCGTTCAAGCCCTCGCTGCTGGCCGTATTATTTCCCCCGCCCCGCGCGGTGATGATCCAGCCGGTGCATATCGATTATGGCGCGGCGACGGCGGACATTGCCTGGCATGGCGATGAAGGCGCCGGCGTGAACGCCATGGCCGTTCTGGGACGCAAGGGAAGCCTGCCGGTGACATTGCATTTCCTGGAGCCGTTCGATCCCGCCACCTGCGCCGATCGCAAGGCCATGGCCGCCATGGCGCGCGATCGGATCGCGCAAAGCATCGCTACACATCAGCGCCCTTCCGCTTCGCCTTCACCGTCTGTATAGCTGAGCCATATGAATCGTACCGACGCCCAAAAGACACCAGCGACTTTCCACGTCAAATCCTTCGGCTGCCAGATGAACGTCTATGATGGCGAGCGTATGGCCGAGATGCTGGGCACGCAGGGCATGACCGCCGCTGCGGATGGGACGGACGCCGATCTCGTCATCCTGAACACCTGCCACATCCGCGAAAAGGCGGTGGACAAGGTCTATTCCGACATTGGCCGCCTGACCCGCGACGATGGCACGCGCCCGATGATCGCCGTCGCCGGTTGCGTCGCGCAGGCCGAAGGCAGCGAGATTCAACGCCGGGCGCGCAATGTCGATATCGTCGTCGGCCCGCAGGCCTATCACCGCCTGCCCGACCTGATCGACAAGGTCGGTCGCGGCGAGAAGGCTGTCGATACGGACATGCCACTGGCGTCCAAGTTCGGCGCCCTGCCCGCCCGCACCAAGCAGGCGCGCCCTACGGCTTTCCTGACGATCATGGAAGGCTGCGACAAATTCTGCACCTATTGCGTGGTGCCCTATACGCGCGGCGCGGAAATCAGCCGTAGCTGGAGCGCAATCCTCGATGAAGCCAAGGCGCTGGTCGATGGCGGCGTGCGAGAAATCACTTTGCTGGGCCAGAATGTGAACGCCTGGACCGGCGAGGATGAGAAGGGCCGCATGCAGGGCATGGACGGTCTGGCCCGCGAACTGGCGAAGATCGGCGACCTCAAGCGCATCCGTTACACCACCAGCCATCCCAACGACATGAGCGACGGCCTGATCGCCGCCCATGGCGATGAGCCCAAGCTGATGCCGTTCCTCCACCTGCCGGTGCAGTCGGGCAACAACCGCATCCTGAAAGCCATGAACCGCAGCCATAGCGCCGAAAGCTATTTGCGGATCATCGAGCGTGTACGCGAGGCACGGCCGGATATCGCCCTGTCGGGCGACTTCATCGTCGGCTTCCCCGGCGAGACGGACGCCGAGTTCGAGGATACGCTCAAGATCGTCGAGCAGGTGCGCTACGCCCAATGCTACAGCTTCAAATATAGCCCCCGCCCCGGCACCCCGGCCGCCGACATGGATCATCAGATTCCGATGGCGGTCATGGACGAGCGGCTGGCGCGCTTGCAGGCGCTGATCAACCGGCATCAGGTGGACTTCAACAGCGCCACCGTGGGCCGCACCACCGACATATTGCTTGAGCGCAAGGGCCGCTATCCCGGCCAGCTCATCGGCAAGTCGCCCTGGCTCCAGTCGGTCGTCGTGACCGCACCGGACCTTGCCATTGGCGACATGGTCGAAGTCGATATCACCAGCGCCGGTCCCAATAGTCTGGCCGGCGAACTTAGCAGGAGGAAGGCCGCTTGAACCAAAGCCTCGTCAATCCCGCATGTCCGGGAACCCAACTCCCCCGAACCCGGTTGCGAACCGGTCCAATGAGGGGAATGACGAGCGAGGGAGGCTGCTGAATGTCGAAGAAACCCAATCAGAATAGCCGCGTCGATGTGGCCGAACGCGCCCGGCTGGAAGTCACGTTCGATCGGCCGCATCTGCTGACCACCTTGTTCGGCCAATATGACCGCAATCTGGTCGCAATCGAAAATCGTCTGGGCGTCTATATCGCCGCGCGGGGCAACAAGTTGCAGATCGAGGGTGAGGCCGAAGCCGCCGCCCGCGCGCGCGACGTGATGACCGGCCTCTACAACCGTATCGTGGCCGGGCAGGAAATCGATTCCGGCGCGGTCGAGGCGGTGATCGCCATGTCTTCCGAACCGACGCTGGACGGCATCATCCGCAGCGATGTCGCCGAACCGCCCAAGGTGATGATCCGCACGCGCAAGAAGACGATCGTGCCGCGCTCCGCGACGCAGGTCACTTATATGGAGGCGCTCAACCGGAACGACATCATCTTCGCCCTCGGCCCGGCAGGCACCGGCAAGACCTATCTGGCGGTCGCGCAAGCGGTCAGCCAGTTGATCACCGGCAGCGTCGACCGGCTGATCCTGTCGCGTCCGGCGGTGGAAGCGGGCGAGAAGCTGGGCTTCCTGCCCGGCGACATGAAGGAGAAGGTCGATCCCTATCTCCGCCCGATCTATGACGCGCTGCACGACACGCTGCCGGCCGAGCAGGTCGAACGGCGGATCGCCAGCGGCGAAATCGAGATCGCGCCGCTGGCCTTCATGCGCGGACGGACGCTGGCCAATGCCTTCATCGTGCTGGACGAAGCGCAGAACACCACCATCGCCCAGATGAAGATGTTCCTCACCCGCTTCGGCGAAGGCAGCCGCATGGTGATTTGCGGCGACCCCAAGCAGGTCGACTTGCCGCAACCCGGCACATCCGGCCTGGCCGATGCTGTGGCGCGTCTGGACGGGGTGGAAGGCATCGCCATGGTGCCCTTCGGCGTTGCCGATGTCGTGCGCCATCCGGTGGTCGGGCGGATCGTGCAGGCTTATGAGGGGCCGGATGCGTAATCAGAAGTACATCGTTCGCACTGAGCGAAGTCGAAGTGCCCGGCCAAGCGGAGCGAGGCGCCTTCGCTCCGCTCTGGCAAGGGCTTCGACTTCGCTCAGCCCGAACGGGCGGGAGGAATTGTTTCCATGATTGAAGTCGCTGTCCTCCATGAAGAAGGCTGGCCGGGAACGGACTGGGAATTTCTGGCCAAGCGCGCGGTGGCCACAGCCATCGCGCACAGCCCCTATGCCGCCTTCGCCACAGACCAGACCCTGTATGAAGTCGCGGTGAAACTGACCGATGACGAGGAAGTCCACAGCCTCAATCGCGCCTATCGGGACAAGGACAAGCCGACCAACGTGCTGTCCTTCCCGATGGTGCAGGAAGACCTGCTGGAAGTGACCGCCAATACCGATGATGGCGAAGTGCTCCTGGGCGATATCGTACTGGCGGAGGGCGTGTGCGCCGCCGAAGCCGCAGAAAAAGGCATATCGATCGCCGATCATGCCACGCATCTGATTGTCCATGGGACTTTTCATTTGCTTGGATATGACCATATGGACGACAATGAGGCCGAAGCGATGGAAGCGCTGGAGATTGCAGCGCTGCTGAGCATGGGCCTTTCCGATCCCTATGGGGATCGCAATATAGGGGACTAAGTAGAAATATGGCCGACGGCAGTCCGAAGGACGGCACCTCTTCGAAAGAAGCGGACAGTAGCAACGAGGGCGGCTTATGGAGCGGCATCAAGTCGCTCCTGTTCGGCGAGGGTGAAGAAACCAGTCTCCGCAAGGAACTGGAAGAAGCGCTCGACGAATATGACGAGGACGAGCAGGATGAAAATCCGCCGGTAAAGGGCGACCTGTCCGCGATCGAGCGGCAGATGGTGCGCAACCTCCTTCATTTTTCCGAACATACGGTCGATGACGTGGCGGTCCCCCGGTCCGACATTATCGCGATCGAAGAGAAAGCGAGCTTCGCCGACCTCGCCGCGCTGTTCGCAGAGGCGGGGCATAGCCGCATCCCGGTCTATCGCGACACGCTCGATACCATTGTCGGCATGATCCATATCCGCGACGCCTTCGCCATCCTGGCCGGCAAATCGCCGGTGCCGGACACGCTGGAACCGCTGATCCGCCAGCCGCTCTATGTGCCCGAAAGCATGGGCGCGCTGGACCTGCTGGCCGAAATGCGCGCCAAGCGCACGCACCTCGCCATCGTGCTGGACGAATATTCCGGCACGGAAGGCCTGCTGACCTTCGAGGATCTGGTCGAGGAGATTGTCGGCGAGGTCGAGGACGAGCATGACGACGCGCCCGAGGCGATGCTGGTGCCGCTGGACGGCGGCCTGTGGGAGGCTGACGCCCGCGCCGAACTGGACGATGTCGCCGAAGAGATCGACCCGAAACTGGCCGAGGTCGAGGAGGATGTCGACACGCTGGGCGGCCTCGCCTTCGTGCTGGCCGGGCGCGTGCCCGAACCGGGCGAGATATTGGAGCATGACGAGAGCGGGTGGAAGCTGGAGATCGTCGCCAGCGACGGCCGCCGCGTGACCCGCCTGCGCCTGCACCCGCCGGTCGAACGGGAGGAGGTGGAGGAATAATCCTCCCCTTCAGCCATTTTTTGATACAGACGCGAAATGTTAAGGCAGTCCCGCTAATTATTCCGTTCGGCTGAGCCTGTCGAAGCTCTGCTCTTCTTTTCAAAAAGGAAAGCCCTTCGACAGGCTCAGGGCGAACGGATTCATAAGGCCTGCCCGTTTCAGGGTCATCTTTACGGCGGACGATGCGGAACGAACGACAATCGATACAGGGTCATGGCGGCGCGGACATGCTGTTCGCCGCGCCATGGCGTGCGACCGAAAAGCTGCTGCTGGCCGCCATCTGCATCGCCACGTTTTTCTTCGCGATCGTGACGCCGCCTTTTCAGGCGCCCGACGAAAACCAGCATTATATGAAGGCGCTGTCGCTGGCGCAGGGCAAGCTGTTGACGGAAGAGCGGGGCGATGCGATCGGCGCTGATCTGCCCCGCGCGGCGCTCGATATTCATGCCGTCGATTTCCCGACGGACGTGCCGCCCGACCTGCGCCGCTTCGAGTCCGAACAACTGGTGCAGAGTGCCGCCGCCGACGGGCAGCGTCCCGGCACCGCTTTTGCCGACTTCCCCAATGTCGCCAGCTATGCGCCCAGCCTCTATGCGCCCGGTGCCATGGGGCTGATGCTGGGGCGCGGGCTGGACCTGCCCTGGATCGAGACCCTCTATGTCGGGCGACTGGTCAATGCGCTGGCCGGGATCGCCCTGCTGATCGGCGCGCTATGCCTGCTGCCCTTTGGCCGCAATGCCATGCTGGCGACTGCATTGCTGCCAACCTTTGCCTATCAGACCGGATCGCTCTCTCCCGACGCGGTGATCAATGGTTTCGGCTTTCTGGGGCTGGCGCTGGCGCTGCGCACCGGTTTCATGAACGCCACGCCGGTTCGATCGGCGGGGTTGCTGATCACCGGGCCGCTGCTGGCCCTGTGCAAGGGCGTCTATCTCCCGCTGATGGCGGCGGGGCTAGGCTGGCAGCAGCATCGGCGCGATTTGCGGCCGGGGCTGATCCTGGGCGCGATGGCGCTGGGGGCGATCGCCTTTGTCAGCTGGATGCACTATTCGGGCGGCAGTCAGGCGCTCTATCATATCCAGTCGCGCAGGACCGGCGAGACGATGATGACGGCGCCGCTGCGCGACCAACTGGCGATCATCCTTGCCGATCCGATCGGCTATGCCCGCATATTGGCCAGCAGCGTGATCGAGCGTGCGCCGGTCTATGCCTTGCAGATCGTCGGGCGGTTCGGCTGGAACGCGATCCTGCTGCCCCTGCTCGCCTATCCGCTGGCCCTGCTCATGCTGGGCGCTGGCGTGGCGAGCGGATCGGGCGCGCGGTTCGGGATGGGCCAGCGACTCTGGTGGCTGGCGGTGGCGGCGGGTGTCGCGCTGCTCATTGAAACCGCCATGTACCTGACCGGCACGCCGCTGGGTGCGGACTATGTGCAGGGGACGCAGGGCCGCTATTTCCTGCCTGTCCTGCCGCTGGTGCTGATGGCGCTGTCACCCGATCAGGGCTGGCGCGGTGCTGGGCGGCTGTTCGTGATCGCGGCGATCCCGCTGCTGCTGATCGCCGCCGCGACGGCGTATGACAGCTTCTGGGTGCATGGCTTCATCACCAGCGACGGCATGCCGCCGCATGGCAGCATCGGCCGCGCGCTACTGCTCCCCTCCCCGCGCTGGTAGCCAGATCGCGCAGAAGGCGAGCCAGCCCAGCCCCTCGATCCAGCCGGCCGTGACGTCGCTCGGCCAATGCACGCCCAGCCAGACGCGACTGATACCGATCAGCGCGATAATGGCAGCAGCAGCCCAGTAGCCGAAACGTCGCGCAGCCAGCATCGCCAGCGCGCCAAAGAACATCATATTCCCAGCAGCATGCCCGCTGGGGAAGCTATAAGTGTGAACGATGTCCAGATGCGGCAGCAGGTCGGGGCGCGGCGCGGCAAATATCTGCTTGAGGATGAGGTTCAGCGCCGTGCCGCCCGCCATCATCGCCATGAGCCATAGCGCGCAGCGGCGTCGCCCGGCCCAGAGCAGATAGCCCAGAGACAAGGCGAGCAGAAGCAACCTGCCCGCTGTTCCACCCAACGCAGAGGCAAGACGCATCAGCGGGGTGATGTTCTGCCCGACAGCACCGTCCCGCGTCCGTCCCGCCAGTTCCATCAGCCCGACATTCAATCCGTCGAGCCAGCCTGATCGCTGCATCAGGGCTATGGCCAGAACGCAAAAAAGCGCGAGAGCCAGAGCCCCCGCGCCTTTTGCGATCTTCTTTTGCCGCGATTTCCGAGCCGTTAGATGGTCCATCTGCCTTGAAATCGCTCCGGAGCGCCGATCAGATATGGAGCGCACGCCCATAAGCCGCGAGCACGCTTTCATGCATCGATTCCGAAATGGTGGGATGCGGGAAGACGGTGTGCATCAGTTCCGCCTCGGTCGTCTCCAGCGTCTTGCCGATGGTATAGCCCTGGATCATTTCCGTGACTTCCGCGCCGATCATGTGTGCGCCCAGCAATTCACCGGTCTTGGCGTCGAACACCGTCTTGGTGAAGCCTTCCGCTTCGCCCAGCGCGATCGCCTTGCCATTGCCGATGAAGGGGAACATGCCGACCTTCACCTCATAACCGGCTTCCTTCGCCTTGGCTTCGGTCAGGCCGACGCTGGCGATCTGCGGATGGCAATAGGTGCAGCCCGGAATGTTGCGGACGTCCATGGCGTGGGGATGCTTGCCGGCAATCGCTTCGGCCACGATCACACCCTCATGGCTTGCCTTGTGCGCCAGCCATGGCGGCGCGGTGACGTCGCCGATCGCCCAGATGCCATCGACATTGGTCTTGCAGGTCGGATCGGTGACGATATGGCCCCGCTCCGTCTTGATGCCCAATGCTTCCAGACCGATATTCTCGGTGTTGGGGACGATGCCGATCGCGACGATGACATGGCTGTACTCGCCGTTGACGACCTTGCCGTCCTTGTCCTTGATCGCAGCCTTCACGCCGGTCGCGCCGACTTCCAGCTTGTCGACGCCCGCGCCGGTCAGGATGGTCATGCCCTGCTTCTTGAGCGCCTTTTCGAGGAAAGCGGAGACGTCCTTGTCCTCGACGGGGACGACGCGGTCCATCATTTCGACCACGGTCACGTCAGCGCCCATGTCATTATAGAAGCTGGCAAATTCGATGCCGATCGCGCCGGAGCCGATGACCAGCAGCTTGCTGGGCATTTCCGCCGGGGTCATGGCGTGGCGATAGGTCCACACGCGCTTGCCGTCCGCCTTCGCAAAGGGCAGGTCGCGGGCGCGGGCGCCGGTGGCGACGATGATGTTCTTCGCGGTCAGCTCTTCGGTCTTGCCGTCTTTGGTGACGGTCAGCTTGCCCTTGGCCACCAGCTTGCCGTCGCCCATATGGACGGTGATCTTGTTCTTCTTCATCAGGTGCGTGACGCCCTGATTGAGCTGCTTGGCGACACCACGCGAGCGCTTCACGACGGCGGCGATGTCGGCGCTGATCTTTTCAGCGGCCAGACCATAGTCGCCGGCATGCTGCATATAGTGGAAGATTTCCGCCGAACGCAGCAGCGCCTTGGTCGGGATGCAGCCCCAGTTGAGGCAAATACCGCCCAGATTTTCGCGTTCCACGATCGCGGTCTTCAGGCCCAATTGGGCGCTGCGGATGGCGGCCACATAGCCGCCGGGGCCGGAGCCCAGAACGATGACATCATAAGTATCAGCCATGGTCAGTCTCTCTAGTCTTACTTCGCCGCGCCGGATTCGACCGGCATGGGCGGAACGGAACGGGGCTGGCGATCTTCACCGATCGCCACGAAGCTGAAGGTCGCGTGGGTGACGCGATAGGAACGGTCGTCATGCCGCGCGCGGCGCCATGCCTCGACATAGATTTTCATCGACGTACGGCCCACGGACTTGAGCGTCGCGAAGACCGACACTTCATCGCCGACCACGACCGGGCGGAGGAAGGTCATCCCTTCCACCGCGATGGTCACGGCGCGGCCATGGCTGTGCCGGGCGGCGACGGAGCCCGCCGCCGAGTCCATGACGCTCATCAGCCAGCCGCCGAAAATATCCCCATAGGGATTGGTATCGGTCGGCATGGCGATGACCCGCACCGCCGGACTGATATCCGGCGGGGTTTCGTCGACATAAGCCATCAGGCGAGCAGGCCGATCGGGTTTTCGATCAACTGCTTGAACGCCTGCATCAGGCGGGCGCCATCCGCGCCGTCGATGGCGCGGTGATCGAAGCTGCCGGTGGCCGACATGACGGTCGCGATCTGGACCGAGTCATCGACGATATAGGGGCGCTTCTCACCCGCGCCGATCGCCATGATCATGGCCTGGGGCGGGTTGATGACGGCTTCGAACTGCTTGATGCCGAACATGCCCATGTTGGAGAGCGAGGCGGTGCCGCCCTGATATTCTTCCGGCTTCAGCTTGCCGTCCTTGGCGCGGCTGGCCAGATCCTTCATCGCGGTCGAGATGGAGGCAACGCCCTTGCCCGCGGCGTCCGTGACGATCGGGGTGATCAGGCCACCGGGGATCGACACGGCGACACTGATGTCGGCCCGCTTGAATTGCAGCATCTGGTCGCCGGCGAACTGCACGTTGCACTCGGGCACCTGCTCCAGCGCGACGCCCAGCGCCTTGATCAGCAGGTCGTTGACCGACAGCTTGACCTTGCGGCTTTCCAGGCCGGCATTGAGTTCGCCGCGCAGCTTGAGCAGCTTGTCGAGCTGAATGTCGACGGTCAGGTAGATGTGCGGCACCTGCTGCTTGGATTCGGTCAGGCGGCGCGCGATCGTCTTGCGCATGCCGCTGAGCTTGACGACCTCGTGCGGAATGCCGAAGTCCTGCGCGGCGGCGGCAACCGGTGCGGGCGCGGCGGCCGGTGCCGGGGCGGCAGTGGCGGGGGCAGCAGCGGGTGCGGCGACAGGGGCAGCAGCGCCCGGCTGGGCGCCGTCAATATCCGCCTTCACGATGCGGCCGTTGGTGCCGGTGCCAGTGATGCTCGCCAGATCGATGCCCTTCACCTCTGCCAGACGACGGGCCAGCGGGCTGGCCTTGATGCGATCGCTCGACGTAGCGGCCGGCTTGGCGGGAACGGCGTCGGCCTTCGCTGCGGGGACAGCGGCTTCCGCCTTGGCGGGGACCGGATCGGCCTTGGGTGCGGGCGCGGCGGCATCACCGCCAGTGGCACCAGCGGCGGCCGCGGCGACATCTTCGCCTTCCTCGGCGATGATCGCAATCACGGTGCCGACCTTCACGCCTTCGGAGCCTTCAGAGACCAGGATCTTGGCGATCACGCCTTCATCGACCGCTTCGAATTCCATCGTCGCCTTGTCGGTTTCGATTTCCGCCAGCAGGTCGCCCGACGACACCGTGTCGCCCTCCTTGACCAGCCACTTGGCCAGCGTGCCTTCCTCCATGGTGGGGGACAAAGCGGGCATCTGGATCGTCTTGCTCATGAATATGGGCCTCTTCTCGCTTATCAGGCTGTCGCCATTTGCCCCATCCCTGCCACTCATTCTCCGGATCGGTCAAGCGACCGCTTGCGGAAGGCGCTTTTATAGCTCACATTTCACCCTTCTGGTTCGTTAGGCCGCTTTGCCGAGCCGTCGAGCCATAAGTTCATGATAAAGGCGATAAGAAGTGCGGACATATCTGGTTGTCGTGGACGAATCGCCGGAGGCCGAGACGGCGCTCCGCTTCGCCGCCCGGCGCGCCGCCAAGACCGGGGGCGCTGTGCGCATATTGGCGCTGATCCCGCCCGCCGAATTCGTCCAGTGGGGCGGCGTGCAGGCGACGATGGAGGATGAGGCGCTGCAACGCGCCGAAGCGCTGGTGACGAGCGCGGCGGGCACGCTGACCGATGAATCCGGCATCCGCCCCAGCATCACCGTGCGTCAGGGCGAGGCGGTGACGGTGGTGCGCAAGACGCTGGAAGAGATGGACGATGTCGCCGCGCTGGTGCTGGGCGCGGCGGCCAGCGGCAATCCGGGCAAGCTGGTGACGCATTTCGCCGGCGCCGACGCAGGCAAGCTGCAATGCCCGGTGATGATCATTCCGGGCGGGCTGGATAGCGACGCGATCGACCGGTTGAGTTGATTTCCGTCATTGCGAGCGTAGCGAAGCAATCCATCGGCACAACATGGATTGCTTCGCTCCGCTCGCAATGACGAGTTCAGCGCTTATGCTTGCCCCGCTTCGCCCCGATATGGCGGATATTTTTGGGCCGTCCGCGATGGACGACGCCCGGACGGGTGCGGTCGCGCTTCATCGGGCCGCCGCGCGGGGCGGGATTGTCGGGCAGTTCGAAGCGTAGCGAGCCATTGATCGGGTCCGCCTCCGCCAGACGCAGTTCAAGGCGCTGGCCGACGGTGTAGCGATCGCCGCTGTCCACGCCCTGCAAGGCCTTGCCCGCTTCGTCATAGAAGAAATGTTCCGCGCCCATGGTCGATACCGGGACGAGGCCATCGCCGCCCAGCCCGTCGACCGTGGCGAAGAAGCCGAAATTCTGGACGCCGGTAATGCGCGCCTTCACCACTTCGCCGACATGGGCGGACAGGAAGGCGGCGACATAGCGGTCGATCGTCTCCCGCTCCGCCTCCATCGCACGGCGTTCATGGCCGGAGATCATCTCGCCGACCAACCCCATATTCTCATAATCATCCTGGCTGAGCGACGAGCGATCCGGGATCGCTTTGTCCTTGGGCGCAGGCAGTTCCAGGCCATAGGCGCCGACCAGCGCACGATGCACCAGCAGGTCGGCATAGCGGCGGATGGGCGAGGTGAAATGGGCGTAGCTGCCCAGCGCGAGGCCAAAATGGCCCATATTCTGCGGCGCATAATAGGCCTGGGTCTGGCTGCGCAGGATCTGGGTCATGATCTGCTCCTTCTCTTCCGACTCCCCGACCTTGCGGATCAGGGCGTTGAAGGTCGCGGGGCGGATCACCTGCCCCAGCGCGAAGTCGATGTCGAAGGTGGCCAGATATTCCTTGAGCGCGACCAGCTTGTCGCGGCCGGGCGTTTCGTGGACGCGGTACATGACGGGCGCTTTCTTCGCCTCCAGCGCCTTGGCCGCCGCGACATTGGCGGCGATCATATAATCCTCGATCAGCATATGCGCGTCGAGCCGTTCGCGCACCGCGACGCTGACGATCTTGCCATATTCGTCCAGCACCACGCGGCGTTCAGGCAGGTCGAGCGCCAGCGGATCGCGCGCCTCCCGCGCCTTGCGCAGCAACGCCCAGCAGGCCCAAAGGGGTTTCAGGGCGGCTTCGAGCAATGCGTCCGCCCGCTCGCGCGAGGCGCTCGGCACAGCATCTGCGGGCGTGCCGTCCATCGCCGCCTGCGCATCCTCATAGGCCAGCACCGCCGCGACGCGGATCACGGCGCGGGTGAAGCGCCAGGCCGTGACCTTGCCATTGGCGTTGATGGTGAGGTGGCAGGCCATGGCCGCCCGGTCCTGCCCGGCGCGCAGCGAGCACATGTCGGAGGAGAGTTCGTGCGGCAGCATCGGCACGACCTGATCGGGGAAATAGACGCTGTTGCCGCGCTTGCGGGCTTCCTTGTCCAGCGCGCTGCCGGGGCGGACATAATAGCTGACGTCGGCGATGGCGACGATCGCCTTGTAACCGCCGACATTGCCCTCATCCTCGTCCGGCGTGGCCCAGACCGCGTCGTCATGGTCGCGCGCGTCGACGGGGTCGATCGCGACGATCGGGAGGTGGCGCAAATCCTCCCGCTTGTCCTCATGCAGCGGCAGAGCGGAGGCGGCGACTGCTTCGTCCTCGACGCGATCGGGGAAGACATGGGGGATGCCATGTTTGTGGATCGCGATCAGGCTGAAGCTGCGCGGGGCGAAGGGATCGCCGAGAATGTCGGTGACGCGGGCGGAAATGCGCGGCGGGCGACCATGGGGTTCGGCCAGCACCAGATCGCCGGGCTTTGCCGTGCCGACGTCGCTGATCGGCGTATCCTTGCGGATGCGCTTGTCCACCGGGCGCAGCCACAGCTTGCCGTCCGCCATCTGCTCGACCACGCCCAGCAATTCCTCGCTGGCCTTGGCGAGTTTCTTCATCGGATGGGCGATCCAGCCGCGCCCGGCCTCTTCCGTGCGGGCGAGGATGCGGTCGCCGATCGTCAGCGCGCCACGCTTGCCGCGTTCCACCACGCGCAGGCGGGGAGCGGGCTGACCTTCGGCTTCCCACCGTTCGGGGGTGGCAATCAGGGTCGTATCATCGACATCGACGATACGCAGCACCGTCACCTTGGGCACGCCGCCCATCTTGTGGAAGGCGCGGGCCGGGCCAAGATCGATCAGCCCTTCGTCCGCCATATCCTTCAGCAGCGCCTTGAGCGCGATCTTTTCCTGCCCTTTCAGGCCGAACGCCTTGGCGATTTCCCGCTTGCCGGCGGGGGTATCGGATTCAGAGATGAATGCCATCACCTGATCGCGGGTGGGGAAGCCGGCGGGGCGGACTTTAGCGGGTTTGTTATGCTTCTGGGTCGATGCCATGGACCAGCTATAGGGACGCGCCGCCCCGGACGCCAGCGGCATGGCGGGGTGGACGCGCCGGATCGTCTCCATGGGGCATGAACGCCCTGCTCCTGATCCTCGCCGCTGCCGGCCAGCCCGCCCCTGCCCCCGTCGTCGTCCAGCGCGAAGGGGCGGAACATTATGTCTGGGGCGGGGTGAATGACGGCTGGCATCTGGTGAAGCGCGACGATCTGTCGGTGATTCAGGAGCGCATCCAGCCGGGCGCCGCCGAGGTGCGGCACTATCATGAGAAGGCGCGGCAATATTTCCATGTGCTGGCGGGCGAACTGACGATGGAGGCCGATGGCGTCACCCACCAGCTGCGCGCCGGACAGGGCATAGAGATCGCGCCCGGCGTGCCGCATCAGGCGCAGAACCGCAGTCAGGCGCCGGTCGATATCCTCGTCACCTCCACCCCCAAAAGCCATGGCGATCGGGTCGAGGCGCCGCTGCCCTGAACGGCGATCATGATCAGCGCCTGTTGGAATTCCTCCGCTTAACTTCGCATATTTCCCGCGAATTCCGACATAATCTGTCAGGAATTGGATATTAAATTTCCAATTCTGCCAAGGACATGTGGGTCGAATTTTCCGCCCTTCCTAAACGGCCGGTCGTAAATAGGACAGAATTGGCGGCAATCTGGCAACATAGCCGGCCGATCGGTTTGACATCGCCTGTCCCTCCCCCAGCCAAGGGGCATGGATCCAGTCCGGTGGGCTTATTTGTCAGGCGCTTGCCTGATGCAAGCAGAGGAGTGGCTAGGAAGAAATATCTGAGCGCCGCGGCCGTGATAGCTGTGCTGGCAACGGCTTCGCCGGCATCCGCCTTGATCAAACGCAATAGCTATGGATCGCATATCTGCAACGATGTGCCGTTCCTGTTCCAGACCGGCATCCAGTCGCTGGTGTGCCTGTTCACCGAAGATCCGTGAGAGCGGCGAGATGGTTACGAAGGGGGCGGCCTGATCTCGATCGGCCGCCTTTTTGTTTGGCCGCATTATGGTGCCGCGATCGACAGCGAGTGAAAGGGCCACTGTCGCATTGCCATGCTCACAATCGGATAGTTGCCCCGCGCATCACGGAGGTAACAGCAAGCAGCGCATTGCAAGCGCATGAGCATTCCCCGATTACCGCAAACAAACAGATCAGCGCACCGTCCGCTTGTAGACATGCACCAGCCACAGGGCGGTCAGCACGACGATCGTCAGCAGGCGCGGCGGCAGCTTTTCGAGCGCATGAGGGACGCTCCAGAACAGCGCATCGCCCACGCTGATGATCGTGAGGAAGAGCAGGCCGAACAGCACCGGCGGCAATATATGGCGGAGCTTCATGGGTTGGGCATAGCAGGCCCGCAAGCAGTCCGCGAGGGTCGACGGACGCTTATCGATGGCCCGCGCCTATAGCGACAGGAGCCTCAGCGGCAGGCGTTCGAAGATGCGCCAGTCTTCATGATCGAAAAGCTGGCCGCGCTCGGGCGCTGGAGACAGCTGAAACCGGGCGAGGACGGCCTCGACCATGACGACCGCCTCCATCGTGCCCAGCAGCGGCCCCAGGCACATATGGGCGCCGCCGCCAAAGGCGAGCAGTGGCGCGTCTTTCCGCGCCGGGTCCATCCGGTCGGGATCGGGGAAGGCGACGGGATCGCGATGGGCGCTGTCGGTGCGCAGCATGACGATGTCTCCGGCCGCGATCATCGTGCCGCCGATCTCGACCGAGGTCAGCGCGACCCGCAAGGTGAGCCGTCGTATTGGCCCGGCAAGGCGCATGGTTTCGCGGATGAAGCCGGGGATCAGGGCCGGATCGCGCCGCAGCGCGTCCTGCCAGTCCGGATGGCGGGCGAGCCAGTCGAGCGCCGCGCTGATCGTGCCTGCCACGCTATCAGCGCCAGCGATCAGCAGAAAGGCCATCAGACCCAGCGATTGGGTATCCGGGAGCGCGACGCGCAAGGATGCGGCGGTCGCCTGACAATCGTCCAGATCGCGCAGCGCCATGGTCGGCAGCCAGGATCGGGTTATCGCCATCGCCTGCGCACGCCACCGGTGGCAATCCTCCGGATCGATGTCGAGCAGCGCGGCCAGTATCCGCAACGGCAGCGGATCGGCCAGCGCGGGCACGACGTCGATCGGGTCGGCTGATGGCGGCAGGGCGTCGATGATCGACCGGGCCAGTTCCCGCAACGCCGGCTCCGTCCATTGCGCCATGGTCCGCTGGACGAGGCCGCGCACCACATTCCGGTGGCCCTGATGAAAGGCGCCGTCGCGAAACAACATGGTGCCATCCAGGAGGATGAGAAGATCGCGATAATCCCGCCGGGCGCGATCGGCGATCCGCGCCACCCGATCATGGGGCGATGCCATGCGGAAAGACGGGGAGCGCAGCACGGCGCTGACATCGGCATGGCGGCTGATCGTCCATATGCCGTTCCGCACGCTATACAGCGGCGCGGCGGCGGGAAGGACCGGTGCGTCGGGATCGGTGGTCGGCGTCATCATGCTCAGGTGCCGGCGTCAGATGAGGTCTGGCCGCCCTTGTCGAAGATGATCGCCATGCCGCGCCGGATTGATTCGGCGTGGTGGCGCAGCGCGTCGGGATGGAAAGCGGCGGCGGGCGCCTGCTCCAGCGCGAAATGGCCATGATCGCGCCCCCGCACGAGGGTCGCGAAATTATGCGCGCCGCCTGTTTGTGCGACATCGGCGGGGATATAGCGGATGGCAAAGCCGATGCGCCGCCCGGTGGAAAGATTGGGCGGCGATCCATGGACGATCAGCGGATCGTGCAGCGACATTTCGCCCGGACGCAAGGCCACGTCGACCGCCATGGCTTCATCGACCCGGTCGATCACCTCTTCGCGGCGACCAAGCATATTCTTGGGATCGCGGCTGTCGCGATGGGCCAATATCTGGCGATGGCTGCCGGTTATCATCCGCACGCCGCCATTGTCCGGCCCGCTGGAGGTGATGGCCAGCCAGGCCGTCACCGCGCGCGGCGCCGTGAGGTTCCAGTGGGTCTGGTCCTGATGCCAGGTGACATGCCGGTCGCTCGGCCCATTCTTGGCGATGAAGCTGGTGCCCCAGCAGAGCAGGTCGGGTCCGAGCAGATCCTCGACCGCATCGACGATCGCGGGGTCATGGACGATATCCCAGAGCCAGGGCAGCAGCAGATGCGGCTTGGCATTGAGCGAGGGCGGCAGGCGCCCGGCCCGGCTCGCCTCGATCGCTTCGAGCATGGCCAGCTTTTCCGCCATCGCCGTTTCGCTGTAGACCCGCACGGGAAACAGCACGCCATCGTCCCGGAAGCGCGCAATCTGGCTGTCGGTCAGGCATTTGCCCATTGCGCGTCCTTTCCGGCCAGCGTCCTGAGCGTCTGGGCGTGATAGGCCTGCCGCGCGGCCTGACGGCGTATCTTGCCGCTGGTGGTGCGGGGCAGCGCGCCAGCCGCCACGAAGGCGACTTCGGGGAGCGCGCCGCAACCTTCGGCAACCGGCCGGGCGATCTTCTCCGCCAGTGCATCCAGATCCAGCGTCCGGGCATGGGTGCGGGGCACTTCGCACAGCAGCAACAGCCGCTCGTCCGCCGCGACGTTCAGGGCGACGGCCGCCACCGCCTGTAGCGACGCGCCGGCGACGTCCATCGCGATCGCTTCCGCATCGGCGGCATAGATGTTGCGGCCGTGGACGATGATGAGATCCTTGATCCGGTCGTGGATCACCAGTCCGTGCGGCCCCAGCACGCCAAGGTCGCCGGTGCGCAGCCAGGACGTGCCGTCCTCGTCATAGAGTTCGGGCATGGGCGCCACCGTTCCCGACGCCCCATGCCACACGCCGATTGCGACATGGGGACCGGCCAGACAGATTTCTCCCGTCTCGCCGGGCGGCAAGACCTGGCCATCCTGCGGACCGCATATGCGCATCCGGCTGGCCGATGGCGCGATGCCGCAGGCGATATGCCTATGGCCGTCGTCTCGCACTACCGTACGCACGCCGGCTCCGCATGGCGTGGAAGCCGCCAGCAGGGTCGCTTCGGCGAGGCCATAGCAGGGCGAATAGCTGTCCGGATCGAAGCGCGAGGAAGCAAAATGGGCGGCAAAGTTCATGAGGCTGGCAGCACGGACCGGTTCTGCCCCGCAGAAAGTGACGGTGAGGCTGGACAGATCGAGCGTCGCGGCCTGATCGGGCGAGACGCGGCGCACGCACAGATCATAGCCGAAATTGGGGGCGCCCGCGATAGTGGCACGATGATGGCTGATCGCCTCCAGCCAGCGCAACGGCCGCTGGATGAAGGCCATCGGCGGCATGAGAATGGCGGTGCCACCCAGGAACAACGGGTGCAACAGCGCACCGAACAGCCCCATATCATGATGCGGCGGCAACCAGTTGAGCGCGATCGTATCGGGTCCGCTGTCGAACATTTCCCGGATCATGTGCTGGTTGGCGACGATATTGGCATGGCTGATGACGATGCCGCGCGGCGTGCGGGTGGAACCGGAACTATATTGGATGACCGCAGGCGCATCCGGCGCCGGAAAGGGCATTGGCAGCGGCGCACAGTCCAGTTCGGCCGGATCGACACGGCGCAGACCGACACTATCCAGCGCCGGATCGCCCGTGCCAAGGGCAGTGGCGATCCCCAGATCGCCCAGCATCGCCGTCAATCGCTGTTTCGCCTCCTGTCCCTGTGGCGGGTAGGGAATGGGCACTGCGATCGCACCCGCACGCAGGCAGGCCAGCAACGCGATGCTGAAGTCGAGGCCGGGCGGCAGTGCCAGCACGACCGGCGTGCCCGAAAGGCCTGCCCGGTACAGCCCCGCCGCCATGGTCGATACGGCCTGCGCCAGATCGGCATAGCGCGCCTCCGCCGTGACGGCCTCGCCTCGCTGGAGGAAGCGGATGGCGACATGATCGGCCCGGTTGACGCCGTGATCGGCGATGATTTCCGGCAGCGTAAGGGCGGACGGGAGGGTCAGGACGGATCTCCCATTTTGGGCAGGGTGTTGCGCATCCAGTTGCGCACTATGCCGGTGTAGCGGGCGAGCGCGGCGGGGTGGAATGCTGCCTCGGGCGCTTGTTCGAGATCGAAATGGCCATGATCGCGACCGCGCACCAAAGTCGCCGTGGCGCGCGTCAGGCCGATGGAGGACATATCGGCCGGAATATAGCGAATCGCAAAGCCGCAGCGGCGCTGATCGGAAGCATTGGCGCGCGAACCATGGACCAGCCGCACATCGTGCAGCGACATTTCGCCCGGTTGCAGGAGAATGTCCACGGCCGCCTCCTCGTCCACCGTCTCGACGATCCGCTCGCGACCGGGCAGCATCACGTCATTGTCGCGCGTGTCGACATGGCGCAGCAATGCATGATGGCTGCCGGGGCTGACCCGCATGCAGCCATTGGCGGCCACCGACGGGGTGAAGGCGATCCAGGCGGTCAGCGCTTCAGGACGGGACAGCCCCCAATAGGTCGCGTCCTGATGCCAGGTGACATGCTGCGGCGTCCTCGGCCGCTTGTCGAAAAAGCCCGCCGCCCAGCACAGCAGGTCGGGGCCGAGCAATTGTTCGACCGGATCGAGAATGGCGGGATGGTGGACCATGTCCCAGAGGAAGGGCGCCAGCAGATGCGCCTTCACATTATGGCTGGGCGCGATCCGGCCGGCGCGCATGGCGCCCAGCGCGTCGAGTTGCGTCAGTTGATCGGCCATCGCCGCTTCGTCCATTACGCGCAGGGGCGCGATAAAGCCATCGCGCTGATAGCGCGCTATGGCGGCTTCATCGATCCGATATGCACTCATGCCAGCGCCTCCCGCTGATCACCCGTGACCGTGCCGCTGCGCGCATCATAGAGCCAGCCGGGGTCGCGCATCGTCGTCAGCCTTTGGCCGCGTCGTTGCAGATAGAGGCGGCTGCCCGCATGGAGCACCGCCCGCGCGCTTTCGGGCGTGCTGGTCGACAGGCCGCCATGAATCTGGTGGAACGTGCCCTCCCACAGCACGCGGATCTGCTGCACGCCGGGCAGCGCGCAGGCGCGCAGATAGGTGTCGGGATTGACCACGCCGCCACCCGGCTCGGCAAAGACCGGGTCATAGCCGCCCAGGTCGTCCCACAGCGCGCGGGGCAGGAACAGGGCGTTGCTTTCCAGCATCGGCCCGGCGGGACCGGCGCGGAGTTCGCTGGTGGCGATGTCGAACAGGCGATAGCCCTCGCCCGGCCAGCCGATATCGTCCAGCAGCCGGTCTTCGGCCGCCTGATCATAGCCATGGCGGGCGCTGTCGAACTGAAGGCTAGGCCCCAGTTGATAGTTGAGCGTGGCGATCACCGGGCGGGGATGCAGCCGGGCCGCCGCGCGGCAGGCGGCCAGCAGCCCGGGCGAGGCCAGCCGCGCGCCATCGATCCACACGCCGATCAGCGGCGCGCGGGCGAGCGACAGGCCATGGTTGATGGCGGCCACGGGGGAGACGCCGGGGTCGGGTTGCTGGAGAACCCGGATGTTCGCGTCGAGATGGCGAAATTCATCGGCGCAAGGCGGCTGGGCGGAGCCATTGTCGATCACTATGATCTCAAAGTCCGCGCGCGCGATATCCGTCTGATAGGGCGGGCACAGCGACAATAGCGTGCGGGGCAATTCCCGCCGCATCTCATGGCTGACCAGCACGATCGAGACGGCCGGCAGGCTCAATCCGCCGATCCCGTTCCGGTCGCCGATGCCATGGTACCGTCGCTGGCAAAAGCGGCAGCGAAAGCGTCGATGCTGGGATATTCGAACAATTGGGCGGGATCGACCTGAACGCCGAATTCCTCCTCCATCACGCCGGCCATCACCACCGCCTCGACGCTGTCGAAGCCATAGGCGTCGAAATTCTGGTCGGTCGGCACGCCGCCCGGCAGGGACAATATGCCGCCAATATAGGCGACCATCCAGTTGCGCAGCGTGTCGCGATCACAGGGCAGGCGTTGGTTCATGGCTTTTCTTTCGTCATGGGAGGAAGATCGAACAGGCCGCCGGCAATGGCGGGCTGTGCCCGCATCCGGCGGTTGAGCAGCGGGGTCATGGCCCAGCCCGGCCCCTCCCCGCCGATCGCGTCGCGCATCAGGGCCATCGCGAAGTCGCGCCGTTCTTCCCGCTGGCGATCCGGCGCATCCAGCGCAGCGATGACGCGCGCCCAGTGGCGGTCCAGCGCATCGCGGACGATATCGGGGACGAATGTCTCTTCGCGGCCGGGCGTGCGCGTCGCGGCGATCCGCAGGGCATCGTCCCAGTCGGTCGCCAGATCCTGCGGCCGGCCATTATGCGACAGGAAGCCGGAAAATTTATGATAATTGGGCCGTCCGATCAGCACGCCCGGCACGCCATAGGTGGATGCCGCGATATAGCCGTGGAGCGACGCGCCGACATAGAGGGCGCTATGGGCCAGCGCGGCGGTGATTTCCCGAAGGCTGCGCGGATCGTCCAGCATCAGGCAGGGTGCGCCGATCGTCTGGGCGAAACGGCGCGCGACCGCCGGATCGTCATGGCTTTCGCCCACCGCAACCAGCATCGGCACCAGCCCCTGCGCATCGGCGAAGTCGCGCAGCGCTGCGCTCCAGCGAGCCGGATCGACCCCGGCGACCGAGCGGTTGCGGATATGGATGGCCAGCAGACGGGCGTCGGCGGCGATCCCCTTGCGCGCCAGCAGGGCGCGATAGTCCGCCGCCAGATCGGCCTTCGACCACAGGCGCGGCAGATCGGCGATCGGATCGGGGACCAGCGATACGGTGGCGTCGGCGGCATCTGTGCCAAGCAGCCGACGGCTGCCCTCATCGCGCACCGACACATAGGAGGCCGCCCGCAGCGCAGCGCCGACCAGCTTCTGCTGGCGGCTGGAAAAGGGATGCGGCACGCCCGGCGCATTCCAGGCGATCGGAATGTCGCGCAGCGCTCCGGCCAGCGTCGCGCCCAGCCACAGGCCGACGCCCGCCCAGTTGCCCAGCGCGGGATCGCCATAATGGTCGAGAAAGCCCAGCGAATTGGCATGGACCATATAGCCGCCGCCGATCAGCATGCCCGCCGCCGCGACATCGCCCGACATCATCGCGGCAATGTCGATCGTCGGCAGGGCATCGGGGAAATCGGCCCGCCCTCCGGTCGGCGCCACCGGGATAAGGCTGTAGCCGGCCGACGCCAGCCGATCCTGCGCGACCAGCGGAAACAGAAGGTCGCCATAATTGTTCATGTCGAACATGCCCGACATCAGCACCGCGCCGCCCCGCATCATGCCGGACCGCCGATCGAGGCCAGCGCCTGATCCAATACCGTGAAGAAAAACCCGTCCGCTATCGCATGTTCGATCGCGAAATGATCGGCGCAGTCGGCGATGGGATGGAAATGGACATTGTCCAGCCCTTCCAGACAGCGCGCCGCCTCCACATCGGGGGCATGGCCGGCGCCAAAAATCTGATGGACATGGGTCCGGGGCGTCGCGCGGACGAGGGAGGCGGTGTCCTGGTCGTCGCCGGTGAAGGCGGAGAAGAGCGACTGGCGCGTGCCGTTGGCGGCGCTGGCTGATGGCGGTTCATCTTCCGTCGCGTTCAGGCCCAGATTGACCGGTCCGGCGAAGGAGATGGCCGCATGGCCCCGCATCAGCGCGGCATAGCGGATCGCCGCCACGCCGGCGATGGAGGAGCCCATGGTGATGACCGGCACGCCAAGATCGTCGGTGATCCGGCGTAGTGCGGTGATCGTCGTGGGAATATCCGGGCCGAGGGACGCGATGCCGCCGGTGAAGCTGCGATGGCTGCCATCGCGGACATAGAGGATGTTGACCGGGCGCTGTCGCAGCAAGCCATCGGCAAGGCCGAAGGGCAGATAGCCCAACCCGCCGACCACGCTGGCGAACAGCAGGATGGTCGCCGTCGCGCCGGGCGTCGGGATGATCTGCACATCCTGTTCGCTGCCGATGGCGACCTGTCGATCATTGTCCCATGTGGCGCGGGGATGTGCGGCCAAGGCGCGGGCCAGCGGGCCTGCCATATGACCGACCGCCGCCGCATCGAGCAGCGTGTCGATGATCCCGATCGCCTGATCGATCGCACCGTGCCGCAATGCGCCGATGGCATATTGGAACAGCCAGCGGGGACTTTCCGCCATTTCGGTCGCCCGGTCCTGCAACAGGGCGAAGAGTTGCCGGTCGACGGCCTGAGGCAGCGGGCAGCGATTATAGCGGAACAGCAGCAGCCAATCCTGCGGCCAGCGGGTCAGCGCCATTTCGAGTAGCGAAACGGTGGCATCGACCCGGCCCGCGAAGATCGCCGCCTGAATGGCCCGGCGGGCGAATTCCACCCGGTCCGGATTGCGGTCCAGCAACAGGTTGGCGAGGCTGTAAGCTTCCTCGAACCGAGCCGCCGCCAGATGCAGTTCCAGTTCGATCAGGCGACTTTCGTCGGTCAGCGGACCCAATGCCCGCGCCCGTGCGAACAGGCTTTCGGTGGCGTCGCGATCCTGCGCGCGAAAGGCGATGGCGGCGAGTTTGAGCAGGACGAAGCGATCATCGTCCCGGTCACCCAACAGGCTTTCCAGATAAGCACCCCGCGCCTGCGTATCGGCGATGGTGACGATGACGCGCGACAGAAGGCCTGCGCGCGTCCCTTCCGGCGCACTGGCATGCCACACGGCGTCGCGGAAAAGCTGTTGCGCCTCCGCCGGCATCCGGTTGCGGAGGAACATTTCGACCAGTCGGACCGCCGGCCAGGGGCTGTCGGGATGCGCCGCCTGCGTCGCGAGAAGGCTGGCCTGTGCGGCGTCGGGGCGGCCGCTCGCGTCCAGCCACCCGCCCTCTATCAGGCGAAGACGCTGGTCGTGCGGCCAGCGGGCGCGGGCAACGGCAATACGGCTATCCAGCGCGTCCCGATCGCCCTGCCCAGCCTTGACCAGTGCATCGAGCGCAATGATTTCATCGCCCAGCGTGGCCGCCGCATAATGGCCATCGTCCGCCATCTTCTGCAAGTCCACGCCCCCATCATGCGTTCGCGACGGCTATCAGGACATTGCCGCAACGCTTTGAACTGTAAAGTCGTTACGACATCGCAACCGATGTTCGGCTAACAGGCTGACCAGCCATGTCAATGCCAGCCCTTCCCTGCCGGGCATCAGGTCGCTCTTACCTGTCCGGTGCGATCATGTCCCCGATCGCGCTGTTTCTGATCCAGTCATGCCGCGTCACCGAATCCGTGACCAGACATAGCAGGGTTTCCAGGCCGGAATAAGGATCGACCGGCTGCACCACGCTCAGATGGGCGCCGGGCAGCAGATCGGCCAGACGATCGATCATGTCCATGCCATAGGTGCGCAGCCGTCCCTGATCGTCGCCGCGCGGGAAGCCCCAGTCCAGCGTCGTCGCGCGGCCGGGCGCGGTGCGGAAGGACAGCAGCAAGACGCCATCCTGCGCCATGGCCCCGCGCAGCCCGGCCAAGGCTGCGCCGGGATCGGCGACCTGCTCCAGCATGTCGAGGCACAGCAGCATCTGATAGCGCTTGCCCGCCGGCGGCGGGACCAGAGCCGCGCCGTCATGGGCCGGTTCCAGCAGATCGAAATCCTTGAACCAGCCACCGGCCGCAACGCGATGCCGGCCATATTGCAGCCCGCTGGCGCATAGCGCGGGGTCGGACCGCAGCACATTCAGCACGCCCCGCATGGCGCGATGCCGGGCGGATGCATTGCACCCTGCGCAGATATAGCCATGGCCGATCAGGCTGTCTTCCAGCTTGCGTTCGGGCCGCAGGCTATCGCCGCCGCAAATATTGCAGTGGAAAGCAGCATTGATTTGCGGCGGCACCGATTGAACCGGCACGGCGGGCAGAACGGACATGAAAGCCTCCCAATCTTGTGGCGGGCGGACGCGCTGCGCCATCCATGCCCGCAGTTGCGCCATCGCCCTGACTGTCCGCTCCGGCACATCCTGATCCATCAGACCACGCAACGTCGCCCAATGCTCGGCTATCCGCTGGCGGGCGGTGGCGATTGCGGCGCGATCGCTGTCCCCCAGCGGTTTCAGCAGGTCGATCCGGCCCAACGCCGCTTCCCAGCTTGTAACCAGCCTGTCCGACATGCCCAGTTGCGTCAAGAAGCCGTCAAACTTCACCATATGCGGCCGCGCGATGACCAAAGCCGGCTTGTCATAGGCCAAAGCGGTGATGAGTCCATGCATGGACGAGCCGACATAGCAGACCGCATGTGCGATCAGCCCCGCAATTTCCTTCAGGCTATCGGGCTGGTCCAGGATCAGCGCAGATATGCTCAGCATCTGGCCAATGCGCCGGGCCAGTTGATCGTCGCCATGGCAGGGGCCGATGGCGATCAGCACGGGCAAGGCATCCAGCGTCCGGGCCAGTTCCTCGATCTGGCGCACCTGCAAGGCCTCGTCGCCATCGAGATAGCGATCATTGACGTGTAGCGCGAACCAGCGAACGGGCGTCGTCATGCCGTGCCGGGCAAAAGCGCTCTCCGCCACATCGCGCAGGGACGCAGCGGGCCACATGGCGGCCAGATCCAGCACCGTGTCGGGCATGACCGACACCGGCTGTTGCTCCGGCGCGCTCAGGAATTCCCGGCTTTTCTCGTCCCGCACCGTCACCATCAGGCTCGCGTCCAGCACGGCATTGCTCAGCGCTTGCACCGGGCCGGGCGGCAAGGGGCGCGGCAGGCCGGGCGCATTCCAGACGAGCCGGGCGCCCGACTGCGCCGCGATCAGCCCGGCCCCCAGCCACAGCGCGGCATAGCTGCCCCGCCCGCCGAACCGCGAACCGGCATAATCGGCCAGCGGCGTCGCATTGGCGTGGATGATGTTGCCGCCGCCGATCACATGCAGATCGGCGGGACTATGTGGTGCCTGATCGATGGGCAGCGCAAGGATGGTGTCGTTCCACGGCAGCGGGCCGCCCTTTGGCGAAAAGGCGCGAAAATCCTCTTCCGCTATGCCCAGCCGGTCCCGCAACAAGAGCGGAAACAACAGATCGCCATAGTTGAGAACGTCGAATGTGCCATAGAGCGAAACACGCTTTGCCACGCCCGTTTCATCTTGTGTCATATCAAGGACATGAGTCACACCGTACAGCCCCCCGTCAGGTTGAGCCCAGCGCTACTATGACCTATCGGAAGGGTAAACCGCTTTATTCGCCAAGTAACTGGAATTGAACCGATGTTGGAACGACATACGATGCCCCGTTACCAGGCGATCGCCCGCCCCTGCGCCGAAGCGGTCGATCTGGCGAAGCGCGTGCTGGAAACGCACCCCGACCCGGTGATGGCGGAGGTCGGCATCGGCATCGGCGCGACATCGCTGGCGCTGGCCCAAACGCTGGACAAGCGCGGCACGCTCTGGCTGTTCGATTATGATTTTCGGGTGAATGAGTTGCAGGCCGATCTGGCCGGGCTTGGCTATCATAATGTCGAGATTGTCAGCAATTCGCAGCGGACCTTCGACAGCTATGGCTGGACGCTGGCCATGCTGACGCGCCGTTGCCGTGTCGATCAGCCGGGCGGGATGTTCGACTTCATCTATCTGGATGGCGCGCATCTCTATCAATATGACACGCTGGCCGCCGTGTGCTGCAAGGAATTGCTGAAGCCCGGCGGCTATCTGCTGCTCGACGATTATGACTGGACCATCGCCAAATCGCCGACGATGCGGCCTTCGCAAAACCCGTCGGTCCTGACGGAATATAGCGAGGAGCAGATCGAATTGTCGCATGTCGAGATGATTTGCAGCCTGCTGCTCGATACCGACCCCGCTTTCGAGCAAATTCCGCTCGGCTATCGGGATGTCGAACATCGCAGGGCCTATCGCAAATCGTGAGCGGCAATCCGCTCTCCGCCGGGCAGCAACTGGTCGAAGCGCTGCAAGGCGCCGCCCCTGGCTCCGTCATCACGCTGGACGCGGCACGCTATGATCTGGCCGCCGATATCCGGCTGGACCGGGCGGTGACATTGCGTGGCCTGTCCGACGCCCCGCCGATCCTGCATTTCGTGGATGGTCGCTTCGCCCTTTCGATGATAGCCGATCACTGTCATCTGCAATCGATCGCCGTCACCAGCAGCGGCCATCGCGGCACGCCGCTGATCCGGGTCGAAGCCAATGATTGTTCGCTGGCGGGTGTCGTCATCACGACGTCGCAGGGCAGCGGTCTGGAGGCCGAGGGCTGTCAGCGGCTGACGATCGACGATCTGGTCGTGCTGGATTGCGGCCAAAGGGCAGCCGGTTTTACCCGATGCCGGGACATGCGCATCACCCTGCGCGCCCAGAATATCGCGCAGCGGACGGCGGCCCCGGCGATCCACCTGCTGGATTGCGCGGATTTCACCGTCGACGCCGATATTGCAGAGGTCAATGGCGGCGCGGTGACGATCGAGAACAGCGCGGAACATCAGGACAGGACCGAAGGCCGGCTGAGTATTCGGGCGCGCAAGGTGCAAAGAGCCCTGTCCGTGCTGGGCAAGCGGCAGGCGCCTGTCCGTAGCATCGAGGCACAGATCGCAGTGGCGGACTGGACCGACTATGCGCTGCTGCTTTCGAATGTCGAATGCGCCGATGTCGACCTGACGCTGCACGCATTGCCCGCCCCTGCCAACGCCGTCAGGCTGAATGGCGGCTTTGGGGTTCGCAGCAGCCGGATCGATCTACGCCATCCGACGGACCTGTCGCCGCTGATCATGGGACAGGAAGACAATCCCGACATCGTCATCCACGGCCATGTGCAGGATGCCGCGAGCAAAGCCGGTGATGGTCCCATGGTGGCGCTGCCAAAGGCTCTGATGGACAATCTGAAGCAGATCCCAAGGCCTGTCTTCACCCCCTATGACATGGCGGATCGATGCAGCCTGTGCGGGTGGGAAGGCCTGTTCCGCCGCACCCATGCGAGCGAGCGGGAAACGCTGGCCTGCGGGGCATGCCGCGCGACGCTCCGCTATCGGGGGCAGGCGACAGCCCTTCTGGAGCATCTGGGCGAAGGCCGGTTCGATACGCTGGCCGAGCTGGTCGATGCGGGCGTGCTGGCTGGCCTCGACATATTCGAACCCGGCTTCGTCGGGCCATTCCGCCGCCTGCTGGGGAACGCGCGCCGTTATGAGCAATCTTTCTATGATCCCGACCTGCCAAGCGGCGCGACGCGCGATGGCATGTCATGCCAGGATCTGATGGCGACATCCTTTGCCGACGACAGTTTCGACCTGATCGTGACGTCCGATATTTTCGAACATATCCGCAAGCCATTTCTGGGCTTTGCCGAGATGCGCCGGATATTGCGGCCCGGCGGCCTGCATGTGTGGTCCGTGCCCATAGGCATGCCGCCCCCGCAGGAAACCCGCGCGCGCGTGGACACCAGCGGCCCGGAAGACATCATGCTGTTGCCGCCGGTCTATCATGGTTCGGGCGACGACAGCCTGTCGCTGGTCTATACCGATTTCGGCAGGGATATCGGCCTGCTGTTGTCAGCCATCGGCCTGCCCACCAGCGTCGTTCGCCATCGGGTGGTGAATGATCGGGTGGCGGGCGTGACCTTCATATCGGTCAAGGCGGGGCCAGTGGCTGCCTGATGCCCGGTGGCGTTACAGCCGTTCGCATTACAGGCGTTCGCATTACAGGCGTTCGTCTATCGCCGCGATCATCCGGTCCACCCGCGCCTCCCAACGGAGCGCCGGCGGCAGGCGCGTTGCCGGCTTTGCTTCCGCCTGTCCGGCCAGTGTCGCCTCGACCTGTGCGATGAAATCGTCGCTGTCGCGCGCCACCGTCGCGAAGGGGGCGACCTCGCCGATATTCGCAACAGCCGTCGTCACGATCGGCACGCCTGCGCTGAGATACACATAGAGTTTCAGCGGGTTCATGAACTGACTGACGTCATTGTCGAGATGCGGCATGATGGCGACGTCGAAGGCGCGGATATAGTCCAGCGCCTCTTCATAGCGTTTCACACCCAGAAAATGGACATTGGCGTGACGGCGGAGGTCCAGCACGTCCGTCTTGCCATGCGCTGATCCGATCAGCACGATATTCCATTCGGGATGGCGCACGGCCATGCTGTCGAGCAGCCAGATGTCGATGCGATCCCGCAGATTGCCGACATAGCCGACGATCTTGCCGTCCATGCCCGCCAGTTCCGCCGGCTTTGCGACCTTGCCGGTCCGGGGGATATTCTCCGCCGCATTGGGGATCACCATGATGTCGCGGCCGAAGGGGGCGAAGGCATGCTTCAGGCTCTCGCAATTGGACAGCAGCAGATCGGCCCGATCGATCATCTCGGCATAGGCCTGTTCCGTGCGGTCCCGCGCCGCCCCTTCCGTCATGGTGCGCTGGTCGTCGATCAGGTCGGCAACGGTCAGGCTGAAATTCATATAGTCATGGACGGCGGGATAGGCCGGCGCGATCGGCGCGACCCAACTGACCACGGGGCCGTTCCCCAGCGTCTGGCGCACCGTTTCCTCCACCCATTGCGGATAGGCATCCGGTGCGGGCAGATCCTGTCCCAGGAAATTGCCGCTGGGCCGCTTGCCGCGATGCAGGAAGACGCGGCGGGCCATGTCCTTGTCATCGGCGATCTTCAGGAAGCGGCGGATGCTGTTTTCCACCACCATATTGCCCTGATCCAGCCCTGCGTCCGGGTCCAGCCTGGTCCGCGACGTCAGGTCATGCAGCGTCATCGGCGCGTCGAACTGGACGATCCTGCCGACCCTGGGGTGCCGGGCCAGATATTTCAGCACCATATCATGGCGCCGCCCATAGATACCGGTGTCATTCTGTTTCCAGAAGAAGGCGATATCGAAGGGGGCAGACCGGATGACGGCCGGGAAGTTCAGGCCGCCGCGCGCCCATTCGGGCTGCTGCGCGGGCAAGGATTTCGACCAGTGCCGCGACAGGAAATGGACCAGCCTTATCCATTCCCGCTGCCATTGCGCGGGCTTGGTCCGGGCCGTTTCGAACAGCAGCTCCAGCCGCGCGCCATTTACCGCATAACTCATCTCACCGATGAAATATTGCCGCGCGCGCAGGCGATAGGCGTCGGTATCGAAAACGCCTTCCGCGACATTGCGCAGGAAATCCTCCAAATCGGCATCGTCGCGGATCGGGGTGATGATATGGGGGGCGGGAATATCGCGGAACGGCGCGGCCTGCGTCACAGCAACGGGCACGCCGGTCGCCAGTGCCTCGGTCAGCTTGGCGGGTATCTGATATTCGGCGACGGGCGAACTCAGATCCTGCAACAGGCAGACACCGTCGGCGATGTTGATGAGGTCGCTGAGCCTGTCCCATGGCTGATCCGGGAACATCTTTATGCGGGCATGGGCATGGCCGGACAATTGATTGTCGACACGCTTGTCGTGGGACGATCCGATGATGCACAGCACCAGCCGGTCGTCCTGCAACCGGTCCAGCGCCTCGGCAATGCGCATGACGCCCTTGTGCAGGCGCGGTGTCCCCAGGAACAGGATCACCTTGTCTTGGGGGGTAAAGCCGAATTCCTTGCGGACCACGGACATCCTCATCGCGCCGGAAGAGTTTTTCGTCGCGGGCATGGCGCACCACCATGCCGCCGAACCGGTCCTGCAAGGATGCATTGGAGACGATCACCCCGTCGAACAGGGGCACCAGCGCCTCGCAGACCCGTGTCCAGCTTTCGCCAAAGGGCTGGTCGAGATCGGCGAAGGCAGCCGGATCGGCGATCAGGTCGGACAAGGCCAAGGGCGCGCGGTTAGGAAAGAAGGACAGTTCATGGTCATCGACATCGATGAACATGGGGCAGCCGACCCGATGCTTGATCAGCAGGGCAAGCAGGATGCTGGGCAAGCGCGGCTTGCAGGCGACGACGATGTCCGGCCGGCATGCCGCGACGAAGGGCACGGCCTGCTCCAGAAAATCGTCCATCGTGGAGGCCGGGAAGGAGCGGAAGGCAAGCGTCGAATCGCGCAGCGGCGACCAGACATCCTTGCCATAGCGGTCGAACTGCGGCCCGATCAGTTCCACATCATAATCTTTGCACAGCATGTCGGCGATCAGGAAGGCTCGCCCGACGGGGTTATGCCCGACCTCCCAGGCGATGATGACGGCCTTCGGGCGCCGGTTCGGCTGGTCATCGGGTGCATGCAGGTCGGCTGCCGTTTCGACACTCTCTTCCGCTACCGGCGAGGGAACCACCGTCAACGCGATGTCGTGCAGCGTGGCCTTTTCCCCGTCGGCGTGGAACTGGATGCAGAATTGATAGAGGCGATCGGGATCGAACCGGTCGAGCTGCGCCGTGGCTTGCAGGACGATGCCCTTGGCCGAGGCCTGTTGCCGGACGGAAAATTTGTGGACGAACCGCAATTCCGAATGAGGGTCAGCCGTTTCGGACGCCAGCATCGCCACCCATTCCACCGGGTTTCTGGCGCTGACATTCTGGCGCAGTTCGATATGCAGATCGATCTGATAGCCGTCATCGGACGGCGCGACTTGCCCGATGTCGATCGCCTGACTCAGCCTTATGCGCTTCACCTGAACCGGCCATGTGAGCGTCATTTCGCCTTCCGGGGAGAGGATGACCATCCCATCCGGCGCGCGCGCCCTTGTCGCGATGCGCCAGCCGCCAACCTGCGCACCATGCTCCAGAGGACGGGTTTCCGGCTCGCCTGCCGCGCAGACTTGTCCGATGATCCTGCCATCGCAGAGATAGGCTTCCTCTGTCGGGCATATCTGCTTGAGCATCGTCACCGGATCATCCCCCCGAATGAATTTGAAGGTTATTCCTGACAGAATATCTTATGATTTCAAGGCTTACGAATTCAATTTTCACTAAATTTCCAGAGGCGAAATTCGTTGCTCACAGCCTGAAAATGACGGCTCCCAAAGAGAGCTACAACATCCTCTCGAAGCGTAAACCAGTTTGAGAGGGCCATATCTATGCTCCTCGGCGAAAAGATCGCTCGACAAACTCGCCACCATCCTAGGTGCGGATATCTCCACGAGAATTTTATATTTTGTACTTGGTCTGGATCTCTATCTCTAACAGGTATGAAAACGTATCGAAATCGTAATGATATTGCTGCTTCAGGACCGTTTTCATGCCGCAAGAGAATCTCATGCATGTCACGCCCCATATCGAAGGGGACATGCTCCGGATTTCCTACCGGGTCTCAGGGCCGTGGACGGAAGCCTTCAATCTGGAACGACCAGCGGGGCGGCTGGCGCCCGTTTCAGGCGGCATATATGATTTCTTCTGCCACTATGGCACCGACATCAGCGATGTCCCGGCGAGCATCGCCGTCATCCCCTTCCTCTGCAACGTCATGCCGGTGGCCTGGCTCTATGACGCCACCGTCCATGTCGAAGAAGTCGACCGGGACTTTGCCCAATCGCTCGGCAATGTCCGGGAAGGCTATGCCGCCGTCTACCCCTGGCTCAATTTCTCCGGCCGCCTTGAGGGGCGAAAGGTCCGCAATGACGTCGGCCGTCCGCAGAGCCCGCCGCTCATCTTCTTTTCCGGGGGTGTCGATGCCGCCTTCTCGATGTTGGGCAACCGCGCACTTTGCCCCACCTTGCTGACCATCTGGGGCGCCGACATCTTCTTTCGCGAGGCGGAACCCTGGCAGAAGGTCGAGGCCGCCAACCGGCGCACGGCGCAGGATTTCGGTGTCGGGTTCGAAAGCATCAAAAGCTCCTTTCGACTATTCCTGAACACCGACGTCCTCGATCGGGCATTTTCAAGCACGATCTACCATTGGGCCAGTTGGTGGCCTAATTTCCAGTTCGGGATCGGCCTGCTGGGACTGGCGGCACCGCTGGCCTGGGTGCGCAAGAGCAGGACGATCATCATTTCCTCCTCCATATCGAAGGAGGATTCCCGCCGCATCTATTCAGCTTCCGATCCCATGACGGACATGGCGTTGCGCTTTGCCGGCTGCCAGTGCCAGCATTATGATTTCACGATCGACCGCCAGCAGAAGATCGCCTTCATTTGCGAGCAGGCACGGTTGTTGGACCAGCCGATCGCCTTGCGTGTCTGCTGGCAATCGTCCGGCGAAAATTGCGGCCTGTGCGAAAAATGTATGCGGACCTTCTTTGCCATTCTGGCCGAGGGCAGCGATCCTGGGCAGTTCGGATTCCGCATGGATGACGACATACTGGAAAAGATCACCGGTCTGATAGCCGCCGGGACAGTCAAACCGAACCTGTTCTGGGACGATCTCATCCAGAAGCTCCACACTGCGAACCGGACCGAACCCTATATTCGCGCGATCCTCGATCGATATCCGCCGGGATCATGACCATGTGAGACATAGGGAAAAGACGCTGACATAGCGTGGTGCGGGTGGTCGGAATCGAACCGACACTCCTTGCGGAACCGGATTTTGAGTCCGGCGCGTCTACCAGTTTCACCACACCCGCACGGTTGGTTCGCGCCAAATGGCAAAATCCGACGCGGGCGTCCAGCCGAAAATCGGATCGGATCGCGGAAGTTGCTCTCCCATCCTTGACAGCCCTGCCCCCGCCGCCCACATGCCGCCCTCAGATGTAATATTATATCATTCACGAATGAGGCGAAATGAGCGGATTCGAAACGGAGCGCGCCGCTTGCGGGCAACTAAACGGACAGAGGAGCGCCGGACGCTGGCTTGACGGATTCGCGCTGTGCGCCTCTTCGCTCTGCACACTGCATTGTCTGGGCCTGCCGCTGCTGTTTGCGCTACTCCCTGCCTTCGCCAGTCGGATCGATCCGGGCGAATCCTTTCATATCATCATGCTGGCGCTCGCCGTCCCAACCAGCCTGTTCGCGCTGATACAGGGGCGGCGGCGCGGTGGAATCGCCCCGCTGATGACTGGCATGGCCGGGCTGGCGCTGATGACCATCGGCGCGCTGGCGGCACATAGCGTGCTGGCCGAAACCCTGTGGACCGTGACCGGCAGCCTGTTGCTGGCGGGCGCCCATATCCTCAACTGGCGCCGGGGTCTGAGCAGCAATCACGACGCCGCGCAGTAACGGACGCAAAGGAAATGCTGGCAGGATGCGCCATTATGTTGCAGCGCACAGTCATGCACGATAGCCTTCTTGCGTAACGATCCACGCTCGCTATAAGGGCGGCTTCGTGCAGACATAGATAAATTCTAAACGGAGAAGGACCATCCTTTGACCGATCCGTCTGCTACGTTTCTGTTATTTGGCGCCACGGGAGATCTGGCGCGCCGGATGATTTTCCCGTCGCTCTACAACCTCCTGTCCGACGGGCTGCTGCCTGCCGACTTCCTGATCATCGGGTCGGCCCGGTCGGAGATGAGCGACGAGGCCTTCCGCGCGGAGATCGACGCGGCGCTCAAGCAGTTCCTGCCCGCCGACCGCTATGATGCGGATATCGCCGCCAGCTTCGGCGCGATGATCCAGTATCAGCCGGTCGAGGCGGGCAATGCCGATCAGTTCGCCGCGCTCGCCGAGCGAATCGACGGTCGGCTGGAACGTGGTCTGTCGGTCTATCTCTCGACGCCCCCGTCCCTGTTCGCGCCGACCGCGCAGGGGCTGGCCGACGCCGGGCTGATCGTGCCGACCACGCGGATCGCGATGGAAAAGCCGATCGGCAAGGATCTGGCCTCCTCCAAGGTCGTGAATGACGGCATCGGCCATCTGTTCGCCGAGGACCAGATTTTCCGCGTCGACCATTATCTGGGCAAGGAAACGGTCCAGAACCTGCTGGCGCTGCGCTTTGGCAATGTGATGTTCGAACCGCTGTGGAATGCCAGCGCGATCGACCATGTGCAGATCACCGTGGGCGAGACGGTCGGGCTGGAAGGCCGCGTCTCCTATTATGACGGAGTCGGCGCGCTGCGCGACATGGTGCAGAATCACATGCTCCAGATCCTGTCGATCATCGCCATGGAGCCGCCTGCCCGCATGGACCCGACCGCCGTGCGCGACGAGAAGGTGAAGGCGCTGCGCTCGCTGCGGCCGATGACCGACGAGACTGTCAAGACCCACAGCGTGCGCGGCCAATATACGCCCGGCGCGGTCAGCGGCCAGATCGTCACCGGCTATGCCGATGAACTGGGCCAGCCGTCCGACACGGAGACCTTCGTCGCGCTGAAGGCCTATATCGACAATTGGCGCTGGCAGGGCGTGCCCTTCTACCTGCGCACCGGCAAGCGGATGCCGCAGCGCCAGTCCGAAATCGTGATCCAGTTCAAGCCGGTGCGCCACAGCATCTTCGGCCGGGACGGGCATGGATCGGGGCTGGAGCCGAACACATTGGTCATCCGTTTGCAGCCGGAGGAATATATCCGTCTGCAAATCATGAGCAAAAGACCGGGGCTGGAACAGCAGGTGAAGCTGGACGAGGTGACGCTGGACGTGTCGCTGACCGCCGCCTTCGCCGGGCAGCGCCGCCGCATCGCCTATGAAAGATTGATCCTGGACCTGCTGGCCGGCAACGCCACTTTGTTCGTCCGCCGCGACGAAGTGGAGGCCCAATGGGCCTGGATCGATTCGATCATCAACGGGTGGAAAGAGGCCAATATGAAGCCCGCCGCCTATTCATCGGGGAACTGGGGTCCGTCTTCGGCCATTGCCCTTATCGAACGTGACGGAGCCAGCTGGCATGACTGATCTGAATCCGGTGATCGCAAAGGTCACCGACCGCATCGTGGAGCGCAGCGCCGCTTCGCGCCTGAAATATCTCGACCTGATCGAACGGGGCCGCGACGCGGGCACCAACCGCGATCAGCTATCCTGCGGCAATCTGGCGCACGCTTTCGCCGCCAGCGGCGAGGATAAGGCGGTGATCCGCACCGGCCGCGCGATGAACATCGGCATCGTGACGTCGTACAATGACATGCTCTCGGCGCATCAGCCCTATGGGCGCTATCCCGAGATCATCAAGATCGCGGCCCGCGAAGTCGGCGCCACCGCGCAGGTGGCAGGCGGCGTGCCAGCCATGTGCGATGGCGTGACGCAGGGACAGGCGGGCATGGACTTGTCTCTGTTCAGCCGCGACACCATCGCGCTCTCGACCGCCGTGTCGCTGAGCCATGCGATGTTCGAAGGCTCGATGCTACTCGGCATCTGCGACAAGATCGTGCCTGGCCTGCTGATCGGCGCGCTGCGCTTTGGCCATCTGCCGACCATCCTGATCCCGGCCGGGCCGATGCCTTCGGGTCTGGCCAACAAGGAGAAGGTCCGCATCCGCCAGCTCTATGCCGAGGGTAAGGTCGGCAAGGAGGAACTGCTGGAATCCGAAAGCGCTTCCTATCATGGCGCGGGCACCTGCACTTTCTATGGCACGGCCAACTCCAACCAGATGATGATGGAGATGATGGGCCTGCACATGCCGGGCGCCGCCTTCGTCAATCCAGGCACGAAGCTGCGCACCGAACTGACCCGCGCGGCGACGCAGCGCATGACGCAGATCGGCTGGGACGGCGAGGACTATCGTCCGCTGGGCCACTGCATCGATGAAAAGGCGATCGTCAACGCGATCATCGGCCTGATGGCGACGGGTGGGTCCACCAACCATGCCATCCATCTGCCCGCCATCGCGCGGGCGGCGGGCATCCATATCGACTGGACCGACTTCGCCGAGATTTCGGACGTGGTGCCGTTGCTCGCCCGCGTCTATCCCAATGGATCGGGCGACGTGAACCATTTCCACGCGGCGGGCGGCATGGCGGTGATCATCCGCGAATTGCTGGACGCCGGCCTGCTCCACCGCGACATCATGACCGTCGCGTCGGACGACCTGACCGACTATGGCAAGGAACCCGCACTGGGCGACGACGGGCTGGTGTGGAACGACGTTCCTGCTTCGCGCGACGAAAATATGCTGCGCCCGGCCGCCAATCCCTTCCAGGCCGATGGCGGCATGAAGCTGCTTCAGGGCAATCTTGGCCGTTGCGTCATGAAGGTGAGCGCGGTCGACAAGGAGCGCTGGACGATCGAGGCGCCCGCCGCCGTCTTCCAGGATCAGGACGATGTGCTGCGCGCCTTCAAGGAGGGCAAGCTGGAGCGCGACGTGATCGTCGTGGTTCGCTTCCAGGGGCCGCGCGCCAATGGTATGCCCGAACTGCACAAGCTGACCCCGGCCCTGGGCGTATTGCAGGATCGCGGCTTCAAGGTCGCGCTGCTGACCGATGGCCGCATGTCCGGCGCGTCCGGCAAGGTGCCCGCCGCCATCCATTTGTCGCCCGAAGCTCTGGGTGGCGGCGCCATCGGCAAGCTGCGCGATGGCGACATGGTGCGGGTCTGCGCGGAAAGCGGCGAAGTGACGGCGCTGGTGGATGCGGCGACATGGGACGCACGGGACATCCCCGCCGCGCCGCCCCCGCCCTATGACACCGGCCGTGAGTTGTTCGCGCTGTTCCGCCATCATAGCGACCTGGCCGAACAGGGCGCGTCGCCGATCCTGGCGGCGATGGAAAGCGAGATCTAGGTGGGCCGTGCTCCTGCGAAGGCAGGAGCCCAGTTCGAAGCGCGGGACTGGGTTCCTGCCTTCGCAGGAACACGAGACTGGAAGACTATATGACCGACATCATCGCCGCCGACATTGGCGGAACCAACGCCCGCTTCGCCCGCGCCTCGCTGGACGAGCGGGGCGTGCCGACGCTCGGCACCGTGCGCAAATATAAGGTCGCCGACTATCCCAGCCTGCAAGCCTGCTGGGCGGCCTTTGCCGAAGATGAGAAGAAGGAGGGCAGCGGCGACCTGCCCCGCGCCGCCTCCATCGCCTTCGCGACCGCGATCGGGCGGGAGGTGATCAAGCTGACCAACAGCAACTGGGTGATCCGCGCCGATACGCTGGCGGCCGACATCAATGTCGACAGCGTCCGTCTGGTCAATGATTTCGAGGCGGTGGCCCATGCCGTGTCCCGCCTGCCGGCCGAAAACCTGCCTTTGCTGTTTGGCGAGGATCGCCCCTTCCCCAGCGATGGCGGCGTGACCATCCTTGGCCCCGGCACCGGGCTGGGCGTAGCGATGATCGCCTATGATCAGGGCCATCCCCATGTCATCGCGACCGAGGGCGGCCATCTGGACTTCGCCCCGTTGGACCCGACAGAGGAGAAAATCCTCTCCTATCTGCGCGACAAATTCCTGCGCGTGTCGACCGAACGGATCGTGTCCGGGCCGGGCCTCAACTATATCTACAAGGCGCTGGCGACGATCGGCCATGACCGCGTCATCCTGATGGAAGACCCCGAATTGTGGCAGGCGGCGCTGGACGGCAGCGACGAGTTCGCCCGCCGCGCGCTGGAGCGTTTCTGTCTCTGCTATGGCTCCGTCGCGGGCGATCTGGCGCTGGCCCATGGCCCCCATGCGGTGGTGCTGGCCGGCGGCCTGACCCAGCGGATGCACGACTTTTTGAAGCAGAGCGGGTTCCACACCCGCTTCAAGGCGAAGGGCCGGTTCGAAAGCCTGATGGCGACCGTTCCGATCCGCTGCGCCATCCATGATGAAATCGGGCTGTTCGGCGCTGCCGCAGCTTATAGGGAGAAGTGATGATGAGCCTGACCGTAGAACAGGTGATGGACCTGGCGCCGGTGATCCCGGTGCTGGTGGTGGACCGGGTGGAGGATGCGCTGCCGATTGCGCGGGCGCTGGTCGCGGGCGGCCTGCCCGCGCTGGAAGTGACGCTGCGCACCCCCGCCGCGCTGGACGTGATCCGCGAAATGGCGAAGGTCGAGGGCGCCGTCGTCGGCGCGGGCACCGTGTTGAACCCCGCGCAACTGGACGCGGCGATGGAGGCGGGCGCGCGCTTCATCGTCAGCCCCGGCCTCACCGAACCGCTGGGCAAGGCGGCGATCGCGGCCAACATCCCCTTCCTGCCCGGCACCGCCACGGCGGGCGACATCATGCGCGGCATGGACATGGGGCTTAGCCACTTCAAATTCTTCCCCGCCGAAACATCGGGCGGCCTGCCGGCATTGAAGGCGCTGGCCGCGCCGCTGCACACGGCGCGCTTCTGCCCCACCGGCGGCATCACGCCGCAGAGCGCACCCGAATGGCTGGCCCAGCCCTTCATCAAATGCGTCGGCGGCAGCTGGGTCGTGCCCAAGGGCCCGATCGACCCGGCGAAGATCGAGGCGCTGGCCCGCGAAGCGGCCGCCCTGCCGCGTTGATCTGAGGCGGAGTGCCTTCATAGCGAATCGTCATTGCGAGCGAAGCGAAGCAATCCATGGTCGCGCCGATGGATTGCTTCGCTTCGCTCGCAATGACGCCGGTGGTTGACACGCTAATTCATCTGCTCGTTTCGAGGGCATTCGAGAAACGGGAAGCGAATGGAAGCCGATGATCAACCAGAGCGTCGAGGCGGTTGCGTCCGCCTTCGCCTCCACCTAGATGATAAACATGACTCCGCGCCGCTTCCTTGCCGCTCTGGCCCTGTTCCTGTCCGGTTGCGCCGGGTCGCCGCAAAATTATCCGTCGCTGGCCAAGCGGCCGATCGAAAGCGCGCCGGTCGCCGAAGTCGCGCCGCCCCCCGCGCCCGCTCCAGCTGACGCGGCCCTGTCGAAAGAAATCGCCAGCCATGTGGCGCAGGCGGACAAGGGCGCCGCCGGATTCGACGCTGCTGCCGCCGCCGCTGACAAGGCCGTGCGCGCGGCATCCGGATCGGCCGTGTCGAGCGACGCCTGGGTCGCCGCGCAGGTGACGATCAGCGCGCTGGAAACCGCCCGCAACGACAGCGTGTCGGCCCTCGCCAGCCTCGACACCCTCTATGTCGAACGCAGCAACGCCATTGCCGACGGCAAGGCGCGCGGCGGCCTGGAAGACATAGACGCCGCCCGCAGCGCCGCGCTGGCTTTGGTCGACCAGCAGAATGACCGCATCGACGCGATGAAGGCGCGACTGCCGCAGCCTTGAAGAGCGCCGCCTGACGATCAGGCGGACTACTCCCTCATCGTCACCCTGAACTTGTTTCAGGGTCTATTCCTCCTCTTGGAGCGACGGCATGCGGCTGCACGATGGATGCTGAACCAAGTTCAGCATGACGAACTGGGAAGATGACCGGTAGCGACCAAATGTGCCATTATATAGGTTACGTGATCGAGCATTAGAAACGGCCATTGGCACTTCCCGGTGATCGCCGTAGGCTGATGGCCATGAGCGAATTCATGGTCAACTTCATTGCCTTCAACGAGTCGCGCGACACTTGTCAAATGGTTCTCGTAGAAGGACCGTGGGACGGCGACATAGAAGATCATTTGCGCGGCTTGCAGGATCGAATGTTTGGCTGCCTTAACGCCGCACTCGATGGCCAATTAGCCGCGCAGTTCCCCGAGGCCAAGGGGCTGAACGTCCTGATTCGCATAGATTGCTACGACGTCCCGCGCGACGAAGTGGAAGCGTTTTTTGGGCGATTTACGGATGGGATTGCTGCCATGTCAGACTACTCAGCAGCAGGGTCGCCGTATGTCTGTCAGTTTCTGTTCGAGATTAGCTTCGACACAGTGGCCGATGCATAACGTCCGCTCCGCCCGTTTTTGGCCCGAAAAGCTGCCAGTCGCCTAACCACCCAAACCGCCCCCCTACTCCCCCATCGCCTTCACCGCGCCCTTATGCGCCTTGGCGTTGTGGACATAATGGTCCACCCCTTCGCGCATGTCGATCAGCGCTTCGTCGCTCAGGTCGCGCATGAACTTTGCCGGGCGCCCCGCCCATAGCTGGCGATGCAGCACGCTCTTGCCCGGTGCGAGCAAGGCGCCCGCGGCCAACATCGCGTCGCTTTCCAACCGCGCGCCGCTCATCACGATCGCGCCCAGCCCCACAAAGGCGCGATCTTCCAGCACGCAGCCATGGATCATCGCCATATGGCCGATCAGCACATCGTCACCGATGATCGCGGGCCAGCCATCGGCCGGGCGGCCGTCGGCGCGGTCGCCGGGGCTGTCGCAATGGATGACCGTGCCGTCCTGCACATTGGTCCGCGCGCCGATCCGCACCCGGTTCACATCGCCCCGGATCACGCAATTATACCAGATGCTGGCGTCCTCGCCGATTTCCACATCGCCGATGATCCGGCATCCGGGCGCGATGAAGGCGCTGGGGTGGATGCGTGGGGCCTTGCCGCCAAAGGGGATGATGCTGACATCTGGATAATCTGGGGCGGACAAGGCACTTTCCTCTCTCATGGTCTGATCTTCAGCACCGGCAGGATGCTGGCATGGTCGTCGGTCCAGGCGGAAAAGCCGGGGCGCGGGCGCAGCAATTGCCAGTCCTGCGGCCGGGTCAGATATTCCAGACGGTCCAGTTGCGCCGGGTCGCGCGACAGGGCAACCCATAAAGACGCGGCATAGTGGCGAGCGTCATCCCGCTTGTCCGGCACATAATGGCGCAACCGCGCGTGCCATCCCTCCGCCGCCGCATCCCCCGCCACCACCGGGCGCAGGTCCAGATAGCGATTGGAAATATGGATCAGCAGCACGCCATTGCGCGCCAGCCGGCGGCCATAGATGTCCAGCGCCTCCCGCGTCAGCAGGTGCATCGGAATGGAATCGGAGGAGAAAGCGTCGATCACCAGCAGGTCCGCGCCGCCCGCCGGCTGCTGCGCGATCGTCATGCGGGCGTCGCCGATCACGATGTCGGCATGCGGCTGGCAACGCGACAGGAAGCTGAAATCGGCGGAATTGCGGGCGATGGCGACCATCGCCGGATCGATCTCATAGAAGCGCCAAGTCTGGCCGGGGCGGATATAGCAGGCCAGCGTCCCCGCCCCCAGCCCGACCACATCGATCCGCGCATGCGGCCCGAACAGCGTGGGCGCATGGCGCAGCGCCATACCCACGCCCGACAGCGGCGCATAGTAGCTGGTCGGGTCGGTCTCCCGGCCCTTCGTCAGATTCTGAATGCCGTGCAGGGTGGTGCCGTGGAACAGGATGCGTTCCTTGCCGTCCCGGTTCGCAACGCCATAGACGCCGAAATAGCTGCGCGTCAGCATGCCGCTGGCCGACTGGGACAGCTTCTCCCATCCGCTGAGGCACAGCATCAGATAGAGGAGTATCCCCGCGCCCAGCAACCGATGACCCAGCGCCAGCACGCCAAAGGCGATGATCGTGGTGAAGCAGATCGTCTTGATCAGCGGCGATGTCCATCCCGGCACCAGCCCACCACCGATGATCGACAGGGCCAGCCCCGCCAGCAGCATCGCCGTCGCCAGCCAGACCCGGCGCGCCGGGCTTTCCCACAGAAGGCGCGGCAGCCGCAGCGTCGACTCGCGCGCCGGCAGCAACAGCGCGGCGGCAGCCAGCAGGGCGGGATATTCATAGGTCCAGTCGAAGATCAGCGGGGCTATCAACGCACAGAACAGCCCGCCGATCATCCCGCCGACCGACAGCAGCAGATAGAATCGAGTCAGATGCGCCGCCGCCGGGCGCTGATCGTAGAGGCGGGCATGGAGCGCGGTCGACACCACGAACAGCGCCGCCAATATGCCCAGCGCCACGAAGACCGGGAAATGGATCGTCCCGGTAAAGGCGATGCAGGCGCCGATCAGCAGGATGATGGGTGCGATCAGGCTGCACAGGTCCGCCACGCCGCGCCGGGTGGCGAAGGCCGCGCTGAAACTGAGCAGATAGAGACCGAGCGGCAGCACCCAGAGCAGCGGCATGGCGACGATATCGGTGGTCAGATACAGGCTGGTCGCCAGCATCAGGCCCGACGGCACGGCCGACAGCGCCAGCCAGTGCAGCATCTGCCGCCCACCCGGCGCGGGGGTATCGGCGGCTTCGCTGGCGACTTCGCCCGGCGCGTCGGGCGGCAATCGCCGCGCGCTGACATAGACCAGGAAGAAGAGCGCGCCATAGCAGAGCGACCAGAAGAGGCTTTGCGCCCGCAGCGCCAGAAAGGGTTCGACCAGCAGCGGATAGGCGATCAAGCCAGCAAAGCTGCCCAGATTGGACGCGGCATAGAGCGGATAGGGATCGCGCCCCTCCGCCAGCGCATACCAGCGCTGAAGCAGCGGCGCCTGCGCCGCGACGACGAAGAAGAGCGGCCCGATCGACGCGGCGAGCAGCCACAGCACCCACAGCGCCGGCTCCATCTGCTGCGGCGGCTGCCATGTCGCCAGCCCGATCGGCAGGAAGATGGCGGAGAGCAGGAATAGGCCCAGATGGATCAGCGCCTGCCGCCGCGCGGGAAAGCGGCCCAGCAGATGGGCGTAGGCATAGCCCGCCAGCAGCAGCGCCTGATAGACCAGCATCGCCGAATTCCACACCGACGGCGCGCCGCCCAGACGCGGCAATGCCATCCGCGCGATCATCGGCTGGACCAGAAAGAGCAGGAAAGACCCTGCGCAGATGGTGAGGATGAAGCGGGTGCGCGTGCCGATCAACTCATTCCCCTTCCCCATGCCCCGATCATGGTCATGCCGCAGGAGGCGGCGGATGTTAAGAGGCGATCAATCCGGCCGGTCCAGCGCATAGACGATATGGCGACATAGCGGATGGCCCGGCGCAAAGTACGGATGATCGAAATCCATAGCCGCCTGCCGCGCCATGCCCAGCCGCTGCATCAGGCCCCAGGACGCGCTGTTGCCCGGCACGGTATAGGCGATCACCCGCCGGTCGGGCAGGTTCGCCCAGCACCAGTCGATCGCGGCCTGCGCCGCCTCCCGCGCAAGGCCCTGCCCCCAATGGCTGGCGGACAGGCGCCAGCCCAGTTCGACTTCGCCATAGATGGGCGTGGCCGGGTGTCGTCCCCGGCGCGGGCCGCAAAAGCCCAGTATCGCGCCATCGGCGCGGCTTTCGATGATCCAGAAACAATGGCCGGTCTCGGCCTGCATCCGGGCCATAGCTTGTTGCATGTCGGCATAATGGCTGCGCGGTTGCGATCCGCCAAGCCAGCGCATCACATCGGGCGTGTCGAGCGCCAGCATGAACGGATCGATATCGCCCGCGCGCCATTCGCGCAGGATCAACCGATCCGTTTCAAGCCGGAATTCAGCCATTCAGCAGGCGCGCGGCGTGCAGCGCATGATAGGTCAGCACACCCGAACAGCCCGCCCGCTTGAACGCCAGCAATGTTTCCAGCACCAGCGCGTCGCGATCCCCCGCGCCCGCCGCGGCGGCATGTTCGATCATCGCATATTCGCCCGACACCTGATAGGCGAAGACCGGCACGGCAAAGCGATCCCGCACCCGCGCGACGATGTCCAGATAGGGCAGGCCCGGCTTCACCATCACGCTGTCGGCCCCTTCGGCCAGATCCAGCGCGACTTCGCGCAGCGCTTCCTCCCCATTGGCGGGGTCCATCTGATAGTTCTTCTTGTCGCCCTTCAACAGCCCGCGCGATCCCACCGCATCACGGAAGGGACCATAGAAGGCGCTGGCATATTTGGCGGCATAGGCCATGATCTGGACATTGACGTGGCCGCCCTGCTCCAGCGCCGCGCGGATCGCGCCGATGCGGCCATCCATCATGTCGCTGGGCGCGATAATATCCGCCCCGGCCGCCGCCTGATTGAGCGACTGGCCGATCAGCACGTCGATCGTCGCGTCATTGAGGACATAGCCGCTATCGTCCAGCAGCCCGTCCTGCCCATGGGCGGTATAGGGGTCGAGCGCCACGTCGGTCAGGATGCCGATATCGGGCGCCGCATCCTTGATCGCGCGGATGGCGCGGCACATCAGATTGTCGGGATTGAGCGCCTCTTCGCCCGCATCGCTGCGCCGGTCCGGCTGGGTATTGGGGAACAGGGCAAGGCAGGGAATGCCCGCGTCGCGCGCGTCCTTCGCGCGGGCGACCATCAGGTCCACCGACCAGCGCGATACGCCCGGCAACGCAGCGATCGGTTCCTCGACGCCTTCGCCCTCGGTCACGAAGAGCGGCCAGATCAGATCGCTGGGCGACAGGCGGTTTTCAGCGTGCATCGCCCGGCTCCAGGCGGCAACACGGGTACGGCGCATACGCAGCGCCGGATAGGGGGCTTGGGTCATGGCAAGGGGTGTAGGCGCGGCCGCCGGGGGGATCAAGCCGGGCAGTTTGTCCCAGTGCCCGGCCTTCTAGCCGTGCTCCCAGCCCAGCCGATCAGGCAAGGGCAGGATCGCGCCGTCGATCTTGAGCGTCAGTCCGGTCCCTTCGCTCACATGACCGACCGGGATCGCCCGGACCGGCGGCGCCATGCCGGGCGACAAAGCGAAGAGCAGTTCATAATCATCGCCCGCGCGCGCGGCCGCGATCTGGACGGCGGTGCTGGCGCCGCGCACCTTTTCCAGCGCGCGCGACAGCGGGATATGGTCGATGGTGATGGCGACCCCGCTGGCCTGCGCCATGCGCAGGGCATCGATCAGCAGCCCATCGGACACATCCATCATCGCGCTGGCGACGGGCGCCAGCAGCGCGCCCTCGGCGATGCGCGGGCGGGGACGGCGATAGGCCTCCACCAGCGGGCCGGACGCGGCGGGATCTGCGCGGGCCAGGTCCAGCCCGATGCCCGCATCCCCCACCGGCCCTGTGACATAGAGCCGGTCGCCCGGCTGCGCCCCGCCGCGCGTGGGGACGGCCCCCGTCGCTTCGCCGATGGCGGTCAGGCTGTAGCTGCGCGCGCTGCCGTCCGGCATCCGCACCGTATCGCCGCCCAGCAGCGGCATGGCGTGCCGCTCCAGCGCTTCCCCCAGCCCCTCCAGAAAGGCCGCGTCCCAGCCATCGTCGCCCGACAGCGCATAGTTGAGCAGGCAGCCGACCGGGCGGGCGCCCTTGGCCGCCAGATCGGACAGGTTGACCGCCGCCAGCTTCCAGCCAATGTCGGCGGGCGGATCGGTGGGAAGATAATGGACGCCCTCGACCATCGTGTCGCTGGTCAGGATCAGGCGCGCCCCGCCGACCGGCAGGATCGCGACATCGTCGCTCAGCCCCTGCGCCGCCGGATCATGGGCCAGCAGGCGCAGCAGGGTGAGGAAGCGGGATTCGGCGGACATGGTGGGAAGGTAACCCAATTGCCATCTTTGTGCTCCTGCGAAAGCAGGAGCCCAGGGTAGGGTACGTGCCCTGCATCCTGGGCTCCTGCTTTCGCAGGAGCACGGAAATTATTTGCGCACGTCCTTCGACACGCCATCGAGCAGGCCGTTGACGAAGCCAGCCTCGCGCTTGTCGTAAAAGGCGTGGGCGACATCGACATATTCGCTGATCACGGTGCCGGTGCCGACATCGGCCCGCGCAAGCAGTTCATAGGTGCCGGCGCGCAATATCTGGCGCATCGGCTTGTCGAGGCGATCGAGGCTCCAGCCGCTGGACAGGCGGGCGGCGATCAGGCCGTCAATCTCTTCCCGGCGGCGATCCACGCCCTGCACGACATCGTCGAAAAAGGGTTCCTCCGCCGGGGCATAGGTCACATCCTCGATCGTCGCGCCCAACCGGTGCTGATGGAATTCGTGCAGCAGGATATGGACGGGCGTACCCTCCATTTCGAGCTGGTACAGCGCCTGAACCGCGGCAAGGCGCGCGGCGGAACGGGATTTGGAGCGTTCGTTCATAATTCTTTCCTTAGCCGTTCGGGCTGTTTTTTCGAGTCACTGGCCTCGAAAAAATGTCGAAGCCCATGACCGAACGCAGTTGAGGTCTATTGCCTTCGCCAATGCTCAGGCGCGCCCTTCGACTTCGCTCAGGGCGAACGATATTCTATTTCAAACGCAAAGCCACCGAAGCGGCATGCGCGGGCAGCCCTTCCGCTTGCGCCAGCGCGACGGCGGCGGGGCCGATCGCGCGAATCGCGGCTGCGTCAAGGCTCAGGAAGCTGGTGCGCTTCATGAAATCGAGCACGGACAGGCCCGAGGAGAAGCGCGCGCGACGGCCGGTCGGGAGCACATGGTTCGGCCCGGCGACATAATCGCCCACGGCTTCCGGCGTCATGCGCCCCAGGAAGACCGAACCGGCATGGCGGACCTGCGCGAAATAGCGGTCGGGATCGTCCACCGCCAGCTCCAGATGCTCGGCCGCGAGCCGGTCGACCAGCGGCATGGCCTCGTCCAGATCGCGAACCAGGATGATCGCGCCATTGGCGTCCCAGCTCGCGCGGGCGACGGCGCTGGTGGACAGCGCCGGAATCTGGCGCTCGACGGCCTGCGCGACGGCATCGGCAAAGGCGGCATCGTCGGTGAACAGGATCGACTGGCTGGTCGGGTCATGTTCCGACTGGCTCAGCAGATCGGCGGCGGTCCATTCGGGATCATTCTTGCCATCGGCGACGACGACGATTTCGGATGGACCAGCGACCATGTCGATGCCGACCACACCGTAAAGCTGGCGCTTGGCCTCCGCGACCCAGGCATTGCCGGGGCCGGTGATGACGTCGACGGGCTTGATCCGGTCGGTGCCATAAGCGAGCGCGGCCACCGCCTGCGCCCCGCCGACCCGCCAGATTTCCTCGATCCCGGCGATCTGCGCGGCGGCCAGCACCAGCGGATTAATCTCGCCATTGGGGGTCGGCGTGACCATGGCGATGCGCTGCACGCCCGCGACCTTGGCCGGGATGACGTTCATCAGCAGCGAACTGGGGTAAGCGGCCCGCCCGCCCGGCACGTAGAGGCCAGCGGCGTCGACCGCGCTCCAGCGCGCGCCCAGACGAACGCCTGCGCTGTCCACGCCATCGCTGTCCACCGGCTTCTGCTTTTCATGATAGGCGGTGATGCGCGCGGCCGCGAGTTCCAGCGCATCGCGCAAATCGGTCGAAAGACCATCGAGCGCCGCGCGGGTTTCCGCTCGCGTAACGGACCAGCCGCTGACATTCAGGTCATGCCGGTCGAAACGCCGGGTATAGTCGGCCAGCGCCGCGTCGCCGCCAGCGCGCACCGCCTTCAGGATCGCGGTCACATCGCGCGACACATCCTCGTCCGCCTCGCGGCGAGCGTCGACCAGCGCGGTGAAGGCGGACGCGAAGTCCGCGTCGGTGGTGGAAAGGCGAAGGGTCATGATCTTTCATCCTCGCCCGGAAATAGTCCGTGTTCCTGCGCAAGCAGGAACCCAGGGTTCAACAGAACAACCCAGCCGCCCTGGGCTCCTGCCTTCGCAGGAGCACGTCGGAGAAAATCACGCCGCATCCTTCACCCCCACGGCGGCGCGGAAGGCGTCGATCAGCGGCGTCAGTTCGGCCGAGCGCATCTTGTACGCAGCCCGATTGACGATCAGGCGCGCTGAAATCTGCATGATGATGTCGGTTTCGACCAGACCATTGGCCTTCAGCGTCGCACCCGACGACACAAGGTCCACGATCCGGCGGGACAGGCCCAGCGAGGGCGCCAGTTCCATCGCGCCATTCAGCTTCACGCATTCGGCCTGAAGCCCGCGCGCTTCATAATAGCGGCGGGTGAGATGCGGATATTTGGTCGCGACGCGGACATGGCTCATCGCCGCCTGGTCCTCGTCAGCGGCATCGACCGGCTCGGCGACCGACAGGCGGCAATGGCCGATATCCAGGTCGACCGGCGCGTAAAGTTCGGAATAGTTGAACTCCTCCACCACGTCGGAACCGACGATGCCGATCTGCGCCGCGCCATGGGCGACGAAGGTCGCGACGTCGAACGCGCGCACGCGGATGATCGACACGTCGGGCCGGTTGGTGGCGAAACGCAGCGCCCGGCTCTTCTTGTCATGAAACTCCGCCTCCGGTTCGATACCGGCTTTGGCAAGCAGGGGCAGCGCCTCGTCGAGGATGCGGCCCTTGGGGATGGCGAAGGTGAGGGAGCGAGTCATGACCGGCGCGCCTTACTTGGCGGGGCGACAAAGGGCAAGGTTTCGCGCCCTTTCCCCGCCATTCCCATCGACAGGCTTCTGGGGTAAGTCGCCGCCATGCCCAGCATCCACCATATCGCCATCATCTGTTCCGACTATGAACGCTCGCGCGCCTTCTATCGCGACATATTGGGATTTCCCGTCCTTCGCGAAGTGTGGCGCGCGGAACGGGAAAGCTGGAAGTGCGATCTGGACGCGGGCAATGCCCAGATCGAGCTGTTCTCCTTCCCCACGCCCCCGGCTCGCCCGAGCCGCCCCGAAGCCTGCGGATTGCGGCATCTGGCCTTCCTGATCGACGATATCGACGCGGAAGTCGCGCGCCTGACCGCTGCGGGCGTGGAATGCGAACCCATCCGCATCGATCCCTATACCGATCAGCGCTTCACCTTCTTCACCGATCCCGACGGCCTGCCGCTGGAACTGTATGAACGGGCTGCGTGATAAAAAGCCGGAATCAAAAAACTTCCGTTCGGGCTGAGCCTGTCGAAGCCCAGCCCTTCTCTTGAGACACTTAAGAAAAGACAGCCCCCTTCGACTGCCTGCCAAGGTCCAAAGCAGGCACGTGACTGCTTCGGACGCTCAGGACAGGCTTCGGCAGGCTCAGGGCGAACGGATTATATGTGAAGCGCGCTATTCCTACTTTGCAAAACGCTTGAAGAAGCTGTCCGCATTCCAGGCCGGGCGCGCAGGCGTGTTGGCGACGCGCAGCGTGACGGCGGTGACATAATCATTCAGCTTCGCCGTCTCGGCTGGCAGCACCGGCTGGTTGAGATCATCGAAGGGCGAGTGATAGAGATTGGCGCGCCAGGCCTTTTCGGTGTCGGCCTCCGGCGTGCCCGCCTTGAACCCATATTTGAAGAAGAGCGCGGGGATGCCTTCGCGGATGAAGGCATATTGGTCCGACCGGATGAAGACGTTCCGATCCGGGAAGGGGTCAGGCGTGATCGGCAGGTTCATCGCCGCGCTGACCGCCGCCGCATCCTGACCCAGGCTGCTCTGGTCATAGCCGATCGGCGTGACGGCTGTCAGCGGGAAGATGGGCAGCGCCATGTCGAAATTCAGGTCGGCGACGATATCCTTCTGCGGCACGGTCGGCCGCCGGGCGAAATAGCGGGCGCCCAGCAGCCCCTTTTCCTCCGCCGTGACGAAGGTGAAGAGGATGGAGCGCTTCGGCTTCACCTTCCCGGCCTTCAGCGCGCGGGCGATTTCCAGCAGGCTGGCCACGCCCGACGCATTGTCGAACGCGCCATTATAGATGGCGTCGCCCTTGATCGGCGTGCCGATGCCATAGCCGTCCAGATGGGCGGACAGGACGACATATTCGCCGCGCAGCTTCGGATCGCTGCCGGGCATGACCCCGACCAGATTGGGCGAGGAGAGGTCGCGGCGGGTGGCGGCGACCTGCGCCTTGAACCGCAGCGCCAGTGGGAAGCTGGCGACCGGGGCGGAGGCATCGGCGGCGGCGGCGATCGCGTCGAAATCCTTGCCCGTACCGGCGAAGAATTGCGCCGACTTGGCCGGGTCGAACTGCGCGCCCAGGAAAGGCGTCTCCGTATCGCGCAGCGCCTTGTCCGCATAATAGAGCGCCGGTGCGCTGGCCAGCGCCACGCGGCGCACCCAGGGAATTTCCACCTGCTTGGGCGTGACCAGCGTGATCATTCCCAGCGCGCCCTGCGCCGCCAGCCAATGCGCCCGCTCCGAGCGGGCATGGGATTTCAGCGCACCCGAAATATTGGACGGCCCGCCCGACAGAACGACCACGATCTTGCCCTTCAGGTCCAGCCCGGCAAAATCATCATGCCCCGCTTCGGGCAGATGCAGGCCATAGCCGGCGAACACCATCGGCGCGTCGATGCTTTCGGGCACCGGCCCGCCACCGCCAGCAAAGATGAGGTCGCCCGGCACCGCCAGCGACACCGCGCCCTGCGGCCCGACCAGCGAAGCGCTGCTCTTGTCGGACTGGATCACCTGCTCGACAAAGGCGACCGGCTGCTTGTAGCCGTCCACGCCCATCGGTTTCAGGCCCAGCGCCTGCATCTGCGCGATCACATAGTCGGCCGCGCGATCATAGCCCGGCGTCCCGGTGCCGCGCCCTTCCATCCCGTCATTGGCGATCGCCTGCACATGGCTCCACCAGCGCGCCCCCTTTTCCTCGTTGGTTTCGGCATGGGCGGCGACGGAAAGCGCTACCAGAGGCAGGGCAAGAAGAGTGAGGCGCATGAACAGGGAGACTCCGCGATTTTCAGATATATAGTCTGGCTTCAACCCGTCCGACGAACAAGAGGCTTGGAACCGCCACCCCGCATGTGTATTATCACGGCAATACACGATATGGAGATTTGCGATGCCCCGCTCCCTGCCCCTGCTGGCCCTCACCCTCTCCGGACTGGCCCTTTCGACCAGCGCCTGCTCGCGCACCGATGAAGCGCCGACCGCCGCGGAGGTCGCGCAATCCGCGCAGGATTGGGCGACCCTCAAGGATTTCGACGCGATCGACGCGACCGGGCCGGACAATGTCTCCGTCACCATCGGCGACGCTTTTTCCGTGAAGGCCGATGGCGACTCTGCCGCCGTCGCCGACCTCGACATCAAGGTGAGGGGCGGCAAGCTGGTCATCGGCCGCAAGTCCAAGGGCAACTGGAGCTGGGGCCACAAAAACGGAGACAAAGGCGCGACCGTCCATGTCACCATGCCCGCGATCAAGTCGGCGGACCTGACCGGCGCGGGCGATTTCGATCTGGACAGAGCGGAAGGCGACAGCCTCTCCCTCTCGCTGACCGGCGCGGGCGATTTCCGCATCGGCGCGGTGAAGCTCAAGACGCTGAGCACCGACATCACCGGCGCGGGATCGATCAGGATCGCCGGCACCGCCGACAAGGCGGCCCTGTCCATCACCGGCGCGGGCGATATCGACGGCGAAGCGCTGAAAGTCGGCACGGCGAAGATCGACATATTGGGCGCCGGCGATATCGACATTGCCTCCGACGGCCAGGTCGCTATCAGCATCATGGGTCCGGGCGATGTGACGGTGAAGGGCAAGGCGCAATGCACGACAAGCGGAGTTGGTCCCGGCGAGGCGCGCTGCGCCCCCTGATCCTGATCCCCATGGCGATCGCCGCGCCCGCGAGTGCGGCGACGCGCGGCTATACCCTCACCAGTTTCGACGCGATCCGGGTCGACGCGCCCGTCACCGTCATCCTGACCACCGGCATGGGCGTGTCCGCCCGGGCCGAGGGCGGCCAGACCGCGCTCGACCGGCTGAAGGTCGAAGTGTCGGGCCGCCTGCTCACCATCAGCATGGACCGGCAGGCCGGTGAAAAGCGCAGCGGCGCCGCGACCCTGCGCCTGTCGACCGGCATGGTCGAGCGGGTGGTGCTGACCGGCGGCGGATCGATCGCGATCAACCGGATGAAGGGGCTGCGCGGGGAAATCATCCTGGGCGGCAATGGCGATGTCGGCATTGCCGATGTGCAACTCGATCAGGTCGATGTGACGCTGGCGGGTGGCGGCCGGGCGACGCTGAGCGGGCACACCGGCGTCGCCAATATCCGCCTGACCGGGCCGGGCAGCGTAGCCGCCGAGCCGCTGCGCGCGCGACAGGCGACGATCTTCAACGATGGCGCGGGCAATATCGCCCTGACGACCGACGTCAATGCGACGGTGACGTCCACGGGAACCGGCGACGTGACGATCGCGGGCAAGCCGGCCTGCACCGTCGACAATCGCGGCGTCGGCAAGGTGATGTGCGGCGGCGAGAGTTATTAGAGCATTGCCCGCAAAATCGGGATCAGTTCAGTATCCGTTCGCCCTGAGCCTGAACGGGTCATATTTAAAGTTCAATGCTCTTTAAATTGGTTTGACCCACGCCGTCATTGCGAGCGCAGCGAAGCAATCCATGGGTACGCTAGTGGATTGCTTCGCTGCGCTCGCAATGACGATCCAATAAGAACGCATCCCGATCTAGAGCGGGATGACGTTTGGCTGATTCAAGCGGGATTCCCTTTGGGGTGATTTTCTGATTCAAGATGCTTGCTGGGCATGGAGGCCAGCGAGCA
>NZ_FOGE01000076.1 GCF_900111125.1 Sphingobium sp. YR768
TGTAGCGCGACGATTACGGAGTCCGGTCGGCGTCAATTATGATGGCCGTTAGGCGGCCGCGCCGGTTGGTGACTTCGGGCTATCATGAGCGGTTGCGGGGGGCAACCGGGCATCGTCAATTACAGCGCTGGGTAATTGTCGCTGACACTGGACGAAAGCGACAGTTTGAAGGGCTCGGGGTAATTGCCGCTGGCGACAATTACCCGTTGTCTCAGTCAGGGTGCTCGCGAGCGAAGTCAGCGACAATTATGATGGCCGGTCTGGCGCGCTATTCGATGGGTCATAATCGCCGGCGTTGATGCGGGCGACGGCGGATCGCTTGCGGTAGCTCTCGCCGTTCATCTCGATGATGGTCGAGTGGTGCACGAGGCGGTCGATTGCGGCGACGGTCATGGCTGGATCTGGAAAGACGTTGTCCCAGGCCGAAAATTGCTGGTTGGCGGTGATGGCGATCGAATGGCGCTCGTAGCGATGGGCGATGAGCTCGAACAAGGCGCTGGTCTCAACCTGGTCCTTGCGGACGTAGGACAGGTCGTCGAGGACGATGAGATCGAACTTGTCGAGCTTGTCGAGCATCGCGGGCAAGCTGAGGTCGCGGCGTGCGGCCTGGAGCTTCTGGACCATGTCGGTTGTGGAGCAGAACAGGACACGTCGCCCGGCGTCGATGAGGGCATGGCCGATGGCGGCAACCGCGTGCGTCTTGCCCGTGCCGCTCTGGCCGAACAGCAGCAGGTTGCCACCGCTCTCGATCCAGTCGTCGCCGGCAGCCAGGGACAAGAGGTGCGGCTTGCGGATGCCGGGGGCGGCGTCGAAATCGAAGGTGGCGAAGGTCTTGCCTGCCGGGAGGCCGGACTGGTCGCGATGGCGCTGGATGCGCCGGGAGGAACGGTCGGCCATCTCGATCTCGAGGAGTGAGGCGAGCAGGTTGGCGGCCGGCCAACCATCGCGATCGGCGGTGTCGGTAAGGCGCTTCCAGTTGCGGTTGATGCTCGGCAGGCGCAAGGCCTTGAGCAGGGTAGGCAGCACGGCGGCGGCCTGGTCTTTGGTGCGGGTCATCAGTGCACCTCCCCGCTGGCGATCAGGCTGTTGTAGCTGTGCAGATCGGGTGGCGGGATAGTGACATCGCGCTGCGATCTTGCGGTTGGCAGGAACTCGTCCCTGAGCGCATCGACATCGGGCAGGCGCCCGCTGTCGAGTGCCTCATCGATCCGCCGGGCCAGCACGTCGACACAGTCGCCCCTGGCGGCGATATCGAGCAGCGCGACGGCATCGCGGCAGGCCTGCCGTCCGTCGAGCTGGGCATCGAAGGCTTGCCAGGCCCGCCGGTAGGCGTGATCGGGGAACAGGGCTTCGCGGTAGACGAGGTTGCGTAGTGCACCGGGCTTGCGGCGCAGGTTACCGATCATGTGCCGGAAATCGATGCTGTGCCCCCGGTGGGGATGACTGATCCGCACACGCGGCGTGGACATTACCCTGTCCGGACCGAGGAAGAGCTCGATGCGATCGTCAAAGAGATGTGCGTTGAGGCGCCGTCCGACGAGGCGGGAAGGCACCGAATAGGTAACCCGATCGATGCCGACGGTGCCGTTGCGGGTGACATCGACGGTGACCATGGCGAAATCGGTGGTTCGCCTTGCGGGCAGCGCCTTGAGTACCCTGCGTTCTGCATCGATGCGCGCGGCATGCCGTCGGTTCTGCCTGGCGACCTGGGCGTCAACGAACTCGCGCCAGGCCTCGATGCTGACGAAATCGCGGCTGCCCCGCCGGCGCAGGGCCTGATCGAGGCGCCGCTTGAGGTGACCGTGCGGACCTTCGATCGATCCGTTCTCGTGCGCCTCGCCGCGGTTGTTGCGGGTGGCAAGCATGCCGTAATGACGGCACAGCTCGTCATAGCTTCGGGTGAAATCCCGCTGCGCATCGGCGTCGAGGTTTTTGTAGGCGGCTGACAGGGAATCGCTGCGGTGTTCGGCCGGCGCACCGCCCAGCTTCCACAACGCATCCTGCAGGTGCTCCGAAAGGGCGGCAAAGCTCTCCCCGCCCAGCACGACAGCCGCATGCTCCCAGCCACTCGCCGCCAGGCGGAAGTGGTAGAGGCGATAGGCCAGGGTCTCGCCGGCAACCGTGACCTTGAGACTATCGCATACCGTGAAATCCGACAGGCCCTGCCGACCGGGCTCATGATGCTGCGGGAAGAAGATCTCCTTCTCACCGCCGTGCAGCGCCCGCCAGCGGGCGATCCGGCGTTCCAGTGTTCGTCGTATCGCATCGGGAACAGCATCCTCGCCGAACTCGTCCTGGAGCGTCTCGAAGACCGTGACGGCAATGATACCGTCGATCTGGAGCAACTCCTCGACACGTGGCCAGAATGGCTCGAGCGGATCGGCGCGGGTGCGCCAGTGGCGCTCCTTCTTCTTCTGGGACGGAAGCTGCGGATCGTTCTCGATCCGGCGTGCACTGCGCTCGCTGATACCGGCCTTGGCAGCCGCGACGGCCTGGGTGTGTTGGCGACGATGGGTCATGAAGAGAAATACCTGCTGATCGGAAATGTGGTGGCCCGGCATCGCAAACCCATCGTTCCTTGTTCGATGAGTGTTCCGATACCACCGCCCGCCGCAGCCCCGACCAACCCCCGAAAGAAGGGGAAAGAAGATCGCCATCGGTTGTCTGGTCCGCTCTCCGGTCGGGGCTCCGCCCCTCCCTACGTTCAGCCCAGACAACCGATCCTACCGGCCATCATAGTTGCCGCTCAACCGGCCATCGTAGTTGTCGCCGCGCA
>NZ_FOGE01000063.1 GCF_900111125.1 Sphingobium sp. YR768
CACCCGCTACGACAAGGATCCAGCCAATTTCCTCGCCGCAATCAAACTTATCTGCGTTCGAATCTGGTGCGCCGCATAATGAGTCTACGCGCTAATCAACCAGCGATGACCTCATGGACGTCATCCCGCGGGGCGCTCACCCACTGCCGCCCTACCCGATCACCCCCACCATCGCCGCCGCCGGCGCGAGTGGGCGATGCTCATAATAGCCATAGTCGATATAATGCTCCGTCAGCGCCTCGACATCGGTGCCGAAGGCCGCGGCCAGGTCCGGGTTGGCGGCGGCATATTTCAACGCATCAAAACTGGTGGTCGACCGGATCTCGGCCAGGCCATATTGCAAAGCCGGCGGACAAGCCGGAATATCGGACACCGCATCCCCCTAGCCTATCGCCCGCCGGCTTCCTACCTTCGGGTCTGGCCTTCCACAAAGAACACAAGTAGAACGCACCCCATGAGTCTGACCCATATTTCCGTACGCGGCGCGCGTGAACACAACCTCAAGGGCGTGGACGTCGATCTGCCCCGTGACAGCCTTGTCGTCATCACCGGCCTGTCCGGTTCCGGCAAAAGCTCCCTCGCCTTCGACACCATCTATGCCGAGGGTCAGCGCCGCTATGTGGAGTCGCTCTCCGCCTATGCGCGCCAGTTTCTGGAGATGATGCAGAAGCCCGATGTCGAGCATATCGAGGGCCTCAGCCCCGCCATCTCCATCGAGCAGAAGACCACCAGCCGCAACCCGCGCTCCACCGTCGCCACGGTCACGGAAATCTACGACTATATGCGCCTCCTCTGGGCGCGCGTCGGCATCCCCTACAGCCCCGCCACCGGCCTGCCCATCAGCGCGCAAACCGTCAGCCAGATGGTAGACCGCGTCGCCACCTTGCCGGAAGGCACCCGCTTCTACCTGCTCGCCCCCGTGGTGCGCGGGCGGAAGGGCGAATATCGCAAGGAACTGGCCGAATGGCAGAAGGCGGGCTACACCCGCGTCCGCATCGACGGCGAGATGATGCTGATCGAGGATGCCCCCGCCCTCGACAAGAAGTACAAGCATGACATCGAAGTCGTGGTCGACCGTCTCGCCGTGGACGCCGACATGGCCACCCGCCTCGCCGACAGTTTCGAGCAGGCGCTCAAGCTCGCCGACGGTCTCGCCTATGTCGATCTGGCCGACGGCGTCGTCCCCGGCCGCGAAGATGAAGTGCAATCCACCGACAAGAAGATGAAGGGCGCGGGCATCCCCCTCAACCGCATCGTCTTCAGCGAGAAATTCGCCTGCCCCGTCAGCGGCTTCACCATCCCCGATATCGAACCGCGCCTCTTCTCCTTCAACGCCCCGCTCGGCGCCTGCCCGGCCTGCGACGGCCTTGGCGAACGGCAGGAGTTCGACCCAGAACTGGTCGTCCCCAACGAAGCGCTTTCCATCAAGAAGGGCGCCGTCGTCCCCTGGGCCAAGTCCAACCCGCCCAGCCCCTATTATATGCAGGTGCTCGGCTCCCTCGCGAAGGAGTTCGGCTTCTCCCTCGAAACGCCATGGACCGACCTGCCCGGCGAAGTGAAGCTCATCATCCTCCACGGCACCGGCGGCAAGCCTGTCACCCTGCGTTTCCAGGACGGCAAGAAAAGCTATGAGGTCAAGAAAGCGTTCGAGGGCGTCATCGGCAACCTCAACCGCCGCCTGCTCCAGACCGACAGCGCCTGGATGCGCGAGGAACTGGCCAAATACCAGACCGCCATGCCCTGCGAGACCTGCCACGGCGCCCGCCTCAAGCCCGAAGCCCTCGCGGTCAGGATCGCGGGCGAGGATATCTCCGTCTCCACCCGCCGCTCGGTGGTGGATGCGCTCGCCTTCTTCACCACCCTGCCCGATCATCTGAACGACCAGCAGCAGCAGATCGCCAAGGCCATCCTCAAGGAAATCGTGGAACGCCTCGGCTTCCTCAACAATGTCGGCCTCGATTATCTGAACCTAGACCGCACCAGCGGCACGCTGTCGGGCGGCGAAAGCCAGCGCATCCGCCTCGCCAGCCAGATCGGCAGCGGCCTCTCGGGCGTCCTCTACGTCCTCGACGAACCCTCGATCGGCCTGCACCAGCGCGACAATGACCGGCTGCTCGTGACCCTCAAGCGCCTGCGCGACCTGGGCAACAGCGTCATCGTCGTCGAGCATGACGAGGATGCGATCCGCCACGCCGACTATATCGTCGACATGGGGCCGGGCGCGGGCGTCCATGGCGGCGCCATCGTCGCGCAGGGCACGCTGCCCGAATTGCTGAAAAACAAGGCCAGCCTCACCGCCGATTATCTGAACGGCACCCGCCGCATCGACGTACCGGCCAAGCGCCGCAAGGGCAGTGGCAAGAAACTCACCGTCCACAATGCCCGCGCCAACAACCTGACCGGCGTCACCGCCAGCATCCCGCTCGGCACCTTCACCTGCATCACCGGCGTCAGCGGCTCCGGCAAGTCCAGTTTCACCATAGATACCCTCTATGCGTCATCGGCGCGCGCCCTGAATGGAGCCAGAATAGTCGCCGGCCCGCATGACAAGGTGACAGGCCTCGAAAACTGCGACAAGGTGATCGACATCGACCAGTCGCCCATCGGCCGCACCCCGCGCTCCAACCCGGCCACCTATACCGGCGCCTTCACCAATATCCGCGACTGGTTCGCCGGCCTCCCCGAAGCGCAGGCGCGCGGCTACAAGCCCGGCCGCTTCAGCTTCAACGTCAAGGGCGGCCGCTGCGAAGCCTGTCAGGGCGACGGCGTGCTCAAGATCGAGATGCACTTCCTCCCCGACGTCTATGTCACCTGCGACGTCTGCCACGGCGCCCGCTATAATCGCGAGACGCTGGAGGTGAAGTTCAAGGGCAAGTCCATCGCCGACGTGCTCGACATGACGGTCGAGGATGCGGTCGAATTCTTCAAGGCCGTGCCGCCGATCCGCGACAAGATGGCCATGCTCGCTGAAGTGGGCCTTGGCTATATCAAGGTCGGCCAGCAGGCCACGACCCTGTCCGGCGGCGAAGCCCAGCGCGTCAAACTCGCCAAGGAATTGTCGCGTCGCGCCACCGGCAACACCCTCTATATATTGGACGAACCCACCACCGGCCTGCATTTCGAGGACGTCCGCAAGCTATTGGAAGTCCTCCACGCGCTGGTCGACCAGGGCAATAGCGTGGTCGTAATCGAACATAATCTGGACGTCATCAAGACAGCGGACTGGATCATCGACATGGGCCCGGAAGGCGGCGTCAAGGGCGGCGAAGTCGTCGCCGAAGGCACGCCGGAGAAGGTCGTGAAGGAGAAGCGCAGCTTTACCGGGCGCTATCTCGCGCCGCTGCTGGGGCTGGAGGCTTTGGCGGCGGAGTAGTCAACTCGTTATTAGCTATTTTGGGATCGGAGGGATCGACAGTGCCACGTCTAGTAAATTTGATTACCTTGTTCCTTGCTAGCCCCAGCGATGTCCAAGCTGAACGAGAAGTTGTCTCTTCCTGTATTCAGCAATGGAACCAGATACATGGATTTCAACGAAATGTGTATTTTGAACTCTTGAAGTGGGAAGCCTCTATCGCCGCTGGTTTCGGAGTTGACGGACAGGATGTAATTAATCAGCAGTTACCAAATTATGATTTGTTTATTGGATTATTTTGGACACGATTAGGAACGAAAACACCAAGATCAGTATCTGGCACGGCCGAAGAGTATGAACGGGCGATGGAGCGACGCCGGAAATTTGGAGACGTCGAAATCGCCTTTTATTTCAAGGATTCGAATATAGATCCAAGAAAATTGGACCTTATTCAATTTAATTCTCTTCAAGACTTTGAGAAACGCATTCAATCAGAAGGAGCCTTCTCAAAAATATTCACTGATGACGATTCTCTTCGTTATGAAATTAGCCTTCTCCTTGACAGGATTGCTCGCAAATTTCGGTCTCCTACAAATACAACAGATCAAAATGAAAATTCCGCCAGAACAATTCCTATCGATACCAGCGACATACCAAAAATGGAAGAATTTACGGAAGATTTAGGCTTAATAGATATTTCTGAAAACATTGAAAATTACTCAAGCATTTCTCTCGAAATTTTAGGAAGAATAGCCGAATCTATAAATGATTTGAATGCAGACATATCTGCATCTACCGCCAGAATTTCAGATATATCAAGAGTTAGGCAATTAACCAATGATGAGATGAAGCCGATAATATCTGAAATTTCTCTTAGCATGGATAAATTTAGTGACATGTTGGAAAATTCCGTTCCGGAATTTTCCGAAAGTAGCACGATAATGGCAAACAATGTTCGAGACTTGGTAAGAGTATCGTATGATTTTATTGACGAAAACGAAAGCAGCCTTTCCTCTGTCAATAGTTTGAAAAATGACCTCTTGTCCCTTGTTGAAGCCATAGAATCGTCCGGCACTCAAATGTTAGATTTTAGAAATACAATTTCCGGACTTCAAAGAATGACCGTTGCATTTAATAAATCTAAACGCCGCTTGGTGACAAATTTGGATAATCTTTTGGAAAAGCAAAATTCTATCAGAGTGATTACTATGCAATCCCTATCTGAAATTGATTCTCTTAATGAAGAATGGAACGAAAAATTTAGTTAATCCGCCTCGATACGTGCGACAGTTACCATATTGCTCGCCGAAATCATCCCGATTTCGGAAACATGCGCGGCCTCATGCCCACGATCGCGCAGCCAGCGGCAATTGCGCATCGACAAGGAATTTCATTCGGCGGCAAGCACCACGTGATGGTCAGCCATGGCCGCCGCATATCCCAGCGCCGCCCGCACATCATCCGCGCTCAAATAGGGAAAATCCGCGACAATCTCGTCCACGCCCGCCGCAAATGGCGGGATCGACGGCAATACGGGGAAAGCCTGTAAGGGTCATGGCAGGAAGACTATCAGACATGCCGCACCTGCGCTATAGTCCCGCCATGCCCGACGATCCGCCCGATTTAGACGGCTTCGACGCCTCGGATTTCGATCCGCCGCCGCATATGCGCGGCCCGGAAGACCCGGTCGCCTATGACGCATGGTTCCGGGCAAAGGTCGAAGCCGCCATGGCCGATCCCCGCCCCGACGTCCCCCATGAAGTCGTCATGCGAAAAATACAGGCCATCCTCGATCGACACAGGAAAAGCTGACCGGCCAACGGCAAAACCGCCCCCCATTTGCTTTTTCCCGCCCTTTCCCCTATATCAGTCCCGTTCAGTCGCAAATCGACGGTCTTTCGGCGCTTTGCAGCTCCCTTTCTCCTTCTTTCCCTGCCCCTTGAGCGTTCCGGCGCGTCCACACGGGGCTCGCCGCACAGAAAGAAGGAATATTTTCCATGAGCATCACCGGAACCGTCAAATTCTTCAACGCCGACAAGGGCTATGGCTTCGTCGCGCCTGACGATGGCAGCCCGGACGCGTTCGTCCACATCACCGCCGTCGAGCGGGCTGGCCTCGCCACGCTGCGCGAAAAGGACCGGATCACCTATGATCTGGAACAGGATCGTCGCGGCAAGATGGCGGCTGTGAATATCGCCCACGCCGAATAAGCGGCGCGCGGTGCGGCGGGTTTCGACCTGTCGCATCCCGCCGCTGGCCCCCGTCGCCTCCGTTCGCGGAAGGCGGCGGCGCGGGCCGGCCGGGCGTCGCTCTCATGGCGTCCGGCCATATATTTCAGGGGGTTGAAGGAGAAATTCCATGGCCAATCCCGACTATCGGTCGCTCGCGACCAAGGCGCATGATGAAGCCGCCGCCACCACGCTCGCCAATGTCCGCGACCGTTGCCTGCGCTCCGAAGCCGCCTTCCTCGCCATGGCCCATCGCCAGGACGCGATCGACCAGACCCGCGCCCGGCGCGAAGCGGCCGCCGCCCTGCATAGCGGCCTGCATAGCGAATAGCCCGTCCGGCGCCGCCATTTCCGTCTGTCCTACACGGCCCTGTTCTGCCTAGCCTCCCGGCAAATCCTTGTCGCCGGAGGCCAGACCCATGTCCTTTCACGATTCCACCCTTTCCACCGCCGCCCCGCAAATCCGGGAGGATGGCTGGTCGCCCGCGCGCCAGCGCCGCTTCCTGGAAGTGCTGGCGTCCAGCGGCGTCATCATGCTCGCGTGCGAAGCCGTGCGCATCACCGCGCGCAGCGCCTATAATCTGCGCAACCGCCGCGATGGCGCCGCCTTTCGTCTCGGCTGGGACGCCGCGATCCTGATCGCCCGCGCCCGCCTCGCGACGGATCTGCTCGCCCGCGCCATCATGGGCAATGAGGAAGTCATCCGCAAAGACCCGGACAATCACGAAATCACCCGCCACCGGCACGACAATCGCCTCGCCATGTCGATGCTCGCCCGGCTGGATCGCATGGCCGACAGCCCGGTCGAAGGGTCCGACGCCGCGCTCGCCCGCATCGTGGCGCAGGATTTCACCGCCTATCTCGACATGCTCTGCCCCGAAGACATGGCGCAGGCGGAACTGGACGGCCTCGCCCTCCCCCGCACCGGCGCGGAACCCAGCGCCCGCAATATGGCCGATGCGCAACTGCTCGACGGATCGCGCCCGGACACCCCGGACCCGATCGAGGAAGCCGTCGCCGCCGCCATCTCTCCCGGCGCCTCGGCCGCGCTCTTCATCGCCGCGCGCCTGCCGCTTCAGGCCGGGCAGAATCCGCAGATTTCCGTCGCCGATGAACGGTGTGAACTTCGCCCCGAACCAGCGCCGGATGATGATGATGATGAGGAGGAGAAGGAGCCGATCCATTGGGCCAATCTGACGCCCGATGAGACGGTCGACAGGCTGCGCAGCATCTGGTGGAATGACATATTGCTCTGCTGGCAAACCGATTTCCCGCCGCCGCCCGGCTTCACCGGCTATGCGAACGCGCCGACCTACGAGATTGACGGCTATGTGCGCGGGCTCTCGCCAAAGGAGGAGCAGGCGCTGGAAGCCATGATCGCGGAGGATCGCCGCCCCTATGAAGAGGCAGCGGCGCAGGCGCGCGACCTGTTTTTCGGCTTCATCCGCAAAGAAGACAGCCTGCCCGAAGCGGTGGACGTCGCCACAAAGCCCGCCGCGGACATGGTCGACACCCATTTCGCGCCCGCCTGATCGGGCGTTCGTCCGCCCCCGATTTGCTATTGTGGCGCCACTCCCCTATAATGGGCGCGCTACAGTCGCAAATTGACGGTCTTTCGGTGCTTTGCGGCTCCCTCTCTCCTTCTTTCCCTGCCCCTTAGCAACGCGGGCCGTCCACACGGGGCGCGCCGCATAGAAAGAAGGACTAAATTATGAGCATCACCGGCACCGTCAAATTCTTCAACGCTGACAAGGGCTATGGTTTCATCGCTCCCGATGATGGCAGCCCGGACGCCTTCGTCCACATCAGCGCCGTGGAGCGCGCCGGCCTCGCCACGCTGCGCGACAAGGACCGCGTCTCCTTTGATCTGGAGCAGGACCGTCGCGGCAAGATGGCGGCCGTGAACATCGCGCACGCCGAATAATATCCGTGCGGGGCGGCGAGCTTTCAGGCGCGCCGCCCCGACCGATCAGACGAAATCCTCCAGCAGGCTGGTGCTCGGCAGGATCAGGTTCAGCGCCACCAGCATCGCCACATTCCACCGCCGATTGTGGACGAACAGCAAAGCGATCAGCAGCCCGAACACGGCAAACGCGCCCAGCCCATAAAGGAGCAGCAGCTCCAGCCCGGCCCCCTCCGGCGCATCCGCCACCGGGCGCAGCGTATCGAGCAGCCCCTGCCCCACCATGGTCGCCACATTGGCGAACAGCAGCCCGCCGATCACCATCCGGTTCTGCCGGTCATACCAGTCGTCGAAATCGGGCCAGTCCTCCGGCTCGTCGGGAAAGATCAGCGACGCGGCCAGGTGATAGACGCCCACTATCGTCAGCACCGACAATAATGTCAGATTGCTGGCGTCCATCTGGTCCCGCAAACTGTAGGCGATGCCCCAGAAACTGGTCAGGTCGATGATGACGAACAGGCCCAGCAGCGGCGTCAGCCAGCCGATCCGCACTTTCCGCGCCGCCCGCTTGATTTTCAAAACACGGGCAAATCCGCCCAGCACCTCGGCAATGGCCAGCCCCAGCAACAGCCCAAGCAGCGCAAATACCAGATCGAACGCCGACATGCTCTTCCCCCCGGCAACACCGTCCGTCGCAAGCCTAGCGGAAACCGTCGCAAGGGCAATTGGAGTCGGAACCGCTCCGGCCGCCACCGGTTATCCTCTCCAAACCCATCTCAAGGAGACAATCATGATCCGCACCCTGATCTTCGGCGCCATCGCCGGTTATGTCGGCAAGAAGCTGTATGACGACGGCAAGCTCACCGAATTCAAGAATGACCTTGTAACCCGCTACAACGAAGCAAAAGCCAGCATCGCCGAACAGCGCGCCGAAGCGGAACCGACCACCGCACCGCTGATCAGCCCGTCGACCAGCCCGGCTGCGCCGCTGGCCCATTGATTTTCTGATTTCCCGGTTCCGGCGGCACATCCCCGCCGGTCGCCGCCCGCCCGCTGCCGCGTCCCCCCCTCTCTCGGCAGTCGGCGGGCGGCATTATTTTTTGGGGCAACCATTATTGTGTGAGCGGGTTTGTCCGCCGACAGGGAAAAAATAAGGAGTCCCCCATGCGCAAACCCATTCTCGCTGCCGCCATCCTGGCCATGCTGCCACTTGGCGCCTGCACGTCGGACAATTATGGCGGCGGCTATGGCTATGACCGCCCCGGCGACCGCCGCGGCCCGCCCCGCCATGCCCGCCGTCCGATCCGCGACAATGACCAGATCTACCGCGACCGCGACGGCCGCTATTATTGCAAGCGGGATGACGGCACCACCGGCACTATCGTCGGCGCCATTGCCGGCGGCGTGCTTGGCAACATCATCGCTCCCGGCGGCTCCAAGACGCTCGGCACCATACTCGGCGGCGCCGGCGGCGCCCTTGCCGGCCGTGCCATCGACAAGAATGACATCAACTGCGAATAACAAACAAAAAGGGCGCGGGGATCACTCCCCACGCCCTTTCCTACATCGGATAAACCGATTTACAGCTTGCCGGTGAGTTCCGGCACAATCTTGAAGAGATCGCCGACCAGGCCGATATCTGCGACCTGGAAGATCGGCGCATCCTCATCCTTGTTGATGGCGATGATGGTCTTGCTGTCCTTCATGCCGGCCAGATGCTGAATAGCCCCGGAAATACCGACCGCGACATAGATTTCGGGCGCCACGATCTTGCCGGTCTGCCCGACCTGATAGTCGTTGGGCAC
>NZ_FOGE01000046.1 GCF_900111125.1 Sphingobium sp. YR768
CCTGCATGACGCCCCATATTGGCAAGGCAAGGAACCCGGCAGACGATCCACTTAACCGTTGCCGATCCCTGTTCAGACAAACCCGGCCACCTCTGTAGGCCAAGGCGGCACTACTGGTCGCGATGATTGGCCCGCCATTCGATCTCTTCGGGTTAGGTGGGTGTAATGCACTGGCGCTTTGGGCGGCTCGACGACGATGCGAGCAAAGTGTGTCATCGCGTCCTGCGGCAGTGATACCGTGGGTAAAAAGGGAGTCCCACTATGTCTCGACGCAAAGAGCCTGCCATACCGAATGAGCTTCTCGATCAGCTTTTGGCGGGCGGCGCTGCCAGCGCCGCCTTCGAGCAGGGCGGTCTGCTCGATTCGCTGACGAAGGCGCTGACAGAGCGTGCCCTGAATACGGAGATGGATCACCACCTCGCTGGCGAAGACGGCGCCGGTAACAGCGCAACGGCTACGGTCGGAAGACGGTGATGACCGACACCGGCAAGTTGGCGATCGACGTGCCGCGCGACCGCCAGTCGAGCTTCGACCCACAGTTGATCGCCAAGTATCAACGCCGCTTTCCTGGCTTCGACGACAAGATCGTGTCGATGTACGCGCGCGGCATGAGCACCCGTGAGATCACCAGGCATCTGCACGACCTTTACGGCATAGACGTCTCACCCGATCTGATCAGCACGGTGACCTACGCCGTGCTCGATGAGGTCGCCACTTGGCAGCAGCGGCCGCTCGATCCGGTTTACCCGCTGGTCTTCTTCGACGCGATCCGGGTCAAGATCCGCGACGAGGGCATGGTGCGCAACAAGGCGATCCACATTGCGCTGGGCGTCCGCGCCGACGGCGCAAAGGAGGTGCTCGGCCTGTGGCTCGAGCAGAACGAGGGTGCCAAGTTCTGGCTGCGGGTGATGAACGAGCTTCGCAACCGTGGCGTCGAAGACATCCTGCTGGCCGTCGTTGACGGCCTGAAGGGCTTTCCCGATGCGATCACCGCAGTGTTCCCTGAGGCGATCGTCCAGACCTGCATCGTTCACCTGCTGCGCAACTCGATGGACTTCGTCTCCTGGAAGGACCGCAAGAACCTCGCCAGCGCGCTCAAGGAGATTTACCGTGCCACCGACGCGGATGCCGCCGAAAAGGCGCTGACGGCATTTGAGGCCGGCCCTTGGGGGCAGCGCTATCCCGCCATCGGTCAGAGCTGGCGGCGCGCCTGGGGCGAGGTGATCCCGTTTTTTGCGTTCCCCGACGAGGTCCGCCGGATCATCTACACCACGAACGCGATCGAAGCTTTGAACTCGAAGCTCAGGCGGGCTGTCAGGGCCAGGGGACACTTCCCCAGCGACGAGGCCGCCACCGAGCTGCTCTATCTCATCTTGAATCGGTCGGAGAAAGAGTGGAAGATGCCACCACGTGAGTGGACCATGGCGAAGGCACAATTTGCCGTCATCTTCGGCGAACGTTTCATCAGAGCCATGGCGGCCTGATGATCAACCGCCCGCCCGCACACGGAAATCCTGACACTCCCGTTCGATCATCCTGCCCATCAGATCGCACCGCAGGAGATGGTCGATGCCGTGCGTATCGCCGGCGAACGCATCCGCCGTATCGAGAAGGCGATCGAGGAATTCCTGCCGAGTTGGTCTCTTGAACGGCTCGTCCGCTCTCTGCAGGCGTTGCGCGGCGTTGACCTCGTCGTTGCCGTGACCTTCGCCGCGGAAGTGGGCCATATCACGCGTTTCGAAAGTCCACGCCAGCTTATGGGCTATCTCGGCCTGGTGCCCAGCGAGCGATCGACCGGCGCAACCGTAAAGCGAGGTGGCATCACCAAGGCCGGTAACAGCCGCGTGCGCCATATGCTCGTTGAGAGCGCTTGGACATATCGTCACCCACCGCGGATCGGCGTGAAAAAACTCTGCATCCATGAGCAGGTCTCGCCAGCAGTGCGCGAGATCGCCTGGAAAGCACAGTCGCGGCTGACATCCCGATATCGCAAGCTAAGCGCTCGAGGTAAGCGGGGTCTGACGCTTTCAATTACCCACAAGTGTTGCGGCTGACGTTAGCACCGATTTTGATGTCCATCTGGCGAGACCATCCTCTCCAGATGACGATGTTGCCAGGCGGCGGATCATGAGCTCGCGCAAGATGGCCTCCGAGCCGGGCGATTTGGATTCTCGCCACGCTTACGGAGCACCAGCTCTGGCAGCTTAAGGATAGCGTTCGCCTTGAACGCTTGGATACGTCCCTGCCGGGGCGTGGACAGAGTCATTCCGTTGATGGGGTTGCACTGCTGGGCACCGCATGAGATTTAACGAGATCGGGTAGCACTGCGACGGTAGTGCAGCCCGGTGACCGAGGGAACGTCGCCGTTGTCCGGCGTGGCACATTGGTGCCGTCTTCACAGAGTGGTGCCGTTCCTTTGGAGCTCTCCAGTCCCGAATGCGGGACCGTGGTTGGGATTATCATCCCGCCGGATGTGAGGTTAGCAGGCAGGCCCTGCAGGAAGAGAGCTCACCTCGGATCACAAATATGAAAACCGTTGACGGAGGAATCATCATGTGAGGCCGAACACATGGATGCACCCGACCGGTGCTCATCGCTGCACAAAAGCTCTTGCGCCGCAGGGGTCGTCCACACAGGACCTACAACGGCCGCATCATTGCACAGCTACGCTGGTGCAGGGGCCGTCCACGCCATCACGTCAGACGCTAAAAATTAGGATAGAGTTTCTAAAAGTCAAATATCGTAGATCGAACGCGATCTCCCGCAAAATAGATATCAATTATTCTATTTTTAGCTGAACAGGACTTTGATCACGCCTTAGCAGGCTGTTGAAGAAGTAGGTGGCGTGGGATCACTCGACGTTTTCCAAGAACCGTGACCGGTTGCTGGCGGGCGAGATCGCGGCGAGATTTCTAACCGCGATCCTGGAGCGCCCTCGCGTGCGTCGATTGCTATCGAGTGATCATTTCAGCGTCGATGGCACGCTGATCGAGGCCTGGGCATCTATGAAGAGCTTCCGGCCGCGCAATGACGACGGTTCACTTCACGGCGAAATATGCTACCGTCATGGCGACGAAATCCCTTTCATCGCCAAAAAATGGACTTCTTCAACGGCCTGTTAGTGTGCAATGCACACCGATTTCAATTCGGTATAGGCGTCGAGCCAATCGATCCCAAAATCCCGGCCGATGCCGGACTGTTTGAACCCTCCGAATGGCATGTTGGGGTCGATATAAACGTGCGAGTTTACCCAAACCGTACCTGCCTCAATGCGGGAGATAAGCGTCATTGCAGACCCCAGATCACGGGTCCAAAGGCTCGCGCCCAGGCCGAGCGAAGAGTCGTTGGCGCGCGCCACCGCCTCCTCGGCATCAGCTACCTTGGTGATGCCCAAGACCGGCCCAAACACCTCTTCCCGGGTCAGCTTCAGATTATCGCCGGGCTCAAGGACGAGCGTCGGCTGAATGAAATAGCCTTCTTCCGGCACGGCAGCCCCCGAAACTATGTTCGCGCCTTGTGCCTTCGCATCGTCCAGGTAGCTTAGAACCTTGGCCTGGTGCGCAGCGGAGACGAGCGGATTGACCTGCGCTGCGGGATCGAGCCCCGCCCCGACCGTCATTCCGTTGATCGCTGCCGTCAATGCGCCGACGAGATCGTCGTAGAGCGGCGCTTCGACATACACCCGGGATGCGGCAGCACAGACCTGGCCACCATTGAGGAAGCCGCCGGCCATAAGACCCGGAATCACGGTCGCGAGATCGGCGTCCTTCAGCACGATCGCCGGATTCTTGCCCCCGAGCTCGAGCGTGACGCGGGTCATATTGCTAATAGCGGTCTGTCCGATCGCCTTGCCCGTCGCCGTAGATCCGGTGAAACTAATTTTCGCAATGAGCGGATGGTTGGTCAACGCCACGCCGGCGACGGCGCCTCCGCCTGTGACGACGTTGAACACCCCTGCCGGAACACCCGCCTCAATCGCGGTCTGTGCCAGAAGCAGCGCTGTCAGGGGAGTGACTTCCGAAGGCTTGAGTACGACGCTGCAACCGGTTGCGAGCGCTGGCATTACCTTCCACAACGCGATCAGAATCGGAAAATTCCAAGGCGCAATGCCGGCGACGACGCCGATCGCTTCGCGTCGCGTGTAGGTGGTCCAATGTTGCGGCCCTCCCGGGAGCGAAGTGTCGAATGTCCGGCCGCTGATCTTGGTCGAGAGCCCCGCGACGTAGCGCATCCATTCGGAAGAAGCGCCGACCTCGAACATGCGCGAGATCGCAATCGATTTGCCCTGCTCGAGTGTTTCGAGCTGAGCGAAGGTCTCGCCTTTTTCGAGCACGAGATCGGCGAATTTGAGGAGAATCCGTTCGCGATCTGCGGGGCGCATATGGCGCCAGCGCCCATCGCGGAACGCTGCGTCAGCCGAGCGAACCGCGCGGTCGACGTCACCTGCCGTCGCGTCGACCGCGTCGGCGATGACCCGACCCGACGAGGGATCGTAAACCGGAAGGGTTGCCGATCCCTCGCTGGCGACGCGATCGCCATCGATGAAGATGGCCGGGTCCAGGCTGAGAAATTCAGATACCTTCGGCTCGATCGTAAAAGGGCCATCATACGCCATGCGTCGTCTCCTGATTGTCTGTTATGCGCCTTGCGCGCGAGATCGACCGAAACAGCCGTTCAGCAATGCGTAGCGTCGGCCATTTCCTTGGGACGCATATCGCGCACGCGCACGGCCTTGCCGGACGACCGCTCGACCGAGCCTGGCGCGCAAAGCTGCACGGTCGCGCTGATCCCAATCGTCGTCTTGATGTAGCCGGCAAGCCGCTTGGCTGCTGCGGAGTGGTCGGCCTGGGGAAGGTCGGCTTGCGCTTCCACCATGATGGTGACTTCGTCCATCCGATGCGGACGCTTTATCTCCATCTGATAATGCGGTGTCAGCCCTTCGCAGCGCAGCAGTTGCTCCTCGATCTGCGTTGGGAATACATTCACGCCGCGGATGATGAGCATGTCGTCGGAACGGCCGGTGATCCGGCCGATGCGTCGGAACGGCGAACTCGTTCCCGGCAGCAGGCATGTCAGGTCGCGGGTACGATATCGGATAACGGGCATCGCCTGCTTGGTCAGCGAGGTAAATACCAACTCCCCATAGCTGCCATCAGGGAGCACCTCGCCCGTGGCTGGATCGATGACTTCCGCGAGAAAATGGTCTTCCCAAATCGTCGGGCCATTCTGGTCAGACGCATATTCGGACGCCACCCCCGGTCCCATCACTTCGGACAGGCCGTAAATGTCGACAGCTCTAATGCCGAAAGCGGACTCGATCTCGGCACGCATGGCGTTCGTCCAGGGCTCGGCGCCGAACACGCCGATCTTCAGCGACGTTGACCGCGGATCGATCCCCTTGCGCCGAAATTCGTCAAGGATCGTGAGCATGTAGCTCGGGGTCACCATGATAATGTCGGGCTCGAAGTCGAGAATGAGCTGCACTTGCTTCTCGGTCTGACCGCCGGACATAGGGATGACGGTGTATCCTGATGTCTCGGCGCCGAAATGCGCACCAAGGCCGCCGGTGAATAGGCCGTAGCCATAGGCGATATGAACCTTCATGCCCGGCCGACCGCCTGCGACGTGAAGGGAGCGGCTGATAAGGTTCGCCCAATGGTCAAGGTCGGAGCGGGTGTAACCAACCACCGTCGGCTGACCCGTCGTTCCCGACGAGGCATGGATCCGCGCAATTTCACTCATGGGGACACTGAAGAAACCAAACGGATAATTAGCTCGCAGGTCGGCTTTTGTCGTGAACGGGAAGCGCGCCAAGTCCGAGAGGCTGACCAGGTCATTCGGGGTAACGCCCAGCGCATCGAATGCTTCTCGGTAATGCGTGCTGTGGGCGTAGACGTGCTCAAGGGTGGAGCGAAGGCGTTGAAGCTGCAAATCGGCCAGCGTAGTACCTTGCAGGTCCAAACCGGAAAATCCGCTAAATGCGTCGTTCGTGTCAGTCGTCGCCACCGTCTTCTCCTCGCCGTCGAGATGGTCAGCCGTCTGCTCGGAGGCCAATGCGTCCGGCTCAGGTTTCCAAGCTCGATCTTCCATTCAAATTCGTCACCGACACGCCGATGAGTCGCGGAACCGGACTATCAAGAAAGTATGATTGACCGTCCGGTCGGTCAATATCTTTTACATTGGATTGGGCGATTGCGCTGCGACCCCACACGCCACGCAATAAAGCGCGACAGAAATCGACCTTGCTCCCAATTGAACCTTCCGGAAGCCTTCGGCTGGTAGAAACTCGAGATGGCCGACGTCGTCGTTCGCAGCAGGGCCGCTGGGCGTCGTGAGATCGCCTCGCCTGTGGCAACGCGGGCAGCCGATTGCCAGCTTATGGAAGTCGCCTGCAACCGCATGTGCCATTGCTATCACCGTCCTCAGAAGTGGAAGCTGATCCCGCCAGTTACGATGAGCGGGTTTATGTCGATCTTGGCGCTGGCGGGCGCCGGCCCGACATTGCCGCGAGCGGTCGTATCGAGAATGATCTTCTTCGCGTCGACGAAGAGGCCGATCCGATCGTTGATCATCGTCTCAGCGCCGCCTTGGAAGGTGACACCGACCGGGCTCTTGACCTTGAGGTTCTGGACAGCGCCGTCTTTGTTGTTGAGGACGATCGTGTAATTCACACCCAGACCGACATAGGGGCGGAAAGCAGGTCCAAACGCCGTTACATGATACTGAACTGCCGCTACGGCCGGACCGTAGGTGACTTTGCCTAGGGTCAATCCAGCGAGAGGCCCCGTCCCCTTCAAGGTCGCGGTGGGTGGGGCGCCTACCGTCAGCGACACTGAGATGTTGGGGGTGAAGTAATAGCCGGCCTCGATCTCGGCAGTGAAATTGTTCTTGGCGGTGACACTCGCGTCCGGCACTTCCTGGCCGCCAAGGCTGATTTTTGCGCTTTCGTCATAGATGACGCCGGCGGGTCCAGCGCGCACGAACCAGCGCTTGAAAGGCGCGGGATCGCCATCGGCCGCGAATGCCGGTCCGGCGAGCGCGACGCATCCAACGGCGCCGAGCAGAAACTGATATGCCTTCATGATCTATCCTCCCTTGACGACGTGCACACCGCACGTTCTTGTCTGTCGAATTGAATGCGTGGGTTCAGCGACGTGCCTCTTTGAGGGCTTGCACGCCGATCGCGAACAGCGCGATCATGACGAGGACACCGAACAAGTAGGCGGGTGCCAGCGCGAGGAAGCTGAAGATGTTCGCCTCACCGAACTTGTTGGCGGTGAAGTTGAGGCCGCGGTTCGGCGCGAAATTACCGAAGAAATAAAAACCGGTGTTCGACCAGCCGTCCAGGACGACGATCAAGCCCCAGATACGCGCCCACTTCGGCGAGAAGGACAACAGGGGAAGACAGAACGCGACCGCGATGACCATGAGACCGTTCATCACAGGACCGGTGTGGGCACGGGCCCATCCCTCGGCGGTTCCGGGCAACTGGAAGCTCCAGTCGACTCCGGGGAAAATCGGAATCAGGCCGCCGATGAGGAACATCCACAGGCCCAGGCCACCGACCAGCGCCGCGAAGATCATCAGGATGCCGTTGCCGAGCATCATCTTGCGGAGCGCCATGCGTGCCGCATCGTCCGAGATCGGCTCCCGTGCCCGGTCCGCCGACACACCTTCCGCCAAAGTCGCCATTCAATCCTCTCCTCAGTTCTATTTTCTTGCCGTTGCGATGATGCTTTCAGGCCGCGGCAGCCGACATCGGCAGCACATGGAAGCGGCCGTCATGAAAAATGAGCGGCGGGTTTTCGGCGAAGTAAGCGCTCTCGATGACGCCGAAGAAAACGGCGTGCGTGCCCGCCTCGACCATATTGTCCACGCGGCATTCGAGGGCTGCCAGCGCGCTTCCCAAGATCGGTAGATCGTGGAGATCGCCAGCGATCCAGTCTCCATGCTCGAAGCGATCCTCGCCCTGGAGACCTCCTCGGCCGGCGAAGACTTCGGCAACGGGCTTGTGATGCTCGGCCAGAAGGTTGATCGCGAAGAGGCCCTTTTCCTGGATCATCTTGCACGTGCCGGTCGCGGTGTTGACGCACGCCAGGATCGTTGGAGGTCCCGCTGACACCGAGCAGACGGCTGTTGCAGTCACGCCCCGGCGATTGCCCGTTGAGCCCGTCGAGACAATGCTCACACCTGCGGCCAATCTCGACAAGGCGCGCCTAAAGATTTCGTCAGAGACGGACATGCTTACCTCCATGTTCAGGGAGCGGGCGACCGGGGTCCAAGGACCGGTACCGGTCGCCCGTCGACGTTATTCCGCCGCGGCGAGCGCCTGCTCGTCATTGGCGGCCGATGGCGCCAGACGGCTGCCGATCCAGTCATTCACGCGCTCGTCGCTCGAGAAGCAGTCCCACTGCTTCTCAGGGAAGTTGAAGTTCTCGGTGAACTCGTCGGCCAGCTTCGGATTCTGGCTGAGTGCGCCGATGAACTGCACGAGCTCGGGCTTGAGCGAGGGCAGATTGGTCAGCATGTAGTTCGTCCAGCGTGTCGCGCTCATCACCCGGTCGCGGCGCCGAGCATCGACCTTTTCGATGAAGCGTTCGTCGAGTACATGATTGGCCACGATTTCTTCGCCGAGGATGATCGCCGCGTACGACGCCATGTTGGCGCCCTGACCCAGCACCGGATCGACCACCGCCTGCACGTCGCCGAGCGCGATCGCCAGCCGTCCATTGGGCAGGCGCGCATAGCTGTTGCGGACCGTTGGGGTAACACCACCCTGCATGATGTCGAGCGAGCTGTTCGCGAGATCGAACTCGTCTTCGTTGATGCGCGCAGCGCAGGCCGGATAATGCTTCTTCAGCTTCTCGAGAAGCAGCGCGATGAACGCCTTGGGATCATCATCATACTTCGTCTTGGCGAGGATCTCGAGGTCGCCGCCGATGTGGTTCTCCATGACAAGCGCGGTGCACATGCCATTGAAGCTGAGCGTCGGGATCTCGATCATCTCGCCCTGCCCCAGCGCGAAGTTCATCACGACGGCGCGGGTCTCGGGCTCGGCGATGCCCTTGAACAGGCCGCAGCACAGCGCCCGCTGCGGACGATCGAACGGCGAATATTCCGGATCGTGCGTGAACATCTGGCCGAACGGCCCCTTGCCCGTGCAGACCACGAGCAGATCGAACTTGTTGGAGATGTCCTCGATGTCCTCATGCGCGATGAGGCCAAATTCGATCGTGCCGCCGCGGGCGGCGAAATCTTCCATCAGCTTGGGCTGATAGATGCGGTAATCGATCGCCCGGCTCGGCTTTTCAAGCGAGCCATAAAATTCAAGCGGTTCGGGCGTGCCGACCCAGTAGTAGTGGCCATAATAGCCGTCGTTGGGCCAGTGATTGACACCCAGCTTGTCTTCGCGCGCGATCGTCACATGGTGGTGCGCGACAGTGTTGAGGAGACGCATGCCCGCATATTCGTCAGGTCGGCGATCGGTGAATATCGTAGTTTCGATGCCGTTTTCGAGCAGGTGCAGGCCGAGCTGCAGACCCGCGGTGCCAGCGCCGACAATTCCGACTTTCTTGGTCATGCGATAATCCTCTCCATTAAATCCTCTCAGCCTATTTACCGACCGCGCGGTCAGGCGTAAATGCCGTAGATCAGCTATGATCTATTCCGAGTGGAATATATGACCGACCGTATCGAAGCCTACGCCGCGTTTGCGCGAATGATGGAATTGGGAAGCTTCTCGGCCGTTGGTCGTCAGCTCGGAATTTCCCAATCGACGGTTAGCAAACACATTGCCGCCCTTGAGTCCGACTTCGGCGCGCAGCTCTTTCTGCGAACGACCCGTCGGATCAGCCCGACGGCCGAGGCCTTCCGGGTCTATGAGCATGTGCAACGGATGCTCGACGCTTTGGAGTCCGCCCGTGCCGCAGTTCGGGGTCAGCAACCCGAAGCGACTGGGTTATTGCGGGTGGCGCTCCCTGTTTCGCTCGGACAATCGTTGATAGTTCCTCTCCTTCCGCATTTCCTCGAACTGAATCCAATGATGACGATCGAGGCTGTTCTGATCGACGGCGTCCGCGACCTTGTCGCAGAGGGCTTCGAGTTGGCGATCGTCACAGCCAGCCCGAGCGAGGGATCGACGATAACACGAACGCTGCGCGTGTTCGAATGGGTCGTCGTCGCCTCGCCTACATATCTGTCAGTCCACACCAAGCCTGAAGAGGCGATCGATCTCGAGAAACATGATGTGATTCGCTCCAACGGCGCCGACGACACGCCGCTCAATTTCGAATCGGAAAATGGCAGGCAGGCCATCCGTATCAATGGCCGCCTCAGCACCAACAGCGACTCGGCAGCCTATGATTTGGCCCGCAACGGCTGCGGCATCGCAATTGTCCCTGGATGGCTCGCGGAGGCAGACATCGCCTCTGGGCGGATCGTCTCTCTTTTGCCGGATCATTATCTGCCGACGATACCAGTGAGCTATATCTATCCGCAGACGCGGTTTCTGTCGCGCAGAGCTCGCAGCTTCATCGACTTCCTGGTCGCGCGGATCGGCCAGGCGCAACGTGAAACGACCTCATGAACGCGCTCGCCAGCCCTATTGCGCCTGAAACGGTGCCGCCGTCCGCCGATAGCCCGAGCCTTCGCGCAGGATGAAGTACTTCTCGCCAGCCTTGGCCTCGATGACGGGCGTCACAGTCACGGCGGGCCGATCGACAGCCGCTTGCAGCGCGCCTTTAACAGTGGCTGTCTAGGAGAGGAGCTCGAGGTTTGCAAGCGTCGGAAAATAGAGGTGTCGCGAGCCGGTTAGTGCTTCCTCGACCCCAATCGCCGGCTCTGTCCAATTCAGGTCGGTGATTTCTACGCCGTCCGATGCCCCGTCCTGCTCGGGCGGCGCGGTCGTGATGTAGAAACGGGTATCGAAGCGGCGGGGCACGCCGTCGGGCATAATCCAGTGCACGAAGGGGATGAGCCTGCTGAGATCGAGATACAGTCCACTGGCGCTCAGGCCGTCGAAGAATGACATGCCGTGCCAGGTGTGCCGGCCTGTCGTCACGCCGGACTGCGGGTCGACGGCGACCAGGATTTGAGTTTCCTCGAAGGTCTCGCGACAGGCGGCGATGCGCGCGGCGCGCTCGGGGCGTGACAAAGTGTCGGCACCGATCAGTCGGGGCAGCCAGGCATCGTCCGCGTCGTCCGGCTCAACGACGCCACCAGGGAAAACGTAGGATGAAGCGAAGGACGCCCTAGCGTGGCGGCGGACCATCAGCACCTCGAGCGGCTCGCCGCGCACCAGGATCAGACTGGCCGCATTGCGCAGCGGACGAACCGAATCGACCATCTACGACCCGGTCCAGTTCGCCGATCGCTTGTCGAGGAAAGCGGCAACCCCTTCCCGCTTGTCGTCGCTTCCGAAAAGCGCTGAGAAAGCCTGCCGCTCAAAACCGAGGTGGGCCGCATGCGGCAGATCGAACGTCGCGTTGATCGACGCTTTCGCCTGCCGCATCGCCAGCGGCGCCCGCGCTGCAATGCGCTCGGCCATCTCGACAGCCGCGGATCGTGCGGCTCCGGTCGCGACCACCAACGCGACAAGACCGAGTGCCTCCGCTTCGTCGGCGCTGATCGGGTCGCCGAGCAGCACCATCCGCATCGCCGCGGTCCGACCGACGAGCCTCGACAATGTCGCCGTTCCGCCCGCGCCGGGCATGATGCCGAGGTTGGTCTCGGGCTGACCAAACCGTGCATCGCGGCCCGCCACGCTCAAATCGCAGCACATGAGCAGTTCATTACCGGCCCCGAGGCACCATCCTTCCACGGCGGCGACCAAAGGCTTCTGAAACCCGCGAATCCGGCGCCAGAAGGCGGGGCGTACGTCGGAAAGCGCGCCCGCGACCTGTCGTTCCACCATCTCGTTAATGTCGGCACCGGCCGCGAAGATCTTGTCCGAGCCCGTCACGATCACGCAGCGCACGGCGTCATCCCGTGCGGCGTGATCGAGCGCGTCAGCTAAGGCCGCGAGCAACGGCGTCGCAAGTGCGTTGCGCTTATCCGGCCGGTTGAGTTGCAGGACCAGCACGCCGGTCGCGGCTGTCTCCGATAGCAGCAAGGGCAGTTCAGCGCTCATCGCGCAGCGACCTTCAAATAGACCGACGGCTCATACATGGCATCGTCGGTTTCCGTAGCGATATTGGCGAGAACCTCCGCGACACGGTCCCGACCGAAATCCTGTGCCCACGCAAATAGACCGAAAGGATAATTGGCGCCGAACCGCATAGCAGCATCAATACCGCCCTCGTCGGCGACATCGTCCAGCGCCGCGTCTGCCGCTGCGTTCACCAGCATAGCGATCGTGCGCAGGATGATGAGACCGGGTCGATCCTCAATACGGAAGACGGTGCGGTCAACCGCGTTCGCTAGCGCAACCGCCGCCGCGCTCGCGCTGTCGCTGGAGGCGGAAAATCCAAGTGCTGCGCCTGCATCGGCGGTGAACCAGTCGAACAAAGCCACGTCACGGCCGGCGCTTGCCGCTTCGCTGGCGGCGCTCCTGCCGTTGCTGAACCCGACCAGTGCATCGCCCACTCCGACTAGCCCTCGAGGCGCTCGACCATGCAAGCCGTCCAGCAGCCGAGCGAATGCCGCACGACCCTCGCGAACGATGGGCAGGCCGGACGGATCGGCCACCTTTGTAGGCGCCGGCGCTTCTGCCGGCGCGGCGCTTTCCGCGTAGCAATAGACGCCGCCCTTGGTTTTGCGCCCCAGCCGGCCCGCGTCGACCAGTGCCGCCTGACCCCGCTGCGGCGTGAAGCGGGTCCGGCCTTCATAGGCGTCGAAGATCGAGCGTGCGACGGAGTAGTTCACATCCTGGCCGATGAGATCGGTCAACTCCAACGGTCCCATCCGGAAGCCAGCCGACGAGCGGAAAAGATGATCGATCAGCTCGGCCGAGGCGACCTTCTCCTCGAGTGCCAGAAACGCTTCAGCGTAGAAGGGGCGCGCGACCCGATTGACGATGAACCCCGCGACATCGGCGACGGGCACTGCAACCTTGCCCCAGGCGCTTGCGGTGGCGACTACGGCGGCTGACACATCGGTCGACGTACGTCTGCCCGCCACCACCTCCACCAGTTTCATGACCGGTGCAGGGTTAAAGAAATGCATGCCCACGAACCGCTCGGGACGGCGGAGGCCGTCCGCCAGGCGGGAGATCGGTAGCGATGACGTGTTCGTCGCGATGACCGCATCATCGGCGACAATCCCTTCCAGCGCGGCGAACAGCTCGGCCTTGATGTCCTCGCGCTCGATGATCGCCTCGACTGTCAGCTCGACCTCAGACATATCCTCCAAGCGGTCTGTCCAGCGAATCCGCGACGCCACTGCCGCCGCATCGGCAGCGTCGAGCTTCTTCCTGGCAACCAGCGACGCCAGCGCATCCGCCACGCGCTTCCCGCCTGCCTCCAGTGCGGCGTGGTTCGTGTCATACACGACGACTGAAGCGCCTGCCTGCGCGGCAACCTGCGCGATACCAGATCCCATGGCGCCCGCACCACAGACCGCGACCGTCTTCATGGTCCGGCTCATGCGTCGTAGCTCACAACGACATCGTCAGTCGTCGGAGTCGCCTGGCAAGTCAGCACATAACCCTGCGCCACCTCTTCGGGGGTTAGACCGTAATTGAGCCGCATGTCGACCGACCCCGAGATGACCTTAGCGCGGCACGTCGCACAAACGCCGCCCTTACAGGCATAGGGCGCTGCCGCGCCGGCTGCCCGGACACTGTCCAGGATGTTGCCCTTTTCGGAATCGAAAGTGATCGTCAGCTTGCGACCGTCAAGCACGACGCCCATGCGACGGCCCGCCGCCGCCTGCGCCTTTGCCATCGCCTCCGCGTCGAGTTTCCCGCCCGAGCCGGCGCTTGTGAAGCGTTCGAGCAGGATTTTCTCGGCCGGGACGGCACGTGCCAGAAGTGCCTGTTCGACCGCCTCCATCATTCCTTCCGGGCCGCAGGCGAAGAAGAGGTCGACCGACGCCGGATCGATGAGCCTATCGAGGATTTCATCGCACTTGGCGCGATCGAGCCGGCCGTTGAAGAGGGCGATGTCCTCTTCCTCCATCGTCAGGAAATGGTAGACCTCGAGCCGACCCATGAACCGGTTCTTGAGCGCCGCGAGCTCCTCGAGGAAGAGGACCTGAGCACTCATCCGGTTGCCGTAGAACAGCGTGAACCGGCTCTCCGGTTCGCTCGCGAGCGCCGTCTTGATCAGCGAAAGGACGGGCGTGATGCCCGACCCCGCCGCGAATGCCGCGTAGGCTCTCGCGCTGGCGTTCGTGAACCGCGCCGTGAAATGGCCGGACGCCGGCAACACCATCAATTCGTCGCCGACCCGGAGCGTCTCGTTGGCGTAGGTGGAAAATGCGCCGCCCGCGAGCATCTTGACGGCCACCCGCAGTTCGCCGTCGAGCGGCGATGAGCATACCGAGTAATTACGGCGGACGTCTTCGCTGTCGAGTTCGGTTCGCAGGGTCAGATATTGACCCGGCTCGAACGCGAACTTGTCGCGCAGGCTATCGGGCACCTCGAAGCGAATCGAGACCGCGTCGAGCGTCTCGCGCTTCACTTCGGCAACACGAAGCGCATGGAATTCGGTTTTGCTCGTCATCTTGATCCATCACCTAGATGCATTTGAAGCGGTCGAACGGCTCGCTGCAGTCCTGGCACTTCCAGAGTGCTTTGCAGGGCGTGGAGCCGAAGCGGCTGATCTCAACGGTGTTCGAGGAATTGCACTGCGGGCATACCGCCGGTCCTTCTTCCTTGAGGGATCCGCGACCATCGCCGCGCTCGGGTGGCGCGATACCGTAGGCGCGAAGCTTCGCGCGACCTTCGTCCGAAATCCAGTCCGTCGTCCAGGGCGGCGACAGGATCGAGCGGATCTGCACGTCGCCAAGGCCCGCATCGTCAAGCGCAGTACGCACCATCGCATGGATCGCGATCGTTGCAGGGCATCCGGTATAGGTCGGCGTGATCAGTATCTCGCCGGCGCCGTCGGACGTGACCCGTACATCCCGCACGACGCCGAGATCGAGAAGCGTGATGGCCGGAATCTCAGGATCCGGCACATCCGCGATCGCTGCCCAGATACGGTCAGCACGATCGATGACCATCGCGTTCATGGCGGTTACCAGCTTGCGCCAGGATAGGCGCGCTGCAGGAATTGCATCTCCGACAGCATGTGACCAAGGTGTTCGCTGTGGCGCCCCGTACGGCCGCCGACCACACCGCGGACCGGCGGCGGGATTTGCAGCGTCGCGTCGGATAAGACCGTGCCGATAATGCGGTCCCATGGCGCGCGCAGAGCGTTGCGATCGACCATCAGGCCAGCCGTGAGGAGTTCGGCTTCGGCCGGATCAACCGCGAACAGCTCATCGACGAAGCGCCAATTCCAGGCGAGGCCGTCCTTCGCCCGATTATGGCTTTCCTCGGTCCCGTCGCCGAGCCGCACGACCCAATCCGCCGCGAGACGCTCATGGTAGGAAACCTCCTTGACCGCCTTGGCGGCGATCTCCGCAAGGCGGCTGTCCGCGCTCTTTGCCAGACTCTCGAAGAGCAGCCGTTGATATGCGGAGAACAGCAGTTGCCGCACGATCGTGCGGCCGAAATCGCCGTTCGGCTGTTCTACCAGCAGACAGTTCCGGAAGTCGTAGACGTCGCGCCTGAACGCGAGCGCATCGCCATTGCGGCCCTGTCCTTCGAGCTCGCCCGCATAGTTCAAGAACAAGGTCGCTTGCCCGATCAGGTCAAGCCCGAGATTGGCGAGGCTGAGATCGAGTTCAAGCGTGGGGGCATGACCACACCATTCGCCGATTCGTTGGCCCAAAACCAACGCGTCATCACCGAGCGCGATGATGGAGGCGACGCGCGCCTGCAGGTGCTGATCCGACATCAGATATGCTTGATATTGTCGGGCACGACATAGAATGTCGGGTGCCGATAGACCTTGTCCTCGGCAGGCTCAAAGAGCGATGCCGCTTCTCCCGGATCAGACGCGGTGATCGCGTCCGACGGCACAACCCAGAGGCTCACGCCTTCGAGGCGCCGGGTATAGACGTCGCGGGCGCCCTCGATGGCCATGCGGGCGTCGGCAGCATGAACGCTGCCGACGTGCCGATGCGAAAGACCGTTTTTGGCTCGGACGAACACTTCCCAGAGCGGCAATTCCCGGCTCATCTCTTCATCTTCCTCGATTGAACTGACTTCAGGCAGCGACGCGGGCGGTGCGCTTGTCGGCATGGGCCATGGCTGCATCGCGGACCCATGCGCCGTTGTCCCAAGCCTCACGCCGCGCCGTCAGGCGCTCGTGGGCCATCGGCCCCTCGCCGCTCACGACCGCGAAGAACTCGTCCCAGTCGGGGGTGCCGAAATCATACCCGCCCTTCTCCTCGTTCCAGCGGAGATCCGGATCGGGGATCTTGAGACCCAGCGCCTCGGCCTGCGGCACCGTGATGTCGACGAACTTCTGGCGAAGTTCGTCATTGGTGTCGCGCTTGATGCGCCAGCGCATCGACTGCGCGGAGTTGGGCGATTGGTCGTCCGGCGGACCGAACATCATTAGCGAGGGCCACCACCAGCGATCGAGCGCGTCCTGCGCCATCGCCTTCTGTTCGGGCGTGCCGGCGGCCAGAACCATGACGGCTTCATAGCCCTGCCGCTGGTGGAAGCTCTCTTCCTTGCACACCCTGACCATGGCGCGTGCATATGGGCCGTAGGAGGTGCGCTGCAGGGGCACTTGGTTCATGATGGCCGCGCCATCAACCAGCCAGCCGATCGTGCCCATGTCCGCCCATGTGAGCGTCGGATAGTTGAAGATCGTCGAATATTTCGCTTTGCCGGCGAGCAGCGCCTGCGTCATCTGGTCGCGTGACACGCCCAGCGTCTCTGCCGCACAATAAAGGTAAAGGCCGTGCCCGGCCTCATCTTGCACCTTGGCGAGCAGAATGGCCTTGCGGCGCAGCGTCGGCGCACGACCGATCCAGTTGCCCTCCGGCAGCATGCCGACGATCTCGCTATGCGCATGCTGCGAGATCTGACGGATCAGCGTCTTGCGGTATGCTTCAGGCATCCAGTCCTTGGGCTCGACGAATTCATCGGCAGCAACGCGGGCTTCGAACGCGGCGAGACGCGCGGGATCCTCGACAACGACCGGTACGGGACGATCGCCGAGAGACGCGGTTTTGACCTCCTGAACGTACATGCTCGATCCTTCCTAATGATGCAGCCGCTATATCATTGTCCGACCGACCGGTCAATGATATAGCGGCGTGACTTCAGACGCGTTCGATAATGGTGGCGATACCCTGCCCCACGCCGATGCACATCGTGCAAAGAGCATAGCGCTTCCCTATCCGATGAAGCTCTTCAGTTGCCGTGAGGATCAGGCGAGCGCCGGACATGCCGAGCGGATGCCCGAGTGCAATCGCGCCGCCATTGGGATTGATGAAATCTGCGTCGTCGGGAAGACCAAGATCGCGCAGCACGGCGAGACCCTGCGACGCAAACGCCTCATTGAGCTCGATAAGATCGATGTCCGCCAGCGTTAGGCCAGCTTTCGCCAGCACAGCGCGCGTCGCGGGCGCCGGTCCGAAACCCATGATGCGGGGAGCGACCCCCACCACGGCGGTCGCTACGATCCTGGCGCGAGGGGTCAGTCCATGGACCCGCGCACCCTCTTCCGAGGCGATGAGCAATGCGGCGGCGCCGTCGTTGACACCCGAGGCGTTGCCGGCAGTGACCGTACCATCGGGACGTACAATCGGCTTCAGCTTCGCCAGTGCCTCGATCGACGTCGAGCGAGGATGCTCATCCTGCGCCACGATGATGGGCTCCCCTTTGCGCTGGGGTATCGTCACCGGGACGATCTCCGCGTCGAAACGGCCGTCCTGCTGTGCGCGAGCCGCGCGCGCCTGACTGCGCACGGCGAACGCATCCTGATCAGCCCGCGAAATCTGGAAATCCTGTGCGACGTTCTCAGCCGTCTCTGGCATCGAGTCGATCCCGAACTCCGCCTTCAGCGTCTTGTTGACGAACCGCCACCCGATCGTCGTGTCGTAAATCTCGGCGGCGCGGGCGAAGGCGCTCGCGGCTTTCGGCATGACGAACGGTGCGCGGGTCATGCTTTCGACGCCGCCGGCCAAGAAGAGATGCGCCTCGCCTGCTTTAATCGCCCGAGCGCCGGTGCTGACCGCATCCATGCCGGAGCCGCACAAGCGATTGAGGGTGGTCCCAGGCACGGCCTCGCCGAGCCCAGCAAGGAGAACTGCCATCCGCGCCACGTCGCGATTGTCCTCCCCCGACTGATTCGCGCAGCCGAGGACGGTATCATCGACTCGCGTCCAATCCACATGCGGGTTGCGCTCCTTGAGCGCCCGAATCGGTATCGCGGCGAGGTCATCGGCGCGTACGTCGGCCAACGCTCCGCCATAGCGGCCGATCGGGGTGCGAACCGCGTCGCAGATAAACGCTTCAGCCATCGTCAGTCACTCCTTCTAGTTCTGGTAAAGCAGGCCTGCCCAACGAGCGGGAAATGCCCTGAAAAATCGCGACAGCGCGTCCGTCGGCGCTTGTAAGACGAACGTCGTAGACGCCACTGCGGCCAGCGATTGCCGACTCTGAGGCTTCTGCGAGGATGGTCTCGCCAGCAGCCCCTGGCGCCAAAAAGGTAATCGAAGCTGCCTGCGCCACGGTCATCACATTGTGACTGTTGCACGCGTAGGCGAACGTGGTGTCGGCCAGCAGAAAGAGCATGCCGCCATGAGCATTGCCGTGCCCATTGAGCATGACATCGGTGAGGATCATCGACGCCCGCGCCCACCCGGGACCGACGCCCTCGAGAACAATGTCCAAAAGCTTGGTCGGCCCCTCTCCCTGGCGAAGGGCCTGGGTGACCTTGAGAGAAACCTCATCCTTCTTCATAAACCCACCGCTCTATTAATTGACCGTCCGGTCGATCTGCCTTAGAAGCCAAGACAAGAGATCGCAAGGAGAGAGACAGCGTGGCCTATGAAAGCATCAAGTTCGAAGTTGCGGACGGGGTCGCTCGGCTGACGCTGAACAGGCCGGATCGCCTGAACAGTTTTACCGTCGCCATGCACGGAGAAGTGGCCGATGCTCTGGGTCAAATCGAGGCCGATCCGACCGTCCGCACGCTGTTGCTGACGGGCGCCGGAAGGGGATTTTGCGCGGGCCAGGATCTTTCCGACCGGGCTGTGGCACCGGGTTCCGCGCCGGTCGATCTCGGCGAATCGGTCGAACGCTTCTATAATCCGCTGGTTCGGCGCCTCGTCGCACTGCCCATGCCTGTCGTATGCGCTGTCAACGGCGTGGCCGCCGGCGCCGGTGCCAATCTCGCACTTGCCTGCGACATCGTGATCGCGGCCAAATCGGCGAAGTTCATCCAGTCATTCGCCAGGATCGGCCTCATCCCCGACAGCGGCGGAAGCTGGGTGCTGCCGCGACTGGTCGGCCAGGCGCGTGCGCTCGGGATGGCGCTGACAGCAGAGCCCATCAGCGCCGAGATCGCCGCGCAGTGGGGCTTGATCTGGAAGGCGGTCGATGATGACGCGCTCGCCGCCACCGCCGACGCGTTGGTTTCCCAATTCGCCAGCGCACCGACCGCAGGCCTCGCCGCAACGAAGAAATTGATCCGGGAGAGCTGGCTCAGCAGCCTCGATGCCGAACTCGATCTCCAGCGCGACACAATGCGCCGCCTTGGCGCCACGCACGATTACCAGGAAGGCGTGGCTGCTTTCCTCGCCAAACGCCAGCCGGCCTTTCTCGGCCGCTGAACAGCAACGGAGAGTGTGATGAAACCCCTGAAACTGATGAATTACGTGACGGGCACCTGGTATGGCGCGGCGCAGAATCTGGAACCTGTCGCCTCCGCGGTCACGGGTGAAGCTGTCGCTGAGCTCGGCTCCCACGGCATCGACTTCGCGGCGATGGCGGCCCACGCCCGGGCCGTTGGCGGTCCGGCGCTGCGAGCGATGACGTTTCACGAACGCGCCAAGATGCTCAAGGGACTCGCCGAGGCAATCATGGCGCGCAAGGAGGAACTCTACGCGCTCTCCCTGCATACGGGTGCAACACGCGGCGATAGTTGGATCGACATCGAAGGCGGTGCCGGTACGTTGTTCGCTTATGCCTCCAAGGGGCGGCGCGAACTCCCCAACGACGTCATCCTTCTTGATGGCGCGGTCGAGGGACTGTCGAAGCGCGGCACCTTCGTCGGCCAGCACGTCTTTACTTCCCTGCAGGGGGTCGCGATCCACATCAACGCCTTCAATTTCCCATGCTGGGGTATGCTCGAGAAGCTCGGGCCGACGTTTCTCGCCGGCGTCCCCGCCATCGTCAAACCAGCCTCGTCCACGTCCTACGTGACCGAGGCTTGCGTTCGGATCATGTTGGAAACCGGCTTGCTCCCCGAAGGCGCACTGCAGTTCATCGTGGGCTCGGTGGGCGACCTGCTCGAGCATTTGACCTGCCAGGATGTCGTGTCCTTTACCGGTTCGGCAGCGACCGCGCAGAAGCTTCAGAACCACCCGGTCATTGCGCGAGAGAGCGTGCGCTTCGTCGCGGAACGCGACAGTCTTAACGCAACCGTTCTGGGTCCGGATTGCACCACGGAGACGCCCGAGTTCGAGATATTCGTCAAGGAAGTGGTCCGCGAAATGACCACGAAGGCCGGTCAGAAGTGTACGGCTATCCGGCGTACTTTCGTCCCGGCCGCGCTGATCGACGACGTCGAACACGCCATCTCAGCCCGCTTGGCGAAGGTGGTTGTCGGTGATCCGGCCGTCGAGGGGACTACGATGGGTTCGCTCGCAAGCGAGCGCCAACTGCGCGACGTCCGCGCGGCCATTGCGGAGCTCGCCACGGAAGCGCGCATCGTATTTGGCGATCCGAATACATCCCCGGTCGAGGGCGGCGCGTTCATGTCTCCGGTCCTGCTGCGTTGCGACGCGCCGTGGGATGCGTCGATCGTCCATGACAGGGAGGCGTTCGGCCCCGTGTCAACGCTCATGCCTTATGCCGACCTCGAAGACGCGATCCGCCTCTGCAACCGCGGACAGGGCTCGCTCGTGATGTCGCTGTTCACCTACGACACCGAAGTCGCGAGCGCCGTCGTAATGGGCGCAGGTGCCTATCACGGCCGCGTGCTGATCGCAGACCGTGACTGTGCCCGGGAATCCACTGGGCATGGTTCGCCTTTGCCTGGGCTTGTCCATGGCGGCCCAGGCCGCGCCGGTGGTGGCGAGGAGATGGGCGGGATCCGCGGCGTGCATCATTATATGCAGCGCACCGCGCTCCAGGGCAGTCCGCGGATGCTGTCGGCGATCGGTCACCGGTGGATTAGCGGCACAGCGCGCGAGAGCGATGCGCCGCATCCCTTCCGCCTAGGCTTCAATTCCCTCGAGATCGGGAAGTCGATCACGACCAAGTCGCGAACGATCACGCTCGAAGATATCGAGCATTTCGCGGAGTTCACCGGGGACACCTTCTATGCGCACATGGACGAGGAGGCGGCGGCCGCAAACCCGTTCTTCCCGGGGCGTGTCGCGCATGGATATCTGATCCTGTCGTTCGCGGCGGGGCTATTCGTCGACCCCGCACCGGGTCCCGTGCTCGCCAACACCGGGCTCGACACCTTGCGGTTCATCAAGCCCGTTTCTCCGGGCGATACCATAGCCGTCCAACTGACAGCAAAGGCAAAGAGTCGGCGCAACGAGGAATATGGTGAAGTCCGCTGGGATGCGCTCGTGACGAACCAGGACGATGAGCCAGTCGCGACTTACGAACTCCTCACAATGAACGCCAATTGAAGGGACTGCTCATGTCGACCAAATTGCTGATCCTCTACGCACAGCCCGACGATGAAGATGCATTTCTGACGCGCTATAATGATGTTCACATGCCACTGGCACGCACGATCCCAGGGCTTGAAAGGGCCGTGGTCAATCGGGTGGATGCAAATTTGATAAGCGGGGCTTCACCATATTTCATCATCACGGAGCTGCATTTCGCCGACAAGGCGGCATTCGATCTGGCCATGGCATCGCCCGAAAATCGCGCTGCCGGCAAGGATGCGATGAGCTTCGCCAAGGGCAAATTCACCTTGCTGGCGGTCACGCCGGAAAGCTGATGGCTCCATCGACAGCACCATGTCCATGGAACTGCCGGTTGTAATCGCCTAACGCTGCATTTGTTTTCACAGGGATGCACTCACGCGATGGCACGGACGCAGGCAGCAGATTTCGAAAAGCGGCGCGAAGCAATTATGGCGACGGCCGCCAGGCTGTACGCGCGCCGTGGCTTTCTCGGAGCATCGGTGTCGGAGATTGCTGCTGCCTGCAAGACATCCAAGTCACTTATCTATCATTATTACCCATCGAAAGAAGACATTCTGTTCGATGTCATGGATTCGCACGTCCAGAGCTTGGTGAAGGCGGCACGGGAAATCGAAGCGGGACCCGCGTCGGCAGAGGATCGGATCCGAGCCATCGCTGTTGCCTTGATGAACCTCTACGCCGGCGCGGAGCCGAACCAGAAAGTGCTCCTGAATGAGCTTGGCAACTTACCCGATGAGCGCCGCAGCATGATTGTCGAACATCAGCGCCAGCTTCTCGATATCATGGACAGGCTGCTCCTGGAGGCGCGGCCTGATCTCGCGAACGACAAGCCTCATCGTCGGGCGTTGACGATGATGTTTTTTGGAATGCTCAACTTTACGCATACCTGGCTCAATCAGAGCGGCCCTATATCGGGTTCCGAGATCGCCATGATGGCTGCCAACATCTTTATCGCTGGGCTTCGTATGGAGATAGAGTAGTCGAATCTGTTGTTGTCTCGGCACGTGAGGATTCACGACTGAGCGGTGCATGTCCTGCCTGCAGGACTGCCAAAGACGATGACTGCGAGCACGATCGCTCCGCTGATCGAACTGGCTGCGCGTGGCGCTGGTTTGCGTTCCTGCCGCCCTTTGCGGTCGCCAACATTATTGCGGAGGGCCCTTGTCCCAGTTCTTTCCGACTTCGTCTATCAGCTAGAGCAAAATCCGATCATTCTGGTTCATACCCGGCGGCAGAGAAGTAGTTGGCGCATTCCATTGGGGTGAAGCGTGGCAGGGCGTCGCGGATCGCATCCCACAGGTCGGCAACAGTTCGTGCGGCAGCCTTACGCAGGATAGCCTTGAGTTTGGAAAAGGCCATTTCGATCGTGTGTTCATGATGACTCTCCAGTGCAGATTCCTGTGTAAGCGAGGTCTGACGCTTTCAATTACCCACAAGTGTTGCGGCTGACGTTAGCACCGATTTTGATGTCCATCAGGCGAGACCATCCTCTCCAGATGACGATGTTGCCAGGCGGCGGATCATGAGCTCGCGCAAGATGGCCTCCGAGCCGGGCGATTTGGATTAGATAGTCGGAAAGGGTTCTGCCTGGCGGTTCATTCTTTCGGGAAGCTGCGAGGCGGTCGATCAGGGTAATTTCGACATCGGTCAGGACCAGCCGAGGCGATGCGTCAGGAGCGGCGCGATTGATCATGGTCATCCAAAACATGCGCCATGACAGAATGCAGAATATGGCGATCAGATTGGCGAGGCGTTCGGCGGTCCGCAGCCGCGCATCCTCGGCTCGGCAGCCAGATTTGAGTATCTTGTGGAAGAGTTCGATCTTCCAACGCTGAGCATATCTCACGGCGTGGTGACAGCCATCTGCGCAGCCTGCTTTACGAAGCGGCGACCGTGATTCTCACACGCGCACATGCCGACAGCGAATTACGCCGCTGGGGCCTAAAGCTCAGGGAGAAGATCGGCTTCAAGCGCGCCGCGACTGCGGTGGCCCCCAAGCTGTCGGTCATAATGCATACCATGCTGAAGTCTGGCGAACTTTTCGATCGGTCACCGGTAGTAGCTGCCTGATCGAACTGAAAAGGAAACAGCCTTTATCCTGCTCGAGATCGCGTCGTCAGTTTGGCGCGCGAGACGTCCCTGCCGGGGCGTGGACAGGATCATTCCGTTTCACGTCTTGCAATTGCTCCTCGCGAGCAGATTGCGGTGAACTCATTGGAAGATCCCGGCCCGCGAATTTCCATCCTGCGGCGACATGTCTCGACCGCGCAAACGACCCTGCACCCGGCATACTCTCGCCGAAATCTTGAGCATTCGCTTAAATATGATGGCGGGCCTCAGCCACGCAACGACCACCTATGCCTTGAGGGCTTGACTCATGAGGTGCGATTAAACGACGACGTGGAAATAAGGAACCGGGAGCAAGGGCAAGGATCGCTTCAAGTCGTCGGTTCAGCCGCGCGTCACCCAAATTGGAATCGACCGTTTCCTTTTCCACGCCGCTATGTTCCATCCCGGCACCTCACCTTCCGAAGGTGCCGGAGAATGAATCATGGGTGATTCCAGCCAGGCAACGGGCACGCGGCAGGCGGAATCACGCACGCGACCACTGGTGGGTAGAGCAAGCTTCACCGGATGCATACGGAACGCGCATCGCGTCACCCCGCGAACGCCTTCGAAACATATCTCGTTTCGCGCTGGGAGAAAGGCTGTCGCAATGCCACTCAGTTCTATCGCGAGGTGTGCGGGCTCGGCTATCGTGGCGAAGCGCGCAGCTTTCGTCGCTGGATCAAGGCTCGGTTACGCGATGGCCTGTCGCCGCCTACAGCGCCATCCATCAGACACCCGCGCTGGAAAGCACCATCCTCGCGACAGGCGGTTAGGCTTCTCACC
>NZ_FOGE01000059.1 GCF_900111125.1 Sphingobium sp. YR768
CCTGCATGACGCCCCATATTGGCAAGGCAAGGAACCCGGCAGACGATCCACTTAACCGTTGCCGATCCCTGTTCAGACAAACCCGGCCACCTCTGTAGGCCTCACGAACAACGCAGCGGAACGGGCGCTGCGCTGTGTGCCACTCGGGCGGAAAGCATGGCTATTTTGCGGCTCCGATCGCGGCGGTCAGCGCGCCGCCATCATGTTTTCACTCATTCAGAGCTGTCGCCTCAACGACGTCGATCCCCAGGCTTGGCTCGCTGACGTCCTCGCCCGCATCGCCGGTCATCCGGCTAATCGGCTTGGCGATCTACTCCCATGGAATTGGAAACCAACAGCGTTGAAGCTGGAGCCGTGATCTCATAGCATCACGGCATGGAATTTGGCCCGCAACCCGAACTGATTGAATCCTCTCTCTGCCGGTCCATCGAACAGGCGGGCGTAAGGCTGACCATCAACATCGTGCGGCTCGCTACCGAGCGCGGTTGGTCCCTCGAGGTCGTCAACGAGCACGGCACCTCGACGGTCTGGGACAATCTATTCCCCACCGACCGCGATGCCGATGCTGCATTCCGCGATGTGCTCGCTCAAGAAGGCGTCGAGGCCTTCCTCGGCAAGTAAGATGCCAAATCCCCCAGCAAACCCCCAGTAACCGCGGTCCTCACCGGATGCGTACGGAACGGATACACCGAGTTTCATTGCTCATCCTCTCTCGTAGCATGGCTCTTGCGGCGCGGTCGGCTGGATAGAGCAGCGTCGGCGACTATCTTTTAGAGCGGTTTTCGACCGTTCTGAATCGGCATGGGATTCCCTTCGGGCGCGATTTCTGATTCAGAATCCGTGCTGGTGAAGGAGGCCGGCATGGATGGCTCTTTCGATGGATTTGCGCACTCGGCTTTTGGCAGCAGTGGATAGTGGATCGAGTTGCCGTGCTGCGGCAGGCCGGTTCGGTGTAGCACCATCAACGGCGGTCCGCTGGCGAGCACAGCAGCGCGAGACGGGTGACATTGCCCCAAAGCCGCGCGGCGGGGATATGCGCTCGCGGCGGATGGAAGAGCGGGCAGCGGACATTCTGGCCATTTGGGAGGAGCGCAGGGACATCACCCTCGAAGAACTTCGTCTGGGGCTTGCGGACAAGGGCATGGACGTTTCCGTTGCCGGGCTACATCGCTTTTTTGTTCGCCGTGGACTGACGCGCAAAAAAAGACAGGCCATGCGATAGAGCAAGATCGACCCGACGTTCTGAAGCAGCGTCATGACTGGTGCGAGGGTCAACTCAATCTTGAACCGGAGCGCCTGGTCTTCATCGACGAAACCTGGACTGCGACCAATATGACCCGCAGCCACGGTCGTTGCCGGAAAGGCGAGCGGTTGCGGATGGGCTTCCCGCATGGCCACCGCAAGACCACCACCCTGGTCGCCGGCCTGCGCATGACGGGCATGGTCGCACCCATGGTACTTGACGGTCCCATCAACGGCGACTGGTTCGAAGCCTACGTCGCTCAGGTCCTCGTCCCGGAACTGCGGCTCGGCGACGTCGTCATCATGGACAACCTGTCGAGCCACAAGCGCGCATCGGTGCAGGTGCTCATCGAGGCGGCAGGCGCCACCATGCGCTTTCTCCCACCCTACAGCCCCGACTTCAACCCGATCGAGAAAGCGTTCTCCCGCCTCAAGGCTATGCTCCGTAAAGCGGGTGAGCGAACGGTCAGCGGCCTATGGAGCCTCATCGGTAATCTCGTCGATATCTTCCAACCCCAAGAATGCGCCAACTACTTCAGATCATGTGGCTATGAACCAGAATGATCGAAAACCGCTCTAGTCCGTGCGGCCGATCGCTGCCGTCGGCAATTCAACAACCACAACGCCGCCTTCTATCGTTGCCGGAAAGGTCTTCAGTCTGGCCACGGCGGCGCCTGCCAGTGCCTTACCGCTGGCGATGTCGAACCGCGCGCCATGCACGGGACAGATAAAGTCCTTTCCGAACTGGCGTCCACCATCGAGTGGCACCTTCATATGGGTGCACTCGTTGATGATTGCGTGCACGACGCCTTTGACGTTGCACAGAAGAAAGGAGAGTTTGCCTTCGCTAAAGCAGCGATAGCGGCCTACTTCGACCTCTTCGGCGTCACAAACGCGGATGCGAACGGTCTCGCCGCCCGCATCGCTATCGCTGCCCAGGCTGCCGTAATAACTCACCGGCTATCGCACCTATTCGACGTCAATGACATGCTCCGATCAGTATTTATGGAGAAGCCACGTCGTTAGGCGATCCGGCCCAAAACGGTGCCCACGTCATAGGTCTCACCAACCGGCTTCAAGATTTCGAGCATGCCCGATGCTGGACTTTCAATCTCCTGCGTCGATTTGTCGCTCTCGATTGTATAAAGTGGGTCGCCTTCTTTTATTTCGCCACCATTGGCGACGAGCCATTCGGCCAAAACGGCGTCGTTCATGGAGAAGCCGATCTTCGGCAAGATGATGTCGGTAGCCATATAAGCCTCCAGATTATCTAAATTCTTTGTCGACCAGTGCACGAATCACATCCGCGATTCGTGCGGGATTCGGAGCGAAGGCCTGCTCGAGCGGCGAAGAGAACGGTACCGGACATTTCGCTCCACCCAGTCGTGCGACCGGTGCCCTGAGATCGCGGAAAAGCACTTCGTTGATTTCCGCTGCAACCTCGGCACCGACGCCGAACTCGCGAGGCGCTTCCTGCACCACGAGGGCACGCCGGGTCTTGGCCACCGAAGCGATCACGGTCTCATGATCCCAAGGCGACACCGTGCGCAGATCGACCACCTCGACCGAGATGCCCTCCTTCTCCAACGTCGCAGCGGCCGAAAGCGCTTCGACAACCATCCGCGAGTAAGCGACGACGGTCACGTCAGTACCTTCACGAGGTACGCTTGCCTTGCCGATAGGGATGCGCACGTTGCGTGGACCGATCGCGGCGGCGCCGCTCGTGCCGATAATCAGATTTTCGACAAAGAGGACCGGATCAGGTTCGTCGATCGCGGAGAGCATCAGGCCATAGGCATCTGCGGGATTGGAGGGGGCGATAACCTTGATGCCGCCGACATGTGCGAACCAAGCTTCGAGATGATCGCTGTGCTGTCCTCCGAGCGAAAAGCCCGACCCGGTAACCGTGCGCACAACGATCGGCACGCTGGTCTGCCCACCCGACATGAAGCGCAGCTTTGCCGCATGGTTTACGAGCATGTCCATTGCCACAGTAACGAAGTTCATAAGCATGATCTCGGCGACCGGCTTATAGCCGGCGAGAGCCGCGCCAATGGCCGCCCCCGTGATTGCCTGTTCGGCGATCGGCGTCGAGCGGACGCGGTGGTCGCCATATTTTGCCGACAGGCCCTTGGTGACCCCCATGACGCCCCCGCCCTGCTTGTCGGCGACATCCTCGCCCAGCACCAGAACCTTGTCATCGGCCGCCATCGCATCGTCGAGAGCGACACCGATGGCCTGAAACATTGTGAGCTTTTCAATATCTGCCATGTTCTTACCCGATCTCGTGCGCAAAGATGTCACGCTTCATTTCTTCCAGGGCGGGATAGGGCGATGCGAGGGCCTCGTTGATTGCCTCATCCAACTCTCGCTCAAACCCGTCCTCGATGGCCTTGATCTCGTCTTCGCTCGCTATCCCGTCGTAAATGAGCCGAGCGCGCAGCTTAGGCAGAGGATCGGCCGCGATTGCGGCCGCTCGCTCTTCGGCATCCATGTAATGGCCATCGTCGCCGAAGACATGGCCATTATGGCGATAGGTCATCGCTTCGATCAGCGTTGGCCCCTCGCCGGCACGAGCGCGCTCGATCGCGATGCGAGCGGTGCCGTACATCTCGTCGGGGTCGTTACCGTCGATTGTGTAGCCTGGCATCGAGTAGCTGCTTGCGCGCGTTGATACCTTGTCTACCGCCGTACAGTCCGCAAATGTTGTGTGTTCGGCAAAGCGGTTGTTCTGGCACATGAAGATCACTGGCAATTTCCAAAGCGAGGCGAGGTTCAGAGCCTCATGGAACGCACCGATGTTTGACGCTCCATCACCAAAATTGGCAATGGTGACCCGCTTGTTGCCTGAAAGTTTTGATGCCCAGGCAAGCCCGTTGGCGATGGGCATCGTGCTGCCGACGATTCCCGTCGTCACCATAATGCCGATCGAGGGGTCGGTAATATGCATGGGGCCGCCTTTGCCCTTGCACGAACCAGTTACTCGGCCGCCAAGTTCCGCCCACAGCTTCTTGAGCGACAGGCCCTTCGCCAGTGAATCGTGAATGCCGCGGTAGATAGTGCAGATATAATCGTCGGCGTTCAGGCTTACTGACAGCGCCGACGGAATGATTTCCTGCCCTTTCGTGCTGTAGAAAGGCATCACCATACGGCCGGAGCGGATGACCTTGTGCGCGCGGTCGTCATTTCGCCGGATGAGCGTCGCCTTGCGGTATATCTCCAACAAAGTTTGCGCATCGGGTCTCGGGAAATTCGCTTCCAAGATCCTGTCTCCTGCTTGTGTGGTCGATGATCGACCATGGTTGTCATGTCCGTCGTGCGGAAGGGCGACCGTGCTCGAAAAGGATCAGGCAGGGCCGATCTTGAAAAAGGCCAGTTTGTTGCCATCTGGATCACGCGCATAGGAAAAATACAAGCCAAGTTCCGGATCGAAACGGCAAGCCGGTGCACCATCATCGGTGGCGCCGAGTTCGAGAGCCTTGACGTGAATGCGATCAACTTCGTCGCGCGAGGCGACGGGAAGCGCGACCATCGTACCATTGCCTACAGTTGCCTCGGCGCCATCGAAGGGCAGGGTTATACCCAGCATGGGTTGCGACAGATCGGTCCCATAGAAAACGCGATGAGGTTGTTCAGCAACGATTTTTCCACCAATCTCGGCGATCAGCGGGTCATAGAAGCGGCGCGCTGCGGCTAGGTCATTTGTCCCCAGCAAGACGTAACCGATCATATGCTCTCCATAATAAACTTGCACGATTCGATCGCAAGCGTACTTATTCCTTCTGCTCTTGGGGGTCCGTTGTCAACGCAGCCTTTTGCGATCAGTAAAGAAGATCCGCACGTACCGGAGGATCGATAGCCGATGGCCAGGAGCCCAAAGCGGTTGATACGGAGACGATGCACATGAAATTTGGCTGGAACTGTTCCTACTTGGCGCTGAAAAGCGAAGATATGAAGATTGAAGGGCACATATGAACCGCGATCCTTTTGACTTCACCGGCAAGGTCGCTCTTGTTACGGGAGGAGGTCGCGGTTTGGGCCTCGAGATGAGCCGTGCGCTCGCTGAACGCGGCGCCGACCTAGTGCTCGCTAGCCGCAAGCTGGACATTCTCGAAGACGCGGCCGCGCCGATCCGAGCACTCGGTCGCAAGGTCGAGACGATTGCTTGTCATGTCGGCCGCTGGAGCGAAATCGATATCCTCGTGGAGCGCGCCTATGCGGCTTTCGAGCGAATTGACATCCTCATCAATAATGCCGGAATGTCACCCTTGCTTGATAGTTCCGCTGCGACGCCGGAAGCATTGGTGGATTCGGTGTTGGCGCTCAACTTCAAAGGCCCGTACCGGCTGAGCGCGCTCGTGGGCGAGCGAATGAAGGCGGCTGGCGGCGGCTCCATAATCAATATCAGTAGCATGGGGGCGTTGCGTCCGCATTACGGCTATGCGCCCTATGCGGGCGCAAAAGCCGCGCTCAACGCGCTTACTTTCGCGCAGGCTATCGAATTTGGACCCACTGTGCGCTTGAACGCGATAGTCCCTGGGTCGTTCCGCACTGACGTTGCAGAGCATTGGCCAGCCGAACGTGAGGCGCAAACTACTGCGATCGCCGGGCGGTATGGCAAACCCGAAGAGATCGTGACCGCGATGCTCTATCTAGCGAGCGACCAGTCGAGTTTCACCACCGGCTCGCTGATCCGAGTAGATGGTGGACGGCCCTGAGGCTACCTTCCGGGATCCACTAGGCGATGAATGTCGATCGCAAGTGCGCCGCGATGATCCGGTAGGCACGGCAATCCTCTGCTTGGCATCTCCGCCCACATGATATGCGCGCGGGCACCAAAAAAGCGCTTCGCAATCGTCGATCACGTCACTGCTGTGTGAAAGGTGCCCAACTTACCTAGTGGTCCGATTCTGACATTTCCATCCCTTTGGGCAAGGTCAGGAGCAAATGTCAGAATCTTTCAGGATCACTAGCAACTATATGGTTTTAGTGGATTTTATGATTTTGACATTCGCGGATGCCCTGTGATGCGAATGTCAAAATCAATCCACTAGTTTGCTGCCCGATGTCTCAAAAGCGGGTGTAAGGCCTGCCCCGCAGACAGTAACAGACCATCCTTCTGTATCAGTTTCTTAACGCTCATGAAACCGGATCGCGCGTATATTCGAAAGGCCTCGGCGGGTTGTAGCCCCGTGCGAATTTGGAAAAATGGGGTTGACGATATTGTTCGCAAGCGAAATACATATAAGATAATCAGTTTCAAGAGGATGCTAATGGGCCCAATCGCGATCAATGCGACCTTGATTACTGCGGCCGTGTGCGGGCGAGTATCGGTTTCGCTAGCGCGTGCCGGCTCAGTGCCAAGAGTACGAAGTTGGTGCTGACCGATATCGACTCAGTTGCGATCGCCGATCGCTTGGCCGAATTGTGTGGCGATTGTCCCGAGTTCGATGGCCAGCAGCTCCATGTCATCGACGAAGCTGGCGGCAATAAGGCTGTGAGCAACTGGATAACTATAAAACGGCAAGTCGACCCTCTTGTAAACAATGCCGGTATCTCTGAGCTAGGCGCTGTGGCAGATATTTCTCTCCAACAATTCCGGCTGCAGAGCGCCATCAGAATCCACGGCGTAATTGGGAGTCGGGACGCCAATAGCTCGTGTAACGTTCCTACTTCACGCGTCCGGCCGTGCAGACTAATGCCAAGGCGGAAGCTAAGTAGTGCGTGGGCTGTGACTGCGCAAATGATATGCGCTGGAGGTTCTCAGGCTACCGCACAGCAGGCACCAGCGGCTACTGCCGCGGCCAAGGAGATTTAAGATGCCAGTATCCGTTCATGCGATTATTGATGCGCCGATTGAGCAGATTTGGGCACTGATCAGCGATTTTGGCGGCCTGATGCGGTGGCACCCTTTGCTGGAACGCTGCGAGATGGAAGGCGAAGGAATTAGCGCCCGGCGTTCAGTCTATTTCGCGGACTGGTCGGCCGTCGAGGAGCTTACCGCGCTCGATAACGACCATCACGTCCTGGGATACCTCGTTGTCGACAGTTCCCGGCCCCCGGTAATCGGTGCGAGCGGATCCATGACTTTGGCTTCCGAGGGACCAAACAGAACCAGCCTCACTTGGATGTCAGGGCTTCCTGATGATGCACCGCACGCAGCGTCGGTGAATGCCGGGCTTGAGGCCTATTACCCTGTACGCATCGGCCACCTGAAGGTGGCATTGGGCGTTGCCTGAAGGCGGCAAGGCCTCTCTTCGCGCAGCGTTCGGCTATATCACAAGTACGTTACCATACGTTATTGGTCGGCGCGCACAGGCCTGGTAGAACGACCGGCGAGTATTGATCCGCCGAGAGGGGCAAGTGGTCTTGGATTGATCCTGCCGCTCGCGTCACCAGCTAATATGAGAGGTGGATGAGCCGCATCTCGCAAGAATAACGGCCGCAGAAGGAGTGGGACACATGGAATTCGGATTAAAAGACAAGGTAGCGATTATTGGCGGATCGAGTGCCGGCATCGGATTGGCAATTGCCAAGGAACTCGCGGCCGAGGGCGCGCATGTCGTGCTCACCGCACGTCGCGAAGGTCCGCTTCAGGAGGCCGTAGCGCAGATCCGGTCGATGGGAGGCAAGGCTTCCTACGCAGTTGCGGATATGAAGATTGCCGATCAGGTGGACCAGGCGGTGGCGGTAGCAAGGTCTGAAGTTGGAAGCCCTGATATCGCTGTGGCCAATGTCATGCCCACTCTTGCGCACAGCTTTCGCGTTGCAACCGACGAACAGTTCCGCGAGGTCTACGAACAGCTCATCATGAGCCTCGTTTTCCTCACTCGGGCGACGACCCCCCACATGATCGACAAGGGGTGGGGACGGATTGTCAACGTCGGTTCGGTCTGCATGAAGGAGCCGCATCGCTGGCATGACCTCGTGCTCTCGAACACCGCTCGTGCGGCGCAAGTTGGGCTCGGGCGCACGATTTCCAACGAATTCTCGCAATATGGGATTACATACAACAATATGGCCATTGGCTTGATCGACACCGGCGTCTACGAGACTGCGGCGGGCGGAGGAAGTGCCTCGGGGCTCGAAATGAACGAACCAATACCCCGCATCACCGCAGGCCGCCGTGGTCAGCCGGCCGAGGTTGCAGCACTGTGCGCCTTTCTGTGTTCCGACCGGGCGAGTTATATAACGGGCCAGACCATCTCGGTCGACGGCGGATGGACACGAGGACTGATGTGACGGAACGGGAGTGGCCGTATTACGCCGTTCTTGCTCCGACCAAGCAAAGAGAATTGCCGGCGACTGATCTCCAAGCGAACACGGCGGTCGCGAGCAAAATTTTGGCGTTATTCGGTCGGACCGACGAGGCGCGGTTGGTACGATACTACATCCGGATTGCGGCGCGATCGCCACCTAAGACTTGCGCTTTCCAGGAAGCGCGACGGCCTCGACGACACGGGAGCGTTTGGCGGGCGCGAGAAGAGACCTGAATCGGGCGCCGCATCAGGTCGCTGCTCGACGACGATCCTGCCGATCGATGCGAGCAGAATTTGATGCGCTCGATTTGTATCGACGGACGTCAGATCAGCGGATCAGCTCTAGCCGGGGCTCGTGAGCGCAAGAGTCGGCATTGGAAGGGAGTGTGCCCGGCTGAGGTGATCTATCAAGAAGTCAGGCGCGGTGCTGCGCCACCATGAGTCATTTGTGCAGGGCAGGGCAGAGGGAATGATGTCGGCAGCATCGATGCTCCGAGGACGAAAGCCCGCGCCCTGCCGCAGGCCTGCCTATCGATGTAAATTTGATTCCGTTAATATGTGCACGGACGGCCAGGGCCAAGCGTGCCGCGTCGGCGCCGTTTATCACGCGATGATCGTAGCTGAGCGACAAAGGCAGGCAGCTGCGCCACATAAAGCCATGTTCGTTAACGCGAGGACATGCGCGGACTTGCCCATAGCCCTTCGTCTCGATCGATGCACCCATCATCCACGGCCTCCTTACCAGGGAGACCAATTGATTCAGAGTTCAGCACAATATGCACCTCAAGTGCTTCTGTAATGGGCCTTTGTTCGTCAAGTCCCTCTGAATGATTATCTCGTCGCCGGGATCATGCTTCTGTCCGTGGTCAGCACGAAGACCGCCCCACCATGCCATCAGATCCAGAACCGGCAGATCAATCTAGGAAGCGTGGTTTGCTGAAGCATCACAGCACTACACACTATCTTGCCAAGCCCTCGTCCCGGCGACGGGACCTCATTAGAAGCGTGCCGTTCCAGGCGCGTCTCGATCAGCATTTCTTCCTTCAAGCGACCATTGCGGTTGCCCCCCAATGAAAGTCGGTGGCATCCATCCACATGCGATCCTCGCCCAGGACGGCCGTCTTCATACGATCGTAGAGGATAGAGGTGGCCTGGCAAAACTGCACATCGGGATAAGTGGATTTTCTGCCTGACGGCGGCCAGGATGGCCGCGTGACAGGAGTAGAGATGAG